>JAKFVQ010000014.1 GCA_021732085.1 Candidatus Obscuribacterales bacterium | reverse complement strand
CCTCCACCTCCTCCTCCCCCCCCACCACCTCCACCTCCGGGTCCGCCCGGAACGCCTGGAGTCGGGGTAGTGACCCCAGGTCCGGTAGCTGGCAACACTCTAGGACCGCTGGTGGCACCACCAATCCCGGGAGTGAATAGCAATATCTTTACGCCACAACCACTCATCTGGATGGTGCAGGATAAGGAAGAAAGCTATTTGGAGAAAATCACAAACTCTCCTTCGGCTCACCAAGCATTGCTTAGCAATGGAGTAGTTCTGCAAACCGGTCAAGCTGTTGTTCAAGGCGGCGAGCGCGGAGAAACTGTAGACATGGACGTTTCTGTAGTGCAGGTCCCTCCTCATGGAGTTGTGGTAATCCAAACCGGCGATGTTGAGCGAATCGGCGTAATATCGCTAACTGATCATGAGCGCGGCGTCGTTACGATGTCTGTGCAAGGTCAAGGCAATTATCAGGTCCGCTCCGGGGAACAGATTATTGTTGAGCTGCCACCGACCATGGTGCAGCGTCCGGATCGATTGGGTGCGTCAGAATTGACTGCGTCCAACAGACGAGGAAGCAATATGATTGCTCAGCGTCCTGACAAGGCAAGTGACACGTTCGTTTATCAACGTCCTGACAGACTTGGAGCAACGGAAGTGCACCAGCGTCCGGACAGACTCGGAGCAACGGATCTAGCTCAGCGCCCAGACAGACTCGGAGCGACTGAAGTCTACCAACGTCCAGATAGACTCGGAGCGACTGAAGTCTACCAACGTCCAGATAGACTCGGAGCAACGGATCTAGCTCAGCGTCCAGACAGACTCGGAGCAACGGATCTGGCTCAGCGTCAAGATAGACTCGGAGCGACGGATCTAGCTCAGCGTCCAGACAGACTCGGAGCAACGGATCTAGCCCAACGTCCAGACAGACTCGGAGCAACGGATCTAGCGCAGCGTCCAGATAGACTCGGAGCAACGGATCTAGCTCAGCGTCCAGACCGGCTGGGTGCAACAGATCTAGCTCAGCGTCCAGACAGACTCGGAGCAACGGATCTAGCTCAGCGTCCAGATAGACGACTCGGCGCAACCGATGGCACCGTCACCACGACCGAAACAACTACCATCGAGACCACTCGGATCTCGGCTCTCCCGCCAGGTGTGAATGCTGTGAATATTTCACGATATCCGCACAACGGCGAACTGCCGCAGGTAATGAAAGCCATGGTCAAGCTTCCGGAAGAAGTACCGAAAGAAATGATCTGGAACACCACCTATCACACCTTCCGTTACTGGTTGCCGTTCAAACAAGAAGGCGCTGTGGGTGGAGCCGCACGCTGTGATGGAGAAATGGTTTCGGAAAGAAACGGACGCCGTCCGCTTGGAGTACTCGATAACAATCGCCTTCCTTCCAAGGAAATAGCGATGAAGCCCAAGCGCAAAGAACTCCTCAGACCAATTGGACTGACAGTTCCTTCCAGCATGGTAAGCGAAGTGCCATTCCGTTGCTCAGTCGGAGCAGGAGTCATGCAACTTGAATCGAACGCCTACAAACTAGATACCGGAACGATTCTTGTTGCTGAAAACGTTGCGACAAACGTTATGACTCCGCACGGAACAGTCAATGTCGGCAAGGGCGCAGTGGTAATGATCACTGCTACCCCGACCGTGACCTACGTCAGAGACCTTGTCGATAATTCCAAAAATGACGTCACTGTCACCATGGAAAATCGCAGTGTCAATCTGACCCCTGGACAGGAAGCCGCAATGGTTGTCGGTCCTGGCTACAGAGCTCGTGACCTTGTGTTCAGTGATACCGCGGCTCGCCGCAGTCTGAATGTGCACACTGTTGGTGCTGAACGCCACATTGTTCTGAGTGACTTCTCACATCTCAACTTGATGTTGTGCGATAGCCTCCTGGGCAATCTGCGTAAGTCCAATACAAATGAGGACAAGGCACTGTTCGCGAAAATGATGAAGACCGCCGCCGCGATAACGACAGTTTATGATCGTACGCGCGCGCCGTATGCAATACCTTTTGAGCCAACAAACTCAGAAAGAGTGGCAGCGAAAGCGAACCCGTCTATGTAATAACAATTACATAAGACGATGTGATACCGTGCTCGAAAGGGCACGGTATCTTTTTTGGTGCGTTTTTTCGACGAGAAGACATTGATGTTCTCCACCAACGTTTATTAAGTGAAAAATGTTCGATGGGAGTAAGTTCGCTTCCGTTGAAATTTGGAGATTTTTCTCACCATGACAACTGCCTACAGAAGCAGCTCGGAAGCTGGAAAGCTTGTCGGGATAAGCATTCATTCGAAACGTAACCTGGCTTGTCATGGTGAGAAAAATGATGCATCAACCCTATGTGCAAAAAGTATCCCCGTAAGCCCTAGAAGGTTTTGTGACGTAAATGCATTTTCTATTTACCCCTATGAGGCGAGAGCTTGCTACCATCATTTCGCTCGCTGGTGCGCTGACCATCTCTTGTTAAGGTGACGGCTAGTTGACCGTCATCTCGTGTTGATTTTGATGGTTAGCAAACCGTCAGTTGTAAGCCGACGGCATGCTGATCGTCGATGTATAGCGTCAGTTGTAAGCCGACGGCATGCTGATCGTCGATGTATAGCGTCAGTTATAAGCCGACCGTCATTCGCGTCATTTTGATGAGTAGCAGACCATCAAGCGTCAGTCGACGGTTGTTCATCGTCACGTCACTGCTAGCTACTGCATCTCGAATCGATATCCGATGCCATAGACCGCATGAAGCACTTCTTGCCCCGGGAGCACTTGTGCAACTTTCTTGCGCACATTCTTTATGTGGCTATCGATCACACGATCGATAATTAGCTGCTCCTGTTGATAGCACAGATCCAGCAACTGAGACCGGGAATACACTCTTCCAGGATTACTCACGAACAATTTCAACAGCCTGTACTCGGTCGGCGTAAGGTCGAGGCGGGTATCGTTGTATGAAATTCGTGCCTGGTCCTCGTCCACGTGAAAGCCTCCGCGCTTATCGTCCTGCGTAGCTGGTTGGCGCAGGCGGCGAAATAGCGCTTTTACCCGTGCCACCACTTCGCGTGGGCTGAATGGCTTGCAGATATAATCATCAGCGCCTAGCTCAAGCCCAAGCAATCGATCGATTTCATCCGCTCGCGCAGTTACCATAATTATTGGAACGTTTGAGAATTGACGAATTTCGCGGCAAATATCTATTCCATCCTTATTAGGCAAGTTGAGGTCCAATAAAATTGCATCAGGAGGCTCTTTCTTGACGGAATCTACCACGATGCCGCCATCATTTTTATGTGTCGTTTTGAAGCCAGCCTGTTGCAGATAATCGCGAAGGACCTGCGCTATAGTGGGCTCATCTTCCACAATCAGAATGTGATCTGGACCTTTAGTGTCTGCAGCTTTGTTCATTAGCCCTTTCCGCTGTTGCCTCTGCTGGGGGAGCGCATCATCATTCTCAATCCCCCAAGTACCGATTCTCCTTGCTCAATTGTTCCCCTCTGTTCAGCAACGATAACCTTGCTGTGAATTCGCTGCTGATCGAGCGCACATTCTTTCTGTTCAGCTTTTCCTGATTCGTGGACGATGTCCATTAAGTGGGAAAGCCACAACACCTCTTTATGCAGTACGGACAGCGTTTGTTCATTTGCCTCCTGGACGCCATCTTGTAATGCTTCGATCTGTGCGCGCAATATTGCAAGTGGGGTGCGCAATTCATGTGATGTATCAGTCAACCACTTACGTTGTGCGCGATCTTTCTGTTCAATACTTGCGGCCAGCAAATTGAATTGGCTCGCCAATTCGCCAAGCTCATCATGCTGCTTGCCGCTTTCGATTATCCTTGCGCTTAGATTTCCAGCGCTTAGCTGTCGGGCGCAGATAAGCAATGTATCGATGCTACCCAGAATGTTTCGGCAGAGGAAGCACGATAATAATGTGCTCAAGGCGCAGCCGATCAAGCAGATAAAGGTCACGACCATTTCTTGACTCAAAACTTGACTGAGCATCAGAATGAAACATTGAACAACGGCTGTAACGGAACAGACAACACCTATTGCTGAAAGTGATGCGATCAAAATCATTTTTTGAGTGACTGTCAGTTTCATTGTCCTTGCTTGGAATGTTCCTTCTCAGCGTTGGCTGATTATAGTTCGGATACTTGCGAAAGAGGCGCCGCGCTGGAGGCCGGAATGCCGTTGTCTTCTTTGATGCCAGAGCGCAGGAGTCTAGCTTTCAGCAAGCTTTGTTTTCCTTGAGTCAATTCAAAGTCAACTAGCCCACGCGATTCGCAGAAACTTGCCCTTGCCGAGCAGGACCAGCCGCCTATTTTGTGTTTCGCCGTTTGTGTCCAGACTCTCAAGAATGGATCCCAGAATCGAGCATACTTGCTTCGTGCACATTCTTGAAATGGTGTCATAATCGCGCTTGCTAGATGATCCATTAAGGTCATAGGCAACAGCTTCTTTGGCGTCGCATCAGCCCATTGCAGATGACCCTCAGCAAATGGGGTTAGACCAAGTGTCAGAATGAAGGCATCTAAGAATGGATCCTCAGGACCTCTTCTGTTGAAGAATGCCAGTAGATCATCAGTTAGAGTGAAAGCAACTGAGGCTCCGCTGCTGCTCTCGATCCAGAACTGCCCCGCTAAATCCAGGGTGACATTCAAGACCTCAATCTTTACAGGTTGGTCCGGCACTTTTACTTCGAATTGGAATTTGGATCCTACCGAGAAGCGAAGTGATCTCTTGAGCGCAGCATTTTTTGTAGGTGAGGAAACTATTTCGTGTTCTTGTGGTGTTGAGTTCAAGCTGAAGTTATCATGCTCCTTGCTGTGTACGATGACATTACTTAGGTGAAATGGGATTGTTTTGCTTCCCAGTATGTGGTCCTCCTGCACGTGCATGTGCAAGTGCGGTTGTGGACTGCGCCCGGAATTGCCGACAAGTGCTAACGCCTCTCCGGGGTAAACACGCGATCCGTTTACTACTCGTATGCTTTGCGATTGCAGGTGAGCGAGCAAAACATAGTATCCACAATCGAGTCTGATCAGGATGTAGTTGCCCCAGTTGTTGACCGTATCCACCTCCCCTGGCGGATTGTCAGGCACGTCGGCTCGACAATCCACCACTGTGCCAAGAGCTGGGGACAGTACGGGTTTGCCGTACGCATGATAATCGCTGAGGTGGCGGCCAGTCCCAGTGAAGCTGAGTCCGCTCGCCGTTTGAAAGAAATCAAGTGCATATTGCCACTGACCTTTGTGCGTGTGCTTGCCGCCAAAACCCTGATATATTTGCCAGATTCCACGAAGCGGAAGGTGAAGTGCGATGCTTCGAGGATCTATTCCGCGAACTCGTGCCACATGCATTTGAGCCAGGCTTTGCTCGGGAAGGGATGGCACGGTAAGCCAGAAATATGTCCAGTTCTTTCCGCGCTGGGCGTTGAAGCAGAGTAAGCACAAATAAAGCGAAAGCACAAAGGGAAGTGCGAGCACAGGAAGCGATACAACTGACAAAAGTTGAGTAAGTGACAGGGTGAGAACACAAGATAAAACTGCTGCACCCATCGAGACGAAGAGGCTTTTCTTTCCAGGGACTGCAAATAAACCGCCGAGTATGCACGCGGAGAGTACGCTGTTCATGCGCCCAACCAGCGAGATAATTGAGTCGGGATAAACTCCCAACAGGCTCAGGAATCCGTAGGAGCACAAACATGCGCCAACGGCTAGCAGTGCTAAATATCTGGACGAAAGGCAGAATGCGATTAGAACCAATAACCCTCCAGGAACGGTTCCGTTGAAGTACATCGCACCTAACGGATTTAGCAAATTTAGAAAAGAGAGATTTTCCGGAACGATGTATGGATTAGCAGCCTGTGTTGGAATCAAATGCCACATTGTGCACAGCGGCAAAAGTGCAAATGACACCATCGCATAGGGAGTGCCCAGCAATGGCAATTTGAGTTGCTTGCCAATGGTATCGGAAAAAATGGCGGAAAAGATAACCACCAACAATGCGCCGGATACCGTGAGCAATATGTCCACGAAGTTCGATGAATAGAGCGAGCCCATCAATGAACCAAGTAGGATTCCATTGATAATTTCAATGCGTTCAGACTCTGAATCGAATTGAAGCAGTCGTCTCCACATAATGACGCTGAGACCACCCAACAGACCAATGAAGCCTGAATGAGGTTGAAGCAATGCTGCAAACAAAATTAGTATTTTTGATAATGGATGGCTCAACGCGAAGAACGAGCCATATCCATCTAGTAGTTTCATCAGTAAGCTCATATGTCGCCTTCTTTATGGGGCCAAGGCACCGATTGGATCGTTGTGATCGGTGCCTCTGCCAACTTCCCTCGCTCAACTTTATTGATCGCTTGATTAGACAAGCTTCCGGTTAAGTACCGGATGATTTCCTGATCTGTTCAGAGGACGAACTTTTCCGCTTACATCGAAGCTCGCCAAATGTGCTGGAATTTGATCCTGCGCCATCATCACTCCCAAGTCTTCTGCCTGTCTTATTACGGAGCAGCCGCCAGACTCCTGTGCAAGAACTACATTCGGTCGGTACTCGATGAACTGTAGCCATTGTGTATTGTTGTACGCTCCAACTGGGCTGATAACAAGTTGATCGCCCGCGGCAAGTGGTGGAAGACTAATGCTATGGCGCACAACGTCGATGTTCATGCAGAGCGGTCCGTAAAGAACAGTTTCTTCTTCCGAGCCCGCTGCGTTTCTTGTCATTTTTACCTGGTGGTTGTACCAGTAGGCTGTAAACAGAAGGTTCGTTCCTGCATCCAGAATTGCAGCTCGGCGCCCATCGGGAAGGCGCTTGGTGCCGACGACTGACGTGATTAGCACTTCTGCATCGTCGATTACTGCGCGACCGCTTTCGAATATAAGGCGCGGCAGATCCTTGCCGATTTCTTTGCGATATCTGCTGCCGGCAAGTAATGCTTCGCAGATTGCATCTGCATATTCATTAATATCGGGCACCGCTTGCTCGGGAGGAAGATAGATCGTTTGTAGTGCATTTCTTGACGGGATGCCGCCACCGACATCGATAGTATCAATGGCGACATTTTCGACTCCCTCCAATTTGCGCATTAGCTCGCACATAATGCGCACTTGTTCCGCATATGCTCGCGGTTCAAGAACAAAAGTTCCGATATGAGAATGAAGGCTGCTCAAGCGGAGATGATTGCTGCGTGAAATGAAGTTGATAGCTTCATTCACTTGTCCGCTTTCTAAATTGAATCCAAATCTGCTCCATGGTTCAGTGAAACCGGTGTCGAAGTTTATTCTGATCCCGATTTTGACAGTCTTGTCGAGCTCTTCTGCAACGGCTTCGAGCATTTTTAACTCGTCCATATGATCGGCTTGGTTTAAGGCGCCATCTTCAATCGCTCGGCGAAGAATGTCCTTCGGCTTGTTAGGTCCGTTGAAAATAATTTGATCGCCAGGTACTCCTAAGAAACGCGCTTTCTCGTATTCGAATTTCGATACGACCTCGGCTAGAGATCCTTCTTGATGGAGTATGCGGCAGATCGCGCTGATGTAATTTGTTTTGTACGACCAGCCGTGAACTGCCAGGTTGTATCTCTGTTGGAATGCAGTTTTGATGCGGCGAATATTTTGTCTCAAATGCTTTTCGCCGACTACGAAGACAGGTGATCCATATCGACGAACGAGGTCGCTGACAGGTACCCCGAATACTTCGCGAGTAATGTTGTCTCGAACAGTACGTTGCCCGAACTTGTTTAGCGCACCCATTTTGTGTGGCTGAATGAAGGGTGGCTCCCATGTGCCAATGTCGGTAAAATCGGCCGAACTATCCATCTATTTGTCTCCTTGTTCGTCTGAAAAAATTAACTAGCGGCCTTAAATTTGTCGTGCTCTTGCAGGCTGACCTCAAGAGGCTCTTCTTGAATTGGAGTCGATATTCCGCCATTAACGAACAACGATTCGAATTCTGCCAGTTCCACAATCAACTCTTGAGCGTGCCTGATAAAGAAAGTCCCTGGTTTGGGTGGGCTCAGGTCGAGCTCCGGTTCATTTGCCAGTGTTTGTAAAAGTGCGGCTGGTAGGTTTCTGCCAACTGCGTGGCTTAAGTAAATCCAGGCTGGAAAACGAGGGTTGATTTCGATTAGATAAATCTTGCCGTCGTATCCCTTCATCACTTCCACTTCAAGTGGACCGCGCCATGCCAGTCCGCGAATTATTTTCTCGGCTACTTTTCCGATTGCTTCGTCTACAACTGTGACACCTGCCCAGGCCTTTCCTTTATCCGTCAATCCGCGCTTGCGCATCATCACGGCGCCCAACATTCGGCAGTGTCCGTCCCCGATAGCTGCTAGGTCATACTCGTCACCGGGAATGATCTTCTGCACTAGAACAGGATAGCCCCAGCTTTGAACGAGCTTTGCGAAGATCGACTTCGCTTCGTACGCGTTACGTGCCACAGTGGCATCGTAGAAAATTCCCTTCACCATCAAAGGATATTGCCAGCCCTGTGCTTCACACTCATCGAAGAAAAGTGGATTGGTTATCGTCTTTGTCTCGGGTGCATCGACTCCGATCGATTTGCAGAATTCGGCGAGGTGATCCTTTGCGCGTAGTGTGAATTGCTCACGAGTGGGAATCAACATTTTGATTCCGAGTTGCTTCAATTCGCTTTGAATACCGATGAAATTTTGTAGCTCCGCGTCAAGGCAAGGAATTATTGCGTCCAAACCCTCCAGGGCGTGAACCTGATATATTCGCTCAAGCAAAGCGTCACGTCCTGCCGATGGATATGGAATCAGATAGCCGCCATTGCATATTGTCTTTGAGTATAATCCGGCGTCGAGAACATCATAGCCAAGTCCGATGATGCGTCCGTCGAAATGTCTGTGCTCTCTGATGCTACGTGCCACCGCGAAGCCTGGACCCGGACTTTCAGGACTGGCATTCATCCCAGTCACGGCAACATTCCAGTTTCTCCAGTTCTTCTCTTTCTGAAAGTGATTCTGTGGAAGCATTTATAGGTATCTCCCAAGTTGTAAGAGAAACGCTTCGACGCTGTTAACTGCAGTTTCCTCGGTGATGCCGTATTGGTGCGAAAGCTGCTCCGCTGTCTCGTCAATGCTCGAGCCTCTCTTTAGAATCGAGAGCGTGACTAAGCCCGTTCTGTTGAGTGTGAAGCTCTGTCCTGTCTGCGGATCGAAGATGAAGCCGGTGTCGCTAATCGCTATCCTGTTGAGACGGTCATCCTTCGAAAGCTCCTTTAGTAATTCCGCTGCTGCCATGGTCATGTTTGAAGACTCCTCCGTTCACATTGCCATATTAGAAAAAGCATGTGTATTGAGGATGGAAACTATGGAGAGATTATGGAGAAGCCCCACTCAGATATGAGAGGGGCGCTTGCGGCTTTCGCTGACTCCTAACAGCTTTCATTGGACAGAATTTCGAGCAACGATGAGATTCCCAGAAATATTTGCAGTTAGCTATTAATAAACTGCTTTGGATTTAGTAGACAGTCCTTCCTTGTCGTTTCCATTTAACGTCTGCCGTATCCTGAGATTCATCTATCAGTTTCAGTGATTTGCCATCCTCTGACAGGGACATAATTAGGGCCCCTGGTTCGGCGTTAACTCGTGAGCCTTTTTCCGCAATCACGAAAGAGCCATTTTGGGCACTTACTTGTGAGCCTTTCTCTGCAATCACAATACTTCTTCCATCCTTTTGCGCTTGATCCTTTCCATTCCTTAAATCGAACTTCATGTCACTGGCAATAACAGTTGAACCGGACTCGGCAACAACTACGTCCTTAATTTCAGTTCCTCTTTGTGGGTAGTCCTTTTTTACCGAAAGACTTTCACCTTTACGAACATGCAAGGCATCTTCCTTTGTCTGTGCCCATTTTTCAGGGTCAACAGAAGTCGGATCCGGTGCTTCCGCTGATTCTGTTTTTGCCGTTTTGGTGTCCGTTATTTCTGTTGCCGTGGATTTTTTCTCTGGGGATGTTTCCGGCGCTTTTGGTCCTTCTGACTTGTATTGTTGTTTTTCGATTGGGTTTGATTTGTAATCCAGATCTGGCTTCTGCCCGCTAGGCTCAAAGCCGCCCGAGATTGATGGTTTGCTGTCCATCCGCTCCATTCCGCTGTTCACGGGTCCATGGCTTCCTGAATCCATTGACCCACCTGCGGGCATACTACCGCCAGTGTTGTCCCACTTGCTGCTGGTAGCTGTGTCCGGCTTACTGCTGCTAGTGGTGTCCGTTTTGCTGCCGCTGGCGCTGTCGCTCGTGCTGGGGCTACTGTTTCTGCTTCCGCTTTTCTCCGTTCCTCTGGAGCTAGGGATACCACCTTTATCGCCGCCACCGCCACCGCCACCGCCGCCACCGCCTCCTTTGGCTTTCCCATCGGAAGAAGAATCTTCATCACCAAAAATTACCAAGTCATGTAAGCTACCACCGCTGGATTTTTCGATTCTGTCTTTCTCGTTTCGAAACACTTGCGAGCTGTCTTTCGAAGTTAGTGCAGACGATTGCAATGCATGCTCCGCTCCGGCATCCCGAACAGAATCCTTTGTTTCGAAGCCTTGTTTTTGAAGTAAATCGCTCACTGTGTTCTCCTCCCGCTCTGATGTCTGAAGTTTCCTGCGAAAGGTGTGACACTTAAGTGACAATCATTTGGCATTGATCTTTTTTGAACGCAAACAGCGACCTGGACCCCAGAATCAGGGAGCAGATTTGCGCTTTAGGTCAGCAACCTATGAAGCCATGTACCTATCTTCGTTGCTTCCCAGCTGGCGTTCTTAGGCGCAAAGTTTCTCAAATACACCTTGTGTAGATTTACAAATTGGCCTACATGCTCCGGAGAACCCAGCTGCGAAATGGTTGTGTGAGTTTCGGTACGAAGATGGACTATCTGGGGCAAACCAGCGGCATGAAGCTGTGCTTTCCATCGAACATTACCTCTGGTATGGAGATGCTGATCAGCGTCTGCCAGCACATCATCCAGGCCGGTTCAATGACGAGAATCGCTTCCGTCTAATACGGGACTGGTTGGAGCAAAAACATAACGGATTTTGCCGGCACATAAATAGCGCTGAATGGAAGGAAGTTGATGCTCAGATTCGGCGATCTTGCCTATGGCGCAACGAGAATTTGCAAGAACAGGAGCCGTATCCACCAAGATTATGAGAAACCTATCATGATAGGTTAGACTCCCAACAGCTGGCTATCTGGTGGTCTTGAGGGAAAAGTGATATAATGTTCCCTCGGAGGCTGCTTATGAGCACTGCTGAACTAATCCGTAGCTTTATCGAGACTCAACCGCTGGGTGAACCGTTTACCCCGGCTGCTTTGCTGTGCCTGGGCACCCGCAAGGCTGTTGATCTGGAGCTGGCTCGCCTGACCAAGGCGGGTGTCTTGGTGCGACCAGCCAGAGGCATTTATGTCCGTCCGAAGCAGAGCAAGTATGTTGGTGCAGTGCCGCCTGATCCGATTAAGATTGCCATGGCCAGAGCTGGTGGTCCAGTCGAAGTACATGGGGCCGAAGCTGTCCGTAGATTCGGACTTTCGACTCAAATGCCTGTACAGCCAGTCTATTACACGACTGGTCCGTCCAGGCGCATTCAATACGGCAACATTCCGATCCGCTTGAAGCATATAAGCCCGAGGAAACTGGTGGCACCAGGCACCAATGTTGGACTGGCTGTATCTGCGCTCTGGTATCTGGGCAAAAACGAAGTCACTCCGCAGACTTTTGCTGCTATAAGGCAAAGATTGTCTCCCGACGAGTATGCGCAATTGCGGGCGGCAATTCCAAAAATGCCTGCCTGGATGGCAGAACAGTTGCTGAAGTACGAAAGGGAAATTCATGCCTGAAAAATTCTTGCAACTCCCTGATAGTGATCAGGCAGACATACTCAACACTCTATCGCAGCAGGTCAAGAAAACGCCTGTAGTCCTCGAAAAAGACATCTGGGTCTGTTGGGCACTGGAGGCGCTTTTTTCTATGCCCGGCCGTGTGCCTATGGCATTCAAAGGTGGCACCGCTCTCTCTAAGGTGTACAACATCATTGAGCGTTTCTCCGAAGACATCGATATCACTCTCGATTACCGTGGCTTTGTCGATGAAATCAAAGGTGAACCATCCAGAAGTGCAATCAAAAATCTCAGCGATCAACTCAAGCAGTTCGTTGCTAAACACTCAAAGGAAGTCGTAAAGCCATACTTCGAAAAAATCCTGGCTGAGCAATTTCCTGTCCACGACTTTTCAATCGAAGTGAGCGACGATGGCGAACAATTCCGCGTGCATTATCCATCCGTGCTTACCGAGCAACCTGGCAGATATCTGGCAGCAAATGTGCTCCTCGAATTTGGTGGCAGAAATATCGCAGAGCCCAATGAAGAACACATCGTCCGCCCTTATGTGGCTGATCTTGTGAAGGATCTTGAATTTCCCGAAGCTAAAGTAACCGTGCTTGCCATGGCAAGATCGTTTTGGGAGAAGGCAACTCTGATTCACGTCGAGTGCAACCGCACCGAACTGCGCGCCTCTGCGGAGCGTCTGTCACGCCACTGGTACGATATGTCGTGCCTGCATAGAAGCGGAAAAATCGAGCATGCAATTGATGACCGCGCTTTGCTTGTTGATGTTATCAAGTACAAAAAGCTTTTCTACAACGCATCTTACGCCAGGTACGATGACTGTGTGACAGCGCTGAAGCTTGTACCCGCTAAACAACTGCTTGCGGCTTTGCAGAAAGACTTCGATGAAATGATCGAGGCTGGCATGTTTTACGACACGCCCGACTTTGACCAAATAATGAAAGACATTACTGAGCTTGAGCGGATGATCAATGGAATCGAAGAGACCGAGCGTTAGCCTGGTTTGAAAATATTCCGACCCGCACTGTATATGGTGGCATCAGTTGTAATCCGGATCTTCTGTCAGAGCTAAGAAGTACAAATATCCGAACCGCCAGAGCGGCAAAACTCGCCTGCGCGTTTATTGTTGAACCACGTTCTGGCGCTTCGATGCTCGTGAGCCAAACTGAACCGAATTCGCGCACGTAGCTCAGCGTTCTTAACTCAACCTGCGGAACTTAAGCACGCACATTTCCGACTTGCTTTTGCGCAAAAAACATTTTAGCGACAGTTTCCTAAGTAAGATTGGTGACCGCTCATTGTCGCACTTATGCTAATGCGTTAACTAGATAGGATACTCACTACACAAATAAAACTTGCGGGCGACGTCTTCAACTATCTGGCGGGGCTTGATGCCGAATAAGAAACAATTGTCGGTGCCGTCATCATTGAGGCTGCTTACTTCACCAACGCAGATTTTTGAATCACTATGAAATCCGCAGAACTGATGACATAGTTTCGGAGGAAGTGTCACGCTCTCGCCTGGCTCTAGAATGATTTTTCCGCCTGCCGGGATGCGTCGTGTAATTCCATCGACTTGTACTTCCACAGCACGCTGGTCGATACTTTTCTCATCATCGCTTGCCCAGCCGAGCTCCACTTCGAGCCGTCCGCCGCCGCGATTGATCAAATCCTCGGTTTTCATCCAGTGGAAATGCCAGGGAGTGGTTTGACCAGGCCGAACCATCATCGCTTTTTCAGCATATGTTTTTGTTGTGCACGGCTGTTCGTTTTCCATTCGTCCATTGCGGAGAATAAACAGAAGTAGACCTTGTTTATCAAAATCGCCGGATCCAAAGTCAGTTATATTCCAGCCCATTCCATGCGTGCGAACCTCTAGCGTGTCGGCGTTGAGCTTGTCTTGCCATTGCTCGCAAGTCCAATATGCCCATGGTGGCAATGCAAGTCTGTGTTCGGAAAAGAAAGTGATTGCATCGTCGATAAGCCGATTGATTTGACTCCGATTCATAAATTCCTCTCTAAAAACGTTTTCTTCTGAACACATCAGTTTTTAAGCTGCTGACGCGATCGAGGAAGAGTAAACCATCCAGGTGATCCAATTCGTGCAGGATGACTCGCGCTTCAAAATCGCTGCTGCTCAATTCTCTCTTATTACCTTCTCCATCAAAATAACTAAGCGTGATGCTTTGCGCTCGCGTCACATTTGCAGTTAAATGTGGCAAACTCAGGCAGCCTTCGCGACCTAATATCTCTCCTTCGGAGATCGTCACTACAGGATTCACTAATGCGACCCTGCCGCAATTTCGTACCGGCTTTCTGCTTCTTGAAACATCGATGAGTAAAACTCTAGACAAATATGCAATCTGCGGCGCGGCGATGCCGACACAAAATGGGGAGTCATCCAGTGTGTCTTCAAGATCCTTGATTATCGTTTGCAGTTCATCGCCAAAATCCACCACTTCAGCTGAAACTTGCTTGAGTAGTGGATCAGGATAGAGAAGGATTTCCCGAACAGGCATGGATTAGAGCTCCATCACTTCAAGTTCGCGGACTGTCAAATCGACTGAAAGCGATTTGCTCTTCTCTTCCAATTTGCTCTTTATGAACTCTGCCCTCACATCTTTCTTTGATGAAAGCTCGAGCATCATCACAAATATTTCACGCGAGCCCTGCGTAACCTTCTTTGTCTGGACGTCACTTATGTTCAAATCCAATTCGGCAATTGCGCGAGTGATACCGGATACGATGCCGGGACGATCAGCTCCGTAAACAGACACGATGAACTGGAATTGATCCGCATCTTGCTCCATCAATTCATCGTCTGCGAGCTTTCTGACTGATAATTGCAGTTTCAATTTTTCTTGAAGTTGCGACAACTGCGTTTCCAGCGCTTCGACGCTCATGGAATCGGGGAGTGTTGCCATAAGAATGAGCGCAAACTCTCCTCTCAATAGTGTCATGCTCGAATCGAGCAAGTTGCATCCGGCATCAAAGAGAATGGAGGTTAGTTCCGCGACTATCCCAACCCTATCTCGCCCGCATCCTGTTATAACAACCGTATTTGTCATGCCTGTTAATTCCTGTGACTGATAAGGCGATCCATGGAATGATTTGCCCCAATTCGTGGAAGAGAAAGCAATAAGAGTCTAAGATTATACCGGCTGAGCTTCAGCCGAAAGAGAGGCCGATTCCAGATGACGCAAGATGCAACACTCATCCCGATCGGAGAGTTGCTGACAAAGTCAGGTATTTTAAGCGCCGAGCTGCTTACAGACGCGCTTAACAAGGCTAAAGAGCGTGCTTTGCCCCTCGGCAAGGTTCTCGTAATGCTGGGATACCTCAAACAGCGGGACCTTAAGGCCGCTGTTGAGGCTCAATCACTTATAAATGACGGCATGGTTTCTCTTGAAATGGCGGCGCAAGCCCTAGCCGTTGTCGTAAAGACCGACGTCAAACTCCCTGAAGCGCTCGGGCAGATGGGCTGGAAGAAGCAAAAGCAGGGCGCGACTAACCGCCTCGGCGAACTTCTGGTTGAAGCGGAAGCTGTTACCTGGGACCAGCTCGACGAAGCTCTAAAGACAAGTCAGGAGACAGGCTTGCCGGTAGGGCGTGTGCTTGTGTTCCGCAAATACATTGCCAACGAGGTCCTGCTTGCTTGCCTTACCGCTCAGAAACTTATTCGAGAGGGCGTTATCAACAGAGAACAAGCTGTTCAGGGCTTGAAGTCTGTGCGCCAGCGCCAAATCAGCTTTGAGGAATCTCTTCAGCAAAGCGGATTCTATCGACCGCCAGCCAGAAGGAGCACTCCGCTCGGATATATCCTTGTACAGGCCGGGTTGCTCGACCAAAATCAGCTCATGACGTGTATGGAGCTGGCTCTGACCAATGAAAAGCCTATTGGTGAAGTCTTTATTGAAGAGCGCTTGCTTTCCCGTTCGCTTTTGAAGGCTGCGATCAAAGTCCAGGAGATGGTAGACAACGGAACGTTGACCGGGCAGCTCGCTTCTCAAGCGCTCCGGCAGATTTTCTCTGAAGGATGTAGCGTAGTTAAGGCAATCGCACATGCCTGCGTGCCTCGCGTGGAAACGAAACACGCTGCTCTCATGCAAGAATTGCTGACCTTATCCGGCCTCGCCGATCCTAAAGACTTGGCGCAATTGCTTGGTGCCGGATCCAACGCTTCTATTGATATAGAGAAGGAATTGCTTCTCAGCGGCATCGTCAACGAGTCTATGTTGTATGCTCTTCTGCGCGGCGTCTACTTAATCGAACAAAGATTCCTCGTGCAAGAAGATGCGATTATGGCTCTGCATCACTGCCAGCGCAATAACACAAGCATGGACGAAGCTCTACGCGAATTAGGCTGGACAGCCACCACTCGCCGCCGCGCCTAAGGATAGTTAGCGCGGATCTTCCATGGTGCCGTAGAAGGCTTTTACGTTTTGCTCGGGATGAAGCCGGTTGGTTTTCTTTGCCCAGAGTTGTGTGCCGTAGTCATAGTGCCACCACTCGTTTGCGTAGTTCTGAAATCCAACTGCGTTCATTGCCCAGTAGAGAATTCTGCGATTTCTGCGTGCTTCTAGATCGCTTGTGCTGAGTTCCTCTTCCTTCTTATTTTCGAAATAGGTGCTTCCGCTTAGCTTTGATGCGTCATCGAAGATTCCGCCCATGTATGCTTGCTGTCCGGTGGCAAGTGTTCGCAAGGTCAAATCAATCGCACCACCGGTGGAGTGCGTTGGCCATGTGCTCTGATCCTTCTTATCGAATTTGCGCGGATCGGAACAATACTTACCAGCGAACTCAACGAGATCTGCTTCCGTCGGATTCTTCAACACTTCTCTGCCACGTCCGATGAAGTACTCCCAAAGCGCTTTTTGGCAGGAGACTGGGCGATAGGCATCGAGCACGTACAATTCAAATCCATACTTCTTCAGTGAAAGGTTCACTTGTTCCAATTTTTTAGCGATGCTCTGTCGCGTGTATGTTGTGCCGTCACTTTCACACACACATGAATAATAGGGCGCATTCATTCCATCGGTGCGGGCGTAAAAAGGCTCGCCCGCAATCTTGGTTTTCTTGAGACTGATCAAAGGTTCTTTCGATCTTTTATCCTCGAAGTCAAAGGGGATCGAATGGTAAGACGCCGTTCCTTCGGTTAATGCATATATTGGAATTGGCTTCAGGCGCCAATCGCTGGCGGAGAATTCGCGGCTACCTTGATCGGCGCTTACGGCTTGTATGCTAAAACCAACCAGCATGGCCGCTAAGAACAAGCGAGTTCTTCCTATATATGTTTCTGAATATGCATCTGTCTTATAAGCTGATTTTGGCATTTAGGTCTCTCGCCCATCGTATTGGCTCGCTCGCGATGAATTATAGCCAAAATCCCCGCGGGTTGGGCTTTCGGCGCCCCGGACGTCCGGTAAAGATTACAAAGCCTGGATTCTGGGTATACTGTTGGGGCATGGAACAGGCGGTTCCTGGGGGTAATTGAAATGTCCGGCGACAGACCAAATTTTTCCGACTCAGGACAAGGGTCGGCCAATCAACCAGCGGATGCTAGTCCATTTCATGGTGAGGACCTGCATTCAGCGCATCCAAACGAGAGGGCTGAGTCTCATCCACTTAAGCACGTTTCGCCCGATATGCCAGTCGTTTCGGCGCGCGATTTGAAGGGCGAAGACCTGCAAAACTTTCGTAATGCCTGGGCTGACTCCTACGAGCAGTGGTCTAAAGTTTCAGACCCTGTTTATAGCGTGGTTGCTAATGCCGCACGGCAGCAGCAGCAAGGCACTCCAGAGGAAGCCGAGAGCAGCCAAAAATGGGCAAGCAATTATTGTGCGAAGGTAGAAGAAGTTGTCAATGACAACATCAGAGCCGCAACCCAAGGTATGGATAAACGCGTAGCGGTTGGGCGCCAGTCGTTCTCTCCCGGTCCTGATGGCAAACCGATTCCTGAAACGCTTTACGCCATGTTTCCACCTCCGGAAACAAAAATCATTGATGGTCACATAGCCATACCGCTTCACTCGGCAAGTCCGCAAAGAGAAGCTGAGCTAAGAAGCATGCCTCCGTCGTTAGCTAATTATGCGACGGTGTTTGAAATGAAGTTCGCGCTTGCCGCAATCGATGTTGTACCTAAGCGACAAAGGGCTTAGTTCAATATATAGAGTTGACCGCTATCAAGCCGGAGCTTTTAAGCTCCGGCTTGCTGCTTAGTGTGCCAGGCATGTTCGATATCTAGGAGGTGAAAGTCCTTTACACAACCTGATGACGGTGAAGTGTTAGCAACGCGCAAGGGCAACGTCGCGAGGCAATGTCTGAAGGAAGCGTGGTGCAAACTCA
>JAKFVQ010000012.1 GCA_021732085.1 Candidatus Obscuribacterales bacterium | reverse complement strand
AATTCTCCAGTTTTTCTACTCCCTCTATGGCACCCGCCACGGCGCAGTAGAAATTCTCCAGTTTTTCTACTCCCTCTATGGCACCCGCCACGGCGCAGTAGAAATTCTCCAGTTTTTCTACTCCCCTCTATGGCACCCGCCACGGCGCAGTAGAAATTCTCCAGTTTTTCTACTTCCGTTTTGGCACCCCACACCGGCACGGTAGAAATTCTCCAGTTTTTCTACTTCCGTTTTGGCACCCGCCACCGGCACGATAGAAATTCTCCAGTTTTTCCACGCCCGCTATGGCACCCTGCACCGGCACGGTAGAAATTCTTCGGTTTTTCTACTCCCCGCTATGGGACCCGGCACCGGCACGGGGTAGAAATTCTCCAGTTTTTCTACTCCCCGCCACAACTGACTGTCAGAAGGAGCCTCTCACTCGAAGTAGAGTTAAAATTCAGAGATTATGTTTTCAGGAGGACGTCCTGATTTTGCTTGCTCTTCGTACTCTTTTATGTCCTTCGCACTGATCTCGTTTTGCAATTTTTGCGGTAGTGGCAAGTCGGTCAATTTCAGCTCCGGAACTCCTGCTGCGTTCGGTAAATCACCCTTGCCCGGCTGCTTCAGGAAAAGCCGCAACTCCAAGGACTCTTTTGTCAGCATATCCTGACTTTGCTCTGAATTCGTTTGGCTCTTAGCTGCGAGTTTGCCAAGACTTTCTCCCAAAGCGGCTCCCAAGTAATCTTTCATCTCATCTCCCCTAACGAATTAGGACTCACTACAGGAAAGATGATGATTCCAATCTGTGTTCAAAGTGGGATCATTCTGTGGCTAAGTAGTGACAGCGTGATTAATTACTTTGGAAGCCGAAATCTATAACCGACTCGCGGTATGTTTTCGATTATCGAATCATCTTCATTATCGGCATCGTCTAATTTTTTGCGCAGGCGTTTGATCGACGTTCGCAGCGCATCGGACCCAGCATCACTATCATCTGACCAAACTCTGCTCAGTAAGGCTTCTGAGCTAAAAACAATGTCTGGGTTTCTCATAAAGAATTCCAGCAAAGCGAAGTCTCTCGGCATTAGCTGAATTTCGGTACTATCCTTCGTAAGCCGATGTTTTTGGGTATCGAGACGCAATTTTCCCAGCTCCAAAATATTCGAAACAATTGGTGCCGGTCTGCGCAATAATGCACGAACTCTGGCAGACAGTTCTTTAAGACTAAAGGGCTTAGTCAAGTAATCATCAGCACCAACATCCAATCCTGCAATTTTATCGGCTGTTGAATCTTTTCCTGTCAACATCAGAATGGGCATCTCGCCTCGCGCAGCTCGATAGCTGCGGCAGACTTCAAGGCCGCTCATCCCCGGCAATTCCCAGTCGAGAATGCCCAAATCAAAGACCTGTGCCTTTAATCGAGCAGCAGCGTCAGCGCCATTATCGCAATGTATGACCTCGTAATGTTCGGATTTCAGCCAATTGCTGACTGTTTCAGCCATCTCGGCATCATCTTCAACGAACAGGATTTTTGCCATAAAACAACTCTTTGTCGGGCGAATTGGGCATAGCAAGAACATAGTACCAGTACTTTCGTCTGCTTTTATCTTCTCCGTGTCAAACTCTCAAGAACAGAAGTTAAAATCGAAATCCTTAGGACTAGTAAACTCTCCGCTTTTACGTCCTATCATCGGCGCATTTCTGATCCTCATCGCTTTAGAACTGGCATTGGTATTTTATCTGCTCCATGATCTTCAGCACGCGGAACAAACGGCAGCGACAGAATATCAGTATTTGACTGCATCACAACGCTGGTCAGATTGCGCAGACCTAATGCGAAAGCACAGGCGCCTTGTAGATGCAACTCGAAAAAATGAAGATCTTGACTCTGCAAAAATTGAATATGATGCCAGCTATAAGGAAGTTCGAACTGCCACAGAAAATTTGCGCAACGCATTTGGAAAGATATCCAAGCTGGATGGGCGCCCCATCGCAAATGCGATTGAATTGTGCTTGCATTGCACGAGTGAAATTTACGATGTAAGAAAAACCGAAGCGCAAAGAGAGCGTTGGTATGGTGCATATTTGCAGGCTTCTCGCCGCATGTATGAAATCGTCCTTGAGCAAATCAGAATAATTCATGCCGAAATTGGAAATGAGAAGAAGGCGCAGTATAAGGAGGAAATCCTATTAGCCTGTTTCCTACTTATCGATTTGATTATTTGCGCCTACCTGGCATCTTTTATTGAACGACACATAACTCGCCCATTAAGCGACCTTGCAAGTAGCTGCGAGAGATTGATGGCTGGAGACGTGCTTCCAGCGCCATCCAAGCGAAAAAACGAAATCGATTTTCTAAAACAAACGTTTCACGAAATGTCCATCATCCTGAGCCAGCATGAGCAAGGGCGGCTAAGCTACATCCAACTCTTCAAAGAGATGCATTCATCTAGACTTTTACACATTCAAAGTCTAGTTCGCGATCTGGCAACGCGTGCACTTGAACTGAAAGCAGGCAAGTTAGAGATTCTGGAAAGTAACGTCAATAGAACGCTGTACTTACTGGATAACATGACGCAGGGGCTTTCATTTAATCAGGGAGCTAAACTCAATCCCGAATTAGCTAAGACAACGAGTACGGAACTATTTCAAACTGTGCAGTCAACACTTTCATTTATGCTGCGATCAAAGTCGATAGTTTTGCAAATTGATGACCCTTGCTGCGCGCTCGAGGTGGACCTGAATCTGCTGGGAAGAGCGCTAACAAACCTGCTCAGCAACGCATGCAAATTCTCGCCCAGGTCGTCTGAAATTAGACTGAGTGGAAACATCGATGGCCAAAGATTCCGCTGTGAAATTAAAGACAAAGGACCAGGGATAAGCACCGAGCAACAACAAAAATTGTTCAAGCGATTCAGCCAGCTCGACCAAAATCAAGTTCAAGGTGGTAGCGGACTCGGATTGCTGATTGCAAAACAAATTGTTGAGAGTCACAAAGGAATCATAGGTTGTGACAGTAAGCAAGGAGAAGGCACAACATTTTGGTTCGAAATACCATTGATTCAACAGCCAGTGAGCGCAGCGGCTGCGGCAAACAACGACAATAATGCAAGCCTGCCGAAGACTGCTAAGTTAGGCAGTATTCGTACAAGATTCATTGCTCTTTTGCTAATTTTCATAGCTGCGCAATTCGTCATCGCGTTCCAGTTAAATTCCAGCTTGCAACAAGCAGCAGCGCGCGCAAATAGCTATGCACGACAGAAATCATCGATCATAGAGACCCAGCGCTTATTAGCCCTCTTCTTTAGTTGGAGGCAGCGATCTTTCGAGGCAGTTGTAGCAAGAAATAAAAGGGCGCTAGTGTCGCTGTTGCCTTTATTTGCTGAGCAGCTTGCAATCTCCCAGAACCTGGTTGAGAGCGCACCGGACAAAAGCAGGCAGAAAGAATTCTTTGTCAGCATTTACAAAGAAATGTCCGCTCTAAAAACTCTTTCTCCGAAATTAATGAGCTTGGAAACGATGCCTCCGCTCGAGGCGTTTCCCCTTATTACAATAGCTGACTCCGCTGGTAAAAGGATTGAAAACGATCTTTTTAAGGCGCTCAAAGTACAAAACGCTGCCCTAGATCGTTCCTACAATCTGACAAGCGAGTTGCGCGCCACAGTAAGCAAACTGCTCATAATCATTCTTAGTGTTAACAGCATTCTTCTGCTTCTCTTATTTCTTGCATGCATAAGCATTATTGAACATTTGACACAGGTCAACGTAAAAGCACAAGCATTTGCGCGCGGTCAAAATCCAGTCGCATCAGTGCGTGGAAACGACGAGTTGGCCTATCTCGATAAGAGCCTGTGCAATGCAGCTCATTCGATAAGAGAAGCGGAGCAACAACGCAGAGAGTTGCTTGCTATTATCAATCATGACCTTAGAACTCCACTTACGGCCATGCTTATGGGATTCGAACTTATAACAGCCGAGCAAACGCCAGCTGGCGCAACTGCAAAACTCACAGAAGAAAGCCGCGCAAAACTCGAGAGCGTAAACAGCGATATCCAGTTTCTGATCAAGCAAATAAGCGACCTACTAGATCTGGAGAAAATTGAATCAGGGGCATTGAAGCCTGATACAGCGGATTTGGTTATTGAGGAACTGCTGGAAGATACAGCCAATGCGCTAAAGTCGGGAGCGGATTCGAGAATTGACTACAAGGGACAGGAGCTGGCGGAAGATCTCTGGGTTCATGGAGAAATGTCATTGCTAAGGCGAATTTTCGAGGCAGTAATTCAAAATGCATTGAGTTACTCGCCAGCGAGTTCAAAAATCAAGTTGAGCATAAGCAACGATGAGCATTGGGCGATGATCAATGTTAGAGACGCAGGGACTGGCATCGACAAAGAATTGCTGGAGCACATTTTCGATCGTTTCCGTTTTTCTGAGGGCAAGCCGATAACAGGTGTAGGTCTACCGCTGGCATATAGGCTGGCAAAAATCCACGGCGGACGCCTTGAAATACAGTCATCCAAAGAAGGTACAAATGTGGTGATCTTTTTACCGCGGCTTATTCGTCAGATGAAGAGCGCCGTTTCGTCCCCATAGGTGGCATTAGCTTGCTGATAGCCTTGGGTGCCACAGCTCGAAAACTTTCGTCAAGCCAACGTTTCAACATATCGATCGGAAAGTCCTTTTCATAGGTGAAAAACGCGGTCACCCAGCCATGCTTTCCCAGTCCATAATTTGACTCCTCTACGGACGGCATGCTTAAGGCATGAAAGCGGGATTCCGTAAGCTTGAGAGTGAGTCGCATTCCGTTCTCGGCAAAAGACATCCAGCAAAAGGTTTTGTTTTTAACCTTAAAAGCGGAATGCCCCCAAGGAAAGTCTTCGCTTGTCTCCGGAAAGGAAAGCGCAGCTTTACGGATCATGTCGGCCCTGGACTTTGAATTATTCTCTGGCAATGCTTTAGAAACAGCAGCGGTCTTAGCTTTGCTCGGACTTGATTTCGAACTACTGATTGCTCGCGTTGCCGTGCTGCTCGTCTGTTTCTGCGTCGAACTCGGCTTTAATTTACCGACCGTTGTTTTTGGCTTGGCTTTGCCAGCCGTGCTAGCTTTCCGCCGCTTTGGCACCGCCGAGGTCTTGGACGCTTGGCTGGCAGTTTTTCTTTTGGAAATGGAAGACTTAACGGATCTCGGAGTTGAAGCCATCTTGACAGCACCTTCTATAGTTCCAGACAAAAGGATAGCATCCTCAAGATGACAACGGTTTGCAGAAACCACGCCGCACAATTTTCTAAGGGTCACTATCCCTGTTGAAAATTGCGAAGGTGCTCGGAATAGCTCCTGTATTCCGAGCACCTATAAGTTGTCTTGGCTAAAAGCCGTCGAAGCTATTGTTTTCCCCAAATCCCGGACAAACCGCCACCTTGTGACATATCTGGAAATAAAGTGTCTAAGGAAAAGTTTGTAGAGGATGAGGCCGTGGAGCTTGAAGGTCCGGGCATTGGACCAGCCATTGCCGCACTACGTTGGGCACTACCAGTAGTGGTTTTGCCGGAAGCAATTATTTTGATGTTTGCTGGGCAGAACACAAAAACCTGCTCAGTCATTTTGTGGAAATCGCCATCGAGGGCAGCCGATGCCCCGGCGACGAAGTCAACAAGCCTGTTCGCATCGTTCTTTTTGAGTTTCTCCAGACTTATAGTTGTTGCATTTCTCGATCGAAGTGCCTCAACAATATCTAGGGCTTCTTCAAAACTAACAGGTTGGAACATAGATATCTGGGTAGACAATCGACCACCAGCGGCACTACCTGCGGTGACATTGCCAGGCGGTGAATTTAAATTTCTCTCCGCAATGGGAGGGAAGAGTTCAACTTCTCGCTTCGCCGGGCGACCATTGGTGGCAGGCGGAGAAGGTTTCTCCGGATTCGTTTCCTTGGGTTCTTGAGACATAGGCTCCCTGCGCTTTCCGAACACGAACAATTTCTCCTCATTGTATATTTTTCAGATCAATTGGCAAGTGGCCAACGCGTCTATTAGTAAGATGGCAGCAATATATCACAAAGGATCTTTTAAGAGAAAGTCCCCTAATGCCTGCGCAAGAATGAGATCGAGCGGCTGTGTAAGCTTCAAATTGCAGGCTGGGCCTGCAACTACACGGACATCCTTTCCAAACCACTCCAATAAGGCAGCATCATCTGTGGTATTAACCCCGGAACGGCGGGCTTCCAGATGCGCTGCCAGAAGATCCCGAAAGCGTGCACCCTGTGGGGTTTGAACGGCCACGAGCTGATCGCGCGGAATAGTTTCTAAAACTTTGTCGCCATCCACTCTTTTTATAGTATCGGACACTGCAACACCAACTGTGCAGGCATCGTATTTGATGGCATGGTTAATCACACGATCAATCGTTTCAAAATCAAGGAACGGTCGAGCAGCATCATGGATAAGCACAAAGTCGGGTTTCTCGCCCTCTCCATCTAGATGTTGCAGCGCTTTAAAAACCGATTCCTGCCTGCTTTGTCCGCCAACTACAAATTCGAGCGACTGAGATAAATTGTATTTTGAAGAAAGTCCCTTGGCTTCTTGCGACACGTCGTCCAGAAACGCCGATGGTGCAACGAGGACTATCCGAAGCATAAGAGGATGCTTGCTCATTGCCAGAACGGACCACCAATAGAGTGGACGTCCCCTTAGCTCCAAAAACTGCTTAGACTTAGCTGCCACATTCGGAGTGCCCGAAGCGAATCGACTGCCCGATCCGCCAGCGGCGATTACGGCAGCAAAGACAGGCTTCGAATTTGAATACATCAGTTATTTGTGGAGTCGACGCTTGGCTCAAGCGCAGAAGCCGCAGCGACCGTACTCGGCAAATCATCGCTTTGATCAGAGGGAGGAGCAAAGGACATCGTCTCATTGCTCACGGATTCACTGACAGTTTCGTCCACCAAACGTTCAACTACCGGCGCCGCGGCGACGACACCCCCAGTATTAGAAATTGCCGGCACTTCCATTTGATTATCAGCGACAGCCATATCACCCTCTATAGCAGCCCCCTCAGCTGGGGTGAACAATGACAATTGTTCCTCTTTGTCTTTCTTCTTCATTTGCCGCTTTAAATACTGCCTTAGGGATTTGCCATCTTTAGTCAGACGGAAGTACTCCTGAAATTTCTTCGTAGTTGAAAGCATCGGCGAACGCGACTTCTCATCTTCTCTTTTTAGAATCAACTCGCGAGAAACCAGTTCTTTTATGTGATCGTAAGCAGACGCGCCTCTGACCTTGATTATTTCAGCTTGCGGAATTGGCTGTTTGATAGCGATTGCCGACAGTGTACGCAAAACAGCATTGGTCATTTCGATAGGAAGGAATTCATCCATCAAGTTTGAGAACGAGTCTTTCACCTGAAATGAGTAGCCTTCCTCGTCTGCAATCTCAAGACCGCCCTGTCTTTCCTCATACTCATGGATAAGGTCAAGCAAGGCTTGCCGGACGACTTGGACATCCTCACCAACAATGCCGGCAATAGCCTGTGCACGTAGTGGCTTTTCAGTCATGAATAGAACGGCTTCAATTTTTGCTTTTAGTGACATTTATATATCCCTTGCTATTGAGCAGCATTCTCAAGAATTGCTGGTCCGGTTTCTGGGGGAGAGAAATCCTCAGTAACGGTATTTCTTACCAGATACAACGGTCCGTAGAATATTTCCTGTTCCAGGTTTATTTTACCGGCGTTTGATAGAAAAAGAACAGCTAAAAAAGCATCAACCCAATCGCCTCGACCTTCCAACATGCCGATCAGCTGAGTAAGAGACATGCGCAGCATCTCTTCCATCCGGCGTTGGAGCAGCACATCAATTCGCGCGATCACATCTTCGATATCCTCATCGTGAGCCAAATCGAGTATGTCATCCATATCTTCCATGTCGTGATAGCCGTCCATAGCAATCACTGCTTTGGGCTGCCGCTCGCGGCGCTCCTCACGTTTCTTCTCCGTGCGCTCTGCTTCGCGAATTGCTTCAATCAATTGCTCAAGAGTTACTCGGCGCTGCCTCGATTGGCGCTGCCGTGAGCGGCGCACAAGTGCGCGCTGAAGGTCGGCAATCGTAATTTGCCTGCCGACGGCTTCGTTATTTGAATCATAGATAAGAGGACTGCCTTCCTCATCGAAATCCAAGAAGTCATCGCTGACGGCGTCCAGGTCCTCAATTTTTGTGATCAGCAAGGCTTCTGCTTTCATCCGCAGAAGCACCGATGCATGAAAAATGATCTTGCCGCTGCGTCTTAAGTTCTCACGCGGTGCAGCTGCGATGGCTCTCAAGAATCGGTCAGTGGCATCGATAATGTCAATGTTTTTTGGATCGATTTCACCCTTCTCAGCCATTTGCACAAGAATTTCAATTCCCCCAGAGTCTTTCTCGTGGATCAAATGAAGATAGGGTGCAGGAGGTGGCTCAGGAAGCGAATGCGCAGAGGACTCAGTGAGTTCAGCAGACTCGGCAGCCGGCGCGGCCGCTTCTATTGCAATCGGCATTTGGAAAGTATCGAGCGGATCCATATCCAAAGGATCAGGCATGAGCTGCTTGCTCCTCAGGCAACTTCACCTCAGCAATTCCGACAACTTTCGAGAAACCATCAGCCCGCAGTGAAACACCAATTGCATGGTCGGCGTTCTCAATCATCGGTCGGCGCAGACTGACAGCCACAAACTGAGCTTGTTCTGATTGCCGTTTGACCATGCGCGCTAAACGTTCAGCATTTGCACCATCCAGCATCATATCGACTTCATCGAATGCATAGAACGGTGCCGGTGCATAGCGCTGGAATGCAAAAACGAATGACAAGGCGGTCAGCGATTTTTCACCACCGGAAAGCGCCTCGATGCGTTGCATCTTCTTATCACGTGGCTGCGCTCGGATTACCAGACCGCCACCAAAAGGATCGTTCGGATTCTCTAACTCCAAACGGCCAGAACCATTGGAGAGCTCAGCAAAGATATCTTGGAAGTTGATATTGATCGCATTGAAAGCTTCCATGAATGTCTCTTTCTTCAGCTCGGCATAACCGCCGATTCGGGCATTGATTTGATCGCGCTCAGTGCTGAGAGTTTCGAGGTATTCAGTCAGTTCTTCCTGGCGAGTTCTAGTCTGATTGTATTCCTCAAGGGCCTTCATGTTAACCGGCTCGAGCGCGCGCATACGTCGGTCGAGCCTATCGATTTGCTGTTTAAGCTGTTCGATAGTCTGTGCTGATGGCGCCTTGAAATCGGGTTGCTCAGCAAGTATATGCTCAAGTTCGGCACGCGCTGCTGCCAATTGAATCTGAAAATCATGTAACGTCAACTTAAGCTTCTGACGTTCCTCATCCAGATAAGTCAGTTGTTCACCAAGCTTAGTCTTGAGGATTTCAACCTGCGTAATTTCTTGTTGAAGCTTGTCTTTCGCTTCATGCAGCTGCATAAGTTCGGCTGATATCTCGGCACTCTTGCGCTCGAGTTCTTGAATGCTGCTAACCAGCTCGGCGATATTTTGCTCGTGCTGCGGCTTTTGAGCCATTAAATCGGCTAGCTCTTTCTGCAAGGTGTCATTTTGCAAGACCAGTGCGTTTTTGTTGTTGAGTTCGACCTTTTCTTCAGTCTCGATTCTGTCAATTTGGCGCTCAACATCCTTAGCGCCTTTCTCGATACCTTCGATTTCAGATTTGAGATCTTCGGCCTCTCCGATTAAGCGGTCAAGCTCGCTGCGTTTGCCACCGGAGGTGAGATCGGCAAGTTCGTCTTGCAACTTATCTATAAAACGATTCAGCTCGCCAACTTTCTTGTCGATGCCAGAAAGCTCTAGATCAACGGTTTCAATCTCATCGCCCATAGCACGCAGGCGCGGCTTGAGTTCATCAACAAGGTTATCGCAGGCAGCCAGGTCTTCCTTCTTCTTATCGAAGTCAGCCTGCTTTTGCATTTGCGTCGCGCGTGCGTCATTGAGCTTGTCGCGATCTTGATTCAATGCGACGTTTATCTCTTTCAAGGAATCTTGCAGCCAACGCAGATCGTCGCTGAGCTGTTTGCTCTTTTGCTTCAAGAGACCAAGGTCGTTGTTTTCTTTCTGGTTGAAATGAAGTTTGGATTTGTTGTCGACGCCGCCTGTAATTGTGCCGTGCTTCTCTAACAGCTCTCCTTCAAGCGTGACCATGCGTGCCTGGTTGAGCATGCGGCGAGCAGATTCGAGATTATCAACAACCACAGTCTGACCGCAGGCGTACTGGAATGCTTTCACGTAGATCGGATTGAAGTCGACCAGGTTATAGGCGAAATCAATGACGCCTGGTCGGCTCGGAAGCAAGCCAGGCGGCTGCGACATAATCTTATTTAGAGGTACAAACGTTGCGCGACCAGCTTTGCTTTCTCGCAGGATCTGAATGCATCTCTCGGCGACGCTGTCATCTTCGACAACAACGTGAGCAAGGCGCCCACCAATTGCTGTCTCAAGAGCAAGCTCGTATTTTTCGTCGACTCGACCCAACTGCCCAATCGTGCCTAAGACACCCGGCAAGTTAGCAGACAGAACAGCCTCGACAGCGCGTCCAAATCCACTTTCGCCAACAACTTCCCTTGTGGTTTCAAGCGTAATCAAGCGGCGGCTGACTTGTTCTAATTCCTTGCGCTTCTCCCCAATTTCCATCTCGGTGGATTCGGCTTCCGACTCCATCTGGCGCATACTGCGAGTGAGCCCATAAACGAGAGCTTGCTCGTCCTGCAGCTTCCGCTCAAGCGTAGCAACCACATTCTTCAGCGCAGCTGACTTGCCGATCGATTCGGTTGCAGCATTTCGAGCAGCTTCCAGTTCCTTCTCAAGATTAGTCTTCCTTGTCTTGAGCTCAGCTCTTCGAACTTCCAGCCCATGTCGTTCGTCACGAAGTTTTTGCAACTCCTCGTGCAAGGACATCCCCTTGCTTGAGCTGCGATCTCTTTCCTTGCGCAGTACCTCAATTTCAGCCGCTACAGCACTTAGAGCGCCTTGCTTTTCCATAAGGACGAGCTTGACGGCTTTCAAATCTTCCTCATTTATCTTCTTGTCGCGAGAAAGCTCGCTCAAGTGTTTTTCAATGGTCTTTATTTGAGCACTCAGACTCTTTTGAAGTTTTGATTTTTCGCCGATGACACCATTGAGATTCGAGAGCTTGCTCTCTTCACGGATGAGATCGCCTCGCTTGTTCTCTAGCTCTTGCCTGAGAAGAAGTTGTTCGTTTCCGCCCTTATCTTTAATTTCCTCATCGAGGCGGCCCATCTCGGCTCTATGAGCCAAAAGATTGAGCTCGGCTTCCTCGCGCTGCTCACAGAGATTAGTCTCTTTCTGATCAAGAGCCTCAATATCCTTTTGCTGAGCGTCGTGCTTGGTTTCAAGATCCTTCACACGAACATAAATGAGGTCGCGCTCGAGCTTGTCCTTTTGGGCTTTCAAATCCAAGTATTTGAGAGCTTGATCCCTGTCTGCCTGTAGGATTTCCAACCTGGTTGCAATTTCAACCAGGACGATTTTTTGGTGATCGATCTTCTCGGCGACAGCAAAAAGTTCTTTTTCCGCTTGCTCGATTCGACGGTCGAAATCGGCAACCCCGGCAAGCTCATCAATAATCTTACGGCGCTCAGTTGCACTCATAGTGACGATGTTGGTGACGTCGCCCTGCATAATGACGTTGTAGCCCGTCGGACTTACGTTGTACTTGCCAAGCTCGTCGTGAATTTCAGAGAGAGTGGAGATCTTCCCATTCAATAGATAGGAGCTGGTATATCCGCTATCTTTCACTTTCAGACGGCGGCAAACTTCAACTTCTATGCCGAGGTCATTGGTGAATTTAACTCTAACCTTGCACTCATTGCGTCCACTGAGATTGTTCAGCAAATCAGGCAAGCGCTCGGCTCGCATTGTGCGGGTAGACGAAAGTCCCAATGCAAACAGGAGACTGTCTATGATGTTCGATTTTCCAGAGCCATTAGGTCCGGAGATAGTGGTGAAACCATCGAGCATTGGCACCACAGTTGGTTTGCCGAATGACTTAAAGTTGTCAAGCTCGATTTCTCGGATCCGCATTAGGACTCTCTATCAATAGACAACAACTGATCGCACAGATAGCGATCATTAATACAGCACATGACTGCGGTGTCTCCACATTCGGTACTACTGAATATCGAATTCATTTTCCGGTACGTACACACACACTGTGCCACAGCCGAATTAGACTACATTTCCTCAAGATGTGTCAAGGAATGATAATCCTCAAGCACGAGGACACTCGCCTATAAACCCTGATTGTAGCAGGATTTACACGCATCTGCTAAGTGGTGGCAGTTTGGTGCGGCTCCAAATACGACACCACGATATATAGAACGAACATTATGAATATCAGACTTAAGACAACTGGGATCCTTTTATATGTCTAGAGCAAGCAAGCTAAAAATGGCATCAGCAAAGCCCGCCTGAAATAAGTAGAATGGAAACGTCTAAAGAGCCGCAGGAGAGATAGATTGGGCAAATTACGCTTCTACTTCATTCTATTTTTTTCATGCGCTAGTCTCGGCATCGCAGCGATGGCGGGCGACCCGAGTCAAAACATAAGCTTTGTATATCCGGAAGCTACAGATGCGGTTCGCGTCTACAATCGGCAACGAGAATTGCTTCAAGTCAGCAGGCCAATAATCAGTGCTTTGGTCATAATCTGCCTGCTCCAAACTGGAATCCTGGGCAAGATTCGGGACTTTACGGACCAATTCTCCGGCGCATTTTTGATGCGCACCTTCCTCTTCTTCCTTGCGCTGCTTTCAATCTTGTTCGCGGCCGACCTGCCGGCCAGTTTGTATGTGAATTTCTATCTCGAGCATTTGATGGGGCTCTCCAACCAGTCCATCCCGGATTTTGCCCTGGAGCGTTTCAAGTACCTGGCAATACAGGCTGCGCTGAGCATCTTTCTATTGCCTGTAGCTGCATTAGTCCGAAGCCAACAAAAATACTGGTCGATTTCCATCTGGCTGGTACTTGCAACACTTGCAGCAGTGCTCATCTTTATCAAACCGATTCTGATTGATCCCTTGTTCAATAAATTCAACGATATCCCAGAAGCGCAAAGCTCGCAAAGTCTAAGAAAGCGAATTGAAGAGCTTTGCCTCAAAGCCGAGCTGGATAAGCCAAAAGTGTTTGTAGTGGATCGCAGTAAGCAAAGCAAAAGAGTTAATGCATACGTCACCGGAATCGCCGGATCAACCAGAATAGTTCTCTATGACACGCTCATAAAGAGCCTTCCAGAGGACGAAGTCCTAATGGTAGTAGCACATGAAATTGGGCATTACAAATTCAAACACATATACATCGGCATGCTCTTCAGCATACTCGGCGCCCTTCCTGCGCTTCTGTCCGCTGAATTCATCCTCGTCCCTTTCTTGCCAAATCTGCCTAAACGCTGGGGCATACGCACGAAGTCAGACCCTCTCTTTTTTGCTTTCGTAATCGCACTTTTGCAAATTTCAGATCCTCTCTTATCACCAATCGAATGCGCTGTCGCTAAATACATAGAGACCGAAGCTGATGATGAGGCTTTGAGGCTTTTTCCAGCCCCGCTTACAGCAGCAAAGCTCTTCGCTCGGCTTTCACAAATAGACATGGCCGACCCAAATCCACCGGCAATAATTGAGTTTTGGCTTTATACTCACCCAAGTATCAATCACAGAATCGAGCGGGCCCTAAAACACTCAACCTCATAGAGAGCACAGCATGTACGGCGGCGGACCTCCAATTCATTTGATGTGGTCGGGCATATTTAATCCCGACCGCAGCAAGCTGGCAAAGAAAGTCGAATGGCGTCGTCTGCTCAACCTGTTCCATCCCTATATAAAGGAACAAGTTCTGCTGGTAATTCTAATTGCCATTCAATCAGGACTCGGATTATTGCCTTCTTTCTTGACCGTTTGGCTGATTGATAAAGCACTGCCCAACAAGAATCTGAATGAGGCTTTGCTCTATACGGGCGGGATGATTGCAGCCGGCGTCATTTCCGGTGCGATCGGCGTTCTTCAAGGCTTCATAAACTACAGGGTCGGCGAAGGTGTAATGCGCGATCTCCGCTGCCAAATCGTCTCGCACTTGCAAAAAATGCCGCTTGAATTTTTCACAGTGACAAGAGCAGGCGAACTATTCAACCGTGTTTCAAGCGACATAGACAGCCTCGATGATCTGCTCTCCGGGACCGTGACGAGTATCATCAGCAATATCTTTGTTTTGATAAGCACAGTCATTGCTATGCTGTATTTGGACTGGCGCCTGGCGCTGATTGCACTTGCGCTTCTACCCTTCATGATATTTCCGCTTTGGCCGGTCGGCCGCAAGATGTATAAACAGCGCAAGGAAACAAGACAAATTCGAGATCAAGTAGCAAACTTGAGTCAGGAAACTTTAAGCATTTCCGGCATCACGTTGTTGAAACTCTTCACTCGCGAAGAGGAAGAGCGCAAGCGATTCTTTGCACTGAACTCAGAGCTGATGAATGCCGAGATATCTCTGGGAATGATCGGCAGATGGTTTCTAATGATAGTCACTTCAATGGTGATAATTTGTCCGGCACTTATCTGGGTTGTTGGAGCCGTTATGATCATCCAGGGTCAGGTCGGACTTGGGACCGTAATTGCATTTGTCACATTGATGTCCAGATTATACGGACCAGCCTCATCGCTTACAGGCATTCAAGTCCAGATAGCAAGCGCGCTTGCTGTATTTGAAAGAATCTTCGAATACCAGGACCTAAAAGAAGAAGATCAAGACAGCGGAAGCGAACTACAGCCAGAAGGCATGCAGGGCCGAATCAGCTTCAAGAATGTCTCCTTCTCCTACTCTGAAACACGCAAGACCCTCGATCAGATCTCGTTTGATGTTGCACCCGGTGAGTTCCTGGCTATCGTTGGTATATCCGGCGCCGGCAAGTCTACCATCGCTTCGCTCATTCCACGCTTTTATGAAATCCAAGAAGGCTGTATTCAAATAGATGGAATCGACAGTCGCGGAATCAAACTTACCTCTTTGCGAAAAATGATCGGAATAGTCACACAGGAAACCTACCTATTCCACTCGACGATTAAAGAGAATCTGCTTTACGCACGCAGCAGTGCCAGCATGGAAGAGCTAGAAGAAGCGGCTAAAGCCGCTAACATTCACGACTTTATCAGTTCACTTCCAGAAGGCTATGACACCATTGTCGGTGAGCGCGGATACAAATTGAGCGGAGGAGAACGCCAACGCCTATCGATAGCCCGCGTAATTTTGAAGAATCCAAAGATACTTATTCTTGATGAAGCAACGAGCTCGTTGGATAGCCTGAGCGAAGCAGCAGTGCAATCTGCCCTATCGCGGCTGATGAAAGGTCGCACAAGTATTGTTATCGCACATAGACTCTCTACGATTTTGCAAGCCGATAGAATTATAGTCTTAGAGCAAGGACGCATCGCCGAATCAGGAACGCACTCCGAACTGATTAGCAAGGCCGGAAGCTACGCTCTTCTGTACGACCAACTCTTTCGCGAAGAAAGACTCAGCATGAATCCCTGATCCCAACGGCACTATTGTGCAGCCAAACGACTGGGCAGCACACAAGAATTCTGAAGCAATCCCATAGAACAACTGCAGGGGTGCCACCAGGCATGCAGTTGAAGATCGCGCTGGGGATAAGTCTGCTTGCACATTATTATTTCCGTCCGTGAAATCGATAATCGAATCATGGTGATCGCAATTCAACTTTGCAGAGAGGTCCTCCGCTGGGACCCTTAATTTAACGTGAGGAAGCAACTATGCCCGATTTAAACGAAGATAATAACGCTACAGACCGAGCAGAGACACAGGAACAAAACGCGAGAAGCGAAGCCGCAACAAAGCTCAGCCACGAATTCTCCGGAGTAAAGCTCTTCATCTCAGAGCTTGAAACACAAAGAAAGAGCAGCGTGATCGCACCAACACTTGAGCTAAACGAGAAAGCCGTCCCTGGCACCGGAAATGAATTCGTACGCTCGACAAAGTACCCGCCCGAGGCCACGACCATGGCTGTAGGAGAAGAAGGTCTGGGGCCCAAGCCACCGGAAACCAGCCTGTCAACTGGCGAAGACGGAACTATAAAGAAGCCCTGTCCCGACTGGAGCGGCGGCAGCACGAAAGCAGCCGGAGAAGAGGGCTCGGGGCCCAAGCCGGAAGAGTGGATGGGCGGTTCAACAAAAATGGTTGGCGAAGAAGGCTCAGCTCCAAAACCGGAAGAATGGATGGGCACAACAAAAATGGTTGGCGAAGAAGGCTCAGCTCCAAAGCCGGAAGAATGGATGGGCACAACAAAAATGGTTGGCGAAGAAGGCTCAGCTCCAAAACCGGAGGATTGGCTTGGTGGCAGCACAAAAGCCACGGGTGAAGAAGGTTCAACGCCAAAGCCAGAAGATTGGTTCGGCGGCAGCACAAAAGCCGTAGGAGAGGAAGGCTCTTGCGCCAAGCCTGACCTTGAAATCACCGGCACCACAAAAATGGTCGGCGAAGAAGGCTGCAGCCCAAAACCAAGAAAATAGCAAGGTTTGTGTGAGAAGATAAGCCCCCCTTCTTGGAAAGAGTCTGATCAGGCTGTTAATACATCATCTCGAGCATTTTATTTATTGAACATATGACTTAAACTTATCATCGGCACTCCCATAAGGTAAATGATTCTATGGCAAGCAGGAAAGTTGGCATCGTCGGTGGTGTCGGCGAACAGCACACAATGCACATGAAATCGGTTCTCGATAATCTCGGGGCGGAAGCTGTAATCATCGATACGCTGAACTTTCCTGATCGCGTGACATTCTCATTGCGGAACGAAAGCCCCATTTACCAGGGACAAGATGTAAAAGACATCGTTGCTTTCTATAACAGGACTGTTTTTTATAGCGAGCCCCCTTATGATCTACAAGACAAGATCGATGCAGGCGAATTGCCTCATCTCAAAAGCTGGTACAGCGTCTATGCAGCAGAACGGGAGCGGCAGTCCTTACTTGGATCGTGGCTGCGTGCTGTAGCTTTTCAATGCGATCGCGTAGTAAATCCAGTTGAATGTTTTCACTTACATCATTTGAAACCGCATCAATTAGTCATGCTGAGAAGAGCAGGTATAGCGGTGCCGGAAACGCTCGTGACCAACAATCCTGACGAACTCAGACAGTTCAAAGATCACGTCAAAGAGGTAATATACAAACCCGTTGCCGGAGGAGCATCCTGCAATCTTCTCAAAGACGAAGATATGGTGCCTGAGCGCTTAGCCTTGCTTTCATCAGCACCAGTTCTTTTTCAAAAGCTCCATGCTGGTGATGACATACGCGTTTTTGTTCTGGCAGGAAAAGTGCTCTGCGCACTCTTGATTGAGACAGAGGCTCTGGATTATCGCGGACACGAACAATCAATCAAGGTCATTGATCTGCCCGATTCAGTAGCTCAGATGTGCATTAAGGCAGCCGAAGTTTGCTCAATGAAATTCACTGGCATAGACTTAAAACGCAGCGCCTCAGGGGAATTCGTCATGCTGGAAGCCAATCCATCACCGATGTTCATTGGATTTCAAACACGAAGTGGCTTCCCGATTGATCAAGAGCTTGCAAAATACTTGATGGGCTAATGCGGCAAACTTGCCATCGCCTGATCGATCATATTTCCTAAGCCAAAAGCGCTCGTCAGCCCTACAAAGATCTTCACTGGCTTACCTGTAGAATCAGCCATGACTGTTGTTGGGTAGTTTTTCACTTTATATTTTTCGACAAGATCTCGGTTGCTGGGATCTTCAGCATCCAGCCGCTTAAAGTCGCATTTATTCGAGTAATTGGACTGGGCTTGCTTGAATTCAGGTTCAAAATCTCGGCAAACATGACACCATTGTGTGTAAAACTCTGTGACCTTCATGCGTCCGCTCGAAAACTCGGACTTGCGCTGTTGGGACTTACCAGCGCCCATCATTGCTGCCATAAAAGGATTCATATTGCTGTTTGACGTCGAGGGAGAAGTCGACGAGCTGCTACTGGCATAACGGCTCAACTGTGCCGCGCCGGCTTGAGCCTTGCTTTTGAGCGCCGGATCTTTCGAGTACGTCGCCACCCACTGATACTCTCTTGAAGCCAAAGCTAATTGATTGGTGCTCTGATAGCAGAGCGCCATATAATAGTGCGAAGGGATGTCGGCGCGATTAGCGGCGGCAACCTTCTGAAACCCCGCCAGGGCCGCTGGATACCTTCGAGCCTGAAAGTCACTCATTGCTTGAGCGTAGACTGCATCTGCCGACTTAGCAGGCAAGCAAAAAAATAAAAGAGCTAAAAGAGAGCCTGCATTTACAACACAGCGTGAAATGCTCAGTGGTTTAGCCATTCCATCCCCCTGTTGGACATGCGTTCTAAACTATTTACTTAGATGTAGTTGTATTGACTCGCCAAAATGCAAGCCAACGCTGCCTGAAACACACACAACCAGCAAAATGTTGTAAACGCAAATTTAGACATCATAATGAATCCCCTACGGACTATCTTTCACTATTGTAAGTTTATTCAGGCAGCAGCGAAGATAAAATATGGGGGATTGTAAGTGTCAGAGGCTCTGAACTTCACATTGGAAGCGGAATGCTCCTGGTCAGGGGCCAGAGCCGGCTACTTCACGACGCCTCATGGTGTCGTGCAAACCCCTGTTTTTATGCCTGTCGGCACGAACGCTACCGTCAAATCCGTAAGCTGGGATCACGTGGAGGCAGCGGGCAGCCAAATTGTGCTGGCTAATGCCTACCATTTATATCTGCGGCCGGGTCATAAACTTGTCGAGCGCGCGGGGGGACTGCACGGCTTCTCTTCATGGCAGAAACCGATTCTAACGGACTCAGGGGGCTTCCAGGTATTTAGCTTGGAGGAGTTGAGAAAGATCACAGAGGAAGGGGTTACCTTCAAAGATCACTTGAGTGGAAGACAACATTTCATCGGCCCAGAAAAATCGATGGAAATCCAAAACGCATTAGGCGCCGACATCATCATGGCATTTGACGAATGCGTCAAGAATCCGGCCACGCACGATGAAGCCAGAGCAGCGATGGAACGAACTCATCGATGGCTTGAGGTCTGCATACAATCGCACGCAAGAAAAAATGAACAAGCCCTATTTGGAATTGTTCAAGGAAGTATCTATGAAGATCTTCGCACCGAATCTGTAAAAGCAGTTACTGATTTCGACTTGCCTGGTTATGCAATCGGCGGAGTTGCAGTTGGCGAAGAACGAAGCATGATCGAAAAAATCGTCAGATTCTGCGCTCCGCTTTTGCCTCGCCAAAAACCACGTTACCTGATGGGTGTAGGCACGCCCTGGGACGTTTTATTTGCGGTGCACGCAGGAATCGATATGTTCGACTGCGTTCTGCCGACGAGGCTGGGACGGCATGGTGCGGCATTCTCTTCGGAAGGGAGAATTGCCTTGAAGAATGCAAGATTCAGAGAAGACTTCGGCACCCTCGATCCCACTTGTGGATGCCTTACCTGCAAAAAACACAGTCGCGCATACCTGCACCATCTGACACATTCAAAAGAAATGCTTGGCTGCATGCTACTTGCACAGCACAACATTCACTACCTCCATCAGGAAACTCTGGCGTGCAGGCAAGCGATTCTCGAAGGGCGCTTCAAGCAATACTATGAGGATAAATCGAGGCTTCTTCAAGGAACCGCTGCTGAATAGAACGACTTTAGTTCAATCGCTTTTCTTATCTTTCATCTTTGCTTTCAATGCGGCCAGTTCATCGTCAATGGCGGCGGCTTCGGCAGCAGCAGCTGTCGCCCGCTCCTTATCTTCGGAAAGCTCAGCCATAGCTTCGCTGCTCATAATCTTCTTTTCCATGCGTCCTATTGTGTCGCGCGTATTTGAAAGGTCTGAGACATCCGGATAATCTGGACTTACTACTTTGTTTTCCAATCGAAAGATTGTTGCTTTCAGCTGGTTCTCAGAATCTTTCTGCGCCATCATGTCTGCTTGGAGCTCAGCGATTGTACGCTTTAATTGAACGATGCGCTTTTGTGCTTCTTTTGTAACTTGCTCATCATCAGCATGCTCAACAATACGTTTCTCCCAGACAGCGAGATCCGCTTTGTTCTTCCCCAGCTTTTGGTCAAGAATCTTTTGAGTAGCGATAGCCTCAACCAGAGCATGGCGCAGACCAGCAAGCTGTGCATGCTTATCTTCAGACATTCAAAGTCTCCTGCCGATTCTTTGGTCTGGCTTAAAGTTGCTTTTCTTCGACATCTTCGACATCGACGGTATCGTTCGCTTCGACAAGGACCGGCTCCTTGCTTCCAGTGATCAACTTTTGACCACCGCCGGAATTGCCTTTAAGCGCCATGAGTTCTGCCTCAATGTCGACCTGTCCTTCAAAGCTCTTGAACTTCTTATCCAACTGATCGCTACCAAGCTCAGCCATCGCTGCAGCTTTCGACTCGCGTTCCAAAACTTTCTGTTCCATTTTATCAATAACGGACATAGCCCCATCGGCTGTAGATTTGGAAAGAATCTCATTTGCTTTGCTAGTTGCTTGTGCTGCCTTATCACGTGCAATAAGCACTTGTTTTTTCGTGTACGCCTTTTGTACTTCGCCTTCCAGCTCGGTTAAGCGCTGACGCAATGTGGTAGTAGCTTCTCTCTGCGCTTTTAATTGTGTTTCCAGGTCAGCGGCCGCCTGCGAGAATTGCTGCTTCCTTTGCAATGCTTGGCGTGCCAGGTCGTCATTTCCTTGCTGAACCGCCATTTGAGCTCGGTTCTGCCAGGTTTGTGCTTGATCTTTGTTTTTTTGAAGTTGTTGCTCGAGCTGTTTTTCAGTGGCGATTGCTTGAGCTACAGCTTGCCGAACTTGAATAAGATTGGCTTGTAGTTCCTGGTATGTCTGCTCCAGCATCATTTCTGGATCTTCCATTTTGCCCAGGAGGCTGTTAAAGAACGCCTTTACTAGAGAGGCAAAACGGTTGAACATGTTTCGGAACTCCTTCCCTGTAACTTAGCTAAGTTATTTCTGCGAGCTGAGATTATGAAATAGTCTATCAAAGCCACTTAATCTTATGCCCAGATTTTTGAATTTAGCAGCCTTCTTGACTTTGCAAGCCCTGGTCAAAAACGAAAATAGAGATTAAATAGAATATAGCAAGCCTAGTGCCGTGCTGCCAAAAGGAGTAAGCCTATGGATGCAAATGAGAAAAGCGAGGATGGGGATCTCAAAAGAGCTCTATTTTCGGTAAGCGACGCTGTTCTCGGTGCAGCAGTTTTGCTGGCTATTGGAGTCTATGGAGGTGCTTGGCTAGACCAAAAGTTGCATACAGCACCTTGGTTATCAGTCGGATTAGCTTTATTAGGCGGAGCCGTTGGACTGGCAAGAATGATCATGAAAGCACAAGCCATCGGAAAAAATGATTCGGCTTCCACTTCGAAAAAAATCGCAGGAAGCGGCCATGAGCCTATTTCCGGACGATCGGCAGAGGACTGGGACAAAGATGATGATTGGGGAGTACGTCCTCAAGTAGCAAGGTCATCTCAAGAAGAAAAGTCACCGAAAGAAAACACTTTTCAAGCCAAGCCAGAAGATCAGGCAAAAACAAAGGAATCGTCTCGATATCGGCTCCCACACGAAGGCTTCACCGATGAGTAAAATTGAATCTTTCGTTCTGTAAACATCTCTTACACATAGATCTTTAAGAAGGTATTGCTGGAAGCCAGCAGAGCCGTAGTTCCTGATATCATCCAGAACTTAAAAGCAGATCCGCTGGATTCACTATTAAGGCGCTCGCACAAATGCTCGGAAAGAACCTTCCTCTCAGTTACTTCGTTCACGACCCGTCGGTTAGCAATAGCTACTTCCTCGGGATACCCCAACTTGGCACTATAGGCGATATACACATCGACACTCTGATTTTGAGCTGGTCGTGTATGGGTCTTATTCTGGCAGGGGCGGCAATTATAGTGCCGACGATGACATCAAAAGGACCAGGAAACTCTGGTCAGGCAGTCATCGAGGGCATCTACACATTCATTCTTGATCTATGCAAAGGGCAAATGGGACACCATTACAAGCCCTTTTTTCCTTTAATAGCAGCCGTTTTTCTCTTTGTGCTTTTCGGCAATTTCATCGGCATCGGACCATGGTTGTACTTTGAAAAACAAGCTGGCTGGCCGCACGTTAATGGCGAGCATTTTGAAGTTTGCTCACCGACAACCGATTTCAACGTTACGTTCGGTTTAGCGTTGATTGCGTTGCTTGTTTATTTGGGATCCGGCTTCTGGGCACACGGTGCCAAGTATCTGAAGCTATACCTCAATCCAATTGAGTGGCTCGATATGATCATCCGCCCAGCGACACTAGCGCTGCGTCTGATGATGGTTATCACCGCCGACGAATTGATGAGAGGCGCTGCCATCTTGATGGTGCCAGTGCTCCTCCCGACAGGAGTTATGGCGTTTGAAATGTTCATCGGAATTCTGCAAGCATTCGTGTTTGCACTTTTGACCAGTATTTACATCGGACTTACAGTCTCACATCACTAATTTTTGGTTCTCATGTTTATCTTTAGTTATCGCAGCAAATCACCGATCAAGTCATCGATACAATCGAAGCTGATCGGCAGTATTGCCGCACACTCAGCTAAAAGCTGAGATTCGAAATCAGCAAGTTCATCGTGAAGGAGTACGAAGGTGGACCACACATTAATCGCACAGGGCGCAGGAACTATGGACCCAGTTACCATTATTAAGGCTGCATCATTAGTAGGTTCTGGCATCGCCGCCGTCGGCGTTATCGGACCAGGTGTTGGAATCGGTATCGCTGGATCAAGAGCACTGGAAGGCATGGCTCGCCAACCAGAAATGGCTACAAAGCTGCTCGTTAACGCCATCATCATCGCAGCCCTCATGGAAGCACTCGGTCTTTTGGCTTTCGTTATCGCTATCCAGCTCTACAACTTCGGCACTGCCGCTCCAGCTGAGCATGCAGCTCCAGCAACCGGCAATGCACCAATCGTGAGGTACATCGCTTAAGCCATGTTTGCAATAAACGGCACCCTAGTTATTTTTGTCGCCAGCTTCCTTCTGTTCATGATTTTGCTAAACGAAATCATGCTTAAGCCTGTTGGTCGCATTATCGATGAGCGTAATGACCTAATCCAGAAGAACCTGGAAGCGGCTAAACAAGCTCGACTTGAAGCTGCAGGCAAGGTTGACAACTATGAGTCTCATGTCAAAGAAATTCGCCATGAAGCTCATTCCTTGATCACGTCAACAGTGGCAGCAGCCAACAAAGAGAAGAACGACAAGCTTTCGCAAATCCACAAAACTGGAAGCGAAAAACTTGAGAGTGCCAAAGCAAGCATTGCAGCCGAACGCGAAACATTGATCGATGAGATGGTCGCCCATGAGAGGGACTTGGTGGAAGCCATTACTCAAAAAATCTTGGGGGAGTCCGTCGCGGTAAACCTTGATGCTAACAAGGTTCGCCAGAACTTGGAGGGAGCATCCTAATGAACGAGCTTTTTTCCAATAATCTGATCAACTGGTTGTTGTTGGTAGTAATCCTCATCTATATGTGGATGAGATTGACACCGACAATATTTGCCGCACGCAAAGAAAAAATCGACGCAGCCATCCGCGAAGCAGAACAAGCGCGTATAGAAGGGGAGCAGTTCCAAAAGGAACAAGAAGCTCGCATTCAAAACGCCGAAGCAGAAGCAAGCAAAATACTTGAAGATGCTAAAAGGGTTGCAGCCGACATGGCTGCCGATATCAAAAAACAAACAGAACTTGAATCGGCAGCCCTCAGCAAGCGTATAGATGAACAGATTGAAGCTGAAAAGCGACTGGCCATCACCGAAATGAGAAGCCGGGCGGCAACCGTGGCAGTGAGATTGGCAGAGGCCTCTCTTCCTGGCGCCATCACAAGTAGTGCAAAATCGCGATTGCTCAATCAGTTTGTCGATCAGCTTGACGCCGGCGCAAGCAACGGTAGCAACGGCAGCAATGGAGCCAAGTAATGAAGACCGAAGAAAGAACAATAGCTGCTCAATATGCCAACGCTCTTTTGCAATTAGCGGACCAATCCGGTGATTTGCGCGGTGTTTATTCCAATCTCGATGCCGTCGCAAAAGCATTCAAATCAGACCCTGAATTGCTGGTTCTATTTAAGCATCCAGCTATCTCAGCCCCGCAGAGAATGCAGTTACTGCAAGAGATCAATAAAGATCTCGACAAGCTCTCAGCCCGAATGTTGGAGTTACTTGTCGAGCGTCGCAAGATCGAAATTCTTCCAACAATATTGGAAGAGTTATACGAGCTATTGCGCGCTCGCCACAACAGAGTTAGCGCTCAGCTCTTCTGTGCAGAGCCGATCACGGAGCAGGATTCTGAGAGCATCAAACAAAAGCTCGAAAAGAAAATGAATAAAGTAGTCGAGCTTTCTGTTCATATCGACAAGTCGTTAATAGGCGGCTACCTTCTCAAAATAGGCGACCAAGTTATCGATGGCAGCCTTAAGGGTCGTTTGCAAAGCATCGAAAAATCATTGCTATCAGTCTAGTTATCAGTGGAGAAGGTTAGTAAGGACAGGGCCAAACTAAGCTTCAAAGCGTCAACAAAAGGATCATAAAAAATCATGCCAATCAAACCGGAAGACATTACCTCAGTTCTTAAACAGCAACTGCAAAAATATGAGGCAAGCCTGACTGTAGCCAATGTCGGCAGTGTTTTGCAGGTAGGAGACGGTATCTCCCGCATCTATGGTCTGGAAAAGGCTATGGCTGGTGAACTTGTCGAATTCGAAGATGCAGAGCATACGATGGGTATGGTGCTTAACCTTGAAGAAGACAACGTCGGTGTTGTAATTCTCGGTTCAGGCAGAACCATCACCGAAGGTATGAACGTTAAGACAACAGGTCGGATCGCATCAATTCCGGTTGGCGAAGAACTGCTCGGTCGCGTTATCAACCCACTAGGTCAGCCTATTGACGGTAAGGGACCGATTCAGTGCAACAACTTCGTGCCGATTGAAAAGAAAGCTCCTGGTATCATCGCTCGTCAATCAGTTTGCGAACCATTGATGACAGGGATTGCCGCTATCGACGGAATGATTCCGATCGGACGAGGACAGCGCGAACTTATCATCGGTGACCGCCAAACTGGTAAGACCGCCGTTGCGATCGACGCAATCATTAACCAGAAATCGCAGCCCAATCGCCCGATTTGCATCTACGTAGCTATCGGTCAGAAAGAATCAACAGTTGCCCGCATTCAAAAAGTGCTCGAAGAAAACGGCGCAATGGAATACTCGGTTATCGTTTCTGCACCAGCTACAGCAGCACCAGCGCTGCAGTTCCTGGCACCATTTAGCGGCGCAGCAATCGGCGAGTACTTCATGCACAAAGGTCAGCACGCACTCAATGTGTATGATGACTTGTCCAAGCACGCAGCAGCATACCGGGCTATGTCACTGTTGCTCCGCCGCCCGCCAGGTCGTGAAGCTTATCCAGGAGACGTGTTCTACCTGCATAGCCGCTTGCTCGAGCGCGCTGCCAAACTTTCAGACAAAGAAGGCGCCGGATCACTAACAGCATTGCCGATTATCGAAACCCAAGCCGGTGACGTATCTGCATACATCCCGACGAACGTTATCTCAATTACCGACGGACAAATCTTCCTTGAAACAGACTTGTTCTACGCCGGTATCAGACCTGCTATCAACGCCGGTATCTCGGTTAGCCGTGTAGGTGGCGCAGCACAAACCAAAGCGATGAAACTCGTTGCTGGTAAGCTCAGACTCGACCTTGCACAATTTAGAGAGCTGGAAGCTTTCGTTCAGTTCGCATCAGACCTGGACAAAGCAACACAAGACCAGATCCGCCGCGGTCAAAAGCTGATTGAAGTTCTCAAACAGCCACAGTACCAGCCTCTATCACTAGCCCAACAAGTATCACTCATCTATGCCGCAAACCGGGGTATTCTCGATGATGTCGATAACAATGAAATTGGTCGTTTCAAAGCTGAATGGGTCAAGTATCTTGGCGCCAACGCAAAAGAAGTGGAAAGCAAGCTGAATGCCGGCGGCAAGCCGAGTGAAGCAGAAGAGACAGCTCTCTACGAAGCGTTGAACACATTCAAGAAGAACTTCTTCGCCAAGTAAACACAGGACGGTCTTGAAATGGCAAATCTGAAAGCAATCAGAAGACGCATAAAGAGCGTTCAGTCAACGCAGAAGATCACACGCGCCATGAAGATGGTGGCAGCTGCAAAAGTAAGACGTGCGCAGGCCAGAGCTTTGGCAGCCCGCCCTTACACACAGCGCATCATCACAATGTTGCGTGAGATCGTACGTGAAGTCGCCGATATTGATTTGAATGAAATTCCGCTCCTCAAAAAGCGCGAAGTCAAAACAGTAGGCTTGTTGATTATCACGTCCGACCGCGGATTATGCGGCTCCTATAACAGCAGCATCCTCCGCGCCTCAGTCGAGCGCATACGCGAACTCGAAAAAGAAGGAAAGAAGGTCAAACTTATTTTGGTCGGATTGAAGGCTGCAACCTTCTTCCGTTCAATCAAAGTTGATAAGTTGATGACACCATTCACTTTGCTGCCGGCCGTACCGACTGTGCAAGAAGCAAAAATGATTGCTGACAAAACTGCCGATGCATTCACCAGCGGCGAAATCGACGCGGTGGAAATCATTAGCACGCACTTCATCAACATGCTTCGCTCGCAAGTAACTTTCACTAAGTTCTTGCCGGTCGAGATGCCTCCGCCATCAGCAGACGACGGGCTTTCACCCATCACTTTGTTTGAGCCATCCATTGCCGGGGTATTGGAATTGGAACTAGTTCCAAAATACGTTGAGAACGTTGTCTTCCAATGCTTACTCGACGCATCTGCATCAGAACTAGCGGCTCGGATGAATGCGATGTCTAACGCATCAACAAACGCTCAAGAGCTGATTCAAGGATTGACCTTGATTTACAACCGGGCTCGCCAAGCCAGCATCACGCAGGAACTGCTTGAAGTTGTCGGCGGCGCCGAAGCTCTCAAAGGCTAAAACCAAAACAAGAATAGATAAGCATAGGTAGGATCTCACGATCTTTCCCTGCCACACCACCGTGCGTACGGGTCCGTACACGGCGGTTCGGCGGACACATTACGCGGCGAGTTGGGGTAATCCCAGCTCCTTGAAGTATTTGTT
>JAKFVQ010000032.1 GCA_021732085.1 Candidatus Obscuribacterales bacterium | reverse complement strand
TAGCAAGGTCATTGTCTCAGCCATTCAAGCCCTCCTTCGTATGCGGATCGTATATACTGTACGATGTAGTTATCATGCCCCAAAAAGCAAAAGCTCAAACTTGTGCTGAGCAATTGCTATAGGCCAGCTTGGAAAATGTCCGACGAGCAAAAATGTACCTATTTGCTGCCGGATTCATACAGTCAGCCAGGCTAGAAACAAACCGCGAATAAAATCCTGCTTTTGAAATTGGTTTCTGCCAACGGCGTGACGAGCTCAGCAAAAATCCCTTTCCATTCGAGGTCCGAACTGCCGTTTAAAGGTCAAAAAGAGCTGAAAATGACAAAAAGCGACACGGATTGTGCTGCCTTTGCCATTTTCAACCTACTGTGCATGCCGAACGCTTACAAAAAGCCAAAAGCCAGCGAAAGCGCGAGTTCTACTATACCCCCTAGCACCTGAATCCTACCTGGATTATTCATCAAGCGGTTTAGAGCAGCAGGAAAGTATCTGGAGTTTGGCTCAAGCAGCTGCTATTGGAAAATGAGAGATTGATCACGTTTAACGCAAAAAAGTAGTTGTAGAAGTAGAAAACAGCCTTCAAATGGCTCAGAATGCGGACTTACCAAGGAACACAATCTGGCAAAGAGGGCTGTTTTCGAATGAACAAGTTTAACGCATCACAACGAATTGGACAACTGGAGCTGGATTTAATTGACAAGCCGGTAACTCTTTCATTTGATGGCGACGACGTAAGCGGCAACGCGGGGGTCTTGCTGGCGGCGCAAGTCGAAAAAATGACAGGGCTGCTTGCTGGCGCTGATGCCCGTCTAAACGATCACAGAACCTGCTCATTGATAAAGCACGGGCAATTTGAATTGATAGCTCAAAGAGTCTTTCAAATAATTAGTGGCGCCCCGGCCTGCGACGATAGCGACTATTTGCGCCATGATCCAGCGATTAAGATCGGAGCTGGAAGAGAACCAATCTCTGGAGAATCGTTAGCTTCACAGCCAACGCAAAGCCGATTTGAAACTCGCCGTACCTACAAAGAGCTGCTCAGGCTGGGCGAATGGCTGGTTGATTACTACATTCAATGTCATCCCAAACCGCCGAAATCTTTGATTCTGGATTTTGATGGCTCCGCTGTAGAGACATATGGACTGCAATTGAACGCGTTCTACCGCGGTGGCCCCTACAAAAAGTATATGTATTTCCCGCTGTTCGTATTCGATGCCGATGGCTGGCTTCTAGTGGCTGCACTGCGTCCCGGCGATCAAGGAGAAGTCCATTTCTCCTTACCAGTATTGAAACGATTGGTATCCAAATTGAGGAAAGCTTGGCCTGGCGTGAAGATCACGATGAGAGCTGACGGAGCATTCACAGATGCTGACTTGTATGAATTCTTGGATGATAACTCGGTTGATTACGTCCTGGGGCTGAAGCACAATAACGTACTGCTTACTTACTCCAAAGATCTACGTCAAAAAGCTAGAAAAAAATTCGTGCGCAAATTTTGTGATCCCGCATTCATAGGCAAACACGCCGACAAGTTGAAACTTGAAGCAATGCACAAAGTTCATTCACAAAACAACCGCGATGAACGTGCAAAGCTTAACTCTGAAGTAAACAAACGAATTCACCTGTTTGGCGAATTCGCCTACCAGGCTGGCTCTTGGGACGAATCCCGCCGTGTAATCTGTCGCTGCGATTTTGGACAGGAAGGATTGGAAGTTCGCTACATTGTCACTAGCATAAAATGGATGACCGCCGCAGATACCTACCAGAAGCTGTATTGTGGACGTGCTCGTGCAGAGATGTGGATAAAGCATATCAAAGAAACTCGAGCCGACAGACTCAGCTGTTCCCAGTTCAAAGCTAACGCTTTCCGGCTTCTGCTGCACGCTTTGGCTTACATACTAATGCATCAGATTAGACTATTGATTGATTGCCGAGCCAGTATGAGCTTAGACTTTCTTCGCCGCTTCTTCATCAATGTTCCAGTCCACATCCGCGAAACCAGCCAGACCTGCCACTTCCGCATCAGCGCAGCCTACAAAGAAGCCCGGATCTTCCGGCAAATTTCTAAAAGGCTAGGCGCAAAAAGTCTAATAGCTGCCTAAATTTCTAAAAGACTTACAAAATCAGCCGTAACGCGGTTTGCGTTCGCGCGCCTAAATTCTGAATATTACACTGCAAATAAGCTTCCACTGCCGCCCGGAAGAACTTCCGAAAGATATTTGCAGTCCGAAACTCTACTTGATTTCGAATAAGAACCACTATTCATCTGCTTTCCTTGCTGTCATGAGTCCGATAACTGTATGGATGAATAGACCGGGCCTAAAAAGAGGAAGCACTGAAATCCCGCTTTTTAAGGCGTTCCTTCAGGCTTCCTCAAGTAGGGCGTTTGCTGTGTCGAAGTCCTTGCGCTCGTTCCCAGATAACGTCTTACCCGTTGGCACACTCGAGCTTGAAGAGCTGAGGGTTACGACCAAGGTGCGACAGTTCCTGGAACTTGGCATTGTCGATCCTTCCGATCTTCCAGAGCCGCAGAACGGTTGCATTGTAGGACTCGATGACCGCGTCCCATTTCTGCTCGGCCGAAAGGGTGAACTGGAGCGAGTTGAACTTGTTCAACTCCGGATAGACCACCAGGCTTCCCTGGGCGGCCCAGAAGGCAGGGTCCGTCTCGTCATCAGGCCAAACGCAACCCTGACCGCAGAAGAACCGCCAGAACTTGGAGATGAAGCCGGAGAAACCACCGAAGTGGCGGTCACCGACATCACAGCCAACGACATCGTTCGGCTTGGCGCCGAAATCACGGACGACAACACCGATCGGGCACTGGCCATCCCAGGAGAGAGCACCATCGAAAAGATAGATGCCTTCGCCGTTTCGCGGGTTGGTCCAGAGCACCGGCTCGATGATGCCGGGAATGGCACAGCTTGCACGGACAGCGTCACCGAGTGGGGCCGGCTTGTCCGAGAGCTGACGCATGGTGCCATCGTGGAGGTACTGGAAAACACCCTTCGCCGTGAAGACGATCTGAGTGCGCCCGGCAACCGCCATGGTCCAATACTTCTCCGGCCACTCCTTCACGCGACCATCGAGGAAGTCCCGGAGCTTCTCAGATCCGAGAACAGCCTTACGCGGGCGGGATTGAGCCAGACGCTCCTTGAGCAGGAACGCCATGAACGTCATGAAGACGTTGGTCCGGCGAGTGAGCATGGACGAAAAATCAATGTCGATAGCCAGGCGAACCATGTCACCAGGCTTCTCGCCTGAGGCAAGTAGCAACGACGGCAGTGAACCACCGCTGATACCACCCATGGTTTTCCAGTTATCGAAGCCAGCCTTGTGTAGTGCGTAGATAGCACCGGCGCTGGCAAGAATCGCTCGTGAGCCACCGCTTCCGCAGACCAGATGGAGGTTGTCCTTGGCAAGCTGCGGAACCGGGCTCTTAGCAACGAAAGGATTCGTTGTCATAGCTTTGGTCCTCATTTCGCATTCGCGATTTTCATCAGAGAGCACAAACGATGTGCTGCCCTGTTCCCCAGTTTTGGAGTAAAACTAATCGGTGTTGCGGGATGAAATTGAACGCTGGGGAGTCGTAGAGAAAAAGAAACGGTAATAAAAATACGGCTGAACTCTATAAATACAGAGCCATTTTTCTCAATATGGTTTTGGGATGAACGGAGGAGAAATGGTCTTCAAAAGCCATTTGTGAAAGAAATCTTCGCCGCCCAATTATGCGCAACAGTTCACAGAGCATCACTAACCTTGCGCAACCAGGGCGCTAAATGCTTGCAGGAACACCATTTCTAGCCTTCAAAGTTAGCCACCGCAGGTGAAGTAGAAACTAACAGAACAAGACTTTTCAAGTGGAACAGTGATGAAAACGGCGGACACCTTGGCAAGCAAGCCCACTCTTTCTGGCAGTTGTGAATGTCGAAATTCGATTCGCGGCTCAGCAGTTCCCAAGAGACTGGTTTCGGAACAGGTTCTTTCACAACGCAGCGCAAGAGAAGCTGCTCTGAAAAATCTAAGTTGCGAACCGGTGCTTAATCCGCTTGAACCGCTCGCGTTTAGACAATCCCCCGTTGCTGGCTCCAAAGTTAGTCGAATGGATTCAAGGAGTAATCGAATTTCAGACAGCTATGGCAGCATCAAGCAAAATATCAGATCTCATGACCCTGCCCCCAATTCAATGACATTTTAGAGACCGACCCACGATACTACAGGTGGTGCACGTGCCTGCAAAACGAGAAGACTTCCTTATAGAATCCACCCATCTCTCACGCGGATTGCACCAGTCGAACAGATCCAAACAAACAGGAATACAACACAGTTGTTGCGCACGGGGCTAAGAGTTTGGAACCTGCGTTGTCAAGCCAAGCATCGCACACCCGGCTACTATGAGCGTTTTCAAGCGCTAGCTCAACTGCATCAGATCATTCATCAGCAAGCTCGCCAAGAGGCACACTTCGTCCCGCTCGCACAAGAGCGGCAAAAACCAAGCGGAATAAACATTCTCGCCATTTTGATTAGCTAATGATCGAAGAAGTTCTCTATTGATCAAATTCAGATCTCATTGATTTGGAGATCTGCAGGGCCATAGGTTCTTCAGGTACCGTTCTTCACTCCCCCACCCGCTGCCTAACTTCCCCTCACCTCTCCTCCCCGCCAAGTATAAATCCTCACTCAAAGCCCGCAGAGGGCAGTGTGAGTGCCTGGCGTCCAGAAACAGTGATAAAGGTGGTCGAGCAGTGCTGAATGACGGTGTGTTCGTGTGTGCTTACCGCGAACGGCTGTAAAAGCTAATTCTCAGCACTGCATTTCTCAGCTGGAGCGTGATTGTGCGCTTCGGCAAATCCAATCAACCCAGAATTGGAGGCAATATGTCTGCAAATACCCTCATTCATACCTTCTGGACCCGCGTGTTCGGTAGTCCGGAAAGCCTTGCCGCAACCATCAAGAACCCCCATGCTGACGAGCCCCCCATCTTTGTCGGCGGTGTTCCCGGTGTCATGGCACCCCACTACATTTTCCCAAGCGAACTGGCGAGCATCAACTGGCGCGGCAGCGGACTGGCAGTCGCGAGCATTATGGTGTTCTTGCGTCAATGCGGCGTCAAGAAGGGCGATCGCGTCGCCATCATCGGCTGGAACTCGCCAGAATGGACGTGGGCCGACATCGCAGTGCAAAGCCTCGGCGGCGTGACCGTGCCAATCTATCCGCACAGCACCGCTGAGCAGGCTAGCTACGTCATCAAGGACGCCGGCGCCAAACTCGTGCTTTCGAACGAGCAAGAGCAGCTCGATAAGTTGGTCAACGTGGAGGGCATCAAGTCTTTTCACATTGATCGCATTCCGTCCGAGATCGAATTGCTTCCTGGCACCATCGCCAAGAAGCCCTTTGTGAATCGCTTCCTGGCGAACCACGAAGAAGGAGCTGAACGGTGGACTGGTGTGGCCAGTCAATTGTTCGTGCTACACTCAACGCTCAAGAGCCGCAAATTTTGCGGTCTGGGCGACGACGATCTGGCGACGATCATTTACACGTCCGGCTCCTCCGGCGTTCCGAAAGGGTGCATGCTGACGCACGGAAACATCGCCTCGGCGCTCGACGGGATTGCGGAACACGGTTTCAGCATGGGCGAAGAAGATCGCTACCTGAGCTATCTACCGCTGGCGCACGTTTACGAGCGCATTAACGGCACCGCGATGGCGATTCGCCAGGGAGTTCCGATCGGGTACTGCAAAGTCGAAGACGTGAAGAACCGGGAGCGCAGCGCGCTTTCCCTGTTCAGCCCCTCGATTCTTTGCGGTGTGCCGGCTGTTTGGCGTGGGATGAAGGAGTCGATCGAAGCAAAGATTGCAAATTCCGGCAAGCTTAGCCAGCGTGTCGCAGCTTGGGCATTCGAGCAAAAGCAGCCTGGTTTCAAGCGTTGCCTCGCCGATCTTCTCGTTTTCCGCAAGATCCGCAATGGGCTCGGCGGACGACTCGACATCATGCTTTCCGGTGGAGCACCAATCTCACCTGACGTGCTGGAATTCTTCCAGACGATCGGACTTGAACTGCTTCAAGGTTACGGCATGACCGAAACCAGCGGCGGTATCACCACCAATCGCCCAAGCCATCTGGCAGGGGCAAAAGGACCGGTGAACAAGATCGGCTCGGTTGGGCAAGCAGTGCCCGGAATCCAGATCAAGATCCAGCACGAACCCGGCGAAGAGAACAGCAGCAACGGAGAGATCCTCCTGCGCGGCCCGCAAATCTTCAAAGGCTACTGGAACTTGCCAGAGGAGACCGCAAAAACCTTCACCAGCGATGGCTGGCTGAAGACAGGAGATCTCGGCTACGTCGATGAAGATGGTTTCCTCTTCATCACCGGACGCAAAAAGCGCCAGGGAAAAACGGAGCAAGGCAAGTACGTCGCGCCAGAGAAGATCGAGAAGTGCTTCGAGCTGTACCCTCTGGTTCAGTACGTGTTGCCTATCTTCGATGGACGCAAGTACGTCAGCAGCCTGGTTTTCGTTAACCAGCTCCTGGCCAAGCAGTTAATCGGTCGCCCGGTGCCTGCCGGCGTCGATACAGCTACTTATCTTGCCGAGCAGCCAGAAGTGCTCAAGGTCGTCAAAGAGGCGGTCGAAGGCGTCAACGGCAAGCTCGAGCGCTGGGAGCAGATCAAGAAGTTCAAGATCGTCCCGATCGAGGCGACGGTCGCCAACGGACTTCTGACCCCAACGCTGAAGATTCGTTTTGAAGAAGCCAGCAAGCGCTTCAAGAACGAAATCGAGGCGCTCTACAAATAAGCACTGGCAGGAAGCCTGACCCCGGTTGCGCAAGCTCGAAGCGCTCGCTTCGCGTCTTGAACAATTGTGAGTACAGGCTTCCGCCTTGCTGAGAAAGCGGACAACAAGTTCCGCAGTAAAGAAATGCAGTCAGAAGAGTGAACAATTGCGCTTACTCTTCTACTGTTTGTTGCTTAGCGCGGAAGGCATCGGCTCATTTGACCGACGGCTTCTGCACATGCGAAGAGGATTTACGCATGATCGACACAATATTACATACGGTGGCAGCTTACAGTGCCACCCAAGCTGCTTCAGCAGCTGCTGTCTTAGCGTTTCTCGCCCTCGTCGCTCACTACGCGTGGAAGGGATACTCCCGCGACTCAGCGAAGTCAGAAGCGGGCAGCGCAATGAATCGATTTGCTGCCAACATGAGCTATGCCCGTGCTACAGTACGGCTCCGGTTCGCAAGCAAGAATGCACTGATACAGCTGTTCGCCCTCAAGCGTCACTTCAAGCAGTTGGAGGAACGTTTGCAGAAATTCCGCCGTTTTGGTGCCAGCATTTTCCAGTGGCGGGAGCTTGCAAGGGAAGCGAATGACAAAGCCGATCAGGCCTGGTTGCTCACTCGACAAGCGAAAGAAGAACGCGACTGGGCGCGACTCGCGATGGACGCGAAGAAGAAAGCAGAATGCGCACTGTCGTTGTTATCGCGAGCTGACCGCCAGGCGATAAACACCGCACCCTTACACGCTGCATTGGCAGAGGCTCGTCGTCACTATAGCGACGGGAACTACGAGCAAGCGTATAAGTGCGCACGCCCGATCGAACAGCGCCTCGAGTTTGCTATCGAGGACATTGGCTTAAGCAAGCGCTTAGCCTGCTTCAACGAGCAAACGGTTCCTATGCGGGATCGTTTGATATACACCACGGCACAGACGCATCTGGACAAGGCGCGTCTGTTCATGAGAACCGAGGAGACATTCAAAAAGGTGCGCACGCAGCTGACTTGCGCGCGCATCAAGATTGAATATCTGGAGGAGAATTCGCCAAAGAAATAAGAGTTCCAAGGCGTTTCGGTGAGAGGGCGGGAGCATGGGATCCAGCGTCGGAGACTGCACCCGCCCTCTCTTGCAATTCGCAGGTGACACCTCATCTGGTGGCACCAGTCAGGAGTTCGCATTATGTCCAACAACAATAATTGCCGCACGGCTAACCGCAATTTCTGCGCTCCCGGAGGAAAGATTGCCGTCCTCTGGGTTGACCTTGACGGCACAACGATCGTCTGCCAGCCTTATTTTGACCAGGCTCACGCTAACTACGGTCATTTCATGAAGCTGCGCGGATTCGACCCGCAGGAATCGATTGAGATGCTGCGCAAGATCGACAAAGCCAACACTGAGCGTGTGGGCTTCGAGCGAGATCGCTTCGGCAAATCCCTGGTCGAGGCATACGACTACATGCGCAAGCTCAAGCGCAAACGCTTCAAGGAAGATGAAATTCTGAACGATCGGCAGATCTGTGAGAACATCGGGCGCGCACCATTTTTCCGCGAGCCCGAGATCTTTCCGAATGCTGCCGCCGTTCTCGGTCGGGCACACCACAACTTCATGATCTTCGCTGTCACCATCGGTAACAGAGAGGCTCAGAAATACAAGGTGCGCCAGGCTGGCTTGCAACCTGTGTTCGACGAGATCATCGTCACGTCACGTGACGAGAAACCGCAACTGGTTGCACAGATCATGAAGGATCTGAACGTCGATCCGAAGCTGTCTGCCTTCATCGGCAACAGCAAACGTTCTGACGGGGCGTGCGTCGCGCACACCAACTTCATCTACCTGCCGCTTGAGCCGGGCTGGGATTACGACAAGGTCGCTGAGATTCCCTCCAGCGATGCCTACGAAGTGATCCAAGTTCAGGACTGGCGTGAGTGCGAGGAGAGGGCTATCAACAGCCTTATTCGTCGCCGCCGCAAGATCATGGGGTCGAGCGGACCTACGCCTGTCCTGCATGAACAGCCTTGCTGCAAGGACCGCGATTCATAAGATTGCACGTCTTCTACTGTCCACCGGAGATAGCTCGTCAGGGCTATCTCCGGTGCTTTTTTCTTTGCTGGTGGAGACAGCATTTGCAGCGACTCCCTCCTGCTTTTCCTGCCTTATTTTTATCTGACCTTCCGCCTACCTTGTATAGTACATAAGGGATCTACACTCCCAAATTAACACCAACGGGCTTAGTCTCAATCACCTGGAAAGCTTGGCAGTCACCAAATCCAGACCAGGGGAGAAATCCCATTGTCAGCGCAGAGCACTTCACCTAAAGTACAAGAAGGTATCGACGGTAGATCGCTGCACGCAGGTGTGAAAGCGAGGAACCAGCATGCCAGAAAATTTTACAAAAATAGAAGACCCAACAATAGTATTGTTCGATGACAAGGCGCCCACCATCACCACAGCGGACAAGTTGCGGATGGAAGCTAATCTTTTGTCCACCGGAATCAAGCAGGGCTTTGCTGATCGCGCTCGAGATGCATGGGATAACAAGGCTGCTACGGCATTGGAATTTGGAACCGCAGCTCTGATCGGAGCAGGTCTAACAGTGATGCACAACGCTGGGGGACGCTGGGGAACCGCCGCGAAGTTTGCCACAGCAGGACTAGCAGGACTGGCAATCGGCGACGCAGTCAACCGCCTGGCACCAACTGCGATGGCAATGAATGACGCATGGCACGATCCATCCAAATTCGATCAAAGCAAAGACATAGTTGCTAGTCGCTTGGGATCGGCCTTCTTTGATTACCCCCTAATGGCAGCTGGTGGATTTACCGGCGCCTCGGCAGCAGCAAGATTCGCACCTGTTACACTGAGAGGCAGCCTCTCTGAATTCCAAGCTCCACGCAATTTCAACGACTTAGGCAAGTTCAGCACAGACGCATCAGCATACAGCCCGCTGAACGCACGAGGGCTTGCTGAGTTTACGCGCCCGATGTCGGTCACTCTTCACACTGAACATCGTGCGCTTTCCATCATTCCAATCGCACCAATTAGCTCGACCGAAATGAAACTGATGAAGGACTTTCAGCCAGCAAAGTTTGATCTTAAAACGATTATTCAAAAGCATAAGTGATGCAATGAGGACTGAATTCAAGAGACGTCACTGAAAAGCCGCAGCCTTGGGTATAAAGCGCTGCGGCTACCAAGATGGTATATTCTCCAAATCACTTAAATGCATTGGAGTTCGACGGTGAAATTTCCTCGCTGCAGCGGCGTGCTTTTACATCCAACCTCGTTACCAGGCCCCTACGGAATAGGAGATCTCGGCGAAGACGCTTTCAAGTTTGCCGACTTTCTTGCAGATTCTGGTCAACATTTATGGCAGCTTCTCCCATTGGCGCCCACTGGCTTCGGCGATTCTCCTTATCAATGCTTCTCCGCTTTTGCAGGCAATCCTCTTTTAATCAGCCCAGACAAACTGGTTGAGCATGGATTGCTTACGGAAACAGATCTGCAACCGATACCGCGTTTCACAACAGAGAAGGTCAACTTCGGCAAAGCAATCGAATATAAGAAGAAGATGCTCGGCATTGCCTTCGATAATTACAAATCCACTACGGATACGAGCCTGCGTGCAGATTTTCTCGGGTTTTGTAATAAGCACGCAGCATGGTTAGATAACTACGCTCTCTTCCGTGTTTTGAAAGAAGAACACGGCGGAGCCTCCTGGGATGTTTGGCCGAAGGAGCTTTCCAAACGCGATAAAAACGCACTGGCTCAAGCAGAGAAACGATTACAAGATCCAGTTGAAGCAGAAAAGTTTTTCCAATATCTTTTCTTCAAACAATGGGCTGCCCTGCGCGAATATTGCCACAGCAAAAAAATTAGCATTATTGGAGATACTCCGATATTCGTTGCTTATGACTCAGCCGATGTTTGGGAACATCCCGAGCTCTTTAAGCTGGACAGCGAGGGCAAGCCAACAGTAATCGCAGGTGTGCCACCAGATTATTTCAGCGCGACCGGCCAGTTGTGGGGCAATCCGCTCTACGATTGGGAAACAATGAAAAAAGACAATTACAAATGGTGGATCGATCGATTCCGAGCGATGCTCGAACTGGTAGATATCGTCCGCATCGACCACTTTCGCGGCTTTGCTGCATGCTGGGAGATCCCAGGTGGCGACAAAACTGCACAGCGCGGTCGCTGGGTGGAAGTGCCTGGTCGCGACTTCTTCAGCACCCTGAAAGAAGTGCTGGGAGATCTTCCAATTATTGTAGAGGACCTGGGCGTCATCACTCCTGACGTCGAAGCGCTACGGGATGATTTCCTGTTCCCGGGAATGAGAGTGCTTCAAATGGCATTCGGAGGAGACGCTTGCAACATCGACTTGCCTCACAATCACGTCAAAAATGCGGTCGTGTATACAGGAACCCACGACAACGATACTGCCACCGGCTGGTTCAATAGCAAAGCGGGAGCTGGCTCTACTCGGGACGCTTCGCAGATCGAGAACGAAAGAAACCGCTGCATGCGTTATTTCAAAAGCAACGGCAAAGAAATCCATTGGGACTTCATCGAAGCTGCATACTCCTCAGTTTGCGACATTGCAATTGTTCCGTTGCAAGACATTCTTGGCCTAGGTTCAAAATCCAGAATGAATCTTCCTGCCAGCACCGAAGGAAACTGGACATGGCGCTTCAAGCCAGATGCACTAAGCGATGAACTCGCCGCAAAATTGAAAGACATGATCGTCTTTTACGGACGCGACAACGCACTATCTGTGGTGCCACTAAATCAAGGCACAAAACTGCACACCTAGTTGGGGTTCGGCTTCTTGCGACTTGATATAGTATCTTGATTACAAGGATGGAAACCGGATAATACTGCATCGGAGCGCCAAACCAGAGATAGAAAGCGAGAGGAGGTTGAGCTTATTTGTTTGCCCAACCTCCCCTCTAGTAAACCTGCTCAGCGTTCCTTTTTCGAACTAGCGCTGATTCAGTGGCAGACCGAACGGATTAGCAGCTGCAACCGCAGCCCTTCTCCTTCGAGCTACAAGCGCACTCAGAAGCGCACTTGCAACCGGCGGCAGCCTTCTTCGGCTTGGAAGTGCCGGACTTCTTCTTGTCGCCCGCACCCTTCTTCATCCGCTCGATAGCCTTGGCCTGCTCGTCGCGCGCCCACTTCTCTTCGAGTGCACGACCGCGATCCTTCATACCGTCGCTCATTGTTGAGCCTCTCTTTGGTTAGAGAACCGATACGCTCGGTTCCAGGTGAATACTCTTCAGCAGCCAGCTTGCGGTGCTGCTAATCTACTTGCGGGCGTAATCCGGATAAATGGTGATTCCGGTACTCCGCTCGACGTAATCGCACGGGATCGGGCTGAGCTCGCCAAACCGCACGATCAGGAGTCCGCCAGCCTCGCATTTGGCCTCGAAGGCGTAGAGCGCTTCGGTGCCTTTGGGCTGACCAGGGAGGTAGGCGGTCTGCAACGAGCCTTTGATTTGCTCGAAGCAGTGCCAGGGCAGACGCAGTTCCTGCAGATCCGGTTTGCCGTCGCGCTTGAGGTCGCGGCAAATGATCAGAACCTGTCCGACACGTGCAATCACGCCCTTGCTTTCCCACTCTCCGTCGAGATTGAAGAATACGAAATTCTTCTTGCCTTGCATTGTAATCTCCATGTCTGAGCTTCTTAGGCTCAGTTGAGCGATCCCTAAGGTCCGCTACTTGCACCACAACGATGCAAGAGTTCGCGAAGTGCGTAAGCCGTAGCTTACTGCATCTTCACAGTGACAGTGAGGAAGCCGAACACAGCAACCCCAGCCCAGAGCCATGCGCCCTGAGTAAAGCCGCCGAACATCGCACCAATGAAACACAGCACGGCGGCGGCGAGACAGACTTTCTGCAACGCATCGTCGGATTGCCTGGGCCAAGCGAAGCTGCACAGAAGTGCTGCACCGCTCATCAGGGCGCCCCAAATTGCGGTGCCGAGAAACAGCGTGATTGCGATCGCTGCTGAAAGCAGGATCCAATACGCTCTGCGAAAGAACGTTTTCATTTTGACTTCTCTTGTTTTGGTCAAACGTCGTCTCTTTCGCCCACAAAAAAACCAAACAGCAAGGTTCAACCGCCACAGGCTGTGGAGAAGGAACAGTTACTAGTTACTATTGCTGCTTGGTGTTTTCTAAATGAGTTGAGAAAGAGATCGAATTGACTTCGACATCCTAGAAAGCTAGTGATCAGATCTCAAATGTAAACATGCATTACGACGACTCCGAAATTCGCCTGTTTGCGAGGACTTTCAACGGTTAAACACACGAAGGACGAATCAAAACACGCGTCTGTTTGAGACAAGTTTTAGATCTGCGAACTTGTGAAAGCCCAATGGAAGTCGGTTTCAAAGTGGAGATACAGACAGCAATTCCGCCAACTCGCGCCACCGCTTGTCATCACTGTGTCGCCGACTTGTCTTATTAGCAAGATGCAATGTAACGCCCAGAGCCCCACGTCCGTGGGACATGCCCGCCAAGATGTAAGGATGCAAAGGTATGAGGGTGCCAAGCGTGTTATTATCGCCAGCCATCCCAGTCTAGGAACAAAGAAGTGCTCTTCAATAGTTTCACGTACTTGGTCTTCTTACCTTTCGTCGTCGCGTTGCATTGGGCATTGCCACCCTTGGGAAGACGCATTCTATTGCTGATCGCCAGCTACGTCTTCTACATGCACTGGATGCCGACCTACGGGCTCTTGATCCTTGCACTGACTCTGGTGAATTTCTTCTTTGGTATCGCTCTCGATAAATGGGCCGACCACAAGAAGCGCATATTAGTTGCATCGCTCATCTTTAACTTGGGCAGCCTTTGTTTCTTCAAATACGCAGACTTCTTATTGAAATCAGTGTGGAATTCATTACATATTGCCGGTGACTTCATTGGATGGAACAGCGGACTGGCAGCCAGCAGCCCTACATTGAACATTCTGCTTCCGCTCGGTATTTCGTTCTTCACTTTTGAATTCATTCACTACCTGGTTGATGTTTACCGTGGCAGCAAGCCAATGACGAACTTTTTCTGGTTCGCATTGTTTGCTGCTTTCTTCCCATCGCAAATCGCCGGACCGATCAAACGTTTCCAGGACTTCGATGATCAACTCAAGTCAGATCACAAATTCGACCCTGCAGCTTTCCGCGAGGGCATCGGTCTTATCTTGATTGGTTTGTTCAAAAAAATGGTTCTCGGTGACAATTTAGGTCACGTAGTCGCAGTCGGTTTCAACAATCCTGCACAAATGGGAACAGTTGATGCCTGGCTGGCAGCAGTTGGATTTACGATTCAAATTTATGTGGACTTTTCCGGATATACGGATATTGGACGCGGATCAGCACTGCTTCTAGGCTATCGCCTACCAGAAAACTTTAACTGGCCATTCCTTGCGGCCAGTTTGACTGAGTTTTGGAGACGTTGGCACATTTCGCTTTCGACTTGGCTTCGGGATTATCTCTTCATTCCAATGGGCGGATCGCGCGTATCCAACTTCAAGCTCAAGCGAAATCTTTTCATCACCATGGCACTCGGCGGGTTGTGGCATGGTGCCGACTGGCACTATGTAATATGGGGAATGTTCCACGGAGCCGGACTGGTGGTCACCAAAGATTGGAGCGATTTCGTTAATCGGACTCCTGCTCTCAGCCGCCTGCGCCCCCATTTCCTTTGGCACTGGACGGGCGTTGCACTCACATTCACGTTCCTGATCTTTGCTTGCATTCTGTTCAGAGCAAGTGACGTACCGCAAGCTTTGCATGTCGCCAGCCGAATGTTCACAGTTGCTCCATCAGCTTCTGTAATAAACGCATTTCTGACTTCAACTTTGCCATTCTCACTAGGTCTTTATGCCGCCTTTCTCGCAACAGAACAGCTGGCAAAAGCAATCGAGAAGAAAGGGTTGCCGGTTCTTTCTCCAGCCATGTCTTATTGGAATAATTCCTGGCCTACAAGGGCTGCAGCATACGTATCGATCGGGTTGCTCATTATGGGCTTTGCACCCGGTGATGTAGCACCATTTATTTACTTCCAGTTCTAATCGCATCCTAAGATTCAAGAGACTCCTATGCCAGCTACAGTAAAAGAAAGTAAAACACCGACAATTCCTCAAAACCGTGAGGAGCTTGAATCAATCAGGAAGAAACCAGTTCGCTGGTTTGCTCCTCTGGAATTTGCATTGACACTGGCAATTGGAATACTTGCACTGGAAGCTTACTGCAATTTCGCTGGCGTCGGTAATGAAGAGTTTCTCGAGCCGGATTCCGAACTCGGAGTCCGACATATTGCCGGTAAGAAGGTCGTGTGGAGACTTGAGGGATACTCGGACGAGCATCTCAGCTCACAGGGGCTCCGTGACCGCGAGCATGCGATCCAAAAGCCGGCGGGGGTATATCGGATAGCTCTGCTCGGCGACTCTGCAACAGAGGGCATGCAGGTAGCTCTGGGGAAGACCTACGGGTCAGTCCTGGAGAAGATGCTGAATGACCGCACGCCGGAAGAAAGAAACGGCAAGACAATCGAAGTTCTTAATTTTGGTTGCTCTAGTTACTCCAACGGACAAGAAATGCTCCAGCTCGAGAAACAAGTGAAGCCATTCCAACCCGATCTGGTCATCCTCATGTACAACAGGGGCGATTACATAGAGAACATCCGCGACCCCAACACATTAAAAGCAGAGCCACGCCCATACTTCTACATCGGCGCCGACGGCAAGCTTACCCAAGACAACACAATCTTGGAATTCAACAAGGACAGTTTTCGTCCAAATCCGACTATCGATTTCTTGCGCCGAAACAGCCGCATTTACGGCATCCTGACGCACATGAATTTGACACTTAGCCTGAATGAAATGCTTTATTCAAAGGTTCGAGGCAGCCTTACGAAGTTGCTGCCGGGCTCGAAGAAACAATGGAACGTTCAAGCTCCATACACACACAAGAACCCATGGACGATAAGTGAACAGATCTTCGAACGTGTAAATGCTGATTGTAAGGACATGAATGCGAACCTGATGCTCGTTTGTTTTCCAAATATAGTTAACGATAAGGTTTACGGAGTACAAATCGAAGCGCTCCAGAAGCAAGCCAAATCGGCTGGTTTCACATATCTCGATCTATCCGAAGACTATTTCAAAGCAAAAGATCCAAAGGCTATGTTCTTGAAGTATCACTTCTCCAACGCCGGTCACGAGCTAGCTGCTAAGCGCATCTCTGACGTGTTGAAGTTCTAGTTTTAAGGGCTCCGGATGCTCCCGCCGCATTCTGGGCCTCTGCATCCTCCGCTAAGTACAAACGCATCGAATTACGTTCCCGCCTCGGTTTACCGCTCCCACAGTCTTCGCCAAGAGCAAACGCATCTGACTATCCAGCCGGCGCAAAACATCTTCGGAGGATGGCAGCGGAGAAAGCGTTGCACGAGCAAAAAAAGCGTTGCACGAGCAAAAAAAAACGCTGCCGAAGCAGCGTTTTTAGCTTTGTCCAATGAGATGTGGAATTACTCTTCCTTCTTCTCAACAGGTTGATTATTCTCCACATGCTGGAACGTATTCGTCATCGCTTCGTCAGCGTTATCCTTCTCGCTAGCCATCATTGCTTGGAAATTCGCTGACTTATCGCCAGGAGTAGCATCACTAAGTTCACTTGATCGCTGAGGAAGAGTACCTTTGTTTTCAAGGTCGGCATTCATATCCTTAGCGCCTGCGTCTAGACCTTTCTGGAGGCTCTCTGAGCCGCCTTGAGCGATCGATCCGAAAGTGCTTGCTTGCACTTCGTCAATCATGGCCTTGCCTGATATGGCTTGAGCTAGGACGCCTTGCTCCTTAGAACCTTCAGCTTTCACGTCTGTTGGTGCGTCCGCTCTGTTAAATGAAGTCGTTACCATCGCCGGTTAATTCCTATCATAGTAATTTCTGAGGGTTAACTGCCCGACCTTCCCTGCTAAGTCTAGCCCTCCTATTGAAACATAGGACCGGGCAATGTCAAGAACTTTTTAACTAAGGGCGACAAGCCGTCAGCTGCCATTTTGTTGGCTTCGCAGCTTTTGGCGTAGGATCTTAGGGGCCCGAAGTAAGATTAAATCTAGACCTACTTGCCGAGTGCCCCTGGTCCGAACATGTTCGGGAGTAGCTCAGAAATGCTTTTCACATGGACCATTCCATCTGATCCTTCAACTATTACTCGGATCGCCCCGCCAAATTCGGCGATGAACTGACGGCATGCGCCGCACGGCCAGGCATCCTTGTTCTTCTCGCATACGACGGCAACTGTGTCGAATTCCTTGAAGCCTTCTGAAACAGCCTTTACAAGCGCAGTTCGCTCGGCACAAATTGTGCATCCGTATGAGGCATTCTCAACATTGCATCCCAGGAAAACTTCTCCGGTTTTACTAAGAACAGCACTGCCAACCGGAAACTCCGAATAGGGGGAATAGGTGAACTTCATTGCGACCACAGCGTAGTCAATCAAAAGACGATCGAGCTTTTCCCTGTCTGCTGCATCACAGGATTTCTGATGCTTCTCAAAAGCCTGGCGAATCGCTTCGCGATCCACGTTTACTGACTTCGTTTTCTCTGTATTAGGCACGTCAACTCAACTTTCTAGCGGGTCTTCATCAACCGCTGAAGCGAGTATAACACAGGAAAAACGATGAACTCATAATCAAGACTAGCAATCCAAGGAGGCCGAAGTTGCTCCGGTAATCCGATCCATGTGAACACCCAAGTCAACCAGCATTCAAGGACGCCAAAAGCTCGGCAGCACTATTTTGTCGTACCTATTTGCCTTCTTAAGTTCTGGACATTTAGCTGCATGTGCACAATAGCACCGTGAGATAAGTTATGCTCTTTCGCAAAATCGATGGCGGCATCGAAAACACGCACTGCGTCCTGTTTATAACCATACTTCACATAGTAATTTGCCAGTAGTCTATATTGTTCCAAGAGAAATTCCGGGCTATTATTTGCCGTCCCGTTAAAGATATCGCTAACAGTGGGCATAGCTTCTCCGTGCCCAGATGAGCGGCTCAACTCCGCTAGCAGTTTTTCGCAGGTCGAAGCCTGTACTAATGCCAACTTCGATTCTTTCAATTCTGACAGAATGTTGGCCAGCGTCACCCGAGTATGAACTGTTCCACGCTCCATAGACTCAGCTAGACTCAACGCCCGCTCAGCATGCTTCCTTGCTTTAGTCAGTTTGCCCAAGGCAAGTTCAGCTCGAGCTAAGCGAAAGTTGAACTCATGCTCTAACGCTAGTCCAAAAAAATTCAACAGCCTTGCGTTTTCCAAATAGGGAATATTAATCACAGGCAAAGTTTTTCCCGCAGCACTACCTTCAATGATCTTGAGTGCATTCAAACCTGCGTTTTCAGCAGTTGCATAATCTCGAAGCGCTTCAGCCTCGTGGATTATTCCAGAATAAGAATAAACCGCCTGGTATGGCTCCTTACCGTGAGCGGCATCGATAGCGTAGGACAAGGATTGCTTATATGCATCCAGAGATTTTATAGGATCGCTCAACTTGGCATAAGCCCGTCCTTTGAGAAACCAAGCAAGATAGAGAATTTCAAACTTACCAGTGTCTTTGATTATTCCGTCCGCGACAGGTATGAATGCCATGGCTCTGGCTCTCTCTTGGCTATCAGAGCCATCCGATATGTCTTCAAACTCCAGAATCATTTTTCGAGCCCGAGAATCAATGGTATCGGCATTGATACCACGCAACTTCTTGGTCGACTTTAAATGTTGCAAAGGTGTCGCGGTCAGACTTCGTTTCTGGGGAGCATTTTTATTCTGCGCAAGATAAGCAACACAAACTACAAACACTGACACTGAAATCGCCGCGACCACCATAACCGGCAGAGGGTAGGATTTCGTCTTTCCTTTCTTTTGAGCTCGAGATCCCGTTATTACACCATTGAGTGTCGCTTCCAGCGATCGCCCTTCCTTGACAGCGTCAAGGGCAGAGAATAGTTCATCTGCCGAGGCAAATCGATCTCGCGGCTCCTTCTGGATACACTTAAAAACGATCAGCTCTAGATCCGCCGGAATGTCTTTTTGCTGCTCGCGCAGAGACGCCGGCAACTCCTCGCGATGCATGTTAAGCAAAGCCAGAATATTGTCGGAAACAAACGCTGCGTGACCAACCAGGCATTCGTACAGAATACAGCCGAGGGCATAAACATCCGATTGAGCACTTGCTTGCTGCCCAGAACAGACTTCTGGAGCCATATATGCAATTGAACCCACAATCGCACCAGTTGCAGTGTTTCGTTGCGCAAGACTGGAAGTCTGCGAAACATTCTTGGCCAAACCGAAGTCCAATATTTTCACAAAGCGCTCTGAGCCGCGCTCCTCAATGAGAATATTTGCTGGTTTCAAATCTCGGTGGATCAATTTGCTTGAGTGCGCAGCAGACAATGCCTGCGAAATTTTCATGCCTATTTCAATCGTCTCTGCAACAGAAAGGACGCCCTTCTTTGCAATGAACGCATCCAGCGTTTCGCCTTCGACATATTCCATTACTAGGTATGGGCTGTCATCGTCGAGCACACCAACAGCAAGGACTTTTATGATGCTTGGATCTTGACCAGCGGAGAGGTTCTTCGCTTCCCGAATTAGTTTCAACCGATCATCAGAATTCTCGTTGTTCTTATGCAGAACCTTTATGGCGACGAACCTTGTCAGATCCTCTTGTTCCGCTTTGTAGACGGTACCTGCCCCGCCTGCTCCCAAAACGGAAAGAATCCTGTACTTCCCTTCAATTGTCGCGCCAATCAAATCCATTTGCCCGCAAGATCGAACATTGTTGCCCAGTAATCGATTGTAGCAAGCAACGCTGCCATTAACGGCAATTATTCCTGACGGGCCATAACATCAATGCCAGAAGTGCCAAAGCGAAGGTGAGGAGCGATCGAACTAATAGGTCTGCTCTTGTGCAGTTTGAGTTGAGCTCTTCCCCGCGACTTGAACGGCATGTTGCGGGACCTGCTCAGCTGGATCTTGTTGACCGTCAACGCGCAACCTTTGCCCACTATGATGAAAGTTCAATTTGCTCTTGGCTGCAATCTGCTCGTTTTTCTGAGGTGAGGCGTTCTCACTATAATCCTTGGGTACTACATGCAGGTCTTGCAAACCGGCTATACAAAGCTGACGAACAGCAGGATCGTTGGCTTGTTGATTCAACGATAGAGCATACTTATATTCACCAATCGCATCGTGAACATTGCCTGTTTTCATCATTGCTTTGGCCAGCATCGCATGTGCTTCCGCGTCCCCTGGATGGTCATGCACCCTCTCCTGAGCGTGAAGCAAAAGTTCACCCCAATTGCCATTGTCGTGATGAGCTTGCACTTTTGCTCGATAGTGAGCTTTTGAATGTTGGAAATGGTGATCAGCTGGATGCGCTAAAACCGGTCCCAAATACGTAACCGTAGCCTTCTTCACAGCAAAACAATTCAGCGGCGACGTAACAGCCAGAGAAGTGTTAGGCGCAAAGGAGTAAAGTTCGTTGGGATGGCCGGCATAATCAAAGAAGCGCTTGTATCCGTCACCATAGACGTTATTGAAATCATCGATACTAAGTTCATTTCCAGGAAAGTTGAATATCATTCGCGATTGCAAATGCTGCCCCGTTTTATCCTCTTCCTGATGTAACTCCACTCGAGGTTGCCTGACATGGTCGTACCAGAAGCAAGCATAAGACTTATCGCCAACCTGCATTATCTCTGGCTTCCCAAGATAGTGTTTCAGGTATTCAACATGCATAAGTTCGGGATTGTGGCTTACCTGCCACATGACGAATGCCATACTGGGGTCTACAGCTTTCGACGAGAATCTGCCCACGCCACCAAGTGTTGGGTGCGGCAAATAATTTGATGCGACTTTCTTTTTCGCCTCTACAGCGCTTGAGCCTAGAGACAAAACAAGAACTAAAGCTAGCAATTTAGCAACGTTTTTCACGCTACTCACCCCAAATCCTCGGGCTAATTATACTCACGGTTCCAAAGAGGACAAGAGAAGTTTTCTAAGGCTGGTGGACTTACTCGGAGTTTCAGGGGGGATTTCCCCCTCAAAATTAAGCTGTGACATGGGGCAACGATTTTCCAATAGAAATATTCAGGAGGCAACAAACGGATATAATTTCGCGAAGCGGGATTAGCCCGTATGGTTGCATGGAGATTTGACAGATGTCGGACGTATTATGCCTGGGCGAAATCCTTGTAGACTGGGTTTGCACAGAAATTGGTGCGGAGTTGAATGATGCAAAATCATTCACTAAAGCACCGGGTGGAGCACCAGCAAACGTTGCAGTTGGGCTCGCTCGACAAGGCGTCTCCGCCGGGTTCCTCGGACGAGTTTCGACCGACGAGTTCGGGCAATGGCTAAAGAAAATTCTCGAAGAGGAAGGCATCGACACCTCTGGAACAATAGTCGACTCTGATGCACAAACTCGCATGGCATACGTTGTCACTATGTCCAACGGCGACCGCAAGCTGGCAGAATTTTCCAAGGTGTCCGTAGCTGACGCGCGGCTGGCTCCTGATGATCTTTCGGAGAAACAGTTCGCAAGTGCCAGCATTCTGCACTTCGGGTCGATCAGCGCAATCGTTGATCCGGCAAAGGCTGCCACACAAACAGCAATCGAATTGGCAAGCAAACACAAGCTGTTGCTTTCTTACGATCCCAACGTCCGAATCGGGTTGTGGCCAACTCCTGATCGTTGCCGGAACACTATTCTCTCGACCCTCAAATCGGCAGACCTTGTGAAGATAAATCTCGATGAACTCGAATTCTTAACCGGTTCGCGAGAGTTCGAAGCTGCCGAAAAACTAAGACAAGAACACGACCTGCCTTTGCTTATCATAACTTTGGACTCTGACGGCGCCTTTTTCGCATGCCAGAAAGGGCAGAAAACAGTCGGCGGTTTCAAAGTGAATTTTGTGGAAGCAACCGGCGCTGGGGACGGATTTGTGTCCGGAATTTTGAGCGGATTGCTCAACGAGCTCAAAGGGATGACTGATAAACGCAGCACATTGAAAAATTTGAGTCAGGAAAAAATTAGCGAAATTGTACGGCAAGCAAATGCGATTGGAGCACTCGCTTGCACCAAGCCTGGAGCGATTCCGGCGTTGCCAAGGCAAAAAGAAGTCAAGCTATTTTTGGAAGAAATGGCTGCACAGGCTTCCTCTTGATTCGGTCATTTTCGTCTCAGACCCTCTATAATTAACTGGTTACTAGTCTCGGGCTTTTGTCCATTTTGGAAGTTCGCGGGGAGAGTTCTTAGAATGAAAAAGGGTCTTCTTACTGCCGTTTCTCTAGTTCTGGCAATCGGTTTGCCGGCACTTGCTCAGGGTGACCGCGAAACCTCAGCCGGAGCTTCAAAGGCTGTCAAACTGGGCGGCGACGAGCGCAATCCGCAAAGACAAGCAATGCCGCAGCGACCAAGCGACGTTGTCAAAACCTCGGACACCCAAGCTTCAAATAACGACCCACAAAGACCAAATCAAGAAACAAAGCCAAAATCAAAAGGTTTGATACCGCCACCGCCTCCGGGAACGACAATCGGTAAAGATGCTGGTGAAGTAGTGGGCGTTAGGAAGAAAAAGAAAAAAGCAGCTGCCACCGCAGAAGCCACCACAGATATTACCGTAGCTTCAGGAAGTTACAGGCTTACGGGCGGAAAATCGGAAGAACAATTCACCACCCTATTTAACTGGCAACCAGATGATGCGAAAAATCAGAATCAGTTGACATTCACTGCGACGTACACACCACTTGGTGGAAGCGGCGTTCACTTCAACTGGCTGCGCATCATGATGGGCGGCAGAATGCTCTACACGGAGCGCACTCTCCAGGGCAAAAACAGCGTGACCATGGACATGACAGGGCAAATCCCCAGTGGCACAAATCAGATGGTCATTCAGGGACAAGGCAGTGCAGGAGCCACCGTCGAATGGAAAATTACAACTCCAATTAAGGTCAAACTTACGTCAGTCAATCCCGATGAAGTTGTCGTCGGCGGTGATGTAACCTTAAAAGGGAGCAACTTCGATACAACTCCCACGAAAGACATAGTGACCATCGCCAACAAACAGGTCACGGTAAACAAGGCAACTGCCACAGAATTGAAGTTGAAGATACCGAAAAATTTCCAACCAGGCGAAACAGAGGTAAAGGTCACCGTAAATGGTATGGCTAGCAAACCTCTGAAAATTACAATTCGCGGCATTCCAGAGCTCACTGGCACTAACTTCAACGGAGTACCGCCAGGCGCTGAACTTACAGTTTTTGGAAAGAACTTCTCCAAGAAATTGGGCGAAAACCAAGTTTTCTTCGGAGAAACGGCGGCTAGCGTTGTATCAGGTACAACCGAACAGCTAGTGGTTGTTGTACCTAACTTCTACGCTGACATGGGCGCAGTTTCCGGACAAGTCGGCATTCCAATCAAAGTGAAAGTCGGCAAAATAGAATCATCAAACACAGTTCCGGTTACGGTCGGCAATTCAATGTGGGAAGACCCAGGCTTGAAAGGCGGTCCGGACGTCCCTCAAGTACCAGTTGACTGGCGCCGCTTGCTAGAAAACTAAAAAAACGCATCAACAACAGAAGCAGCAAAGCAACTCAAGCTTTTCATATGCACCGTCAGCACAACTCTTACGTTTAGCCGCGCCGATGCACAGCGCCCCGGACTTATGCCGCTCCCTTCTAGTCAGCGACAGAAATAGCGAGCAAGCACGCCAAAAGCGCTACTAATATTGGCGATACACGCTGAAGTCCCGAAGGCTTACTACTTCCTTAGAGCCAGGCTTTACTAAGGCAGCTTCGACTTGATATTTACCCGGCTCCTTCGGAATTTCCACCGTAAACTTGGTGATCTCCTTACCCAACTTGCTCACCTTGCATTCATTCGTTAGTTCTTGAATGACTTTCGAATCTTTCAAAAGTCTGAAGCGCACTGGTCCCGTCCAGTCGTCGTAGAGATCATTTATCAAAATGACCGGAAACTCCTGTTTAACTCCACCCTTGTAGTCATCAGCAAAAGCATCGATCATAAGCCCGACCGGTGCAAACGAATCCCCAACGTATTTGGTGAATAGTGGCTCGAACTCAAGCTTAGCAACATTCGTAAAGTGGTCACTTGTCGCACCGGTGACGGGACGATCCCCATCGCCAGGGCGAGAATAACCAAGAATACAGAAATGCATGACCGCAGCAAGCGCGCGTCGAGCTCTCCAAAACTCCGTCTCCGCGGCAGTGTAGCGAGCATATAGGTTGAAGCGTTCAGCAGGAGTTGCCTTGGCTCCTAGCAAATTTTGATATAACTCTCTCGTCAGAGACGTTGGAGTACCATCTCGATTAGTCCAGAGCCAGCCATATTCATTAACGATTATCGGACTCAGGCCAGGCACCCAGCCAAGCTTCCCATCATCGCTCGTAATTTGAGAAAGCTTGAAATTAGGATCTTGGAAGTGATATGGATGCAATTCACGAGAATCCGTGTTCAATTTCGGCCAGCGCCAACCGTTATCAAACGGTCGATTGGAGTAATCCAAGTTGCGAACGAGCTTAATCGCTTGCTCTATTTCAGGCGAGTTAGTCTCATTGCAAGCGTCCCAGATGATGACGCAAGGATGATTCCACCTTTCCTGCATCCACTCTTTGTATTCACCGGAAAGTTCTTTGGGATCATAATCCCCCCTTTTCGCATCCATGTTCCAAATGGGGAACTCGTCTTGAATCAGAATGCCTTCTTCATCAGCTATGCGGTACCAGAATTCGGGTGGAAAACCAATGCAATATCGCAAAGTGTTCCAGTTAAAGTCCTTGCATGCTTTATGCAGCCTACGTACCCAATCCTCATTCCAAGGCAGGTTTCCGCATTCTGCATCCTCAAAGAATCGATAGAGTGTTATATTACTACCGCGCATGAAGTATGGACGACCATTCAGAACAGCTCGCCCTGTTTTGGGATCCAGACGGAAGGAACGCATTCCAAAGCGCGTCGATAATTTGTCGGCCGGGCTTGTCACCGCGAGCTCATACAGGAACGGGTCTTCAGGCGACCAGAGATGGCAATCAGGAATTGGGATTGACACTTTGGCGGAGGGGCCCTTTGCACCGCTTGCAGCATCAGCATCAAAATCGCCTTCTGCTATTTGGCGCCCAGTCTTAGCTTCGCTAACCCTATAGTGAAGCTTAACTTTCTTCACTTCAGAAGCGCTTATCCAGGCATATGCATTTATGGATTTGCTCTCCAAAACAGGTTGAACTTGAACACGATCAATGAATGGAACATGCCCTAGTATCATTTCAACTGAATCAAAAATTCCCGGAATGAACTTGTATTTTTCATAATCCCAACCTGATGGAATTGGCTTCGGAACAGCATCCATAAAAGCGCCAACACGGATAACGATCTCATTTTCGCCTTGCTTCAGCGCCGGCTTGGCGTTGAAATATCCGGGTGTAAAGGAAGGCATATGTTCCCCGAGCGCCTGCCCATTTAAGAAAACCTTGCTCCCAAACATCGCTTTATGCACTTTGACCAATGCTAGTTCAGGAATGGCAGACTCGATATTGAATTTTCGTTTATACCAGAAGGCCTGTCTCCTGGCACTTTTGAACCCGACCTCAGGAAATTTCGGCTCCGCCATTTCAACTAGACCTGGAACCGGAACACTGTGATCAAAATGCTCCGGCACAGTTTGCATGCTACCTTCGCCAATTTGCCACTTCCCATCCAGCAAAATAATGGATCTGTGCCCGTCAGCAAAGGCGGGCTGCCAGCAGGCCAACGCCAAAAGCGCGACCCCTATAAAATACCAACAAGCTTTTCCTTTAGCGTGTCTCACTGAATATTCTCCGATTCCCCTAATTGTGTCGTTCTGATTTGACCTAAAACTGCCCATCTATGTTCGACTCTTTTCGAGCGAAGGACGCTTGGCGTCAAAAATTCCTGGCGATGCACCATCAAAAACGAATTCGATAAAGAGCTTGCTTAGAGCCAAGCTGTATCCAAGCCCATGCCCATTACAGCCAGCAAGATAATAGACACGGGGTTTGTCTTTTAGCTCCCCAATAATTGGCAAACCATCCTGCGTAAAACACATTGTTCCTGACCAACGATAATCAATGCTAGCGCCTGCAACTTCAGGGAAGCGGTCCTTCAAATAATGGTGAAGCGAATTCTGAACGTCTGCCGTTAGAATGTCGTCGTATCCAACCTCATCTTTGGCGAAAGGCTCACGGCATCCCCCTAAGAGAAAACGACCGTCCGAGAGTTGGCGGAAATACTCGTAGCCGTAATTTGCATAACACAGCCGCTCCAAAACTACTTCTTTCAACGGCCTGGTAACGATTATCTGGCCCCGAACAGGTTGAATGATATTTCGAAATTCCGGCAGAAGGAGGGGCAGATAGGCATTTGTAGCGAGGAGCACAGTCCGTGCGTGAATCAACCTGTTTTGGGTATGCAAAATTGAGCCGTCAGAATTTGGCTCAATTTTGTACACCTCGTCGTTTTCGTAAACTGGGAAAGCGCTTATACCGGCAAGGGACTTCACGAGCAAATGAGGATTTACGCCAGCATCATTTCGATTGAAGATGGCTCCATAGAAGCCGCGATCAAGCGGGTCTTCCTTCACATACTCGACGTCGAACCCGTCTTCTTTCATCAGTTCTGCGGACTGCTCAAGGTCCTGCAACTCCTCGAGAGAAGAAGCCAGAAGATAAGACCCACTCTGGATATACGAGAATGCGTTCCCGTATCGAGTAATGAGTTCGCGCAAATGTGACTGCGTTTCTTCGTTGAATCGGAATATCCATTGCGCTGTATCGCGCCCGTAGGCTTGTACTGCTTTGTTGTAGTAGGCAAAGATTCCGCGAAGAATAAAGCCACCGTTGCGCCCGGATGCGCCACCGCCAACAGTACCAGAATCCAGAAGCAGAACATTTAGGTTCTTTCGGCGGCTCAGCCAATATGCGGCTGCGGCGCCAGCAACACCAGCCCCAACAATAACGACGTCATATTTTTCCGTCGCCTTCTCTTCATTTTTATCTAGCCAAAATGAAATAGTCATTAGCTGTCAAGGACAGAAGGCTTCCTGAGTAAATAGTTTCCGTGAAGCCGGTGGCATTATATCGCGTGTAGAATTAGATCCAGATTCTTGCAAACGCCGGTCTTGCCAAGCCCCGACGTTTTTCACCTGGAGAAGATGTTATGCCGATGCTGTCTGAACTAAAGCGAGAAATTGAGAACGCTGAGGAGCGCGTGACGAAAGTCAGCGACTATCTTTGACCCAGACAGGCTCAAGACTGAACTTCAAGAGCTAGAAGAAAAAACGCTCATTCCTGACTTCTGGCTAGATCCCAAACAAGCGCAACAAGTAACGCAGCGCATGTCAAGGATAAAGGCACAACTGGAGACCTTGGACCGGTGGTCAAGAACACAATCTGATTTGCAAGTGCTCCATGAGGTTGCCCAGGAAGAAGGCGATGAATCTATCGCTGCCGAGATAGAGAATGGACTCAAGAACTTAATAGCAGAGCTCGATAAGTTCGAGTTTCAGATGCTGCTCAGTGGCGACTACGATCAATCATCTGCAATAGTCAGCATTAACGCAGGCGCAGGTGGAACTGACGCTCAGGACTGGGCTGAAATGCTTTTGCGAATGTATCTGCGCTGGTCTGAGCGGAAGGGCTATTCAACTCAACTGCTGGAGCAATCGCAGGGAGAAGAAGCAGGCATAAAGAGCGCCACGTTTAAGGTAGATGGACCATTTGCTTATGGATATCTAAGCTGTGAGAAGGGCGTTCATCGACTCGTTCGAAAATCACCATTCAAGCAAGGCAATGACTCACGCCAAACATCTTTCGCTGCATTAGAAGTTAGCCCCATCATGGATGACATGGATTCTATTGTGGAAATCAAAGATGACGACATCGAAATCGACACGATGCGCTCTGGTGGAGCAGGAGGACAAAACGTCAACAAAGTCGAGTCGGCAGTGCGCATCGTACATAAGCCTACTGGAATAGCGGTTAAGTGCCAGCAAGAGCGAAGCCAACTGCAAAACAAAGCGTTGGCGATGGAGCTTCTGAGATCAAAACTCCTAGCAATTAAGCAACAGGAGCGCGAAGCAGAACTCGCCAAGATTAAGGGAGAATCAGTTTCCGCCTCATGGGGAAACGCGATTCGCTCTTACGTCCTTGATGATCGGCTTGTAAAAGACGTACGCACCAAATATGAGACCTTCGCAGTGGAAGCCGTTCTCGACGGAGATCTCGATCAGTTTATCGAATCGTATTTACGCTTCAAAGCCAAAGCGCAGGAAAGCAACTAACGCCTTCCGAGCGCAGCCTGAGCCAGTTCTACGAAATCGACTGGAAGATCGGCAGCGGGCTTAGAATGTTCGTGCTAGCTACGCATATCGTTCCAGAGGACCTCCTAAGACTCGACCATTACACCAATCGCCAGGCTCGCGCAGCATGACAACACAGAATAGTGGATTTCCACAGGCTTCCCATCATCCTTATACGCCTGATTCAAATGACATACATGGAACTTTTAGAACGCACAAGGATCTATTTTGAGAGCCGATCTTCAGCTCCATCGCGCCAAGGCGCCGTCGCACCGTCACATTAACAAAGCAATCAGCCGTCCCTACTGACGGCACGATATTCCGAATGCAGCCTCCTTTGACCCAGGCATTAATCATGCACAGCGAAGTACCAGAACTACCGCTTGGAAAGCCTAACTAGCGCAGAGGACAGTAGCACTGCAGAGCGGTACAGAACGAAGTCCGCTGCTGCGATTTCAGAGCAGACAAAACTGTGCTGAAACGCAAAAACCAATAGGGGCTCGAATATGAATTGAAACTTAGCTATATTTTTGACATCAACTGCATTTGCAACAATTTTGTCCCGGCAGTAACCAAGAGGAAAAGATGCCAAGGGCGGGCTTTTGCGGCAATTTCGTGACATAAAACACCCGCGCTAACCGTTACACGAGATCCAGAGAATAACTTCTGCATAAGAATGCCAGCCCGCAAGGCTTTTCGGGCACTTCTTGAGATCCGAAAAACCACCCCATAAATAGTCAAGCCCAGCAATATATTTTGGGGTATCCAGATACGTATTCTCCGCAACAGAATTGAGGGTTGACCGCCAAAATTCACCTTGACTTCACCCCAAAAGCCACTCGGCTAACGATTTCTTTAGCATTGCACTTGACCAGATCAATGCTTGAGGAATTCTAAATATGACCGCTCTATATAGAATTGCTAGCCTTACTGAGTCCCTTTGTTCTCCTTCTCTCTCGCTGGTAAGTCCCTCACCCCGCACACCCGCAATAAATTTCTTTCCCGCACCCAAGACTTAAGCTGTCATGTGTATTGCCGACAGTCTGCGGAAGTGACACCAGGGGTGGTGAACACATACTTGCTGCGCTAGAGATGGACAACAAAAGAAGGAGACCAGGCTGCTGTTCCGGCGCCTGATTTTTGCAATAGCCAACTCTGCACGGCGAACCTTAGTGAACTGACTGCATGAACAGCCACAAGCTGAACGTGTGTTGGTTGCTGAGTACTTCTCCGATCCAGTGTGGCTCGGAGCTATTCGAGCTCCAACACGCTGTTTTCAGGTTGCCTCCAATTAAGGGGACAGCCTCAACTTCCTGTAACAACCTAGGAGGTAGTTCCATGTCGGAAATCGACCAACTCAGGACGCTCCTGGGACTTCAGCCGACGAAAGCGGAGGAAATCACATTTGGTGAATTCCTCGTGCGGCTCAAAACAAAGCCGCACATCGCTCAGACGGCTGCAAGTCTTCTGGTGCATGCTATCGAGTCAAAGGGTGAGATCACCGACGCTCTTCCCGAGCGCCGCCCTTACCTGCAAATGCTGAAGCAGTTCGGAGTGACCCCGTACAAGGCATTCGACCATGTGCGTGGTTCTCAGCGGACTGTTCACCGCATTCTCAACCACCTTCGTGCCGCAGCAGCCAACGGTTACCAGCTCCGCCTCGCGCTTATCCTGCGCGGCGGTCCTGGTTCGGGCAAGAGTTTCTTGATCGACGCGTTCAAAGAGGTTCTGGAAGGCCAGATCGTCTACACCGTCGCCGGCTGCCCGGTCCACGAAAACCCCATCAACCTTCTGAATCTCCTGCCTGAAGCGAAGCAGCAGGAGATCGCCAAGCATCTCGGCATCGAAAACGTCCTCAAAGACGTGATGGCGACTGCCGGCCGCCCCTGTCAGCATTGCTGGAAACAGTTGATGCATGGCAAGGACGAGAAGAATCCCAACCTCTTCGATGTACAGGTGCATGCCATGCGGCTCTCGAGCCGCGAGTTCGGCATCAGCACCTGGACGCCTTCTGCGCCTGGTCAGGGTGAACCTCTGACGACGGCTCTGCAGAAGGGCTCTCGCGGCATCATCGACATGCCCGAGATCTTCGCAGTCACGACTCCCGCGCAGGGTCAGGCTTCCGAGCTTGATGTACTGCTCGAGGCGACCAACGACCGTCGCATCCTCGGCACTCTGCCGCTGGATGCGGTGCTCCTCGGACAGACCAATCCAGGGTCCTGGGATGCATTCATTAAGAGCCAGAAGGACCCGAACAAGTTCACTCGCCGGCTGCACGTCATGGATGTCCCGTACATCCTGTCTGTTACGGAAGAGGAACTTGCGTACCGCGACTTCATCGGACAGATGAAGGAACGGCCGCACATCGACCCGATGGCTCTGAAGATGGCAGCGTTGCTTGCCGTCATCTCGCGCATGAAGAAGGATCACGAAGTTGATATCGTGACCCGCGCTCGGATGTACGACGGCGAGACGTTGATCAAGGTCAAGAAGAACCCGACCGGCATCTCCAACGAGCTGCCCGGCGGCGCCTGGGAAGGCACTCTCTCCACGTCATCTCGCTCGACTCCTAAGGTCGAGAAGGAATTCTGGAGCGTGCCCGACCTCTGGCGCCAAGCTGGTGCGGACGAAGGCATGTACGGCCTGAACATGGCTGACATGCTCTCCATCGTTTCGCAGGCGATCGACTTCTATCTGAAGCGAAAGCCGCAGTTCCTCAGCTCGCTGCGCATGATTGCGTTTCTGCGAGCCAAGGTTTCGGAGCTGTCGAACAAGCCTGGTCTGACGGACAAGGAGAAGGAGGTGCTCAAGAACTGTCTCGAGTTCTTGAAGCCCGCCACCTCCAAGACCGACAAGCCCGGCATCATCGAGGACGAGTATCGTCGCGTTCTGCGGCGTGAACTCCTCTCGGTGGTGGCACCGGACTTTGAGGACCGTGCTGCCGAGCTCTTCCAGAAGTACCGGCTGCATAGCAAACACTATGCGCAGGGTACTCGTTCCTTCCAGGATCCCAACGACCGGAGCCGCAAGATTGACGTCGACACCGATTTCCTCGACCTGATCGACCGCTGGTGCGGCGATACCAGTTCGGAGACTCGGGACAAGGCGCGATTGGCTCTGGAAGCTGAACTCTTCGACCTGGTCCGCGACAACCAGAAGCGCTTCAAGGCAGGTGACCAAGCGGCCACCGAAGACTTGCAGCTCGACTGGAAATCGCTTCCGCGACTCGAGAAGGGCATCTCCGCGATGCTCAACGAAGAGATCGCTAAGAAGGTCGAGAGGATTCTCCGTCCCGAGTTCGAGCTGAAGGAAGCCGAGCTCATCCATCGTAAGGAGTCGCTTGAGCGGTTCCGTGCTCTGGGTTATTCCGAGCACTCGCTTGAAGAAGCGCTCCAGTACATCAAGGACTATGAGCTGTGGAAAACCAACTGATTCCCCAAAACCCCGGAATCCCGCAGCCCACTAACCAAAGAGAGGTTTTAGCCATGTCTAAGCACACTGACAATCGTCTTTTCTCTCGCGAAGAGCCGTTCACCGGCAATTTTGCTGAACTGCTCGGCGAGATCAAGAAGTACCCCGCCATGGTCGAGTCCGCGAAGGCTCGCCTGCATCGTCTGATCGTCCGCGCCGGCACCAACGACGCTCGCTCTGCTGAAGTGCAGCGCGCGTTCGGCAAGGACGGCATCCTGTCCTACAACGCGTTCGGCAGCTTCTACGGTATCGAAGCGCCGGTCCACAACGTCGTCAACAACTACCTCGGCGCCGCCCTCATGGGCGCGGAAGCCGACAAGCAGGCGCTCGTCGTTATCGGCCCTCCGGGCGCCGGTAAGTCGGACTTCTTCACTCGCGTGAAGCAGATCTACCGCACTGCCGAGCCGATCCCGTTCCTGGGCGGTTCGCGCGTGCACGACAACCCGCTGAACATCCTGTTCATGATCGACCGCGTCGCTCGTGAGCGCTCCGGTGGCAAGATGGCAGCCAAGAAAGCTGAGACCATCGCCATCCTCGAGTCGCTCGGCGTCGCCGACCTGATCAACTGGAACGCCTCGGACACGAAGGCTGTTCTGGAGCGCAACGGCGTCAGCTCGGACCTGCAGGGTCTGGCTTCGCTCAGCCCGGATGACCTGGTTTCGGCCATCGTCTTCGGTCTGGGTCTGCCCCGCAGCACCCGCAACAACATCGGTCGTCCGGAGCCCATGGTTCTGGATGCCCTGCTCGGCAAGTTCGTCAACAAGGGCCAGCCGATCGACATCGCTCAGTACCCGATCGAATCCATGTATTTCGACATGGACGACGAAGGCTCGGGCGGTATCGTCGACGTGCCGGAAGTTCAGCCCCTGAACTTCGACATCGGCACCTGGATCGGCACCGAGAACCTGGCAATGATGGGCCGGCTGCAGTCGGGTGACCCCCGCCTGGTCGAGTTCAACGGCGCCTACAACAAGGGCAACCGCGGCCTTGTGATTCAGACCGAAGGTCTGAAGAACCCGCCGGAAGCCCAGCGCGTGAACCTGGAAGCCCTCCAGGGTCGTCGCGTCGGTATCCCTGCGCCGCTGGGTGGTTCGCTCCACTTCGACGGCCTCGTCGTCATCCACTCGAACGAAGGCGAGTACGACCGCTTCATCAAGGAGCGCGTCAACGAGCCGTACGTCGACCGTTTCTGGCGCATCTGGTTCCCCTATCCGCTCGAGGCCCGTCAGGTTCAGAAGGTCCACGAGAAGTTCTGGAAGGGTTCGGACTTCGCCAAGCCGGTTTCGGAAGGCGGTATCCACGTCGACCGCGACGTCTTCGAGTACACCAGCCGCCTGGCTGTCCTCTCGGCGCTCGAGCCGCACGTCAGCGTTCCTCTGGCTACCAAGCTGGACGCGTATGACGGCCGCGACATCCGCCAGAAGGGCATGGGCACCAAGGTGTCGTCCTTCGAACTGCGTCAGCAGGCTTCGACCCGCGAGGGTCTTGCCGGCATGTCGCCTCGTGAAATCGCCAAGATCGTGAACTCGATCGCGGCAGAGGTCGGTTCGGGCAAGGCTGTCACCAGCCGCATGGTCCGCGATCGCGCCTCCGAGTGGTTCCGCTCGAACGTCACCGACGAGGAGAAGCTGAAGAAGCTCATGGGCTTCATCGCCAACGAGCTCGACGCGTGGCGCGGTAAGAACCGCAAGCAGGTCTGGCTGTCCGCCATGGTTCCGTCCTTCAAGACGGAGTGCCAGGACACCTTCGAGAAGTACCTGGACAACATCCAGGCCTTCGCGCGGGAGAAGTCGGTCCGCATCAGCGGTTACGGTCGTGGCCCGGTGGGCGGCGACGAGAGCTTCATGCGCGAGCTGGAGTCCGACCCGGATTGGGGCGTGACCTCGGCCGAAGCGCCGAAGTTCCGCGCTGAGATCCTCTCGGCCGTCATGGACGAGCAGACCAAGAATGGCAAGGTCACCTACGACTGCCACGACGGTCTGAAGAACTGCATCGAGCGCTACGTTCTGCGCAAGGTGCAGGAGACGGCGCGTGCCTTCTCGACCTCCTCCGCTCGCTCGGAAGAGGACAAGAAGAAGCTCTCCGAGGTCAAGCGTCGCTTGATCGAGGACTTCGGCTTCAACGACTTCAGCGCGGACGAGCTTCTGCGCGAGGCCGAGGAGACGAAGGGTTTCGTCCTGGTGAAGTAACGCTTCTGGCTGCCTGAGGCAGTTGGTCGCAACAGGGGGCAGGTTGCAGAGGCAGGCGAAAGCTTGCTTCTCTTCCTGCCCCCTTAGCTTCACACGCAGATTGTGCCTATGTCTGGCACAGGAGCAGTCACCGCCTGTGGTGGCTGCTCTATATCTGCCTTCTGTTTTCAGGTCAATCCTTTTAATAGCTCGAAAGAGCCAGGAGGTAATTTCCATGGTCGAAAAAGACAAGTTCCAAGACTCCGGGGGTGACAACACTCCTCGGAAGAGCAAGGTGCGCATGCGCAGCGAAGGGACCAACCCGCCGCTGACGTACACGCATGTGCTTGCTCGGACAGTGATCAACCCGCCCGGTCCGCCTAATAAGGATCGCACGGGACCTGATCAAGAGCGCTTCAAGGAGCGCAACCGGCCCACCAAGGACAAGCTTCCCGACATCATCAAGAACAACCCCATCTTCGACGACAAGGGCAAAATCAAAGTGCCCATCACCGGAGGTGAAGAGCCGCGTTGGCGTCCTGGACGCGACGGCAAGGGTGGCGGTGGTGGCGGTTCCGGCAAAGCTGGTGAGGATCCGGCCGATCTCACGTACGGCGAAATGACGTATGAAGAGTTCTTGAAACTCTTCTTCGATGGTCTCGAACTGCCCTTCATGCTCAAGAAGATGTTGGCGCAGACCGAGGTCAAGACGTTCAAGCGTCGTGGTATCACTAACCAAGGTCCGAAGGCGCGTATCAACAAGATGGAGTCTGCCAAGGCTCGTCTCAAGCGCGCCATCGTCATGAAGAACGGCCACCCCGAGGAGTTCGTCGAGAACTTCGAGGGCAAGTGCCAGGCCGTCTTCGAGTCCTACCTCTATTATGCTGCGATGGACACGGGGGTCGATTCGATCTTCGATGCTCCCAGCTACGAGGTTCTGGACGAGGAGAAATTCCTCACGGCAGTGGCCAATGCCGGCGCCGAGTTCGAAGTCAACGAGCTCGAGTTCCGCGCGGCCGCGCTGCTTGCTGCAAATCTGTACTTGCAGCAGAACAAGGACGCAAAAACCGTTCCGTACACCGTTAACGCGGTGCTGCAGGAGCGCGTCGAGAACTTCGTCAAGGAGGAAGTCCGCCAGGGCACCGACATCCCGTCGGTCCAGGAGGTCCCCTTCCACAAGTCCGACATGCGTTTCGGTCGCATCGAAGAGCGCATGGAGCCCGACTCCAAGGCGGTCGCCTTCCTCGTGCTGGATCGCTCCGGCTCGATGGCGGGTGATGCCCTGGCAATCGCCAAGGCGTTCTTCCTGCTCAACATCCTCTTCCTCCGCGCCAAGTACAAGAATCTGGCGATCGTCATGATCGCTCACGATGCTCACGCTGAGCGCATCGCGGACGAGAAGAACTTCTACAAGATCGAAGCCGGTGGCGGTACCGTGTCGGTGCCTGCTTACAAGATGACGATCGAAATCGCCGATGCTGAGTTCTCGGCAGCTGGCTGGAACCGTTACATGTTCCACGCCACTGACGGTGACCTCTTCGACGGTGACGAAGTCATCCGCAAATGGTGGACCACGATTGTCGAGACGCCGTTCAATTACTGCGGCTACCTCGAGATCGTCCCCAGTGCCCACGGCAACAGCAATGCATGGTCGCTCGGCGGTCGAGCGCTGCTGGGTCTTAAGCCGGCTATCGCCGCCCACGTCGGTATGGCGCGGGTGAGCTCACTCACCGATCTGCCCAGGGCCTTCAAGGAAATCCTGGACAAGGATCGTGTGAAATCCTAACCGGAGGTGTAATCATGTCCAATGAACAAAACATGGGCGTTTACGATCGCACCGCACGGTCGATCGAGCTCATGGACGAACGGATGACCAAGGCGGGCAACCGCGTTGGTCTCAATCCGTATCCGACAGACTACGAGCTCGTCACCGACGAGCAGATGGTGGAGCTCATCCCGTATGTGATGATGCCGATCCATTATCGTCACTGGCGGTACGGCAAGCAGGCTCTGCAAGAGAAAAAGCGGGCCGGCACCTTCCACATCTTCGAGGCTGTTCTCAACACCAATCCGTCGATTTGCTATCTCGGTAC
>JAKFVQ010000031.1 GCA_021732085.1 Candidatus Obscuribacterales bacterium | reverse complement strand
GCCGCCACCACCGCCGCCACCGCCGCCCTGTTGCGCTTTCTCAAGTACATGGCTGACGATTTCCCCTGGGCGAAACTCGAATGGCTGGAACGGCACCATAACGAGGATGCCCATGAATGCTGTGTAGTAGTACATTTCATACTGATTGGTCGGATCGATCCCGCCTTCCTGTAGGCGCACGGCCATACAAAGAAGAACAATGCACCACCAGAACTTCCATAATGAAAGTACAATGACACCATCGAGCCAACTGGAAAAGGCTTTTTTGAAGAGGTCGCGTCCGACCGCTGCCGGCCAAGCATACAAAGCTGCTGCTATCGGACCGAGCAAGAAGAGGTAGCACATCATGACGAGCTGAAAACCGTTTAGTACTTCAAGTCCCTGACCCATCATGGCGTTAATACTGTTGAACATGTTTTGAATTCCGACGGTCAGATCTGACTGTCTTTCCTGAACAGCCTTCTTAGCTGAAGTACCCATGAGTTTGCCCATGGTTTGCTTGCCAGTAATTTTCTTGATTGTATTGTCGTTATTTTTCGGATCGGTTGAGTACGCTTGTTCTTCGACCCACTTCATAAGGGTTTCGACTTGGACCTGTCGGGCAACTGGATCAGTAAGTGCATTTCCAATATCGATGCAGTAGCTAACAGCCAGCTGCGTCGCTGGAATCAAGAAGACCGCCATCATCGCCCGGAAAATACCTATAAAAGGACTAGAAGTATCTTCGTCTTGGCTGCCTAATATCTGAAATGCAACCAGCGACTTCACTTGAGTAAGAACGGCGCCGGGAAGTAAGAAGAGGACGGCCATTGGCACATAGCACTTGTGGTACATCTGCTGCACCATCCAAATAACGTTCGATTCATCCTTGAAGGGGGCAGAGGACGAGCAAGGACTTGCGGCATTTTCATTAGCAACATTGATCAAAGGCAGCTTCATGCATTCAAATGCATTCTGGCAATCAGCTTTCGCCTTGTTGCCTTGATTGTCCGAATTCTGCGCATTCTGGGTTTGGTTCATGCCTTTTGCAGCTTTTGCAGCAACTTGCGGATTGGCAATTTGTTGTCGGAACTGATCAGTGAGCGCCTTCATTGCATTGTTCAGCGTTGCACCCGTGGGGGTCATACCAGTCTGTACTTGGAACTGCTTCTGGTTAACACCCGACTTAGGTGTGTTCGTTGAATTACCGATTGCCTGCTCAGCAGCATTGCCTGCTGATGTCTGGCGTCTAGACCCCTCGACTTGCGCAGTGGATGGCTTAAGCTTCACGTAAGGCTGTTCATCGACTCCGGACTGCGGCGTTAGCTTCTTAGCCTGCCACATGCATTTCGTGGTGCCGCCAGTTACGTTCGCGCTGTGTTCTAATTCCTGTTGGTCTTTCTTGGCTTTCTCATTTACTTGCTCGCCTTGCTCACGCGCAGCCGCGCTTCCTCCTCGCATTTGACCATGACCAGGAGGTTGACCATTAGCAGTTCCATTTCCAACCTTTCCGGCGCCAGGGTCATTCCCCTTCTGGTAGCCGTTGTCATTCATATCTTGTTCTTGCTGCTCGCCCTGATAACCAGCATTTTGTCCATACTGCTTCAAATTGCCGGACGGCGTCGACTCTGGATTGTGACCGAAATCACCGTGTGAGGCATCAGCAAGCTGCGTTGCACCCAGCGCGATCGAAATGCTCGCAAAGAAATAGAGATAAGGCCGGAGTCGAAATCCAAGTATGCGCATCTTAGTAAGTTCCAGCTGGAGGAGTCGAAAAGGCGTGCGTGAACACAATGACCATATGCCGGGCGTTTTCAAGATAGTTTAAATTCGTGGAATTTTCGTGATATCACCATGGCGATGCCAAGAATTAAGCAAATCCCGAAGAATTAATCTGCCTTGAAATTGCTCCTTTTGCGTTCGAGTACGTGGGATGAGTTCGAATTCTGGAGAAGAACAGGTACTATTCCTGAAAGAAATTAGACTCAATACTGGAGCTAATCCAGAGCGAGATCCACTTCTCTTCCTGGACCAGATCAAGATCTAATCCAGAATTAGAAATAGCTATCTGAGAAACAGATCTTCTGGAGATCCAGAGAAGATCTATAGAGCAGAGCGGTCCCTACTCCTCCCCACGTACCTTGTGCCCCGCTAGCTTGCGGGTGAAACGTGCAGGCGCTAGTAATAGGCCGTAGGCCATAAACGGCAGGATAGGCAAATCTCAGGGAAGAAAGAAGTGTAATGCTCGCAAGATACCTTGCATGAATCCACAGTACCTGTCGATCCACCGTGCAGAAAGTCGAGATGCGATAATCACAACGATCGGAGTGGTTCTTGAGCGAAAAGACTTCAAGCAAAACAAATTATCAGATCAAATCGGTTTTGCTGGCTCGCATGCTCGCTGAACTAACGGTTTTCGCCATTGTCGCTCTGGCTCCTTTGATTCTTTTCGGTCTCGGAATTTTTCAAAAACTGCACATCATCTACCGGACAATGATTTGCCTGGCCTCTCCAATTACGCTCGGTCTTGCCTGGGCTATTTGCCAAATCCCATTTCGTGCAAGCGTCAATGAAAATGGAATTGAAACTCGAGCTTTTCTGAAAAAGCGCCAGGCGAGCTGGTCGCAGATGCAGTCTCTCTCTTTAATAAACATGGTTGGATGGCGACATTATCGCTTAGGTTTGAGGGAAGGCGATCTCACATTTCCTTGTCAGCTCCTCAATGTTCAGGAATTGGTAGCCACAATTCGATCACATCTGCCTTCACGCGGCAGAGTAAAAACAGGCGACACTCAACAATACAATTTAGCCAAACTCGCCCATTTGATGCTGATTGGGCAGGCATTACTTTGGTTGGGATTTGCAATATTGTTTGGCATTTTCTTCGAATCACTCCGAAAAACCAGCAATATTTCGCCCTTCGACTTGGCCCTTGTCCTAGGGCTTGAAATCGTCGTTATACTGGGCGTCCTCTGGCAATTCCTCTATGTAGTTTTGCTTCCTCGAAAGGTTCTCCTGGAGAATGCAAATCTAAAAATCGGCAGCTTAATCAGGAAGCGTGAAGTTGCACTAAACCAGATTGAATCCATGACAGAAAGCAAGTTTCCATTCCCTGACGGCGTGAAACTGAATTCAAAAAATAAGCAATCGTTTTTGCTTTCAAGCTCAATGGATAATTTCGATGAACTGGTTGAAGAGCTTAAAGTCCGCCTCGATAAAGCTCAAACTTCGCCGCCGAATTGAACCGTCTACATCAATGTTTGTTCGGCACACTCTTAAACCAGCGATGAATAATTTGCCGGTGCAAATCGAATGCGATGTTAGTGGGCAACTCATGCTGCTTGAAAATGCCTGCGTCGCTGGCGTCGTCGCCAGGAACTAACTTTCCGCCAACAGGATGCGCCTCATAAAAGAGAATAACTACGTTGATGCCTCGACCTGGTGCACTCGCTTCCAAAAGACGCGAAACTTGAACTTCAAGACCTGTCTCCTCAAACACTTCACGTGCTGCGGATTCAGCCGGATGCTCGGCGGCCTCGATGAATCCGCCGGGTAAACACCAGTCGTTAACAAAGGGTTCGCATTTCCGCTTGACGAGAACAATGCCACCATCCATAGGGATAACAGTTGCTGTCACCGGCTTCGGATTGTTCCAATGAACAAACTCGCAAGTGGCGCAGGCAAGGCGTTCTCGCCCACCGATCTCAACGACGTTCAAAACTATTGCGCAGTATGGACAAGCTTTCAAATCAGTTACCCAGATAACACCACTCGATTGTAACGCCCTTTGTATTACGATGCACTAAGTATATACATCATTATCACACGCAGAAACTCGACTGTTGATGAGGCTTTTACCCATGCACCTTGCTCTGCTTCAAATTCGCTAAACAATTATCGCCGCAAAAGATATAGTTTTCGCCGCCAACCCTTTATAGAATTACCGCAAAGATGGACATATCCCCCACATGTTCATCAAATGACACGCCTGGACTGCGCTGGAACTGTTTAGCGTGTTTTGCGATTTTAAGAAATATCGAGAATTTGTGAAAACACACCTAAGTCAAGAGGCTCACGGGATCAAAATTAGCGCATAATAATGTGCGGTGCCTATGCATTTTGCATCCCGGAGACAAAAATGAAACAGAAGCGCAGGAACTACCAAACAAGCGACATTAGCAAAGATCTGGAATTGCAATCCAGCACCACAGCAGGTGGCACGCGCGATATGTCGAAAAAGATAAGCGCAAAAGAAACAGACTGCTCTTCAGGCGTTTGTTCAATCAACTGGAAGCCTAAATCGCTTAAGCGACAAGCATTCTGAGCGCTGGTCATTCGACACATACAGCATATTTACTAAGGTCTGCACGTTCCAATTTTCAGTTTCCGATAAAGACTAACACCAGCTATGGTGCGCAATGCCACCTGGCCTTTTTCCGATTTCAAGCCAAAACCCTCTAACGGACTAACATGCATGGCGGGCGCGGTCCCCGCATCAAAAGGCTGACATCCCAGATATTCCATATTTGGCGATAATCTGCCGAACCATGAAAAACAGAACGCCCCAGAGAGGGCCCTGGAGCGTTCTTTAGGTGAGTGTTCGCCGACCTTAAGCGATGGTGATTTCGTCGCAGAGGTAAACATCTTGGATTGAATTGAGGAGGGCAATGCCGTCCTTCATCGGCTTTTGGAAAGCCTTACGTCCAGAGATGAGACCCATACCGCCAGCTCTCTTATTGATGACAGCTGTAGTGATTGCTTCGTTGAGGTCATTACTGCCGGAAGCACCACCTGAGTTGATCAAACCTGATCTGCCCATGTAACAGTTGGTTACCTGATAGCGAGTCAAATCGATCGGGTGGTCAGTGGTCAATTCGGAATAGACACGAGCGTCAGTCTTACCAAATTTCAATGCGTTGTAACCGCCGTTGTTTTCCGGAAGCTTTTGCTTGATGATGTCGGCTTGGATTGTGACTCCCAAGTGGTTAGCTTGTCCGGTCAGGTCAGCAGAAACGTGATAATCGGTATCGCCAACTTTGAAGCCGCTGTTACGGAGATAGCACCAAAGTACTGTCGCCATACCTAATTGATGGGCTTCTTCAAAAGCTGCAGCGATTTCTTGAATCTGTCTTGTTGACTCGGGTGAACCAAAATAAATGGTGGCACCAACAGCGACCGCACCCATTTCCCATGCTTGGCGAACGCTTCCGAATTCGATTTGGTCGAACTTGTTGGGGTAGGTCAAGAATTCATTGTGGTTGAGTTTAACGATGAAAGGAATCTTGTGAGCATACTTACGAGCCACAGAACCAAGGACGCCGAAGGTCGATGCAACAGCATTACAGCCGCCTTCGATCGCCAACTTGACGATGTTTTCGCCATCAAAGTAAATTGGATTTTTCGCGAACGAAGCACCACCGGAGTGCTCGATGCCCTGGTCCACAGGAAGAATGGAAAGATAACCAGTACCAGCCAAACGACCTGAGTTGAACAGCGTTTGCAGGCTCAACAGGGTACGGGGATTTCTGTCGCTGCTGCTAACTACTCGATCAACAAAGTCCGGTCCCGGAAGATGCAAAAGATCTTTCGAAACGGTTTTGCAGGAGTGGTCAAGGTAAAATTTGGCTTTATCGCCCAAAGCCTTCTCAATCGAAGTCATTTCAGTCATTACTGGCATAGCGTGTGGCAAGCCTCCATCGGCACTAGAGATCTGATCTATGTCAGCCTAACCCGAGCAGATAGCCATCCGCCAAGATCCTCAGACAAAGATCAACTTTGTGCTTAACGATTCGGTTCACATTATCTTTTTGGAACCTGTCTCAGGCTCGAAAATTGGCAATCTGCCTGAACGAAGTATCAATAAATGGAACTTGTCTCAGGATTTTGAGCCTGAAAGAAACCCCGAATAAATGGACTTATCTCAGGCTACGAAATTCCTAAAAGCCTGAAAGAAGTATCAAAAATGGAGGAAGTCTCAGCGGTCCTTAGTGGTGCTTGTGCAACGGTTGAGAAAGCTCCATCAAAACCCCGCCTGTGGCTTTAGGATGTACGAAGGCAATCTTGGCGCCTTCTGCTCCAATCCGAGGCTCCTGGTCGATGAGCCTGACATTTCCTTCCTTCAAAACCTTGAGTTCACAGACAATGTCATCCACACCCAGGCAAATGTGATGCAAACCTGGTCCGCGTTGGCTCAAGAACTTGCCAACTGGAGTATCCGGACCCAAGGGCTCCAGTAATTCAATATGAGTATTGCCGGCATCCAGCTTGGCAACCCGAACACCTTGTTCCTCAACAACTTCCACGCAAATCAATTTAAGGCCCAATTGCGTCTCGTAAAACTCAAGGGCTTCTTCAAGCTTCGGAACGGCCACTGCTAAGTGGTCTATGCGTTTCATTAGGGTCCGTAACCGGAATTTCTTTCCATGTATTGGTTGAATCCGTTCCACAGATTGTATTGGTTAGCTTGATTGTACGTACGCCACGTATTCATCAAACGAGCAATTTTCTCGACATTGGACACGTTGTCATACGGGGCCCAATCTTCACCACGCCAATTGAAATCATAATAATGGCGATTCAAGTACTCAGTGATATTGGCATGCGTATCAATCTGCAACGCAAACGGCTGACCATCAGGGCGCACATTGAAATATATGCTTTCGCCCGGAGGTGTAATCAAATGATCGGGATTTGGACCAGGGGCTTCCGGATAAGCCATTTCAGCAGCCCATGCACCGCTGGCACAGACCATGAGCGCGCTAACTGTAAGAAGAACAATTCGACGAATCATAGTAATCCTTTCTGCAGGCGCCAAGACACCTATTTTCCCAAGTCTCCCGACAACCGGTTTTCAAGCAGGCATCGAGAGTATCTACAACAATAATACGACTGTTTAATAGAAAAAGGTCGAGTTTTAATCGCAATCTTAAACGGATGGCAGTGAAAGGTTGCCATTAAGCGAGTAAACTTTGCATGTGTTTTTATCGGCAAGTTGCAAGCAGGACGTAGTCAAGATCTGCTGGATTTCCGAAGAACTGCACGAGGCTTATTTCCAGGAGAGATAGCATGAGTCGTAAGCAAAAATTCTTCCCCTCTACCTGCCTTGTTTTGGCGGGCATAGCTGGACTGAATATTCTTCAGCCGGCCATGGCAGCAGAATCCGCGCAGACGCTACCAATTAAGAAGATTTCTGCCGACGCTTCCCAAGAGCTCGTAATTGAGTTTGCAGCAAAAGCATTCCCGACAGCACCGCAAGTGCTTGACTTGCCAGGACCGAATCATCGAGTCGTAATCGATTTTACTGACGCCAGCGTCGACAAAGGCGCAGTGCAGTCAGCCGAAGAGCTCAGCAAAGTGCTTACCAGCTCTATTCCTTTTATAAAAGCTGTTCGCTATTCAGAGCTGGAAAACGCTCCTAAACCTACAGCCCGTCTGGTAATTGATTTGCCAGAGAATGTGAAAGTGAAGCCGCGGGTTGTGAAGCTTGAGGAAGGAATGGTTGTGATCGGTTTCAGCGATCAGCCTATCCAAACTTCACAAGCACCAGCTGAGCCACCAGTAGCAGAAACAGCGAGCACCACCGAATCTGAGCTTCGCCCTTCAATGCCAGAAGAGACGAAGGCTGAGGAGCCCGCTCAAGCTGGTGCAGAAAAGACTCCAGCGGCAACATCCGGTGGTGATGACAAGAAAGCAGCGGCCGATGCAAATCCAAAGCTCGAATCAGTAAAGCTCTACAACAAAGCAGTTCAATTGCATTTGGCCGGAAAGCTCAGCGAAGCGATCATCGCTTATAAGGAAGCGCTTGAATCTAACAAAGCACTAGCTGAAGCACACAGCAATCTCGGATTGATTTACAACCAGCAGCACAACTACGCTCAAGCGCTCTCCGAATTCAGGAAAGCGCTAGCTATCAATCCAAAAGATGCCATCACATACAATGGCATCGGCGCGGCCCTCCGTGCTGAACACGATTTAGCAGGAGCCATCAAGAACTGGCAAACGGCCGTCTCCCTTGATGCCAAACTGGCTACAGCACACTACAATCTGGGCACCGCGTACGAGATTCAAAAAGACTACGATAAATCAATGACCTCTTACCGAGCTGCCGTCAAAAACGACTACCGCTTGGGTGAAGCCTACTATCGAATGGGTCTTATCATGGAACGCAAAAATCGCTCGGAAGAAGCCGCCGAGCAATTCAAAGAAGCATTAAAAGTATCCGGAGATTCGGAATACAGTGAGGATGCCCGACAACGCTTGGTTTACCTCCAAGGTAAGAAAGGCAAGACTCAATAGTCTTCTTCTTCAAGAACAATCTTGGTCCCCACTTTGCCTGCAGAGTGGGGATTTTTTTTGGCTTGCATTAGGCCGCTTTACGCCGTGCGGCATCAAGAGCGGATCTTCGAAACCAAATTTGTGGTGCTACGCCCAGGTACTAATTTCAGAATCTCAACGCGCCCACCGAAACTTTCTACAATAGGAGTTTCTGCCAGATCCGAAGGCTTGTAATCTGCACCCTTAACATGAATGTGCGGTCGCAACTGTTTTAGGAATTCGACTGGAGTATCTTCACCAAATACGGTGACATAGTCCACGGCTTCAAGTGCAGCTAGCAGTTCAGCACGATCGTCTTCCTGATTGATTGGGCGCTCCGGACCTTTCAGCTTGCGAACTGATTCATCTGCATTCAGTCCTACAACAAGAACATCGCCTAGTGCCTTCGATTGCTGGAGTATGCGACAGTGCCCGACATGCAAAATATCAAAGCATCCGTTTGTGCTCACAATCGTTTTTCCTTCTGCCCGAAGTTTTTCGCCGAGTGCGAAAAGATCCTCTCTGCGAACTACGTGGCCCATCGCTCCTCCGAACTGTTTCTCGTGCCATCGCTTGCTTTCATATCAGCGTGCTCTCCTAATTCTAGACCAGATAAAGCCAGCTGAGAACGGCGTAAGGCGAGTACTTCATGCGACCCTCGCCATCTTGACTACTTCGCGACTTCCGTTGCTGTGATTTTCATAAATCCCCTGAAGCTGCGCTAAGCCACCCGAACTGCTTATCGGCACAAGGCTTCCGGGCCAGACCAGTATAGACATTGCATGAGCTTCGAAAAGGGGGTTTTCAAGATTAGCTTTTTCTATTTCTCGAAAGCCCTGCAAAACGGCGCCTTAGCTTGCTTTCCAAGAGCCAAAATTTATAGCTTCGGGATGATTCTGTCCCTTCCAAAAACCTTCAAGTGAGCCCCTAACCCCACACCAGCAAAACCAAAACAAAGAAACTACTTCAGTTTCGGCTGTTCGGGGTTGTCTGCGGGCTCAATTGCTGTGTTTTTGTCGGAACGGAATGTTAAAGCGAGCGCTTTGTTAGGCGCTTGCATTCGTTCAACCAAATTGAAGGAGCAACTATATGGCTCGTCATCGCGTAATCCCTCATGATGACCCGAAGGCTCCGTCGATCAAGCAGCGTCTCTTCGAGACGTGGGCAATGACGATCGCCGGATTCCTTGCAATGGGCGGCCTCATCTACGGCGCCCTCTGGGTCTTCGACTTCTCCTACCAGTTCCAGCTCGGCTTCGGCACGCTCTGGCTGCTTCTCCCGATCGTGATGTGGTGGTTCTCCGCCAAGGTCGCGATCATGATGACCAAGTCCGAACCGGCTGACCCGAGCAACCCGACGCACAAGCGCCTGATCGACATCGTCGATCGCGTCTATGCCAAGAGCAAGCTCAAGTTCAAGCCGCCGGTCTATGTGTCGCCGAACCCGCTGCCGAACGCCTTCGCGACTGGTCCCATCCATCGCAAGGCCGTCGTCGCCGCCACCGAAGGTCTCTTCAACTGCGGCATGACCGACGAAGAAATCGAAGCCGTGTTCGCTCACGAGCTGGGTCACGTCTACAACTACGACGTCGGCATCAATTCGATGATCGCCGTCCTTTCGTCGGTCTTCTTCTTCATCACGGACCAGGGCGTTCGCGCCTGGGTCGCCGGCCTCGAGTGGCTCAAGGGACTGTTCGGCATCCGTCCGAACACCACGGTCCTGCCGCCGCTGGTCGCCAACGTGCTGATGTACGTGATCTTCTGGGCTACCGGTCAGATGACGAAGCTGGTTCAGCTTTTCGTCGTCCGCTCGCGTGAGTCCGGCGCTGACGCCACCGGTGCGGAGTTCACGGGCAACCCGTGCGCCCTCGCCACCGCGCTGATGAAGCTGGTCGCCTACGTCGAGAAGAATCGTCCGAAGGGTCGCGATGCGGAACTGTTCCGCGCCTTCCGTCCCTGCACGATCATCGACCCCATCTTCGACACGGTCGCTCCGGAGCCCGCTCCGAAGACGCTGTGGGAGAAGATCGTCGGCGTCTGGAAGTACCTGCAGCTCACCCACCCGCCTGTGTCCGAGCGTGTCTACTACCTCGAGCGCATGAACGGTGGTCCGTGCAAGCTTCCGACCATCCGTCGCTGACGCGCCGGCAGTCAGGTAAAACTGGCTGAGTAAAAGGGCGAGAGCTAGTCTGCCTTCGCGCAGGCTAGCTCTCCAACCCTTTTCTAAATACAAAGACTTCAAGCCCTAGGAAAATCGAGGTTTTCCTTGAGCTTGCAGCCTTTACTCCGTTCACGCGGAGGACAAGGGTGCGGAGTACCACTCGGCAAAGGAAGCGTAATCTCTTCGATGCCAGTGGAGGGGCAATCATGGCCCCGCCTTCGCGTCCTCTCGGTTTCCCGAGTAGGACATTTGCCGGATTCTCGGCTGAAACGTCTTGCTACAGCAAGATCCAAAAGAAAGACAAAATCATGATCGAGTCCACCACTCTCCTTGTCGGTATCGTCACTGCCCTCGCCACCCTCGGGATCGGCTACTGGTCGTCCTTCAGCTTCTTCAGCAGCAAGCATGCTGCGACGAACAAAAACGGCGACTTCGGCGGTCCTCGCGGCGGCATTTTCGCTCTCATGGGCGGTCTGTTCGCCGGCATCCTCTTCTTCTCGATTTTCGGGAAGACCATGTTCACCCCCGCGGTGAACGAAGTCGGCCTCATCGCCAGCATGATTGGCGGCTTCCTCGGCGGCATCATCGGCATGCTCCGTGCGCCGCGCTGGACCAAGGAGGACTAAGGACTTCCGCTTCAATCACGCAGAAGACGTGATGAAGAAATTTGGCTGTGTTTGACTGGAAAGGAGAGGCTCATTCAACCGAGCCTCTCCTTTCTTTTTTATCTTTTTCACTTTTAAAGCAGCTCCCAGAGAATGCATACAGCGCCTTTAGAAGACACTTTTAGAGATCTAAAGCTCTTTTTGTGATCGTTGTTGCCAATTTGCCGCGACGCATCTGTATCTCTGAGACCTATCAGACCAATTTCAAATGCTTTTCGTGATCATAGGCATCACATCTTCATTCACCACCATGAAATTCATCCTTTGGGTTGATCGCGTAGCGTCGCGATCGACCAGAAGATCAGGTGCTAAGTTCAAATTTCAATCAATCCTCTCAGCAAGAAGATACTCACATAGCTGTTCTATAAAGGCATTTCGCGAAAATGATGGTTGCTAAGCAGCCTCAACGATTCGTTAATGATAGTTCGCGCAGTTCTGTTCAGCACACTCATTCATCCATTCGGTTAATTGCACGCGAAGGAGCCATTTTACTAGGTTGCAAATGCATTCCATTTTTCCGCAACCAAACAGGGCTTTCTCAACCCGGCAACCTTCAAAAACAACAGGATTCGCAACTCTTGCCCAAATCAGGCTAAGCAAGCGGAATCGTGGATGCAAGACCTCAACCAAATTCTCACAAGGAGACTCGTTATGCTGGACAAGATCGAAGTGAGCCAACAGCAACTGCGCTCGATGGCTCTGAACGCAATGGTCCTCGCGCTGGACGCTCAAGCAGCTGCACTACAATCGATGGATCGTGAGCATAGCCTCGGCATCGAAAGTTCGTACTCGGTGAAGAGTCTGCTCGGCAAGGCAAAGGATTTCGTGCAATCGGCAGCGGAACTGGTGAAACTCAGTGAGTCGGTCAGCTTCATTGAGACGCGCCAGAAGGTCCGTTCACTCGCAGCAGGGGCTCAGCGCCTGAAAGAAGAAGCTGAAGAGTTCATCACGAACACGAACCCAAAGGCCAATTCGCGCTATGAACAGCTCCTTATGGAGTTGGGCGAAGCCAAGTCGCCGGAAGCCACTGCTCCTGCCGGAAATGCCGAGACGCCGAACGAGGTGGGAGCCCAAGGGCGCAAAATCACAGCACAAGCAGGTTTCGCCTGTCTGCGCGCCGAGATCGATGAATTCGCGGCCTTCAGCTTGCAGATTCACGCCACATGCAACCTCGCCCTCGAATACGCGCTAAACGCCGCCGCCAAATCAGCTCAAAAGAACGCCTGCTGATGGCACTCTGCTTCTCATAGTTTCCCCAACGCAAGCATCGAGGCTGATGCTTGCATTCACTCAAAAGGAGAGTCCAATGAAATTCCACAATCCAATGATTCTGCGTTCAATTGATTTGCCGCGCGGAATCACGTTCACCTTGAATCCAATCATGGGCACTCAAGAAGACCCCGGTATCGAGAACCTCGAAACTGACCTTCTGGTGCTCACGCAGATGACCTCCTCGAAGATGAGCGAAGGCATGCAAAAGATCGATCGCAAACTCTCTGGAGCGCTGTCCGCAGCGATGAAGGAGCGAGCATTCGGCGGCGACCGTGGCGATTTTATAGTTGTCGATTGCCGCAGCATTTCCGGTGCCAAGCAGAAGTACGTTCTGGTCGCCGGACTTGGATCGCACAAAAGTTTCAACTCTTTCGTTATCTGCGGCTTGATGCGGCTGGTTTTGGAAGAAGCCCAGAAGCTCGGCGTCCAAAAGCTCACGATCCCGTTCATGCCGAACAGGCAGACAGAGGCACAAGTGAGCCTTGCCGCCAGCGTCAACACGCTGGTATGCAAGGTTCGCATGTTTCAAGACGACCTGCCGAAGCTTCAAGAAGTGGAGCTCTTCTGCACCCCCCAAGCTCGCCAATACCTCCAAGATGGGCTGATGGGGCATACCCCCCGCTGCATGCTCTGCCGCAATCCAGAGCTCAGCAAGCTCTGAGTACAACAGCGAAGGCGACAGGAGGTTCAACTCCTGTCGCTTTTCGCTTTTTCAGGATTTTTTTGATCTTGGACACACTCTTGCCGCTTCTTTTCCTCTTTTTGAGATCTCAGCTCCTTTTTTAGATCCATGAGGCCTTTTTTGTAGCTTCACACATGCTTTTCAGGAGTTCTTCAGTTTATTTATGCTCTCATTCAAGACACTGCCTCAATTTCTAGGCCTTGTTGATACCGTTAAGAGACAGGCAGAAGAGGGAAAATTGTCAACAGACTCTTCGCCAGAGAATACTGCCAATGCCTGAGACTCGCAAAGATACAAGCATTGACGACGCGCCCCGGCGCGACGATTCGGAGAATACCGAGGAAAAAAAAGAAGGCAGCAGGGAATTAGAGAAACCCGAAGATAGAAAACAGGCACTGTCGCAAGAGCAATTCACAGACCCAAAGGCACTCAGAGACGCAACTGACAACAAATCTTCAAGGGCACGAAACACCGTTGAACATGTAATCGACGGAAAGAATCCTTTCGGCATTGCCAGAGGCGAGAGCCACTCAAACCCGAATCAAACTGGCAGGCAAGAAAAAAATGAAACAACTGCAATTAAGACACAACCAGAAGCACCACTGGCCCCGGCAGAGAAGCCAACGCCGGACGATAAGGTTTCAATCAATGCGGAGAACGCAGAACTAGTTGATTTCGACAATCTTTATTCATCTGGGGCAAAATCGGACGCAGCCAAAGCCAGAGAAGACCTAAAGAAACTTGGCATTGATACAAGCAGCCCAAAGACTGGAATTGACCTTTACGAACCCTATTACAGCTCAGCTCCACAGCACCTTGCAAAGGTGAGAGAAACAATAACAGACCCCGAACATGGCATGAGTCCGGGCGCGAATATTCGTGCTTTCGAGCCCAAAGAATCATCGAGGCAGATGAACTTGTCTGATTTCAAGGGTCCCAATCAACTTAGCGATTTTGCCGCAGCCCACAGCACACAAACAGTAAAAGACTTATCGAATTTCATCGAGAATAATTACCTCAAAGCAAATCAAAATTCGGCCGAAAATGGACAAGGACAGCAGAGGCGTGTTTTGAATATTTCGCAAGAACACTCGCAGCTCACAACAGCCGGGTTTATTGCTGGACAATTGCGCAAAGAGCCTGAAGCCAACAGGGAGACGATTGAAAAGGTTCTTGGAAAAGAGAACGGAGAAAATTGGATCAATCAAGCTAAAACCTCCAACAAAAACACGGTGGATGAAAGAGAAGCACAAACTGCGATTCCGGCAGCTGAGCTGGAAAGCTCCATGGAAAAAGCTCTAGTTCCTCATGTAAAAGAAGCCGTGAGCAAAAGCCCTGAATTCCAGCAGGCTATTGATCGCTATAGAGAAACGACTCGTCAGGCAGCGGAAAACGGCACCGTAATCGTTGTCAGTGCTGGTAATGAAGGTGACCGTGCCGATGGCTCGGTATACAACTATTACGCACAAAGTGATCATGTGATTGGTGTCGGTGGTCATGACACGAATCAAACACCAGAGAATCCAGACGATGACAGAATTTGGGAGCGCTCGTCTCCCGGAAATGAACGCTATCATCCGACAATTACTGCACAATCAAAAGACGTTCCAAGCAATATCTCTGATACTAAAGCAAAATCTGGAACATCATATTCAGCGCCGCTTGTGGCTGTCACCACAGCCAACATGATTGATCAGAATCCGAACATCTCATTCAAGCAAACAAAGGACATGCTGGAGAGAAGTGCCAAAAGGATGCCGGAAGCTTCGCCACTTCAGCAGGGCGCTGGCCGGCTGGATCCAGTAAAGGCAATTGTTATGGCTCGCGGCCAGGCTGAACGCACGCGTTCCTAATCCAAGCGAACAAAAGCTCAATCAGGACTAAGAGGCTGATTGTTTGGTACATTTCTGAATTAATGCGGGATCAAATTTTGTGCGCCTGCGCCACCAGCAGAGAATCCACGCAGTGTTTGCAAATGAGATCTTATGTTCAACAATCAGAGCGAGATGTCTAGCATGTTCCGCGCGATTTGCAGTGTAGCAGCATGCACTCCAGAACCCATAAGCCAGTAGCACAATAGCTCTAGTAGCAGCTTACCGCGGATCTACTCTATAGCGGTGATTTAGATGATGTCAGCGCCCAGGACTTGCCCAGAAACAGCTTCACCAGCCATCTCGTCCAAAATAGATTCAGACACGGCCATTAGCACTAGATTGTGCGAGGCCTTGCCGACTTCGTAGTTATGAAGCGCCAGTTGTGCCTTGCGCTCCAGCATTCTCATGCGACTTTCTCTGCGCTTGCCGAGATAGATTTGGCGCAGTAGTTTGTTTTCTTCAGAACCGCCGGTAGCCATTTCGTAAGCCGTCAAAGCCACCTGCGCACCCGGGCCGACGAAGCTAGGCACTAGGCAAGCTGCGCCCAGACCTCCCTCGATAATTTTTCCGGCAGCCATAGCAGCTTTGCTTTTGTGATTGTATTTCTTGACTGTTTTTTCAATCTTAAGCATAACGGCATCTCGCTTAGATGCGGCTTCGACAAGGGCTTTGATCTTTTCTTCCTGCTCGGCGGGAGCCCAAAGCTCTGCCTCAAAAATGCCTTTAGGCTCGGCGATGCGCTTCTTCCAAGCAGCTAGCTTGCTGACCGTATCTTGAGCAAGATCTGTACCGACCAAATCACTCAATTTTTTGTGAGCGCGCATCAGCATCTTCAGCTGTTGATTTTCATCTTTGGTACCAAAGCCCATAGCAGCTTCCATCATGGAGCTTGCCACGTTCAACTGGGTATCATCAAGTTCTTTCTGCTTAGCCCATTCTGCGGCGGCAAGACTCTTCAGTTTCAGCTTCTCTTCGAGAATGATGTCACCGGCTTCGGAGGAACTCTCGAACCCGCGATAAGGGACAATAATGTTGATAGCGTCTTTTGATTTGGCTGCCGTTTTTGACGCCGCGGTGCTGTAGCGTCTAACAGCCTTATCCGCATTCCTCGAATTGGCATTATTCTCGAGGGCTGACTTGACTAGGGTCAAAATCTCTTGATTTAAGAACGGGTCGCCGTCAGCATTGTTGATGCTGCCTTCCAGGACTGTACCAGGCTCGAGCGAAAGAATGAATTGCTTGTCGCTCTTTTTTATGGTGCTAGCAGTTTTGCCCAGGAATACTCCATGACCGGAAACCAGCACTTTTGCATCTTCGGGATCTTCGTCAGTATCCAACTCCATTTCGTCTGCATCAGTGGACGACTGAGGAGCAACTACCTGTAGCGCATCCTTGTTGCTAACTGCCAGCTTTGCATTATTGGGAAGCACATTGGCACCGCCGGTAATATCACCAGCAGAAACAGGCGAGGGGCAAATTCCGATGCCGCACAACACCGAGAGAAGCACTACAACTTGATTACGTTTCCTGTTCATATTAATCACTTTGCGAATGGGATCAGCTTACCATGCTTAAACCCAAGCCTAAATGGTTCTAATCTCATATCAGATTGGCAAGAAGTTTACGTCGACGATCCCCTTCAGCAGTGTCACAAAACTTGACCCCTCCTTGGAAACCTCCTTGCCAAGCAGTCGTCAATTAGAAGCATCGACCGCACAAACAACATACGCAGAAAGGCTGCCGGACACCTTGCCAAGACCTTCTGCGTAAGCTCGTTCTGCTTGCAGCTCTTCAAGGAAGCACCACCAATGGTGCAAGGGAACACGAAATGATTTCAGAGAAACTCCGCTCAAATTTCGAGACGGCAAAAGCGATCTGGCAGCAATTCAGTGCTGTAGCACAACCCTACTGGACATCGGACGTCAAAGGGAAAGCTTATGGACTGTTGGCCGGCTTACTTCTTTTGCTGGTCGCAGTAAATGGTCTCAACATCGTAATCAACCATGTCGCAGGCGAATTCATGACTGCGCTTTCCGCTAAGGACCAACCAGTTTTCTACAAGATGTTGGCAATATATTTCGGCGTGTTTGTCATCGGCACACCCATCGTCGTCCTCTACTCTTGGGTAGTGGACAAGCTAGGACTTCACTGGCGAACCTGGCTGACAGAGCACATGCTTGCCAAATATCTTGCAAACAAGAACTACTACCGACTCAATAATGATGCAGAGATAGATAACCCGGATGAACGTATTGCTCAGGATGTGCGCGACTTCACATCTGGTGCGCTCAGTCTCTTCTTAAATATTTTGAGTTCGATTATCACGTTTTTCTCGTTCATGTACATTCTGTGGAACATCTCTCACCAGATGGTTGCTGTCGTATTTGCGTACGCGCTGGCAGGCACGATTGCAACAGTGTGGATGGGACGCCGCCTGGTGGGCTTAAAATTCGATCAATTAAGGAAAGAAGCTAACTTCCGCTACAACCTTATCCATGTTCGAAACAACGTTGAATCAATTGCATTCCACCAGGGCGAAGCTCACGAATCAAAACGCATCAGCGCTCGTTTTGCAGAAGCCGTGCAGAACTACAATGCCTTAATCGGTTGGCAAAGAAACGTTGGATTCCTGACGACGGGCTACAACTATATGATCGTCCTGATTCCATCATTGATGATTGCGCCGCTCTACTTTGCCGGCAAGGTGCCCTTCGGAGTACAAACACAGGCGGATATGGCGTTCGGTCAAATATTGAGCGCGCTATCGCTTGTTATAACATCCTTCGAAAGTATTACAGGATTAGTTGCCCAGACCAAACGTCTTGGCACTTTTCAGGAAGCGCTTGAGAAACGGAACGCCGATGATGCTGTGGCGCGAGTTCAAGCAGAAGAGACTGGACCGGAGCTTAAATTGGATTCTGTCACAGTTAAAACACCTGGTAACAAACAAACACTCGTTGAGAAGCTTTCGCTTGCTCCAGCCGAGGCAAAACGCCTCCTCATAACAGGCCCAAGTGGCGCAGGTAAAACATCTGTGCTGCGCACAATAGCCGGCCTCTGGAACAACGGTTCAGGCAAACTCACAAGACCACCGCTTGCCAGCATGGCATTCATCCCACAAAGACCCTACATGGTACTAGGTTCTCTGCGTGAACAGTTGACCTACCCTCGTTTTGAATCCGACATTGACGACACAAAATTACATGCTGTTTTGAAGCAAGTAAATCTTGCCGACCTGCCGGAACGTGTGGGCGGGCTAGATGTTGAACTGCATTGGCCGGACGTCCTATCGCTCGGTGAGCAACAAAGACTTGCATTTGCTCGCTTATTGCTGAGCAACGCTCAACTTGCAATTCTTGACGAAGCGACAAGTGCTCTGGACATAGCAAATGAAGAGCGCCTGTACAAACTACTTGCAGAGCGTGGCATCAACTATGTCAGCGTAGGACACAGACCTAGCTTGAACCAATACCACAAAACTTTGTTGGACCTGAAGGTGGACGGTACTTGGGCAACGAATTCGGTTGAATCTTTGAAAAACAATCAAACAGATGCAGTCTCCTTTCACCCGAATCCAACAAACCAATTTAACGTCCAGCCTAATAGCTAGCTTGCCTGGATGCTCCACCCCCGTGGCGCATCCTATAGGTTAAAAACTCGGTTATGCTCATAGGCGACAAATTTCCATTATGACGGGCACATCATTAGTGCGGTGGTGATTTGAGGTCGCAAATATGAAAACAGGATTTGCGTTAGGGATTTTATTAGCCATGTCAGTGCAAACTGTCATGGCTAATGACATAGAAAAGGTTATGAATAAAGCGCTCGGCTCGGGCAAGGGACAACTTTTCAAACAAGCTGGCGGGATAGGATCCAAGCTCTTACATTCTGGAGCAGCTACGCCAGCAGCGACCGGGGCGATTCCGGCCACTCCAGCAAAGCCTGCATCACCAGCAGCCACGGCAACAGCAACAAACGCAACTCCGGTCACTGCGACGCCTGCAGTTGCAGCAACGGCTGCGTCCCCAGCAGCGGCAGGCGCTAACCCAGCGGCCGATAAACCCAATTTAAAGCACAAACTAATGCATCGAGCGGCAGTTGAGAGTGAAAAATACGCCAAGAAATATGGCGATAAATATCTCAAGCAAGGTAAAGGGCAGCTAGGCAAGTTTCTCAACTAGCGCGCAGGCCAAAGCGTACGCATAGCAAGACAAAGTCCCTGTAGCTAGATTTCTGCGCTATCTCATCGCAGCGAAGTGCTTCATTTCGCCTTCCAGCCATGCCAAATCTTTGTTGACGTTGACTATTGACAGCTCGGCGTAATCCAGATCCTTCTGGAATTTTGCCCGCATATTCATCAAGAAAGTACGCGAAGATTGGAGCTTGGTCGGATCCAAGACGGGCGAATTGGACTTCAGCGCATTGTCAATTTGCTTCAGCCAGGAATCGCATTGGGTCAAATTCCTGATAGCAATGGCGCGATTATCCATCAAACGCTGCCGCTGACCGAGGAGCTGATTGTAATTGCTCTGGTATTCGTAAGAGACATTGGCGCCATCGGCCAAAGCAAAGATAGGCAGGCTAAAAGAAGCTAAAACCGCCAAAAAAGATTGAAGAAGGATTCGTTTTCTCATTTTTCAAAAAACTGGCAGAACGCTGCCAAGCGAGCGAGGATGAGGGCAAACAGACTACGAACCACTGCCTGCCCGAATCATATCGCTAAAAATACCCCTATTGTCAAGCGAAAGATTTAATCTTCCTAACCCTACTTAGGGTAATTACGATTCTGCGCACCTTTTAGGATTTGGAAAAATTGCTCAGACATAGCACCAGACTTCTTGGCAAACTCGGCCGCCAGTTTGGATTCCCTAGCGGCAGCTGCTGCATCATTTCTGAGCAGAGCGGCCTTGTACGCTACTAGATGCCCGTGGAAAGCCGCATCATAGAACTCCTTCACATAGACGTTCGCCCCAAGAAAGGCTCCGGAAGCAACGTTTTCTTCTTCAAACTTCCTCTGGATTTGCTTTTTGTCAGGAGCAGACGCCTCTAACAGGAACTGCGAAAGCGCAATGTCTTTGAACTTTTCTGCCAGGAACAGATGATCAGACGTTATCTTATTCAATTCATCTAGGGCCTGAACTTTTGAACGAAGAGCAGAAAATTGGTCAGGAATAAGAGGCGCCAATTTCAAAAGCAAAGATTGCATTTTTTGAAACTCAAAACTCTCAATTTCCGCGGCGTCGGTTCGCACTGCATCTCGACACCGATGATAAGTCTTCCACAGCTCATCTGTAAGTCTCAGCTTTTCAGATGCAAAGTTCGCTGACTTAATTTGCTCCAAGCAAGTTTCGGCAAGGAAGTAATTTCCAAGAAAGAGACCAAAGTAAAAGGTTGGTTTAGAAATCTTGATGATCTCATTGGAATAGATTCGCATGTTCTTAAGTATGGAAGCCTTTTGAGCTCCCGAAGCAGACGACAATTGCAACGAGTACCGTGCAAGCGCGCCGGAAAAATTCTGCACAACCAGCTGTTTTATTTCCGGTACCGATGACACTCCGGCTTCCACAGCAGACTTGGCTCGCAACACATATAACTCTGGGCCAGGCACGAATCGCTTCAACACATCATGATCATCAACTTGCGGTGTCTGATCATTGGAGGCCTCATATATTTTTACCCAAAGCTTTTGACTATGAGCAGTTTGAGCCAGATAGTAAGTCACATCATCAACGCAATCGCAGAAATCATCTGGAGGCGATGCCTTTCTTAAGGCATAGTCGCGCCCTTCTCTAACAAGAGCTTTCAGAACATCTATCGCTATAAGGGACGCATTGTCGTTCGGGTCGTGCTTTTGCGCATTATGATTTCGTACTCTTTTGAAGACGTCATATTCAAACCTCCTTTTCTCAGTTGCATCCTGGAATTGGAAGGAGTTAAAAAAGACTTTGGCATCAGCTCCAATACCTGTAATTTTGCCTGTACTCAATCGTGCATTAAGGTCAGTCTGAAACTGCGATGTACTCTTGGCGAGCTGCTTGCCATGAATTAAAGGAGAAAGTAAATTCAGTCCGAGCAACAAAATACCAATGATTCCACAACCAATAATTGCAAGCTTGATGAAACCTGAACCGCTGTCTTTCTGCCTATTAGAAAGACTCCATTCAGGATTCGTTCTAACTAAAGAATCAAGTGAAAGGAGCAAATTATCATGACTCTCAAATCGGTTGGAGGCAATTGGTGCCGTGCACCTTTCGATAAACGCATCAATCTCAGCGGATGCTTTATCCTTCTTCTCAAACAACACTTCGAGCTTCGGCAGCAGTAACGAGTTGGCGGACCCGGCAGAAGTTAAAGGCGAATCACCGGTCAACAATTCGAAGAAAATACAACCCAACGCATAGACATCAGTACGCCAATCCACTTTGTGTCCAACGCGCTGCTCAGGACTCATGTATGCAAGTGTACCCATCGTCATGCCTGTTTGCGTAAGCATCGGGCTCTTAATGCGATCCGGATCAGTTTCGAGCGAGATTTGTTTGCACAAACCAAAGTCAATGATTTTGATTTGCCAATCATTACTCTCGTTTGCGACAAGAATATTCTCCGGCTTCAGGTCTCTGTGAACAATGCCCTTTTCGGCTGCAGCTTTTAATCCCACGCAAATCTGGCGAACAATATCGGCGGACTTTTGAAGACTAAATCTTTTCTCTTGTTCAATCAAATGGCGCAGCGAATGACCCTCAACAAAGTCCAACACCAGGTAGGGACTCCCGTCCTGGAGAAAACCATAGCGATGAATTGAGACAATGTTAGGATGGTTTAGCTGGCTCAGAATCTTTGCCTCGCGATGAAACCGCTCCGCCTTTTCCGCCCTGGATGCTGATTCACCGCTTAACACTTTGACCGACATCAAACGCTTCAAAAGCTCGTCCTCTGCCAGATAAACAGTACCGGACGCGCCAGAACCGAGTATCGACACAACGCGGTAGCGCTCGTCGATTACATCGTTTGGCTGAAAATTCATGGATTCCGGAACCAGAATACTCTTAGATTACGGCACGGAACAGTTTATCGAGGCGCTCCGAAGCTTCTTTTGCAGCATGCAGAACTTCTTCGTGCCCGCCGATCAATTCATCGGGGCTCCAGACATTGGTTATTACGGAAATAGCAGCTGGAACAGTGGAACTGCCTTTGCAAGCCAAAATTTCCGGAACAGTGGACATACCGACCGCATCACACTTCAAATATTTGAGAAGGTCGATCTCTGCTAGCGTTTCGTAATTGGGACCAAGTAGCCCAATATAAACGCCTTGTTGGATCGCGCGGAATGACGAATCCTCTTTGCTCAACTTTGATGCTTGTTCCACCAAACGATCCGTCAATGCATTTTTGCAAGCAACAGGGTCTGTTTTTAGCTGGGATAGCATGCCGGTTTTCTTGAATCCAGGATTGAGATGATCGCGATAGCCGGTGATCAACATAAGATCACCAACTTTGAAGTTTTGATTTATTCCACCGGCTGCGTTAGTGAGCAAAAGCTCTTTAACGCCCCAATTCACCATGACCTGAGCGGGAAGAGTAACTACATCCCATGAATGGCCTTCGTATAAGTGGAAGCGTCCACGCAAAACAGCAACGTATTTCTTGCCAACACGCCCAACGCTGATTGTGCCGGAATGCCCTACTACTCCTGGAGAAAGACCGAACACCTCTTCATAAGAAACGGATCGACCTTCTTCCAAATCCTCGAGAACTTTTACACCAGAACCCAATACAACGGCTGCGCTAGGCGTCTCCGGACAAAATTTCTTGAGGAACTCAACAGCTTCAGCAACTGGTTTGACTGCGACTTCTTCCATTATTTTCCCTCAACCAGATTTGTAATTTGTGTAAGCTGAGACTCCGACAAAGCGCCCTTCTCGGGCACAATGACGCCAAGTACTTTCCAGCCGGCATGAGCCGCGATCAACATAGATGGCACCAGATTGTATGCGCAAACTCCGACACCGATTTTCTCCAGGGCCTTGCCTTCCTCAGCGTCCGGCTTTGCGCCATTCTTAAGACCAGCCACAACAGCTTGTGGCCAGCCCTCCAAAGGATTGAAATAGATACCTTGCACTATTGGAAAGCGCTGACCAATTGGATCATTCGGACCCACCAGTGGATTATCGCCGGTGAGATTTACGTGATCGGCGGCAACCAATACCTCGTCTGTCTTCGAGCCGAAGCCACGATCAATAACAACTACTGCCTTTTGTTTGCAATCGCCGCTACGAATGAGCTTGACGAAATCCGGACCGAAGCCAGCCATTTTTGCGGCTCCCGGCACAGAGCCGGTGAAATCCACCAGGCACGCTCCATTGAATATTTTCTTAGCGTCGCTATTAGCCACTTAAGCTACCTCTGTTAGTTGAGGGATAAAAGACTTACCGTGACTCACAGGCATACCGAACCAACCCGACAAGCTTGCAGCCATGTCATAGAAGCCTTCTCGAACACCTACGTCTTTCTGGGCATTGTTCAGATTCTGCAACGACTTCGAGTATGCCAGAATCGGCACATACTCACGGGTGTGATCGGTTCCGGGAGCAGTAGGATCGTTACCATGGTCCGAAGAGATCAGAAGCACATCTTGCTCTCCCATCGCCTCCACGATTTCGCCCAACCATTTATCTATTTCCAGAAGGGCCCCGGCATAGCCATCAACGTTTCGTCGATGTCCATACAAGGAATCAGTGTCAACCAGATTCGTGAAAATAAGGCGCACTGAATCTGGTGCCTTTTTCATGATTTCGCGTCCAGTGAAATCATAATTGTTCTTTATCGCTTTCAATGTCAGCTCCAGACCTTCGGCATTTGTACCGGTATGCTGAGCGTGACTCAAACCTTGCTTGTCGAATATATCTTCGATTTTGCCAATCCCAAGGACACCGGCGCCACTTGCAAGAAACTCATCCAAGAAGGTATCGGCCGGTGGCTTAACACCGAAATCGCGGCGCTCGAAACTCATGCGCTTGTAGTTGCCTGGGGCTCCGTTGAAGGGTCTTGCAATTACCCGGCCGACCTTATATTTGCCATTGAGCATGTTGCGAGCAATTTGACACCACTCATACTGCTTGGACAATGGGATGGTATCGACGTGGCAAGCTAGCTGCCAAACACTGTCTCCAGACGTATAAACGATTGGATGCCCTGTGCGTTGATGCTCCTCGCCTAGCTCTTCAAGGATTTGCGTCCCTGAGGCAGGCTTGTTGCAGAGAATTTTTCCACAACCTGTTTCCTTGATAAACTGATCGACAAGCTCGTCAGGAAAACCATTTGGATATGTAGGAAAGCCGCAGTCGCTGACTATTCCCATCATTTCCCAGTGACCGGTTTGAGTATCTTTTCCGGCGGAGAGCTCTTTCAGTTTGCCGTAATATCCAGCGCTTTTCTCAATCGCTTTCACACCTTCAATTGATGTGATGTTTCCCAAACCTAGCCTTTCGAAGTTAGGAAGGCGAAGTCCACCCACCGCTTTAGCGGTATTACCTATGGTGTTACAGGAGAACGAGTCCCCAAATTTGTCAGCATCCGGCGCTGCGCCAATGCCGCATCCATCGACGACGAGAATTATTGCCCTTCTCTCATTAAATGACTGTTTTCCCATATGTCCTCACAGAGCTGACACCTCAGAACTGAGGCAGAAAAAGTATATATCGTAGTATGCGACAAATCTAATTAACCGAAATACAGCGCAGCAGCTTCGGACATCAGGCGGCGACTGTGCGCCCGTCAAGCAGCTCCTCAACAGCATCTCCGGACTTGAACCCATTTGAGATTTCCGCAGATTTGTAAAGGCAGCTCCGCTAGCTAGCTACCTGAGATTTTGTCAAGCTTCCCAATTCCTCAACAAGCGCCGCTCCAGAAAGCTTGGAAAAGCTTGCATCACTCGGAGCCCCTTTGCTAGCGTCAAAATGCATTTTTCTACCCCCCCACAATCCTTCAGCCCCACTCCCCACCAAGCCAATACTAACTTACTATCCTCGACCTTCTTCCGCCGTGCGGTTGAAGGATTTGGACTGGCTGGCGAATGGTCGGATGGATGTGGATCTGCATGCTCGGGTGAGCAGCAGGAAAAACAGCCAGGTTAGCTTCCGGCAGAGGAGGCTCACCTGCATAATCACTCTGCCGCAGAAAAGGAGACAGTATGAAGAAAGCTCTTCTGTCGCTCGGAATGATCCTGGGACTGGTTGCTGCGACTCCGGCGGCTTACGCTGGCGGCCATCACAACCACGGACAGCACAACAACGGGCATTACAACCACGGACACCACAACGGCGCGCATCACCAGCACAACAACGGCTTCCGGGGCTTCCCCATCCCGATTCCGATTCCCGTGCCGGTTCCGGTGCCGAACCCGTATCCGTCCCCGTACTGCACGCCGGGCTACGACTGTTACGACCGTGCTCCGATCCGCGTCTGGGTCACCGAGTACGAGTATCGCCAGTACCCCTACCCGCATCAGGTCCGCTATCAGCGGCTCGTGACGGCGAAGTGGGACAAGTACCGCGGCGGATATTGGTACTGGAACAACCAGGGTCAGTACATCCGCGTCCGCTAGTCGGCGGCGTTGTCGTCAAGTAAGTTCTACTGGCAGGGAGAATCCGAACCCCTTTGGGTTCTCCCTGCCTCTTTCATTCGGTCCTTTCAACTGCTTTTCGCGATTTTCGGCACTTTTTGACGTTTAATTAGCCAATAGCGTCCTTCGAAGACAACGACTGCCAACGATTGACGTTCTTTATTGATATTGCTATCTTGCTGAGTCCCATCTAATAGCTTACCGAGAACACCCGAAGGGAGTATCAATGTTTGTAGCCGGAGATATTGGCGGTACCAAAACCAATCTTGCATTTTTCGAATTGCATGCCCCCGGTACAACTCCTGTTTATGAGCGGACTTTTGCTAGCCGCGACTATGCAACGCTGGAGGAATTGATCAATGACTTCCTGGCGTCGACAAACCTGAAGGCACGGCGCGCCTTTCTCAGCATCGCAGGACCTGTTGCAAACGGTGTTTGTGTAACCACGAATCTGCCGTGGACTGTTGATCGGGACGATCTTGAATCGAAGACAGGACTGGTTCAAATCGAACTGGTAAATGACCTTCTGGCCAATGCAAATGGCATCTCCCTGCTGAAGGATAGCGATTTCGTCACATTGAACGAGGGCGAACCTGCTAACCACGGTACAGCCGCAGTCATCTCTGCCGGCACCGGGCTGGGAGAAGCCGGACTTTATTGGGATGGCATACGTCACCACGCATGGCCAAGCGAAGGTGGACATTCCAGCTTTAGTCCGAATGACGAGTTGCAAACGGAGTTGCTGCAATTCATGCGCGAGAAATTGGGTCGGGAATTCAACACCAAAGTCGTGCATGTGAGCACGGAACGCGTGCTTTCGGGCATGGGCTTAGCCAACATTTACGAGTTCCTCAAGCATAAGGGCGAGCTAAAAGAGCCTGATTGGCTGACGGAGGAGTTGAAGAACGCGGAGGATGTTCCAGCTGCAATTTCGCGCGCAGCTATTGAAAAGAATGTGGACATTTGCGTCGAAGCATTGAACATGCTTGTCACCATATATGGTTCCGAAGCTGGAAACTTGGCGCTGAAACTTTTGTCCACGGCCGGCGTTTTCATCGGTGGAGGAATTGCTCCAAAGATTCTCCCCAAGCTGCAAGAGCCAAGATTCATGAATGCGTTCGTTGAGAAGGGAAGGATGAAACCGCTTCTTCAGAAGATGCCGATTAAGGTAATCACAAACAACAAGACAGCGTTGATTGGCGCTGCGAAAGCTGGTCGCGAACAATTCTCGCGATTGGAAGCAAGTATTCGGTAGTCCTCGAGGCAAAAATCAATTGCGTTCTTCTTGTTGAAATCGACCTTCTATTTTCTGCCAGCGAAATAGTCGACCGGTCGTCTAATGCTCAGTGACAAAAAAGGGCGGGCAAAAACCCGTCCCTCTTTTGTCACTGAGCCGATCGCTATAGAGGGTCTTCTTTTAATTACGCATCCAATCAATTTAAGCGCCTTAGGCAACACTAACATTCTGAGCAGTTCGGGCGTTGGACTTTGCACCTGTTTGTGGTTTCACCATGATGCTGTTGGACGTAGACCCGAGTAAGGCTCACAAACAATGCTTGTATCGTCGCAGCTTCGACTCCAGTTCATCGACCAACTCTCGAGTTAAGCCTATTGATTCCAAAACAGCATGTCGGTCCAGTTCGGATTGCGACGAGCTGGTGGATAATCGCCGCGCCTTATTCAACGCGGTTATAGCGCCGTCAAGATCGTGAACAGCAATTGATCCAAGACTTGAAATCAGATAGGCTCCAATCTTTTGATTGGTGTTCAAGGAAGCACCAACATCGCCGCTTTCGAGCCGTAGGGTCTCCTCCAAAAGTGCAAGATCACTTTTCTTGCGCAACTCCAGCCACGAATTTGCATCGCAAGGTGCTTCCTGTGCGAATTCGGCAAGTTCTGCAATCAGTATGGCATCGCCAGAAGAATCAAGAGAGCCCAATAACTTCGGCATCTGGCTCGGTAACAAAGGTCTAACTAACATCAAATCCTCCTTTTTCTGATCTCCACTGGGCAAAAGCAAAATGGCGTAGTTGCCCTTCTTCATAGAGCTCGGTGCCAATGCTCGATAATCAGGCAACATTCGCAATCGTCCGTAACTGTCGTAAAACGCATAGCAATGCAAACTGTCTATCCAGTAGGCAGTTACAGCTTGCGTCAAATAACGAACTGCCGCTTTCGAACCCACTTGCGCTCGGATCCACTGGTTCTTAGCTGCGTCCCACTTCCAACCATAAACCGGCTCAGACACGCAGACAGCCTGGGTCACCAAGATCTTAATTGGTGGATGTGTCTTGCAGCCGAACTCAGAAAGAACGGCTTCGTTCTCAGATGGCACCGCCGGCGGTTTATCCTCGGGACCAACAGACTGCACAGGGATCTGAGGATTCTTGACAGTGTGCCAGTCAGGAGCACCCTCTCCGATATGGGGAATCTGAATGGCAGCCAATAAGAAAGTGATTGCAACGAACAACGTAGCAAGTGCAATCTGTGTTGTTCTGGACATTTATTCTCCTTTGTAAGTCAGTCCGTTGGCATGAAACAACCAACTTTTTCGCCTACCGAGAAGCAGACGAAACGAGCGATCATTTCCGCAAAACGTGCAGCGAAACGCGAATTTAAGCATGTTGATGCTTAAAGGTAGTCCCATGGAAATGGACCGAAGCGCGGGTAGTCATCAGTAAAACGCTTGGGTGGCGGATTACGCGGTGGGTCAGAGCCCCAGCTATCGTCAGTAGGACGCTCTGGACGACGCGGATGAAAATCCAGAATTTCGCAGCGGTTTGAGGAACACGAGGATCCGCCCGAGTGACAGTCGCTAACCGTTTCATCGGTGCAATCTTGCACTGAAGGATCATTCGTCAGTGGAGCAGACGGATTACCTTTAGACTTGAGTACGTCTATTTCTTGCTGTAGGACCATCGCCAGGTAGTCACCGAAACCGGCTGCCGCATTGTTGGCGCCTATCAACTCTGGGTGCGGTTTACGCTCCGGCAGCTCATTAGGGACTTCGGGAGAATCGTTCTTTTCAAATGAAGAATTTTCCATGAAAAACTCCTTTGCCGCGAAGGCAAATGTGCGAAATGACACAACGCAAGGCAGCCCCCACAGAAGTGCTCTGAGAGCCATTCTTGAGAGCTGAAAGTGAGCGCCTGGTGCCTTTGCTGGTTGTTATTTTTTCTGAAATGAAGACAGAAACGAGATAGAACTCCAGCTTTATCTGGAACAGATACCTCTTTCAAGCGACACTGCGTGAAACTCTGTCGAAGGATAATTACGAACTTAGCGCTAGCATCGGATTCTGCATCCAAGCGGGAGCTAGCGCTATACTATGGCTTCTTCGAACCAGTCCGTGAGGTTGAAATGGGGCAAAAAGGTAGAGCGCTTTTCCTGATAACGGCTTTGGCATTTTCATGCAGCGCCAATGTATTTGCTGAGAATGCCGCCCCGCCCACTCCCGCAAAGATTGAGTTAAATCGCTTCGAGGATTCCATCAAAGCTTACGAAGAGTCGGACAAGAAAAAGCTGCCAGCACCCGGCGGCACGGAGTTCATCGGAAGCTCAACGATAGCACTGTGGACTACGATTGCAGATGACCTAAAGGAGCTAAAGGCTTTCGGAAGAGGATTTGGCGGTTCGACTATTCCAGAAGCAACCTATTACGTTGACCGTATCGTCACGAAGTATAAGCCTTCCAAAGTGGTGCTCTACTCCGGCACCAACGACATTGCCGACGGCGCGTCCGGCAAACAAGTATTCGCCAATTTCGTCAAGTTCGCCAATAAGGTTCGGTCTGAGCTTCCAAAAACAAACATCTATTTCATATCGATGAGCATGGCGCCAAGCCGCATCCAGTTTGAATCTCAGTTCAAGGAAGGAAATCGCCTCATCGAAAATTACTGCAAGAAGACTCCGGGATTGCATTACATCAATCTACTTCCAGCAATGCAAAATAAAGATGGAAAGCCGATAGAGGAGCTGTTTGGGCCAGACCGCCTACATATGAAGCGTGCCGGATATGAAATCTGGATTCGCGAATTAAAGAAAGCAATTCCTGCGAACACTTAGCACGATTGGGCTTTTAGCTGCAAGGTCAAGGCAGCGACCGAATGTGACGGTATCCCGTCACATTATTCTAGATCTATTTCACAGGCCTCAAACACAAACGTTAGGCGTTGGATGGTTTGTTGACGAGTGAGGTGGTGGGACTGAACGAATTTTCGATTTCCATGCTCTCCCGCCGTACATGGTCGTTCTGCGCATCTGCGACATACTATAGTATCGTCAAAGTCCTGAAAAAGAAAAATGGAGGACAGGCGGATCAAATTTCTTTGATCCGCCCGCCTCCAAGTTACTCAAATCGCTGCCTGGCGATCAGAGAATCCTTCTTCTTACTTCTCGTCGGCGACCGGCTGGGGATCGTTGACAACGCTGGCGAACAGGATGGTGTTCGTGTTGTCGTCGCTGATCACCGAGATGAACGGACGGTTGATGCGCATGTTCCACGAGATCTTGCGCGGATCGAAGCTGGTCGACTCGAAGCCGATGCTGGTGACAGCAGCAGCCTCCGCGCCCTCCTCGGTGACCTTCTTGAAGGTCTTGTGCTTGATCTGCGAGATGAACATGCTGCTGTGGATGCCGGAGAAGTTCGCCTTCGGCGAGAGCGCCTCGCCCAGACCGAGCTTCTCGAGGCTGTCGTTCAGCGTGATGTCGTCTTCCATCTGGTAGCGCGGCAACCAGAGATGGCCGTCGCAGGGAACCAGCGAACGATAGTTGCTGATGAAGCCGGCGCCGGTGAGTGTGTCGAGCACGTCGCTGACGCTCTTGTCCGCCGAAGGCAGGATGAACGACATCTTGATGCGGCCGCTTTTGGCGAACGGCAGGCTCACCATCTGATAGTCGTCCGTCTGCCCGTAGTGCATGTCGCCACCGCGGAACATCAGAGGAAGCTGGCTGCTGCCGCCGAGACCCTGAAAGTTCTGCAGGTCGGTGAGCTGCTTGTCGAAAGTCACCGTCCACGGTGCCTTGAAGTAGGTCGCCTGGAGCAGCATCATGACAGCTGCCGGCGGGAGCTGGTCGACGATCTTGGTGATCCGGTCCTTGGTCTTCTTGGCGCACCAGCCGTTGATGTCCTTGACTGTCTGCGGTGCGCCGAAATCAGCAACGTTGACCTCGGTGCCGAAGATCTGCTTGTTGGTGGACAGGAACTCCGGATTGATCTTGACCCCCTGGCGAGCCCAGACAGCACTGGCAAGGCTGAGCTCGACGTCGAGGGAGCTGCCGGTGAGGTCGCGAACGAGATTGCCGAAGGCCTGATTGACGAGCTTCGCATCGCCGTAATTCGGCATGCGGAGAGTCTTGAGGATGGCAGCGCGCGTTTTGCCGCGAGCGCCGGGAAGGGCGCTGCCGAGACAAAGAGCAACGCTGGCCGGCGAAACGAGCACATTCTGCCCCGGACGAGCTTTGACTTCCTCACGAAGGAGGGCGAAACCGAAGTCGGAGGTGGGAGCAAGAAGGCGGATACTGGTCATATGTGTTTCCTCATTTCGATGGGTTCAGTCCCAATCCATTCCTGTGCTTAACCTAAAGCCGCAAAGCACTCACGTCCCTCAATCTTCATCATCCAGTACCGGCTGAGAAAGAATCGCGACAAACTTTGCACCACGGATGGTGAAAGGTGCTGGTGTTTAGTCGCGGTGTTTTTTTGATGGAGAGACGAAGAGCTTTGTGTGGAATGAAAGAGAACGCCAGAAACTAACAAACAGAGGAGCGCATTTGCTGGCAATCTTTCGACGGCTTTACACCAAATATTTCAAACTTGCGCTAGCCTTTTGAACTCACAAAAAATCAACGAGCCTGCCTGGATAAGCACAGCAACGCTTTCCGAAAAACTAAAAGAAACGTTGAAAACATTTTCTTTGTATTCTTGAAGCCGATTTCACGTTTCTCCAACGCAACAAAATCAGCAGCGCCTCAATGTGTTGATATATTGAAACGCGCTTGAGAAGCTGGCGAAAAGCTGTCAGAACCTATTCATATATACGAAGCAAATACTGCCAAAATTACTGCTATGGTTTTGCATCAAGCACTTGAATACACTCAGCTGGCATCTTACTGAGCGGAAATGGCTTCATCGGCTCATCCGGAACTTCACCTGGATGTGCACTCTTGTGCGGCGGATCGAGAGCCGTCTTGTTCATCCAATCATCCAGCTCTTCACCACAGCCATCGCCCTCGGGTGGCGGCTCTTGTTCAACACATTTTTCGGCAGGCGGGCATATCAATCGAACGTGGATGTGATCATCATGCCCTTCCCAAGGACGCAGACGACGCAACCACGCCGTATCAGAACCATCGGCGGACTTGCAACTACACAGAGCCTTCTTAATCGATGGAGTCACAAAAATGCGAGCAACGTTATCATCTTGGGCCGCAGCTTTGACAAAAGCCGCATGCTGAGCCGTCCAGACCTTGGGGTCCAGCTCCGCCGAATCCAACTTCAGCACGGAACTAGCTTCGAGTTTCTCACGATCATTGGTGCTCAAGATTTTTTTTGGACCTGGTTGCAACCATATATCAACGTCAGTCCCTCTTTGGTGGCTTGCATGCCCTGTCGGCATCGGACCACCTCTGGGCATATTCAAATCGCCGATGAGCAATGATTCCCAACCTACATCATGCGCGCGTTTTGCGAACTTCTCTATGTATGTAAGCATGGATGGATGACCGTAATAACGGTTACGCGAGGGACGCATTACTTGCCAGTAAGGTCCATTGAGAGCCAGCTTTTTGGCCCCTGCAATGCATCCACAACTCGCGGATCCAATCGATAAGGTTGGAAGACTTGCCGGTCTCTTCTTTGAGGAAAAAAGCTTACGCGCATCCTCGTTCGCTCGGGGATCGGATGTTGCGTCAGCCGTCTTGCCGGAGTTGGAATCCTTCGAAGCCGGCTGGAAGCCCGCGCTCCCATCAGCTCCGGAGTTGATTCCGCTCGCATTCGCATTGCTCCCTGCATTAGCAGAATCCGAGGCATGTGCGGCTGTGCCCCCAACCTTCTTACTGCTAGCACTGGAGGCGGCATTATTTGCTGGCTCCGAACTTGTGGAGTCTGCAAAACAGGGCGTCACGAATGACAAAAACGTAAGCGCAAGCACCGTCGGAAGTATCGGTGCCCAATTCGAACCACCATCCGAATGGTGATTTTGGAACGAATGCGATGACATAGACCAACTCCTAACAAGACAACGCTAAGGGCGATTACGCTTTAATATGCAATTGCAAATAAAGCCTTTTTCGTCGCTGGCTGCCCGGTGTAGAAGCACTTACCTTCACATTCCGGCTGATTGAATGGAATCGCTCGGATAGTTGCTTTGGTTTCTTCCTTGATCTTCAATTCATCTTCACTGGACCCCGCCCAGTAAGCTTCGATAAAGCCACCCTTATCTTCAAGGATTTTCTTGAATTGATCATATGATTCTGCTGTGGAAGTGTTCTCCGACCGCAACTTTAGAGCACGGTCAAAGATAGCCTGTTGAACCGTCGTCAGCAGTTCAGCAACTTTTGCAGGAAGATTCTCCGTCGAGTAGTCACGCATTTTTTCACCGTTATCACGACGAACGACTTCAACAACATTCTTCTGAACGTCTTTGGGACCAATGTTGAAGCGAATCGGAACGCCGCGCTTCTCCCAGTGATTGAATTTAAATCCAGGAGTATAGTTGTCGCGATCATCAAGGTGCACACGCACAGTTGGCTTTAGCTCAGCGAAGAGCTGGTTGCAACGTTCCATTACTACAGCTTTTTCTTCATCAGTTTTGTAAATCGGAACAATAACAACTTGAATCGGTGCAATGCGCGGAGGCAAAATCAAGCCCTTCTCATCGCCATGTCCCATCACAACGGCACCTACCAAACGCGTGGAGACACCCCAACTTGTCTGGTAAGCATGCTCGAGTTCGCCAGCTTGATTCTGGAATTGAATGCCAAATGCTTTTGCGAAATTCTGCCCAAGATAATGAGATGTACCAGCTTGCAAAGCCTTTCCGTCCCGCATCATAGCTTCAATACAATAAGTTCGAACAGCGCCGCGGAACCTTTCATTGTCTGTTTTCTGCCCTGTGTGAACAGGCAAAGCAAGCCAATCTTCAGCGAGCTGGCGATAAACATCCAACATTTTTGCGGCTTCTTCTTCAGCTTCTTTTTCGGAGGCATGTGCTGTATGCCCTTCTTGCCAGAGGAACTCGGTAGTGCGGAGGAAAAGGCGAGTGCGCATTTCCCAACGAACGACGTTCGCCCACTGATTAATCAAAAGCGGCAGGTCGCGCCATGATTGCACCCATTTTGCAAACATGTGATTGATGATCGTCTCTGATGTTGGACGAACGATCAATGGCTCTTCAAGCTTCTTCCCACCACCATGCGTTACGACCGCACATTCCGGCGCAAAGCCTTCAACGTGCTCTTTTTCCTTATTCAAGAATGATTCCGGAATGAACATCGGAAAATAAGCGTTTTGGTGCCCTGTATCCTTGATCATTTGGTCCAGCGGTTTCCAAATGTTTTCCCAGAGCGCATAACCGTAAGGACGAATCACCATGCAGCCTTTGACTGGTGAATAGTCAGCAAGCTCAGCCTGCTGAACTACATCGGTGTACCATTTCGAACGCTCTGCATCCTTACCTTTTTCTTCGTCCTGAACTACTTGCATGACCTGAGCTACAGCCTCCGTGCCGTTGAGAGCTCACAGTATATATCACCTGTGCTATTGACTGGTGTATCACCTGCAAGTTGTGACCTGCTGTTGCAGAGCTGCGCTAACGTCATTAGCTTGAGCAAAGTGATAAAGACGTTTTCATATGGAAACAGTGGCCAGCTTGAATTCCCTTGCAGCGTAAGAGATTCAGACGAGATTCTCTTACTAGAAATTATTATGGGCTATGACACTTTTATCTTTTCTTCCTGGAGAGTGCACCCCATGACCTAATAGCCTACCTGCGTTTCCCGCCTGTCTCTCCGCCCCTGTTGTAATAACCCAAAAACCCAAAGCTTCCTAGCTCACAGTTTTGAAAAACCTCAATCACATGAGGTCGGGTTGTTCGACGCGGCCGGATGGCAAGCATTTCAGAAAACGTAGGATTCTCCCAGGAGACCACCATGAAAACTCTCGTCGTTATCGAGATCCCCGGTGCAGTCCTCAGCTTGATGCTGTCGGATCTCACCTCGGTCCCAGTTGAGGGCCGCTTCTATGTTTTCGAAGGCAAGCGCTACGAAGTGACGGAGGTTACCGAATTTCTCGGCTTTCGCGGTCGCGACGGCAAAGAAATCGGTGCCAACACCAAATTGCTGGAAATGCTCACTGCCGTTTACGGCAACGAGATGAAAGCAATGGCGGTTATGGCGATGTTGAAGAACATCGGTGCAACCGACCATGAAGTATGCGCCACCACTCCCGGTGGCATCCAATTGCCGGCGAGTTCGGCGATGAAAGCTGACTTCGAAACCGCCATCTTCGTGCGCGCTGTACCCGTCAAGAGCGACGCCATCGTACCGCCGATCAGGCTTTCCTCACTCGCCGCAACCGGTGACAGCGACCAGCTGGCTCCGAACGGTGATGGCAAGGAAGGCACCGGCAACGAGAGCTAGCTCTTCCTTCCGTGTCCCAAAACCACGACGCCAACGCGTCAAAGGAGCAATTTCCATGAATCTGTTCGAATCCGAGCAGCCAGGTTGGCAGTTGATCTGCGGAACCGCGATGACAGCGCCCGACAACCGTTGCAAGAACCCGATTTGCTCGCGGTCCTGCAACACGTCGAGGGACGGCTTTTGCGCCGGCTGTTCTCGCAACCGCAGCAGCACGCTGAAAGATTGTGGCTTCCAAGCCATCAAGCTGACAGCAGCCGCCATGGTGCCGCCGGTCGTTTCGACCGTGGCATCGCAGTAACAACTTCCCGGGTTCCCCGCAGGAGCTCGTACAAATGTCCGGGAGAAAAGAAATGACCAACTGCTGCACATCAAGCCCGGGCAACGTATTCGTCAATCTCGACAGGCCGTTGCCTGCCCACCTCAAAATCAAGGTCGGGCAAAATATCGCCATCGTCCGGGATGTCAGCTCGGCTGGGGAGAGTGTTGTTCAAAGTTTGATCATGCCGGACCCGCTTTTGCAGGACGACACGGTCAGCACAGGACTTCAGATCCCCGGGCAACCAACCGACACATTCGTCGTCGGGTTGGCAGCAGCGCTGAAGGAAGGCACAGGCGAAATCACTGCTCGCCTCAGCCATCTCCGCGCCCGACTGCTACGTCTTCCGTTCACAGTCGCCTGCCCGCAAAGCGGATAAGACGAAAACATTGAAGGCGGCGAGGCGGTTCGGACCCTAAAAAGTCCGAACCGCTCTCGTTCCCTTTTTGACTTTCAATTGCCCTCTGTTGTTGCTTAACGAACCTTTTTCGATAGCACAGATTTTCTTGCTCATATTATTATTTTTTCGCTGGCCTATAGCAATTGCTCAGCACAAGTTTGAGCTTTTGCTTTTTGGGGCATGATAACTACATCGTACAGTATATACGATCCGCATACGAAGGAGGGCTTGAATGGCTGAGACAATGACCTTGCTA
>JAKFVQ010000011.1 GCA_021732085.1 Candidatus Obscuribacterales bacterium | reverse complement strand
GATACTTACAAGAATTCTGTTTTCGTTTCAACAGAAGAGATAAGCAGCAGGCAATTTCCGAAAGTTTGCTTAGAGCCTGCGTTTTCACTGTTCCCATGCGTTATGCTGAAGTGATCTTATAGCCCAGGTTCCTTCTCGGTATACTATAAGATGTAGCGGCAAGTGAAAAACGAAACTAATTGCCAGGTCAGGAAGCCTCCCCCCACGCAATCTGACTACAGGTACCTTAAGTCGAAAGCGTTTACTTCATCGCAGGCAGTTGGCTTGTCAGGTTGTTATAATCGCTGATTCGCCACCCACCGAGGAAGCCATGCACGCCGCCAGGAATGTAGCTCTTTTCGCTATTTGTGTCTCCATACTCTTCACAGTTGCACGAGTAAACGCTGACGAATTACTCTATCAATTGCCACCAAAGGTGATAGCAGACCTTGTCGACACACCACCGACTCCACTGCCAAGTCTGCCTTACGATAAGCACATTATGATGTTGCTTGAGCAACCTACGTTGCCGTCCATCGCGGAAATTTCACAGCCGGAACTAAGGCTCGCAGGGATACGAATCAACCCCCGAAACAATGGTTTGAGTCGTGAAGGCTATTACGCAAAGCTGCATGTCTACGATTACAAAAATAAGGACGCCAGTCCGAAGCTCGTTCAAGGCTTTCCGCAAGGTGCACGCATCGGACATTTTTCATGGTCTCCTGATGGCAAATCAGCTGTTGCCACTGTGCATGGTGACAAAGAAATTAGTCTGTGGTTGATTGATCCATCAACCTACAGTGCAAAAAAGCTCATCGACAAGCCAGTCAACGGAGCCTTCTATAGCTCATATACCTGGGTCTCGGATGGATCGCTTGTGGTCAGTTTGGTGCCTGACGAACGTGGTGAAGCTCCCTCGAAGGATGCAGTCCCGAAGGGTCCACTCGTTCAAGAGAATATGGGAAGGAAGCGTCCTGCGCGTACAAATCCAGACCTGCTCAAAGACCCGCATGATGAGCGCTTATTCGAATACTATATGAAATCTCAGCTGGCTCGGGTGGATTTGACTGGGAAAATCGAAAAGCTCGGAGAACCTGATCTCTATTCTCGCATCGACGCATCGCCTGACGGAAAACATCTGCTAGTAGTGACAGTCCATCGTCCTTACTCATATAAGGTTGCATACAGTCGCTTTCCTCAAAAAGTTCAAGTGTGGTCACTTCCCTCTGGTGCGCCTGAGAAGCAGCTTAGCGACAATCCTTTGATGGAAGAAGTGCCGATTGATTTTGCTGCAGTCCCGACTGGACCCCGCGCATATAGCTGGAGAGATGACGCCGATGCGACGGTGAAGTGGGTTGAAGCAAGAGATGGTGGAGATCCAAAAGCGAAAGCCGATATTCGCGATGAAGTGTTCATGCTACCTGCTCCTTTTGATGCTCAACCTACGCGCCTTGCACAGTTGAGTCTTCGCTACGGGGGTATTACCTGGGGCACGGGACAGCTTGCACTTCTAAATGAATGGTGGTGGTCAGATCGTAAGACACGTACTTTCATTATCGCCCCTGATGATGTAGCCAAGAAACCACGTGTTCTTTGGGATCGTTCATCTGAAGACCGCTACGGCGATCCCGGTGAACCAGTGCTCGATACAACCGCACGCGCTACAGTGGTTCTGCACAGGACCAACAAAGGTAATCTGCTTTTGGATGGAAACGGCGCGTCTCCTGAAGGTGATCGCCCGTTTCTTGATGAATTGGATTTAGAAAAACTGACTACCAAACGGATGTGGCGCTCACAAGCACCGAATTACGAATACGTGGCGAAGGTCCTTGATCAGGCGGGAAACCAGGTTTTAACACGTCGTGAATCTGTTTCCGAGCCACCTCAGTACTATCTTAAGAACTTTTCTTCGAAGTCCGAACGCCGGATCACTAATTTCCCGAATCCGAATCCTTCATTAGCGAAAGTGGAGAAGAAACTACTTCAATATCAACGTGCTGATGGTGTGAAACTCTCGGGAATGCTTTATGTGCCGCCGGGATTCGTAAAGGGGGAATCAAAGCCTCTCCCCTTGTTGATGTGGGCATACCCGACTGAGTATAAATCTAAGGACGCTGCCGGACAGATTGATGGTTCTCCGTACCGTTTCGTTCGTGTGAGTTTTATGGGACCTCTATTCGCGCTTCTGCTAAATGTTGCTGTCCTGGATGATCCCAAATTTCCAATTGTTGGCGAAGGCAAGATCGAACCGAACGACAGCTATGTAGAGCAGCTCGTAGCAGGCGCTGAAGCCGCGGTGAAAGAAGTGGTCAATATTGGAGTTGCGGATAAAGACCGCATTGCAATCGGCGGACACTCTTACGGTGCATTCACAACAGTGAATCTTCTGGCGCATACAAATCTCTTTCGAGCTGGTATTGCGCGCAGTGGCGCGTTCAATCGAACTCTTACTCCGTTCGGATTTCAGTCAGAGGAGCGAAATTTCTGGCAGGCTAGTAATGTATACAATACCATGTCTCCCTTTAGCCATGCGGACAAAATTGATGAGCCTCTCCTTTTGATTCACGGGGAGGTAGACGACAATCCGGGCACCTATCCAGTTCAAAGTGAGCGTTTGTTTGAAGCGATCAAAGGGCTGGGTGGCACTGTGCGCTGGGTCGTACTTCCTGCGGAAACCCATGGATATCGAGCTAAGGAATCCATTCTGCACATGTTCTATGAGATGACGCAATGGCTCGAAAAGTATGTGATCAATGCTCCCAAACGAGGGTGATTAGCCTTTTAAAAGACGAAGAGCAAATTAAAATGCGAAGAGAGTGGAGGAAGGACGAGCTTTTTTGTTTGTTGAAGTGAGAAAGAATTGGAAAGGAGAGGCGGGAAATAATCGCCTCTCCTTTTCCAAATTCGTAGATCCTAGATTACATTGGCTAGATGCTCAACAGAAGCCAGGGTCGGCTTGAGCTCTAGTTTCAGCGTGAACATGCGGCTCACTGCAGATCTAAACAGGAATCTTGTGGAGAAGAACGAGTTTAGAGGTTCCTCGTTAATCGCGAAGATCGTTGCACCGCCGGTTTTTGTCGCTACAATCTGTGTGAAGCACTTGTGCAACGTCGAGAGAGAAGCTTGCGCACTTGCTTCGCTGTAATTAGCTCTGATTAGGATGTCCGATCTCATTCCTGATGCATGATTTGAAGGAATGGCTGTGATCTTCAAATCGCAGTGCAGTGCTCTAGCAATGCTCCAAAGCGCTTTCAGAGAAGGCAAAGATTTGCAGGTAAGCAAATTGGTCAATTCTAGCTTTGAAACTTTGGCTCTAAGGTTGAGACCCTCGGGCGATATTCGCAGCTCATGCATTCGATTCTGAACTTGTAAGGATAGTTCAATAACCTGTGCAGCCATGAGCAGCTCAACGCACTCGTCAATTGCTGGGTTGAGATCAACGCCTTCTATCAAAGCTTGTGTATGTGCCATGATTTGGTTGAGTTTCAGTTTTGTTTTTTCATCGTTGTTCATTTAATTTGCCTCAGTGAAACGTATAATGCCTGTGACTTTCTTGTGTTTGGAAGAAGCGCTTATAAGTTATGAGACGCTTCAATCGGATGCAATTGGATGCTAACCAGATGCAGTCTGCTGGCAGCTAATCTGCACATTTGATGCGTCGAAAAGAATGAGTCGAACTCTTCGGAAAGCGCGCTGCATTTCAAGTCCGCATATCCGAATTTTGTATCGAGTCGCAGCGTTATCGAGGCTAGCGCCTTGTTCACTTCAGAGAGTGCTTGAACTTCATCCATTGTCGGAGTGATTATGCATTTTGCACCGGCTATCCCATTTGCAGCTGCTTGAGTTGGGGCGAACTTGATCACAAGATCGCACTGAAGGGCGGCGGACAGTCTCTTCAATGTTGAGAGCGTCGGTAGCCGTCTTTCTAGAAGCAAATTAGTGAGCTGATGCTTTGTAATGTTTGCCTTTTGAATGAGTTCTTGGCGGGACATGCACAGTTCTGCAAGCCGGCTTTGGGCTTGTAGCGAGACGAGCGTCAAATCATCGGCAAGCATTTCTTCAATGAATTCATCTAGATCCGGATTCAGATCGATGCTTTCAATCAGCGATTTCATGTACGCACGTATAAGATTCAAGTTTTTCATTTATAAAAATCCTTTACTTTGTTATGGCAAAAGAGACAGGCAGAGCTCTTGCCCGCCTGTCTCTTGGCGAATGTTTTAGTGGCCCTTGATCAGCAGATAGCCAATGCGGACTGCCCTGACTACTGAATATCCAAAGAAGATCTGCCAGGCTGCTGTGGATCCGAGGACAGCGCACAGCGTCAATGCTCCGATGAACCCGCCTATCATGAATAGCTCAATGAAGAATGCGGAAAAATCTCTAGAGCTGAACGGTAAGAGCATGCCTGCACTGTTGCTTTGTGCGTTGAGATACAAACGAACCAATACCGTGATTGCTGCAGCGATGAGTGCGCCTTGTGTGAAACCTTCTGTCATATGTTTTTCTCCAATAAATAAGGTGGCGTGAAGCGATCCAGGCAGAGCAATGCGCTATGCCTGGATCGAAAGATTTAGAACCGACTACTGATCGTGGCGTATGTGGAGCAACAAATTGATCGATCTGAGAACAACGACAAGTCCGAATCCCGTGAGACTTGCTTCATTGGTAGTCAGAAAGAATGCAACGACGATACTCATTGGGATTGCCGTGACCACTTCCATCAAGTTGTGTGCATGGCTGAAATTCTTGCAACTACAATTTTTGGGTGGAGAAGCGATCCGGCGGGAAAGAGCTAGAGCAAGGAATGCGAGCATTGCGCCGGCTATGAAACTTCCTAACGTGAAAAGCTCGGTCATAAATTCTCCTTGGAACATGGGGCAGTAATCGAGCCCGTACTGCTAGTGGCTGTACCGGCTTGGTGTATACCTTGCTGAACTACTGATTGTTGCGAAGATTGGGCAGCAACTTAGCTAATCGCAGTAGCACAACTAAGCCGTAGCCCGTAAGTTGTGCTGGGTCGAGAGAGAGTCCGAAAAAGACAAACCCGCTCAATGAGGCAATTAAGATTGTTTCCAACAGGTTATGTGTGTGAAAGAATCTTTTGGGGGTGCACGACGGCGATGACGGGGAAACGGCGTGGGCGAGAACGAGGACTGCGGCGCCAATTAGCGTTCCGACGATAAAGCTTCCTATCATAAATTTTTCTCCTTGAAAGATCGATCGGATGACCTCCTCTTGCATGCGTCGATGGCGGCAGGCGAATACGTTCGAAACCCGTGGGAATTCGAGCCCAATTTGCTGGCGGTGGAATGTTCCCAGCTAACTAGCTAGGGGATAAAATTGCCTTGGCGGTATTGGGGGTGAATGTGAGGTTGCTGCCGTAAAAAAGATGCGAGAAAGGTTGCTTCCAACATTTCGAATTTGGCAGCTTAGATTCAACATCTTGAGAGTCGTTTGCTCGTGGATGTAACAGTTGTCGAACGTGCGTAACTCGCGCTACCATTATCATGCATTCTCGCTCAGGGGCATTGGGCAACTAGCGCGAGGCTGTGGTTAGATACAAGTCCTGCTTGTCAGTACGTACGATGGAAAATTTAGAGACACCTATCCACTCCTCAGAAAAGAAAATCGTCCTGAAGGCCATTGAGGATTCAGGTCCGACGATCACCGTTGCTGACATTAGCCAAAAAACGGGCTTGCCGGTATTGACGAGCACTGCTCTGCTCAACCAAATTGCATATGAGACTGGTGGGCATTTGGCGGTAGGCACCGCAGGTAGTGTCGCTTATCAGTTTAATGCCGGATTCCAAAACGCTTATTTTACGCGTGGTAGTAAGAACTTCTTTCTGCGCATGTGGCGAATCTTCATCAATGCCAGTATGTATGCGATTCGCATGTTTAGTTTGGTCATGTTTTTCCTGATTCGCGTCAGTTTCGGCATTTTGCTCATTCTATCCGTGTTGCTGATTATTGTTCTTGTTGTAGTCGCAGTTGTCGCATTGCTCAGCAAAGTAATGGGAGACAATGATTCTGATAACGATTTCGACCTGTCCGGTTTGTTGGGCGGGATGGGACATTTTTTCCGCTATTGGGCTTTTGATTGGCTCTGGGACTGGTGGTTCTGGGGGCGGTATCTTCGCTACGATCCTTATCCAAGCTATTACCCCAGTACTGTCGATTACCCAGGCTCTGCTCCGCAGGAACGGACGCCCGCACAAACAAAGGAAAGTTTTCTCGACAAAGTATTTTCTTTCTTGTTCGGTGATGGAGATCCTAATGCCAATTTAGACGAGCGATATTGGCGTACTTTGGGAAATGTATTAAAGTCAAAAAAAGGCGTTGTTATAGCGGAAGAGTTAGCTCCCTATGCCAAGGTTGAAGGAACTGGTGAGGATTGGGTACTTCCGATTCTTGTTCGTTTCAATGGTACTTGTGATGTCACCGAGAAAGGCAACATCATCTACAAGTTTCCTAGTTTCATGCAAAATGCTCCTTCTGCCGGTGCGCCGGCTGGGGGACCATCTGATAATCAGGCTGCACAATTAGAGGGGCTCGTATATCTGTCCTTGCAGCGTCAAAAGATAAATATTGGTGCTCAGTCGGCGGCTGCACAACTCGATGACTTTTTGCGCGAGATTCCTCATGAATTCAGCCATATTGGCGGTGGATCAAGGACTTTGATTATTTGTTTTGCAGTGTTCTTGGTTGTAGGTAGTATATGGCTAAGGGCGATTGCTCCAAGTGTTCCAATTTTGGCTGGGTTTTCTCCTGTGTTGATTGGTACTGCTGTCTATGGTGGACTGTTTCTGATTATTCCAGCTATCAGGCACTTCGTGATGGAGCGTACTAACAGGGGAATTGACGAACGTAATAGTAAACGGCAGTCTGCAGCAATGCGCTTGAAGAATCCCGACCCCACGCTTGCGCAAAAATTGGCTGAGGATGAGCAGGCGCGATACGAAGCGGCAAATGAGGCCGGTGCTGAGACTATTGCATACAGCACAACGGAAGAGAATCTCGAGCAAGAATTCAGAGAAAAGGGATTGGACTAGCCTTTGGGTGTTTGCCCGGAGCGTATTTCGGGAAAATCCATGATTGACACCCCACGGTGTGGGCGCTAGGATCTTGTCAAGATATACCTCGATTGGTGCATTCATGCCTTACTATAAAGTTTCCAAATCCTCATCCTGTCTGCTTCTTTGCGCAGCAATGTCAATTGCGATTGGCTGCCAGCAGTCGAGTCTGGCTCAAGTCGGGCAGTCCGAGTGGCAGCGACCAGCTGGAAGTCCGGCGGGAGATGCTGTGAATGCAGGAACTGGCTGGACTCCAGCCGGTGGAGGCGGTCAGTCAGACTGGAGCCAACCAGCTCAGCAAGGCGGTCAGGTCGGTCAATCTGGTTGGATGAAACCTGGTCAAAGCATGCAACAGCAGCCCGTGATGCAGCAGCCAATGATGCAACAGCAACAGATGCAGCAAATGCCGATGGATGGCGGAGTTGGGCAATCTGGGTGGATGAAGCCAGGGCAGGATGCCGGTCAGGGTCAATTTGCTCAACAGTCTGGATGGCAGCAACCAAATCAAAATTGGAACCAGGCTCAGCAAATGCAGCAACCAATGATGCAACAGCAGCCCATGCAACAGCAATGGGGCCAAGCCCAAAATAACGGACCATTTCAAATGCCGCAGCAATTGCAGCAGGACTTTCAGCAGCAAGGACAGCTCGACGGCGAAGTCAGCCAGAGCTACTATCCACAACAGCAACAAATGCCTCAGCAAGGTCAATTCAATAATCCCATGATGAGCCAGCAAATGCCCGGTGATATGGGAATGGGTGGGCAGATGGGTGGTGGCATGGGCGGTGGCATGGGAGGCATGCCTGCCATGGGTGGAGGTATGGGAGGCGGCATGCCCGGCGGAAGTGGCGGCATGGATGGAATGGGTGGTATGGGAGGCATAGGTGGGCTTGGCGGACTCGGTGGAGCCGGTGGACTTGGAGCACTCATGGGTGGTGACCCGAACAATCTTGGAAAAGCTATTGGTGCAGCAGCACAAATGGGACTAATTCCGAACGGGAATGGAGCCGGTGGTGGCGGTGGTTTGAGTTTGCCAAAATTTGGTAATCAACGTCCAGTTCAACAACAGCAGCCCATGCAAGCCGGAGTAAGAAAATCACCAATGCCCGGGTCCGGTATGGCGCGCACTGTTAATGGTGCAATGAATTATGGCGTAAAAGCCGGCGCCTATCGGGCAATCAATAACGGCCTTCGCAAGCTGAGATTCTAGGACTCTCTACTTGCTATTCCAACAGGGAGCCAAGCTTCTTTGTCACCGTTTTCTCAAGTGGGCTTGAGACGTGTTCGTGCGTGATGTGCGTTGAAATTATGCCTGATCCAAGTGCTGCGACTGGCGCTGCCAGCATTGCGATTTTTGGATTGAGTTTGACCAACCAAGACGTCGCTCCTTTTCCTATTCCGGTGCCGGCTGCTAATCCTAGTTCGAAGCCCGCCCAATCAGCTCCTACTGACAGAAGTCTGCCTGTGCCTGGCGCCAGTCCCTGACTGTATTGATTGCGCAAATCGGATATGCTCACGGCTAATCCCAGGCTGCCCAATGACTGTGCTCCCCGCGATAGGAAATTCGCATATTTTGGTGAGAACGTCGACGTCGATAAATGCTTGGCCGCGTCCATTGGACTTGTGGGCGCTTTGACTTCAAGTTGTGCTATTTCCTTTGCCACTGCGATCTCAGCAGCTGGGTTGATTTTTCCATCCACAAATAAATTGCCGTATGTTTTCTTGATGTAATCGTTTGCGACTTTGTTTGCGTCTTCTATGCTCAGTGATTTTGGCCCCTCATAGAGCCAAACATCCTTTACCATTCTGCCAATCTCGCCTTGCTTAATCGCTTGCTCCGGCGGAATATTCACTATCCCTGATTTGTGCGGTGCAAGGAATTCAGAGATAGGTCTTGCGCCGCTTTTGTTGGAGGCGACCTGCGCAAACAGCGCGCGCAATTCTTCCTCAATCATGATCTTCCCATGCTTCATGCGCTCAGCTTCGGGATGATATTTCAGGGACATTTTGGCTGCCGGACTGGATTCGAACATTTGGTAAGCTGCAGAATTTTTACCGTGAGCGAGCTCATGAATATATTTGTTTGCAGCATCGATATCGGCGCCATTGCTTAAACCCACAGTCGTGTGCACAAAGGATGTGAATGCGTTGTGAGTGATTCTGCCTGCCGCAGAGTCGTTGTAACCACCCAGCAAAAGCGACAATCCAGCTCGTTTTGGAAGGGATGAGAGGTCGCTTGATCCCGCCATTTTTGTGATTAGAGAATCGGATGGACCGAGTGAGCCAAATGTCCAACCGGCTTTCCCTAAGCTATCCATGCGATGTGTTGTGGCTTGTCCGATTGGACCGCTCTCCAATATGGTGGAGCGAATCTGATCCATGCTTGGAAATAGTCGTCCCTGAACACCGTAATACACGGAACGTGCTGCGATAGCATTCAATGCGGGGTATTGAGTGGAATTTGACATGCTGTGCTTTTCGGCGTTGTCTTGCTTTTTAGCTCCTGCAGAATTTTGTTCTGCTCCGATTTTTTTAGGAGCACGTTCGGTTTGTGCGTCACCAATCAGTGTGTTTGAGGCGCTCGATACATGTTTTGATTCATCATTTGCTTTGAGGTCCAAATTCTCAGGACCATCTTTCTTGCCCATAAACAAACTCCGGATGCAGATAAAATATACCCGCATTGGTCAATGCCTAAGCCGGCTTGGGAGTGTGGCGGCATGCGCCATTGGGATGAAGGCGACGACTTATGTAATGGATTCGAGTGATTTGGAATGGAGCGATTTGAGAAAAGTAATCAGCCCGCGGCTGTTGAGACATCTACGGCGTGCTTAGTTTTCTCCGCACGAGTTGAGGGACACGAGCTTCAATGTCCAAATATAAGTCCCGCTGTCGAGAATGAGCGTCTTGTCTGCGCCGCGCCATGTCATCGTAAAGTTGCCGAATGGTTCGTTATTCAAGCTGTTAATCATGACTAGCTTGTTTCCGTTTACCGTATAGGTTCCCATTTGACCTGCGGCAAGACCATATCGCGTGACTGACCAGCGTCCGGTTTTGCAAAACGAAAACGATTGCGCAAAGGATTTCGGTGTTGAAGTGCTGGCTTCGCCTTTTTTCTGTAAGCCCATTAGATCCCATCCTGTTCCTGGGATGGATGGAAATGCGCCATTCATTCTCGGATTAAGTCCTGCCCCAGAAGCCGATGCTGCACTGGTAACCGATGATGTGCTTGCAGTTGCGGTGTTTATTCTTGGTGCTGTATAGCTGTGCGTAGCTTCTTGGGAGTAGGAGGAAGCTGTCCTTGCAGCTGTTGTTGTGGCTGAAGCTGCTGCTGTGGAGCCGACTGCCGACGCTGTGGTAGCAGCGGAGGCGCTGCTGGCATAGCGAATGTGAATCGTTTGTGAAATCTCGCCTGCGGGGTCTCTCAAGGAATTAAATTTTTCGCGCTTCACCCGGTAGGTGTTTCCATCTTGTGTATCCCCTGGTTTGAACGGCATTATTACCGCTCGTTCCCAGTAATTCATGCCTGTATCATCGACTTCGACTACGTCCCCAACCTTGAAGGTCTCAGCAAATGCAGCTGAACTTGCAATTGTCCAGACGGCTGCTAGGGCGCAGGCTGAGGAAAGGGATAACAGGTTCAGTCTTTTCATTGAGCCTCCAATTAGCTCGCCCAACAGCTTAAGCACGGCTAGGCAAATCGCTGATTATGGCACTGAATCTATTAGAAACGCAAGATTTCTTTGCCTTTGTCTGCCGCCTGTCATCGACGATGCGGATTTTATCTTCAAATTTGCGATTTTAACTTCCATCCCACTTGTCAGAAAACTATCCATGTAGTATTTCTAGAAGTACCTGGTTGAGCGCTAAAAACATATAATTAATAAGCCTGCTCGACCAGGCTTTTTCTTTTTAAAAGTCCATATGCATTTGGCGAGTCCGGCTGCTGGAGCGTTTCTCAGTCTGTCATCATTGTCGAGCGTATTTTGGCATCCGGCAAGTATTCCAACTTTTCGATGGCGATGGACCTCTCCTTCGGCAGCTTTCCATGCGTCTTGGCTGCGTTCCAGCGATGGTAAACGATATACCAATTGTTCAAGCTAGGCACTTTTATGATGGAATGATGTCCAGGTCCTGCGTGCTTGTTGTCGGAACCCAAGATGATTCCCTGATACTTCCATGGCCCAATAGGAGTTGCTGCTGTCGAATAGGACACGTGATATGAATCGTCATTCCATCTGCCACTGCTGTAGGAAAGGTAATAAATGCCATTGTGGAAATGCATGAAAGGACCTTCTGTGAAATCCTTTGGTGTTTGCACTGGAACTTCTTGCTTAATGCTTATCAGATCATCATTCAGTTCGAAGACTTTTAGTTGGGCTCCAGCGCTACCACCACAGTACAAATAATGGTTCTTGTCTTTTGGATCTTGGAAAACCATTGCGTCGATGGCTTCAAATCGGGCATCGCCCGTGATCAGTGCTTTTCCGCTGTCGATGAAGGGTCCGTCCGGTTTCTTGGCGACCGCTACTCCAATCCGGCTTGGCGTGGGATTCTGCGGGCCGACGGAGTAGTAATAGTAGAATTTGCCGCTACTTTGGAAAATTCCCGGTGCCCATAAATAGTGCTTCTTCGCTCGATCGGAGCTTATCCATTTCGCGTTTTTGAGAGCGAAAGCGACTCCACCCTTTCGCCACGTCTTCAGATCGGCGGATGAATAGACATAGGCTTCTTGCCCTTGGCCGGTGCCTGTTGGATAGATCCAATATTTTTTGTTTGCAAATAAGATGTCTGGATCTGCGCCCTCGAAAAGTGGATTGCAGCTTGCTTCTAAATTGCCTGGTAATTGCAACAGGAGGAAAGCGAGAATAACAGCACTTGAGATCTGTGTACGGATCCTCATGGAAACTGGAGCTTTCCCTTGAAAACCATTCTTGATGTCCACTTTTGATCTGTTCACGCTTGCGCTAACCGCGCAGGAGATCTTCTTGGCAAGTCGGTTTTGCATGATTTTTCGCACAGGGATGATTAAAAGAAAGGCTGTATATAGAGCTTTCGCGAGTACTTGAGAAGTTGTATCTCTTTCTATAGTTTGATCTTGAATTATATAAGGGCAACAGCGGAGTCTTAGGACGCATTTCTGTAGCTCACCACACGACCAATCCCACCAAGTTTCCCCACAATCTCTTTTAACACCGGATCATTCCTGCCAACTGGCTGGATGTCTGGGTTCAGTTTAGGCTACCTGTTCTGATACGATTCGCTGCAGCGTTGGTGAGACGAAATGCAATTGTGGTGACGCAGCGAAATTCGAACCAGTACCAGGTTCACGAGGAAATCTCATGAACAGCATTTTTCGCAGCATTCTGAAGTTGATGCTGAGACCGGTATTCAGCAGCATTGTTGAAATGCCGGGGCGCTCTCACTCAGGTTCTTTGCCATCGCTCACGAGCGATGAAAAGAATTTGCAGGAGCGCTTGCAGGAGCATGTTCGAGTGCTTTCGGTAAAAATCGGCGATCGCAGCTTGAAGCGACCCGATGCACTCGAGCAGGCTGCTATTTATATCGAGGACTGCTTTGCCGCCTATGGATACAAATGCCAGCGGCAGAACTTCATGCTCGGCGAACATTCGCTTCGGAATATCGAAGTCGAGTTGCCCGGCACGAAGCGTCCCGATGAAATCATTGTGATTGGCGCACACTACGACACCGTGCCTGGCACGCCCGGCGCTGACGACAATGCAAGTGCAGTTGCTGCCTTGCTTGCCCTGGCGCAGAGCTTAGCCGGCAAGCCGTTGGAGCGCACAATCCGATTCGTCGCCTTTACCAACGAGGAAACCTATGACTACGAGCGCATGGGCAGTTATGTCTATGCGGAGCGTTGCCGTAAGAACTGCGACGACATCGTCGGCATGTTCTCGTTGGAAATGCTTGGCGTCTACTCCGATGAGGAAGGCAGCCAGCGCTATCCGTTCCCGTTCAGCCTCTTTTATCCGAGCAAGGGCAACTTCGTTGCTTTTGTCGGTAACACCGCTTCGGCGCCGTTTCTGAAGAAGAGCATTGCGGCTTTTCGATCGCATTGCCGCTTCCCTTCGGAAGGCTGTAATGCGCCGGATTGGTTGTCTGATGCGAACAGGTCGGATCACTTCCCGTTTTGGAAGTTCAACTATCCCGGTGTGATGGTGACTGACACTTCCAATTTCCGCTATTCGCTTTATCACACCACTGACGATACCATCGACAAGCTCGACTTCGAGCGCATGGCTCGGGTCGTTGCTGGTCTGGAGCGCACCTTCAAGGTGCTTTCAAGGAGTTAGCTTATGCTGAGTTCGCTTGTTCTGGGTGGTGCGTTCGCACTGACCCTGGCTGCGGGCTACGCCTTGGCCAAAATCAAGACGAATTGCGGCAAAGTGCAACCCTATGCAGGACGCTACAAGTTCTGCCCGGGTTGTTCGGCCGAGCTCGTCGAGAAAGACGTCGAAGGCAAGCTGCGCAAGACATGCGAATCCTGCGGCTTTGTGCACTGGAACAATCCATTGCCTGTTGCAGTGATTCTGATCCCGCATCGCGACGGCGGTTTCGTCTTCGTGAAGCGGAAGAAGAATCCACGCGCTGGGTATTTTGCTTTACCTGGTGGTTTCGTGGATCCTTTCGAGTCGGCGCTGCAAGGCGCGATTCGCGAAGCAAAAGAAGAGACAGGACTGGAGATCGAAATCGATCGCCTGCTCTTCACGTCGTCGCCGACTGGCGTCAACGAAGTCCTGATGTTTTTCCTGGCAAAGACTGTCTATGAGCAGCCTGTCGCCGGGGACGACGCTGAATTGTGCGTCGTATCAAGTCTCAATTCTCTGCCCGGTGAGGTCGCGTTTGAGACTCATCGCCAGGCAATCATCGATTACATGCTCGGGATCCCCCGCGCGTGAACTTATGCCTCGAGAGAGGCAGATCCGGAGGTAAGTATGACCAATCAATCCCAGCAGCCTACCACTTGTGCCAACACCTGTGGCCAGTCGAATGCCAATCATAACTGCAGGGACAACAAGCCCTGCGGCAAGTGCGGCAATGCGACCAAGAGCGGCATGAAGTACGAAAACATTTGCACCACGTGCGAACCGGTGTATCTCAACCGTTGCTCGGGCTGCCAGAGGATCCTCTGGGACTGCATGTGCATCAAGCCCCATACCTGGGAATGATGCACATTCCCGCTTAACCGTAACTAACAGGCGAAATACTTCTTAGGCCTGTTGGTGCTACTGCAGGTGGTGCTCGACTCGCGTTCCCTCTAGAGCGCGAGTCGGGCAGCCGCTTGCCCAAGGACGTGTCATGTTTGAAGTAGGCATTTCTGCCGGCACGTTCAATCCGATTCACCTCTGGCACACGCTCGTTGCAGATTGTGCCAGAGCCCAGTATGGACTGAACGAGGTTCTCTTTATTCCGAACGGCAATCCCGTTCATAAGACGGGCGTGCTCGATAAGGAGATTCGCTACGAAATGGTGCAGGCAGCTATTGCCAAAAATCCATTTTTCAAAGCATCCCGCGTCGAGATTGATCGCAAAGGTAAATCATTCACGATCGACACTCTGCGTGCCCTGAAAGCTCAATACGGCGACAATGTTCGTCTCAACTTGATTGTCGGTATCGATAACATCGATCCGCAGTCGAGCTTGCCGATCACTTGCTGGAGGGAGTCCGAGGAGGTCCTGCGCCTGTGCAGGCTTCTCATCTCTCCGCGCGAAATGGAAATGGCTGAAGCCCAGAAAGTTGCAGCTATGCTCCCGTCAAACGCGAACTTCGCTTTGATTGACTGCCCCACTTCGACTCTTTCTAGCACGCTTGTGCGTGAGCGAGTCAAAGCCGGCAAGTCAATTAGGCATCTTGTGGAACCTGAAGTTTTCGAGATCATAACGAAAAACAGGTACTACACCTAAAAGCTGACTCGGCTGGGCTGGTCAAGTCAGGTGGTAAGGCGCTTCGTGGCGTCAAACCGACGGAGCTCTAGTGCTCTTTTCTCCGTCCTGTTTACATTCGGCAGGTGATGCTCGCATCGCCTGAGTTCGAACGTGCAAGGTCCAGGTGGCGATTGCTTGTCACCCGTGGATCTTACATCGTGCTTAACCCGATGCTCTATGTGATCCCAGCGTTTTATTGCGGGATTGTCTTCGGCACTCCTGGTCCACCAGTTTCTGCGCTCATGGCGCGACGCATGGATCACGAGCACTCAAACAACAGGAACCAAAGCTATGAAACAAGTTCATCGTCCTCTCAAGGACCTTTATCGCATTCCGCTGGCGATGCTCACCGATCAATACCAGCTCACGATGGCTTACGTGCACTGGCTGATGGGCACCGGCGAGCGGGAGGCAGTGTTTCATCTCTACTTTCGCAAGACCCCGTTCGAGGGCGGCTATGCCGTTTCTTCGGGGTTGACCCATGCGATCGATTACGTATCCAACTATCGCTTCACTGCTCGCAACCTGCAGACGCTCTCGCGTCTTGTTGGGAACGACGGCAAGCCCCTCTTTCATCCGGGCTTCCTCGAATATCTCGGCAAGCTGCGTTTGAAGGTGGACATCGACGCGATGCCTGAAGGCACTGTCGTGTTCGGCAATGAACCGATGATGCGAGTCAAAGGACCGATCATTCAGGGGCATTTGTTGGAGACGCCGCTCCTGACGCTGAGCAATTTCCCAACGCTCGTGGCTACCAAGGCGTCTCGCATCACGTATGCCGCCAATGGCAAGCCATGCTTCGAGTACGGTATGCGCCGTGCTCAAGGCATCGATGGCGCTCTGATGGCTAGTTGGGCATCGTTTGTGGGCGGCTTTGCCGGCACATCGAACCTGCAGGCTATGGAGCTCTACGGCATTCCGTCGGGCGGCACCATGGCCCATGCTCTGGTCATGTCTTTCGAGGAGGAGCTCAAGGCATTTGAAGCATACGCTGATGCGTTGCCGAACAATTGCGTTTTCCTTGTAGACACGTACAACAGCATCGAAGGCATCAAGAAGGCGATCAAGGTCGGCTTGAAGCTTCGAGCCCGGGGCTACGAAATGAACGGCATTCGCCTCGATTCTGGCGATCTTGCTGATCTTTCGCAGAAGGCTCGCCAGATGCTTGACGAGGCAGGCTTCCCGAAGGCGCGCGTGTTTTGCAGCAACGACCTGGATGAGAAAATCATTCAGAGCCTCAACGCTCAGGGCGCTCGCATCTGCGTCTACGGCGTCGGCACGAAGGTTGTCACCTGCTTCGACCAGCCCGCACTTGGTGCTGTATACAAGCTGGGTGCCATCCTGGACGGCAAGGGCTGGCGTTTCCCGATCAAGGTCTCTGAGCAAGTTGCAAAGACAACCACTCCGGGCATCCAGCAAGTTCGTCGTTTCATCGACCAGAACGGGCGTTTTGTCGGCGACATGATTTACAATGAGCTGGTTCCTCCCGCTCAAAATCTCATGGTCGACCCTTACAACGATACACGCGAAAACAAGATGATCGAAGGCACCCATTATGCGGTCGCCAAGGATCTGCTTGTGCCCATCGCGCGTCGCGGCAAGATAATCTACCAGAGCCCGGCTCTTCCTGAAATTCAGGCATATGCCAAGGCTCAGTTGGCGTCTCTGCCGGAAGGCGTTCGTCGTTTCGAGAATCCGGCGGAATATCCCGTGCGCATGGAGCGTGGTCTCTTCGATCTGCGTCGCGAGCTCATCGTGAAAGCGAGGGCTGCGTGAATTTGAGTTCCGCTGTTATCTTCAGCACGCAATCGTATGGCGGTCTTGCCGCTTTGCTCAGCAAGCTCTCCGGGCATCCGCTCGGAGAGCTTGAGAGGAAAACTTTCCCTGATGGAGAGTCGTATCATCGCCTGTTGACCTCTGTCGAGGATCGTCCAGCTATCATCGTAGCCGGCACGATCAGCGATACAGAGACAATGGAGCTCTTTGATCTTGCAAACGCCATCGTGGATGGTGGCGCCTCGAGATTGAAAATCGTGCTTCCGTATTTCGGATATTCCACTATGGAGAGAGCGGTGAAAAGCGGCGAGGCTGTCAAAGCCAAGTATCGCGCCCGATTGCTCTCCAATGGAATGCCCCGTGCGCCGATGGGCAATCGCTTCTATCTGCTGGACCTTCATTCCGAAGGTCTGCCGCAGTATTTCGAGAACGGAGCCCAAGCTTGCCATGTCTACGGCAAGCCGATTGTCGTGCGTGCGGCTCAGGCGCTTGCTCGGAAATATGCACCCAACGCTTCGATAGCAGTCGCAACTACTGAACTTTTTGTCGAGGGCAAGAGTTCGATCGGTTCTTTCGTTTTTGCGTCTACTGATGCTGGACGGATGAAGTGGGTCGAGTCTCTTGCGCGAGACATGGGGGTTGCACCAGCTTTCGCTTATAAAGAGCGGATTGATGGTGCGACCACTGTTACACTTGGAGTGAGCGGTCCTGTCAAAGATCGATTCGTCGTTATCTACGACGATATGGTTCGAACAGGCAGCTCGCTTCTCAATGCTGCCAGAGCCTATCTGGCAGCCGGCGCTACCGGTATCGCCGTGGTTTCAACGCACGCGCTTTTCCCCGGCGAAGCCCTGGAGAAGATAAAAGCGACAGGTCTCATCAAAGAAATGGTTGTTACAGACAGCCACCCGCGCTCGCGCAGTCTGGAATGCGACTTCTTGAAAGTCGAGTCCTGTGCTGAACTTTTCCTGCCTTATATCGGAGGTGGGAGTTAAAAGAAATGTTCGAGGTGAAAACAAATGCCAAAGCATGATCATCTAGGATTCGTCAGGGCAGGCACTGCTGTGCCCCGCCTGAAGGTCGCCAACTGCGACTTTAATGCTCAAGGCATTATCGATTCGATGGTGCAGGCCGAGGCGAGCAAAATCAAAGTGCTCGTGTTCCCTGAGCTGTCGATTGCAGGTTATACTTGCGGTGACTTGTTCCACCAGGCTCCTTTGCGCGAAAGTGCACTGGCTGCGGTGGCACGTATTCTTGAGGCGACCGTTTCCAAATTCAGCGGCGTCGTCTTCGTCGGTTGTCCGCTGGTTGTCCGGGACCGGCTCTTCAACTGCGCGATTGTGATGCGCGGTGGCAAGATTCTCGGCGTCGTGCCGAAGACTTACCTGCCGAACTACAAGGAGTTCTATGAGCGCCGCTGGTTCTCGCCGGCGGAGGATTCCGAGGACACTGAGATCACGCTCTTCGGGCAGACCGTGCCGTTTGGCACCGATCTGCTTTTCGCGGCGAGCGACGTTCCTGGCCTTATCATTGGCGTCGAGATCTGCGAAGATCTCTGGGTGCCTGTCCCACCGAGCTCGCTGCAAGCTCTTGCCGGCGCGACGATGCTCGTCAATCTTTCCGCGAGCAACGAGCTAATCGGCAAGGAAGGCTACCGCAAGCAGCTCGTCTTCAATCAGTCCGCCCGCTGTCTGGCTGCCTACGTCTACGCTTCGTGCGGGACTGGCGAGTCGAGCACCGATATCGTTTTCAGTGGTCATTGTTTGATTGCCGAGAACGGTGTGGAGCTGGCTGAGAACCGCCGCTTCGAACGAGAGTCCGTGCTGGTCTTCTCCGATGTCGATATGGATCGTATCGCTATCGACCGTCTGCGCACCGGCAGTTTCGCTGATAATCGGCGTATTGTTGGCGTCACGAATTTCCGGGTGCAAAGCTTCAAACTTGAGCCGAACAAGGCTCCGGTTCAGCTCTCGCGCCGTGTCGACGCTCATCCCTTCGTTCCGGCTGGCAAAGAACGCCTGAATGAACGCTGCCATGAAATCTTCCAGATTCAAGTTGCCGGGCTCAGCAAACGGCTGGAGCACGTCAACCCGGACCAGGTCAGCATCGGCGTTTCCGGCGGACTTGATTCCACGCTGGCGCTTCTGGTGCTGGCCAAAGCTTTCCAGAATCTTGGCTGGAAGAATGCGCGCATTCAGGGTCTGACGATGCCCGGCTTCGGCACCACCAAGCGCACTAAGGGTAACGCTCATGCGCTTATGGACGCACTCGGTGTCAGTGCCCGTGAAATCGACATCCGTCCGCTCTGCTTCGCGGAAATGAAGGCGCTCAGCCATAAACCCTTCGGTCTTGCAATAGATTCGATGGAACTAGATGCGTTCAACAACAGCTTGACTGAGCTGCCTGCAGGCAGTCAGGACCTCGTGTTTGAGAATGTGCAGGCGCGCCAGCGTACTGCCCTGCTCATGAACACTGGCTTCACGATCGGCACTGGCGACGTCTCCGAACTTGCTCTTGGTTGGTGTACCTACAACGCCGATCACATGAGCATGTACAATCCGAACGTCTCGATTCCGAAGACGCTCGTTCGCTTCCTTGTGAAGTGGGCGGCGGAGAATGAATTTGACGGCGAAGTCCGTAAGATTCTTCTTGACGTTGCAGCAACCGAGATCTCGCCGGAGCTCCTGCCCGCGGGTAAGGACGGCAAGATCGCGCAAAAGACGGAATCTTCTGTTGGTCCTTATGAACTGACGGATTTCTTCCTCTACAATTTGCTGCGCTTCGGGTTCGCCCCGGAGAAGATTCTCTATCTGGCTCTGCAAGCGAAGTTCGACACTGTCTACAGCAATGACGAAATTCGCAAGTGGCTTAAACTTTGGTTGAAGCGTTTCTTCTTCCAGCAGTACAAGCGCAGTTGTTTGCCGGATGGACCGAAGGTCGGTTCAATCAGCCTTTCGCCTCGCGGTGACTGGCGTATGCCGACGGATGCTGATCCTGCCATGTGGCTCAAGTGGGCTGAGGCGGACGATGCATCTAATTCCTCAAACGGCGCAGGAAAGAATTCCGCCGCCAAAGCGAAGACTACCGAACGCAAGTAGGCACCAAGCTCCCACCGATCAGACAGATCGGTGGGAGCCAGTTGCTTTCTTGATAATCGTGGATTTGCCTAAGGCAAATTCTCTTCCAAAGCGAAAAGGAATATGAGATGAGTGCCACCATTGGTGATGGTGCGCTTGCTGTGAAGCGCGCGCTCGGACTCGTTGATCCACTCAACGATTTCGGTTCGCAAAGCCACAGTGACGGCAAGGGCAATACCGCTCAATTGCCCGTTCCGGAAGGGGAGCAGGTCGGACCTCCGATTGGCAAGCTTCAGGAGCAGGGCGGCTATGACTACATATTCGCTGGGCTGGATCAACACGATCCGAAGATGTTCAACTTCGTAAGCCAAAATCCGGGCAAGAACGCCTATCAGGATCAGGTTCCTGACCGCGACGGGCTGCTCTCGACCGTCTATCCGGATCACTGCGTCCTGAAGACCTGGGGCGGGGAATTCCTGCCCGGTGTTCGCGCCGATCTCGTTGACGACATCTTTCCCAAGGGCGATGCCATCGATAAGGACAGCTATTCGGCATGCGGCAATCCCAATCTGCTTCCTCGCTTGAGGCAGCTCGGGATCACTCATGTTGATTTGGTCGGGCTGGTCTTTCGCATCTGCGTCGGCATGACCGCTGTGGATCTGGCGAATGCTGGATTCAAGGTTCGTGTCGTCATGGACTGCACTCGGGATCTCGACATTCCCGCCTTCGCGCCCGTCATCGCTGAGATGAAGTCGCTCGGCGTGGAGTTCGTCAACAGCTCCGATATCATCGGTAGCTAATAAAAAACGCACGGTTACTGTTCAGGCAGGGGTACTCAAAAGGTCCTCCTGCCTGAATGCTTTCTCGATCCGGTTGTATACTATAGTACATAGCGGCAGTCCTTGTTTGGACAAGTTGCGGACAACTTGAAGTGCAATACTGCTTTCTAGAGAGTTATCTTCGCCGACTGCCTTTCCTTCGCAATTTTAGTAATTACGGCAATGATTCTCAGTTCGCTAGGTTCTCTAGGCTGAACTTATTCTGCATGTCTGAGTAGTAATAAGTACCGCGGGAACGTAGCGCGGCTTTAGAAGATCGCTAGGTAGGCCAAAACTCCGAGGCGCTAAAGAATAAATGGCTAACAAATCTGAGAATTCGGAAGCTGAGAAGACAGAGGGAAAGGACCCTCCTGAATCTATTCCTGATTCGGTTTGGCACGATGAGTTGCGTGGACCTTCCGCAAATGATAAGGATACTCGGCAAAGTGACCAGTCAGTATCTCAAAGCGATCACAGTACCTTTTTGTCTGGGGCTGTCAGTGAGGCGTGGTCTGATAGTACACCGAAAGGAGCTGCCCTAACTGCTTTGAGAAAGGAGTCGGCCAGGTGGGAAGAAACGCTATCTGCTGGACCAGCTGATGGCGGCAAGGTCAAAGCCGACAAGAACGAACGTTTGATGCTGGACGGGTTTTACTTGTTGGACCAAACTTCGATCGCGCAGCAGAAGCCCTTAGATCGGGGCAATGAAATAAAGGTTTTGATGGATCGGGCTAAATTTAGCGAGATCGCCGAGCTGCGTGATTTGCCAAAATTTGCAGAGATAGGCAAAGAAATAATCCGGCAAATAAACCCATCGAAGATGGCAGTCACCAAAGAAGAACTGGCTCAAGCTCTTCAGAATCCGAGCTTTAAAGGTGAAAAGGCTCAGGTGCTCGCGGCCATGTATCACACTTTTGATCAGATCCGAAATATCAGCAATCATGAATGGTTTTTTCAGAGCAGAAGGATTGCTGCCAGTGATTTGGATATGCTTCCAAGCCTTCCGAAAAAACAACAAGATTTTGTCGATCAAATTGTCGAGGCTTCTCTTTGGTCTGACAAGAATTTTTCGAAGTATGCAGGTAAGGACGGGCTTTTTCATGCCGAAGAGCTCAAAGAAGCTATGAAAACGCCGGATCTTCTGGAATCAGATAGGCAACATCTGAAAACGATATCGCAATTATTGGCCAAATATTCTGACGGCGTAAACCCAAGCCAACTCAATCAAGTCTTCAACAGGGCAAGTGCGGATACTGCTGAAACAAGGCTGTTCAACAGAATGTACGATGCCGTTAAGCGTACAGCGCTAGCCAGAAACGAAAGTAAAGGAGAAAGCCGCCTTTATCCGTCCTTTCCGCAGGGCATCAATCCTGATGCAATCAAACAAGGGTTGATTGGGAATTGCTATTTTATTGCTGCACTATCTGCAGTGGCAAAGGCGGATCCTGGAACTATCAGAGATTCAATTCAAGACAACAAAAACGGGACATATACAGTCACCTTCAAAGGTGCCCCCGATCAGCCTGTAACTGTCAGTGCGCCAACTGAAGCTGAGATGGGATTGTACAACAGCGGACGCAATAATGGCGTTTGGGCAACGGTTATGGAAAAGGCCTATGGTGAGATGCGTAATCGTAAGAGTTGGATTCCTGCATACACACCGCAGGATGCACTGGATGGTGGCGGCTACACAGGCGAAGCGCTCAAGCTCGTCACCGGTAATAGTGTCTTTTCTCTGGCAGCAACGGGGAATGAAGAGGCCCTGGACAAAACGTTTGACCTGGCGTTTCGCGGCGGACGACGATTTTTGCCGGTTACTGCTGTCACCTTGGCGCCGGAGTCCTCGGCCATGCCTGGTCGAACCAAAGATGGATTTGTTAGAGGCCATGCTTTTACCGTTGTTGGTTACGACAGAGATGAAAAAGGAAACGGCTCTCTGGTTATTCAAAATCCTTGGGCAGGAAAAAATGGCACACCGGACGGACGTGTTAAAGTCCCGCTAGCCAAGGCGATAAAGAACTTTCACATGTTCGATTTTTCTCTCTAATTCTAAGACTAGAGGGCGGGTGTTTTAATAATTTCCTCAAGAAGATGAGAGCGCACGTGAGTTGCGCAAGCTCGTTCGAATTGTTCAGAAATGATGTTCTTACCAGATTTTTTTCGATTGCATTTTGTTATGCAGTTGCGATTGAAGGCGGAGAAGGTTTGTCTCGACTGTGATTCGCGTTGTAACGCCTGCTTAAGCAAAAGGTTTATTGGAGAAGCCCCACTTTTGTAGGTTGAGGCATCTCCGTTTTCTCCTTCGTTTTTGAGCCGCCAACCCAACCCACATTTGGCTTACAACAATTTTTCTGCACAGCTGTTTAGCAGTGCGGGGAGTTGTTGTCTCATTTCGAGGAGTTTGCGCAGACCGGTGTATGCCCATGGGGGGCTGCACTACGGGGGATTACCCCATCTTTTCTGAAGAAAGGAAAGCAACGCTATGTCGAAGAAGAACCAGTTCCGCGGTCAGAAGAAGGTCAATGACGCCAACGTGAACGTCACCCTCGGCCTGATGGTCGATGCCATCGTCGAGAAGAAGGGCGAACAGTCCGTCGTTCTCAGCTACCAGGTCAACGGCGTCACCTGCTCCGGGGTGCTCCACGTCAGCCAGTTCGGCTCCTTCGAACGCCAGAAGCGCGACCAGCTCTTCGCGGCTGTCCAGGAAAAGCAGGAGCTGAAGGGCCTGCAGGTGATCGAGGTCGTTCCTCCGTCGGGCGACCGCCGCTTCACCTCCGTCCGCCTCTCCGCGCTCAAGCCCCTGAAGGCGAACGTGGAGGAGCAGCGCAAGGCCAGCGAGGCGTCACGCATCGCCCGGCAGGTCGAGCGCAAGGGGATCGTCGAGTCCGCCAAGGGCACGGTGGTCCAGTGCAAGGTGAAGGAGCTCGGCATCGCTCCGGCGAAGGAGGGCAAGGAGGAGCACTGCTACGGTGCCTTCCTGTTCGCCGACCTGAACGGTCATCGCATCTCGGGGCTGCTGCACGTGTCGCGCATGCTGAACAGCAGCGACGACAAGGTGACGCGGCTTCAGGAGGCGAAGGCGGCCGGGGACAAGTTGGAGGTGGTGCTGAACGTCGGAAACGACGGGCGCATCTTCTTCTCCGAGACCCAGGTGAAGGCGGCAAAACAGAAGGCGGACAAGGCGGAAGCCGAGGCGCGCAAGGCGGTCGAGCTGGGGCAGAAGGTCCAGCTGGTCCGCCAGTGGCTCGCCGATGGCATCGCCGAGCAGAATCCGTTCCTGGCCAAGGTGACCGTGAATCGGCTGCCCGAAAACCAGGGCATCGAAGCCGACTTCGGTGGGCTGCTCGTGAAGGTGTCCAGCGAGGACCTGCAGATCCCGGCGCAGAACCTCAAGGGTCGGAATCACACCGTCAAGCTCGTCGCCCTCAGCGAGGAGAACGGCGTGATCACCGCCAAGCGCTTCCTGAAGACGAAGTAGGCAGCTTTGAGATGAGGCACGTCCCCATCTCTTAGGCGCCAAGCTCATGCCGGCCCCCATCCGGCATGAGCACTTCTCTTTGGGGGCAAATAGTGCAGTTCGGGGAGTCCCGATTCTGCGCTATTTGTTCTTTCTTTGCATCTACGGACGTTAACGTACGGATAAGAACGTACCTGATCTTCTCGCTGGCATGTGTAGTGAGACTGGAGCCCGATGATCATCTGTCGCTTGAGAGGTATGGGTGACGATCTCGCGAAAAAAACCGCGATATTTGCCTATGTTTTGCCAAACGACTTGGCTGAGAATGGACAAATTGTCTCGGCGATTTGCGCGGGACAGATTCAAAAGGGCGCAACTAGGGTCGCATCCTGCATATTACATTGAGATTATTGCTGCAAGCAATAATCTGTTTTGGCTTGGTGTGCCACCAGATGTGGTGCAATTGCGCTAGGCGTTTTTCTTTGGAAGTACAGCTCGAGTTGCTTAAAGATGTTGTTAGAGACGCTAAAAATAGTAGTGTGGGTTGTAACTGCACGTTCACTTCACCAGACAGCCAAACCACCAACTATCAACTCGTCAGAAATTCAATTCGCAGTTTGCGCTTCAAGTGAGGCGTTCTGTGTTGGCTGTCAAAATAAAGGGTTCAGAAAATGGAAGCTTTATTCTTGGTTCCTGCCGGAGTCGCGGCTCTTGCGCTGGTTATCTTCGGTCCTGCATGGGTTGCAGATCGCTTTGCTGAAAAATATACCGGGCTAAAGCCGCTGATCGTCTGGGCCTACGCTCTGGCTGTATTTTTCGGTATTCTCGCAATCGTGGCGGGACTTCACTTCATCGGTTGAACCGGATAGCTGACTGTTGCCTTGTTATCCCTTAGAAGTTCAACCTCCCCAAGTAAACTGAGGATGCATCAATGACTGTTTTCAGCATATTCGTCGTCATCGTTACCGTTTTCTTTGGTATCTCGTTCGCCTGCTTGGCTTTGAATTTCGTGACCAACAAGGACTATGGTGCTAGTCCAGTGGACGCGACACCCAGGGTCGCTTTTCTCGCTGCTATGTATGGCGGCGCCCTGACTGCTCTGATCGGTACTTTGGGATTCGTCTACCTTGTGGGAAACGTATTTGAAGGGGTAAATCCGGAGCTGATCAATGCTGGAGTGATTTACGCCCTTGTTGGCGGCTTCCTCACCCCGATTGTGGCGCTAGTGATTCCCAGGCACTAGTTAGCTACACTCATCCAGCGGAGGAAGAAATGCTCTATGAGTCCCTCCTTGACCTTCTATTGGTTGCGCCGATTTTTCTTGTTCCCTTCTTTGTGGGCTTGAAATGAGCGGCATGCTCTAGGCTTTGGGTGTGGGCGGGTCGGTTGAGAGCAGTTTCTCGACCGACCCCGTCGAGTATTCTTAATGGCTTAACTACGAAGGTATGAGTATGGCCCCCTGTAGGAGGCTATCATTTTCCAAAAATATTACCCGCCCTCGATAAGAAATTACGCAGTATCTAAAGGAGACTGCGTATTGTTGTGGATGTGCATGCAGGATGAAGGCCTGTCGGAAAGTTTTTTGTGACGAAACTAGAGCTGCAGCCTACGTGTTCAAGAAGACTGCAGCAAAGTTGCTGAATGGGCTACAACAACAGAGACGACGATTACTGCACCGGTGCGCTTGTGTCCACAATTCGCGTCGATGCGTCGAGGTTCAATTGTTTCCGAATTTCAGGTAGAGCCTTGCGTGCTGCAAGCTCTCCAGCGCGAATCGCTTTGATAACGTTCTCTCTATTGTCACCCAGAATTGGGATTCCGCTCACATCTGGATTCACTACGATGTTTGCGAATTGCAATTGGTGTTCGTCAGTCACTGCAAGCACGATGTCTGCTAATCTTTGTGCGACACCCTTGTAGGTGTAGAAAGTCTTCTCTGGCAATTTTCGCAACGGCTCGTCGACGAGTACTGCAAGCACCACGTCAGCTCCAGTGTCCCGGGCTGAAGATGCAGGAAGATTAGCTCTAATAGCGCCATCTACGTAAACACGATCTCCTATCTTCACTGGTTTGAGAATGGGAGAAAGCGTTGAGCTAGCCCGAATGGCCGTGGAGAGTTTGCCTTCGCTAATTCTGTAGGCATTGCCATCGGTCAAGTCTGTAGCAACTGCAGAGAAGGGAACTTTCAGATGGTCGAAATTATCATGTCCTTCCGGAATAATCTTTGCGATCGCTTTTTCGAACTTTTTGCCGCTGACAATGCCAGCAAAAGACTTCTTGCCGAATTTCGGTATTATTTTGGCTATGGGAAGGGCTATAACTTTTGGTATCGCCATTGGTGCGTAGTTCTTCTTGAATATGCCATTCTTAGAGAGTTCCTCCATCTCTGCCAAGGGAACTCCCGAGCTGTAAAGCCCACCAATAATAGCTCCCATGCTGTTTCCGACTATGTAATCTATCGGAATGCCTTCTTGTTCGAGAACTTTCAGTAGGCCAATGTGCGCAGCTCCGCGCACACCACCGCCTCCGAGCGCTAATGCCAATGTTTTTCGCTTTTGGACCTTGGTTTCTGTAGTATTTGGAGAGACTGGCTTTTCGATCAATTTCGGCAGTGGGCTTTCATCAACCGTTTCCTTTGTGGCAGGATTTGCATCGAGAATCTTTTGTGCATCCGCGTCTGGTTTTTTAGCTGGCACGGGATTTGTAATAACCTTGGGCAGCTTTGGATCGACCTGTCCGGATTCATATTCGTCAGCAAATGTCGGCGCCAGCGGTGTCAGTGCGAATGATAGTGCAACTGTCGAGGCAGTCGCAAATAGCGTAAAGCTACGTTGGGTCGAGGCTATCCGTTTCATGTCGTGTTTTTCCTGAGCGGTGAGATGGGAGCGTAGACGGGACTCTCTCGCAAAAGTTGCCGATGTGGCGTCGACGAAAAACGAAATTTCGATCGAGGTTTATTGAAAGTGGCTTAATTGTTCGCGCGCTTAACGAGCTCTTACGTAGTTCACTTTTGCAGATGGAACTGCATAAATAGGTAGTGCGCTCAGGATATGATTAGCAGTGTCGACCTGGTGATACTACCTGTGGTGTCAGTTGCGCTAATGGTTTCAGCTTGGTTCTGGCATGTGGCAAATACGAAGACGTTGACTCTGAAATCGATCTGGCGATTATTAATTGCCTTTGAAGCTCTGCTTTTGGGTGTCTTGGGCTCTTGGCTCGGTCGCTGTGGAGAATTGGCTCTTCTTGATTCTGATCTCCCAGAGTACCAGTATTGAAAATATCTTAGATCTCTACACACCCTACCCCGGCAACAGCAAACCAACTATCACTTTCTGCTACCAAATGCATTTACTTCCGCGCGAAAGGTTCGCTCGGCAGCTAGTGCATTTTGTAGCTTTGCTGTGTCTGCTGCGGTGCTTACTGAAACGGAGGAGGCAGCCTGCCTCCAACAGGAAGGAAAATTCATGACTGAACTTGTGACGAACGTCGATCAAGTCGTTGATGAGGCTGCTACCGCAGCTGCCAAGAAAGCTGAGCTTCGCTCGAAGCGCGAACGCATCCTCGCCGCAGTGCTGCCCCATTCTCTCGACGCTACACCCAACAGCTCTTACATCAAGGGGTTGCTCTGCACGACCCTCACCATCGACAATGCCACCGCCGAAGCGCTCATCGTCGAGTACAAGCGCTTCATGCTCATCGCTGCCACGGTCGAGCACCCCTGCTCGCCCTCCGCGATGATCGACGAGGTTTGGCACCTGCACGTCAGCGAAGACAGCGAGAACTATTTCGGCGCATTCTGTGGCATGCTGGATCGCATCGTCTTCCACGAACCGCGCCGCAACTCGCTCATCGACCCGAAAGCTGCCGAATACGCCGAAAACTTCAAGAGCGTCTACGAGTCGCTCTTCGGCGGCCCGATGAACCCGCGATTCTGGCAGTAAGGAGAGCAGCAAATGAGCATGATTCAACGCTTTCTTGCCTGGAATGCCGCTCGTCCCCAGCGCAAGGCTGCTCGCGCGGAACGTCGTCGTCTGAAGGATCTGGGATGGAATATCAGGCATCGTCACCAATCATTGGCGAACTACCTGAATTTCAACCCCAAGGGAACCGAAGAAAAGTTCACCTTCGAGGCCAGGCTCAAAGCTGAGTATGGCTGGGATGATGAGCAGGTCAAGTCTGCCATCGGTGAGTACGCGAAGTTCCTGGCCGCTGCGGTGTGTGCGGATGGTCCGCTCGTCCCTTCGTTGCCGGTGGACATGGTCTGGAAGCAACACATCCTGTTTGGCCGGCACTACGTGACTGGCCTCTGCGGCAAGATGCTTGGCCGGTTCATCCACCGACGGGCAAGCCTCGATGTGGTCGCGGACAAAGCTGAGCTTGAGACAGCCTGGAAGCGCACCGAAGAAGCCTACACCGCGGCGTTCGGCGAGGCTCCGGCTGGTATCTGGAACGAGCGTTCAACCTCGTTCACCAAGGTCGTTCATTTCCCTGGAAGCTCGGCAGCTCGCCAGTTCCTTCGCGATCGGCGTGCCGATGACGAGACCAAGACGAGCAGCAGCGGCGGTATCGACCCGCTGTCCGCCTATCTGTTCTATGTCGTGCTTATCCAGCCGCACTACAATTCGGACACGCATCAGCACACGACCAAGTCAGGAAGTGATGCTGCCGCTGTCGTTAGCGATCCTGAACTCGGGACCGACGGCGGCACCGACTCCACTTTCGATTCCGATAGCGGCACTGACTCTGGCGGCGATACGGGAAGCAGTTGCTCGTCTTGTTCGTCCTGTAGCAGCTAATGCTGCCCTGACGGGGTGGCAAGCTTCCTTTCACTTCGTCCTTCTTTCACAAACATGGAGGAGAATCGCATGACCAATGCCGATTCCACGAACCCCAATCTCTTGCAGAGCCTGATTTCGGACGGCGTCCAGCAGCTTGGGCGGAGGCATTTCATCGATGCCTACCAAAGCTTCTGGAGAGTGGTTTGCATCTTGAAGACGCAGACCAACCCGGATTCCAGCAAGCTGCTCGAGGCGTACGATCACGCCGAGCGCGCTGCCGCCATGCAGTCGCGTGAACCCAACATCGAAGACGCATCGAGCTGGCTGGAGCTGGCCCTTGCTGTTTCGGAGAACTCCGCGGCGGTGCGGGAGCAGTTTATCCGTTCGTCGGCGAAGCCCGAATACGAAATGCGTGGTCGACTTCTGGCACAGCTTCAACTTCTGTCGGTCGAGCATCTCAGTCTGCGGAATTTCGAGAAGGCTCTGGAGTTCGCCAAGCGCTCGCAGAAGTTTCAGGAGGACTACCGTGAAGACGGAGCTGTTCCGATGTTCCATCTGAGCGCCTGCGGCAACGAAGCGATGTCCTTGTTCCGGCTCGGTCGTCTCGACGAGGCGATGAAGGCGGTCAACAAGGCGCTCTACTCATGGGATCCCGAGACGCTCAATGATGCCGACGGACTGAAGTGCTTTGCCAAGCTTTGCGAATTCAAAGCCACCATCCTCGGTGTGCTCGCCAAGAAGAAGCTGAACTGATTCACACCGGCTGAACAAGGAGAAATCCAGTATGGCTCTTATCATTCCTGATTCCGTGAGCACTGCCAACGCTGCTCCGCGCGTGGCTTTCGCCATCGCCAAATCGAAATTCCAGGCGGCGGCCACTGCCTACGAGCAGAAGGGTGGCAAGCCAGTACGTTCGCGTCTGCGCGCCCTCGAGGAAGCCTTCGATCGCGTCGAGACCACGTTCATGGCGACGCTGAAGGACCATCCGAAGCGAGACGAGATCGGCAAATGCGTCGAGGCTTTCGTCAAGTTCGGCGCCATCGTGACCCAGCTCGAACGCGAGGGCGTTCCTGCGTTCCATCCGGCGTCGCGCATCGCCGTGCTCGACTGCTTCCGCGCGTGGGAAGCCGCCGAGAAGGAGTATGCGGAGATGGGCTTCAAGACGGTTCCCGCGCGGGACTTGTTCTTGTCTCTCCTGCCGATGGGCTTTGGCCCGAAGGTCAACCCGCCGCTCTATACCTTCCTGATGATCGAGCGTGCCCCGGACGAGGCTCCAGTGTTTCACGCAGCAAGCTTCGCGGCGCTCTACACCAAGGAGCTGGCTGCTGCTCAGCAGGCGAAGGCTGCGGAAGACAAAGCATCCGCTCCTGCTTCCGAGGATAGCAACCTGGACGCTTCCAACAACGCTGAGCCGCCCAGCACGCCGTTCAGTAGTTCGCTGAACTGGTAGCTGAACCAAGGTGACGCCAGCATGCAATGGCTACGGCGCGCGAAGCAATTTGCGCGCTGCTCTTCTTCTTTCCTGAACACAACTCTGAGAATTGGAGCTCGAAATGAGCATGCTCACGAATGACTTCGCCGTTCTGTGGCGGGGTGGTGTTGACGTCATTCGAATCCAGAATCTCTTCCTGCGGCGCATTCTGCTCGCGTTGCCGGTGTCCTTGCTGGCAATCACCATCGGCATGTGTGCGCAACTGGCATTCCTCACTAACCTCTATCTCGTCGCTGGCATCTTCGTGCTCGCCTTGATCCCGGCATGCTACTTCCATATTCGCGGCGAGTTGCCTTCTGAGCCGTCAGCGGCGACATAGTTAGCTGCTTCTTGGCAGTAGCGGCTCGGGTTTAATTGTTTGAAGGTTGGGAGGGCATTCTGAGTATGCCCTCCCAGAACTGCAAGTCAACCTAGCGGCTATCCGCCAGTCGGGGTCGGTCATTCAGCTTACACAAAAAATTTTGCATTCAATTACTACCTCTATGCATACTAAAAAGTACAGTAAGCGCTGCTCCGACACTCCGACACTCCGACACTTTCGATCAGGTCGATTGACAAGTGCAAGGGGAACCAAGAGGAACAAGAGCAAGACTCCCTCTTTACTTCTGCGGCCGGATTCGAAATGGTGCATGCTTTCGATAGTGTTACAGAAAGCTAAGAAAGACCCTCACCTGAACCCCTCGGACTATCCCCACCCTGGTTGGTGTTCGAGCTCACACGCTGCTTTTAAGCCAATTGTGAAAGGCCCCAATGCCTTCATCCTGCTACCATTTGAGTCCCGTTTACTTGAGTGCCGACTATGGTGCTCTTCCTGCAATGAAGGATGTTTTCAGTTATGTTCAAGTCGCGCCAAAAACTAACGGTATCCTGTGCACTTGCTGTTTCGATGTCGCTGGCAGCTACCCTGCCTCTCTTTGCTCAGGCTGTGGCAGTTTCCAGTCCCGTTGCTGCGAGAGACACTACCGCAGGTAATACCGCAGAGAAATTGCCGACTATCAAGTTTGAAAAGTACAAACTCAAAAATGGCTTGGAAGTCATCCTTTCGGAAGACCATAAATTGCCGCTTGTTGGTGTTAATTTGTGGTATCACGTTGGACCGGCAAATGAAAAAGTCGGTAGGACTGGTTTTGCGCACCTATTTGAACACATGATGTTCGAGGGATCGCAGCACGTCGGTGCCAAGGCTCACTTCAAGAATCTGGAAGCTGCCGGCGCCAGTGATATAAACGGAACGACAGACTTCGATCGGACCAATTATTTTGAAACTCTGCCCTCGAATCAATTGGAGTTGGCGCTATGGCTGGAAAGCGATCGCATGGGCTATTTGCTCAATACGCTGGATCGGGAGAAGCTGGCCAATCAGCGAGACGTCGTACGAAACGAAAGAAGACAGAGCATTGAGAATGCTCCCTATGGAATTGTTGAAGAAGCTCTATTCCACGAACTCTTCCCGAAAGGGCATCCCTATTACGCTAGCGTCATCGGTTCTCATGCCGACGTTGAAGCTGCCCGTTTAGCTGATGTTCGCGAATTCTTCAAACAGTACTACACCCCTAATAATGCCAGCATTGCAATCGTTGGAGATTTCGATCCGGCACAGGCGAAGAAGTTGATTGAGAAGTATTTTGGCAGCATTCCGGCTGGACCTCCCGTACCTAAGGTCGATGTCAAAACGCCTGAAATTACGTCACAGAAGCGGGTAACCGTCACTGATCAAGTCGAATTGCCGCGAGTAATGATAGATTGGCTAACCCCCCCAATCTACACTGCAGGTGACGCTGCTGGGGATATCGTTGGTCACATACTTGGCGGCGGAAAATCGAGCCGCTTATACAAGAAGCTCGTGTATGAAAAGCAGATCGCGCAGAACGCTTCAGCGAGCAACTACTCGCTCATGCTAGGCTCCGTTTTTGGCGTAAATGCAACGGCCAAACCGAACGTAAAACCGGAAGATCTCGAAAAAGCTATTAACGAAGAGCTCGCAGAATTCCTCAAAAATGGTCCCACTCAAAGAGAAGTGGACGGTGCTCGCAATTCGATTCAGTCCGGTACCATTCGTGGACTCGAAACCATAGGTGGTGTCGCGAATCGCCTCAATAACTACAATCATTACCTGGGCGATCCCGGCTATTTGCCACAAGACATGGAGCGCTACAACAAGGTAACGGTAGAAGATTGCAAAGCGTTTGCTAACAAATATCTGAAACCTAATGCCAGTGTCGTAGTTTATGGCGTTCCTGGTAAGAAGGTATTGGATGATGTTCCGCAAACAAAAGAGGCGGATGATAAGGAAGAAGCTGTAAAGGTAACTGGTATTGCTCCCGATGAAGCTTGGAGAACAACGGCTCCAAAACCAGGCCCAGCCGCCAAGCTTGAGTTGCCTGTACCCGTGAGTTTCAAGCTCGATAACGGACTGACTGTGTACTTAATGGAGCGACACCTGTTGCCGATTGTCGCGGCCAATCTTGTTGTTCTCAACGGCAGCGATGCTAATCCAGTAGATAAGCCTGGTCTTGCTTCCTTCACCAGCGATATGATGGATGAAGGCACAACGAGCAGGCCGACGCTCCAGATAGCAGATGATTTGAATCAAATTGGTGCTCGCGTCTCATCTGGCTCTGGCTCAGATTCTGCATTCGTTGCTATGGGGACACTTACAAAAACGCTCGACAATGCTATGGATATTTTCGCAGATGTCGCATTGCACCCGTCATTTGAGCAAAAGGAAATCGATCGCATCAGAAACCAGCGTATTACTGGTCTCAAGCAAGAGAAGGACGATCCGAATCAAGTTAGCCGACGTGTCATGTATCGCGTTCTTTACGGAAAGAATCATCCTTACGGATATGATGATTCCGGGACCATCGAGTCAAACAAGAATATTACACGCGAGAACATGCAAAAGTTCTATCAGGAAGGCTACGGACCGCAAAACTCAGCTCTCATTTTTGCTGGTGATTTGACGCTCGATCAGGCGAAAGCGCTTGCTCAAAAGTATTTTGGATCCTGGAAAGGCACTGCACCAAAGCATACTGCCACAGAGCTGAAAGCTCCGCCCAAACGCGCTATCTATCTGGTGAACAAAGAAGGAGCACCGCAGACCTTCGTGCGTATTGCCGGTATCGGCATGGAGCGCAGTAATCCAGATTATGTGGCCGGGCAAATTAGCAATAACGCGCTCGGTGGCATGTTCTCTAGCCGCTTGAATATGAATCTTCGCGAGAAGCATGGTTATACATACGGTGCATTCTCCCGATTCACATTTAGACGAGAGCCTGGTCCATTTACGTGTGCTGCCGCTATTCGTACTGATGTTACGGCGCCGGCTGTGAAAGAGTTCCTCACTCAAGTCGAAAGCATGCAGTCCAGTCCGGTCACTCCCGAAGAGCTGAAAATGGCGAAGGACAACTGGTCCTTATCCATTCCGGGCATGTTCGAATCCACTCCCGAACTAGCATCCACGACAGGTGAGCTTTTCATCTACGGTTTGCCCAAAGACTATTTCCATTCACTGCCAGCCAAAATCGATGCTGTAACAGGCGCCGACGTAGAAAGGGTAGCGAAGAACTACATGAAGGCACCAGATATGGTGATCATTACTGTAGGAGATAGGGACAAAATCAAAGGCGAACTCGAAAAGCTTAATGTCGGTCCAGTTGAAGAGATGGACGTTGAAGCAAATCCCGTGTCCGCTGGCAGTGCCGGTAGTCCGGAGAAGTCGGAAAAGAAATCAGACTAGTCTGTAAACCTCACGAGTCTTCGGGAGCCGCCTGAGCTTCTCACGGCGCGCCTGTCATCTACCTACGCGATGGTTGAAGTGTGCTAGCCCATGCCGATCAGGTGCAGGAAAAATACCATAGCCACAATTAAGAGTGGAAAAAGTGTGATTATTACCGAGAATGCTGTTCCTAGCCCCAACGCGATCGGGCCGAAGTACTGCGCCTTCTCACCCCAGGTTCGTTTTGAAATCAACTCTGTTACCCAGCCACCGGTATAACATACATTTGCTGCAACGGCGTAAAACAGGATGGGGTAAAGAAAGTACGGTGCATAAGTAAATGGATTCGAGTGGGAAGTTGCAAGAATTGCCAGCATGCTGAGAATACCGGCGCTGCCAACCATCAAGTTGTACAGAGCGCGTCGGCCTTCCCACCAGAGGATGATGGAGCCTGTGCTGCGCTCTTCGTCTTCTGGAATACTCAAATACCAGGATGATTTTCCAGCAGTTTTCTGCTTGTCTTTCTTCTTTCGAATCTTGAGGAGGCGCTGTGTAAGCTCGTCCTGCTCTGCAAATGTCAGCGTTTCCACCAGTCGATTATAATCCCGCGGGTCAAGTTCGTGGACAAGCTCTAAAACCTGTTCTACGCGGTTCTTTCCGGCTGGCAAGTTGGAAATATGCTTGATCTTGCCTTGAAGGTGTGGGTTCGAGCTGGAGCTATTATTATTGCCTGAGTTGTTGTTGGCCGGAGACCCACCGGTTCCGGAGTCGACTGATGTAGGATCTGCGTACCAGGGAGAATCGGCCATGATTACCTCGGGGATGTCCTAACCGTACTTTCATATTGCCACGTTCGCGGTAAAATTTCCTGCTTCGGCCCAAATCTGGACAAACATTAGCTTCTGCGGATTTTGTATTTACACTCTATTGGGGCTTCTGCGGCTTTCGGAAGGTGTCTGGAATCATAACCTTGCCGCCACAGCGAGCACCGAGGTCGGACGTACGTCTCGCCATTTCTGTGCGCATTTGCTACCACGAATACTGAGTCTTACCAGAATGCTCCTTCTTCCCAAGCATCTCTTCTGGCGAGCCTTGTTTAATTGTCTGTCCGCCTTTGAGAACGACTACTTTATCAGCGATGAAGAGGGCTTCTTGCCCGGAGTGGGTGACAAGAATGAGCGGTATAGCTAGTTGACGCTGAATGTTTTTGATTTCCAAGGCGAGCTCCTCCCTCAAATCCTCATCGAGGGCGGAGAATGGTTCATCCAGGAGAAGTATGTCCGGTTTGGCGGCGAGGGCGCGGGCTAAGGCCACTCGTTTTGCTTGGCCACCTGATAATTCATTCACTCTCGAGCGTTCGAAACCTTCTAAATGAAAAATTGAAAGCAGTTCTCGAAGGCGGCTCTGTTGCGTGATCTGATTCTCCTGATTAATCGCAAAGCAGATGTTTTGCGCAACGTTTAAGTGCGGAAATAGAGATGGGTTTTGGGGCAAATATCCGCACTTCCGTATCTGCGGAGCTAAGCATATTTTTCTATCGCTGGACGCGAATAGCTTTTCCCCTACGACGATTTCACCTTTCTCAATGCGTTGTAATCCGGTAATGCAATTTAATATCGAAGACTTACCGCTGCCTGATGGTCCGAAGAGAGCAATGATTTCCTTGTCGCCTGCCAGCTCCGCATTCAGCTCGAAGCTGCCGACCTTGGCTTGGATGGCGACTCGAAGAAATTCGTTCACCAGCGCGCCTTCCATTCATTGGATAACATTGCAACCAATAAGGAAAAAATGCTCAAAACTAATACCAATGAAAGTACCAGTTGTGTTTCGCCTGTTTGTGTTGCTTGAAAAATCAACAGCGGAAGCGTCTGTGTTTTGCCAGGAATGTTGCCTGCGATCATTAGCGTGGCTCCGAATTCGCCTAGTGCCCGTGCAAAGCTTAACGCTATGCCGGCGATAAGGCCTCGTGCTGCCAAAGGCAATGTCACTTGAAAGATTGTCTGAGCCCTCGTTTTACCTAGTGTCAGCGAAACCTCTTCCAGCTTAGTGTCCAGACTTTCGAATGCGGCCTTGCTTGTTTTAACCATTAACGGTAATGATATGACGATCGCTGAAATAATGCATGCCTGCCATGTGAAGACTGGGCTCCATCCTGTTATCGCATATATCTGTTGCCCGACGAACCCTTGTTTGCCGAAAAATCCGAGCAGGTAAAATCCAACAACTGTTGGAGGTAGTATCAAAGGTAGTGCCAAAAGTGCGTCGACGAAATTGCGTCCTGGAAACTCGAAACGAGCCAAAATATAGCCGAGGGCTGTCCCCAAGATGGCAACAAATACCGTTGACACAAATGCAACCATCATCGAAAGTTGGATTGAGAAAACTACATCGCTCACTCGATCATGAATCCCTTACTTTTGAGAATATCTTTAGCCGATGGGCTTTCAAGCTGCCTCATGAACTTCTCCGCAAGAGTTGCCGCCTTACTTCCTTTGACTATGCCTGCCTTATAAATTACAGCTCCGGCAGCAGATTCTGCGATCTCGAAAAAAGTCTTGCAGCCTGAACAAAGCTTGGCATCGGTATTGTACACGATCCCGGCATCTGCATCCCCTTGCTCCACATACGTAAGTACTTGGCGTGCATTTTCTGCAAATACTAATTTCTTCTTGTCCAACAAAGCATCATAAAGTTTGTAGGTCCTTAATGCTTCTGCTGCGTATGTTCCTGCTGGCACAGTCTGTGGATTTCCAATACTTACGATCTGCGCGTTTCTGAGGTCTTCGGGATTCCGAAATTCCTTAGTGGACGAGCTGATAATGACTAGCTTGTTTCCGGCGATTTTGCGCACGGTTCCAGGTTGAATGATTTGTTGCTGCGAAAGTTGATCGATGAGCTCCGGTGAGGCGGAGATGAAAACATCCACCGGAGCGCCATTTCTTAGCTGCGCAGCTAGCTCACCTGTTGATGCATAGTTAAAAGTGACCGTGCAATTCTCTTTCTTCTGGAACTGCTCCGAAATTTCAGCGAGCGCTTCCTTCAGGCTAATGGCAGCTGAAACGAGCAATTGGTTTGGTTTTGTAGCAGTCTTCGTCGGTAAGTTTGTGCAATTGGTCAAAACGAATGTTCCGACGGACAGAACCAACGCGATTCTTATTGCCAGAGGCTTTGTCATTGGCTGAAGATTGGCGCTCATAAGACTCGGAGGAAGTAAAAGTGAAATTCTAGAATATCAGGTGTTGTCTGTTTGAGGCGTGCGTTCTTTGAGTGTTTGTCCTCTGGGCTATAAGATCACTTCAGCATAACGCATGGGAACAGTGAAAACGCAGGCTCTAAGCAAACTTTCGGAAATTGCCTGCTGCTTATCTCTTCTGTTGAAACGAAAACAGAATTCTTGTAAGTATC
>JAKFVQ010000010.1 GCA_021732085.1 Candidatus Obscuribacterales bacterium | reverse complement strand
GGGCAGGGCAGGGCGGGGAGAAGGGGGGCAGGGAGAAGGGGAGCAGGGCGCGAGAAGGGCGATGAGTGGATGTGCACGGCGGCATGCAGATGAGAAGTTATGTGCAGGTCGGCGCTGGGTGAGAAGTAGAGGTGCATTCGCGGCACCCGTCGAGGAGCTGAGAGGAAGGAGGCGGCGGCGCTGGGGTGAGTGGCGTATTAGGCAATGACCCGAAAAAGTTATGCGCCTGACCGAGTGCAGCCCCGCGGCACCGGTACACTATGTACATTCGAAGGCACTGAGGCAGACCAATGTTCAATCTTGAAGAAATCAACCAAACCGAAACACAAGCCGCGACACAGCCGCTTGATACGTTTCAGCCTCAAGATAATCCGCTCTCAGCAATAAAAAGCATGGATAGCAGCCGGAACAATGCTGCGGTCGAAGATATGCTTGGAAACTGTCTAATCGCTTTTGAAGACCCACAACCTACCCCTACGCCTGATGCGCCGAAAGACAGTCCGAAAGACAGTCCGAAAGAAAAGACCGAAACACCAATTGAACAAGCAGAAAAGGCATGGGAGCAAGCGGACAAGTTTCGCCAACAAGCAGTCCAGGATTGCCGCCAAGGTAACTTCAAAGATGCGAAAACACACGCAGAACAAGCAAGATTGAAATACAACGAATCATGGGCAAAGAATCCTGCCGACACCCCGGAAGAACAAGCCCAGCAGAAAGTAATCAATAACCAACTTAGCCAGATACTGTCGGTCATAAGAAATGAGAGCAAGGTTGGACCCAAGTGGGAACCGCCAGGTGGCTTGAACCTACCAAAACCAGAAATCGTTACTCCGAAACCGAGAATGGACCAAACCCCGATCAACGAAATGATTGAGAAGTAGGGTCGCTGTTGGGCCTTATGCAGTGGCCCGGAATTCCGATCATTGACAAGCCGATTTGGGACATTCAGATTCCTGGAGAGATATGCCAATTCGCGTCCAAGCACTTTGTGACTTTGAAGGCTGGTCCTCCATGTGCTTGCAAAGATGTCCTAGATGTTGACCGATCCCTAAAGTCCGCCGAGGAAGGTAAGCCAGTACGTCTACTAAGAATTCTTGGCATCCAAATTGTCAACGAAACCTTGTCAGGACAGAAGGCTATTTTTGTCACCTTACAGACTAATGATTACCTTAGTTTCCCTTGCTTAATGTTGGTAGTTCCCAACATGTTATTGCCGAATCTACCCGTGGTAATATGACTTAGTTGCACGTTATTCCCGAGTAGCGCAGCGGTAGCGCAGGTGACTGTTAATCACTTGGTCGCTGGTTCGAATCCAGCCTCGGGAGCCACTTCCAGCGTCTTGCTGTTTGTCAAAATTGAAAATGTGACCTATGCGTGATCCGGAATGATTCCCGTGGAGGAATTTGTTTTCTTGGCAATCGTTCAGCTTAAAATCAAACGTTTGCCTCACTGCCGAGAACTACCTCGGCGCGCCACGCCTGGATCCGCTGGTCTTGACTTGACGGCAGCAATTGAACACCCACTAATAATTGATCCGGGCAAGCGACTGCCTATGCCTACGGGGCTAATTGTTGAAATACCAGATGGCTTTGAGGGACAAATACGTCCTCGCTCAGGTTTAGCCTCAAAATTTGGGATATCACTGGCAAATTGTGTTGGCACTATAGACAGTGACTATCGCGGCGAGCTGATTGTGTTGCTTATCAACCACGGTGATTTACCTGTCACTTTTGAACCTGGTGAGCGAATCGCGCAGTTGATCATTTCTGCAATCCCGACAATTGAAGTTATAGAAGTGGACAATCTTACCGACAATAGTGATCGCGGCGCTGGTGGATTTGGTTCTACTGGCCGGAGCTAGTTTGTGGGTAGAGAGGATTAACACATGGCCGGCGATATTGAATCACTCTTTGTTGGTAGCAAAGTAACCATTTCTTCGTGCGAGAAAATGTTGGCAGATATTGAGGCTAAAGGGGAGTTTTTACCATTAAGGTTGCCTCTTACTGCAAAATACTTGATGTTGGGCGGGGAGTCCGCATATGTTCAGGCAATAGTTACCTGGGCTCAAAAAAAAGGAGACCGAGTTTTAGAAGTCCACAGTCAAAAGGCTGGCGCCTCATCTATTTCCGAGAATTTGTTTGGACTCGTAGCAGTTCTTTGTAGTGATCAAATCCGCGACGACAACGAGTCAGCACAAGCTTATGCTGATGTGGCTAGAAAAAGATTACAAATTCTGCAAGGAGCGGATCCGGCGGACAGTTTTAAGGGCCTGGAGATTGAGATTATTTGTGCAGACCATAAAGGTGCGGAACATCCTTCTAGCCTGTATCAAAAACTGGGAAATGGCGACTTTGATATAAGAGACCGTCCAGATATGGTGTCAGTTGCAAGATCAATTTTGGATTTGATTACTGGGGGAAACAAGCTTGGTTACGATGCGAAAGGTCAGCCGTGGTCAACATCTGCTGCTGAACCAATCGGTAATATGCTTTATGAGTTGTTTCGAAACACTATTGAACATGCAAAATATGACTCTAAAGGAAACGTACTCAGAAAATCTGTTAGGGGAGTGCAAGCTCGTTGCATTAGTTTGACGAAGCAAGAATATCTCAAGATCGCACATGATTCACCACCCCTATTTCGGTTTATTGAAGGATTCAGCACCAGAGACGCAATTACACAGAAGGGTGAACCATTTCGAACCCACCGGATCCCCATTTTCGAACTTTCTATATTTGACTCTGGACCAGGCTTCGCATGTACCATAACAAAGAAACAATTGGAGAATTTGACTTTAACAGAGGAATTGACTGCAGTAAATGCGTGTTTTGCATCCATGAGTAGTAAACCTCATGCGGGGTATGGGAAAGGACTGCCTTACGTAGTTGAGTTGCTTGGGAAGCTCAACGGTTTCTTAAGGCTACGGACCGGCAGGCTCTCGCTGTTTCATGATTTTTCTGACGGGCCTGTGGAAGGTCCATTAAAACTTGAGCGGTGGAGTTCAGCAACCGAGAATTTTGATCCTTCTGTATCTGGTGCCTTGATTACTTTATTGATTCCAATGTGGCCAAAATATGAGTGGGTTAATAAATGAGATCGGTTTTTTCTTATCGGTTTGATTATAAGAAGCGAGACATCCTATTCTCGTTTATTGCTACCAACTCATTTGATCAGTCCACTTTTTTTGCGGAGATAGACGACCAAGTAAGGGATAACTTAATACCTGACGAACTCATAATAGTTGTTCGGGATCCACTTTTCAGTGAAACTCAGAAACTGTTTCAAGACGAATTGGATAACATCAAAGGTAGGCTGGGTCCGGAGACCGCAGTCTTCTTGGTTAGCTACAACTCTGGAGGACAACAAGCACAATTTGATATTTTATCGGGTGCTCAAGAAAACCCTGCATTACGATTAGGTGACATAAAGAGACGAGCATTAACTTACATTTTCAGGCTTCGTAACGGCTTCGTTTCTTCCACCGAAAATTACCATTTTCAAAATCCGTCAAAGAAGCATACAAAGCGCTTTCTCCGTCTTTCAAACATATTGGCTCGAGGCGCTGAAATAGCTTTTATGGCATTTTGTGTTTTGCCTTTTGTTCCCGAACGAGCAACTATTGCGTACATCGATACACCAGCGCTCTTTGCGATTGTAGCTGCAATCAATGACCAGCTTCAATCATTTGATTCGGCACGTCCGCCTGTCCTCGTAGACAATTTTAGTTCCTATGCCGGAGTCGAGAACTACCCGTTTACACAACAGGCTGACTCATTCGTTCTTATATCCGCGTCTTCATCCGGCTCACTTGCATACAAATTGCAACGCATGGCTGGCTTTAAATCCGGTCAAATCTTTCATTTCCTTTATTTAGGCGAAGATTCGCACGGAATTAATATCGTTTGCGATCTTTCCATAGACGCTAATGTCAATCCAGAAGGTTACCCTCCGAGTTATGGGCAGGCGTCGTTAGAAGAAAATTGCAAATTATGCCTGGAGGGGTCACATGCAATCGTACTCAAGGGCGATCATTTTGAATTTGGTGGTCCGGAGCTAGACTCGCTGGAGATCGAGAAAAAGTTTGCGACTACCAATTTAAAAGACCTTATGGACGAATTAGCGGGGCTTGAAATTTTGAAAGTCGGTCTTGGTAATTCACAAAAGCAACCATGCCATTTTTTCATTGATAGCAAGAAACTGGTGGCTTCGGAAGACTTCAAATCCCGTACTAAATTTGTGTTCAAACGAACTGTGCCAGCCGCAACTTCTCATATCATCTACATTAATAGAGACTCGGAGGAGTTTGCAAAATTCGCACAGGAGCATGCTAGAACTGCAAAGCTCGTTGCAAGAGACAGCTTGCATCTTTGTGCGGGAACGCCGGATCCAGTTGTAGTTATTGCAGCTGTTATTGAAAGTGGCCGCGTCCTGCAAGATATAAGTCGCGAACTCAGATCCGAATGTCCCGATGCTCCAATTGTTTATTTGGTCGGTTTAACTAAAACGCTGTCGGAGTCCAGGCATTCTAAGCTAAAGAGCACCCTAACTTTGTCTGACAAATATTGTCCCCAAGTATACGAGTCTATTCTTCAGATATTCTTGCCTGCTTCGGGAAACAATAATGCCTGGAACCAAGAGCTGAATTTGTTGCGAAGTACTCAATTTACGGACCTGCTGATTGACGGCGCAGAGGCGATTATTGGAGAAAGGAGAGAGAGGCTTGAACAAGTCTCGAAACCCCTGTTAGACGAGTTGTTTCTTAGCAATTCACATGGAAGTGCACCACTTAAGATTCAACCCGGTTTTGCTTTCTGGAATAAACATTTTCTGGAAGGGCGCTCCCAAGCTGACGTCTATTTTACTGTAGCTTCTGTATTCCAAAAGCTTCGTACACCTGCAGACAAGCAGTCTGAGCCAATAATCAAGAAAAATGCTTTTCAACAAACGCTTCTACATCCCAACAATTTTGGACGATTCAATGATGGCGTCATACAGGCTAGTATGCTTCGGTGTGCTCTTCCTGCCGAACTAAACTTTGCTTCGTCAGAGGACTTGAGTTCTGAGATGGCACGGATCATACGCCGAATTGTAGAGAACTGGAACAAGCCTAGAGGTGAAGCGGCTTGTGAATTTTTGCTTGCCATAGCCTTAGGTCGCATTCGCCTGCATAAGAACTCTCTGAACGATGTAATCGGTTCTGTATTGGTGAACGCGCCGCCACTACTACGAACACTCATGCTATATATTGATGAAGTGGTGAAGAAAGAGTAGTTTGGTCAAGTTCGAAAATGAACAAATCAATTCTTTTTCTTGCTGTTGCTTACAACTGGTTGCAAATGTTCGACAGGGGAAAGGATGTGGCGCAGAGCGCTTCTTTCCTTATTTACAGGGTTGAAAACGAATAGACGGGGAACTAGATCTTAGGAGAATTCCACAATGAAATCTGGATCCCCAAACGAACAACCAGCTCGTCCTCATGAATCATCCGATTCTTCATCGAAAGAATCAGAGCACGCGGCGCATGCTCAAAATGAAGCTACAGATGAGAAAACTGCAGATGTAGCGCAGCGAGTAAAAGCACAAAGACAAGAGCGAAAAAATCGTGAAGAGGGTAAACCAACTAGTACGACCGAGACTTACGGATACCGCCCTGAGCTTGTGGACGGAGATCAGCAATTGATCCCAGGCTGGAATAAGGCAAGAGCAATCCAAGAGAAAAAGACCGGAGAAACGGACAAAAACGACAAAATCATAGAGTATGAGCCTGAGCAAATTTCACCGACGCAGTTCGCACTTGGTTTAGACTACGAAGACTCAAACAAAACAAAAGCGGACGGCTCGTTCGTAGATGTCGCAGACAAGATAAACGGGGTTAAGGAAGGTGTCAGCGAAGCCGTAAATGAGGGCATCGAGAATTGGGCAAAGGATCCCAATGCAGTAAACAAAGCCATTATTGCTGCTGGAGAAGCAATCTCCATTGCCGCCGAGTATTATACACACAAGATTTCATCCGCAGACATGAAGGGATTTGTAGGTGATCTTGCTCAGGCAGGCGAAGCTATTAAAGATGCAAGTAATGCTTATTCAGAGCTATCCCCAAAAGAACAAGGTCGAATTATTGGGCATGACTTCATGCCAGCCTTTCTGCCCGATACCCCAGGAATTCTTTCCGAAATCAAAGCATTAGGCAAAGCACCAGAGGTTGGGAAAGCAACAAAAGCACTATCAGAGAACTTCGATATCGCAACAGGCTCCGTAAAGAGATCATCTGGTGAGCTAGAGCAATATCTCGAAAAACTCCCACCCGAGGTCCTGCAAGCTAAAATGCCGCAGGACATTCACGAACGCCTCGAATGGATTCCAGCTTCAAACAGCCGCGAGGCAGGGCGAGCAATTGATCGAATGTATCACCCGGGCAAGAACGCATCGACTGAATTCATTGACGAAGTATATAAAGCATTAAACACATTACCAGCAGAAGATATAAAGGCAGTTGAACAGGCGGGCTGGCGAATTCGCGCAGACAAAACAATAGCCGACATCGATAAAAGGATTGCACGGTATAAGGAAAAAACAACCGATTCTTCCAATGAGTATTCATTGGGACTTACCGTGCCTAAAGATACACCTAGGTCCCAATGGCCAGGTGACAGAACAAAGCACCCAGAAATAATGTTGCCCGAATATGCGAAATCCCCGGAAGGTCATTGGTTGTCTCAATTGGAAATCGAGACGGCAGATTACGTCACGCGGCACGAATTCGGTCATGCCTACGCGGAAACTAAAGGTCTTGAACGAAACCCCATGTTATTTCACCTCTATCGCATTTGCAGAAATAACACAGCCAATGAATGGATTGATTTCGCAGATAAGGCAACTCCCTTGAGCTTGGAACAAACGGAAAGGTTTAATGAATTAAAGAGTATCGGATATTACATTGATGACAAAAGTGGATTTTCTGAAACAATGGCGGAGCTTTATGCTATTGACCATGGTGGATTGCAATACGCATTTCAGACTTCCTTAGCCAATACATTCAAACCGCTACTCGACAATTTAAGAAACGAAAATTGGTACAGAGCGAGGAATCAATAATGAGTTCGGATAAGAGTATTCCTGAGACCTGGAAATTTGGCACTCTCCAAGAAGATGGTTCCATTCTTATCGAGTGGCACATTCGTGAGCCATTTCGATCAATGGGATATATCATGCTGCACGAGAAGGACAATGATTATGCAGTGGTTTATAACCTCATCAGAGACGTAGAGCCAGGGCGCAGGACCTCGCTGGGAAGCAACATGGACGATATAGTCAGACGAATTAAGGAAGAAGAAGCGAGTCCGGAGTTTCAAGAAATACTTAAACGAGACGCTGCTATTCTTGACGAAATCAAGAAGAAATATCCATATTTGAACAAAGAACATGATAAGTAGCACTACGAAAAGAATATGACAAACACCCTACCTGAGACTTGGAAATTTGCCACTCTGCAACAGGACGGCTCCCTAGAAATCCAGTGGCAAATCCGCCAGCCATACCGGTCAATGGGAATCAATATTCTTAAAGAAGGTGACTTTCTCTACTCAGAAAGAAAACTGGCACGGAAGATCAATAGATCCATAGAACAGGGACGGCAGAACACTTCAGGGCACGGTCACTCGCCGAAGCTGGACATCTGAGGCCATCTCTGATACAAGAATTTGAAGTCTATTGAATGGAGAAACCGGTGTTGTCCACAAGTAAGTATCTTTCTTCGCTTCTTTTGCTTTCATCGCTATTGCTTCAGCCCCCGACATTTGCTCAAGATGAGGCGAAACCCGCTGATTCGCCTGCGAACTTTAAGCCGCCCACAGCGGAAGATGTCGCGAATGCAAAACATACAGCGGAAGAAGCGTTGCGGATGGATCCGTCGCTTGTGGATGCGGTTCAGCTTCTCAAGGCGGACAAGGAAGACGAAGCGCGCAAGCTTCTGGAAGTCGAGCTAAAAAAGAATCCAAACAATGTAGATGTCTTAGAAGTTTTGGCATTGCTGGAAAGTAAGGGCGGCGACTCAATGCTTGCTGCCAAACATTTGCAACAGGTATTGCCGGATGCGGAGAAACGAAAAGACATCCCAAAACAGATAGTTCTGCTGAAGCGCATTGGTGATTGTTATTACAACGAAGATAAGCCCGATCAGGCGCTTGCGAATTACAACGCTGCATTAGCGCTATACAAGTCGGCACCAGGCGATGACTGCTGGCGACCGATTATTCTCGAATCAAAAATGGGTTGTTTCCTATTGAAGAAGGATCTTGTAAATGCAGAAAGTGTAGGTCTCGAACTCCTGCAAGCGACAAGAGCACGAGCAGCAACTACAAAGAGACCAGATGAACTGATTTCGCAAGTTTGGGCTCTCATCCAACTAATGGATCTGTATCGAGTCACAGGTCAAGATGCAAAACGGATTCCACTCAAGGAAGAAGCGTTCGGTATCTTCGACAAGATCATGGTAGCTAAATCGGCGATGGAAGCCAACAATAATTTTCCAGCACTTGAGCTTTGGCGAAAATACTTCATTGCCAATTTCGTAAAAGAGAATGCACCAAAGACAGTGCCTGAATATCTCTGGCTCGCAAAGGACTTCAAACTTCGTACGCTTCCGTTCATCTCATGGACACCAGATCCACCCACATCAGCGAAAGCATCCATCCTCTGCGTGCACGGTCTGGGTCTGGACAACGGCTCCTTCATTGACTTTGCAAAAATCATGAGCAAGCGCGGATATGCTGTATTTGCTATTGACGTGCGCGGATTTGGCTCATGGGTAAGCACACCCGGACATGAGAACCTGCAGTTCGAACGAACCTTAGCTGACATTGGTTATTTTGCAAAACTGATAAAAGAACGCATCAAAGACAAACCCGTATTCTTACTTGGAGAATCTATGGGTGGTGCAATTGCCCTAAGAGCAGCAGCCCGATTCCAAAACGAATTGAGCGGCGTAATCTCATCAGTTCCATCGGCAGAACGCTTTCAAGGGCGAATGATGTCGATGAAAGTGGCAACGCACTTCATCCAAGATCCTAAGCGTCCGTTCTATGTTGGAGAAATGGTTGCAGAAAAAGCCACATCCCGCTCCGAGCTGCAAGCGGCATGGAAAGCCGATCCAAAGGCGAAGATGAATCTTACTCCACTAGAGCTGATGAAGTTTGCCATTTTCATGCGAACAACTGAGTCGGATTGCAAGGACATAAAAACGCTTCCGGTTTTCGTCGTTCAAGGATTGAAGGACAAACTAGTCAAACCACATGGAACGTATCAACTCTTTGACGCGATAACTGCAGACGATAAAACAATGATGATAGTCGGGAATGCGGAGCACTTGATCTTCGAAACCGATCAACAATCCGAAACCCTTCTGGATACCTTGGATTCCTGGCTCAAAAAACATATGCCCGAACAGAAGTTATCTTCTGCAAACAACGGCGGTTAGAAACTCAGACTGACACGCACCTGGCATCAAAAAGTGACAGACACTTTAGAATCACGCCTGCTAATTTCAAACAGCTCAACCGTCTAAACTAGAGAAGAATCACAAGGGGGTTGTAATGAAGTTCATTTCTGTGCACCAAAGTGGAGAAGAGATTCTCGTCAATACCTCGCACATCATCAAAGTCGAACAAAAGACTGACAAGAAGGGCGAAACGGAAACGAAATACACCGTGTTGCACTTAACCGATTCAACACAACAAGCCTCCTATAGCCCGACGCCGCTATTGCGCGTCAGTGAGAGCCTTGAAGAGGTCAAGAAACTGCTCGTATAGTTCCACACCAAGAAGAATGCTAGTATTTTCTGGCTACTCTTCGAGGACGAATGGATCACTCCACCACAATCAAATTATTCGAGCACTGCCGCCTAATTGTCGGCATGGTGCTCAGCCTTACAGTAGCCCGGCTGTTGAACGGACTTGCGCGATTCGTTCAGCATCCAAAGAAGGTGAAAGTCTACGGAGTCCACATTGGATGGGTATTCGGAATACTCGTCATGCTCATTCACTTCTGGTGGTGGGAGTTCAAACTCATCAATGTGACCGAATGGACTTTCGAAGCGTACACACTAATCATCTTGTACGCCATTGTATTTTTCCTACTCAGCTCACTCCTTTTTCCGGATCAAATGGATGAGTACACGGGCTACGAAGACTACTTCATGTCGCGAAGAAAGTGGTTCTTCGGCATTTTCGCATTGAGTTTCTTCATCGATTTTGCAGACACCGCGATTAAAGGAATGACTTACTTCCACTCGCTTGGAATAGAATATCCAATTAGAAATGCGACCTACATAACCTGCTGCATCATAGCGATGTTTACGCGCAACAAGTACTACCACATCGCATTCGTGACGGCTCATATGCTGTATCAGCTGTCATATATTTTTCGGCTCTATCACACGCAGTAACTGCTTACAGCGACTGAATAAGCGTTCATCATGAACGGATTCGGCAGGTGTAAAGGCGCAACGCAACATAGAACCCCAAAACGAAAAGGGCGACGCTAAGCATCACCCTTCACGAAACTCACTTGTTTTGTGATTACATCTTCCAGCTTGGATCTTTATCGAGGTAATCCATGAACACTTTGCGGACGTTGGTATCGGGTCTACCATACCAACGCAAGCTCGCATATTTCTTAGGATGTAGCAGTCCGTCTTTCCCGAGCGCAACTGGAATCGTGACGCCCAGCGCCCACTCTTTTTTGCGGTCTGCTGTAAATAGTGCAACAAGGCGATCATACGGATCATTTGCTTTGCTCATCGCTCCGACAATGTAGTTGACACCATCAGCGCCTGTGATCTGGCTTGTTGGTCCGCTGTCCACATCCATGGATTGAATCCACGCTGGAATCGAAAGCTCACTCTTAAACACCGTGCCCCAGGAAGCTTTCATATCAGGTTGCTTCACAAAATCTGCCAACGGCATAGGCGTGAAAGCATTTTCCTTTTCATCGGCTTTTGCTTTTTTGTCAGCTTTAGCTTGTTTATCAGCTTGCGCTTTAGCTTCACGATCAGCTTTCTCGCGCACAGCTTTTTCTGCGCGATCTTGCTCTTGCTTCTCAGATTTTTCGCGAGCTACGCGTTCCTTTTCTGCGCGATCTGCTTTGTCCCGCTCTTGCTTTTCGGCTTTCTGCGCTTCTTTGTCGTCAGGCTTATTGACCGCTTTTTCTGCCGGCTTCTCTAAAGTTTTTGCCGGCGCAGCTTGTGGTGCTGCTGGAGCAGCTTGGACAGGAGATGCAGGTGGCGTTGCACGAGATGGAGATGCTTGCGGAGTTGACTGTGCTGTCGCAGCCGGAGCAGCTTGTGCCGGGGCTTGCGCGGGAGCTGGTGGAGCAGCGTCCTCAGCTTTTGCCGCAGGCACAGCCAGCAATCCACTTAGTAGCATTGCGATTAGTAAAGGATTCTGATTCACAGTAATTCTCCATCTCTTGTTAATAGAGCACTCTAGCACGAATTGAGCGATTTTTCATAATAGCGCAATTCAAGCAAACCGGCAGCTTAGTGGGAGAGAAAACGGCTTGTAAAGAGTGCGAATCCTTTGCCTTCACTGACATTCCAAAGACCCATACCTACAATAACAAATCTTTATCGCCTCCAATTCCGAGAGCTTCTTCCTTGTTCATCCCGCATCTAACCGCACTCCAACATCCCATTAGCCTCCCAAAATACTGAAGAAGAGTGAGCACAGCGCACACGTTGGCAGCCTGTGGCAAACTCCCGCTGGGTATAATCAGGGTTGAATGGTGGGAGTTTTCGAAAACAGCTGATCTATGAACTGATTGAAGCCGAATCCGCTCCGTATGTACTGTTGTTTAGAGATTGATATAGAAAAATCATTCAATCAGTTCCTTCTGCTAACTTGCAAAATCAAATGAAAGTAGGATTGTGCATACCTTTTTCAAGAATAGACTTCGTAATACTGCGATAACAGCCACGGCAGTCGCCTGCATCTGCATTCCATTGCTGAATTCAGCATCCGCTGCACCGGAGAGGAAGCTGAGTCCGAAACTTGAAAGCTCTGCTGATATCAGTTCTCTCGCTCTACTTATCGAAGCTGAGGATACTCGGACACTCAACAAGCGAGTATTGGATCTACTAAAATCTCCTAAGATGGAGCTGAGGAAGAAAGCGTATACAGCAGTTGGACGCATCGGCGACAAATCGGTAAGCAAAGTATTGATCGATGCGCTGGCTTCAGAAAAAGATCCGGGACTGCGACAGGTAATTGTTTTTGCACTTGGTGAAATTGAAGATCGCAGTGCTTTGCCCTCATTGTTTGCGATAATGGCATCAACGCGAGAGAACACTGAGATCAAGGGACGAGCAGCTGAAGCCATCGGAAAAATTGTGTCATCTAAGCCAGCGCCCTCTGCCAACGAAAGATCCAAAAGCATTGTTTTGTTGACCGCTACTCTAGCCAATTTTGATCCTTCGAAAAGCGTGGGTGAAAAAGAACAGTTTTTGATTTCAAAATCTTTGACTGCCCTTCTCAGAATAAAGGATCCAAATTCACTCGACGCCATAGCAAAACAACTCAAGTCTCCAAGCCCTGAGATTCGCTGGCAAGCAGCAAACGTTCTGGGTCGAATGAAAGATGGGATAGCACCCTATTCCAACGCACTAGCTGCATTACTGACAGATTCGAATCCTCTAGTTCGCGCCTATGCAGCGAAAGCTCTGGGAATAGCCAAAGACAAAACAAAAGCGAATTCATTGACAAGTTTACTAAGCGATAAAGACGACAAAGTGAAGGCAGCAGCAATCTCTGCTATTGGCACCGCTGGAATTGAAAGTGCGGCATCACAACTTCTCGAACTTGGACAATCTTTGTTGCTTGAGTTTCGCAAAGCAGATCCAAAGTCAGCAATGGTGCCTGAACAACAGAGCTTGCTACTACTGATTGCTAGTTCCCTGGGGTCTATAAAGGATCCAAAATCATTACCCTTTCTACATAATCTTCGAACAAGTCTTCGTCCGTTCTCTTTGTGTCCGGAAGTTGAAATCGCCATTGCTCAATTTGGGGATGATGCTTTCTTCTCAAAAGATTCGTACTTGCCATACAAGCATGACGAAAAATGGCAGTCTGTTGCAGCGACAGCGCAAGGACTTGCAGAATTGAAAACGAAGAGAGCTGAGGGCGAGCTTCTAGAAATGTTGAAAGCGCATCCAGATTATCGCGCGGAAGCCGAAATTTTAAATTCACTGGCAGCAGTAAAGGCAACAAACCTTGTCCCGATTTTGTTGGAACAATTGCAGGCAAAAGATGTGATTTTGCGTGCAAGCGCTGCAAGTTTGATCGCCGATCATGCCAGCACGGAAGGAACAAAGGTTAGTCTAGACGAAGTCCGCACTGCTCTTTGGAAGGCATACTTGCTTGCCCGCCAAGACCAGATGAATGATGCAAGAATAGCACTTCTGGAAGCAGCAACTAAACTCAAGATACCTTTTAACAAACAGGTCCTTAAAGGACAGTTCAGAGATCCAGATTACATTGTGCGCAAAAAAGCATTAGAGCTGCAACGTGAATTGGAGCCGCACGATGCGTCACTGGCAAATATTCATATTAGCCCAGTCATTACCAATCACGACAAGAACTATTGGCGCCGCATGGCGCAGCTGTCCAGGTCAACGGAAAATCTAACGGCAATTCTTATAACAGCAAAGGGCAAAATTGTAGTTGAGCTATTCCTCCACAATTCTCCTATGAATGTAGATAACTTCACCTCACTAGCAAGGCGCGGATTTTATGACGGGCTAACATTCATGAGGGTGGTGCCTAATTTCGTAATCCAAGGTGGTGACCCGCGCAACGATATGAATGGTGGACCTGGCTATCAAATTCGCTGCGAGATCAATGAACATGCATACAAAACAGGATCAGTCGGTATGGCTTTGTCGGGCAAGGATACTGGTGGCAGTCAGTTCTTTATCACACATTCACCTCAGCCCCACCTAGATGGCGGCTATACGCTATTCGGACAGGTGAGATCAGGCATGGATGTAGTAAATAAGATCGCGCGCGGCGACAAGATCAATCACATAGAGATCGTAGTTACGAAATAGCTATTTAGGCTTCGGATGGCGCAAACACGCAGCACCCAGAGGTCGGCAATTTTATGACCAGGAGTCCCCACTATTTCTGCAGATACCTGCGTGCACAATTGAACAGTAATAAGACCGTACATTCACACCGGCCCCAGCGGGAATCCGCTCAAATGTCCACCTGGAGCCGCTTTCCACTTGACTCTTATTCGATAGCTCGTATTATGAAAGAACGACCGATACCGCAGCTAGAAAAAACGGAGCTTTGCACCGTGGCATCTTCGCGGCACTGTCTCGTACTTTATTGAAATAAACTTCGTAAGCTCTATATCGACATCAAGCGTGAGCAGGTGCTCAAGCCTGGCTTGCCGCGTGATCATGAGACAAGAGCTCAAATCCGAAAGACGCTCATAGAGCCAATGCACACAGCCACTCCAGAATAGCTTCGAAAAGCTACTAATAGGAAAAAACTCCATGCCCGAAAAACATTCAGAAGTATCAGAAATAAAGGATCATAACACTGAACATACTGCGGTGCCGCGTGAGATCTGGATGAACGAGGCTTGGGGTCCACCACCGCGGAGCCGAGATGTCGCACTTGAATCAAAGGCAGACTCGCCGAAAAAATTGCAGGACATCGAGGTTGAAAACGGAAACAAAACCGGCAAAGTATCCGACGAGTTCAACCAGAGAACAGCCAAAATTATCAATGCCTTACCAGAAGATGTAAAACAACTGCTGCGGTCTAAGAACGTAAAGGTTGTATCAGCACCAGGCTTTGATGTTCCAGCTCCGCCCGGCGCACTGGGAGTATTCGATGATCGAACAAATACGGTGACGATCTCGGAGCGAGCACATGAGGGAAAACCAGAGGAGGTCTTGAGTGCCACGGCTTATCACGAGGTCGGACACGCGCTCGACGGGCTAGTCCTCAGCGAGAGCAGCGACGCAAAATTCCAAAAAGCGTTGGAAGCAGATCGCAAAGCTCTTAGTTTGGCAATGAAACGCAGCCTCGTAGACTACATGAGCAAAAACCAGGATGCATATGCCGAGAGTTTCGCGGAGTCATTTGCATACCGGCAAGTGGAACGCACTGGCGGCAAAATACCAGACCAGTTCTTGAAACTATTCCAACATACGATTACTTATATGCGGAAGAAGTATCCGTAAAGTCTAGAACTTGATGGCAGCGCGCAAGTTAACGGTACGCCAAACAGCTTTGGCTTTTTGGATATCCCGGATGTGTTGAAGATGCTCAGCTTCGAGGTCTTTTTCTGTCTGACTCTTAACTGCATTGACAGCCGCAAAAGCATTTTCCATTTCATCAAACTTTTGCATAGTCGCTTTGTCATTACCTATGGCAGAGCGCACTCGCTCATTTCTTTGGTCTCGGGTATCGCCTTCTTTCAATTCCAGTGCAGTTTCAACTTTGTCCCGCTGAACTGGTGAAAGGGTAACTACCTTATTAAAAAATCCGTCTAACGCCGCATCATACTTTGCGTCCAATCCTGGTCGCGCTGGATTTGAACTTCTTTGCTCTGCTCTTTCCGCGTCTAATTTTTCAGCGATCGCATGACCTTGCTTACCCATATTCACATCCCAACGCAAATATGTAGGTGCGATCTGGCGCAATGCGCTAGCTTTGTCGCCCGCATTATTGAAGTCTTTGACAATCGCTTGAAACGCTTTCATATTCTCAGACTTGTCTGACGCATCATCAGCAAATGCTTTCAATTGCGTATCGAACCGTTTTGCAGTTTCAATTCGCTGTGGAGTTTCGGTCGTTTGACGCCGCTCAACTCTGTCATTAGTGACGGCCGCCAGCGTAAGTTGCTGCTCCATCCGTCCATCTTGAAATGACTGTTTTTGCTCGATCTCTCGGGGATCGCTATTTTCTAAATTCATGAGTCTACCCCTAAACCAAATAAATTGGCTCCCAATATAGACGGATGGTAACCACCGCCTTGGTCAAAGCCCATGGGACAATTCCCATATGTAAATAAGCTTTCCTTCAGATTACCAAGCGTATCTATTCCGAATTGCATATATCTAGACAGGTTCCGCAATCCGAGTCTCCACAGCGCATTCCAGACCTAAGCCAAACTACGGCTTTCCTGCACCTGTGTCTTAACACGATCAATCGCCTTCTGGGCGTTGCTAAGTCCCTTCGTATGAGCATCCTGATAGTACTTCATCGCGGCGTTTAAATCCCGTGGCGTTCCCAATCCAAATTCGGAAGCAATCCCCATCCAAAATAGTGCGTTCTTATTTCCAGAAGCACTCATACTCTTGAATATCTGAATAGCATCTCCAAATCCCAAGGCGGCTGGCCGCCAAAATTCTTCGACAGCCTGAGGAAATAACTCCTCTGCAGATTGTGCGAACAGCTGTTCCAACATACGAGGATCTTTTGGAACACCGACTCCATTCCTACAGCAAATTGCCAGCTTCCACCGGGCCAAACCATCGCCAGCGTCCGCTGCTTGTTTGAGCAAAGTGATACCACGAGGAATATTGCGCGCAGCCAAATCGCCGGTCAGCATGCTCGAGCCAAACATCGCTTGAGCAGTCACATTCTTATCGTCATTTGCAAGAGAGCTTAAAAGTTCAAGCGCACGCGTCGGATTCTTCGCACATGCGATTCCATTCTTCAAACAAGCACAAAGCAACAACTTTGCGCGTTGATTCTTTTGAGCACTCGCTTGCTCCAGCCAATTCATTGCATCAGATTGCAGGTCTGGACGCGCCGTCTCTATCAAGGACAGTTCAACTAATGCAACTTGAGCCAGGTCGTGCCCCATCGCCGCCGCTCGTTGGAAAAGCTGTATGGCTCTTTCCCTATCGGTCCCGCGTTGACCGGAGTCTCGCAATTTGCTTGCCATTGCAAATATTGCTTCTGGGTCATCAGGAATTCGCTCTTGCGCTGCAAAGCCAGAGATATCGTAAGTGCCAGTTGTTTTTTCGTTGTGTCCCAAATGCAACTTCAACTGCTCTTTCGCTTGAGCATTTCCTTGCTTGGCAGCAGCTTGATAGCACGCAAGCGCTTTTCTTACATCAATTGGCACGCCGAGTCCATACTCGTAGCACCAGCCCAACGAGAACTGTGCGGCATCATAGCCTTGCTCCGCAGACTTAGTTAGCCACTGTACTGCTTCAATGGGGCTCACTCCGAATCCACCTTCGCCTCGCAGCAAATGATCGCCCAGTCGCCATTGAGCTTGACTCATCCCGCGTTGCGCAGCTTGCCTGAGCCAGCGAGCAGCCTCGGCAAGGTTTGGTTTACAGCCCTGTCCAAATTCCAGTCGCAAGACAAGATCGTACTGCGCAGATGTATCTCCGGCTTCCGCTTTCTCTCTGAGCTTGTCTATAATCTTGCTATGTGAGCCGATCTCGCCCTTCGCCTCAGGGTCAAACGTCGCCATTCCACCTATTACGACGGTTCCATGCTGCTCTTCTTCACGACCAGCACGCTTAGCTGACTCATGCTCAAAAGCATCGTTCAGCTCCTTGCGAAACTCCGACATAGAAGACTGGCGCAAATCTGCATCTTTCGAAAGCGCACGGAAGATGACGCTCTGAATAGATCGAGGAACGTGCACGTATTGGCAGGCGTCCTCGAAAGGAAGCGGCTGCATGTTGATTTGATTGCTCATGATCTCGGTCAAGTTTTTTCCGCTAATCGGATTTACGCCGGTGATCATCTTATAAAGCAAAATCGCAAGCGCATAAATGTCCGTTCGAGCATCTACCTTCCCGCCGGAGCATTGCTCGGGGCTCATATAGAGCGGCGTTCCGACGACGTAACCTTCAAGGGTTAGCGCCTCACTTTGATCAGCATCAAATGGTTTTGCAATTCCAAAATCAACGACTTTGACGAAATCCATAACATCTTCAGCGTCGATGAGCATAATATTGCGCGGCTTCAAATCTCGATGAATCACGCCTCTCTTATGCGCGTGGGAGAGTGCCGAACAGATCTGCGCAACTATTCTAACGGCACGAGCAATGGGTAATCGTCCATCTTTACCGACCACATCCTGAAGATCTTGCCCCTCGATGTAATCCATCACAAGGAAGGGACGCTCGTTTCGCCAGCGCCCCAGATCAAAGACAGTCACAATGTTCGGATGGTTGAGCCGCCCAATCGAATGCGCCTCGCGCTCAAAGCGCATAAAGGCCGACTTATCCGCCATGTTATCGGGCATTAGAAGCTTGAGTGCCACGAAGCGATCAAGCTGGCGGTGCCGGGCTTTAAAAACCATTCCGCTCTGACCCTGCCCCAAAACGGAGCTGAGCTCATAACGATCAGCCAAGACCATTCCGACAAAAGATTCCGCGGGCTCTGCCATTTTCTGCTTTCAAAGACGTCCCACGGCAATATTCCACGCCAGACCCGTAAAGCACCACTCAGCAATGAAGAAAAGGAGGCTATTGCGGCGCCGAGGAGCTCGGCGATGGCTTTAAGCAGAAGCACCACCTGACAGGTGTAGGCCTGCAAGCCTACAAAATCGCGCCGAAATGTAGGCTCAGAAGCACCACTTGGCAGGTGTAGGCTTGCAAGCCTACAAAATCGCGCCGAAATGTAGGCGCAGACGCACCACTTGACAGGTGTAGGCCTGCAAGCCTACAAAATCGCGCCGAAATGTAGGTGAATACATTCCACATGGAAGGGCGGCGGTAGACGACCCACAAATCAAGCGAAATAGCTACAACTGCCCGAAGGCAAGAAACCAACGTGGATTTCTGTAAATGCCGCCTGCGATGCGTCAGCCTTGATTCTGGCTGGCTTTTCACATTTCCGCCCGTTCAAGAGCTAGACCTTCGCTTCGCCCTTCGAGCTTAACGACTTGGTCGCGTTGGAAGAAACGTAGATATTGTCATCATTGGTTAGCTCTTCCAGGATGTTCCGGGGGGTCTGCGGATTGGATGCTACGCCCAGTCGAACATCCTCGCTTGAGTCACGAGAGAGGATAGCAATGATCGACTCCGGTGCCTTCGGATTTTCCGACACACCAAGTCGTACATCAACACTTTGATCGTGTGCCAATTTTTCCAATAGCTCAATCGGCGATTGAGGATTTTCAGCAACGCGGCTGCGCACCTTCTCACTTGAATCATCAGCCAGCTTCGCCAATGCGACCGGCGCTGTATGTGGATTGCTAGCCAGAACCAGGCGAACGTGCAGTTCTTCGTCAGACGAAGCGGCGTGTTCTTCTTCACCAATGGTATGAAGCTCATGTATCGACTTCAGCAGCACGGAAAGTTTCTGCGCCGTAATCGGCTTTGCGACGTAATAATTCATCTTGGTTTTCAGCGCATCCCAAACGTCTTCATCGCGCTCGGACACCGTAACCAAGACCACAGGGATCGGTTTCAGCACTGGATCAGCCTTTATTTCTTCCAATACCTGATGCCCATTTTTCTTTGGCATATTCAAATCTAGAAGAACAACGTCGGGCAAACGGCTGCCTGCTTCTTTCAGCTTCTGCAAATATTCCATTGCCTCGACGCCATCGTGGCAGACATTCAGATCGTATTTGAGATCGGACCGCTTCAGGGCTTCCTGGGTTAGCCTGACATCGGACGGCGTATCTTCGACCAGAAGTATTTGTATACCTTCTTTCATTGTTGCTCTCCTTGCTTTTTTAATTGTGGGAAGGGTGAACATAAAGATCGAGCCTTCGCCAGGTTTGGATTCCACCCATATGTTGCCGCCATGAGAGGCGACTATCTTTTTGCAGATCGCCAGTCCCATACCGGTTCCCGGATACTCTGTCTTACTATGTAAGCGTGCGAACATATCAAATATCGTGTCGGAATATTTGGGATCTATTCCTATTCCGTTATCCCTGAATGAGAACATCCAGCGACCCAAATTTTGCTCGGCTTGGATAGTGATGTGCGGCTTCCTATCCGGTCCCCGATATTTGATTCCATTGTTAATCAAATTTTGGAATAGCTGTACCATAAGTGTGTGCTCTACAGCCACCTCGGGCATGTCTCCGATGTCGAAGGTGGTTTCTGTTTCTCGAATCAAACTGCCCAAATCGCGCAATACTTCATCCACTACGGCAGCACAATTAGTCGTGTGAACTTCCAGCTCTGGTGTTTTCTTATCAACTTCCGAGTGGATAAGTACTGCACGAATAAGTTGCTGCATTCGTTTGGTACCGTCCAGAATGAAATCTAGGAAATCCGCCTGATCTTTGTCCAGCTTACCGGACGTAGTTTCAGCTAGCAGATTGGCAAAACCTTCAACCGCCCGCAGTGGTTCCTGCAAGTCGTGAGAGGCGATTTTGGCAAACTGCTTGAGCTCATCGTTGCTCCGCTGCAACTCAGCAGTCCGCTCTTGCACAATACGCTCCAATTGTTCGTTTGATTTTTTCTCCTCAGTCAAGTCACGGGCAAATGCACAGAACAGATAGTCGGATTCATCTTTCAACCGGAATATTCCAACCTCGAGGGGAAACTCGTGCCCATCTTTATGCACGCAGGTCAACTCCTTAGAAGTTTTCAAAACGGTATCATCGAGATTTGCAGCAAAGCACTCTGCGATAACTCGCATATACTGCCGTCTTAAGTGATGCGGAATAAGTGTGGCAATACTTTGCCCGATAGCATCATGCTTTTTCCAGCCGAACATCTTTTCTGCCTGAGCGTTGAGGGCTGTTATACGCCAGGTAGAATCCATTGAGAAAAATGCATCATACGAATTCTCAAGGATGGCTTGCAAGCGTCGCTCACCACGGCGCATCTCCAACTCTATAGCATTACGGTCAATTGCATATCGCAACGACCGCTCAATCAAATCGTCACTGAATTGACCTTTCACGAGATAATCTTGCGCTCCATTTTTAAGTGCGTAATGAGCAGTCTGGTTATTGTCTTCGGAGGTGAAAATAACAATTGGGATAGTCTCGGTCAAAGTGCGCATGTAGCGAACGGTATCGATGCCTTTGCTTCCGGGTAAACCAAGATCCAGAAGTATTACGTCAATAGGCTCGTTCTTCAGCTTTTTGCGTGCGACATCAAGAGTGGGCGCAAAATGTACTCTCGCGCCGCGTCTCTCAAGTCCGATCGCCGTAGCTCGGGCCTGTGTTGGACTATCCTCAACAAGAAGAACGCGCATAATAGCTGCCTCGGAAGAATAACGAGATCTGTATTGAACGTGATACCGAAAAGCCGAAGACGGAAGATGAGACGCCGTGGTTCCATTAATTTGATTAGATTTGGCGAAAATCCGAATCGACCTTTAGGACACTAATCGTTGCGAATCACTTTTGATGGATTCGACTTAAATGTTTCAATGCGCAGGTATACGAAATCCTCGGATTTCACATCATGCCCCTATCAGGGGCAGGGGATGTACGGACACAGAATACGCCCAAGCATCCATCAAGCTACTTTTGTTGGGAATACATTTAAGTTACGGGAAAAAGTTCCACAAATAAAGTGGAAAAGCAGGTTTAGGCGACTGCTTGGATTTTGCGCATGAGTTAGTGTGCAATGTTGCCTTCATTCAGGCAAATGAATCCGTTCCAATGAATTTCCTACTGCCCTCCGGCACCCTTATATGGACCAAAGCGCGTGCCGATCAAACTCAGGATCGCCGCATTCTTTTGGACAGTACCTGATACTTTTCGCAAGTCAGCATTTTCCGATTGACGCATTCCCTTGAGCGGTCGAATGATCGATAAAGCCATCGGCATCGAGTATTCTGCAATAAAGGCCTTCACACCATTGTCCAGCTTATATTCATTCACTTGCCGCGCCGGAATGAGTGCACCAGGATTTAGCTTCGAGAAAAATTCCGTAGTGTTACGTGAGAAAACGGCTTGCTGTCCAGTCGATAGGTCAATTGAATGTTTACCTGATCTAAAGGTGATATCACCACGCTTGTCCTCATGCAGCGCATAAACTGCAACATCATTTCCCGTTTCCATAAGAAAAGCCATAGAGCCAGGTGCAACAGTTAAAGTCCCTTCCTGCGTTTGGACCTCCATGCCGCCCTGCGCGCCAGCCGGCGGAAGCAACAACATGTTACCCTTACCTAGAACGAGTAAGCCATTGTCTGCCTGAGAGATCGTCAATCCTTTCGCCCCTATAGCCTCAGACGCTGTACTTACCAAAACTCCATCGATAAATGTAGAAGGATTTGCTCCGCCGCCCATCAACTTTATGTCCGCCAAAGAAACAATAAATGGTGTCTGGTCGATGTTAGTGATTGTGCTATTAGATGGTGGTTGCGGAATATTGACCACAACTTCTTTCGACACGCCTCCAGTCAAGGTAGTCGATGGTGTAGAAGTAGACCGAGGCGGCTGAGGTACGCTAACAAAGATCTTGTTAGTGACGGTGCCTTGGACCATGCTGTAGTTAAAAATCGGGAAGTCAGACAATTGCACTTCAAGCGGATTGATAACAGCCAATGTCGTTGGATCGAGATTACCCACGCCAACGAATTCACCAGCTGTAAGCGTGCCAAAGTCACCTGTTATATCGACACCGCCAGTGGGACCGGCGTTGAATCCAATGCGCCCTAAGGTGTTCGCATCATTTCTGGCGCTAATCTCGGCGTTGCTTCTGAAATTCAAAACAGAACTACCGGGTTGCGTAAACTGAATCAATCCACCCGACACGTTCGGCGCATCAGCAGTGATAAGTAATCCTGATTCGAAGTTGAACCCGCCCGCTGCAGCAAGGTTGATCCTTCCGCCCGTGTTCCAACCATCAGCTCTGATATTTCCGAAGATGCTATTGCATCCGCACCCATTACTTAAAGGTAAGGAGGGATCCGTTGTTAGTATATTGATGGTACCGCCATTTCCCAGATCGCTGGAAGCGTCCACTGCGTTACCCGTTGAAAAATCCACACCGAAGAAACCCAGCGCGGGAGCTGTAATATTGATAGTGCCACCATCAGCACCATCAGTTCCTCGAGACGAAACACCGCCCGAGAATTGTTCGATACCATAACCAGAGCTTATATTGATCGTACCGCCCTTGTTGCCTATGCCAACGCCAGTTGCTTTAACGTCCCCAAAGATTCCCATAACATCCATGGGGTCGGTACTTGGACTTGCAAGTGTAATACTGCCACCATTGCCCCCTGTCCCTGGAGCGCCATTTGTCGATTGTCCGATACCTCCCAAACCTAATGCACCGCTTTCGGCATAGACATTGCCGACGGTGATTCCTTGCGAGCTTACGTTAATGTTTCCGCCAGCTCCTCCATTGCCTCCATTTCCACCGAATTGTCCAGCGCCACCGTTGCCGCCTCGACCACCGCTTGCACTGAGATCGCCCAAGCAACAAGCGGCACCTGATAAATTGATGGTCCCACCCTTGCCACCATTACTTCCGCGACTGCCCAAAGCAGCTATCGAATCTTCACCATTGGCTCCAGCGCCACCATTGGCATAGAAATTATCGCTGGCGAACAGGCCCGTGCCCGCGTTAATAGTTATAGATCCGCCATCACCGCCGTTTGAAGTACTAGCTCCTGGACCAATGTTGGAGAACGGCACAATACCACCATCTCCGCCGGTTACGTCTAGCATGTTTACATCTACGTCGCCACCAGCGGTGATTTGAATGGAGCCGCCCATCCCACCCGGACCTAGAACGGGCCCGTCTTGCGTCGTGCCAATACCGGCAATTCCAGCAGCTCCACCTTTGGCAATTATGTTATTACCTGCTTGAAACTTACCTGTGGAAGTTGCTGTGAAGCTTCCTCCTTGTCCTCCACCCTCGGCAGGTCCGCCAAACACATCAGTTGATTGGATGCCTGTGCCACCATTTCCACCGCTTACATCCACGTCATTTACACCGATGTCCGGCGCGCTAAAAACTACGTTGCCACCATCGCCTCCGAAATTAATAGTAGGAGAAATGCCCAGGTAGTCTCCTGTGCCGCCATTGCCGCCAGCACCACCTTTAGCGGTTATGTTGGCTGCAAAAACAAGCGTGCTTCCATTTGCGGTGAGCGAACCAGCGTCACCGCCACTGCCCCCCTCCGTTGGCAGCGAATTTGATCCACCAGTGCCACCCTCTCCGCCGCTCACATCCACAAGAAGAGCCTGCACCGTTGCTCCTTGCAGTAATATAGTGCCACCGCCACCGCCAGCTCCTGCATTGCTGAGTGAATCCACATCAGCACCGCCTTTGCCACCGCGGCTATTGATGCTATTGACCGATAAGTCGCCATTGGTAAGTATAGTAACTGCGCCGCCATTGTCGCCATTGCCGGCAAAGCTTGCGACAGGAATCGTTGAACTGTCCAGCCCAGCATTGCCGTCGTTATTCAAGTCAACAAGCGAGATGTTGGCCGCGTTCAATCCATTGGGAACGAACGAACCACTCAAGAGTGTATCAACTGTTCCGTTAACTACAGTGACGGAGCCGCTTCCGTTGATTGTCGGAGTAGCAGCATAAATATTGATCGCCGAGCTGCCACCGCCGCCGGTGATGTTACCAAAGTTGATTGCATCTGAGCCGTTGCCCCCTCCACCGGCGATCATCGTCACGGCGCCCCCGGAGAAACCCTGCGCATTAGTCGCTGTAATAAATGAATTAAACTGATTGCCAGTTCTAATTTCCCCCGAGCCCAAACTGGTCCCCTGGTAGGCAATCAATGTGACATTGCCTGCTGAGGAGTTATTCAGCGCTCCCGACGTATTGATTTGCAATGCGCCTCCAGGGGCGATACTGCCGCCGGTATCTAGTGCCTGGTTAGGACTTGTGAACTGAATCGAAACAAGTGGACCGGCGGGCAAGCCATCGCCGCTGACAGGATTAATGAACTTGGCTCCAGCAACCATTAAGACATTTCCGGAGGGTCCGTTTGTCATCAGCCTGTTGGTGTTAATGACCAAATCCGCAGCGGTCGTGATGTTGCCAGCAGCAACGATTGCAAGATCCTCACCATCAGTGTTAATAGGAGAAACGGCGGTCAAATCCACATCACCATCGGCACTAAAGTAAGTGGGGTCGCCGTCAGCTTTCAAGACTCCTAAATTGAGATCTCCCTTCCACACTCCTACATTGGCACCAAGCCCGTAAACATTGACGATACCAGTTGCGCTCCTGAGCTGAGCAGTAATTGCTCCTTGTCCATTCATCAAATTCAGGTTTTTAGAAAGCCAGTCACCACCGGCAATATTCATTTGCGACGTGCCGGTATAAAGAGCATCTCTTACATTGATGTTGCCTTGCAATGCCGAGATAATGCCGCCCAGGTTGTTCATAGTCAATGCATTGTTCGCAGCGGCCGTGATGTTGATATTGCCGGTCATCGAAGCAATGGTTCCAGCATTTACGATGTTTCCGATCTGCGACGCAATATCGATGTTTGTGATCGCTTGCATTACCGGCGGTGGCGCGCTGATACCCTGGGGCAATGCGTTGGTGATGCTTCCTCCAGCATTAATAGACAGAGAGCCAGCGCTGTTAATCGTTCCTGCGTTGACGAAATTGTTGGTCGTATTGAATATCAAACTCAGCCCTGAGATAGCATTGGCGTATCCAGGTAGTCCGCCCAGAGGAAGCACAGAGGAAATGGTGGCACCGGTTTGATTGAAGATGTTCGGAGCCGAAAAGATCGCTGTAGTGATCGCCGGATTTGTCGAGATGGCATAAATGGTGCCATTGTTGATCAAATCCCCCGTTAAAGTGAAGTGCCCACCGTCGTGATTGCCGAAGTCAATAACGTTTGTGCCCGAAAAGCTCGTCGCTGCAGGCGGGGCTGGAGCAGGATCCGAGGACGAAGGAGATCCACTTGTCGCCGATACACTACCAGTCAAAACTTCTTGTGCAGAACAAGGGGATACCAAATAGGACATAAGTCCCGACAACGCAATGAACGCGCTGATCGTCCGACGCCGGATTTTGCTTGTCATAGGGATGACTGCCTCCATTCGACAGTAAGCGCTAAAGCACTCTTGAGAGCCATATGTCTATGTTATCTATCACTTGTTGGGAATTTGTGAGGGAATTTGTGAGGGTCAGATAAAGCTCGAGCCCAGAGGCTTTCTGGACATATCGCGAGCATATCACGATCGGATCAGCAGTGAATGGAAAAGCTTCCCTATAGAATAGATGGGCAAGATCGATGAATCTAAACAGCCGGATTCAAAGTGGAAGTCATAATGGAGACGCACACATCATGGATGGAATGAACATGAACACAGTCGCGAACGGATTCATCCTCACGGCACTCACCATAATAATGTCTGTCGGTGGACTGTGGATAGTTCACAGCAAAGTTCAATCCGCTAAATTGAAGATGCACCACGATGTGGCCGATCCATATTTGTCAGTCGTCGGTACACTGTTCGCCGTTCTTTTAGGCTTTATGGTGGCAAATGCGATGACCAGATTTGAAGAGGCCCGAATAACCTGCCAAAGTGAAGCTAGTGCAGTCGGCAATGTTTTTAGAGCAGCAACCGGATTACCTGATAAGAATCGAACTTTGATACAACACGCTTGTGAGCAGTACGTTGATGTTGTAATTAACGAAGAGTGGCCCGTCATGAGCAAGAAACACACCAGCGACAAAGCATGGCAAGCATACAACGAGATTTGGAATGACTGCGTCAAATTCATTCCAACCAATGATGGCGAGACGAATTTGCAAGCTGCCATCATGGGATATCTCGGTGTTTTAGGGGATGCTCGTAGAATGCGGGTTGGTGCCCTACATAATGGACTGCCTGGTGTCTTGTGGTTTGTCCTATTTGCAGGTGGGACTGCCACTGTGGCGTTCACTTATTTTTTTGGCATCGAAAATCTCAAGTTACAAATAGCGATGACCTCTCTTGTGAGCTTTTCCATTTGCCTAAATCTTTTTTTGCTCTCGTGCTTCGACGACCCGTTCTCAGGTGATGTTATGATTCACCCAACTGCATTTCAAAACATAAAACAAAACTTCCAGGCGATAGAACATCCAGGATTGCCATTTATCAAAGAGGATTGACGCGCAAGTTGCTTCTTTCGAAGCAGAGTGGAAGCCTGCGCTAACATTTGAGCAGAGCCCGGATTGCAAGACTTACCTTCTGCAAAAAGCGACCTTAAAGCTAGTACCAGCTGGGCGCGCGTAGAACGCTGCGTCCTTCTAACCACTGGTTAAGCCACTGCAGGTTCGTACCCTTTAAAGAGGCCTGCAAGCGTTCAACAGCAGCTTTAGCCTTTTCATTCTCTGAAGCTCTAACAAGCATTCTTGTCGCAGCTGCTACTGGATTGCCGTCGCCATCTTTAGCCAATTTTTCGACCGCCGGAATCGCCTCATAGTATTCGCGCATGTCCATCAGCTTAACTGCTGCTTCTGGAATCCAGTTGTCATCGACTTCAAAGAAGTCTGTCAAAGATTCGGTCTCAGAAACAGGCGTCAAGGCAATGATCGTCATTACATAAAGCATCCGGACGTTTTCATCATTAGTCTGGTCGGCAAGTTCGATGCATTTCTCGCGAAGCTTCTTATCGTTGGCAACGTGCATGGGATCGTCCATGTGAATGGCTGGAATATCCCGCTCTAATCCAATTAGATCGCAAACACGTGCGTCCTCATCGGGAAAGTTAGCGTTATCCAACATTGCCTTCATGAAAGAAGCAATAGAGCGATAGGCAGGAATCAAGAGTGACTCCTCGTGGTCGTACTTTGTGAGCCAGCCAGCGAAAAGTCCAGTCGTGTAGAGCCCAAGCAAATTGCCTGCGTCGTCGTTCCAAAGCCAAACCACATGGCCCAGAACTGGCAGCTCCTCGTCGCTCATTTCTTGATTAACTTCAAGTACTTCGGAAATAGGCATTAATCGTGCTGCCAAGAATCCCTCGTCATTGCCCGGGGCATTCGGGGAGCCGTCGTGGCTGGCATAAAGAGCCAATAAATCGGGCGGAATAGTGCCCATGAGCGTTTCAAGTTTTTTCAGGTCTTCATTGGAGGCTGCGGGACGAAAGCCTTCATAAGACGATTCCATTTGTCTGACAAGTTCGCTAATGGTCATTTTGAAGCCCTATGTTCTCTGTTGCCTTTCCCTTGACTGCCCGAATCACGGTCCCCGTCACTCGGAGGCGTACGATTTCAATGGCCAACCTATTATGAATTACCCGCCCTAAAATTTCTAATGCCGACCGTCGTCGAAATTGTAGGAAAACTTAGCTATCCTATTCAATTCCGTTGGGGAAGGCAGATGCCAATCGAAGAAAGCGACAAAAGGGTTGAGAATACTCCCGAGAAGACGTCAAACCAGGCCAATGAAGCCGTTAGCCGGGAAGCAGATGAAGGTAAACCAGAGTTCGCTCAAAAGCACGTTCAATATATTAAAGACCTGAAGGACGGCGTCATTCGAAGCGGGGTTTCACAGCTTCTGGGCAAGCCAAAGTTCTTTGATTCCCAGATGGGAGAGGCAGCAAAGAAAGCGGCTGCTGTTTTTAATACTGGCGAGGTGGGCCGCCTCGCGCTAAATGAATTGCGTGCTAAAGCCGGTTTTGGCGAAGCCGGGTCGGGAGGAAATTTTGAGAAGGCAAAAGCACAGCCTTCATCAGATTCTGGTGATAGCTATAAATCCATCAAAACAAATGAAGGCGCCGGCGAACGCCAGAGTAGTGACGGCGGCAGCCAAAACTTTGAAAGAAGCAAAGCCGAACCGCAAATCAAAACCAACGAAGGCGTCGGTGAAAAGCATACTAGTACGGGCGCCGGACAGAGCTTCCAAATAAGCAAATCCGAAGCACAGATCAAAGCAAACGAAGGTGCTGGCGAGCGTCAAGCTGCAAGCGACAGCGGCAAGACCACTCATGCAAACGAAGGCGACAGTGAACAGAAGAAGGACTTTAACAAGCCACCCGGCGAACGTAGCCTGTTTTCATCCAGCGTTTCAGGTCTATTTGGCAAACCGGTATTCTATGATTCAAAAGCTGACAGCGGAGCCGGACTCAAGGCCAAAGGCGGTCCGGATAGCGGTGATCAAGCATCGAAAGCTAATAAGGGAATAGCCGAAGAGTTCGCTGAAGCCAAAGACAAACTGGTAAAGAAAGTCGAGGCATTCACCAAACCAATCACAGCAGACATGCTGGTAAACAAAGCGGGCGTAGGCGATAAAACCAGCGCACCTAAGGAAGTCGCTGATCCTGAAGTTCAAAAACTCAAGGACGCGAAGCTCCCCCTTTCTCCGGAGCAAGAAAAGCAACTCAAATCTGACATGGAAGAGATCAATAAGCTCCCAGAAGATCAAAGGAAGAAAGTTCTCGAGAGTTTGGATAAAATCGCATCTGCCGATACCAACGACACTACAAAGTTGGATCCGAAACAGCGCGCCGAGCTGGTCACGTCGCTGGCTCATCAAGTTGCCCATCCTGAGAGCATCAAGCAAGGCGCAAAAGACACGTGCGTTTCGGCAAATGTTGAGAAAACACTTGCTATGACACATCCGGATCAGTATGCCGACATGGTGGCACAATTATCCACAAAAGGCCAATACACAACTCCTGATGGCAAGCACACAGTAAAAGCGCAAAGGGATGCCGACGGCAAGCTTGCAGAGATGAGTGATCCGTCCGGTCAGCGAAGCGCAACGAGCGAGCTTACGCAAACCGCAATTACAAATTTGGGCATGCCGGAAGGCGAGACATACAAATCCTATAAACCAGGGAAAGAGCCAATTCCAGATGGTGTCATTAAAGCTGAAGACAGCGGCGAAAGAGTTGTCGGCGCCGATGGAAAAGAAAAACGATTTGAGGGCTTATCACGCACAGCCAAAGAAGACATTCTGAACAAACTCACTCCAGATGATGGGTATACTGCTCGCAAAGTGACGACAGCCGAGGACCTGGGACAAGCATGGAAGGATAATGGTGGAAAGCCGCCACTGAACGTCACTGTTCGCATCAATGCGGAACATACCGGAATGGGCCAAGCAAAAGATGGTGCAGCTGGAACGCACGCTGTAACAATCACGCATATGGAATTTGGTCCGGATGGAAAATCAACGCAGATCTATTACGAGAACACTGCTGATTCGACGGACCACAGTTATCCGAACGGAAAGCCGGTTCCAGCAGATGACTTTGTGAAGAGCATGCAGAATGAGCGCTCAAATACTTATAAGGATGGCAGCACTGATCGTTGGTCCGAGCCAATGACCGCTACCGTGCGTACTGATGGTAAAGAGGAACGGCAGTCAAAGGTCGATGCGGACAAAGACAAAGATCTCGACAAAGCTGTTGAAGAATTCCGCGATGGTACGCACAAGGACGCATTCATCGATTACGGAACTGATCGAGATAAACTAGCTCATGCATTGCAAGGTCGCCCACGTTGGGAAATTGAGGAAATCAATCGCCGCTATAAAGAAAAGTATGGACATAGCTTGGACGAGGATATAGTGGACGAGCTTGATGGAAAAGAGCGCATAAAATACCGCCAAATGCTCAAAGGAAATGACACGCAAACAGAAGCAGCGCCACCCAAACGCTAGTAGCCCGTACGCCGCACGACCGTAACGGGTACGTGTGTATTCCGGTGTTTATGTGTTGCTGAAAATTATGTGTTAAACGCCCGCTTTGTGGGTGACAAGGGGAAGCAAGTCATCGAAGCGCCACATAATTGAGCATGTAGTTATTCGCCGGGCACCATGCTTGTCACCAACAGAATCTTGCTTTTGGCCGCGCGTTTATTTGGAGTACCGCTCGAAAATAAAAAAGGATGAAATGATCGAAGCAAAAGTGCCCTCCGCAAGACAACTGACGCCAATTGCAGGAAATACAATCATCCACTGTCTCGCCGTCATTCTCGTCGTTTCCCATACGCAACGTGTCATACAGGCTCTCCGCCAATTGCAATCAAAGTTTGCACAAGCTAAGATGCGCGTCGAGCGTCCGAGCTGCGAACGTGGGTAGCCGGGTAAACCTATTTTTTAGAGTACAGACGCAAAAGAATCTTGCGCGGATGTGCACACCGCCCGCAATACTATCGCGGCAATAGCGAGTTAGCACTGAGAAGCGAACAAGTTTGATCGCTATACATTATTTCTATAAAGAATGTCGATTCCTACATTGCGACTGCAGATCGCTGAGATATGTAAAAGCCGAATCACCGCCCATACTTCGAAGTACAGCACGGGTTACAGTGTACCCTCCGTGCTGAGCCTCTGAAGCAAAACTAAGACATAGCACGGCTGGCAGCTTGCAAATGCGCCGCAGACATAGGGATATTCAACAGAGGGGAATAAGTCTGTATTTTCATAGACCTTTTATTTGTATTGAATTGATTATCATAGTTTCCTTTGGCGCTAGCCGGCAAGGGGTCGTACTCGATCTAGCTGAAGCACTGTTGCGAGATCCGTTTTTTCTCTGGTCTCTTTTTGCAGAGTGCTTCGAAAGCATTATATCACACCGAATGTAGTGGCAAACACTATTCTTTGGCTAATCAACAGATTCTTCAATGGAATTCGCTCCAAGCGAGAAAAACCACGAAACCCCACAAGCCTAATCGAATCAGCCTTTCAGCTCAAGACTCAAAAATCCTTTAAGTCACCAGATCGGGTTTCAAAATCTCTACAAAGGAAAATTCTAGTAATTTCCCTAATTGAATTTATCCAAAGCCCTAAGCAAAGAGTGGCTATTTAACACAAAGACCGGCTCTTTAAAGATGCACTTTCGCGGCAGCAGTTTCAATCGTTACACCGCCATAACACAAAATAGGTCAACAAGTCCATTGGAAATTTCCGCATGCACCTTCCCGAGGAAGCCGTATCAATATAGCTCTCCAAAGACTCGGCCCTTATAAAAACAAGCGGTCGGCACTTTCTTCGCGCGCCCTTTTTGCCGTAATAACTTCTTACTCTTCTGATATTTGACCCAATACATTATTAGCCCCGACCAACGCATGGCTGTAGAAGCGAACTTCCGAAAGAATACAAAAGTGCCACCACTTGACAAAGCACCACATTTGGTGCTAGAAGAATTTTATAGGCACAAAATATTCGCTCTTTTGGAAAGGAGAAGTCGTCCGTGAAAATTCTAAAGCTACTGTTCACAAAAACCAGGGCAGCGACGCTCCTTATAGGCGCTCCGAGCCTTGTTCTTGGCTCCTGCCAGAATGTCTGCGCACAGGCACAGCCTACAATCTCCACTCCTAGCAGCCCGTATTCCAATAGCTACACGTCACCGCAAGTGGTGACTTTGTCAGCTGCCAGCGGAACTATATATTACACTTTGGACGGAACAGATCCGACGAATGCGAGCACCGCTTATAGCACGCCCTTCACCATTAGCAGCCCGACGCATGTAAAAGCGATCTCTTATCTAGCTGGAAACTATAGTGCACCCAGCAGCATGTTCATAGACGTAGATGCATCGCTCGCGCCCATTCTTCAACCAGGCTTACTATTGCGCCTTCGAGCGGACTTCGGAGTAACTACAGGGATTGGAAATCCTCCAATAGTTAGCACGTGGGAGGACCTCTCCGGAAATAACAATGGCGCAACAGGCGCCAGCAGCAATGAGCCAAAGTGGATGAGCGATTCAATCAATTGCCGTCCCACGGTTGCCTTCAACGGCAGCAGTGAGCATCTTACCCTCCCCAGCGGCTTCGCTGATTTTACAAAAACACTCATTAAGATTACAAACGGCCCGCCGTATGCCTTGGGCACACAACGCATCACAGTCAACGGAAACAACGCCGATTATTCGGCTTCGATCATCGACACTAATGCCACCATTGCCAGTGGGTTGTCCTCGGCGATTAACGCTCTTGCCCTCTCTGGAATTAGCGCAACAGCCAGCGACAATCTAATCACAGTAACAGCACCGGCGGCGACTACTATTACCGCGACGCCCGTCAAAAGCATTCTGATTGATGTACAGAACTGCGGTTTGTCCGTTTTCGTAGTAACGTCACCCTCCTCTTTATCTGCCGATGCCAGAATTATTGATTTGTCTCGGGGCTCGAACGGCGATAACCTGAACCTCCAAATTTCTTCGTCTGGGTCTAAAGGGCAACTCAGCATCTATAACGGAAATAGCGGCAGCAATGCTCAATCCGCTAGCGGCCTGGCACAAAGCAAATTCCAGGTGCTCTCTGGGGTACAAGTACCTGGCACCTCAAACGGCACAGCAACCGTGTACATCGACGGCACCGCAGGTACTCCAAATGCGAGCATGAATAACATTCCGAATACAAATCGCACGGATAACCTGATCGGCAAGGGCTTCGCTGGAAACTATTTCCCGGGGAGAATCGCTGAAGTTTTAGTCTATTCAAACAGATTGTCCGCATCAGAGATGAGTGCGGTGACAGCGTATCTTTCTCAGAAGTATCAATTGAACTCACAGGCAGCGCTGGCACCAGTTTTCAGCATGGATGGAAGCGCTCTTTCGGCGCCCGCACAGGTACAGATCAAGGCTCAAGCTGGTGCAAAGACCTTTATCACCACTGACGGCTCCACGCCAAGCAGTTCATCCGAACCGTTTAACGGAGATCCCATAACTATCAATTACACCCAAACAATTAAAGCGATCTCAATCCTAAACGGCATTGAGAGCCCGATTTCGTCAGCCACTTTCACCTTGGATTCAAGCCAGTGGCCGGCGCCAAGTCCTGGCGATGTCACGGCTCCCACAATCAATCTAATAGTCCCAATAGAGAGCAACTAACTCAAGGCACACGACAATGAACACTCCAATAGCCTCAATAGTGCGAATTAAAACACGGCAAATAATGAGCTGTATTTCGGCAGGTTTGATCGTCCTTGCATTTCCGCTGCAGGCGGCAAACGCAATCGACACTACTTGTTGTAACCCGGCGAGCCCGCCGGTTGCTGCAGCCTGTCCCTTGGCGAATGTCAACAGCGCCAACACAAACAAACGGAAGAGCCGCGACGAACTGACAAAAGCGATAAAGAAAAATTTGTCGTTTTCACCTGCTCCCTCCGATTCTGAAATCGCCAATTGCAGAGCGTTCTCCGAGCCGCTGATCGCCATGGATAGCAAAATGGATCTAAAAGAAAATCTAGACCTCTCCAGAGCACTCCTGTCATTTACAGCTAAGAACAATAGAGAAGATATTTCGGCTCTCACTTCTTTTCTAGCGAATTACCCTAACTCTAGATGGCGAGCCTCGCTTGAAGCCCACATTGCACAACTCAGATATGACAGCGGCTTTCTTTCACAAGCGCTAAAGTACGCTTCGTCTGTCTGGGAACTTTCCAAGGGAAAATCTGAAGCAAACCAAAAGTCAGTCGCCGACAAAGCCTTTTCAAATTTAGTTCATATGGAGTCGCGGCTCGGAATGGTTGAGGCTCTCGAAAAGCACATTGAGGAGATTTCCGATCGTGCTTTCACGGGAACAGCAGAGTTGTTGGTCAAAGAAAGCAAGAACGGACTCTGGAGCATGAAAAACCATCCAGAGGTTGCGTTTCGCTGCGGACCATTGGCGGTGGATAGTTTGATTGCACTTCGTCCTGGACAGTCCGTTCAAGATTTTATGTCGATTAAGAAGGCTTACTCCAGCCCGCGTGGAACAAATCTTGCTCAAGTTGAAGAGCTTTCCCGGAAGGTTGGTTTGAACCTTCAAATGGCTAAACGCCATCCTGGTGCAACTGTGATCGTCCCCTCGATCATGCACTGGTCAGTTGGGCATTTCTCTGCAATCACCCAGGAAAAGCATGGCCGAGTCAGGGTTCAAGATCCAACATTCGGCAAAGAAAATGTGCACTGGCTGAGTATGGCAACACTAGATGCAGAGTCGGATGGATATTTTCTAGTTCCGAAAGGAAAACTTCCGAAAGGGTGGAAACCAGTCAGCAAAAATGAAGCAAGTCAGGTTTGGGGCAAAGGATATTCATCTGCATGCGATCCAAGCAAGACGCCTGAGTGCCCCATGAGCTGCCCTATCCATCCCACCGGGGCTATGGCAACAGCGTCTTCCTTCAGCATGAACGGAACTCTGAAAATATTTGACCACCCTCTTGCCTATAAACCGGCTCTGGGACCAGAGATTCTTATCGGAGTCAACTATAACTATTTAGAAGGAAACCAACCGGCCACCTTCACTTTCTCCAATTTGACTCCCTGCTGGAGCTTAAACTGGATTTCTTATCTCATAGATGATGGCTCACAAACAAAGGTGAGCGTTCGCGGCGGCGGATTTGAGACTTATGAGAATGGCTCTTACTCGACTCCCGACGTCATGTCGCAAGCAACGCTTACGTATAACGCATCAGGTGGAGGAAGTTACACCAGAAATCTACGCGACGGCAGCAGTGAAAATTTCACCCTGCAAAACGGCAGTGGGGCCAGCGCATATTGGCTGATGACCTCCGTTGTTGACCCTCAAGGTAACGCTGCCACTATTAATTGGGACGCCGTTAATTTTCGAATAGAGTCAATAAGCGATGCTAATGGACAAATCACTACCTTCAACTATGTATCAAATAGCACTGGCAATAGCGGATATTACTTGATCTCCAATATTGTTGATCCCACAGGACGCAGAACCAGTTTTACCTACGATTCAGCAAATGCAAAACTTTTATCAATCACAGACGCTGTCGGCAACATCTCAAAGTTTTTCTACGATGAGTCATCCTCGTTCATTCACCAGCTGACTAATCCATACGGCTCCACATCATTTGCTCAATACGTGCCACTAGGATTCTATCAGTATCCACCTTATGGAATGCGTACCACTTTTCCGGACGGCAGCAGCACTGTAATCGAAAACTGGCCCGACGCCATAAAAGAAAGTTACTTCTGGGATCGTGAAGCTACCGCACTTTACCCGCACGACCCTGCAAATAGAAATTATGCCCACTGCAAAACAACAAAGTGGATGTTGGAAAGGTCCACGGGTCTGCTTGCACCGGTTCCCATCTGGATTCATCCTCCGATGGAATCACCCACAGTCTTCTCATATCAAAACGAGTCGAATCAGGATTTCCGGGGGAGTAGCAATAAACCTATTTTGATTGCCAAACAAACAAAAAATGTGATAACTACCCTTACGATTGGATTGCGTTCCGGATTTTCCGCGCCCCAAGCGGGCGACATTTTAACGGTGAGGGCGGAAGACCAGCTGGTTTGGGCCGGCGAGGACACCAACAAACCCATAGCCGACTACACGGTTAAAGCTTCCGACACAACCGTCGCCGACGTAGCGGCGGGAATTGCAGCGGCGGTAAACGCACAAAAATTCTGCCAGACTTTTGGAATTTCGGCGACATCGTCTGGTGCTGTCGTTTATCTGAAGTCACCTTCTACGAATAGAACGGATTTCGCTGCCACCGCCCCATTCGGCGTCGGCGAAACAATGGTGCTCGCTGATGGCATCAATCCTGTCAGGACAGCCAAACTAACAGGCACCGTACTGTCAGGCGACCTCATGCGATTGAGGGTAATTGACAGCGCACTATCTGGGGGTTCCAAAGCATTTGACTACACCGCGCAAACAGGCGACACGCCAGCAAGAGTTGTGCAAGCATTGTCAGAAATGGTGAACCTCGACAGTGACATGCAAGCCATTGGTGTTAGTGCAAATTGGGTCTCCCAAGTCCCTCCTAACATTAATCGTTACCTTGGAAATAATACCGAACAAGTCGATTGGGGCGCGAAGCCTGCAACTGTCAGCGTCCATTCAAACTCCACAAACGCGACAACCATTTCCACTTTTGTAAGCGGTTTTGGCAGCGAGGTCTTCAGCACTGGAACATCGATCGGTATTATTCAATATCAAGCATTCGACTACAACGAATTAGGCTATGTCACCAGAATGATCGACGGTATAGGAAGGCAATTCGATTGCAGTTATGCTAGTAACAATATTGACCTGCTTTCCATTAGCGAAACTCAGAATAACTCACATGCATTGGTTTCAAGCTGGGAATACAACAGCAACCATCGTCCAACCTTATTTACGGATGCTTCCCTAAACTCAACCCAGTACGCTTACAACTCTGCCGAGCAACTTACTTCCATAACCGATGCACTAAGCAATACAACTTCGTATGTGTATAACATAATGCAGCTGGTCACAATTGGTGGCTCTACATCCGGTGGCGATGCATTGTCAATTACAGTTGCGGGAAACACGGCGAACTACACCACCATATCTGGTGACACACCAACCACCATCGCAGCAAAGTTCGCCAAAGAGATAAATCTATTAGGAGTGTCCGGAATTACGGCAAATGCAACTGGAGCCGTAATAACTATTGCAGCACCGTCGGGAAGTTCATTCTCTGACACGACAGCTGGATCAGTAACAATATCCATTGCCGGATCAAACACCACTGCATTTCCGGTCCAGGTGCAAGGTCCTTTGAGTGGAAGCGCTGATGTTGTAAATTCGACGTGGAATTTCATGTTACGAACAGAATATCTTTGCCCTGCTTGAACAGAATATCTTTGCCCCGCAAAAAGCTGCTTGAGGTTGCGTAAAGCTTGAAAAAGTGATTGACACCCTCCGCTGACTTCGAGAGTGATCGACGG
>JAKFVQ010000016.1 GCA_021732085.1 Candidatus Obscuribacterales bacterium | reverse complement strand
TCTCCGGCTGACAGCAAGCAAGTTTCTCCCTCCGATAATCAAAGCTCTCCGGCTGACAGCAAGCAAGTTTCTCCCTCCGATAATCAAAGCTCTCCGGCTGACAGCAAGCAAGTTTCTCCCTCCGATAATCAAAGCTCTCCGGCTGACAGCAAGCAAGTTTCTCCCTCCGATAGTCAAACCTCTCCGGCTGACAGCAAGCAAGTTTCTCCCTCCGATAATCAAAGCGCTCCTGCTGAATCTAAAGATGCTGGAAGCGACGTGCAAAAGGAAATTGCTGAGCAAAAACCTGAACAAAAACCTCAAAAGAAAAATCCACTTATTGGTTTAACGCTTCCCGCTCTTACCTCGAAGGGGCCCATCGATTCAGTAAATAAAGCGGCGCGCAACAACGAAGCGCTCAAAGGATTATCTGCAGAAGAGCGAGTCGATCTGGCACGTGCAATTCGTGATCACATTCTCGAAAACAACAAGCGCACTGACAAAAATGATCTTCGCAGCTCCGACAAAGTCGAGATTAACGAAGACGTTTTGAAGCGCATGGAAGAATATCGCACAGCTCGCCTGGCAAAGAAAAAGGCAGCCTAATTGCCGATGAGAAAACTGGTGTTTTAATGACTAAGACCAAAAAAAATGTCAGCGTAAGATTTTTTGATGCGGCAAAGTCTTAATCTACTCAGATTTAATTAGCCTATTAGTGACGTGCGTTTTTCCTCACCATGACAACAGGCAGCCTGCCATAGAAGAAACCTATACCCAGCCTACCTTTTGGGACGGAATGTATAAAACACACTCAGGTTGCCATGGTGATAAAAAACGCCAAAAACCAAGGGTCCCCAAATAGAGCAACACACACTCTAAAAAAAGTTTGTGTGTTTAACTAGCCCAGAGATTCATGCTCATTCTCCGCTTGGGTGATGCAACCAGGTCGCTGGGCAAATGGCAGTCAGCCAGCCGCTCTCTGCATCTTTTTCAATAATGACAGTTAGTTTCATTAGATCCCCAAGTGCATTCACAACCCATAAACACACCTGAACCCATCATTTGAATAGATGGGTTCTTATATGGTTATTTCCACACAAATTTATGGCAAGCGCTTAGCTTGCGGAATCATTTCGTCGTACCAGCTGCCGTAATACTCCGGATAATCTTCACCGGTCGTTGAGGTGATCGTTTTTTGCAGCGCCTTGCGAATGGCTTTTCTTCCGCCTCGGCGATAACGATTCAACCATTCCAGCTCTTTAGGATCGACTTTGACGCCCGCCTTCAAAAGCTCTTTCACGATACTAATTTCGTGCACTATGGCTTCGGTCTCTTCTTCGAGGCAGCGCTCAATAAATTCCTGCCGACCAGTCTCGCCAGCAACAGGATCAATAGTTGGTCGCACCAATGCATGCACGAACTCGTGAGCAATACTGATAAGTTTGTAGTTGCGCGGACACCACCGGCCAATATATATCGTCCGCTTGCGGCGATCGTAATAAGCGCGACAAGGTCCATCCACCTGTCTAATCTTGACGCCTTCAGATTTAATCCGCTCGATGTCGTTTAACAGCGTAGGTGACTTCAAAGCGACCTCTACAAGTCGCTTCCCGAACTGCTTTCGCAGATTGCGCAGGATTTTGGTGGGTAGCACTGGACACCCTCTCCTCAAAGTGAACGCAGATTAATTTTAGCGCACCTTCTTGGCAAGCACAAATGGTCAAAACGACCGTTTTACGTAAACTTTGACGTGCAGTGCGTGTCTCGGGCTCCCACATATTTTGATAAAATTTCTCTCATCTTCAAGAAGACAAAAATGTCCTCTTGAGCAGATCATCGACATACTGCTAACAAACATATTGAAAATCAGTTGAACCCTCTTCCAATCTGAGGTGTATCGGTTATGCTGATCTTGGTATCGGGTGTGCCTCCCTTCCCTGGCCCGAGTGAAGAACCGGTGAAGAAGACTATCGACAACGCACAAGCATGTGCGAATTTCTTGCAACGAATAGGAATCATCCTTGGTAAAACGCAAACAAGGAATGAGACTGGCTCGGCTATTTTAGGCGAGCTGTCGGCTGCCACAGGCGCTTACCAGATCATTATTTGGCGTAGAGAGCCTGGTAGAGCCGGTCGCTTTTTGCCTGACATACATTTGGCGGAGCTGCCAAAGAATTCGGCGATAGACTGCTCCGGACAATCCTGGTTCAACACCTGGGAGATGGGATCGATTGAGCCATATCAAGGTGAATTTCCATCGCTAGATAGCCTCAACGGCATGAGCGGGTCGCAGCATTTGTTGCAACCATTGCTGAGTCCAGAAGGCGTCCTTCTCGGACTAATGAGTATGCACAAGAAGAGCGCCTGGACCGAAGAAACTCCAGAGATTTGCCAATCGGTAAGCACTGTGTTGGCGTCAGCTTTGCTGACACCAGAGCACAGAGAAGCTCAAGAGAGCCAGGCACGTCTGGCCAGAGAATTATGGTTTGAAAGACATCTGCGGATTATTTTGAGCAAACTGAACGCCCGCTTAGACCGAGATGCCATCTTACAAAGCGCGGTTGACACGTTAGGTCGCATACTCAAGGTTACAGGCTGCCTTGTTATTAAGAACGAAGGGGCGACATACCGGACAAGTCACGAATATATCGATCAAGAATTATCGCCCCTGGGACTAAACAGCAGCACAACGATTCCGCCAAACATAGCTTCTTTAATGTTGCAGCGCACTACAATAATCAATGAAACAGGTCTGCGCAAACACGAGAGCCCGCGGTACGTTGAAGGCATTGAAGCGCTTTTTGAGAACGGCATCGGCAGCTTGGCAGGCGTGCCAATCATTGTAAATGGCACCAGTTTTGGTGCACTACTTGTGCAGAGCGAAATGTGCAGACAATGGCAAGCGCACGAAATCCAGCTCATGGAGAGCACGTCACAGGCAATTTCAGCCGCTCTCCATAACGCAAAAATTTACGAGGACGTGAAGGAACAGCTCTTCAACGTCAATTTGCTCAGCAATTTAACCAGGCAAATCAGTTCCGCACTTGAACATATGGGTAAGCCGAAAGAAGAAACGCCGTCAGACGCTCCTGTCGCAGCGCCAATCAAGAGCCCGCTTTCCACCCGTGAATTGGAAGTTCTCCGCCTGATCGCGTCCGGTTTGGCGAATAGAGAAATTGCACAGCGATTGTTCTTAACGGAATCAACAGTGGAACTGCACGCTTCAAGAATTCGCAAGAAACTCAAATTGAAGAGCAGAACCGCACTCGTCAAATACGCTTGCGATAACCACTTGGTATAAAGAACTGCATTTGGTTAAAAACGACGCTGCAGCGTCCTTGCCTTTTTCTATGATCAGATTGCAATCTTCTGAACCAAGGCTGAATGCAGCAGTCATAGTATTTTAGAGCAGCGCGCGCGCTTTTATCTCGAGGTATTTGTCGACAAGCTTAGTGGAAAGTTCTTGCGGCGGACAATCCAATATCAGGCATCCGCGGCGAACTAAATGCGAAAAGGCAAGTTCACGCTGAGCGATTAAATCATTCGCGACAGCCTTCCTCATAATCTCATCGATATCAGGTGCTGCGTCATCGGCAATGTGATCCACTTTTCGATCGCGCAGAGTCACGCAAAAGGGAAGGTGGCGCGGACTTAAACTCGCCAAACCAGACAACAAAGACTGCGAACCGGTGGGATCGGTCAAATCAGTGATAACTACCATCAAAGACCGCGACTTATGCGCTCCGGCGAAATAGGAAAGGGCGCCTAGATAATCCGGCTCGACCATACGCGGAAAAACATCGCAGCAGGCTTCCAGAATCCGCGAAATGTAAGCTTTGCCGCGCCGAGGAGGCATGAATAAAATTGGCTTGTCGGCAAATATTCCCAAGCCAACCTGATCATTTCTCATCAGACCGGTGAGCACCAAGGATAGTGCCGCATTAAGTGCGTGATCAAAACGGCTCAAACCTTCCAGATCAGAAACCATCATCCGTCCGGCATCGACAAGCACCATCATCGCCTGTTCTTTGTCCACCTCATAAACACGCAGCACTGGTCTATCGCGCCGCGCCGTTGCCTTCCAGTCCATAGAACGTACGTCGTCACCGCTGATGTATTCGCGAAGGCTGGCAAAATCCGTACCTTGCCCGCGCTTGCGAACCTTCAAATCACCGAACTCGGAGGAATGCGCTAACTTTACCGATAACTCTTGCAACGCTTTGAGATCGCTATACACCCGCACTTTGTGTGGTGAAGGAAAAACGATCTGCCTCCAAAACAAACCGAACTTACTTTTGTAGCGGGCGGCAATATCGCCGAACTCAAAAGCACCGCGCCTCATCGGCTTCAAGTTGTAATTCAAAGTCGCCTTACTGTTTGGTGCTAGTTCAAAATCGAACTCCTGCACATCAGCATCAATGGCTAACGGAAACGAATCACGCAATTTGAGTTTCAGATTTTCGCAAGCCTGGCTAAAGACTTCTATTGTTACCTGATTATCACGCCCAATTGACAGACGCTCAGCAACAGCGCGCTGCACCGAAAGAGCCTTGGCAGGAACGGTCAGAAAATAATCAGCAATCAATGCCACCAGAATTACAGCATCGATTGCGAAGGCAGCAAGACCGGCTTCCGGGACCGCAAATTTTAGCAAGAACAAAAGACAAGCAATCACCAATAAAATGTATAGTGTCTTGCTTGCCGTCATATTTAGCGGGGCACCGGAACGAGACCTAACAGCTTGTTTATCGCTTGTGTTGTTGTAATTCCCTCAAGCTCAGACTCGGGAGTAAGTATCAAGCGATGGCGCAGAATTGGATGCGCTACGAACTTGATGTTGTCCGGGGTGACGAAATCTCTTCCTTCTATAGCTGCATGAGCTTTAGCAGCAGCCAGCCAGGCGAGCGCGGCACGAGGGCTAGCACCCAACTGCACATCGGAAAGATTGCGAGATTTCTGAACGAGATTCATCAAATAATTGAAGATGCTATCCTCGACTTTTAGCTCTTTCAGTTTTGCACGACACTCTAGAATTTCAGATGGAGCAACAACTGCTTGGACCTCTGCCGCCTTTCGGTCGTAGACTCCACTTTGCCAATTGACCAGCATCTTATGCTCGGCATCACCTTCAGGATAGCCAACCAGAATTTTCAACATGAAGCGGTCGAGCTGTGCTTCCGGCAGCGGGTAAGTCCCCTCAAATTCGACTGGATTCTGCGTCGCAACGACCATGAAAAGATCAGGCAACTTGCCTGATTGCCCATCAATAGTTACCTGGCGTTCTTCCATCGCTTCCAGCAGGGCGGATTGCGTCTTCGGTGCAGTGCGATTGATCTCATCTGCTAGCAGTAAGCTTGTAAAGATCGGTCCCTTCTTGACACTGAACGTCTTGGTGTTCAAATCGTAGACGCTCGTTCCCAAAATATCTGAAGGCAACATATCGGGCGTCAGCTGAATTCGACCGAACTCAGCACCGAGCATCTTTGACAAAGTCTTGACTAGTAGGGTTTTCGCGGTGCCCGGCACTCCTTCAAGAAGGACATGTCCGTCGGCAAGAAGCGCCACCAGGAGCTGGTCAATAACAGCGTCTTGCCCAACAATGAAGCCCTTCAAAGCGTTGCTTATTCGCCCAAATGTTTCGGCAATCGATTGCACAAGCTGAGTACTCAGGAGAAGTCCCTCCGGGAAAGTCCTGTTGATCTTAACCTAATACAATCTCAGAAGCACCTTTTCAGGAGCAAGACTTTACTTATTCAATTAACCGCCAATCCTGCGCGTTTGAAGGGCGATCGACGATCTTGATGTTTGGTAGAGCCGATCGCATTGCGTGATTGCCTCTACAAGCTCCTCCTCTGCTATTTTTTGCCTTCCCGCCAGCGCATCAGCCTTTTTCAAAAAATTCAATGCGTCATCGTGGCTCACAGGAGCCGAGCTAGACCACGCGTGAGCGAGTGATTCGGCAGCTTCGTCCGGCGGCAGAGACACAGCCTTGCAGAGCCGGTGCCGGAACGAGATATAGAGAATCTGAAAAGCTGCGTCATAGGCCCGCGCTTTTAAATAAGTGCGTGCCATTCCGTCAATGAACTCAGAACTGGCGATTTTGCGCGATTCCCGAACGACGTGCATGCGACCAAATCTCTGGTTCAAGCTAAGGAGGGCAACAAAGAATATCAGGCACAATTGCACGCAAACCAGACCGAGCGGCGTCTCAGCGATGGCAGCAAAGAGACTTTGCGAGAGGGCGTAGCCATGAACGCGCTCGTCAAAAATCACATCGCCACCGTTCGCTTTGAGCCAATTAACCATGAATTGAAAATTGCCCCATTGCCCCGTGTCAGCCATTCGTCTGTTTGCACACAAGTTTGGAGTTGTACCTAAAAGCACCCGCCCTTTTCCCTCATTGAGCTGAAGCAAAAACGCACCGTCTTTATCATCAGCAATCGCCTTGCCGCCTTTCAAGCGTGTATCACTAGAAAGGACAAGTCGTTTTACGTGTGCGGATTCATCGACAGCCGGAACTTTGTCGATCACGATGTCATCGTCACCAGCATCTTGCAACACTTCAAGCTTGACTCCGAGCTTCTCCAAGAGATGCTCGCCATTGCCATACTTGAATTGATCTAGATAAATGAGATTGTTACCGGCTTCGACCCAACGCAACAACTGATCGATTTCAAAGTCTTTAAGCGGATGGCTGGGCGATACCAGCACAAGCGTGCCATGCTCCTTTTTAAGATCGCGATAAGGCATTCCCCATTGCTGGGTTCTCATTCCAACCCGCTGGGCAAGCTCCATCAGTGCACTGTAGCCGCTGGGTTTTTGATTATGCGTGGAAGTAAAACTGGCAGCCTCAGGCATCATTTTATCGATGCTGTTATCAAACAATTGTTGAACGTGACCGCCTAATAACAAGACAACACTGAGCAATGGGATTTGCCAGAACAGATTGCGAACCCACTTAGGCGAATCTTGTAGCTTAGCCCACATTACCCATCTCCGCAGCAACAAGCTTCGCTTTTTCCGCACTGATTCGCTCGATCTCGGGCTCGAGTTTCTCAAGGATGCTCTGGCATTGCAGGTAATCCGAATTGTCGGCCGACTTGTTTCCGAACCATACCAACTCAACGTTTTCAGCCAAATCTTTAAACCCACTTTGCAGAGAAGGATAGGGTGAAAGGATGTAGCGATACTCGTAATTTGTTTTTGCCGGAGCAAAAGCGGCTACAGCTTTTTCATGCATAAGCTGGAGAAAACAAAGATAGAGACTTCGACAAGCGCCTTTATATTCCCCGCTCTCCGAAAAACGGACAGCTTCATCTCGATAGCCCTGCGAATCCAAAATCTTCTCGACGGTGCTGGCACCACGCTTGGTGCTAGCCTCTTCCTCAGAAGCACGTCGAGCGCGCTTCCACATATAATAAGCAATGGCCACCAGCGCTATAAAACCAATCGCATAAATGGTCATCATCATCGCCGAACTCACCGCTCGTGAGTCTGTCGCGCCCGGCGTAGGGATATGAAAAAGCTCATTGAGAAACTGTTCTACAGCTTGCAAGATTTCTCGCACGGCATCTTGAAAGCGAATCAGCCAGTTCGGAGCCGGTTGATAGTTGTAATTCTGCGAAATAGCAGCTATGTCAGGGCTAACGTCCTTGAAGTCCATTCTCACCGGCACCAACGTATTGTTCTTTCATGACCTTTAATTTGCGAATTAAGTCAAGCCCATCGGCACGTTGACGCAAATCCAAATAATAGAGACCGAACGATAAAACCGTAAGCGGTCGCAGAAGCAATCCACAAATTGATTCCCACACCTGCACAAACATCAATACCGGCATCGAAAGCTTGGGCTCTGTGCCGGCGACAGCGTGCGTGCCCGTATGCCAGGCATCGATCACCGAAACGACTACAACAGGAAGCGAGACCGGCATGCTCACAGCCGTAAAGATGACATAAAAGATGAAGCCGAAGCACATGGTTCTACCGAAGTAACGCCCGACCCAGTTAAACGTGCGGCCAATGACACCAAAAAAAGTGGTTTCTTCGCAAGCGATGACCGCAAAACCCACCAAAAGATACAAGAGCATCATGGAGATGGTTATCACAACTCCAAGGAATCCAACTATCATGCCCACTCCGCCGAGTATGGGTCCTGCCGAGGGCAAACTTGTCAGAAAGGTCGAAATGCCAATGACGCAAAAGAAGACACCAAGAATGACACCCCAAATCATCAAGTTGACCAATGACAGTCCGATTACCCACGGCAGTCGTTTCATGGAAAAGGCTCTTGCCTTTTCCCAATCAGGAGCGAACCCTGTAAAGAGCCGGACCAGGGCTATCTCCTGGACCGCCAGGTAAAACAAGGCGAAAATATAGAGAAGGAAAGCAGCCAGTCCCGCGCCCACAAACCCAACCACGCGGGGGAAATCGGTCGATCCGGTCACACCATACTGCAAGCAGAATTGTAGTACTGTAGTCGAAATCGCCAACAAGATAGTCGGCATGAGCAGCACGCGCAGAATCAGCGTCAGGTTTTTGCGCCAAATTCGAACAGCAACGCCGATAACATCGCAAAGCCCGAGGGGCTGGTCCATTGGAATGTTTTCTGAGCTGCTCATAATTTAATAGTGCCACGTCAGGCGATAAATATGAACACCCCCTGGCTCGTCAAGCTGTTTAAAGAATAGAGTCATAGCTTGCCAAGGCGGATCAAACTTGTGTGAAATCAGGCATACTGAAGGGTGAGGTATTGAAAAAAACCTGGCATATAGACTTTACAGAGAACGGGCGGCAACAATCCTATATGACAAGTCAATTAGCTGAGAAGTTATCGGATGTCAGAGACTTCCGAAAAATCCTTGAGACTACGGTAAAAGAGATCGGTGAGAACTACTCGGCCGATGTCAGTCAAATTATCTTGAGCAACCCGCTCGATAGCAATTTCACATCAATTTGCGAATATCTGGCCAATCCCGAGGAAACGCCCGACGATTTACCATCGACGACCTTCCCTGTCCATTTGGAAGGTGGCGGACTCGGGCTTTTGAGTGTTTCCAGACAGCAAGAATTGGCTGTACAAGAAATAAACGAGATCCGCCTGACTCTGGCAGACATCGCAGACATCCTGCGTTACGCCCAAATTAACGACCTGGTGCAGCGTGACACTTTCCGCAGCGCATTCATGTCGGAAATCACAAACCTGATGAGCTTGCCAATGGGCCTGGGCGATGCGCTCTTCATGGTGGTGAACATCCTCGGAAAAGCGTTAGCGGTAAGTCGTTGTATTTTCATTTGCGTCGACGACAGCAAATCAGCGTGGAAATCGTATGAATACTGGCAGAGAGAACGAGTAGAAAGCGCCCAGGATTTTGGATGGCCGACCAAAGATTCTGCCATCGTCTCGCAAACATTGCTTTCGGCTGTACCTATCAGCACGTTTGAAGGACAAATCAATTCATACAAAACTCCCGTCCAAGAAGAAATGGAATTCATTGGAGTTCGATCACAGTTATCAGTTGCAATCAGATCTTCAAGTGCTGTTCATGGTGCCATTATTCTCCATCAATGCGAATCACGCCACGCATGGACAAGAGATGAGATAGACATTGTTCAAAGCGTTGCTGACACAGTTGCAGAAGCGCTTGCACAGTTGCCGGAAGAGAAGAAAGATCTCGAGCCAATTATGCGGCTTTACCAGCACGATGTGGCGGCAACTAAGGACGAGTCTAACAAGAAGAACACACAAGAAATCAGACGCGCTTTGAAGGGTGCGCTTGGTACAGCTTCTATTCCGAAAGCACAGAAGTCGAAGGCGCCCGAACCAGTGACACCGCCGGCGCCACCACCGACTGTTCCCCAGCAACAAGCGTACCAGCAGGAAGAATCCTACCAAGAAGCCGCATACACGAACGATGGATATAACGGTCAGGATGGTACGCTAGATCCATACTCTCAGCAATATGCTCAAACAGGAGCAGATGCGGCAGCATCTTATGGGGATGAAATTGCAGCTCAATCAGATGCCGCAGCTTATAACGATGGTCCGAGCTACGCAGGCGCTGAACAGTTTGGCATTCAGAAGACCCATCAGGGCACATCAAGTCAATCCGCAGCAAGCATGTGGGGCGACACGCAAACCAATATTCAGAAAATCAAATCAGCTGGCGGTCCGCCCGCGGACATGGAAGGTGAACTCGGCAATCTGGCCGACATCATCACAGAACACGCAAATCAGGAGCCAAGCGGGGCCCAGCCTGGAGCCGCTCGTAACGCATTAGGCGGAATCATGGGCGCGCGCGGCGGAGCGAACACGTCACCGGCATGGCAAGGTGAAGTTAGCATGCCCCAACCGCCACCACCGGGACCAGCTCTGCCGTTACAACAAATGGCTCAAGCACATCAAGCTACTCAGTACCACGACGATCCCACGCAGGCGGCAACTCAGCAAATGCCGATGCCAAGCAGTGATTCGGCAGGCAACATTCCTCTGCCAGGCAGCATTGCGCAGCAGCAAGGAAAGCCAGCCAGCAAGTGGGGCAATCTCGACGATATTCCGACACCGGGAGCGACTGGCGCAGCGCCACCACCACCACCTGGGCCGGCGGCTGCAAAACCAGCAAGCAAGTGGGGCAACTTGGATGAGATACCAGCCCCAGGCGCGGGCGGAGGACCCTCTTCCGGTAACGTACCGGCTGCTAAACCGGCAAGCAAGTGGGGCAACCTGGACGACATTCCGTCACCTGGCGGCCCGGGACAGCCAGCAGCGAGCGCCGCAGGAGGGGTTCAACCAAAAGCGCTTTCAGGACAATGGGGCGATCTCGATTCAATTCCGTCACCAGCAGGACAGAACAAGGGTCCCGGATTGGGCGGCATGATGATGAGCAAAGCAAAAGCAGCAGCGCCTACAGGGCCCAGCGGACTTGGAAATGCTTTTATGAAAGGCAAAGGACCGCAGAGCAGTCCTCAGTTTGTAGAAGGTCCGCCGATACAAATAGATGAGGCTGCGGCAGAAGCGAAGCTCAAACAAATACTTGCGTCCTCAAATCCCACAAGTGATTTTATTTTCGCCACTCCTGGCGTTGACATGCGACTGTTAGGACGAATAGACGGATACGTCACGCAGGTAGAAGCCAAAGATAAATACGTAAATGGGCACGCACGCGCAGTTGCTGAATACTCAGTTGCGATTGCACGCTTGCTTGGACTTTCTCCGGAAGAAGTAAATCAGATCCGGCTAGCCGCGATTCTGCACGATGTCGGCAAGATGGGACTTCCGCAAAATCTCTTGCAGAAACCTGACGAACAGCTAAGCGACTCTGAATTAGTGATGATGATGAATCACACAATCAACGGAGCCAAGCTTTTGGAAGGTTTCCCGGAACTAGCACCACTTGCTCCGATAGTGCTTTCACATCACGAGGAATTCAACGGGCAGGGCTATCCACAAGGTGAAGCAGGAGAAGCGATTCCACTAGGAGCACGTATCATCCAGACTGCTAACGCATATAACGAAATGGTTTCTGATCTCGTCTACCGTGCCGGCATGGCACCAGAGCAAGCGCAGACAGAAATGATTCGCGGCTCCGGGAAATCCTACGATCCAAATGTAGTAGAGGCTCTCATCGCTTGCATCTCGCAAGGGCTCGTTCCGCCGCGATTTTAGTTGAGCTCTCCGGATACTTTCAGCTCATTTCCACATACGCCTTTTTGAGCAAACACTCTAAAAGCAAGTGATGCTCAATCAGCTGTCAATCACTAGTCTTAATCAGACTAGTACGCAATTTACTGGCAGTCCATATTTAAGCAAAAGTGCGACGGATACGTCCTCAATAAGCTGGAAGACCTTCTAGGAAGGTAGCAAACGGAAAGCTTAAACACTTACGCCACGGACAGTGCCTTATTGTCAAAAAAATGTCTTTTTTGATCTGATGTTTCTCTTCTGACTTTTCAAGATCTCGTTCTCAACGCCCGCTGAAGCTATTATTTGCACAGCTGTTTGGAGACTAACAATGAACAAGAAACTTTGTGTCACAAGCGTTACGGCAGTTACTTTAACGCTGTTATGCTGCTCGGTGGCTGTACCTGTATTTGCAGAAACTCTCCTGGGAGATGGTAGTGGCGGTACCAGCCTGCAAGGCCCGGCTGGATTCGGAGCGGCTGGAGGGCTTGGCGCAACGGCGATAGGTCCGGCTACTTTGGCTGGCGGTGCAGGAGCCTCAGCTTACGGGAACGCTAGCGCCGCAGCTGGAGTAGGAGCAACAGCGCTCGGCAACGGCAACGCCGCTGGTGGATTGGGGGCTACAGCCGTTGGGAACGGCAACGCTGCCGGTGGACTCAATGCTACAGCTATAGGAAACGGTAATGCTGCCGGCTTTGACAACGTCACTGCTGTCGGTTCGCTCAACACGACATCTGGTACATCCAGCGTGGCAGTTGGGACTCAAAATACAGCGTCTGGCAACAATAGTTCGGCTTATGGAAACGGAAACACTGCCAGCGGGGTCAATAGTATCGCCATCGGTGCACAATCACAAGCAACAGGAAACAATTCAATCGCGGTTGGAGCCAATGCTAGTGCGTTGCTCAATGGAACGGCAGTTGGTAATAATTCACAGGTTTCAGGCAATAACGGAGCTGCCTACGGTAGTTTTTCTGTTGCCGGTTTAAACGGAGCTGCTTTTGGAAATCAATCGAATTCCGCAGCCAATGCAGCAGCCTTTGGAAACGCAGCCAACGCTGCAAACACTGGTTCAGCCTTCGGGTCGGGTACCAGTGCGGCATTAAATGGATCAGCTTTCGGCGCCGGTGCAAATGCAGCTGCCAATGGAACAGCGATAGGCAACTCGTCAACAGCAGCTGCTTCTGGAACCGCAATTGGTAATGGCTCAACAGCAGGAGCCAATGGTGCGGCTCTAGGCAACGCAGCAGCTGCCACTGGTGATGGTGTCGCTCTCGGCAATGGTGCCAGTGCGGCTGCCAACAGCGCAGCCGTTGGCCAAGGTTCTGTTGCAGCAGCAAATACAGTCTCTGTTGGAGCGGCGGGAAGCGAGCGCAGAATAACGAACGTAGCAGCTGGTGTAAACGCAACAGATGCGGTGAATGTCAGTCAACTCACTGGCATAATCAATAATAATTGCTGCACCCAAACTTTGATTGAAGCAAATAATTACACCAACAACAAATTCCAACAATCCGTTCAATACACAGATCAGAGATTTAACCAGTCCATCAACTATACAAATGCAGTTGGCAGCGCCATAAATGACAGCTTGCGTCGTGAGATCAATGAAGTGAAAAGAGGAGCGAATCAGGGGGTTGCTGCAACGGTTGCAATGCTTACAACTATTCGAGTTCCAGATGCTGGTAAGTCAACCATTAACGTCGGCGGCGGCTACTATGGCGGACAGGCTGCGGCCGCTCTCTCAATGGCGCATAGATCGCGCGGTGGCCGAATGCAGGCAGTTATGGCTATCGGCGTTCCGGTTAGTATCGCCAGCGGGCAGAACCTAGCTGCCGGTGGCGCTATAGGCTGGCAGTTCTAATCAGAAGACTCGGACAGCTCAAATAATGAAGCATGAAAAGCTTCAACATAGGCTAGCTTAACGGTTTGGCAACGACGACAAAATGCGCATCTTCAACTAGCGCGGTCAGACGCGTTTCAGGACCAAAGAAAGGCTTCGTTTCACCGGTAGGTTGGTAGCCCACTTTTGCATACCATGCCATCAGTTCGGGACGTCCGCAGAGCACGTACATTTTTCCAACAGTGCAGCCGAATTCAGTTCTTCCAACAAGCTCTCCGGCGTTTAAAAGCTTCCTGCCCAAGCCTATGTTTTGATGCTTCGGATGGACAGACAACATACCAATGATTGCATCTGTGCCTTCCTTTTCGATCTGAACGCACCCAATCAATTCACCATCGGCGGTGCCCGCTACGAACACGGCCGAATTGGCACCAGACACAGCATCTTTCAATTCCTCCGGTACGACGCGTGCACCTTTAACGAGATGATTCTCGTTCTTCCAAGCAACGGTCGCTTCGCCGCCGCGATAAGCCAGGTTGACCAGTGTTTCCAATGCTGGAATGTCGGATTCTGTTGCGCGGCGCATCGTTATTGTGCTCATTAGAAAGCTCCCCAGGAGGAGACTATCTTAAAGCCGCCCACGAACACTGTTCAATTGACAATCAAGGTTACTTTTCAAAAGTTGAGATTGGATTCAGTCTTTTGAAAAATACGGTCCGAAGCCTTCAAAAAGAAATTCGGGGAGGCGACTTCCCACTAGCCCACCAGCTAATCGCTCCCCCGAATAGACTCATGATGACGTAAGTCTAGCGTTTCAGAAATGTGCAAGTGAACAAAGTGCCGTGCACAAATATGCAGATCTGAGCTGCCATAGTTATCCGTAGCAAACTTATACGCAGATCGCCCGGGGAGCGTGAGAAAGGGAAGAAGAAAAACAAGAAGGGGCAAGCTTTTCGATCTTGCCCCTCCTTATAATTGTCAGTTTGTGACCGGTCGTTTAGTTGAGCAAATCGCTCACGTCAACGCCGCGCAAGCTCAAGCTGATCTTGTGCTCTTTCGGCGAGAACTTCTTGATGATAGCTTTGACGTTCTGACCAACTTGCACAATGTCTTCCGGCTTAACGTTAGGCGTTTCAGACATTTCAACTGTCGGCAACAATGCATCGACACCTGGATAAATCTGGACGAATGCGCCGAAGCTCTGGATCTTACGGACTGTACCGTTAAGAACTTGACCTTCTTGGAATTTGTCTTCGATTTCTTTCCACGGATCAGGCTGCATTTGCTTGAGGCTGAGACTGATGTGACCTTTGTCGCGGTCGACTTTCAATACTTTGGTTGTAACCATATCGCCTACGCGCAATACATCTGAAGGATGTGAAACGCGCTCCCAGGAAATTTCTGAGATCGGCAACAAGCCATCGAGTCCGCCCAGGTCGATGAAGGCTCCGAAGTCTGCGATACGCACAACTTCGCCGGTAACGGTTTGACCCGCTTCCAAGGTGCTCAAAATCTTCTCGCGTTGAGCAGCCTTCTCTTCTTGAACGGCCAAACGTTGGCTCAAAATCAGTTTGTTACGCTTGGTGTCTGTTTCCAGAATCTTCATCGGAATTTCCATTCCGATCAATTCTTCCGGTGTCGTTCCCTTTACGCGCAATTGGCTAGCAGGAACGAATCCGCGCAATCCGTAAACATCAACAACAACTCCGCCTTTGACGACAGCTGAGATGCGAGCGCGAATTGTTTCATCGCTCTTCTTCTGCTGCTCCAATTGGACCCATCCACGAGCTTGTGCTACGCGCTTGAGCGAAAGGGTCAACTGACCATTTTCGTTTTCTTCACGAAGGATATAAAACTCGAGACGGTCGCCTTCTTTAACGACATCTTCCGGACTGTCGATAGGCATGTTGGACAATTCCTTAATAGGAACGAATCCCTCGGACTTGCCGCCCACGTCGACAAGAATGCCGTCACGCTCTATGCGTACGACGTTCCCCGTCACTATGTCACCCTGTTCGAAATTGTATTTGAAGGATTCTTGAAGGAGCTTCTCAAACTCCGATTTTAGATTTCCTTCTAACTGTTGTTCTGCCACTTTCCCTGGTATCTCCTCGATTTTATTTTGGCAAACTAATTGCATTCGGTGTTTCCTGCCTCATTTCTTGCGCAGCTCGGAATCGCAGAAGGCGGAGTGTTTCTGGCACTCAGTCCCTGGATCGCAGGCATTCCATGCAATCAGACTCGACGCTTCTCATAAACCAGTATCGCTAAGCTGCAAGGAGCTTCAACCGGTCCATGACAAGTTGCCGGGCGCTAGTTTAACCCGCCGGTATATATGCAAACAAGAGATTTAGTTCATCCCATCCACATATTGCCTACTCAGTATACGGTACATCACAGGCCGTAAGCGGCTGGGCGCCGGTCGGGGGCTGCCGACAAGCTAACGTCACCTAACTTAACGGCACTGTGGCTACAGCGTTACGAGGGGCCCTGCCCCGCAACCGACGCTGCAGAAAAAAACAAAATTCGGCTTCAAGTAAATTCAAATTCTCTAATAAGTAAAGATTCCGATGTTGTCATGCGATCAGGCGGCTTCGCATTCGTCTGTCCAATGCTGCACATATCTGACAAGCAAAAGATATCTGAAAGATCTCGAGCTATATCCGATCAATCACCGAAACGGATCGATCGCGAATAGCCTTGATAGGCAAGCGGATCGAGCTACGAAATCATGCAACATAGAGGGCAAAGTTGTAAGATTCCATGTTGTAGAAGGTGGTTTTCTGTGTAGCGGCGCATCTGTGCACTCCGTGTCCACAAGCATTCTTGCGGTTTTCCAGAGGTTGTTAAATGAAAGATATGACTCGAAATAGTTTAGTTTTGACAGCTGCACTGGCTGTCATGTTCGGTTTGGCATCCAGCGTGGATGCACTTCCTGGAGCAAAGCCAAAAGGTGCAACTCTTCAGGATGTCGGCACAAAATTATCGAATCCGGAAATCGATGCTGCTCAAACCAGAGTTGAGCAAGCAAAAGCGCAAGTCGAACTTGCAAATAAGCAAGTAAACGCATCGCGCGCATTGCTCAAAGCTGCTCAAGCTGATTTGAAAGCAGCAACGACTCATTTGGATGCGTTGCGTTTGACCGCGCATGCACAAGGTCTAGTAAATGAAACAGGCATGACACCGGCAAAAGCTCCGCCTGTTTCGATTGCTACAAAGGCTGAACCAACAGAAGAGAAGAAGGAAGCTCCAGCCGAAACTGCAACTACCGAACCAGCTACAGCTCCAGCACCGGCTCCGAGCACTGAGGGAACCCGCATTGGCGGCGATTTCAACTCCGAACAAGCTCCGAGCGAGCCAATTCAACTTCGCTAAGAAACGATTTTAGAAATGGAAGAGGGACGGAGCGATCCGTTCCTCTTTTTGTAATGCATCCAGAGTAAACCTCGGCTACCTGGCCCAGACCGACGCACCTAGCTGGCATTCGACCTCAGAACGTAATCCGTCGAGCTTCGTGGAATTCACATTGCCTCAATCCGCCCCTGGGTGTTTACTGTATTTAAGGTAGACCGCCAAAGACAAGCACGCCCCCCCGCAAAGGCTTTGCTTGCAATCGGAAGTAAATCAGGGGTGGGCACATGACTACACAGTTTGAATCAGTCTTCGACGAACCAATAAAAGCACCAACCGACAACGCGTCGACGCAAGCTCAAGATTCTGCACTAGATATGTTCCGAAACTGCGTTGAGCATTTGCGCACGCCGGGTGGACGAAGTATTGCAAGTGTTGCATATGATGAGAATGGCGATAAGCTTGCATCGCGAATCATGTATGCTCAAGGCAAAGAATATTGGTTCAAGTCAGATGGAAACGAATATGAATTCAGAACGGCACCGCTGCGCGATTCTGGATTGTTTAGAATAAACGGCGATCAAAAAACGAAAGTCGAGAAAGACACGGAAGAATACAAAAAAGCCGTGGACAAGATCCAGAAAATAGACTTCGATCACCTTCCACTTTGCTGAAGGTTTGTAACCTGATCTCCGTCAAAAACGAGATGGATAAAACCTTCGGACAATTGGATTGCTGTCGCCAGTTCAGCGCTATCACAGAATCCAGTCAACGCGATTTGAATTTTGAAAATTTAGCGACCTCAGATAAATGATACCCGCCTGCGTCACATCCTACGAATTGCGGTCCTCGTGAGCGGTTTGCAGCTTTGCAGTTGCATCCTCATCCAACAACGAGCAGTAGGCAATCCGCGCTGCCTCTTGCTCCGCTGTTTTTTTAGAGCGCCCAACTCCCTGGGCAAGCGCTTCGTTGGCTACAGTAACCGACACAGTGAAAGTCGGATCGTGCGGGGGTCCTTCAATCTGCAATACCGTATAGATCGGCACTCCTTGCGCTCGCGATTGTGTAAGCTGTTGCAGTTGCGCTTTGTAGTTGTCTTTGATCCGGTCCTGATTTACGGCATCTGCTTTGGATGAAAAAAATCGATTGATGAATCCGCGCGCTTTATCCATTCCCAAATCAAAATAGATCGCGCCCAATACTGCCTCCATCGACCTGGCAAGCATCGAAGCGCGAATCGGCACGCCGCGCGCGACAGTAATAAATTCGCCAAGCCCAAGTTCGATAGCGACGTTTTCCAGTGTTCGCGCATTGATGAGTACAGCTCGAATTTCCGTAAGCCGCCCCTCATCATGCTTTGGATAGCTGTGATATAGAAACTCGCTTACAACAAACTTCAACACCGCATCGCCGAAAAACTCAAGACGCTCGTAGTCAGCTATATGCGGGTGATCATGAGAGTAGCTGCTATGAGTCAGCGCTTCGTCAAGCATCGCGATGTCGGAGAATGACACCCCCATCCGCTCTTGGAAAATGGCAAGGGAAGCGGCTCTTTCACTTGAAATCTTGCGAGCACTTGTCATGTGATAAACGTGTCTTTTGTGATCGCTTGGCGTCGGTTCTCAATTTAAAACTTTATTGATGCTGATGGCAAGCGGATTACAATCTGATCCTTTTCAAGAAGCTGGAAATGGTGCATCGTTGCCGAAATTATGGCATTTAGCCTGCGGCGCACCAGAGTATTATCCCTCTATAATCTATATAAAGCTACTTAGGAAAGTAATTGAGAGCTTGCGCCTTGCTATCCTTATTGCGGCAGGCGTGTCGTCAGACACGGACTCCCGCGGGGGACAGGCAGAAAATATATGTACGACTTACAGATAGTTCAAATAATTCTTTTCGTTTTAGCCGGGTTTGCTTTACCGGCGCTGGGGATGATCGGTCTCTCCTTTCTCCTCCAGTTCCTATTCAAATACGGCAGGCCGAATCCACTTAAAAACCAGCCTTACGAATGCGGCATGAAGCCGATTCAAGAAGCCAATGTTCAGTTCGATATTCGCTATTACTTGTATGCGCTGCTGTTCATTGTTTTCGACATTGAAATCATCTTTATGATCCCGTGGGCGCTGGCTACACATAACCGGCAAATTCGAGAACTAGGACACATGGTGGCGCCAACCGAAATGGCGATCTTCATTGCGATACTTACTGTAGGTCTTGCGTACGCCTGGAAGAAGGGCGCGCTCAAATGGGAGTAAGAAAATGAGCGAACAAATACAACAAAGACCGGACATTCCGGACGAGCTGAAAGACACCGTGCAAGTGCACGAACTTGGCGGACTAGTTGAAGCCCTGAGTAATGTCCTATCACCTGTCGCCAACTGGGCAAGATCACAGTCCGTTTGGCCTCTGACCTTCGGTACCAGCTGTTGCGCTATCGAGATGATGTCCGTGGGTATGTCGGCTTTCGACATCTCGCGATTCGGATCAGAAGTATTCCGGGGCACGCCTCGTCAAGCTGACCTCATCATTACAGCCGGCACTATCACAAGAAAGATGGCTCCAGCCTTAATCACGCTGTATGAGCAATTGCCCGAGCCAAAATTCGTTATCGCGATGGGCGCTTGCACCATCACCGGTGGCATGTTCAACGATTCATATTCAGTTGTCCAGGGTGTCGACAGAATCATTCCAGTTGACGTCTATTTGCCTGGATGCCCTCCACGTCCAGAAGGTATCCTCGATGCGCTGTTGAAGTTGCAGCAAAAAATCCGGACGCAGTCACTGGCTGAGCGTGCAAAGAAGGCGCATCAATCACGAGCTATTCGCTACGTTGATTACGATAGCGGGCTGCCGTACGAAGTCCTCAGAGCATCCGTCGAAGAAGCGAAAGTGAACGTGACGGAAGAACTGAAAGAGAACCCAGCCTAAGCGATTGCAAGAATTTAGAACACAAGGATAGAGGTATGACAGAAGCACACGGAGCCAAACCTGCAGCGGAAGAACCAAAAGATCTTCCAGCAGCATTCTTTGGACAGTTCCTGGCAGAAAACGGAATCAACTCTAAGCGTCATGCAGATCATTCCGGCGGAGTCGAGTGCATCGAACTTGCTGGAAAAGATCTCCAACAAGCCATAAAGCTGATGAGAAGCAGCGCCGATACGATGCTTAATTACTTGCTCACGATAACCGGAACCGAACAAGCTGACCATTTCGAATCCGTTTATCACTTTTGGTCATACAACAATTTAAAAGAATTGGTCATCAAAGTAATCATTCCAAAATCCGAAGTTCCGGAAGGACAGTTGCCCGTGGTGCCAAGCATCGCTAATTTCTGGCCGGCTGCAAATTGGCATGAGCGCGAGACCTATGACCTTGTCGGAATTCGATACGAAGGTCACCCATATCTGCGCAGACTTCTGAATCCATGGGATTGGGATGGTCATCCGTTGCGCCGTGATTACAAGCAACCAGTTGATTCTCTTAACGACAAAAATCCACACAGCATGCGCTAATTGAGGCAGCAAGAAAAATGTCCACAGATCTAACTACACCGATAGAGACAACATCACCAGAGCTAAAAACTCAGGAGATGATCATCAACATGGGTCCGCAGCACCCAGCCACACACGGCGTGTTGCGATTGATCGTTACTCTCGACGGAGAAATCGTCAAACACGTCGAACCAGTTTTGGGGCACTTGCACCGCGCGCAAGAATGGCAAGGACAGAACAGAACCTGGTTCCAGTATCAGGCATTGATCGACCGAGTAGACTATCTCTCGGGCATGTACACGTCCTGGGCACTTTCCAGATCAGCCGAAACCATCGAAGGCACAACCGTTCCAAAGCGCGCTGAATACCTGCGAGTAATTCTCTCTGAAATGAATAGAATCACGTCGCACCTTCTCTGGTTGGGAACCTACCTGATCGACTTAGGTGCCATGTTTGGGTTCCCGTTCTATCCATTCCGCGAACGCGAAAAACTATTCGATCTATTTGAAGCTGTCGCTGGTCAACGCATGATGTTTAACTACATCAGAATTGGCGGCGTCGTCAGAAACCCTCCATTTGGCTGGTTTGAAAAACTGGAAACATTCTTGAACGAGTTTAACGATCGCATCGACGAATACGAAGCGATTGTCACCGAGAACCCGATCTTCTTAAAGAGAACAAAGGGTGTCGGATATCTTGCTCCAGAAGTCGCCATGGCGTATGGAATGAGCGGACCTTGTGTGCGCGCTTCAGGGATCAATCTCGATTTGCGCAAAACAAAACCTTATTCCATCTATCCTGAAATCGACTTCAAGGTTCCAGTTATGACGGAAGGAGATACATGGGCACGTTACATGTGCCGTATTGCTGAGATGCGTGAATGCGTCAACATCATCCGCCAGTGCATCAAACAGATTCCGGGCGGCACAACTGAAGAGTTGCGCAAAGCCTTGGGCACAACCGGTCCGGAGAAGGATGACAGCAAAGACCTTCCGCCTGACCATATGATCATGGCAAAGAAACAGAACGCCGGTCTTCGCGTAAAAGCTGGTGAAGGGTTTGCCGCAGTTGAGTCACCACGAGGAACGATTGGTTGCTATGTGGTATCAAACGGATCTGATAAAGCGTACAGATTCAGATGGCGCAATCCGTCATTCTGCAATCTTTCAGCAATAAGTGAGCTTTTGGTTGGCTCTCCGATCGCAGACGTCATGGCGATCTTCGGATCAATTGACGTAATTCTGCCGGACGTCGACAGGTAATTGGAACGGAAACGCAACAGCGAGCAAAAAGGTTAGGAAATGACAACAGCAGCCGCAGCAACCTCTGCTATGACAGGCAATATCAACGAGTTATTCAAGTTTTTCCGAATATCTCTTATATGGATGGGAATCATTTTTGGCGCCGTCTGGCTAGCAGCATATGCTGTCGGCGAGTTAGTCCCGCACTTGATTTTGCTGGGAGGCAAGGATAACCAAAACCTTCAGAACATAGCTAATGTGTTTCGCCAATTGACACCATTAATTGCTGTAATGGTCTTCATTCCTATTAACGCAACTTACATGGTGCTTGCTGAGCGCCGCGGTCTAGCTCTATTCACAGTCAGAAAAGGCCCGAACAGAGTTGGTCCCGATGGCTTCCTGCAAACTGGTGCAGACGCAGTCAAACTGTTGTTCAAAGAGAACATCGATCCCGAAGGTTCGGACTTGATCATGTTCACGCTTGCTCCGATCATTTTCTTCGCCCCGTCGGTTTTTGGTGCAATTCCGCTGCTCGCGGCAGTAACCAGCAATCACGATCTCTTCCAGATAGTGAACTTGCCGACAGGGATCTTTTACGTACTAGCAATGTCATCGATTCCAGTAGTCGGAATCGTGATGGGCGGCTGGGCTAGCAACAACAAGTATTCACTAGTAGGTGGATTGCGTTCTGCGGCTCAAGCAATCTCGTACGAAATTCCGCTTGTACTGGCAGTTATCACAATCTGCTTGCTGGTGGGCACCTTAAATGTCGTCGATTTAGCCTGGCTTCAGAACCCGGTTGAACTTTCCCAGCTAACGAATCCAGATGCGGCCGACTTTAAGAGATGGGAAGCCATTCGCGGCGGCTCTAATGCCACTAGCGCCTTACTAGCTAGCGGTGCCGGTCCTTCAACGCTCGGCAACTTCGGCATGCTCAACTGGAACATCTTCGGCGGCGACACGCTTACTTCCTATCTGTCCCTGGTAGCTGCCGGTGCGCCAGGATATACAGGCTTCGGCGCCTTCATGAAAGGCATTTGCTGCATCCTTCTTATGATTTCAACCATGCTCCTTTGCGGTCTATATTTGACTGGAGCTTGCGCTGAAATCAACCGCATCCCGTTCGACTTGCCAGAAGCAGAATCGGAATTGGTTAGCGGTTATAACACCGAATACAGCGGCATAAGGTTTGCAATCTTCTTCCTTGCAGAATTCACCAACCTCTTCATCGTTTCAACCATTGCTGTTGTGATGTGGTTTGGTGGCGGCTCTGCACCACTGCCGGCGATCTTATACGCCCCCATCATGCAAGGACTCGATGTAGTCTGCGCCGGGGTCAATGGCGTTCTCAACGGCATAGGTCTTCCACCAATACTTAATGCTGTAACCCTCAGTGGTGCCATCTGGTCAATCGCCAAGGTTTATTTCCTCGTCTATTTCGCAATCTTGGTCCGTGGAACCTTGCCGAGATTCAGAATTGACCAACTTATGGATTTTGGTTGGAAGCGACTCATTCCTCTTTCACTCATTCTTCTTCTTGCAGTTACTTTCCTCAAGGAGCTCATCTAGTCATGTTCGCATTAGTTGGACGATCAATCGAAAGCTTGCGTCAGGTCTGCAGAGGACTTGGAACGGTACTGAAACACGCCGCGCGCGAGCCAATCACCAAAGAGTTCCCCGACCACATGCCGGAGCTTGCAGGACACTTCCGCGGCAGACTAGCGCTTGCAGTCAATCCGCAAACCGGTGATCACTTGTGCATCTCCTGCTTACAATGCGAACGCGTTTGCCCCGACAAATGCATCCAAATCACGTCGCATAAGAGCCCCGAAACGAACAAGCCCGAACTTATCAATTTCAAGATCGATCACGGCTTGTGCATGTTCTGCGGTCTTTGTACTGAAGTTTGCCCAACAAACTGCATCATCAATACCAATGACTTCGAAATGGCGGACTATACCCGCGAGTCATTGATTTATGACCTGCGCAAATTGACCCTCACTCAAGATGAGTCAGCGCACTACTATTCGAAGAAAGAATTGCCGATGCCGAAGCCCAAACCGGCCAAGCCAGCGGCAAAACCAGCAGCAGGAGCTGCAGCTGCCAAACCGGCTGCCGACAAACCAGCGGCAGACAAACCAGCTGCAGACAAGCCAGCAGCCAAGCCAGCCGAAAAGCCAGCTGTAGCCGAAGCACCGGCAGCAAAACCAGTAGACAAGCCAGACAACGTTGTCGTCGAGGTTGAAGCTAAGGGTTCAAAACCAACAGGCGCTCCGGAAGTGAAACCAGCGGTTCAAGCCGATGCAGGCAAAGAAGCCGTAGCCGAAGTTCGTGAGGCGGAAGCAGCAAAGTCTGAGACAAAGACCGATGCGACTTCAGAAGCTGAAGCTCGTAAGAAAGAGGCTGAAGCAGAAGCTGAAGCTCGTAAAAAAGAAGCTGAAGCCGAGGCCGAAGCGCGAAAGAAAGATGCAGAGGAAGAGGCTCGTAAGAAGTCTGAAGAAGAAGCTGCTCGCAAGAAAGCTGAAGAAGAAGAAGCCCGCAAGAAAGCTGAAGCTGAAGAAGAAGCTGCTCGCAAGAAAGCTGAGGAAGAAGAAGCCCGCAAGAAAGCTGAAGCTGAAAAAGCTAAAGAAGACGAAGGCGGCATAATGAAAGTCTCTGACAAAGAGATGGACGATTTGTTCGACAACGTCTTGTCTGACGATGCGAAAAAGAAAGAACTGCCTCCAGCGGCTCCAAAGAAAGAAGAGCCGAAGGGCGGAATCATGAGCGTGTCTGATGATGAAATGGACAATCTTTTCGACAACGTTCTGGCAGAAGAAGCGAAGGAAAAAGATAAGCCTGCTCCAACGAAGAAGGAGGAGCCGAAAGGCGGCATCATGAGCGTCTCTGATGACGAAATGGACAATCTTTTCGACAACGTTTTATCTGATGATGCAAAGCAAAAAGAGAAGCCGCCCGAGGCTAAGAAAAAAGATGAGCCCGAAGGTGGCATCATGAAAGTTTCTGATAAGGAAATGGATGATCTCTTCGATAACGTTCTGTCGGATGAGGCCAAGAAGAAAGAAGGGGAGCAATAAAGTGGCAAACGCAGCTGACCTAGCCAGTTTGGCAACTACTCATCTAGAGCCGTGGATTTTCTACGCCGCATCATTCTTGACCATACCTTTGGCATTTGGTGTATTGCTCGACAAGAACATCATTCGCGCAGGCTTCTTGCTTATCGGTGTATTTGGCGGAATCTCCGCACTCTTTTTGATCCTGCAAGCGCAGTTCTTAGCGATGGCGCAATTGATGATTTACGCGGTTGGAATAACACTGGTAGTTGTTATAGCGTTGATGTTAACTAATCCCAGACTTGAATACGAAACAAGTATCGATTTGCCGCAGCAAAGGATGCCCGCCATCACAACTTGCTGCTTCGTATTCCTGGTTCTCTATCTCTGCATCCTATCGGAAGGATGGTCGAGCACAAGTCAGGCAACAACCGAAGATGCACTGACAATTCTCGGAAAGAACTTGCTCACATGGTACGCATTGCCCTTTGAGTTCGCCTCGGTTCTCTTGCTGGTCGCTTTAATTGGCGCAGTAATGCTGGCAAAGGCGGACCATTTCAGCCCCGACGATATTAGCAACGATGCATTAACAACAAGCGATTTGGAGAGAAACGAAGATGTGGTCGAAGTCAAATAGCATTGTAGTCGCTTACGTATTCATCATCGCACTATTGGTTGGTGCATTGGTCGGTGGCTACACCGCTCCGCTCTTTACCGGCTGGGGAATTCCAGTTGAGTATCACAATCTTTGTGCGCTCGAAGTGATCATCGTTCTTGGTCTTGCAGGTTATTTCCTCGGCGCCGAGATTACTCCGATTATGATCACCGGATCAATGGCGACTCTCGTCAGTTTGACTTACGGACAAGACCCGCTGGTACGCTATCTCACACTTGCAGCGATGTTGTTCTCGATTGGCGTTTACGGCATGACCGTATCAAGAAATGCCGTTCGCGTTTTGATGTCCATTGAGCTTATGCTCAACGCAGTTAATATCAATTTGGTGGCATTTGCCAGATATGTTGATCCGGGCATGTTGAAAGGTCAGCTTTTCGCTGTTTTCATTCTTGCAGTTGCAGCCGCCGAAGCAGCAGTCGGTTTGGCAATCGTGCTTGCGATTTATCGCAACTCCTCAACAGTCGATATGGAAAAGTTCAGCCTGCTCAAGTGGTAAGTTCGCAGGCATCCTGCCTGTGTCAAGCGGATGGGAGTGCGGGCATCCAGACTTTTCGAGCGAATGCGAGCGCAGGCTAGAAACCTGCTTCCAGCGAATGGGAGACGGGCAACCGGGCTGTTTCGAACGAATGTGAGAGTAGATTTCCAGCCTGCTTCGAAAATAGGATAATAAATGCACCGCCTGATTCGTAGCGCTTTTCTGGCACTCCTATTCGTTACCCTTTTTTGCGTTTCCAAAGTCGAGGCCAGAGGAGCGGATATGTTCACTCCACAGAAAGTGAAGATTGAAGGCGTTTACTTCTTCGGTTACGAAGGTTTCGATCTAAACAAGCTAGCCGATGCGTTCTCTCTAAAGAACGGCGCCATCGTAGATGAAGAAGTCTGGTTTCCCAAACAAATGGAAGAACTAAAAGAAGAAGTCGCAAAGATCGCAGGCAAGCCAGCAACAGATGTAGCTCTGATCCACACGGGCGAAGGTCATATCGTTTTTGTCGGAATTCCTGGCAAATCGAATTCGGAACCGACAAGTTTTCACAATCCTGGAAAAGAAAAGATACCAGCACCGGCACAAGTCAAAGAAGCATACTTTCAGTCGATGAGCTTGCTTCCAAAGGCTGTCGCTAAAAAGAACAAAGAGGATGTCGATGCGTACTTACAGCAAAGAAAGGTGTTGCTCGAGTCAGCAAAGGCTGAACGAGCAGCATTGCTGAAAGCTCTCGAATCAGCAGATACGGAAGACAGGGTAGTAGCAAGTTATGCACTGGGATTAGTCGCATCCACAAAGGAAGAACTTGCAGGATTGGTAAAGCTGGCCGACGATCCAAACAGTACAGTCAGAAACAATTCCACAAGAGAGCTGGCCGAGCTACTTCTCGATAAGCCGGAACTAGCAAAAGATATTCCGCCCACCAGATATATTGAAATGCTGAATTCGCCAACGTGGACGGACCGCAACAAAGCAGTATTCATTCTTCAGGGACTGAGCAAAACCCGCGAACCTTCAATCCTTGCAGAGATGAGGGAGAAAGCACTGCCGTCGCTCAAGGAAATGTGCACATGGCCAATTGGATATTCCGACAGTGCCATAGAATTATTGGGTCGAATTGCCGGAATTCCGGATGAGAAACTGAAGAAGCTGCAAGAAACCAACAACTCAAAAGCCGTCTTTGAAGCTTTGGAAAAGCAGCAATAAGGTCCGTCCCGTCAAGTATTGATGTCACAGGCTCTTCGCGGGATCACTAGTTGATCACTTTCTCTTGTATTTTGCACATTTCTGTCAGCAGCTTCGTGACGAAAGATATTGTTCGATCACAAACGAGTCACATTCAGTTGGTAGATTATAGAAGCGGACACACACTCGTTTGTAATTTCCCGACAAGTTGACCATGGGCGTACACCATTTTGGCGTGCACGGCTTGTATCGTCTTGCGTGCGAACGAATGTCCATTTCTGCGAAGTGAATAATGGAACCCATAGAGAGTAAAAGAGTGATCCCGTGTTTGTAAAGACAACAAAGCGTTTTCGTAGTTCGTCCTATATCATAATGGCTGCGCTGGCGATGGTGGTACTGTTACCAATGGCTATTGCCGCAACCCCAATGCTTTCATATCATCATGCCGAAAGCGCGCAATTTATGCAGTTTCTGGCGAATGTCAAAGCTAATCTATTCAAACCCTTATTGCTCTTCTTCATGGTTGGACTTTGCATTCCGCTTCTGAAAATCCATCTGGATTTTCCACAATCAATTTATCAGGGGCTAACAATATATCTGTTAATTTCGATCGGATGGCATGGCGGAGAAGAACTCGCAGTGCTCCCACCGAATGAATTGGTTCATGCCGGCATGTTTATGCTGGTGGGATTTCTCACAAATGCTGTAATTGGCTTACTTGCTTACGTTATTCTGCGCGCTTTCGTCCCTTCATTCCGAAAGATCGACTCAGCAACAGTTGCAGCGTATTACGGGTCCGACTCCGCTGGAACCTTTCTTACCTGCATGGGCACACTGCAAGCCTTGAAGATTACCTTCGCGCCATTCATGCCAGTTATGTTAGCCATAATGGAAATTCCCGGATGCCTTGTCGGACTGTTCATTGTTTCGCGTCTGCGCAAACGCGGAATGGACAAAGACGGCTATATGCCTGATGAAATGGCACTGAAGACGAAAGCTCAAAGCATCATCAATGCAGACCCAAACCGTGATCCGGTCAAAGAGGAAGAAGAGCTCGCTTTAGAGGAACCGTTCTTGCGCAGCGAAGCAGCTAATTCCTCGTGGAAATCAATTGCGAAAGAAGTGCTTTTGAACCCCGGCTTGTTCCTACTTATGAGCGGAATCCTTGTGGGATTCATCAGCCGGGCACAAGGTGCAAGCGTTGTTCAAGAAGATGATCGCCTTTTTGTCGGCTTGTTCCAGGGGATCCTCTGCCTATTCCTTCTGGAGATGGGCATGACGGCAGCAAAGAGAATGAACGACCTCAAGCAAGCTGATTGGCGATTCATTGCGTTTGCATTGCTGGCACCAAACTTGTTTGCATGTATTGGTTTAGTTGTCTGCCATGTGTTCGCCCTTGCGACTCATCAAGCTATGGCGGAAGGAACTTATGTGTTGTTTGCTGTTCTCTGCGCCGCTGCCTCATACATTGCAGTACCGGCAGTGCAACGACTGGCAATTCCGGAGGCAAGCCCAACTCTTCCATTGGCCGCATCGCTAGGGGTAACTTTCGTCTACAACGTCACAATCGGAATTCCACTCTACATGTTCCTGGCACAACAATTGATCTGCCACCACTAGTTTTATAGCAAGGCGAAAGACCGCTCGCCTTGCTGCTGCAGCGAAATGGTCCCCAAAAGCTGCAGTCCCGTGTTCCAGTCCGCCCCCTGCCATTAAGTGGACTGGAACACTGCTTTTAGGCTAACTCACTGTGAGTCGAATTTGCGAAGCAAGAGGAAAAGATCTGGTGAGGGCCAGTTTGCGGACCCTTTGTTTTTGGAGTTTTTCCTCACCATGACAACACTGCTCCTTTTTGTGAAAATCCCCGGAAACAAAACAAGAGCGGACATTCGGTAGTAGCGACGCCCAGCTTGTCATGGTGAGGAAAAAGACACGTCACCAAAAGTCTAAGCAAGATAGCATTTGGCTTCATCAATAAATTCCTTGGCGGCTTTAAATTTCCTAGATCAGCCTGAAACAACTTCCACTTTTGATACTTGTCTCAGGCTACTCTCCCCAGCCTGAAACAACTCCCACTTTTGATACTTGCCTCAGGCTATTCGCCCCAGCCTGAAACAACTTCCACTTTTGATACTTGTCTCAGGCTATTCGCCTCAGCCTGAAACAAGTTCCACTTTTGATACTTGTCTCAGGCTACTCGCCCCAGCCTGAAACAACTTCCCCATTTTATACTTGCCTCAGGCTATTCGCCCCAGCCTGAAACAGCTTCCACTACTCGCCCCGGACTGAAACAAGTTCCACTGTTGATACTTGTCTCAGGCTACTCGCCCCAGCCTGAAACAAGTTCCACTTTTGATACTTGTCTCAGGCTACTCTCCTCAGCCTGAAACAACTTCCACTTTTGATACTTGTCTCAGGCTATTCGCCTCAGCCTGAAACAAGTTCCGCTTTTGATACTTGCCTCAGGCTACTCTCCTTAGCCTGAAAGAAGTTCCACTTCTGATACTTGTCTCAGGCCACTCCCCCCAGCCTGAAACAAGTTCCAAAAATGCTGTAAGATTTGCTGGCTAACGGGTCGGGGAGTCATTTGATGAGCAGAGTTCTTAAGGCTACATTTCTATTCCTCGCATTGTCTTTGAGCACGAAATGGGCGATTTACGCGAATGAGACGCAGGCACCTAAGATCGTAAAAGGGGCGAATCTGAGTCAGCTTTCTTTTCTGCAAGGAACCTGGCGCGCCACTGCAGGTGGTGAAACGACCGAGGAGATATGGGGTTCTGTTTTGGGCGATAGTATGGTCGGCCATTGCCAGTCAGTCCAAAACAAAAAAACAACTCTGTTTGAATTGATGGCGATTCTCAAAGACGGAGAGCGGGTCGTCATGCGCATCAAACACTTCAGAAACGGATTCACGCCCTGGAAAGAAGAGGACGAATCCGGCGACCTAAACTTGATCAAACTAGCAAAAGACGAAGTGACATTCCAAAACCAAAGAAAGGAAACTGTCACCATAAATTACAAGCGCGCAGGAGAGCAGCTCACTGCAAAGGTAACTGTGTCTCGCGAAGGGAAAACGAATAGTTATCCCTTCACTTACAAATTAGTGAAATAACGCGGGTGCCAGTCCCGCGGCTGAGTGAACTTAGTGCTCGAACGCATTTTGTAAACTAGAGCGCAAACTCCCTTCGCAAACTAGGCCGCCAGTTCAATTCTCGCGCCCATCTTTGACCTTGCATAAAATCGAAGAAGGATTCACCTGGTCTGTGAGCGAAAAGTTCGGCAGTGGTGAACTGCGTACCAAACTCAATTCGTGAACTAGTAGCGAAGCTCTGGAATCTCAATTCTCAGATTCGTAATCTGCTCACTTGTGTTTAAGTGTGGAGACTAGAGCTAGGCGGCTCACTGTTAGTGAGTTCGAGACTTCTTTGTGCGTGGAAACTCACCTCAATAACGGAGGTCCACGGGGCGAATTGAGTGCTTTGACCTACTTCGTAGTGTCGATGGCTTGGCGCAAGAAGCCGCATGCCCAATCATGCAAACGATTCCAGGCAACAATATGTCGCATCGAAACCATACGTCTGCGCTTCTCTTCGGGATTCATTGTCAGTGCTTGCTGGAATGCTTGTGCTACTGACTTTGCATCCTTTGGATCAACCATTAGTGCGCCACTCACCAACTCAGATGCGCAACCGGCTTTTTCGCTTAATACAAGCGCGCCCTGTTCGTCGTTCCGGCAGGCAATGAATTCCTTCGCGATCAGATTCAAACCATCACGCACTGGAGTTACAGCGAGAACATCAGCCGTTTGATACCAGGCTGCCAATTGTGTTTGTTCGAAATGACCGGTCATCAGAACAATCGGCTCCCAGCCATCGAGGCGGAACTTTTGATTGATCTCTTTGACTCGCGATTTTACTTGACCAGCATACTCATCGAATTGAGCCGTCGCAAAACCCGGTTGAGCCAGCTGAACATAATGCATTCGGCGATGATAATCCGGATTCTCGGACAAGAACACTTCGATTGCATCAAGCTTTTCAAGTACGCCTTTTGTGTAATCAAGGCGATCAACACCCAAAATGATTTGGTGCGCGAGTCGGTGTGTGACAGGAATAGCTTCGACCTGGACTCTGCACTGACGCGCTAATCGCTGCCAGTACGGATAATCGAGTCCGAGCGGCATTGCAACGACTTGCGTAGCACCACTGCGGTACTTAACTGTTTTCGATTCCCAGTTGATTTCGGCATCTGGCACAAGTTTCTCAACAGCTTTCAAGAAATTAGTGCAGTACTCGACGGTGTGGAAACCAAGCAAACGATTCGCCAGGAGAGCTTCAGTAATCTCGGCACCGATTGGTGACTCACCCATGATTTCGACTGAAGGCCACGGTACATGCCAGAAGTGTGAAAGGATTACACCGGCGTCCATGGCAAGCATCGGAGCCATGAGCACCATTTCAAAATCGTGTAGCCAAACCAATGTCGGGAAGCTACGTGATGAAACTTTCTGTGATTGGTGAGCGAGCATTAAGCTGAGTTGGCGGAAATTTTTCCATTCTTCAGCGTCGAAGTTGGCGCGTTCAGTCATGCCATGAAGCAAGGGCCATAGATAATTTTGTACAGCTTTGCCGTATTGAGCGACCAGCTCGTCAGCAAGCTCAGGCTTGTGAAAACTGAACCCGGCGATTGGCCTGTCTTCCGTGTTTGGTACGCCCGAAACGGCAATCCACTGAACCTTCGTACCAAGTTGCTTGGTCAATGGTGCCAAGCTGGTCGCGACACCACCCGATTGACCAGGACCGTGAAATGAGAACAGCTTCAGCGCCGGTAAGTGAACTTGGAGCTGACCCAAATCTTCCGCCGTGAACGGTGAAAGCAGGAGCGGCTGCTGGGTAGCTGTCATCATGTCCGAACCTCTCAAAGAGTGCCAAAACCAGGTAATGCCCGTTGAATTTTTAGAAACCTGTCACAAAAACGACTGGAACGAAAGTGCTTCGGGGTCCCAAACTTGCTCAGGTATATATCTATCATGACTACGATAATCCAAGGTGTGCAAGTAATCAAGTTGCAAAACCCTTAATTAGCAAGAAATTAGCCCACTTATCAAGACGTGGAAAACCAGTACTTATCAGCCTCTTCGTTGATGTCAGGAAGTTCATCTCCCGAAAGCATTGTCTACTGAAGGTGGCGAAACAGTGACACCACATATAGTGGCAGCGTAAACCTTCAACATTGAGTATTTTCATCACTGAGGACGAATCACCTTATTGAACAAGCAAGATGAAACAAAGATAATGCGGCTGAGGGATGCAGAGGTTCTAGGAATTGAGACACCTAATACCGCTACTCTTTCTATCGCATTAGCGACTCAGTGCACCTCGAACGCTCAGGGAACACTAGATCCACCGTGTGACTTCCGGCGGTGGCACAATCTAAACGAGGTGCATCTCAAAACCCATACCAAATTCGCAATGACGAATTGCGTATTGGACTTTGGACATTCTGTTGCCTGGTATTAACCATTCAATTTGTTTTAGCAACAAGATGCTATAACCCCCATCTGCTCACTATTGTTCTTTCGGTTATGACCGGAGCAGTATTGGGAACTTTTATGCAGCTCCATGAACCTTGTTCAACGGATTGGAATTGCCATCGTCCTGTCGAAGAGCGCATGACACAGTACGCAACACTATTCGGAGTGCTTTGCCCGACTGTCGCAGGATTATTAATGTGGTGCGAAAAGGAGTCGTTAGCGTTGATTCGCCGCTAACTTTTGCTTGCCGCCAACTTTATTCATCGCGCGCACAAGGTTCGCCATTTCAATCGCTGCCATTGCCGCATCAGCGCCCTTGTTACCAGCCTTGGTGCCGGCGCGTTCAACGGCTTGCTCGATGGTATCGGTCGTAACAACGCCGAATATGGTCGGCACACCTGTGTCCATCGCGACTGAAGCGACACCCTTTGCTGCTTCACCACAAACCAGATCATAGTGTGAGGTTGCACCGCGAATCACTGCGCCGAGCGTAACAACAGCGTCGTACTTGGTGCTCTCAGCGGCTTTTTTCGCCATGAACGGAATCTCGTATGCGCCTGGGACCCAAATAACTTCGATGTTGTCCTCATCTACGCCATGACGGCGCAACGTATCGACACAGGCCCCAAGCAATTTGGACGTGATAAATTCGTTGAATCGGCTCACAACAATGGCAAAAGTCAAACCGGTGCCGATCAGCTCACCTTCAATAACCTTGGGCATGTCCTTTTCCGCTCCTTTGCTTGCGCAATACACGATCCCGTTGTGGCCGCATGGCCGCCCTACGATTTGAGTCCTTCGAACCAGTGACCCATCTTTTCTTTCTTCGTCAATAAATACTGCAAGTTGTGGCTGTTGCATGCCGGCGGCATCGCCACTCGCCCGGTAATACTCAACCCGTATCCTTCAAGTCCAACAATCTTTCTGGGATTGTTAGTGATGATACGAACAGAACTGAGTCCTAAATCAGCAAGAATTTGGGCACCGACGCCATAGTCGCGCAGATCAGGCTTGAACCCAAGCGATTCGTTCGCTTGCACCGTATCTTGTCCTGTCTCCTGCAACATGTAAGCTTTCAGCTTGTTTATCAAGCCGATTCCCCGCCCTTCTTGCTTCAAATAAACAAGCACACCGTGCTCCTGCTGGGAAATCATTCCGAGCGCAGCTTCAAGCTGTGGACCACAATCGCAGCGGAGACTTGCGAACACATCACCGGTCAAACATTCGCTGTGAACGCGGATAAGAACATCCTGCTTGCCGTCCACATCGCCCTTCACGACGGCAACATGCTCCTGGCCATCAAGCAAATTTCGGTAGCCGTAGAGTTTGAAATTACCGTATGCCGAAGGAAGCTCGGCCTCAGCTTCGCGCACCACGAAGCGTTCTTTCTTCAGCCGGTAAGCGATTAGCTGAGCAATGCTGATGAACTTTAGTCCGTGCTTCCTGGCGAATTCTTTGAGCTGCGGCACACGAGACATAGTCCCGTCCGCGTTGATAATTTCGCAAATGACGCCGGCCGGAATACATCCAGCCAAGCGAGCCAAATCAACAGAAGCTTCAGTGTGACCGGCACGCTGGAGCACGCCACCGGGCTTTGCAATCAGCGGAGAAATGTGTCCGGGTCTGCGCAAATCGTCCGGCTTAGCTTGCGGATCTACAGCCACTCGAATGGTAGTGGCACGATCGGACGCGCTAATCCCAGTCGTAACACCAAATTTGGTATCAGCATCAATAGTTACAGTAAAGGCTGTGCCTTGCGATTCGGTATTTCTTTCAACCATGTAAGGCAGATTGAGTTGTTGAGCTTTTTCGTCGGTAATCGCTAAACACACCCAGCCGCGAGCTTCCGAGATCATAAAGTTGATCATTGCCGGGGTAATCAATTCAGCGGCGCAAATCAAGTCGCCTTCATTTTCGCGACCTTCATCATCGCTAACGATAACGAACTTGCCGGCTTTGATATCTTCAATAGCTTCTTCAATTGAATCGAACAACTGTTCGTCTTCGCTCTGTCCTGCAATCGACACAGAGGATAACTCCTGCTCACAGCTCCCTTCCGAGGGGGACACGCTTACTTGGGCATCAGCAGATGACGAAGCAGAAGGTTTTAGAGCTGGGTTGATAATGTTGTTTTGCATTGCGGCTCCCGACTTAAGTGTATCCATGCTCTGCTAGAAAGGACATTGATAGCCCTTCTTTGTTAATGATTTGTCCGCGCGTCGATTCCATCCACCGCGCCACGTACTTGCCGATAATGTCACCTTCGATATTGACGTCATCCCCCGCCTTTAGCTCTCCAAGCGTTGTCACCTGCAAGGTGTGTGGAATGGCGGCGATGGTGAAGGTGAATGCCTCTCCTTTAACTGCGCCTAAGGAAGCTACCGTCAGACTGATACCATCAATTGTCACAGAGCCCTTCTCGACAAAGAACGGAGCTAGTTCGGCCGAAACAGTGAACTCAAAAATCTTGGAGAAACCCTCATCCTTTATAGAGGATACTTTTGCCAGTCTGTCGACGTGACCGCTTACGATATGACCACCAAGACGGTCGGAGAATCGAAGCGCCCGCTCGAGATTCAGCTTGTCGCCGTTCTTTAAGCGACCGAGCTTTGTTTTGCGCAGGGTCTCGGCAGTGGCATCGACACTAAACGAATCGGCAGTGAACTGGGTAACAGTGAGACAGCATCCCGAACACGAGATTGAATCGCCCAAGCGGACGTCGCCCAACACAGTCTTAGCCGCTATTTTCAGTCGGCGCCCATCACCTGAATCGTTGATGGCGATTATCTGTCCTACTTCTTCGACGATGCCGGAAAACATAAAAGTCCTGAAAGCTGTACCGAACTTCAATCTTACAGCTTGCAAAGAGATGACAGTCAGGACGTGAACGAATAATTAGTCACATTACAAAGATGTAAAGTGCGCGTTCGCGGAAAAACCAGTTCCCCAGGATTAAGGGTGGCCGGCGATTTACAAGAAACCTGTGAATTAGAGACTCCTAGTAGTTACGGTTTATCATTTTGACCTTTTGAGCATTTTGCTCAAGGCCTTAAAACGCTTCTCCGCAAGCTTATGAGCAGAATCGTCTCCATCGATGGACTTCGGTGAGAGCGCCAAACCGGTGCGCGCAAATTCGATGGCCGACTCCTTTGATTTCAACATTGGCCCATAATACTCTCGACCTGAAGGCCCAAGCGTGAGCCTTTGAACTGCTGCTACCTTTCCATTTGCGAAGGTAAAAAGGAATTGTCCCTGACCCGACGGATCCAATTTCGCCCGAGTCTGATCATCGTTGAAAATGAGTTTGCCCTTGTATTGCTTGGCCAAAGCATCCTTACTTAATCCAAAGAACTCATATTCGTCCATCGGCCAGGGAACGTAATTCTTGCTGTCTCCGGCAATGGAAAGCGATGCATGAAACAGCAAAACCGCCAGGAGAATGAGGCAAGCGCATGAGTTAAGCCAGTTCTTCGGCTGACAAATTCGATCGATAGACTGCTTTAGCGTCATACATCCTCCAAGAGCTAGATCTTCATTCCAGTTTTGGAAACCCAATCGCTTATTCGCTTAGCGTAACGTTCTCTATATAAGAGAGAGGTTTCAACGTTCTCATCGTGACGTTTTTTGCGTTCGGCAGTATGTGGCACCGGATGCGCCCTATGCCACGACATGACTTCATTCTGGCGCGCGCGATCCTCGATTGGACCACCAGCATAGATTAGTGACGTCACCTCATCTCTAGGATAGGTTTTTACCAGCTCATTCCAATTTTGTTTCAGGTACGGCCAGCCAACGTCCCTTGTATATTCACTATCCGCCAGACTCAACAGCATGGAAATCCCGTCTTGTTTGGATACCTCCGAGCTGCGAGCGAGCTTAATTGTCTCAGCCGCTAGAGCTTTGTCGTGGAAATCTGGGAGCGTATGCAGAGCGCGTCCCTTATCAGCTGGATTGCTTGCGCTTTTCCATAACTGCTTCATTTGATCGTATTCTTTCCGCCCACCATTGTAAGCAGTGATATTGAATACGGTGCGAACCAGATCGGGATTTACGGAGCTGCGATCATTGACATATTTTTCGAATAAAGCTTTAGCCTCCTTGATGGTTAGCGGATCCTGAGCATCCGTCCCCAACAGATCTAGGACCGCAATTCGCAAACTTTTTTGACTCTGCGAATCAGAGCTGCCGGCATTCCACCCATTCAATCGCTTCTTCAATGGCAATGTTAGTCGCTGAGCGAAGCTTTGATATTCTTTCTTCCGGTCTTTTTTCATGTACTTGTATGGCGATTCGATGAGATAAACCATCTGCGCCAAAACTTCGTATGACTTTTCCGTCTTCAATCGCTTCAGGAGATTGTAAGCGTCTTCGACAGGAATCTCGCCAGAGAGCAGCAGCTGTTGGCAATCTGAAATGAAGGAAAGTTTCTCGTCATCGGTAAGATTGTCGAACTTCTCTTGAATGCGCATGAGCAACGCATGATCGTAACTTGTTCTGTAATATCCCAAGCCGCCCGCATTGATAAAGGGAGTTTTTTCAGGATACGAAGGAAACAATTGCTGGGTCTTTGTCAAAAGCAATGGAGCCGGGTTGCTAGCTGCCGAGCTGATATCTCGAGCTTGTACTGGGATTTGCCAAATTGAAGCATCTTTCTTGTCACGTCCACGTTCGAAAAATCTATATTGACTCAGCTCCAATGCAAGCGGATTAGGAGTCGCCGAATTCGGATTCTTGATTTGTCTTGCATGAACGATCGGAGCTCCAGATTGCATGACATAACTGCGCATGATTCCAGAGGTATGAGTTCCGCCCAGCGCCGACCAGAGATCCTCGGCGGCCGCGCATCCAAACTTGTGGGACTCCAAATACTTAATCACGCCTTTCTTGAACTCAGCCGCACCCAAGAAGGACTCCAGCATGGTTAGAACGGCCGATCCTTTTTGATAAGTGATGCCATCAAAGCTCTCCATTGCCTGAGATGGATTCTTTATGACAGCATGAATTGGATGCGTGGTGCGTCGCGCATCGGCGTGGAGAATGGAATTGCGGCTAGAGATACGATCGAAGTGCGTTTCCCACTCGGGGTGAAGCGCTTCAGTAACCTTGCTCTCCATCCAAGTAGCAAAACTTTCATTCAACCACAAGTCATCCCACCACTTCATGGTGACAAGATCGCCGAACCACTGGTGCGCGATCTCATGAGAAATGACCTCGCTAGCACCTTGTTTGTGGAATATGGAAGCAGTCTTTTCATCGACCAGAAGCAAATCATCGCTAAATGTTATGGCACCCCAGTTTTCCATGCCTCCCATAGAGAACTCGGGGACGGCTATCAAATCCAACTTCTTAAACGGATAAGGCAAACTAAAATACTTGTTTTGAAATGCAAAACTCTTCGCCGCTTCTTCCAAAGAGAACTTTCCTAAGTTCTCTTTTCCGGTAGGCGCCCAAACGGCAATCTTCACTCCATCCACAATCTTTTCACCGGTGCGCTTCCATTGCCCAGTTAAAAGCGCCACCAGATACGATGACATCGGCGGAGTTGGTTCGAAAATCACCAACTTCTTTCCACCCACCTTATCCTCGCTCTGAATCGCTCCATTCGAAATGGCTGTGTCAGCTGAATCAACAAGCGCCCGGATATTAAAAATAGCTTTCAAACCTGGCTCATCGAAACAAGGAAACATCTTGCGCGCATCAGTCGGCTCCATTTGCGTTGCCGTAAGATAATGTTTCTTATGCGCGGCATCCTCATAGAAGCATCGATAGAAGCCCGCCAAATCATCATTTAGCTTGCCGCTAAACTTGCATGAAAGAACATAGTCACCGGGAGGAACTGTCTCGGAAACCACAAAGCGCGCTCGCTGATACTTCGCGTCTAATTCGACGCGAACATTTTTTGAGGCACGCAAACCATCCGCCGCCAGTAGCTTGGCGTCAGTAATTCGTAGATCCTGCGAATTTAGGATGATCTCATTACTTGTTGTTCGAACTTTCAGCCGTATTGCTTCGGAACCCTTAAATGACGACTGATCAATGTTAGGCTCAAAAGTAAGCTCATACGAAACTGGAATCACATTCGTGGGTAAACGCCAAGGATCATTCACCTTCTTCGGAGCTTGCTTGGGAAGCTTATCTGAAGAGCTGGCATTTACTGACTCGCTTAAAGAAACGAATAGCACACAGAATAATGCTGCCAATAAAAAACACTGAGCTCTTCTCATCTCGCCCCCAGTCGAATTGATACAAGAGCGATCATACAAAACTACAGCTCATTTTTCCTGAGAGCTTGGCGAGCAACGACTTCCTTTTTTAGTGCTTAATAAGAATATCCTTCGTCGTGCATTCGCTGGCTGCTCCGCTTGAACTTTTGGCTTCCGGCACAACCCAACTTTCCGGAGCATCGGTTGACATAAGCCGGTAGCGAAGCAAATGCTGGTTGTCATCGTATTCGAATTCGGCCCATCTTGCACCATGCGAACAGAAAGCCTTTGTCAGCGTATACGTGGTCGCTGTCGCACTGTTATTTCGTCCAAGAAAACCTGGCAGGCTCTCCATCGAGGCAGAAAAGACTGCATATGATGCAACGGGGCAGTCCTTTCCATTTCCAAGAAATTTTTCGATTTCTTGCTTGGTCAAATCGAAGACATTCCGTTCTTTCAAAAACTGTTCTAACATCTTCTCTCGTCCCCAATAAGTTTGATTTGATTGAGCCACCTGCTTCCAATGTTCTGCGTTAAATTTCTCGCTCGTACCATCCTCAATGGAGAACGCTGCCAGCCCATGCTGGAAGTCACAGGCATGCTTAAACGTAGGGGGAGTCATTAGGCTGCCGTCCGGGCGGACAAAACCCCAGCGTGTTTGATTATCTACTGATTTTGCAGCAAATGCAGCTAAACCCTCATTGAAAGCATTGAATTTTATAGCGTTCAATTTTTCGAATGCCGGAACACTCTTTCCGGTGGGATCAATACAGGTCCAACTTATTTGGTCCGCATACGGGTTTGGACTTCCATCATTCTTTTGAGAGCTATAAAACAACTGCACCATATGCGGTGGTAGATAAGAAACGACAGCGAGCCCTTCATGGAAAGATCCAGCGCTCACATAGCTGGAGTCCAAAGCGATCATTGTTTTCCCTTTTTTATTTAGGTATTTCCAGCCATGGCTGTCTTTTGCAGCAGCCAAACCGCCAGAGAAAAGTTCCAATTTTTCATAATTGGCGGGAATGACAGTTTCTCCCAAAGCATTAACTACCCCTTCGCGACCTCCCTTCACTTCTAGGATTCCGAAGCCGTCAGAATAGGTGCGCAAACGTCCAGGCAAGGTAAAGAGTTTCTTCCCCTTAGTATTGAACACTGTCGTAATCCAGTTCGGTTCATAAGACCCCTTCGCAAAAGAATCGCCCTTTGTCCGGCGAGAAAATAGCAACCCCTTTTCTCTATCCAGCCAATCAATGCGGTCCACAGGCGGAGAATCAATAAATCGCGCCCTTGTCACCCCCTTCTCGTCAATCAACTCATATGGTCCATCTCGCTTAATTTCAACAATGGCCAATTTGTTGTTGAAGGGATGGCAATAAGAAAATTTCCCTGGAATGACAGTAGTGCCCTGGTAATCTACATAGCCATATTCGCCAGAAGCAAAGCGCTTCACCGATAGCTTTCCAGGAACACGCGGCTCCTCATAATGGCTGCTAGCTTTTATCGACTCTGCCGTCAATTGCGCTCCAGTTTTATCAATCTCAATCTTCCGCGGAGATTGATTGAACGGATTACTAGGATCGAACTCATAGAGATAGGCTTTACCATTACTGAAGCTATCCACACGTTTATATTTCGGCTCGACAATAGTGCGCCCGGACTTGTCTACAAATCCCCACTTTTCAATAGCTTGTGATTCGCTACAGCCAGCAAACACAAACGCAAGAAGCGTCAGCGAGAATAGAGGATAGGACCCAATTCCAAAGTTACAGTTTCTAAATCCGAACACTGTATGGCTCCGCTCACCAACCAAACTGACTTAACTCATCATATCAGTGTCGCAATAGCATTGCCGCAGAGACGCCAATGTTTCCAGTTCACTCATGTACTTCGTGCTTGTCTTTGTAATCGCTCCAGAAACCAGATAGTGATTGTCCTAAAGCAATCTTTTTAACAACGGCATCAAACTCGCCAGGGGCGAACTGAAAGGCAGTGTGACGCTTACTATTTTTCCCATAGGACCAAGTGGCCATGCAGCTTCCATTAGGTCCGTGATAAACACGCCGATCATCTAAACCATTCAGCCAGTAATCTGTTCCGTCAGAATCTCGGACAACTGCCATTCGGGTTTGCAGCGTATCTCCCATTGGAAATTTTCTTCGATTTGAACCAACAGTCAAATCAAAACTGATGCGATCGTAGTCCCGACATTCGGGACTGACGGAAACATTCTTAAGTGGCGGCCCCTTGTAATAAGCTTCTGATAGAGGCCAACGGCTGGCATGCAATTGCCGCAATCGATCAACTAGCTGCTTCCGCTTTTCGTCTAAGACACCTGGTGTTTTGATGGTCGAAACAGACCCATTGCGCTGAAGCTCAATATGCAATGTTATCTGTTCATCTCCATTGGCGATTGGCAGCCAAACATCGTTTGCTTTTACGGTATAAGCAATGACCCAGTCGCCCCAATCGCCGAGAGAATCAAAATCAATGACATTTGAACGGTCCAGCGATTTGCTCCATGGATTAAAGACGCGAGCTGGATGTCGGGGATCCAAATAGACTTCCTTTCCATGATTAGAGACCTGGAAATTGGAGAGCACAGTTCCTTTCAATAGCTCAGAATTGCAGTCAACGTGCATGGCTGCAATTTTACCGACGACCGGTGCAAACGATGAATCAATCTTGCTCGCTTCGGGAGAAGGATTGGTCGGGGTTGGTATTTTGCCTTTTTGATCCACACCACAATCGCTCGGAATCATAACGTGCTTTTGCTTAGACGGCTCCGCATATGCGTTATGCAACGGCAACAAGCAAAAAAGCAGTTCCACAGAAACCGCAAGTAGCACACCTAAAGAGATCGACTCTCGCTTCATCCTTGTCCACCACTATGTAGAACGATTGAAAAACTTACTGTTGTGGAGCTTGGCCGCTCACGTCTTGGAATTGGACAACGACGGGAGTCTCAACGTCGCCCTTCTTGGCGATACCAACTAAATACTTGAATCGAAATCCATTTGGCCCCAACAATCCTTCAGCGGAGTGCTTTACTACGCGTCCGCCGACCTCAATTGGAATGAGCCCCTGGCTAGTAGGATCTTCCATTTTTACATCATCGATAGAAATCTGAGTTACGCTCTTAGCTTCTTTCAGTTGGCGCGAAACAGCGCGCATATTATCGATCGAGCGCGGCACAACTTCATCCATCTGGACCAGCGCTTGGATGGCTTGCGGACCGAGTTCGTTCTTTCCGCCATTGAAGCAGAGCTGCACCATGGATGCTTCATAAGTGACAAAACATCCGTCGAGAATGTGACGCGTCACGTTGCGCGCGAAGGTATCAAAGTTAGTTTTCTGTTCTGCATTGAGTCCCTTTGCTGGAGCAACTTTGCTGAACAACACGAGATTACAAAGCACACTTGCCACGCAAACAGCATGCACGCCGTAGGTTTTTGCCACCTGCTCCGGGCTGATTTTTCTAACTCTCCAGTACATCAGAAGTCACCTCGCGTTAGAGCTCAACTCGCCCGAGTACCCACTGATAGCCAGCCTGTCCGGTGCCTTGCCTATACAGAGTGAGCGTAACTGAACAATCTACAGTCTCTGATCGCTGTTTAGAAATGTCAAGCGGGCTGGCACTGTTTTTTTCCGCTCCCTCATTAGTTTTATTGGTCAAAGTTTGCTTCCCACTAACTCGCACAACGGCGTCGTTATCGGTGCGACGCACAATTTCCGCCTCAGTCATTTTGGCGGATGATTGCCAATCTTGACCCGGCCATTCCCAAGAAAAAACGCGATCGCCAATATCTTTGGCTTCCTCTTGAAGGCGCATGGTTGACAGGAACTGCAGAGAAATCCAAACGACAAGAAAGGTTCCGCAAATACCAACCAGAACTGGCCAACTAAATATTTTATCCATACTCGAATTCGTTTACGCTGAAGTTTATTCGTGGTTCAGACCTAAATAATACACCGCTTGGCGGCAAGCGTCAGTATGGTTAATGGTCGGGTTCTTAGCTTTCACGTCCTCGATCATTCCTCTACGTTTTGGAATGTCGTTGATTGGTTCAGACGTGCAAATCCAATAATCCATCGGGCTGGGCACCAATCGAATGGTACCGTGTATGCCACCAACTATGAGAAGACATTGGCTGTCTTTTCTCTTTTCTTGATCGTGAGCGAAGTTCTCAATTGCCTGCGTCTCAGCATCAGTCAAGCGCAAGGTCTCCTTCAATACCTTCAAGTCTGAAGGGTCTTGCCTGAGCAAAATTTTCATGTGTGCGTTTTTGACGACAGAGTCGGCCAAGTCAGCTTGACGGAAAAAGTCCTTCAACTGCTGCGTAATTGTGACGAGCATCATACCGTAGTGACGAGCTCGGCGTGAAAGGTCATCCAGCAATCTGGCTCCGGCCTTGAATCGCATTAGCGTCGCAGCTTCGTCGATGATAGCTGCAAATCGTAAGTTGCGTTTTTTCGCTTCAGCAGCTTTCCGCCTGATGAACTCAGCCAGAATGTATGACGCCATACGCTCAAGACGCGGGTCATTCAGTTCTCTGGTATCAAAAACGATGAAGTGTTTTTCGCCATCGATGTTGGTCAGACCATCTACCAATCCGCCGAAAGCACCGGCTCTGGTGAACAAGGAAAGACCGCGCGCGAAGCCATGAAGGCGATCGCGTTGCATTGGATCGATTTCATCAGCAGCGGCTTGCGCCGTAACCCGTGCCAGGTCAGACATCGTCGGCACAGTGCCGCGGAAAGCAGAATCCATGTACGCAACACGAATAAGACCGTCCAGCAACGACTTTTCTTCGACGTTCAGTTCTTCACGCCCTTCTGGCGTAAGCATCAAGTCGAGCAAGGAAAGCAGCGTACTGATCTTGTCAGCCGAAGGCTCACCGGGCTTACCATCATCAGGCCCGATGTCGAATGGGTTAAGTACAAAGCCTGAGCTTGGACCAAGGTCGATATAAGCACAGAACTCCGGGCCAAGTAGTTCGGTGATGAAACGATAAGCACCAAATTTGTCGACGGTTTTGTCTATAAGCACGAAGCGCACACCAAGCGGCAACAGACGCAAAATCATCATAGACACAGCAAAAGATTTACCAGCACCGGTCGTACCTACAACGAACATGTTGTTTGCGTCTTTACCCGCGCCTCGATAGAACGGATTGAGCAGCACCGGTTCACGTGATGCAATTGCAAATCCAAACGGCACACCTTCAGGCGTTCCGCAGCTTGCCGTAAAGAAGGGCCAGAAGCTTCCCACAATTGGAGACATTACGCGGTGACAGATGGCAAGCTTATCCACACCAACAGGCAAGCACGACTGCCAGGCATCAAGCTGCAGCATTTGCGCACGATCCATAATCGCGCCCTTGTTTTTGAACACGCGGCGAATTTCGTCCATGTGCCCATTCAAGCGCTCCACGGTATCGGCGTGAGTCTTGATATAGAAGCTCATATCGAATGCTTTATTGGAACTGCGCAAAAACTCTTGGATGGCGGACTGCGCCGTTCGCGTAGACTCCAAACCTTCAAGGTCAGGCGTCGATAACTGCGTGCTAGCGACAATACCTAACGTGTATTGGTTCTTCAATTTCTTGCGCACAGAATCCTGATCGCAACAGTGAATGTACAGCGTGACTGTATACTCGACGCTCAACGTCAACAGTTCAACAAGCCAGCCCATCCAAGTTTCGTGAGGGACCTGCTGCATGTATTGCGTGCCGACATATTTACCGTCCAGCCAAAGATAGTTATCTGTGACCTTCAAACCGGAACGAGCTAGAACAGATGCTTCTGAAATACCCGGACGGCTCGGCGGTGCATCGGATTCGGCAACAGCCAAACTAGGATTCAGGTGCAGGTAAATGAGGTTGCGCATCTCTCTGCGATTCAAAATATTCGGTCGCAAGTTTGAATGCCGCAACTGTTCAAATACAGTCTTCGTGTAGCGATTCAAATCTTCGAGAAACTCTTCATGCTTTTGAACAGACCGCTTTCCGTTCCAACCCCGGGTAACGTGACGACAATCCGGGGGCTGATAGCTGACCACAACGTAGAAGTCGCGCTGCGGCACGAAGTGGACGTCTTGCACGCGCCGGAACCATTTGTCCGTATAGTCGGCATACCATCGCAAATAGTCGTTATCAGTTTTGATTTCTTTCTGATAGCGCGAAAGGTATTCGTCAACGGAAAGGTTTCGTGAGGTGACAAGTATTTGAATGTCGGAGTCAATTGAATTTGCTAGCGAAGCAAAGTCACGCGCCAACTTATCTCGCTCAGCTTCATCGAAGAGCAATGCATTAATGCCCTTGCAACTGATGAACTTGCGCATACTGCCATCGCCTAAGACGAGCAAACCTTCGTCGTCGTCGTCGCCAGGGATGGAGTGAATAAAACAGACATCCTGCCAGCTGGCAGTCGTCCGCTTATCTTTGGGCGGGCCGGCTATTTCCTTCTCTTCGGCGGTCGTTGTTTGCGGAATCGGCAGGAGGTCGCGCACCATCGGAGGCAACTGACCGAGCAAGTTGCCTAGAATGCCGCCGGATTCGGATTCAGCCGCTTTTTTGGCGTCATAATCCCGTTGAGAAGCGGCGCTTCGCCTAGATCGTTGTGGTTTGAGCCCAGTCATGGTGTTGCCTTAAAGGTCAAATAAAGTAGTGGTGTGAAAGTGGCCGGAGCGTCAAATACTAGTTTTGCACAGGTTTGATAAGTTAGGCTGCCCTCCCTAAACTTGCAGTTCTATATATCCTTCATCTTCCCGTCTTTGAATGTCTATTACATCCGGGTCGGGATAAATGAAGTTTTCTTCTTCGACGTGTGGGTAATAAGCCTTGGGTACGGTCCCAAGAATCTTATACAGCAACAGATTGCGCCACCAGGCCATAGGTTTGAACTCAGCAGCGTTAACACCGACCATGGCAAGACCGACGATGGCGACCCAAACGAAAACGCCCAGGGGTAGGTTACCTAGCTTCCAGTCCGTCGGACACTTGAAAGCGAGGAAAAAGCCAAGAGAGACCGCAATCGCCAAGATAGCCCACTGTCCGAAGGAGAACCCCCGGATCTTCAATGGCTTGTTGAGGATGATGACCTTGTGGACAAGAGACATTAAAACGAAACCTGAAGCCTGAAAGCTGCCACTAACCCATTCTAGCGGCAAAGCCATCCATTAAGTATATTTTACAGATATTGGGCAAAATGCAAGCGGTTTCTTCCTGGATTCGGGTTTCCCTGAAGATTAGATCCCCCCGCCATCCAATCGGTCGATGCTGAGACGAACACGCAAACGCCTGAATGGTGCACGCAAGGGTGGTCTTTAGCTGATTCCACTCAACCTGAAACACAGAGATGCTTGCGGCACAGGTCATTCGAGCCAGCATTCCGATCTGAGAAAAGGAGCGGAGGATCAAAAGTGGAATCACTTGCTTACAACAAAAGTGTTGTTAAACCATAGGGTCCTAGGTGTTTCCAAATAGAGAACGTTCCTCAGAGAGCTAGAGCGAATCATCCGCATTATGTCTCCCACGGATTCTTACCCTGGTCTCTGAGCTCCTGCTCTTTGCGCTTGCGCTCTTCTTCCTCTTTCTTCTTGCGGGCACGCTCCTCTTCGGTGAGTTTCGCCTGCTGCTTGTTACGCAGAAGCTGATCATTTAGCGAATCTTGCTTCTTCTGCGCAGCGGAAGATGCAGCGGAAGAAGACGATGAGGAGGATGTGGATGCCGACGAAGAGCTGCCCTGCGATTTCTGATGCTGTTGCGCAGGACGCTCACCAAATTTGTTTATGTCGCCTTTTGGTTGGCCAGTACCAGGACTGCCACCAGGTCTGGTTGCATAACCAGCACCGTAAACAGTGCCAGACTGATCATGGTGACCGCTACCAGTGAATTGATCCCAGCCTCCATGAGCCTGAGGTCCATTTTGGGCCCTGTATGCATCTTGCTGCCGGACTACATCCTCATGTGACCCCGGCGTTGGGTGGTTGTGGGAATTGTCGTAGCCGAACGAATGTCCGTAGCCAGAATTTCCAGCATCATAGGCGTATCCACCGGCTTGATAGCCCCACTGACCTTGCCCCTGGTCGGCATAGATAGCCTGACCAGTTGCAGAGCCTCCTACAAATTGCGCCGGGTTATCGAAATAGAAGGACTGACCATTGTTATCGCAATAGAATGGAACGCCCTGATTATCCTGAAAAACAGGACCCTGCATTAGAGTGCCATAGTTATCGTAATAATAGGTAGGCTGCCCACCATACATTGGGGTAGATTGACTACCGCTGTCATAGTAGCCGCTGTACGAAGCACCACTGGCGGTATTGGTGTTCTCGTAATAATACCCCTGGGCACCAGCTTGATTGGCATAGTAGACCTGTCCAGTCGCACTGTTTGGATCTACCTGACCATAGCCGCTGTTATTGTACTGAATTTGAGCATAAACCTGATCCGGAGTGGAAGAATACCCATGCCCGCTATAGTTGGGATTGGCAGCATGTTGATTCTGGTAGCTATGTCCCTGGACTCCATGTGAGGCTCCAGGATCATGTCCTCCACTGTGCTGAGTGCCGCCATAGTAGCTAGTTGAGCCACCGGCCTGTGAAACTGAATCGCTCAAAGGCTGACTGTGATGCACATCGCGGGCATAGCCGCCTCCACTATTTTCCACATAGCCAGTGCCGCCACCGGCATAGCCAGCGGAGCCGGAGTTGGTATAGTCACCATATACGACACCACCAGGACCGTAAGCGACTTGACCTCCGCCTCCTGAGTAGCCAGCGTTAGCTACTGGTCCTTCGCCAGTGTATCCACCGGTGTAACCGCCACCGCTAAACGCGGCAGGGGTCCCATCATAAGACGACGAACGTGCATACTGTTCACCGCTTGGAGGCATCGCATTTCCACCGGAGTAAGCAACAGCAGGATTGTTATTCTGGAAGGTATCCATTGCATTGCGAGCAGCGTAGATTTCTTGATTGGCTGCTGCTAGCTGTGGCAAGGACATTGGCGTTGCAGACGGGACTGTCATCTCACGCGCTAAGTTGTTGGCGCGCTGGGCCATTTCCTGCATAGCCATGGGATCTCCATTAGCTCCAGTATTTACAAAATCGCGAGCTAGATTTGAAATAGCTTGCACCGTTTCGGGATTTGCACTGGTTCGCAAATTATTGAGTGCGTCGTTGGCCGTTTGCAGAGCACCGCCAATCGAATTGTAGGCCATACTCATGCTTGGTGAGGCACCGGCATCAAGCGCACCAGCAACGTTATAACCACCAGCTGCAGTAACGCCCTCAATGCCGCTAGGCATGTTGATTGCACCACCACCTGGACTTGCGTTTTCACCAGCGTTCAACAAATCCTGCCAGTTATTCATCACCTTATCGCGATCAGCAGCGTTGCCTGGATCGGAAATGTTCATATTGCGAACGTCCGATCGGGCTTGCTCGAATGCCGCACGCGCTTGCTCATTGCTGAGCATCTGCCCAGCAGGATAGTTGGCAAAATTATTGACACCGATAAGATTGGCCGCATCTCTTCCGGAAATACCGAGCGAGTTGCCATTTACGTCAATCACGTTACCACCCATAGTTAGGTTGCTGGCAGCGATTGAGGAAAACGCGCTGCTGTTGAGATTGAATGAAGAGTTCACTCCGATGGAGTTGAGCGTGTTGATATCGCCACCAATCATTGGTGGCGCACCCATGCCAGCAATCACCCCACCGACATCACCGCTAGCAAGAGCGGCAGCTATGCCTCCTATACCTGGTGGCACGTTTAGCCCATCGCCAGCACCACCAATACCACCTTTGTCACCAAAAGCTCCGGTACCACCGTGACCGCCGATTCCACCTCCGGCAGAGACGCCACCGACACTACCTGCAGATATGTTAAGGCTTGTACCCATACCATGGGCACCGCCGATGCCAGCATGAGCAGCGGCCGCTGCAGCGTGAGCGGCATCAACACCGGCACCATGGGTAGCACCATGCGCTCCGCCATGGCCGCCTTGATGATGACCGCCGCCTGCATGAGCTCCGGCACCATGTCCACGGACGGAACCTCCATGACCAGCAGCACCACTTCCCTTGCCGCCTCCGCCAGCGACTCCTGGCTGGGCACCCTGGCCCATTTCGCTCATTAAACCAGCGACTTTGTTGCCAGCAGCTCCAATTAGCCCGGCCAGATTGAAGGATTGCCGGACGGCCTCAACCGCGAGGAAGTCCAGCGCGGAACAGATAATACTACCTGTAGAGTCAACACCTCGAAAGCAAGCATATAGAAGTACGACTGTGTTCCAAAACAGGGACCAGAAACAGAGCGTTATTACGCCCTCGACCCAGCCCCCAAGTGCTCCACGCAGCTGTGGCATTGGATAAACCCACAAAGCCGCAATGACTGGACCGATCAGCCATAGATAACAGAGAAAAACTACCTGGAAAGCACATAGGGTATTCCAAGTCATCATCAACACAGCATTTGAGCCGTTGGTGAAGAATCGTTGACCCACAGATAAAAATGGTGCTTGTTCGTCAGCTCTATCAGGATCAGTTTCAAATTGGCCGGTGCAAGGATCTTCAACCTTCGTTAAGAGCGAGCGCGCCTCCATACCTTCGGCCGGAGTTTTGGCTTCTTTGCTCCAATCCTTCACTTCTTTGAAAATACCATTGCGATTTTCATGCGCTTGGCGAACAGGGAAAGCCCGTATCACCGTACATAGTGCATCTTTGTACATGTTACTGCCGAAGATGCGGTTGTACTCATCGGCAATTGTGTAAGTTATCGAGTTGTTCAAATCGATCCCGTAGTTCACGACCAGATAGGTTGCCGGAATCAGAAATATCGCCACGATAGAACGAGTAATGCCTTCAAATGGATTTACGTCTCCACCGACAATAGGCATTCCAGCAGCAACAATAACTTTCACCTGAGCCAAGACAGCGCCTGGAAGAAGCAGCAAAACCGCCATCGGAAGAAATAGTTGATTTCGAATCTTATTCCACTTGTTATTTTCATCAACAGTGAAATTGTAGATTGGACAAGCGACATAATCGATTGCTGCGGCGCCCTGGTTTCGCGCCATATTGGCGCAGCTGTTGGAGGCATCTTGAGCCTGGCTCGTGCCCATTGACGCAGCAAGCCACATCACACGCTCGGGATCGAACATCTCTTCAAGCATGATTTGTTGATCCATCCGATGTATCATCTGAAACTGAGTATCAGAAATTGGCAATCCGAACGTTTGCAATCGATGCTTTGTAATGCCAGTATCGCGCTTGGTTGGAACTTTAGATGTGGCGCTAGGAATCACTACCGGCCAAGCGTATACAGGACCAGGACCGTGATCGACTGTTGATGGTCCTTGCGACTCGCGATCTTTCACTTCATCCAGTCCTTCAGGATTGCGCTTTGTGGGCGGTCCAAAGGGGATAGAAAGCTTATTGGCTCGCCGGTAGTCCTCACGCACATCGGCAGCGCCAGTTTGGGTCGCATCGTTGGGGCTCTTGGGAGCAGCAGTGCCACCAGAGGCGCCACCCGTTCCGCCACCGGAACCGCCGCCTGAGCCACCGCCGGATCCGTCAGCTAAAGCGGACAGTGGGCTGGACATGAATAAAAGCCCGAGTATAAACATCTGCAGTGCTAATAGCGTCCAATTTATTTTGTTTTGTCTAGTGGGAGGCATTTTTTGACAGATCCTTGAGTTAGAGAGAGAGAGCACCGGTCTTGATTCGTTGTTCATGACTAGCCTCCTCCCTTAGCTTTGGAGTCTTTATCTTTCTCGTCTGATTTAGGTGGTGTCACATCCGCCGACGCAGAACCGCCGGTAGATACACTCGGCGTTGGTGGCGGCGGCGCTCCGGCCGCTGGTGGGGGCGAAATTGGTGCGGCTGATCTGGTTGATCCAGAAGGAGCGCCGGCAATAGTTCCGGCGGGACTTGTCATTGCAGTATTTGTTGGATTGCCAGCACCAGTATCGCTGCCTCCTCGCGATCCAGAATTGGAGTCTGAACCACCACTGCTACCTGAGCTATCACTGCCGGCAGGGCTTGAGCTAGCATTTACGCTCACATCGGGAGAGGATGGGGTAGAGCTAGGGGATTGAGAACCCCCGGACGATGC
>JAKFVQ010000001.1 GCA_021732085.1 Candidatus Obscuribacterales bacterium | reverse complement strand
CACTAACGCCAATCTCTGTTCAGAACATTAACAATGATAATATCCGTAGCCAGCTAACAACAATGGCAGGCAACCTCATAAGCTGGATAAGGACTAAGAATCCGGCTGCCACCGTCGCCGATATCATCGGCGGGAGAACTATCGATCAGTATCTCGGGCAATTACGGCAGACTAGCTTGCCTTACCAGAATCCAGGTGACACACCGGAAATTTTTGCTGACATTCCCGATACCTACAGGACTGTTTATCAAGTTGCCTTTCTGAACGGGATTAACCAGTCCTTTTTTAGCGATGAACTGTATGGGCACAGGCTGACTGTTTTCTATAATCCATCAAATTTTCCGGTTCTTTACTTTGATGGAACCGCTGTAGCTACCGGTACAACGGCAGTTACACCTGGAACATTCCATCCTGCAGTTTTCCGGATCACTCACTACGCTTACGGGTTTGATAATATCTGGATCCAACCACTGTTCTCATTGACGCCTGTTTTTTGTGGCAATTCATGGGGCTCAAGCAGCCGCGCAATGGTCGAGTACAACCAGAGCCTTTTGGCTCAGGCTGTCGACTCAGGTTTGCCTGCAACTTCAGAGCCTGTAATGGGGCAAATGCTTGCAGTTAATTGGCACACACAAAGTTCGCAATCAGGTATTGTCGGAAGCTTGCTTGGGCAGATGAATCGTTGCCGACTTGTCCTTCACAATTATGCTGGAATAGTCGGCTTTTTGATGCCGACGGACTCGCCACCAGGGGCAACCTATACAGACATTGGCCAGGCTATTACTGGCATCTCGAGCCTTGACAAGAAAGACAAAACAATTAATACCACAGCTGTTGGACTAAATGCAACGCTGCATGCAAGCGCATACGAGGCAGGAATCTTACAGCAACTGCAAGTGCCACCACTTGCTATAGGAATCAATACTGCCAAAATTATTGAGGCAGCTAACTCCAGTTCCTTGCCGATCTTTTTGGCCACAAGCGAGAACTGGGTTTCCGATGTGGAGCCACAGCTCACAAACTATTCAGCAGCCACGCTAAATGCAATTGGGTCATCGATCTCGATACCGTTTGACCCATATCAGGCAGTTGTTCCAAAAGACGGACAAATAGCCATCGACGAATGGACCGGTTATGGTTACTTTTTGCAAGGGCTCGATGGGTCACCCGGGAATAACAACCTCGGTGCGCTGGCGACTGTTACTGGGCCAGGATCCTACTCAGGAGGACAGAAAAGCAAAACCGGAAGCGCTACAGGGGCAGTCGAAGGCGGAGGACAACAGGGTGAAGGGAAACCACAACCGGGGCAATCGGGTGGCGATCCTGTTGATATGTTCCGAGGCAACTTCACTTACGTAAATGATGACTTGAGCATCGGAAGTGGGACATTCCCTTATAAACTGACTTTTCAAAAGCAATACAACTCAGCTGCCAAAAACAATGACGGGCCGCTAGGTAAGGGCTGGACGCACAATTTTGCACTTACAGCGAGGCACAACAGCGACGGCTATCAGGTCTTGGGAGAAGATTCACCGGTTGATGCAGCTGCAGCTATCGTCGAACTTTTTGTCACAACCGATCTGTATGATGATCTGACAAAGCCGTTGAATAAAAGCGTGATTGCAGCATTGTGTACATGCTGGTTTGTGGATCAGGTCTCGCAAAATACTGTTGTTGTGACGACTCCTGATACAGTCAAAACCTTTGTCAAACTTCCGGATGGGACCTACAACCCACCGCCCAAGGACGCTGGAAGCCTGACTCAGAATCTTGATGGCTCATTCACATACAAGAACCCGCAGCAGCAAGCTCTGAATTATGACACCAGTGGCAATATCATTAGCATCGTCGATCCGGCAGGTACTCAAGTTAACTTGACCTACACGTCTGGCAAGTTGACAGGCATTGCCAATAATACCGGGCGCAGCTTGAGCCTCAATTACACCGGTAATCGGCTTGCGGGCGTCAGTGATGGCACGGGGCGATCTGTCTCCTACGCGGTTGATGCAAATGCCAATCTAACAACATTTACAGATGCAAACAGCAAGAACACTACGTTTGCCTACTCAGACCCAGGCGTAATGACTCAGTTCTTTTTGCCTGCTCATCCAAGCAACCCGGTACTAACAAACACGTATGACACGCTTGGCAGAATTGCTAGCCAGGCAGACGCACTTAATAACGTCTCGAACTTCTATTTTGCTGGCTTGCGCTCCGAAATTGATGACCCTTCAGGCAATGCGCATATCAGGTACAGCGATCAAATTGGCAACGTGCTCAGAGACATAAATGCGCTCGGGCAAGAGACTGATTCTCTCTATGATGGGCTATTCAGGCTCAGTACAAAGACAATGCCGGAAGGAAATGCTTTTTCTTACTCCTATGATTCAAAAAACAATGTAACCGGCGTCACTTCGACGCCCAAGCCTGGCAGCACTCTGCTTACCGTCAAGAATACTTTTACATTTGATCCGACCTTCAACAAAGTAAAAACAGCCGCTGACGCAACTGGGTTAACAACCACTTACAGCTATGACAATAGCACCGGGAACCTTCTTACAATCCAGTATCCAGAAGTTTCAGCTGGAATTCCGGCAAGGCATTTTACGTACAACACCAAAGGACAGATGCTGACCAGTACTGATGAAACCAGCATCGTCACTCAGTTTAACTATGATACTGCAACAGAAAAATTACTCTCGGTTGTAGAAGACCAGGGCGGTCCTGGACACCTGAATCTGACCACTCAGTTTGGCTACGATTCTGTCGGAAATAGAATCTCGATGATTGACCCTCGAGGCAACAGCACCGCGTATGTTTTCGATCCGTTGCGGCGAATGACGCAGATAACAGATCCGGCGCCTTTCAACTTCGTCACCAATTTCACATATGACGACGACGGCAACAAAACTTCTGTTCAAAAACAGACGGGTATTCCTGCTACGCCTTGGCAGATCTACAACTACGCCTATACATTTTCGGACAAGCTGCAAACGATAACAGACCCGGCAAGTCATGTAACGACCTATGAATACGACATCAACGACCGGGTCAAGTCGATTACAGATGCAGAAAACAGAAAATGGCAGTATGGTTATGATGCTGTTAGCCGCGTCCAGACTGTAACGGACCCTGCTAATATCGTCTGCGACACCAGGACTTATACAACAAACGGGCTTCTGGCTAGCCAGAAAGACGCAAACAACAACTTAACGGAATTCACTTACGACGGGCTGGACCGCAAGGACCGCGTTAAATTTCCGGATGCAAAGTTCGAGCAAAACAAGTCCTATGACTTAAATGGAAACCTGCTCACGTTCAGAACGCGAGCTAATAAGACCATTAATTACGAATACGATTTCCTTTATCGCGTAACATCAAAGATTCCTCAGGGACAAGCCACAGTAAGCTACAGCTACGATTTAGCTGGGCGATTGCTGAGCGCATCGACACCAGAAGTTCCTGGAGATCCATCAACGGGTAACTTCCAGCGTGGCTATGATTCTGCTGGGCGCTTCATCTCAGAAACTTACCCTGATGCAAAGGTCGTTGCTCATGAGCTTGATGCTAACGGCAATCGCACGAAAACGACCTGGCCCGATGGCTATTACATTAACCGCCAGTTCGACCAGCTAAACAGGCTGACAGACATAAAGTTAAATGGCGCAACTGCAAGCGCTTCGCACTTTGATTACGACCCGCTTTCCAGGCGCACAGCGCTCACCCTCAACAATGGCACTAACACTGCTTATACTTATGCGCTCAATAATGACCTGACCAGCTTGCAGCACAATTTTGTTGGCTCGTCAGTCAGTTGGACGATGGGGTACAACAATGTCCATCAGATAAACAGCCTCAACTGCTCTGATGGCGCTTATATCAAGCATCCTAACGCGGGTGGCACAACTGCCTACACGACCAACAACATGAACCAGTACACCGCAGTTGGTGCCACTGTTAATACCTACAGCGCCGATGGCTGCTTAACCAAAATAGGCACAAACACGCTGCAGTACGACACTGAAAAACACCTCACAAAGCAGCTTCAGACAGGCGCAAACCTTACTTTCATCTATGATCCGATCCTTCAGAGGCAGGCTCAGGTCAAACCAAATGGTGCAACTCCTCCAACCCGCTATATCTATGATGGATCGCGCCTCATCGCCACATATAACGGCGCCACCGATACTTTGCAGAACCGGTTTATTCCTGGAGTTAAGGCAGATGAGTCACTAATTCAAGTTGCTGCCGGTGGAGCTATTACATACAACCATGCGGATTGGCTGGGATCGATAGTTTCTGTTAGCAACAACACAGGTGCTATTGCTGCTCAAGCAGCCTTCGATGTTTTCGGGCAAGGTGCCCGTATAACATTAGGCGGGCAACCGTTCGGATTTACAGGGCAACTGGGTAATGGGCTCTTTGCAGATTACAACTTCAAGGCCCGCTACTACTCGCCTGCGCTCGGACGATTCTATCAGCCTGACCCAATTCCAAGTGACGCATATCAGAATCTCTATACATATGTGGGCAACGATCCGATCAACAATACTGACCCTACTGGCATGTTCGTGGTTCCGTTCGGCGGTGTAAGAGGTCCTCTCATTCATCCGCCATCCCCCGGGCTGGGCGGAACTGGATTAACGCATACGGGCGGTATTATCGGCGGCCCAAGCATCATCATGAATAGTGGTGGAAACTCAGGCAGTGGAAGCGGTGCCACTCCTGGTGGTGCTGGTTCCGGTTCCGGTTCTGGTTCCGGTTCCGGTTCTGGCTCTGGCTCCTCCGGTTCCGGTTCGGACGATGGAATGGGACCCGTAGACCATTCACCTGGTGGACCTGACGCACCATCGGAGCCGGGAACTGGTCCGGCACCTGGAGGACCAGCGATTCCGCCTGGGCCTGATAATCCGATTGTGGAGGGCGGGCAGAATGCGCCTTTTGATGAACCCTACTACAAGGTTGTAAAAAACTTCTCGGAAGCAGCTCAAAAATTTATTGACAAATTAAACAAACTTTTTTATGGATTTTAGGTATGCAGTTGACCTGTTTTGCTGGAAACGAGGTTCCTGACCCACCTAGTGGCTATGTATATCCGTTTTCTTTGGAGTTACTTAATCACCTGTTTGAAGACATACTGATTAACTCAGTTTGTAGAGTTGACTTCCTAACATTCGAAAATACTTCTGACGTATGGATCATTTCTGATCTTTGGAGCAAAGAGGTTGATCTTTGGACAATGACCTTAGTTGGAATAAAGGAAACGGATGCAGAAAAAATTCGCGACCTCCTACATCCTTTGGGAATTATGGAAGCAAAAAGGTGGCTCCTTTCTGCGCATGAAAGACTGCACAACAATCCTTCTGTATGGCTCTATGAATCGCTTACGCTACGCTTCGAGGATGACCAGCTAATATGGGATCCGAAGGAAATTTGTCGTCCCGAACCAAGGCAGCGATGGTTAGGCGGACCCCCTCCCAGGTGGTTGGAGAGTTAGAAAAGCCGCTGTAATTACGAGGACGGCAAGCCCCGCGAATACTTACGCCGAAACTAGAAAAATGGCTTTTTCCGTCCCGGGTTTGTTGAAGACCCCAGCGAACATTCATCACGATTGTTCAAGTGTTCAAGAAGTTGTTTCATCGCAGTTTGATTGCTTGGCTGGATTTTTTTAGATGTAATTACAATTGATGGCACGGCAGCGTTCTGGTGAAGAGGACTTTTGAACATTGGTGAAGAGGTCTTCTGAAAATGACATGGGAAGAGCCGCCAAACAGGTGAAAGCTGCCCTAGATCGAGCTGGTCAACCGCCACGTGGCGTTACTGTGTCTGTCCGCGGCCAGATTCCTCCAATGCAAGATGCATTTGGAGCACTATTTGCTGGTCTAGGTGTTGCCGTGCTAGCGATTTTTCTTTTGCTATCTGCCAACTTCCAATCCGCGCGACTGGCGTTCATCGTCCTTAGCACCGTTCCTGCCGTCATCAGCGGGGTAGTGGTAGCCTTGTTTTTGACCGGAACCACTCTAAACATACAATCTTTCATCGGTGCCATCATGGCAATTGGCGTCGGCGTTGCCAACACGATCTTGTTAGTGACGTTTGCAGAATCTGCCCGCATGAGCGGCAAATCAGCAGCCGAGGCTGCTGTTGACGGAGCCACAAGTAGGCTCCGCCCAATCCTCATGACCAGCATGGCAATGGTGGCAGGCATGGTGCCAATGGCACTAGCGCTCGCTGAAGGAGGCGACCAGACCGCCCCGTTGGGACGCGCTGTCATTGGCGGGCTAATAGCCTCAACTGCCGTTGTTCTTACGGTCATCCCGTCAATCTTTACGATGGTTCAACATAAGGCAAGTCGCAAGACCTCATCTATTCACCCCCGCTTACTTGCTACCGAAACAGAAGGAGCTCCGTAGTTGCACATGAAAGATAAACGAGGGCTTCGCTCAACTATGGCAATATTGGCCCTCACGACGATCCTATCTGGTTGTGGTGTCCAGGATTCTGAAAAGAAGTCGGAATCACAAGTTTCACAAACGGCGAACGCACCGCGACCAGTTCTTGTTACCAAAGTGATAGCTCAAAATTTGCAACGCGAAGCAAAACTTCCTTCCGACCTGATCGCTTACCGCGATGTCGGAATCTATCCGAAAATTCCTGGCTTTGTCGAATGGATTGGCGTTGATCGCGGTTCCGTAGTCAAAAAAGGGCAGCTGCTGATACGAATGACCGCTCCTGAGCTGCCAGCTCAGTCAAGACAAGGTATTGATGCAGCCACGGCAGCGAGGGATGAGAGCATTCAGGCGAAAGATGAATTGGAAGTTGCAAGACAGCAATGTGCGGCTGCCGAGGCCAGAGCAAAATCCAGTGCGGATACCTATCAAAGACTGAAGGGAGCTTCAGAATATCCCGGTATAATCCCTGGCAATGATCTGGAAGTCGCACAGAAGACCGCGGAGGCAGATGCCGCTACTGCAAGATCCTTGGAAGGTAAATGCAAGTCACTTGAGTCCCAACAAAAAGCAGCTAACAACAGGCATCGTGCGGCTCTTGAGTCGGCCGTTTCTAGCAAAGCCCTTGAGGCATATCTTAGACTGACCGCTCCATTTGATGGGGTGATCACACAGAGAACCGTGCACGAAGGCAGCTTCGTCAACCCTCCTGCGAATGCTTCGTCACCACCATTGTTGCGGTTAAAGCAGCAGACCACTCTTCGGCTGGTAGTGCCAGTGCCAGAATCTGACGTAGGTGGAATTGCTCCTGGCACGTCCGTACGCTTCACAGTATCCGCATACCCGGGAGAGTCCTTTTCGGGAATCGTACGGCGCATTGCTGAGTCAGTCGACATCGACACCCGAACAATGGCTGTGGAATTAGACGTGAGCAACTCCGATCGTCGCCTGACTCCAGGCATGTTTGCTGAGGTGCTATGGCCGATGCGACGGAATCGGCCTACTCTCTTTGTCCCGGCGTCTGCTGTCGTCAAGACAACGGAGAAGACGTTCGTTATTCGAGTAAAAAATGACATTGCTGAATGGATAGACGTAAAACCCGGTATATCTGCTGATGACTCGATCGAAGTGTTCGGAAATCTCGCTGAGGGCGATCAGATAGTTCTCAGGGGAACTGATGAATTGAGACCTGGCATGCAGGTGTCATCTAAAGAACTGCCATCGAATAAGGCGGAACGATGACGTGATCAAGGCTAATGCATTACGCTCCATGCCCCGCAATTAATGCCAAAGCGGTTGTTGCGCACTAGAAGTAGTGCCAGTACAACTCACAAAAAAGGAGTTTTGCAATTGAAGGTCTTATTCATTTGCGTCGAGAATAGTTGTCGCAGTCAGATCGCCGAAGGATTCGCTCGGCGGTTGGGTCTGAACGCCGAAAGCGCTGGAGTCAGGGCTGGGTCCGGTGTCAACCCTGATGCACTTAAAGTCATGGCGGAGATTGGGATAGACATATCAATGCAGTACTCAAAAGCAATCGACCATAGAAAGCTGCCTACCTATGATGCTGTGCTTTCCATGTGCTCGGTGAAGACAGTTGATTTTTGTCCATCGACCTTTATCGGCACGCAGGCGAATTGGAACATTGAGGACCCGAAAGGACAAACGCTCGATGTGTTCCGGCGCGTGCGTGATGAGATCAAAGCCAAGGTAGAAGAACTAGCCAAAACAAAAGTAGCGAAAATAGCAAAATAGTCAGGTGTGAATGCATGCTGAGCTCCAGCGCGCCAAATAATTCCGAAAAAACCACGCCATTTATCGCCGAAAGTCACATGTAAGCCCATAACGGTCGTTTCATCGCGAGGGTGCGTGCACTGACAGCAAGGAAGAGCTAGCCTGATTAATGACGGACATAAGTCAAGAATGCATAATGGTCAGGTCAGCCCCCTAAAACTCGCGAACCTTGAGTCAACTAATGAAAAGAATCAGCTCCATCGTTCTATCCATTTCCGCTCTTCTAATGATTCATCAGCCATCCCTTGCAAAAGATACTTCCGATGCGAATAACGCATTCGGCTTCAAGATGTTGTCCACACTAAAAAAGGATAGCAAGGCCGATAATCTGTTTATTTCGCCTTTGAGCATTTCGCAAGTCATGAAGATGGCGATGAACGGGGCTGCAGGAAAAACGCTGCAGCAGATGGCTTCGGTCTTACAGCTAGACGGCACAGATCCTGCCAGCATAAATAAGCAGGATCAGCAAATGCTTGCTGCGATCACGACACCAAATGCATCATTTGTCAAAATGTTCAAAGAAAATGGCGGAGGCGATCCAACCTTCAAACTGCGGGTGGCTAATTCGCTCTGGGGAAATAAAAACATTGTTTTTGCGCCAGACTTCATTAGCACTTGCCAAAATAGCTACAAAGCAATGGTCAAATCGGCGGACTTCAGCAAGCCACAAACGGTGACGGAAATAAACAGCTGGACAAGCAAACAAACCGAAGGAAAGATTCCCACAATCATACAGAAGTTGCGGGAATCCGATCTTCTGGTTTTAATCAATGCTACCTATTTCAAGGCTCCGTGGGAAGATAAATTCGAGAAACAAGAAACAAAGCAGATGCCATTTCATGCAACGAGTGGTTCAACGCCGAAAGTTTCGATGATGCATCGGCATGCGCGGCTTGGCTATCAAGAAAACGGGAATTTTCAGGCTGTTAGACTTCCTTACGCCGATCGCAGCAATGCGATGTATGTTCTTCTTCCAAAAGAATCGAAGAACGTAGATGCAATACTGGCCTCCATGAGCGGCCAGACATACAGGAATCTGACTGGTAATTTCGAGCAGAAGCTCGGAGATTTGTACCTTCCGAAATTCAAATTCGATTACTCGAAAAAACTAGAAGAAGCTTTGCAGAAACTGGGAATGATCGATGCGTTCTCATCTAAGGATGCAGACTTTTCTAAGATGATCAAAACCGGTCCCCGTCCATTTGTAGGTTCAGTCATTCACAAGAGTTATGTCGATGTGAATGAAGAAGGCACAGAGGCAGCCGCGGTGACGGCAATGATGATGGTTGGAAGCGGCATGCCACGACCTGAGCAACCTTTTCAAATGAAAGTAGATCGCCCATTCCTTTTCATAATTGCAAATGAAACAACGAACTCCATCCTTTTCATGGGAATTGTTGGCGATCCAACAAAAGATAAATTTGAAGATTGAACATCGGCAGACACAAAGAGAAACGAATGAAGAAACGAAGCGCAGTTGCAGCCAGCCTGGCTATGGTGACACTATCCATGTTTAACTTCCCGAAAGCGAATGCTCAAGATTCCGACACGGCCTCAGCAAATAATCAATTCGGATTTAAGTTGCTCGCAAAACTCAGTGCGCAAGAGAAGAACAAAAACATATTCATATCCCCACTCAGCATTGGACAAGTAATGAAGATGGCAGCTAGCGGCGCGCAAGGGGAAACTAGAGAGGAGATCTGTAAGACCCTATCGCTGCCGGCGAATCTCAGCACCAGCGAGATGAATAAGAATGACGAGCGAATGATAGACGGCATCCTCAAGAAAACCGATCATCCTATGATCGGATTGCGTAATCAAAAAGCCGACAATGAATTCAAGCTGAGTATTGCAAATTCACTCTGGGCTAATGAACAATTCTCACTGAATAGGAACTTCGTCAGCACTTGCGGCAAGAGCTATAAAGCAATGGTGCAGAATTTGAATTTTTCGGATCCCTCATCGGTCAATAAGATCAACTCATGGGCATCAGAGCAAACGAATGGAAAGATACCGAGCATTTTGCAAAAACTATCAGCATCTCAATTGATGGTGCTGGTAAACGCTACCTATTTCAAAGCTGCATGGATGGATCAGTTTACAAAGCAAGCCACTCAGGACGCTGATTTTCATACAGAAAAAGGCGAAGTAAAGAAAGTCCCTACGATGGTGCAAGGTGGCAAGATGATCTATGCCGAGCACGACAAATTCCAAATTATTTCCTTGCCCTATGCTGATCAAAAGACAAACATGTTCATTATTCTTCCTAAGAAGAATAGTTCCACGGATCAACTCATCGGCACTTTTGCAAACGACTGGAAGAATGTGAGCGCAAGCCTCAGCTCAAAACGCGGCACACTTTTTCTTCCTCGATTCAAGTTCGAGTACTCAACGCAGCTAGCTGACACGCTTTCCGAAATGGGGATGAAACTGGCATTTACTGACAAGGCCGACTTTCTTCCGATGGTGAATAAGCCGCCAAGCCCATTCGTGAGCCAGGTTATTCACAAAACATACGTCGACGTAAACGAAGAAGGGACTGAAGCGGCTGCCGTGACGGCGATGACTTTCGAGACAGCGGCTCTCCGGCGAGAAGAAGTAGAAAAGCCATTCGAAATGCGAGTGGATCGACCATTTCTCTTTGCGATCACAAATCAAAGTACAGGCGCAATTATCTTCCTGGGATCAGTCAAAGATATTATTTAAACGCTCCGGATGCTCCCGCCGCATTCTGCGTCTCCGCTTCCTCCGCTAAGGACAAACGCTCCGGATGCTCCCGCCGCATTCTGCGTCTCCGCTTCCTCCGCCAAAAACCTAGCGCTTTGATAACGCGCTGTTTCGAAAACCGGCTCCAACTAGAAGACTCTAGAACTTGAAGGTTTCGAGAAAGGCTGGAGAAAGGAACCATCCATTTATATGCAAAAGAAAAGGAGGGTCGCCCCTCCTCTTCGGAATTCTTGTATCTAAGCTCTACTGTTGAACTTCGCCCTTTGCGGCTATTTGAGCTTGAACTTTCTCGGCAGCCTTTCTGACGTTGCCCAATCTGCGTTCAAGCTTTTTGCTGGCAACAGATTCAATAATGGAACGCGGTGCTGGTACGCCCATATCGATGTAGGAGGCTAGCTCGAGGATTGTGTGTCCATCATCGGTCGGTTGGATCACCCAGCTACCTTCTAAAGCTTTGAAGCGGTCAGACTTGAGCAAGTAGTAGTCGATTCTCTTGCCCGGGACTTCCGTATTCTTCATCACACAAACAGAAGTGCCGATTACTGGAATGAGTTGGAATTTTTGTTCGAGGGTCAGCTCGTTTTTTCCTTCTTCGAGAACTTTGCTATAGGCAATATCAGGATCGGTTTTGCGCTCTTCGTGGACTGCGTCCCAAACTACTTGCGGCGTGGCTTTGATTTGAATTTTGGCGGCTACCCAGCGGCGCCCGCTCGGCTTTTGTTGTGTGCCAACAACGCATTCGCCCAAGTTCAACTTTGCCTTCTCTGCCGGAGTCACGGCGATACCAGGGACCTCAGCCAGAGCAGCGACTTCGCTTTTTATGTCTGCATTTTTTAAATCGGATTTGCTGGCTAATTTATCAGCTGCATACGTAGGAGCTATAGAAATAGCCGTGACAGCTAGTGCCATTGCCAACAATTTTGATTCGATTTTTACCACGACTATTACCTCAATCCATTTGCCAACCAGAATAGAAATACGGCGGCACAATGGGATCTGATCCCATTATGACAAAAAGCACGCTTAACGCAATATCCACCTGCTTACGTATTTCATGACGACACCTCACTATTTAGGTTCCGAGAATTAAACTCCAATCGGAAAAAACTTGGGAACCAAACGTCTCCATTTCATTTCTTCTGCATATTCCTTGTATTCAGGACCAAGGCTCTCGAGCAGAAGAGCCTCTTCGTATTTAGCTCGATTCAACCAGAGCGGTGCCACCAAAAATAGAGCCAGAAGGACTGCTATTGGCGACACGGCTGCAACTGCAGAGCCGAATATGCATTGAATGATTCCAGAATAGGCAGGATGCATCACGAACTTAAGCAAGCCGTCCTTGCGCACTTTATGTCCATCCAGAACTTCAGCATCAGTAGTGAAGGCATCTCCAAGGGAGTACCAACCACCGATCATAAAAACCATACCACTAAGAAGTATCGCAATGCCACACCAGGAAATTGTGCTTGATACTGCCTCAGGAAGCGCTCCCTTGAGGCTTAGCACCATAGCTGGTAGCGCCGGAATATGACCATTGGCTGCCATAAATGAAGCAGTAATTACAATTGCAGTCAAAAGAGTCGAGTACTGTGGCGCACGCTGAATCAAAAAGTTCTGTTCATAAACGACACCAGTTCCGCGGCGGGAGAATCCTTTATACAGAACAGGCGCTGACAAAATGGCACCGATTCCGACTATCGCACCAGTAACTAAGGTGGGTGTATCCAGTTGCATTGATTTGGCTTCTCCGATTAAAGATTGAACAGTGAGTCGTCTAGATCGACGTTGAGTTTAAGGTCCTTCCACAAAGTATGTGCGAAAAGTTTGCCATCCTTATAGTCAAACCACTCAACCGGTAACAAATTTTGTGGATCGATGTAAGCCCGCTTCATCAGTTCCTGCTTCGAAGCATCGGTATACATCTCAAGTACGTAAACAGGCTTTGACTGCCCAGTCACCGTCACTGGTGACTGCGTTACGAGTGTTTTCTTGCCCTTGTTGGCGAAATCCAACATTACCTTGGACATCGAATAATAATCTGAATCTACAAGTGGATAGCCGTTAGCGGACTGCACCCAGTCAGAATCAGCATCAACAGTGCCGGAGAACTTGCTCAGGAGTCCGCCAAGGTGTCCTTTGACCTTGCCGTTTTTCAAAAGAACGGCTACTGAACCCTTTTTATACGGACCGAGTTCCTCGGCGCGAATGCAACGTGGTTTCTTGAAATAGAATTTGCTATTTTCCTGGATTGTCTTTCCGTTTTTGAAAACCGTCATCGACGAGATGAAGCTATAGCTACTAACGTTATTTGCAGCGTCAGACATTTCTTTGAGAAATTCCTGACCATCATTGGTCATGTCCTGCACAGCAGACCTCGTCATTCCAGACAGGCTCGATACCAGTTTCTTGTTGTTAGCCGACGGCGATGCCGCCTTGCTTGCGGACTTGGCAGGGGCAGCGAAGCAATCGGCCTGCGCGAAGCTCACTGCAGCTATCAGTGAAACCAAAGTTATTCCGTTGCGAACAACCTTTGAAAGACCATTTTTTAGTGGGGGCTCAAAAGCACACATATTGTTCAGATTTTTCATCCTTTACCTACCAACCATGTTTACCGAAAACCGGGAATTCTTAGGGCGGGTGACGGTCGGTAGGCGTCCAAAGTGCCTAAGGTTAGACCATAGGCACCCCAGATTATCATGAGTTCGAAAGCGTTATCCTTAGAGCCATTCCATGTTGCCAAGATCGCCTTGAAAACCGAAAAAAATCGCTACAATAAAAGTTAGCTAATATGGCAAAGTTCAGATATATTGGGCTCTGACGGACACTCCCAGACTTCAAGGAAGCGGTCCAAAATTTCAGCGGCGCCCTCTGGCATTTCGTTACCTGACTCATCTTCGATGTCAGTTAACATCCGTTTCATCCAGATTGCGTGGCGAGTATGAGTCTTGGCATGCAGTCGCAGCCATTCCAAACCAGCATCCACCTCTTCCTTGCTGTATTTCTTGCCAATAACATGCTTCTCCATGTAGCTCTCATAAAGCGGCAAGCTAGACCGGGCGTACATTGTAGCCACCAATTCGGCAACAACAATCGCATGTACTCCATCGGCAAAGGTCCGCTTCTGGCACATCTCGGACATCTTTTCGCACAGCTTCTGGGTTCGAGGATTAACAGGATAGGTCTCCAATTGCTCGAATGTCAGCTCAGCAAGCTGGAATTGCTGAATGAAAAGTTGTTGATACTGCCGCTCATCGTCTGAAAGCCGACCAAGAAGGTTGCAAGCAGCCGTCATATGCTTGGGAACTGCATTACGAACTGCTGCTATATTGACAGGCAACTCGCGAATGAACGGCCAGAGGTCGATCACAATCTGGCGGCCACGCTGTAGAACTTTCTTTTCATCAGCCAGATCAACAAACCAGGGGCTAGTCGTGCAGCCCCAATTTAGACGATCGAATAATATTGAAAACCATCCGGGTAAAGCACCCATAAAAATCTCCAAGCGCTTGCGACGACTTACTTTACCGCACCACCGCCGGACTGAGAAGAGCCATCTTTACCTGCGTTTATTTCAGAAAGCCTTAAAGCGTATGCCTTTCGGCTTTTGAGCAAGATTGCTAGCATTTATACATATGCTTGATCTGATTAACAATTCCAAGCCAATGCAGACTTTCGAAAACTTTGAGCACGGACATGGCTCAAGCATCCAGCAATGGGTGAGCGGGCAAGATGGCTGCAAGCATTTCCTGCGCTCATGGGTAGCGACACCAGAACGGGCAGTGTTAGTCTATTTGCATGGCATTGAAGGTCACAGCTTGTGGATAGGTGAGACAGCGTCTTACTTGCAAGCGGAAGGCATAAGCGTGCATGCAATGGATCGCCGTGGCTCTGGAATGAGCAAAGAAGCGCGCGGAGATCTTACGGATTACAAGCTTCTCGTCGATGATTCCGAAACTGTTGTGCAGTCATTGCATTCAAAATCGCGCAGTGCACCGCTGTTTGTCATGGCTAATTGTTGGGGAGCAAAAGTCGCAGCACTGCTCTGCTCTGGCAATCGTACAATCGCTTCCACAATTTCCGGATTGATTCTAAGTTCTCCGGCAATCTCAGTGAAAGTGGATCTTCCATTTAGCAAAAAGTTGCTAATAGCTTTGAGGTTTCTGTCTGGCAATCTGACACCAATTGAGATTCCGCTAAATCCTGAAGACTTCACCGACAATCCGAGCTATCTGGAATTTATTCGTCAAGACGAGCTGAGGCTATTGCAGGCTACGTCCCGCTTCTTTGTGAACAGCCAAATTTTGACTTTGCTTTCATCACGCGCAGCAAAGCAGATAGATATGCCCACACTAATAGTGCAAGCCGGCACCGACAGCATCGTGGAGCATGAAGGAGTAAAGCGCTGGTTTGATCAGCTGTCGTCCAGCGATAAAGAACTCAAAATCTTTGATGGCATTTATCACAGTCTTGACTTTCATCATGACCCTTTGGAATATCGAGGAATTTTGCTCGATTGGTTGAATAGGCAAATAGCCAGTGATGAAAAAGCGCGGACTCGCTTGTTTTCCAGCGGGGAGGGGGCGCAATGAAGATTCGCTCGCTAGAGACATTCAAGATTACGCTTCCGTTTCGTTTTTCATTCGGACACAGCTTAGCTGCGCGAAAAGAATCACAAAATCTCCTGGTCAAAATAACACTGAACAATGGAGTTACAGGCTGGGGTGAAGGAGTACCTCGCGATTATGTAACTGGAGAATCGGTAGACACGGCAGAAGAGAACGTCCTCCTGCGCTACGCTCCAGAAATAATCGGAATGAGCTTGGACAATCCATTTGACGTGATGAAGAATCTAAAGGCGGCATTTGAGAAACTTGGACTTCGAAAAACTGCAAACGGAGCATCCTGGTGCGCAGTCGAAACAGCGATATTGGATGCTGCAAGCAAGCTAGTCAGTAAGCCACTTCACGGTATTTTTGGGCAGCAGAAACAAGACTTTATTCGCTATGGCGGCGTCGTACCTTTCGGAAAGAAGAAGGCACTACAGGCGGTGCTATTCTTCTATAAGATTTACGGATTTCAAACGGTGAAGATTAAAGTCGGGGCGCAAAATCTAGAAGACGATCTAGAAAAGCTCCGTATCGCCCGGTCGATTATGGGTGACAATTGCATCCTGCGAGTGGACGCTAACTGTGCCTGGACGGTGGAGCAGACTTTACGCGCATCCGAGCTTTTTAAGCCGTTCAACATTTCTTCCATAGAGCAACCACTGCCGGCGTCAGATTGGGAAGGACTGCAAAAATTGAGTAAAGAGATTGAGCAAGATATTCTCGTCGATGAATCGCTGTGCACAATCCAAGAAGCCGAAGATCTTGCCAGAGATAGAATTTGCAATGCGTTTAACATCCGCATTTCCAAAGCTGGCGGGCTTCTTGCGGCTAAGGAAATGGTTGAAATAGCTAAGGCGCATGGACTGAGGATTCATCTGGGGGCGCAGGTAGGCGAAAGCGCGATTCTCAGCGCAGCAGCGCGGCACTTCGCCGCCACATATGAGCCGTTTGAAAATTACGAAGGTTCGGCTAATGGTTTTTTATTAAAAAACGACATTTGTAAGGAAAATTTGACCGCTGGACTCGGCGGAAAGGGTTCATTCTCCTACGCTGGTAAGAATTTTGGGCTTGGGATTAAAGTCCAGGATAATTTTGTGCTGTCTTTCGTAGAAACTGACAGCAGCAACAATTCGGACGATCAACGAGTCAATAAAGTAGATACCCAAAATAATCCATTGAGCCAATCCACGAGGTGACTGGTTTGAAATACAAGAATCCGTTCATAGCATTTGGTCAGTTTTATCGAGAGCTTACTCACGTAAGAAAGTTTCGAGAAGCTACTTTGCGGACAAGAGAAGCGCAAGAGAAAAAGCTTTTGGACATCATAAAGCTCAACCAAGATTGCGAATTTGGAAAGAAGCATGGTTTTGCGGCCATTCAATCTATAGAAGATTACCAAAACGCTGTGGCAGCATGCACTTACGAAGATCTTGAGCCCTACATCAAGAAGCAGATGAATGGCACATACAACCAGATATCGTCAGAAAAGCCAATAATGTACGCCACTACCAGCGGCACTACCGGCAAACCGAAGTTTATTCCAATAACGCCCACGCACCTTCAAGATTACACGCACGCTTTTCAAATCCACAACTGGGGATTGACCTACGATTATCCCGAGGCGGTCTGCTCTCCAAACGCAAAATATTTGATTTTCAATTCGAACGATCAGGAAGGCTTTACACCTGACGGGACGCCTTTCGGAGCAGTCTCCGGATTATTGCGCAGACGACAATCCGCCTTCGTGCAAAAATTCATCGCACTGCCCCCATCTGTAGCCAGACTCAAAGAAGTAGAGAAAAAGTACTATACGATTCTTCGTTTGACTTTGAACCAAAACCTTTGTGTTATAGCCAGCTGCAATCCCTCAACGTTGCTTTTGATGGCGGACCAGCTCGAAGAGCATGCCGAGGAATTAATCAAAGACCTTCACGATGGCACCATGCGCAAAGATATGGTAGCAAGTGATCGCGCACTAGCTGAAGAGCTCAGCACTTATCTAACGCAAGACAAGGATACGGCGCGTAAGCTGGCGAAAATATATGAAAAGGAAGGCAGTCTGCTTCCTAGCCAAGTTTGGAAGGAACTCAAAATCATAACAGTTTGGAAGGGTGGTCCTATGCCCTTTTACCTGGAGCGGCTCCCTGAAAAATTCGGCATCTCCCATTTCCGCGACTTCGGTTACATGGCAAGTGAAGGTAGAGGGACGATACCACTGGTGGACGAAGGCGCTGGCGGTGTAGCAGCTGTAAGCTCACACTTTTTTGAATTTGTTCCTGAAGAAGAAATGCCTAAGTCAAACAAGCGATTTTTGACCTTGGATCAACTTGAACTTGGAAAGCGCTACTTCATTTTCTTCACGACGGCTGCTGGTCTCTATAGATACAACATCAATGACCTGATGGAAGTGGTCGGCTTTGAAAATCAAACACCGATCTTGAAATTCGTACAGAAAGGCGCTGGCGTTAGCTCCATTACTGGTGAAAAACTCACAGAAGAACAAGTGACTGTGGCATTGGCCTTTGCACAGCGCCAACTGCAGCTTGGAAACATCGGGCACTTTATCCTTTCGGTTCAACTAGGTAGTCCGCCGTTCTATACAGGATTTGTTGAGCCGTCAGGAGAGCTTAGTGACTCCGTCTTGACTGCGATGGCATCAATCATCGACCAATCTTTGCAATCGCAAAATATTGAATACAAGGAGAAGCGCCAATCTATGCGGCTTGGTGGGATAGTCCTTAACCGCGTTAACCCTGGAACCTTCCGCAGGTTAAGGCAGCAAAGAGTTACTGACGGCGCGCCGGAAGCTCAAGTCAAGTTTCCATTTCTTACAAATAGCACCAATTTCAAGGACACAATTGCTACACTTCAAGCGATGGAACAAGCGGTTTAGAAGAGGTAGTCAGTCTCGATGGCTAAAAGCAATGTCCTGGTAACAGGAGCAAGCGGCATGGTCGGTTTCCATGCGGTTAAACGCTTGCTTGAAAAAGGGCATGATGTAACCGCATTATTGAGACCGACCAGTGACGATTCGAAATTGCGCCAGTTGCCAATTCCGCCACGCATCAAAAGAGCTGAACTATCCGACAGCGCCGAACTTAGGAATTGCATGCAAGGCATTGAAATAGTCATCCATGCTGCCGGCATGGTTGATCCCCATGCAAAGCGCGAAGACATTTTCGCAGTAAATGTTGAAGGCACAAAAAATGTTTTGTCCACCGCCGACCTGGCCGGCGTTAAACATTTTCTGCACATCAGCAGCCTTTCGGTGATAACCGGGCAAGGCGACATGCATGGAGCCAGCGAGGAAACGCCGCTGGTTTATTGCGGCGAAGCTTATGCCGACTCGAAAGTGGACGCGGAGAAAGCAGTCACAATGTACTTTGGTCGCACGCAGATGATGGTGACAATTTTGCGTCCCGGATTTATCTATGGTCCACATGAACGCGCATGGATGCCTCGTCTGATCGAGAATTTGCGCAAGAAGAAAGCAATGTTGATTGATGGCGGCATAAAACAAACCAACGTTATTTACGTAGAGAACCTCAACACGGCAATAGAACTTGCGATGCTCAATCCAAATGCAGATAAGCAAGTATTCAATCTCACCGACGGAGAAACCGTCACCAAGAAGGAATTATTTGATGCCATATGTGATGGCATGGGATTTGAAAGAATCAGCAAAGAGATCCCCGGATGGATAGCCAAGATCGCCTGCGATGTCGTTTCATCGGTGGCCCCAATGCTGCCCGAAAGCTCCAGAAAAAATCTCTCTCGCTTTTCGAAAGCTGCCTTTAGATTGGCGGGCGTGAATCAAGGTTTTGATATCAGCAAGGCTGAAAACGTCTTGGGCTATAAGGACAGAATTCCTTTTGGTGAAGGAATGCGACAAACTCTCGAGAAGTTCAAGAGTGAAGCCGGCGCACGCGCTTAGCCGCAATCAACGAGGTTAACGAAATGGCAAACTCAAGCGTATTCGGGAAAGTATGGGATTTTATTGTTGATTATTGCGGCAGGCACAAGCATCCAGTGAACGCCATCCTTCATATATTTGGCGTGCCGATGGTATTTTATGGAATCTATCAATGGTTCGTCGGCGGCATCGCTCTGGGATGGGCATTATTCATCGGTGGATACATACTTCAATGGCTTGGACATAACGCGCAAGGCAATGAGGTAGGCGAAGTAATTTTGGTCAAAAAAATCGTAAGCAGGCTCTCAGGAAAGAAGAACGAAAGTAGCCAGCGAGAGATTGAACAAGACAAACAGGAAATCACAGGATGAGGAAAGTGAATTGATCAACTCGCCAGGCGAGACCATAGTCGCAGTTGACGGAGCCAGCGGATACGTCGGCAACCATGTTGTTGAGGAGCTGCGTAAGAAGAACATCCGTGTGCATTGCATAGTGCATCCAGGCATTAAAGATAACGATCGCGAATATCTCAAAAGCACGGGCGCTGAGATTTTCCAAACGGATCTCAAAGCGGATTCTGCCATTCTGCAAAGTGCGCTTCAAAATGTCAGTTGCGTTATTCACCTCATAGGCAGTATCGCGCCACCGAAGGGACAGAGGCTTTCCGATCTTCATGCCGGACAGACTTCGCAATTGATTGAAGCGTGCAAGAAAAATTGCGTGCCCAAAATTGTGATGATTACCGCGCTGGGCACCGCGTCCGATGCCGCAAGCGAATATCACCGCACAAAGTGGGAATCAGAAGAGCTAGTTCGAAATAGCGGAATCCCTTTCGTAATCTTAAGACCCTCGTTGATCATCGGGCGTGTAGTCGGCAGCAGAAATAGCAAGCTGATTGCACGGTTCAACAAGCTAATTGCCGAGCGACCGCAAGTACCGGTTATTGAAGGCGCAAAGAATTTGATTCAACCGGTCTTCGTAGGTGATCTAGCAGAGGCTATAGCAGCAGCGGCACTAGCGCTGCCCCAAGACCCGAAGTTCAGCAAGCAGACATTAGAAATTGGTGGCAACGAAGTGATTCCCATGAATCACTTGATTAGAGAGCTTATGACGCAGCAAAACCTATCAAAGCCACTCAAATCTCTGCCGGCTCCGATAGCCGGAATCGCTGCCTTTTTCCTTGAAACCTTTTCGCCAGGCGTTCCATTGCTAAGTCGCGATCAGGTGAAATTGGCATGCATCGATAACATTTGCACTAACAACACACTTCTTTCGATTTTCGGCGTGCAACCGACTTCCGTTGCCGCAGCGCTTCAAACATACGATCAGTCAAAATCGCAGCACGGTGCGCGTTGAGTCGGACAGCGTAACGACGTGCTAAGCAGAAAGGTAGCTTAAGGTGGCAACGGTAGCAGTAACAGGTGCAAGTGGTTTTCTCGGCAGCAGATTGGTCGAAAAATTGCACGAGGTCGGTTTCACCGTCCGCACGCTAGGTAGGCAGGAACAGACAGAGCGCCTGTCCAAACTAAATATTGAACATATCAAAGCTGATATAGAGGACCCAGCTTCACTGCCAAAAGCAATCAACGGCGCTGGAGCTGTTTTCCATCTTGCTGGTTTGGTGTCCTATCGGAGAACAGACTATGATCGCTTGTATAAAACCAACGTGATCGGGACGCGAAACATGATGAAGGCTTGCATGGACGCCGGTGTTGAGCGCGTCGTGCACATGGGTTCGATAGCCGGAATGGGAGTACCCAAGCCAGGAGAAATAGGTACAGAAGAGTTAGAGTACAACCTTAAAGGGCATGGGCTCTATTACTGTGATACCAAGTTCGAAGGCAGCCAGGAAGTGAAGCGATTCGCAAAACAAGGCCTACCCGTTTTAGAACTCAGCCCTGGTATCACATTTGGTGAAGGTGATACTCATCCACATCACCATACAATTTTCAGAGCAATGGCCAGCGGCTGGTTTATTGGCTATCCAGCCGGTGGAGTAATGTTCTCGGATATCGAAGACGTTGTAAATGCTTGCCTGGCAAGTCTTGTTCGCGGAGAACCCGGACAGAACTATGTCGTTGGCAGTGCAAATAAAACATTCAAGGAAGCGGGAGAAGATCTGGCAAAGGTACTCGGCGGGCGTCCTCCATTCTTCCAAATTCCAGGCTGGCTCAGTGAAGCTGCAGGGGTTGCTAGCGAAACGATCGTTCCGCTCTTCGGTGCAAAACCGAAATTGACCTGGCAGGTCGCCTGGCTAAGCCAGAGAAAGATTTTCTTCTCGTCTGACAAAGCGATTCGTGATCTAGGGTACACTCAAACACCATTTGAAGAAACGCTCAGGCGCACAGCACCCTATTATCTTGGAAAAGACTATAAGGGTTAGCCTATACCTTTACACTGAAATTTTGCGGGGTATTTCATTTGAAGATTGCATCAGCTGTACTTTTGCTAATCAGCATCGTATTTACGGGTGTTGCCGCTTGGGGCATCCAGAAGGCTGAATTCCTAAAACAGCATGGTGTGCATACAACGGCCGTGGTTACTAGACTAGATCACGAACGCAATGCCGGTATGGAAAGCTCGGAAGTTGGGGTTTATTACCCAATTTTTACTTTCAAGCTGGTGGATGGAAGCGAGAAAACGTTAAGGTCCAACAATGGTTCGAATCCACCTGAATTCAAGCAAGGAGATAGAGTCGAGGTGCTCTACGAGGAAAAAGCGCCGGAGAATTTCACAGTGAATACCTGGTGGGGACTCTACCTGCTGCCTACTATCTTCGGAGCCGTCGCCGCCCTTCTTTTGCTGATTGCTGTAGCGTTGTCGGTGATACCGTGGCAACGAATTCAAGGTCAGAAACAAGATCTTAAGCACCAGAACAATATATTTGATCGAGATTCCAGAAGGTGAGACAATTTCCTCTTGGATATCCAAAAGATTCCTTCTGTGGCGGTTCTGCCCTTCGAAGGTGACTGTTCAATTTATGAACAACACGCATCAAGCCCTTAAAAAGATGACAGCCTGGCTTTGCGGGCTGACACTCGCTTTCGGCCCCACTGCTTTTGCAGATGATTCAAACACTGCCAGCTCACCGGCTCAGCCTGATTCGCCGAGCGTCGCAACGCCCTCAAGCCCGGCCAACATGCCGAGCCCAAGCGAAAAGTCGGGTCAGGCTGAACTAACGACCTCATCGACCGATGAGCACAAAAAGTCTAAACACAAGAAATCATCAAAATCGCATGACGGCAAGGTTTCTAAAGCCGATTCTGACGATAAGTCCAAGAAAAACAAAAAGAAAGCAACAGCCAGCGTCACGTCGATGCTGACTTGGATAGACCCGGAAAAGGAGCCCAAAGCTGCTCTCCTCTGCGTTCATGGACTAGGACTCTATAACAATACCTATGAGGAATTCGGGAAAGCCTTATCCAAGAGGGGTTACGCCGTCTTTGCCATGGACGTCCCCGGCTTTGGTAGCTTCCAAAACAAAGAAACACACCAAGAAATAGACTTCGAAGTTTGCCTGGAAGATATGACCCGGACAATCAAGCTGATTCGCCGCGCTTATCCCAAACTGCCGATTTTCGTACTCGGCGAGTCAATGGGCGGCGCTATCGTGCTTCGCTATACTTCAGAACATCCGGACATGGTTACCGGCATGATTACTTCGGTACCTTCCGGCGATCGCTTCAAACAAGGAAAAGAGAAGCTACGTGTCGGACTTAAGTTACTGACAGCGCCCAACAAGCCTTTTGATATTGGCACTGGAGTAGTAGAACGTGCTACGAAGAAGGAAGACCTCAAAAAGGCCTGGAGCGGAGACCGCCTAAACCGCATGTTTTTAAGCCCCAAGGACTTGATTCGCTTTCAGAACTTTATGAACGAAAATCACGACTGGGCCAAACAGATTACGAAGACGCCAGTGCTCTTTGTACAAGGATGCGAAGACAAACTGGTACGCCCCGAAGGGACCGTGTCACTTTTCAACCGCATCGGTTGCCCCGACAAACAACTAGAATTAATTCATGATGCAGAACACCTAATTTTCGAAGAAGGCCAGTTTGACGATAAGGTAGTCCAGATCGTTGATACTTGGGTCAGCAATCACATCACTAAGATGAGTGCTGAGCAGGACAATCAGCTCAGGGTCAAGTAGCGCTTCTGGCTGCAAGCACCACCGGGGAGGTTAACCATAAATGAAGGTTGAAAGACAAAGCAAACTGAAACAAGCGGCAGGAATCGCTATCCTGGCTGCCGTTCTCAGTCTGCCGCTTCAGTCACTCGTATCGAGCAGCTTTGCCGCACCGGCAGCTGCACCAGCCGGACCAATGGCTCTCGGCAAAACGGCTCTAGCACAGAAGAACTATGCTCAAGCTGTTAAGCACTTCGAAGCCGTGGTCACAAGTGAACCAAACAATTGCGCAGGCCGCCTCTACTTAGGCAAATCGCTTTGCAAAATGGCAGCAGCGCAAAAACCGGGTACACAAGCTTGTACAGCCACCTACAAAAGAGGCGCCAGCGAACTTCGCAAAGCTATCCGCATAGGTAAAGGCAACAAAGATTCAATTGAAGCAAATGCCCTTTTGCTAACGCTCCCGAAGTCAGTCACTGCGCCTAAGATGGGCGCCGATACGCCGATGATCGCCATGATGAATGGCATCCGAGGGCTCGACCGAGGCACAGACGGTGGCAGCAAGCCAAAGATTTTGGAATTCTCCGCAAAATGGTGCGAGCCGTGCAAACAGCTCAAGCCAATTATGGAAAAAGCCAAAAATGATTACGGCGGCAAAGTCGAGTTCATAAGCTATGACGTCGATTCGCCGGAAGCCGAGAAAGTCATAGAAGATTATGAGGTCAGCCCGGTACCAACATTGATCTTCCTTGATGATCATAACCAAGTTGTAAGTTATGCCATCGGCTATCAGGGAGACAACGGTCTCAAACAAGGCTTGAAAAAGATTCTTCCGCCTTCTTAGTTTTCACACTCGATCCCCGTAAAGGCGAGGACTTCTTTGAAGTTCTCGCCTTTTGCGTTGTTTAGCCGGGCTCGAGTCTTTTGCAACCCGCTCTAAGAACGGCACAACGCTACCGCGATCAGTCAGGGCAGATGCAGCGCAAGAATATTTTCTCCTCGTGCAGATGCCTGAGCAAGAGAATGATTTCGGCTATTTCCGATGGTGATGAGCGCTGCTCTTCGGTCAATACCCGGGCTATTAATTGTGAATATGAGAGACGTTCTTCCCGGGCCGCTTCAACAATCTGCGCAGCAACTGAGCTCAGAGGCAAGCCCTTACTCTGGAACTGATGGGGCAGTATCGCATATGGTGCAGCGGTGCAGCATTCGTCGGTGGCAGCAGCGACCCCAATCAATTCTTCCAAATTTTGGGCTCGTCGCATCTCCTCCACGGGAAATCTGAAGAATCGAATCGTAAGCTCAGGATTCACGAACGGGCGGCAATTCTGAATTTGTTCTGCCGTGCCAAGATAAACCTCGCTGGCATCGGCAGTGAACTCATGCTTCCGGCCGACATTCCAGCGCAGCAATTCATATTGAATGAGTTCAATGAGAAATGGTTGAGAAGCAAGAAGTTCTGAATAGCTTTGCTCGAAGAACTTTGGGAAGTCGGCCCCAATATCCTCCAACTCCAAAAATGTCGGGCGCCAGTTATGGAAATATTGCTCGACGATCTGCTTCCAGCCCCCATTTAACACCATACGAGTCGAAGGAAAAACAGAGCAAAGTAAATGCTCCCGTGCACTGTCCCGAAGCCATGCATAGACGCTGAGCGCTCTTAAGTCATAGCCATTCAGTTCTTCAGGTGCTTGAACAAATTCGGCTCTGAAACTTTCGGCATCAACCTCAAGAGGCGAGCGTCCTTTGATCTGCTTCCATATTTCAAACCATTCGCGCTGATAGCGCCCAAGCTCAGGCGAATTAGAAGCTGCTTCCAAATCGCAATACGGCTTATCAAAATGGTTTCCAGTTGGGGAAATGGACTCGCCGCCCGACCACGCTGCCGGATCGTCGACTGGCGCAAGTTCAGAAACTAATTGTCGCGGAATAATCGTGACTGCGGAGGAACGCTTCACGACAGTAGCATGATGATTCGCCACCGGCGATGCAGTTGCTACGAACTGGGTCCAGACTTTCCTTACGGCAGCAAGCTCTGCCAGAATTTCTTTAAATTCCGGGAAGTGCTGGTCACGCTCAATCATGATGGCGTTAACAGTCGGCGATTTCCTCAAGACTTGCTCCAAAAGCTCAAGAAGCGCAGGTTCGATCGCAGAGCCGTGCGTGTCGATAATCCGCTGGCCGAAGCGCCGATGTCCGGCAAGGTGAATTTGCACAACGCGTTCAAGCGGTAGCCTGTCTAAAAAAGCCCTTGCATCAAAATTGTGATTAATGGAATTGACCAGAAGGTTATTCAGATCAAGAAGGAGCCCGCAATCAGCCTCTTCAAGAATTCTGGAGATGAATTCCGCCTCTCGAAAATCACCACGCGGCATCTTCGAATAGAATGGAATGTTCTCGATAGCAAGTGGTTTGCCGACTATTTCTTGCGCTTGCTTTATTCGAGCGGATACATGCCTAACGGCCTGTTCAGTCCAAGGCAGCGGCAAAAGGTCATAGCTTGTTTGTCCATCCACACCAGTAAAACAAAGGTGGTCGCTCCACCAATGAAGACCAAAAAGCTCAGAAAAGCTCTTTTCCAAGGCCAGCAGATCATTTGATAGGGGATCGACGCTTCCGATAGACAAGCTGACGCTGTGCGCAAGCAGAGGAAAGTTCTCAGCGAAATTTGCTAACCATCTAGTAGACACAATGTTGTCTGCAAAATTCTCCGGTGTGAATTCCAGAAAATCTATGGCCGATGCATGTTCGAGAATGTCTTGAGCGAAGTGTCCGCGCAGACCGAGCCCAACCCCGAAGATCGGCATTTGCGCTTTGAGTTTCAAGAATTCACTAGGCATAAGAGTGTGAAGAAACTAACAAGTGCAGTATACCTTCTAATAGCCTCAGAATTTCGACTGGCGTCAGCGCTCTTCGATTCGGAACGCAGGATCCAGCCTTCTTCAAAGGGAGCTTGCTGAATGCTGGCTCCACTGCGCATCTCTCAAGAGGAGCGGGACTCCATAAACTGAATCAGATCCTCTAAGCTCTTGCGGCTCTGGGGCTCGAATGCGACATTCTGGTTAGCCAGAAATGCTTTGATTTGAGCTTGAATTTGCGCGCGTGAATTCGGCGAATTATCGGGAGGCAAATCAAAGCGATCGCGCACTAGCCCTAGCGCATGAAAAATGTTGCGTGCCTTGATCACATCTTTTCGTTTTGCTTTTCCTGGTGGCACAAAAAATGATTTCAGAATGCCGTCAAAATGTCTTGCCATCCAGCTGACTTGTCGCTTGTCTTTCGGACTGGTCAACTTGGAAATGATGATCATTTCCTCGCGAGTGAATGTGTGCTCCTCGCCCATATTTAGATCGGACATCACTTTTGCGCTAACATCGAGGGCATCGGCTGATTTGTCGAATGGCGATTCGCCACGAAACGAAATGGCGTCCTCGATAAACTCGATGAAGGCCCCGAACATGCTTTCGAAGCTGTTCATTTTGAGTCCACGCAAAGTACGCAAAGATTTCGGATCCAAAATCCCTTCTAGATCATCCAAAGGATCTCGCTCCTTTTCCTTTACACGATCGCTTGCGTCCTTCGATTTTTTCTCTGCAGTTTCTGTCGAATGTCCGTTTTCTTCCTCTTCAAGTTCCGGCTGTCCAGGCTTCTTAGCAGTGCGTTTCTTGCCGAACTTGCGGATATAATCCAAAAGGTAAGTAAGTCCCGCGGTCTCCTGCGGAGTCAACTTTCCTTTATTGCCGGCCAAATAATCTTTGATTTGATCCTCATTTAGATACTGCAAATTATCAATGGTCGGCTCCTTGTCGAATCCGAACTTGTCCTTGGCTATCTTCAAGCCATGAAAAACATTGCGCGCCGCTTCAATATCATCCCTGCTGATTTGGTCTTTGAAGAAACACGCTTGCGTAAATGCATTGAAATTCTCAATCAGCCAACTCAACGCTTGTCTGTTTGCTTCGGTGGTTTTCAAAAGCAGGTATGCAAACTCTTCGCGGCTCAACAGATGGTTCTTATCACGATCTATAGTACTGAACAATTGAGCGGTCAAATCGAGCGCCGCTGCTGCGCGCGAAAAGCTAACGTCTCCCTGAAAGAGCGGAGCATCCATCATGAACTTATCGAAAGCGCTGGAGAGATCATTAAAGGACTGAAAATCCATCGCCTCGAGAAAGCGCATTGCCTGAGTGTCAACGAGCGATTCCAACTTCTTTGGTCGGTCAAGCCCTTTCTTCTTCACCGCTTCGATGAGCATGTCGGATGCTTCTTCGTCACTGGGGAGCTGTTTGGACATAGTTACTCCGTCTAAACCACCTAGTTATTGTGCACTACCAGAAAATATTTCAATCGAAGTCAAAATAGCCAGCATTTTGAAAGAATTCCTATTGGATAATTGAGAATTCCGGGTGGAAGCCAATATGGCATACTCCTGAAAGCTCACCCCAAAATTAAGACCTCAGACTTGTCATGAACGATCATTTGAATATTGACATGGTTGTCCTTTTGCTCATGATTTCGGCTGCCGTGTCCATGATGGTGCCGAGCTTAAAGGTGCCATACCCGATTGCTCTTGTGATTGCCGGCCTGGTTATTGGGTTGTTTCAGCTCCTGCCAGGGGTCCAAATGACCCCGGATATCATCATGATGGTGTTTTTGCCAGCGCTCTTGTTTGAGGCCTCTTGGAATATTCCCATTAAGTCGCTCAATAGAGATAAGTTGAGCATTACGGTGCTGGCAACAATCGGGGTCTTTATTACAACGTTAATCGTTGCCAGTTTTCTGCATTTCTTGGGCGGCATCGATATGCCCAATGCCTTGTTATTTGGTGCAATGACAGCCGCTACAGATCCAATCTCGGTGGTTGCCTTATTCAGAAAAATAGGAATAGAAAAAAGACTGACGATGATCCTTGAAGGAGAGAGTCTTTTTAATGACGGAACAGCAGTCGTTCTATTCAAAATATTGTTAGCAGCGGCCATCGCAGGACGCTCCCTATATCTGGTTGAGGGTGCCACCCAGTTTTTGTTTGTTGCTGTGGGCGGAAGTATTTTGGGAATTCTCATCGGGCTCATTTCGTCTTACATCACACGCTTATTTGATGATCCACTTCCGGAGACCATGCTCACAATGATCTCTGCATATGGAGCTTTCCTCTTTGCAGAGCACTTGAAAGTAAGCCCAGTCTTAGCTGTCGTAGGCGCCGGCATAGTGCTGGGAAATTTTGGCAGCCGCACTAGTATGTCTGCGTCAACAAGATTGGCTGTTAACTCCTTTTGGGAATACGCAGCATTCATTTGCAATTCTTTCGTTTTCCTCTTAATCGGATTACAAATAAAGATACCGCTACTGCAAAAGTATTGGAGCCTCATATTAATTGCCATTGCAGGTATTTTGGTGGCTCGACTCGTAGTTGTTTATGGCTTATGTCCGCTGCTTAGATCAAAAGCTTTGCCGATTCCTTTCGCCTGGATGCATTTGCTTTTCTGGGGAGGGCTGCGCGGAGCACTTTGTATGGCAATGGCACTCAGCCTCCCCCTCGACTATCCGGCAAGGGAGCCACTCATTGTCACCTGTTTTGGAGTTGTCCTGTTTACACTGCTGGTGCCTGGCGCTAGCATGGAGTGGCTTGTCAAAGCACTAAATATGGTGCGCAAAGATGAACGACTGGTGGAATATTCCAGAATTCATACGAACCTATTACTTGAACATAATGCGCTAAGCGAGCTAAAAAAACAGGTTTCAGGATTGCAACTTTCCAACGTCAATTTTGCAGAGCAACAGAATGAAGCTCAGCAGCGCATTGACCAACTTGAACGTGAGCTTGATCATCTTCACTTGGAAAACAAAGACATTAAGGACGCTCAACTTAAAGACTCGCTATTACTTATACTCAATAAACAAAAGGACAAACTGAAAGTGTTTGCCGATGAAGAACTCTTAGATGAAGAGGCCACGAGCAAGTTGCGAGCTCATATTGATGCGAGAATTGCAAATGTACTTGCGTTATCAGAAGACGAACATTAACTTGCAAAAATTATGCTCAAGTTCATGGGGATAATTACGATTGGGGCAGCTTCATAGAGGCGCCCGCAGGTGCATTCTACGTATCGCCCCCGGCCGCCAACGGCTATACACTCCATATAGCTAACGGACGGGGAGTTGGACGATGGCAAATGGTGCCCTGGATTTGGGGTCAACACGGCTTGACCTGGATAACGAACGAACAAGACAAGATGCAACGCAAGAAGCGCAAGAAGAAAGCAGAAATCTGCTCCTTGCCGATGCGATGCACTTTGCAAAGCGACAGGAGAAGCAGCCGAAGGATCTGGCGCCGCCGCCACAAGTCGTGGAACGCTGGCCGATGCCTCGAGGAATAGTGGCGCAGGACCTGCAATTGAACTTAACCCGCGACGAAAAGGATCGCATCGGAAAGAAGATTTGGAAGAATGAATCAGGTGGAACGGTAGACGGCCTGACAGCCTGGAATAAGGGCGAAGAGTTTCCCTCACTTGGAATTGGACACTTCATTTGGATGCCCAAAGGAGTAGTCACGCCATTTGGTGATAGCTTTCCTGAGGCTATGGACTATTTACGCACGCAGGGAAAGACTCCACCAGCTTGGATACAGCCAGGTACACCAGCGCCCTGGAATTCGCGCGATGAGTTCTACCGAAAGTTTAATAGCAAACAAATGGTCGAGCTAAGAACGTTCCTGGCCGACACGGTTCCCGAGCAAACAGATTTCATCATAGATCGATTGGAGAAAGCCCTTCCCAAAATCCTTGCGGCTACGCCAGATAATGAGAAGCAGAAAGTGCAGGAAAGATTCTACCGAGTACTAAACAGCGGTCCGGCTGGTGTTTTCGCCTTGGCTGATTACGTCAACTTTAAAGGTGAAGGCGCCGCCGACCCGGTTCAGTACAACAATCAGGGATGGGGCATGCGCCACGTTCTGCAAAATATGAAAGACACAGACAATCCGGTTAAAGATTATTCTCAATCAGCGCGCGAAGTCTTGGAGCGAAGAGTCAAGAACTCACCACCGGAACGCCACGAGGAACGTTGGCTGAAAGGCTGGACCAGACGAGTTGAAGATTACGTAAACGATCCACCGCTGAGAGGAATCCGAAGACGCTAATGGATGAGTATCCAGAGTTTTCAGGTCTGGAGGCTACTTGGGTGCGCAAAACACTTGTGGCGGCTTTGTTTACTCCGCTCATTTTAGTCATGGCATTCGGCGTCTGCGAGTTCTGGAAAGCTGCCATCAGTTCCGCATCTATTGCTCAGGTCTCTTTTTCTTTGTATCGAAGCATTTAACCATCCTTATCTTGAAGTCGTTGTCGCGCCTTTTCGAATGGCGTCAGCGCGTGACGGTAGATAAATAGTCTCAATCAATGTAAATTACACTTCCGCCTTTTGGAGAAGAACTCAAGTGGAATTGAAGACACGCATTGAAAAAGATTCAATGGGGGAAATGCACGTCCCGGCTGAAGCCTATTATGGCGCCAGCACTCAACGGGCAGTTCTGAATTTTCCGATCAGTGACTTGAGGATGCAGCGAAGTTTCATTCGCGCACTCGGTCTCATCAAATGGGCGGCGGCCCTGGTCAATAAGGAAAGCGGCGATCTGGACGACAAAATTGCCGATGCAATTGCTCGCGCTTCGGAAGAAATAAGTGAAGGTAAGTTCGACAATGAGTTCGTTGTCGATGTTTTTCAAACCGGCTCCGGCACCTCCACCAATATGAATGCCAATGAAGTAATCGCCAATCGGTCCATTGAAATTCTCGGCGGCCGTCGCGGCGACCGGAAGCTCGTGCACCCTAACGATCATGTAAATCAGGGAATGTCATCGAACGATGCTATTCCCACAGCAACGCATATCGCCTGCTGCCTGGAAATCAATGAACAGCTCCTGCCGGCGCTAAAGGAATTAAGAGAAGCGTTCGAGAAGAAATCGAAGGAATTCTGGAACGTCATAAAAACAGGAAGGACACACCTGCAGGACGCGACCCCAATCAGGCTCGGGCAAGAATTTCTCGGATACGCCGGTCAAATGGAAAGAGCGATCGAACGAGCAAATTATGCCAAACAGCGACTATCCGAAGTAGCGCTCGGAGGCACCGCAGTTGGTACCGGCATAAATGCAAAAAAAGATTTCCCCCAGAAAGTACTCGATAAGATTTCTGCAAAAACAGGTCTTGAGCTGAAGGAGTCCAGCAATCACTTTCAAGCACAAAGCACTCTAGACGAAGTTGTAGATGCGTCGGGAGCAATGAAAACAATAGCCGTAAGCCTGATGAAAATAGCAAATGATATTCGTTGGTTAGGTTCAGGACCACGTGCAGGAATAGGCGAGATCGCCTTGCCGGAAGTACAACCCGGTAGTTCGATTATGCCTGGCAAGGTGAATCCCGTCATAGCCGAATCGGTAACAATGGTGGCCGCTCAGGTGATTGGAAACGACGCCACAGTTGCAATCGCGGGACAGTCAGGAAACTTCGAACTCAACGTAATGCAGCCTGTGGCAGCATATAATCTCATTCAATCGATAGAGCTTCTGGCTAGCTCAGCCCGCAACTTCCGCATTCAATGTATTGATGGTCTCAAGGCAACAAACAAAGGACCCGAGCAGGTTGAACGCGGGCTTGCACTTTGCACAGCTCTTGTCCCAGCAATTGGCTATGACAAGGCTGCAGCAATCTCTCATCACGCGGCAGAGTCCGGCAAGAGCATCGCGGAAGTAGCTCTTGAGGAAACGAATCTATCGACAGCCGAATTGAAAGCATTGTTGGATCCATTCAAAATGACCGAGCCCGAGTGATTACCGCCGGTCTCCTTAAACGTTACTCAGCTTAGCCGGATTATACGTGGTTCCATCATTGGTTCGCGGCAAATTTCGGGCGAAACTGGCTATCTAGAGAAGGTAGGTGGATTCAGCAGCGAACAGGTGTCGCAAGCTGGCGCAATAGCAACGCTCATTATGGAAGATGCGGAAACGCAATACGGCGAAAGCCTAACCCAGAGCGGTGCATTCGGGAGATCAGTAGGTGAAATTACGAAAACCTTACCCTGAAGCGATTGTTTTTAGCGGAGGGTGCGCAGACGCAGAATGCGGCGGGAGCACCCAGAGCGTTTTAAAAGGAAGATTCCATGGCAGACCTGAACAACGAAATTAAGAAGAACAGCGATAAAACCGATAACGAGCAAGGCTGCCCGGATAATCAGGCACTTAGCCGGGAATTTGCGGCGCTGATTGAGGAAAAGAAACAGGCAGTTATGCCAAGCAAAGTCATCGAGGTTCCGCCATCGGATTTGCTCGATAGCCCTGATTGGCACAAGCACAGCCATGAGGCACCACCCGGATTACCGGGAGAGTACATTAAACAAGGTCCACGCCCACACACACCAAGCGATGCTGATGTCGTTGCCGCGCTTAATAAGATCAGCGCCACAGAAATAAAGGATGAGCTAGATCAACTTTCCGGCAACAAAGACATGATCGTTGGCGGAAAGGCGCATAGACTAGAAGGTCGAAGCACACTTGGCTCTGAGTACAAAACTGCACTTGATTTTTACAAAGACAAGTTTGAAAAGCTTGGATACACCGTCGCGCTGGATACATACACGCGCCGCGGTCAGAACTACTACAACTTGCGTGCAATGAAACTAGGAACTTCACAATCCAATGAGATTGTTATGTATGGTGCGCACATAGATTCTACTGCCGGCTGGCCCTGGTACAAGGAGAATAAAGCACCAGGAGCAAATGACGACGGCTCGGGCGTGGTCGCGCTGAGCCAGATTGCAAAAGCGATAAAAGATTTGCCGCTGGATCGCACTGTTGTCTTTTCACTGTTCTCCGGCGAAGAGCAGGGACTCTGGGGCTCCCGTGCAATGGCAGAGCTTTACCGTCAAGCGGAGCTTGGTACTCTTAAACCGAATGAAGCGAACGCCACCGTTCCTGGTGGCAAACCAAAGATTGTCGGGATGTATCAAATAGATATGATCGGATACAATCCAAGTAATAGCAAAACAATCGAAAGCCACGACACAACGTCTCACAAGCCATCACAAGCTTTAACCGAGATCATGGCGCGGCAGCAACAACGCTATAACATCGATCTCAAAGTGTACGGAGCTCACAACGAGGAGTTAACTGAGCGTTCGGATCACTATCCATTTTATGCTAACGGGATCCCGGCAGTTCTCATAACAGAGCCATACGATACAGCGGATCAACACAATCCAAACTATCACAGCACCAATGACACAGTGGCATCAATGAACATTCCGTACATGGTGAATGTGACCAAACTTATGGCAGCATCAGGCATTGAATTGGCTGGCATGAAAGGCGCACTAGGTGCCAAAGGCACCGCCGCGGAGCAGGCTCAGCAGCGAATGTCGCTACAGAACCGCATTATGTGGGATTGCAATAAAACGCCAGTACGTCGCTAGAAGCAGTTGTTGGCAGGTTCAGATTTAGCTGAGTCTATGCAAGATAGATGCACGCCTTTCCTCACCATGACAACGTGCTGATGCAAAATGCAGAATGCTTATGCAGCAAGGACTTTCGGGATAACGCGAAGATATTCGCATCGTTGTCATGGTGAGGAAATCCTCCAAATTTCAACGGAACCAAAAACATCCAATCAGGTCCATAAGGGTTTTGCTTCGAGCGCCGCATTCTGCGTTCTTAACTAAACGCTCCGGATGCTCCCGCCGCATTCTGTTTCTCCGCATCCTCCGCTAAGAACCCACCGCATCCACTCTTAGGCTGGGTAGAAGGCAAAATCTGTCACGGCATTTCTGGCTGCTACCGGGCTTGCTGTCTACCGGGTGGAGGGAGATGAGCTCCGGCGCCCTCACAAATCCCTCATAATCGTTCGATAGACTGGATGTATCAAGAGATACAGCTGGAATCAATGTCGATACGAACCGTCAGGTTCAACAGTACAGGAGCTTTAGACTAAAATGAAATTACCGCCAACGGGAGATGCACAAGCCCCCGTGGGAGCCGTTCGTCCTGCTGATGAAAGCACGCGTATGAAACTCTATAAAAGAGAATCTCTCTGGAAGCCGCATATTGCACAGGGAGAAGTGGCAGTCATCGATATGGATATGAATGGTTTTATTACCTACTGGTCGCCCAAAGCACAAGCAACCTATGGCTGGGACGAAGTCGATATAATCGATAAACATATTTCGATTCTTTATTCGACTTGTGACACAGCTCACGGAAAAGCATCGTTCGAGCTACGCGCAACCGAGCGCAAAGGAGCATTCTCCTCATTCGCCTGGCAGCGTAGAAAGAACGAACAAAAGTTCTGGAGTTATTCAGAAACTCAAGTGATAAGCAACGAGCAGGGCCAACGTATCGGTATTCGCAAGTTGATTGTTGAATTGGATCTAAGCGTGATCAAGTACAAAACAAACTTGAGCCACCATCAACATGATAAATGCGAAGCTAAGATTGAGCGCCCTTTGCAGATTGATCCGCTTGCTGCTGCTCAAGCTCTGACTTCAAGGTCCCCCCACCAGTCGAGGGGCTTCCAATATTGACTACGTGAACACCCAAATTGGTCTCGAGATCCTTGGCATATTTTTGCGCGGTTTGTGGGTCCGAGCCGGTACCTATAAATACCTTCTTGAATGGGTGTGCACGCTTCAATTGAATCAAGCCATCGATGAGGGTTTCAGGCATCACTTTGACAGTGAGAATCATATTCTCTTTTTCAAATTCAGGCACGATCTGCTGAGAAACGACCCGCTGCAAAAGCTCATACATCACACCTCGGCGAGCCTTCTCTTCCTCTGCGTGAAAGATAATTACCTCTTTCGGTCCTGGTTCTTCACGAGCCAAGAGCCGCAGGAGCATGCTAGCAAGATTTCTCGCCTTCGCTCCGCCGGTACAAAGTACATAGGTGGGAAGATCTTCTGGCAGCTCAGGTAAGTGCTTAAACTGGCCCAGACCCAGACGCAGATCAGCCAGATCGGACAAGCGCTCCTCGACTACACCCAAGCGATAGAACGCCATTAATAGTAATACCAGAGTAAAGATTTGCAAGCCCAGAGCTCTGGCACTATGGGCGGTGACAATTAAAACAATCTGCGCGAAGAGCAGAACTGTAATTCCGATGGCAGGCGGCATAGGAATTACAAGAGCGCCTACGTGAAGAACCCATCGAGTGCGATAAGGCGCTCTTGCTACTTTCAACGGCATTCGCACACGCAAGAGCAAAACACCTACGCAAAAGCTGATCATTACGGCAAGGAAAGCCATTCCATAGACCTGACCGAGATTGTCGACCTGTCCCGGCAGTATCAGAATCATCCCGACGGTCACCAGCATGAATCCCAAAACAACATAGGGATAGCCTTGAAGCGCAGGAAACTTTCCAGCCCATCGCCTCAAGAAGAACGCAGGCAAATTGCCCTGCTTTGCCATCGTAGTGCACAAACCAATGCAACCGACATACGCAGTATTCACCGCTGCAAACAGAGTAAGGGCAGCGTCAATCACAAGCGTAATCAGCAGAGGCGTACCACCTTCAACATAAGCAAGGCCGGATAGCAAACTGTTTGAATAGAAATCGAGCTGCTCGTTGGTCAGAAGAATAATGCACAAATAAGAAGTGAGCGGTGCCGTTATTCCAACCAGAATAACGATAGCGAGATAGACCTGCTTAAGCGTTCGCCAGGTAGGTGACTTGAGCTGCTCAACAATTTGCGCCGCGGATTCAAAACCAGTAATTCCAAGGAAGGCACAGGCAATACCTTGCAAATAAGCAATTGGATGAAAGTTGGGGACCGCCTGAAATACTTTGCCAAAATCAACATTTCGCTGAAAAGCCAGTATAAGACCCCAAACATCCATGCCAAGCAAAAGAGCGAAATGTAAAAAAGCGATTCCAAAAACGATAATTGCCGGCTCTTTGATGCCTACGATATTCAGTAAGCCAAAGACAATCACCGGAATAATGGCAACAATGCAAACTTGAGCAACAGGCCAGTTTACAATGTTGTCAAAAGAATCGATGTAATAGGCGCCGGAAAGTGCGCTTACTGCAGCCGTCGCAAGATACGACAGAATCGTCAGAGCGCCGACGACCATCGCCACACGCCGACCGACGGTCTGTAGAACCATCATGTAGGCGCCACCATTGAAAGGACTTGCCGAGCAGCCCTCTTCATAGGTTGCCTTGAAGAACCACATCATTAAACAAACGAAGAGAATAACCAAAGGCGCCGTAAAGCCGACAAAAGGCTTAATTACGCCAGTGCTGTAGAAGACGGACGTGCCAATATCGGCACCAACAATGCCGGCAGCCAGCCACCAAGGAAGCAGCGCATCTCCATGCCCGCCTTCTTTTGCGGGTGTCTTTACTGAGTTATCGTGCGATTCCACGTTTCAAACTTTAGGGACGCCAATAGAATTCGTCAATCTGTTTGGAAATTATAACTCCGAAGCGTAAACTGAGTACGAGTTGGTAAATGGTGGACTATTTATGAAGTGGGCTTCTGCAATTGCAAGCCAGAGAAACAGCAAACAAACGCTGGACGAACTCTTTGAGGCTGCAGCAGAACAAATAAAAGAGCAGCTTGGCAATTCTTCATGCGACTTGCTTTTTTGCTTCATCTCACCGCATTTCGTACCTGAGGCTGAAAGCATCGCCAGCCTGGCTCAAAAATCACTAAATGCCAAGAAGCTGCTTGGCTGCACGGCCGGTGGCATCATCGGCGGCGGAATAGAACTAGAGCAGGTTCCTGCAATATCGTTATCGGCCGCACACTTACCTGATGTAAAGATAACCGACTTTCACATTGAAGACGATGAACTTCCCGATATGGACGCGCCACAGCGAAAATGGGAGGAGCTTGTCGGAGCCAGTGCTGGCGATACTCCGGATTTCGTTCTCTTACCGGACCCTTTTTCATTCCGAATTGAGGCTCTGGTTCAGGGTCTCGATTTTGCATTTCCGCAAGCTGTCAAAGTTGGTGGCTTGGCAAGCGGTGCTCATCAACCGGGCAAAAATAGACTTTACTTAAATGAGCAGGTTTTCAAAACCGGTGCCGTAGGCCTTGCTTTGTCAGGCAACGTTGTCGTTGAAACCATTGTTGCTCAAGGCTGTCGCCCAGTGGGGCGAACTTTTCGTGTCACGAAATGCCAAAACAATGTGCTTCTCGAACTAGATGGGAAGCCAGCAGTACAAGCACTTTACGAAGTACTTGAGGGGATGACGCCCAAAGATCAGCAGCTCGCGAAATATTCTCTATTCCTGGGCGTAGTCATGGACGAATTCCAAGAAACATTCAGCCCCGGTGACTTTCTCATTCGCAATATTCTCGGTTTAGAGCCAAGTTCAGGCGCGCTTCTCGTCGGAGAACTTCTCCGTAATGAGCGCACCATTCAATTTCATTTGCGTGACGCTGACACTTCGTCAGATGATCTCCGTCAACTACTCAAGAATTACAAAGATAAGCACAAGGCTCCTCCGGAAGGCGCATTATTATTTTCCTGCCTCGGACGAGGCGAACACTTGTACGGCACAGCAAATCACGACAGCGATTGTTTCAAAACATATTTGGGTGAAATTCCGCTTTCAGGATTCTTTTGCAATGGCGAAATCGGACCAATTGCAGGAACAACGTTTTTGCACGGTTACACCTCATCATTCGGTCTTTTCAGGACAAAAGCAAATGGTTCAGATAATTGATCTGCAAACTGGGTATTAATTCACAAGAAATAGCTTTGCGCAAAAGTACAGCGACTAAGCCTTTACCGGATTGCTGAGAAGGAAAATTGAGATGAAACTGCTTTCGACTTTGCTTGGAAAAGAATTTCAAGTTGCAGCGATGAGCCTGACCTTCTGCTTAAGCACGCAATGCGCTTATTGCGCACCAGCACAAAAGCCCGCAGCGGCAAGACCGGCAGCAAGCGCTCAGGGAAATCCAATTTACAACAACTACGTAAATCAATTAAGACCAAAAATCGATAAGGGCTGGAATTTCCCAACAGGAAAAAATCATGTTGTCTTATCTGTAGATGTCGCGCAAGATGGATCGGTCACCAACTTGAACCTGACAAGCACTCCCAAAAGCGGCGAGGCGGAGCAAAAAGCGAGCGACGCCTTTAATGCAGCACAGCCTTTACCGTCCTTGCCTAGCGGCAGCCTGGCAAAGCTTGTCGTAACCTTTGACTCGCAAGCAGACCAGTGGGACTCAAAATCAAGCATTTCGGTGCGGATGGATCCTGTAAAAGCCGGATCAAGTTCGGCTGCCCCAGCGGCAACTCCTGAGGCGCCGCTGGAGAATAAAGGCGACGCCTCAGAAACTAAACCGCCGCCAGCAGCAAATTAGTGCGATAATTTCGCAGGTTTCAGTGATCTATCGCAATGCAGCGTATACTTGTACGGACAGCAGTACTTCTTGCTTTAGCGAGCAGCTTCTTTATGTTCAATCGACCATTTTGGGCTCAATCTCCGGCTGAAACCAGCCGCCGTCCGCAATACGCCGGCTCCTGGTATGAAAGCAATCCCGAGAAATTGAAGGCACAACTTAAAGAATATCTGGACAACGCCCAAGCTATCCCGGATACAGCAAGCTGCAGCAACCTGCACCCACAAAATAGAGAATTTAAGCAGCCAATACTAGCTATCATTTCGCCGCATGCTGGTTACAAGTATTCGGGACAGACTGCGGCATATTCATATAAAGTTGCTGCCAAACAGAAAAACATCAAGCGGATTTTTCTACTTGGACCTTCTCATCACGTCGCAGTTCGAGGAGTCGCTCTGCCGCAGAATAGCAGCTTTGCCACGCCATTAGGAGAAATCGATCTCGATAAGGAGACGATAGATGAGCTGAAAACTTATCCAATGTTCTGCGTAAATAGTAACGTTCATAACATCGAGCATTCATTGGAATTGCAGTTGCCTTACATCAAGTATTGCTTTCCTGCTGCTAAGCTAATCCCGATCGTAATCGGCCACCTGGAAGATGAGTCCGAGGCAAGATTAATCGGTGAAATATTGAAAGGTTATGTAGGCAAAAATGACCTGGTAATAGTGAGCTCGGACTTTACACACTATGGACCTCGCTATGGCTTCACTCCTTTTGATTCATATTCAAGCAAGAAGATTGCAGAGCTTGACAGTGAGGCGTTTCAGCATCTAAGCGCACTAGACCTCGATGGTTTCATCGAATTCTTACATCGCACCAATGACACCATATGTGGTATGTATCCATGCCAGGTTCTCCAGGCGCTGCTTCCGCAAGAGAGTCATGGCACAGCAGTGAAATATGCCAACTCACAGGACATAGCAAAGGACGACGCTGAGAATTCCGTCAGCTATATTGGCATTGTATTTTCGGGCGGTGAATGGCCGGAAGATCCTGCCAAAGTCAGACCCGCAAAAGAAATCGTCAAGCTATCGCAAGCAGAACGAAAGAGCTTACTGGACCTTGCACGCAAAACGATTGACGTTTATGTAAAAGAGCACCGCACGGCAACACCAAGTGAACTCGGCATTAACATAACGCCGGCTATGAAGGCCTGTTTTGGGGTCTTCGTTACTCTCACGATTACGGCACCCGGAAAGGAAGATGATCATGATCACGACGGGCTGCGTGGCTGCATCGGTTCCATCTATCCTGTTAAGCCCCTTTGGAAAGCCGTACAAGAGAATGCCATCGGCTCATGTTCGCGAGACCATCGCTTCGAGTCTGTTCGCGAGGATGAGCTCAGCAAATTAACAATAGATATCAACGTGCTGACGCCACCACGCAGAGTGGCATCTTATAACGACATAGTTATCGGCAGGGATGGAGTAATTCTGTCAAAGGACAAACATCAGGCTGTGTTTCTACCGCAAGTAGCAGTGGAGTGGAAATGGAATCTCAGCCAGACCTTATCACAGCTGGCACAAAAGGCTGGACTTCACCGCGATGATTGGCGCGACGGATGCAAATTTGACATATTCCAATCGGAAGAAATCAGATAGCTGCTACAGCGGCCAAAGGAAAACCTATGAAGGACTCTCCACAGCCGTTTGCTCAGCTGCCAGATTGGTGTCTAAGAACGATTGAAATTTCTGAAAGGATTTTTTGAAAGATTCGAGAAGCTCCGTGGCCTCAGCCCAGTCTTCCTGCACTACAGCTTGTTCAAGGTGCATCGCTACCCGAGCTAATTGCTTAGCGCCGATTGACGCACTGCCGGCCTTCAACTCGTGAGCAAGGCCTGCCACTGCACGTGCATTCTTTTCTTCAAGAAATGCCTCTAAGCGAATTAGCATGTCAGACGTGTCTGTCTGGAAAAGACGGAGCATCTCGGCGAGTTGCTCGTAGCCGTAGAATTCTTCTAATTCCTGAATATTGATCGGGTCCGGCTCAAGTACTGCCAGAGGCGATTGCGGCCGCAGAAAGCGGCGATGATGTTTTTGCTGTTGATAAAGAACATCGGCACGCATCCAATGATTGAGCTTAGCGCGCAAGCGCTCTGGATCAATTGGCTTGGGCAGATAGTCATCCATTCCTGCAGCTATACAGCGTTCTCTGTCCCCTGCCATTGCCAAGGCCGTGACGGCGATGATGGGTGTATACCGCCCAGATAATCGTTCCATTTTCCTTATCGCGACGGAGGCTTCAAAGCCGTCCATCTCCGGCATATGGCAATCCATCAGGATCACCGAATAATTATTATTCGTATCTGCATAAAGCTCGACCGCTTCCTTGCCGTTATTGGCAATTTGCGACTGCAAGCCTAGCCGCGCAAGAAGAAGTGTAGCGACTTTCTGATTGGTCAAATTGTCTTCAACAATTAGAACTGGATTTTCTGTTCTTCCATCCAGAGAAGATTTTGTTAGAGCGTACATTTAACGGGGCCTTCGGTCACGCGGGAGATATGTATAAGAAACATCTGATCTTAGTATAACCTTGACTCATTCAACTAGCCTACGTGAGTTAGACTCTCAATCAAATTTCGAAATGCACAGCGAACCTGCAAAGCTAGCAATTACAGGACTTCAGGGAAAGGCTCCCGCCTAGCGATCCTTAAATCTATTCGTGCTAAATTGCTTGGCATGTCAATGACGACGATACCATGACGGCAACAAGTGATTCGTTCTCAGAAGCTACTTTGCGGCGACAAGTTCCTGCACCACTACTCCTCGCTCTTTGAGATCATCCAATATGATCTGAGTTAGCTTTGGATCGTGGCCAAGTCTTTCAGGCGCATGCACACCTGCTTCGACAAACTGTTTGCGCGCTAGCACCATCGCTGTGGCGGCCGTCGTGAAACCAGTTGTTCTACTCATCGCAGAGTTTCCGTCCGTTGCGCGATCTAATAAGCGCCATGAAATGGACTGCGAGCCCTTGCGACCTTCGACAAACATCAGCAACAGATCTTTGAATTTATCAGCTGGATACTTTTTGCCTAAAGTACGAGCAACAGAATCAAATGTACTACTATCGTCTAGTAAGCCTAGATCGCGAAGAACCTTCATCGCATCAATATGACCCGGCCAACGAAGGGTTCGCTCTTCCATGCTAGGAACGTCCTTGTAGCTGGTTAGAAGGCTACGTAAGCCGTCGCTCAAGAAGGCTTCCATTGAACCCAATTCCTGATCCTTGAATTCTTCGACTACTGCGTCCAATGGATGTGGGTCGACATCAATTCCGTCTTTGCGAGAGCGGGCAGGCCGAACATACTCGGCGAGCAAATCGTGAGGATTGAAATATACAGCATGACGGAAAGCATCGACTGGCTCCTGCGGAACGCCGCCAACATATATTCGGGCATAATCCAGACCGCCAAACTTTTCAGTGGCTGCGCCGATCAACATATGACTCAGACCCGGAGCTACACCACAATCTACGACGCAGGTGCTACCACTTTTCTTAGCCAGTTCATCCAGATCCAAGGGCGGATCGGGTGTAAAGCAAACATCAGCAATTGGGATACCAGTCTTCAATAAATTGGAAAGCGCTTCATGTGCGATGCGGCTCGGCACGGCCAGGACTGCGGCATCTGCACCTTCAACCAATCGTGCGACTTGCTCTGGATCAAGGACATCACCAGTAGTCGTTTCAACATTCTTTAGCGGGGGTAAGTTTGACGTCTGTAGATCGACGATGCTTACGCTAGGCTGCTCGCTTCTTTCGACTAGATTTTTTGCAATAACCCAGCCCTGACGCCCGCCGCCAAAAATGACGATTTTCACTATCCTTCTCCTTATAGACGTTCCGGGTGCTCCCGCCGCATTCTGCGTCTCCGCATCCTCCACTAAAAACAACGGCCCGAAGGCGCTTGCCGCATACGGCTTGCTTCATCCCCTCCGCGAACCACAATCCTCTAAACGTTCACGCTCCGTGCCGACACGCCAAGACCGCTTCACGCAGCAACACAGCTGCTGGATATCGCCTAAGTATATAAAGCCGCTCGGCGCTCTGCAAGACTTGCGCGCTAAGGCGTTACGGTTGGTCTCTGGCTGGATCTTAGACCAATCTAAAAATCAGCTGCTGCACGATGATTTGCAACACTGTAAATCCGATGAAATAGAGGCTGATTTCTTGCTTTGCAAACTTGTTCAACTCAGATTCGATGCTTGGAATGGCCTTGGCTTTCTCGGCATCGCTCAGCATACTTCTTGAGACGATGAGCCGTGGATTGTAGCGCAAAAGTCCATAGCTGAAAGTTTCCTCAACAGGTGAGTCGATGACCGCAACTTTAATTTTTGCCAGAGCCATTTTTTCGCATTGCTGCTCTAAATAATTTTTCAACTCCGGATTATCCTGTGCCAACTCTTCAAGCTGCAAGAAGCGCGCTTTGAGATACTTCTGCTCACTCCAATCGAGCACCAGCGGTAGTATCAACATGAAAAGCACATTCCAGCACAAGGGCAGGATTAATGCGGCGTTGAGTTCAATGATTGAATTCTTTAGCAAAACACTCGTAGCTGCGGTCAGCAAAACACCGACCACACAAGTTGTTGTCAGATAAAGTCGCATGATCCGTGAGGGCTTCATGTCTCCACCAGTCTTGGGCACCATTAAAATTCTGCCCTGCCAGTTTCAAGTCTAACCTCGAATCACGTTGTCGAGAGGAACTTAGTCAGAGCAAAGCTGACCTTTTTATCTTTCGTACTTCAAAGACAAATATTGTTGGCAGCTACCCGATTAGTCAGTTCCGGCAGTTTGACCTTGCCCACCAGCGCCAGGTCCACCTTGACCGCCAGCGCCAGGTCCGCCTTGACCGCCAGCGCCAGGTCCGCCTTGGCCGCCACCAGCGCCGGGTCCACCTTGACCACCGGACTTATCACCGCCACCACCGAGACCGCCAAGTCCACCCTCACCGCCTGGTAGGCGATTTCCGAATCTCTCCATAAGCTTCTGGCGAGTTTCAGGATCTTGCAATCGATCTTTCAGGCCTTCCGGCAGTCCATCAAGCTTATCGCCGAATTTGCCTTTGATCTTGTCAGCCAAACCGCCCGGAATTCCTGGTGGGAGCCCACCGGCGGGAGGTCCGCCAGCAGCTGTCGGAGTCGGATCTGAGCCTCTGACCTGCGAGCCTTGAGGGGGAAGCGGTCTTTGCGTCTTCAGAACTTTAGCCCGGTCCATCTGATCATTAATGCTTTTATGAATAGCCTCAACACGAGAGTTGATTTTATCTTCACCATCTCCGCTTTTTGCTTGCTCTTCCAGAGCCTTGAAAGCTTGCAAGTAGCCGCCGATGCCTATGCCTTGCGATTTTGCTTGTTGAATACGTTCAAAGAGTTTTTGGCGAGCGGCTTGCCCGGGGCCAGGCTGTGCGCCATCTTCCTGTGCGAATGCAGCTCCAGTGGAAGCTAAAAACAACCCGGCACACAAAGCGAAAATCTCTCTCTTGTTCATCTATCCGTCCCCTTACTTTGATCAGCGACCATCTGTTGAAGCTTGTAATCTGCGTCGTGGGCAGGTTCAGGCAATTTCAAAGCGGAATTAAAGTATCGCACACTTTGCTCCAAGCCGGGTCGCCCATACAACACGCAGTCTTCCATTTGCCTGAATGGCTCTTTGAAGCTATCGATATTGGTGCCAGCCTCTTTTAAGACAATCAATCTATTGGCTATGTTGACTCGATCCACATATAGCGGCCCGTAGTGCGGATAATAATCGCCCATCTGCTTCTTATGAGCTGCAACGCCTTCCTTGATCATGTTCTTCACCTCGGACTTCGTGCCACTTGAAGCGGCTGCAACAGCTCCGCTAGAACTGGTTCGCGCCGAACTACCAACAGCCGGTCCGACCTTTACAGATTTTGCAGTGCTTAATCGTCTTTCCTGATCACTAAGCGCACTCATAAGTCTATCTAAATTGGTTTGCATTTCCTGATTACGCCCAGCTTTGACTGATTCTTCAACGGTAGCCAGTAGTGAACGAAATGGCTTTGCACCGACGCCAGCCTTTTCGAGCACAAGAATGGACTGCAGCGCACGTTGGCGTTTATCCTGCTCCGGTCCGGCCAAAACAGCTGTAATTGAATCAGGATTTATCGGCACGTTCTCAGCCTGGCGAGTACGCCAAATGGTGGGAAGGGTTGTTAGCAAATCCTTGTCCGAAAGTGTTCCGGCAGCAAAAGATTGAACGACACCAGGGACCACGGTAATTTCCAAATAACGGTTCTGGTCAGTGGTATCAAAATACCTGTAACGGAAACCTGTAATGGCGGGATAGAGATCTAAAAGCTTTTTGGCAAGAAGTACCGAATCGATTTTGGCATCCTTCTCTCTATCGGTAGATTTCGGATTTGTCCACGTTTGTATAGTCACTTCTGTGCCCTGTACAGTCGAACTGGCCTTTAATAAATCGCCGGCTTTATTTTCTTTCTCAAGAATCTTATTGATCGCATCGGTGTTCAGCCCTTTAACAGGCTCCCCCTCGGTCTTTGTTGCCGAGTCTTTACCCGCAGGCTTTGCCTCGCTTGACTCTTGCTTAGTTACCTTTCCTTGCATGGAAGCTTCGACTTCCGCATTTGCGCCCGGCTGAATTCCACCACAAAGGATTAGCGAGAAAGCTAAAATCTGGCTTGAAAGAAGCAAAGATTGGCACAGACCACGTTTCATTTCTGATTCACCACCAATACGCAAAGAGTCGGCCGTATATTTACTACCCGCTCAACTCCTTTCATTAAACACTTTCTGAATTTTACTTGCCGGCCTGTAAGCAGCATTCATTGGGTAATTAATGATTGGAGGCCGACGTGACCCAACGATCCACTCAACATTACCTGAAAGCAATTGCCTCCAAACTTCGAAAAAAGGAAGCAGAAAAGGCGCGCGGAGACATTCTGAAACTTCAGGAACTTGACCAAACGCAGGACATTGCAATCTTACGAAAATGGGCTTGGGTAAGCGCAATTTATGGCGCACTTTTCAGCTTCGTGGGCATCCCTCTGGCTATAACCGTATTCCAGCCATTTTTACCTGACATGTTATCTACATTCGTCTGGATATTTGCAAAAACATCCATGGCACTGTCCATGCTGATGTTCGGAACAGCAATTTATCTCACAACTAAACTGCAACGGCTGGACTGACGAGCAAAATCCCTCAATGTTTGAGAGAGGTTATAAGCGGGTGTGATTATCCGAGAGAGTTCTGTCGACATTTGAAAGGTCGCTAGCACATGGATCCAGAATCAATATACGCTCTTGCAGAATCAGGACACTTACGACTTGCCAGGTTCCTTTTCGCCGACAGCTCTAACATAATCAGAGCAAAAGCGGCATCGGCGCCGACATGGAGGATGCGCTTCGCCGCCGGCATAGGGCTTGTGAAAGGCACCATGGCGATGAACATGATGGACGAGCTGCAAGCTGATACCGGATACGGTGCCATCGGCGAGATCCGCTTGATTCCCGACCTCAATACTTTTCGCGTCGTTCCTTATGCCCCAGCGACAGCGGTCGTAATCTGCGATATGTTGGAACTGGACCGCACACCATGGTCACTGTGCCCGCGCTCAATATTGAAGCGGCAACTCACAATATATGAAGAGGTCGGGATCAGATTCGAAGCTGCATTTGAACCAGAGTTCTTTCTTGCACGAAAGGAAGCGGATCGCTTGGTGCCTATAGATGAATCAAATTGTTTCTCCACCGATGGCATGAACAAGGCCGCCCATTTCATCGACGACTTTATACAAGCTTTGCAGGGACAGAATATTTCCGTCGAGCAATACTACGCAGAGCTAGGTCATGGTCAACACGAACTGAGTATTAAACACGCGCCGGCATTGCAAGCAGCCGATAATCACATCCTTTACCGAGAAACATTGCGTGGGGTTGCCAATCAACATAATTTGGTTGCAAGCCTTGCTCCTAAACCTGGCGTCGAGATGCCCGGCAACGGTTGCCATCTTCATCTATCCGCTTGGGATACCGACACAAATACGAATCTATTCTGGTCCGAGAATGGACTTTCCGATCTCGGCAAATTTTTCGTAGCTGGCGTTCTGCGACATTTACCGGCGATTGTGGCAATAACCTGCCCCACGGTTAATTCGTACAGGCGATTGAAACCAAAATCGTGGAGCTCGGCCTATACTTGCTGGGGCTACGAAAATAGAGAAGCCGCTGTTAGAGTTCCGTCTTTGTATTGGGAGCATGAACTGGAGTCAGCAAACATCGAAGTAAAATGCGTAGATTCAACGGCAAATCCATACTTGGCACTTGCCGTTTTAATTGCGGCCGGCATGGACGGTGTGAAGAGAAAGATGACACCACCAGAGCCGGTACAAGCGGATCCAAGCACCATTAGTAGTACCGAAGCAGCTGAGAAAAAAGTAGAACGATTGCCCATCTCCTTAAAAGATGCAACGAAGAAATTGCTGATGGATGCTACGATTATGGAAGCCTTGGGTGACGAGTTTGCAAGAGTTTATCTGAAAGTAAAAAGTTCAGAGGATGCATATTTCGCAAAGCTCACCCCGGAAGACGAAATTAAAGCGCACCTGACCAAGTTCTAATACGAAAGACAGAAAAATGGCGTTCGATATCAGCAAGGCAGTCATCATAGACAACCACGCTCATTCGCTGCTTCGCAATTTTTGCGAGATGGATGAGATTGCCTTCCGACAGTGTTTTACTGAAAGCCGCTCAATGTCGATTCTGCAAGAGCACATGCGGCATTCCATTCACTATACAGATTTGCTTGACCATCTGGAAAGAATTTTCAACACACGAGATGAAGCTGCATTCCTCGAATTCAGAGCGCAACAAAAGGAAAGCCAGTTTGCACAAATGCTCTGGGACGACGTCTCAATTGGCGCGCTCATAATCGATGATGGCTTTCAAAACGATAAAGCCTATAACTTAGATGAGCTAGCATCTATTTCAGGGCGAACAATCTATCACTGCAAGCGATTGGAAGGATTGATTGAAGAATCGCTAATCGCCGCCAGTTCGCTCTCAGAGGCCGAAACGCTCTTTCAAAACAAACTGAAAGAAACGCGCGGTCAAAAGTTAGTTAGTCTAAAAACCATTTGCGGCTATAGAGGTGGGCTCCAAATACTACGCCCGAGCAAAGACGAGGCCCATAGAGATTTTCTCCGGCTTAAAGAAGAATTTGAAGAGACTTACCTTCGCATAGAAAAGAGACCAGTGTATCATTACCTGCTCTTACAAGCTTTCGAGCTAGCCGCCGAGCTCAACGTGCCGGTCCAAATACACTGCGGAATTGGTGACGATGATGCCGATTTGATTGAATGCAATCCGGCATTAATGCAACCTCTTTTCCGCTCGCAGCGTTTTGCAAAAACACATTTTGTGCTTTTGCACTGCTTCCCATATGTGCGCGAGGCCGGCTTTCTTTGCTCTCTATACAGCAATGTCTATATGGATCTTTCGCTATCAATATCACTATCATCCGCTCGCGGCACAAACATGATTAGTGATGCACTGGCTATTGCACCCTCATCGAAACTTTTGGCAGGCACAGATGGACATAGCTGCCCAGAAAGCCACTGGTATGGTGCATTGTGTTGGAAGCGCGGACTGACCGGCAGTCTTTTCAACATGATAAACGCTGGACTGCTTACGCAACGAGAGGCAGAAGAAACTGGCGAGCTTGTATTGCATGGAAATGCAATCCGCTTGTATCGGCTTGAAGGACTAGCCTAAGATTAGCGCTCCAGCCACCTAGAAAACGCGCTCAGGAAGCCGATCTACAATCGTTCGTACGCATCCATTAAAATTCGTTTTTCGAATAGAAAAGTGTTGCATTTAGAGCGCAATTGCTCTTAAATGGAATCTATAGGTGTCCCATATATTTGCTCTTTCTGCGTGCCGTCGCAGGAGATCAAAATATTCTGCAATAGAACCCACTTTTTCGACAAACACCTAATCCGATTTCATAAATGAGGTGCATCGATGGAGTTAGTCGATCCTTCAAAATTGCCACTCAAGGCGGTAACAAAAAGCGATTGCAAGGACGAGCTTACTCAACTCCGATGGCAAGGATCAGGCTTTCGCTGTCCTACCTGTGGAAACGACAAGGCCTACTGGTTACGCAAACGAGAACTCTATGAGTGCGCAAACAAAAAATGCAAGAAGCAAACTTCTGCTACAGCAGGAACACAATTCCAAGGGCTGCGAAGGCTTGCCGAACTGTGGCACGTTATGAGCATTCAGAGAGAAGAGAAGATCGGAATTTCCAGTGGACTGATAAAACAAACTACCGGTCTTAACTACAAATCAGCGCGGAAGATGATCGTGCGCCTTGAACATTGCAGACGCATGGAACACGTCCATGCGAAGTTCAAAGAAAAGCAAAAGAATTCAAATATACAAACACAAAATCCCACAGTCAAACACAATCAGCAAAATATAACTCCTATCAATAACAGCCAGAAAGCTGCTGTTTTTCGAACATCACACAGACACGTCTCGCTATCGACTTCTATAAAGACTGTACACATCTCATTCTATTTCGCCATGACGCGGGGACGTGAACCGTTACACGTGGTCAAGGCGATCTGAATTCCATCTTGATTTATGAACTTGCTTCAGCCTCCTCAGTTGTAGCCGGAGACAAGTTCCACTTTTGATACTTCTTTCAGGCTAACTTCACCTCGCAGCCGGAGACAAGTTCCAATTTTGCTACTTCTTTCAGGCTGACCTCACCGCGCAGCCGGAGACAAGTTCCCCTTTTGCTACTTCTTTCAGGCTAACTTCACCAGCAGCCGGAGACAAGTTCCCCTTTTGCTACTTGTTTCAGGCTAACTTCACCAGCAGCCGGAGACAAGTTCCACTTTTGATACTCGTTTCAGGCTAACTTCACCAGCAGCCGGAGACAAGTTCCACTTTTGATACTCGTTTCAGGCTGACCCACACCTTGCAGCCGGAGACAAGTTCCACTTTTGCTACTTCTTTCAGGCTAACTTCACCAGCAGCCGGAGACAAGTTCCACTTTTGCTACTTGTTTCAGGCTGACCCACACCTTGCAGCCGGAGACAAGTTCCACTTTTGCTACTTGTTTCAGGCTGACCCACACCTTGCAGCCGGAGACAAGTTCCACTTTTGCTACTTGTTTCAGGCTAACCTCACCGCGCAGCCGGAGACAAGTTCCACTTTCGATACTTCTTTCAGGCTGACCCACACCTTGCAGCCGGAGACAAAGTTCCACTTTTGATACTTCTTTCAGGCTAACTTCACCACCGCGCAGCCGGAGACAAGTTCCACTTTCGATACTTCTTTCAGGCTGACCCACACCTTGCAGCCGGAGACAAGTTCCACTTTCGATACTTCTTTCAGGCTAACTTCTTTCAGGCTGACCACACCGCGCAGCCGGAGCCAAGCTCCACCTTTCGATACTTCTTTCAGGCTGGCCACACCGCGCAGCCGGAGACAAGTTCCACTTTCGATACTTCTTTCAGGCTAACTTCTTTCAGGCTGACCACACCGCGCAGCCGGAGCCAAGTTCCACTTTCGATACTTCTTTCAGGCTAACTTCTTTCAGGCTGACCACACCGCGCAGCCGGAGCCAAGCTCCACTTTCGATACTTCTTTCAGGCTGACCCACACCTTGCAGCCTGAGACAAGTTCCACTTTTGGTACTTGTTTCAGGCTAACTTCACCGCGCAGCCGGAGACAAGTTCCACTTTTGCTACTTCTTTCAGGCTGACCAAACCGCGCAGCCGGAGACAAGTTCCACTTTTGCTACTTGTTTCAGGCTAACTTCACCGCGCAGCCGGAGACAAGTTCCACTTTTGCTACTTGTTTCAGGCTAACTTCACCAGCAGCCGGAGACAAGTTCCACTTTTGCTACTTGTTTCAGGCTAACTTCACCGCGCAGCCGGAGACAAGTTCCACTTTTGGTACTTGTTTCAGGCTAACTTCACCTCGCAGCCGGAGACAAGTTCCACTTTTGATACTTCTTTCAGGCTGACTCACCGCGCAGCCGGAGACAAGTTCCACTTTTTTGCTACTTGTTTCAGGCTGACCACACCGCGCAGCCGGAGACAAGTTCCACTTTTGCTACTTGTTTCAGGCTAACTTCACCGCGCAGCCGGAGACAAGTTCCACTTTTGCTACTTCTTTCAGGCTGACCACACCGCGCAGCCGGAGACAAGTTCCACTTTTTTGCTACTTGTTTCAGGCTGGCCCACACCTTGCAGCCGGAGACAAGTTCCACTTTTGATACTTCTTTCAGGCTGACCTCGCCGCGCAGCCGGAGACAAGTTCCACTTTTGGTACTTGTTTCAGGCTAACTTCACCTCGCAGCCGGAGACAAGTTCCAATTTTGCTACTTGTTTCAGGCTGCGAGGCGCTTTCCTTTCGCGCAATAGCTATGGACCAGCAGAACGTTCGCATTTCATTAGTGCTTTCCCCATATTTACAGAACCTGAGAAAGGCTATTCTGTTAATCCCACGGGCCTACTAGCATGCAACCATTCGCGCCGTCATCGGTGCTTGCGCTAGCTAAGCTGAGGGTATTATGGAACGACAAATCCGACCAAGCAGTACAGATAACTTCGGTGAAACAAGGCATGTAGCTACAGAGCTTGAGAAACTAGCCGGGGCCTTCATCATCAGTGAGGCAGGCCGTAGCGAAGAGCAACAGCTCAAGAAAGTATTGCTCGAAGAATATTTAAAAGTTGGCACTGAACCACGCTTGAAAGAAGAGAATCAAAAAGCCATCAGTGAAGCAAAATCCAGTAAGGCTCAAGAATTAGAATCGTCGGATAAGCATAGGTAGGATCTCACGATCTTTCCCTGCCACACCACCGTGCGTACGGGTCCGTACACGGCGGTTCGGCGGACACATTACGCGGCGAGTTGGGGTAATCCCAGCTCCTTGAAGTATTTGTT
>JAKFVQ010000029.1 GCA_021732085.1 Candidatus Obscuribacterales bacterium | reverse complement strand
GCGCCTGGGTAGAAATTCCGCAGAAGTTCTTCCTTCTCCCGCGCCTGGGTAGAAATTCCGCAGAAGTTCTTCCTTCTCCCTCGCCTGGGTAGAAATTCCGCAGAAATTCTTCCTTCTCCCGCGCCCGGGTAGAAATTCCGCAGAAGTTCTTCCTTCTCCCGCGCCTGGGTAGAAATTCCGCAGAAATTCTTCCTTCTCCCGCGCCCGGGTAGAAATTCCGCAGAAATTCTTCCTTCTCCCGCGCCCGGGTAGAAATTCCGCAGAAATTCTACCTTCATACACGCCCAGCTTATCGTCCCAGAGGGCTTTAACAGCTCAACATCAAGAGGAAGGTTATTCCTTTGCTCCGTCTTGAGATTCCCAGACTTTGCGGAGAGAGAAAATGCGACCGTGTGAATCCGTCGAATGCTCATTATCCAGCGACTTCTGAGGTCCGGCAGAGGCGTCCGACGAAACTCCAAGATGCGGTTCGGTGTTTGGAGCCTGTTCAGATTGGGGCTCTGGATTGCTTGGAGGGACTTTCTCCGTTGGTCCGTTCGGCTTAGAACTGTCAAAAGTTTTGTCTGTTCCTACCGAAGATACCTTTGACGGGCGAGCCTGGGCTGCAACACCAGGATGGCTGCCTTCGATGAAATCGGGCAGTGCATCATCGTTGTCCTGAACGGAGGAAGTTGCAGGCTTCGAGCCCGCTGGAATTTTTTGTTCTATCGCCGAGGCGTCATTTAATAGATCTTTCGCTTTGCTTTCTTGTCCTTGCTCCGAGTACAGAGCTGCTAACTTACGGAGAGCTTCAGCATGCTGCATAGACTCGCGACCGAACTCAGATTTTTGAATTTCGACACAGCGTTTGAGGAGCACTTGCGCCTCCGGATAGTCTCCATGGAAGTTATATAGAGCAGCAAGCCGGTTCAAGCTAGGTACGACGCGTGAACTATTTTGCCCGTAACTCTGTTCTCGAAGAGCCAACACCTTCTTATATGTGGCTATTGCATCCTCGTACTTTTTCTCGACCCTATATCCTTCTGCCATGTTATCTAGTGCCCGATCAAGTGCGCCATTCAATGCACCGCGGTCACTCGAGTTGCGATCATTTCGCGCCATTGATTCCAGAGCTGAGACAGTACCTGGACTTGCAAACACAGCTGCGACACGCGCTGCCAATTTGGCATTGCCCAATGATGATATTGCCAAAACAGCAGCACGTTTGCTTTTTTCGTCACCCAATAAGTGCGGTATGAAGCGCTCAATTGTCTGTACTTCTTGCAGTTTCAACTGTTGTTCGTTATAGATGGTAGTAAAATACGCGCCACCGAGGGCGATGATAGTACCACTTAGAATTGGTGCAATCGCGGCGACGCGATCCCAAAAGTCTTTTTTGCCTTGTTGTTTCTGTCCAACGGACAACTGCGTCAGAATATGGTTCTGTTGCTCGAGCAGTTTGTTCTGTTGTTCTGTAATTCTTCTTAGCTCAGTTTTGAGCTTGTTTTCTTCAATCACAAATGAATCTAGTTCATTTAACTTCTCATCTTGAATAAGAGGCATTGTCGGCTCCCTTCGAGCCCCAGAAAGCCGCACAGAGCTCACCTTCGAGACTCACAATTGCCGCGTTCAAGAAATTCACTGATCAGCGGCACAAACAAATAATATCTTTGGTGGGCAAAAAAGGCATCAGTTTGTATCTATAAAAGCCTGAAGATTTACGCTTGCTGGTCAAAAGAGCAGCAAGCGACACCGAAACCCCCTGCTACGCAAGCCATACAGACACTTTTAAGATTAGGTAAGGAATACAGCACAAACATGTTAGATATGAATAGCGACTTTACTTACACCTTCTTCCTTGCTGACCGATATTTGTATCGGAAACATTTCTTTGACCTCGGCAATGTGCGTCACAACAATGATTCTGGCGAAATCTTGCCTGACAGAACTGATAGCTTGAATCAACTTACCTCTGCTGTATTCATCCTGCGAACCGAAACCTTCATCGATGATCAAAGTTTCAAGTTTTGCATTGGCTCGACGTGCCAAAAGCCTCGACAGCGCCACGCGTATAGCAAAATTTACTTTGAAGGCTTCACCACCACTGTATAGTTCGTAACTTCGCGTTCCTAAATCATCGGCTATGAGAATATCCAGAGTTTCGATCGGATTTCCTTGCCTTGTCCTTTGCTGAGTCACAATCGCGACGTGCATTTGGTTGTCGGTTAGTCTACTCAGTATTTTATTGGTCTCTTCTTCGATTTCCGGAATTGCATTCTCGATGATGATCGCTTGCAGTCCCTTCTTACCAAAGGCTTCAGCTAGTACGCTGTATTCGCTCATTTCGCGCATAGCATCAGCAAGGCTTTTTCTCTTTGAGTCAAGGACGGATTTGTCCTGAGCCAACTGCTCAAGCCTAGTTTCCAGAACGACTCGGCGGCGCCTTAAGTCATCCAATTGTTCCTGCAAACGCACAGTTTGATCGCTGCATGCATCAAAACGTTCTTTCAGTAGTGGCAGTTCATCAAGCCTGTTCGTTCTTTCAGACTCCTCATCATCGAGCTTCAACAGCTCTTCGCTTCTCGAATTAACCATCGCAGATAACTTTTCGAAGTTCCGTTCTATCTCCGGAAGGTCGACCAAGGCTTTTTTAATGTCACGCGCTTTCTCTGCGAACGGCAGCAACTCAAGCAGTTTTCGCTTCAAGTCCTGGTGTGCATTTTTATCATAGGACAATTCAAAGATCGCATCGTCCACTTTCGAAATTTCATCGCGAAAATCTGGCCCAAATTCTTCCTCATCCAAATCCTTCTGCATTTTGTCGCGTTCAGATAAAAATCGAGGAAGCTCCAGATCCAGCTCAGCAAGCTCTTTTAGATCCCGCTGAATCTGCTGATAGCGCACTTCAACATGTCTTTGCGCTCTCATCTGAGCCTGAACATTAGAGAAAATAATCGGATCAAAGTCTAGCTTGCTAATCTCAGCTTTCACCCTTATAAGGCTTTCTTTTTCGATAGGTGCGAACGTCTGGTCAGCAAGCTTTTTCTTTGCGCAGGAAATAGCTTTTTCTAACTCTTCCCGTGTTCCAGTGGCTCTCTCTACAGCCAGCTTTCGCTCGTTAAATTCGCCAATCTTCTGATCAAGGCGTTTTCGCGATTCTAATTTTTTTCGCAGCTCAATGTACTGGCGCCTGAGCTCATCGCGCTCATTCTCCAAATCATTGTAGCGGACTTCAAGCAAGCCAATTTCGTTGTTGACATTGATGCTATCGTGATTATATCGATCAAGAACAGCTTTCGCATCGACAATGGGGGAGCGGCAAAGCGGACAACTGCTTAGATCTGGAGTGCTACATAGCTCGTGTACCTTTTCGCTATTCTCTTTCAAATGTTTTCTTAGCTGCGTAATTTCCTGTTGAGTTAACTCCATCTGCGATTTAATTCTCAGTCCCTTTTCTTCCACGAGTTCGAACTGAGTTTCAACGCGATCGAGTTCGCTAGCCTCAGATTCAAGATGCTCCTGTTCTGAAAGAATTTGTGTGCGCAAAGCGATTATTTGATCTAACTCGCACAGCAAAGACTCCTTTTGCTGCAGTTCCGCTTCAAGCCGCACGCGTGCTTCCGATATCATCGATTGAAGCTCATCAGCCCGAAGACTCAGTGAAGAAAACAACTCACGTCTCTTGGACATCTCCAGCTCAAGGTCCATCAGTTTTTTGTATTCACCGAAAGAATCTTCAAGTTTTTGTTTATCGCGCGTACTTTTCTCAAGTGCAGCTTTTCTGGACAATTTTTGATCGATAGATTGCTTCAAATGATGAAGCTCGACCTCCAGTCTGCCCTGAATCATGGCAAGACGCGAACGCGCGTCGGCTCGCTTTGATGATAGATCTGTGTACAGCTGCAAGCTAAGGTCCATTTTTTCCGAGCGCGCTTTATATTCCTCAAAATAGCTATTTTGCTGGTTAACAAACGATGCTTGTTCGAGCAAATTCTCCAATTTCCTCTTTTGCAATCCAAGATCTTTCAGCTGACCTTCCAAGCTAAAGAGATCGGCTCGCAGTTCCGTTTGTCGTGTTTTTGCGGTTTCTGCTCGAATTTGCAGATAATTCAACTTTGCGATTTGTGATTCGATTTCTGAGCTTTGCTCCCTCGCTTCCAAGCAAGATGCTTCAGTTGAGTTGATTTGCAATGACAGGGCTTCCATATCAGCACATGAATCCTGGTAGCCGCGCTCAAGTTCATTGCTGTCTCCCAAGGTGGATTCCAGCACCTGAATCCGTCCTTTACGCTCGCGTGCTTCTTCTCTGGCAAGCTCTTGCAGCCGGTCGAAATAATCTAATCCAAGAATATCTGCTAATACTTGCTTGCGATCGTTCGGAGAGCGCGTTGTAAACTCGTCCGCACGACCTTGTTTAAGATATACGCTGCTGATGAAGGTTTCATAGTCCATACGCAAAAGTTCACGCAAGCGTTTCTGCGTTTCGCGAATACTGGGCGCAGATAGGTTGCGCCAGCGACCATCCTGAGACCGTTCATCATGCGCGAGCCAACTTTCTTCATCACCTTCCCAAACCTGGAGATAAAGCTGTCCACGCGAGCTAATTTGGTTTCCACTACGACCATATACCTTATGTCTTGATCGGCGAACTCTATAGACTTGGTTTTCTAGAGAAAAACAGAGATCAATCCACATTTCTGTTTGACCAAGCCTAACCAGCTCGTCCGAAGAAGCACGAGCAGCTTCCCAAAGGGCCCAAGTAATTGCATCTAACAAAGCTGATTTTCCCGAGCCATTCAAACCAGTCAGGCAAGCGACAGCAACCGAAGTCAAGTCAACCTTGGCGTCGGCATAACTCATGAAGTTATGAAGAACTAGAGAATTTATTATCACAACAACTAATCTTATCCAAAAATTGTATTCCACCCTATAAGGACGTCTAAGCTCGCGGAAAAGTTCAGCACCCCTGACATCCCCAATTGATTAGCGCGATATGGAATTCACAACAGCCTTATAATGTTGTCCATGCGTCACAAAATGATTGTCTGCATACTGTTCTTCTTCTCAGGCTTTGCTAGCCTTGTTTTTGAGATAGTCTTTTCGCGCCAACTCACGCGCCTTTTAGGCTCAGGAATGAGCGCAAACGCCTGTGTGTTCGCAGCTTTTCTTGCTGGATGCGCTCTGGGTGCTTATCTTTCCGTTCGGGAGCGCAAGCTTTTGAATATGGTTGCCTCTATTCCACTGCTTCCTCGAAATTACTCAACACAAATTCCAGGGAAGGAAGTCAACCTCAAAATATATGGAAGGCTCGAATTTGCATGTGCTGGCGCTGGTATCATTCTCTTTAATTTTCTCGGCAGCGCGGCCGCTGATCTCATCCCCTCAATGGTCGGTCAGATTGCCTTTCAGCTGCCTACGCTGATTGATGCAGTTCGATTTTCAATCTGTTATTTCTTGCTCCTAATTCCCTGTGTGTGTATGGGAGCGACGTATGGTTTCATCGTTGATGTGTTTGCAGAAACTAAAACTTGCAACACGAAATTATTTCCTCTCTTCTATGGAATCAATACGCTGGGCGCTTCCGGAGGAGCCTTTGTCGCTGGCTTTATCCTACTTCCACAATTAGGACTTAGAAATTCTTGTTTGCTAGCGGCGCTTATATATTTTGCCATCTTTCTTTATTGTGAGCTCAAAAGCGCTTCGGATACTCGGGCTCCCGGGCTGAATGAAAAAGTCAGCTCAAACTGTAAAAGCCATTCGGCGGCCGGGGCCAAAAGCACACAAAGCGATCAATTATGGCTCTCGATAGTTTTTTGTTCTGGCTTTCTGGCTCTCTTTTTGGAAATCACTTGGACTCGAATTTTCTCTTTGCTGTTGGGCGGTTCAGTTTACTCAACCAGCGTTGTTCTTGTGGTTATCTTGAGCGCTCTAGGTCTGTCGTCTCTTACTGTGTCATTAGCAAAACCGACTCCTCGAATAAGTCAGTTGTTGATCGCGGCCTGCCTGATCGACACAGCAATATGCCTGCTTCTAAATGCATCAACAAGCAATTACTTGGTCTGGTCATTTTTTACTGTTAGTTCTCACATAGCGCCCAGGATAGTTTCAGATCCATTCTGGCAAGCGATTGCTACTCGGGCGATAGTCGCATCCGTTTATATATTTCCATCGTCCTTTTTCTTAGCTTGTGTCCTACCACTAGCGTCGCAGGTATTGAAAGAGAAGCACGGTGGGACTCTTTTATACGCGGCTAATTGCATGGGCTCTGTCTTGGCCGGATTAACATTTGCAGTGTTTTTCTTTTCGGCAATTTCCCAGTTTAGCAACTCGCTTATGTTCTCCTCATTGATCTTTTCCGCTCTTATTGCCGCAACAGCGGCCGCCACCTTATTAATGCGCTTCTGCATCGGTGCGACCCTGAAGCGAAAATTTCTTTTCAGCATTTTAGCGATCGCATGCCTGCTCAGTCCTTGCACAGTCCTGATAAAAAAACCACAATGGCGAAGTGACATCATGAGCGCAGGCTCCCCGATATATAAAAACAGTGGAGCAACAGACAGTCACGATTCGAGACTCCCTTATCCCATGGGGAGCGCGCCCTTGCAGTTTTACAAGGAGGGCATTAACAGCACCGTCAGCGTCGTTTTGAATCAGGACAACAACACAATATCTTTCGCAAATGATGGAAAGACAGAGGCAACGCTACCTATTGATCCTAGTTTGATCTCTCCTGGAAGCGACCAAAGCACACACATATTGTTGGCTGCGCTACCGACATTGTTCCACAGGGGAGACGTCAAAGAAGCACTTCTAATAGGCGCCGGCAGTGGCTTGTCGGCTGCGACTTTCCTCTCGTATCCGAATCTCGGTAAGCTCACAGTCGCTGAACTTGAGCCTGCGGTTATTGAAGCATGCACAAAATTCTCGCAATACAATGGCGGAGCCTTTAGAAAACAGATGCTTGCTACTGGTCGAATCGAGCTGAAACCGTATGATGCTCGATTCTTGCTTTCCTCTTCCAGAAAGAAATACGACGTTATTGCGTCGCAGCCAGCAGATCCGTGGGTAAGCGGTGCTGCAGATCTTTTCACCACTGATTTTTGGAAACTTGCTTCATCCAGACTCAATCAGTCCGGAATTTTTTGCCAATGGGTGCAACTGTATGCGATACCACAGCAAGAGCTTCTATCTTTAATAAAATCCTTCAAAAGCGTTTTTCCTAAAAGCATCCTTTTCCATCCACCAGGCGCCGGTGAACTCGTCCTCCTGGGTTTTATGGATGGCGCTGCTCGCAACGAATATCTGAATGAAATTAATAATAAATTGGAGCGCAATCATACATGGTTCGAGGCGGTAGCAGGAATTGCCAACGGGTTCGACTGTTTAGCATTGGCGATAGCCACCCCCAAAGAATTAAACGAATTATGCAAAGAGAAGCAGATACCACTTAGTACGGACGATATGACAATAGCTGAATATGCAACGGCAAGAAGTATGCTCACCGCCAGCAATGAGGTGGAAAAGAATCTCAGTTTGCTCAGCAAAGCAAAGCGTGGACAAGGCATTGCCGCTGATCTCGGTGCGGCCGCTATGAGCAACCTGGCTAGAGCTTATGCGAGGCAATACATCCAAGATAGCACCGCGCTCAAAGTAATGAACAAAGAACGCGCACTTTCGCTCAGCACAAAAGCATATGACCGTATGCAAACACCACTGACTGTTTGGCAAGATAAAATTATCAAAAGAGCACTATCTGAAGAAAGATCTCCTAATTTTGACGTCACGTTACCAGCACACAATGACTCAGATCGACTCGCCCAATTTGACCAGGCATTTGAAGCATCGGACCTTGCTCGATCATCACGTATCTTGGCGGACTGCCAGAACAGCACAAAGAAAGAATTTCGCTGGAGGCTTCGAAACGCATTCTTATTGCTTCGCAAAAACGATTCCAGCCAAGCGCAGCAGGAGTTCATCGATCTCCTAGTTAGCCAACCAAACAATCTTCCGGCGCTTCTTGGCGCAACCTTTGCTTCGTTGAAAACGAAGAACACGGTGAATGCCCAGATGTGCCTTACTCGATACCTCGCGATCAATCCTTGGGATTTTGAAAGTCAGAGATTACTGGCGATTCTATTGTCAGATGCTGAACTAGCTTTTGAACACGCCCGAAATTCGGCAATTTTAAGACCAGGGGACGCGTCGGCGTTTGTCCCGATACTGGCGGTTCTCAGCAACAGCTCAAACGAGTTATTTAGCAAAGTATTGCAGAACGCATCAAAACTGGCGCCAAACAGCACAGAGCTGTCTCTTGTTGATAGGATAACTAAAAACGGAAAGCATCCAGAACTTCTTCTCAAGAACGCTGACTTTATTCAACTTGTTAAGGAAATCCAATTAAAAGCGGAAGATGCAAAATCTGGGTACAAAATTCTGGGGGAACCTTAAACTCAGCGGAATCCTTTGCAGGGAACCAGGGCAGCACTTTCAAGTCCTCATACTAGGGACGCAATGGGCTGCAAGAACCGGTGGAGATTGACTATGCCATTTCGTCTGTTACTCATAGAAGACAGCCCGACGCAGCTCTTGAGTATCCGGAAAGTACTAGAACAAGAAGGCTACGAAATTATGGCTGCCCGAAATGGAGCTGAAGGTCTGGTAATGGCTTACAACGAAAGCCCTGACCTGATTATCTCGGACGTAGTGATGTCTGGCATAAACGGATATCAAGTTTGCCGCCTGGTCAAAAGCGACCCGGATCTCATGTCAACGCCGATGATTCTATTAACCAGATTAGACGGCTCAATCGACAGATTTTGGGGCATGAAGTCCGGAGCCGACAAGTACATTCCCAAGGAGCCTGGATTTAGCAGCCTGACCAAAGCGATCAAAGAAATTCTTTCTGACTCGACGGTCAGACCCAGATTGCGCGCGGTTGCAGATCCGCATCGAACGCCAAGCGTCGAAGAAATCACCAGCAGACTGAATCAACTATTGGAGAGATTGCTGTTTGAAGCGACGATTGCAGATGAAGTAAGGAAGATCGCGGATGATATCGGAGATATTGAGATTATCGCTGAGAAACTTTTCGTTCTCCTGGGCTCTTTCGCGGACTACCAGGCCTGCGCACTGGTAGTTAACCACGGCACTTATTCAGTGATTCATGCAGATGTGGCCAGACCAGGCATGGAAAGCGCTATGACCTCTTACACAATGAAAATCGCCAATCAACTCGGATTGCCACCACTAAAAGAAGAGACGGCTCGATCAAGCCAGGTATTCGACAATGCCATAACGCAACCGATTGACTCTTCAGGTATTAGACTCGGCTTGTTGGTAATTGCACCGCCGCAGGGTCAAGCATACAAACCTGGCGATCAAAAAGTGATTCGTCTTGTTTGTGAACAACTTTCGACGGTTATAAGACTGTACCTTTCATACGTTCAACGACAGGGTGTTCCAGTACCAACCTCACCGTTCGGCGCCATTTGATAAAGAACTCTGGCGAAAGCAGGCACTCTCGGATGAATAGACGCTTGCTAATATGGCAGCTCTCTATTCATCATCTTCTTTGTTTTGGCCGCGCTCCGGTGTTACATCGGTAGTTCTGTCGTTGTTAATTGCAGTTGATTCGATTTCAGAAATAGACTTATCGATATCGCTCATTAGTTCTTGCACTGATTTCTCGATTGGCTCCATTAGGAACTCCAATTCTTTGAGCTTAACTTTTTGTCCCACAAGAGATGGTTCTGCGTCATCACCACCAGCCTTGAGGTCATCCGCGTCAACGACGCTGCCGCTCATGAGGCTGGCTGCCATATTTGATTTCAAGGTCTTGGCTAAGGCATCGGCAATATCAATAGTTCGATTGACTTCTTCGTTATCAGCTACGAGCTCTGATGGAAAATCGTTGCGTTCCGGCAGGTCGTCTTCTTTGCGATCCGGTCGGCTTATGACACTAAATACAGTATCATCAAAATATGATGAAGGTCCTTCTGCTTGTACCGGCTCATTTGATTTCTGAGTCGGATCATTACCTTCTGCAAGTTCTTGCGAGGAATCACTCAATACTTGTTGAGGAAGTTCTTCAAGTAGAGAAGCCTTACTTGGGTCAACAGGCACGGGCGCTTCTTCGTCCACTAACGACTCAGGCAAGTCTGTATTGCTTGGATCTGTAACTACTGCGTTCGTCGTTTCCGGGGGATTGCTTGAACCCCTCTCGATTTCAATTTCTATTGCCTTAGAGGTGTTTTCCGCATGCAACACACTGTTATCTTCTACAAACGAGGCATCGGTAGCTACAGAATCGACAAGCACGGTTTCTTCATGGCTTACCGAATTTGTTTCTTCCAGCTGGGCAGCATTTCTGTCCAACGAAGAAGTATCACTTGAGGCGAACGCGTTCTTTTCTGCATAGTCAACGGCTTCATGGTATTCAGCCAGTTCGGGCGGCTCAAACTCAGACACGGAGGAATTCAATTGATCACTTGCGGCATCAGCTAGTCTGGAGTAATCCAGATTTTGATGCGCTTGTAGCGGCTGGTCAATTCCCGTTGGACCGGGATCGGCTGGATTTGGAAATGCGGAAATCTCCCCAGCAGATGGCGCTTCACCCGAATCGCCCCAATCCATCCAGGACGGCATACTTGCAGCGACGTTGAATTCAGCAGTTGCCTTTTGAACCGGTAGGACTTTCGTCTCAACAAACTTCGGCGCCTCAGGAAGTTCTTCTTCGTCCGGTGCATTTGCGAACTGTTGAAGATCTTCAATACGTATCCATCCTGCTTGCAAAAGTATTTCTAGGATCTGTTGTTGATGCGCTCTGGCAAAATGAAAGGCCTGTTCGAATTGATTTACAGAAACCAGACCATTGGTAATCAATTTGTATCCAGAACGAATGGAGTCAAGCTCAACCTGGCTGAGCAAACCAGATTCTGCCAGGTAGCTCCAGAAGCGGTCCTCCGTCAGCAAGCGGCTGGCATTGACTATTGCTAGCATTTGCTCTGAGTCAAAAATCCGGCAGAGAATTAGCAGTTCGTGGAAGGCGATTCTTACTTTGCCGCCCGCTTCCGGCAGCTTCGCATCTTCCGGTATGCTCAGTCCGTGCCCCCAAGCAGGCTCACGAAGCCCCAGTTGGCGCAAGTCGTAGTCTACACGAATACCGGCATCCATCAAAATATTATAGGCGATGCCCATATTGCGCAGTACGCGGCGATAGTCATGGACGCCCAAAGCGGAGTCTTTTATCTGCTGGCGCTGCAAAACATGCCTGACTGAACGGAAGTAGCAGAGGTGCAAGACAAAGAATGGATCGGTGTTTTCTCCACCAATCCAGCTATAAATCGATTCAGAGTCAGCGTCCGGTGCGGGGCGTTGTGCAAGGAGAGATGCCAAAGACATCGTTTCGGGAGCCTGAAGCGAAGTGGATTCAGGTTCAGTTTCCGGTTCAAAATCAATCTGAGCATAGATATTGCTCGCAGAATTTGTAGCAGGATCTATCTGGCTGTTAACAACGTCAGCTGCAGACTCTTGAGCGGGGGCAATTTCTTCTTCAACACCAAAATCGAGATAGTGTGCGGGGGTGGAATATTCAGGCGTTGGATTTTCGGCAGACGATTGAACTTGAGGGCTTAGCTCACCTACGATCGGAGCAGCGTCCTGCTGCCAAGACTTAGAATCAGGATCGGCGGAATTAGAAAAGTCTATATCTGGATGCTTAGGCTCGGCTATCTCAGGCACCGCCACCACATCTGGTGCAAGTCCGGCCCATTCCTCAAACTCCAAATCAGCTTTAGTTTTGGAAGACGGATCAAGCAATTCGGCACTTAAGTCTGATGACTCCGAAGGCATATCAGCCGATGCTAAGTCTTCTATGTAAGCCATAGGCGGCGGCACTTCTACAGAACGGTTTGAGCTTGCGTCGGCAGGCAGGAGTTCTGAGACGCCTGATTCAAGCTGTTCACTCGACCGCTCTGGAGCTAGGATAGCCTCAGCTACGCCGGCTTCGACAGCTTCAACAGGTTCTGGAGCTTCAGCAAGCTCGGGAGCTTCAGCAAGTTCCGTAGCTTCTGCAAGTTCAGGGGTCTCCGCAAGTTCGGAAGCTTCAGCAAGTTCGGTAGCTTCTGCAAGTTCGGGGGTCTCCGCAAGTTCGGAGGCTTCAGCAAGTTCGGTAGCTTCTGCAAGTTCAGGGGTCTCCGCAAGTTCGGTAGCTTCTGCAAGTTCAGGGGTCTCCGCAAGTTCGGTAGCTTCTGCAAGTTCAGGGGTCTCAGCAAGTTCGGAAGCTTCAGCAAGTTCGGTAGCTTCTGCAAGTTCGGGGGTCTCCGCAAGTTCGGAAGCTTCAGCAAGTTCGGTAGCTTCTGCAAGTTCGGGGGTCTCCGCAAGATCGGGAGTTTCAGCAAGTTCGGTAGCTTCCGCAAGTTCGGGGGCCGCCGCAAGTTCGGGAGCCTCGGCAAGCTCGGGAGCATCGGGAGCCTTGGGAGCTTCAGCAAGTTCCGTAGCTTCTGCAATTTCGGGGGTCCCCGCAAGCGCTGGAGCTTCAGCAAGTACGGCAACTTCGGCGAATTCATCAGACTCAATAAGTTCGGCAGCTACGGCAAGTTCCGCTGGTTCACCAAAGGTAGCGTGATCTGGAACTTCGCTGGATTCGGCACCTGAATATTCAGTTGCCGCAGATTCTTCCAAAACGGCAGCTTCTCCTAGCGTTTCAGCGGGCCCAATAGTTTCGCCAAGTTCTGCGGGAAAGGCAAGTTGATCAAGCTCTCCGGTCTCGGCGACGGGCGCAAGCAGAGATGTCGAATCCTCGGTGGTAGCGAAAGACATTTCCGCCGATGAATCGCTTTCTGAGTGCGGTTGGAAGTCCTGCGAGTTTTCTGCGTCCGTTTCAGCCGAAGCTTCATCAGGAGCAAAACTAGTCTTGCTGAAGACTGAAGGCTCCAAGGGAGGGTTTGAGTTGCTATCCGGACCAAAATCGAGCGATTGAGATTGGGCGAACTTAGGCTCTTCTACGTTATTTTTTCGGGTTCTTTTCCTATCTTGGCGCGAACGATTGCTTGCCAAATCGACAAGCCGATCAACCGTATCTTGTATGTGCGCGCCGTTTCCGCCTGTTTTAGTGTCGCCAAAGTCAAACTGACTGTGTTTGGCATCGCCATTGACATCATTTGTCATCGGTGCAGCGGTACTAAACTCTGCACCATTAGTCGCAGTTTCAGCTGGCGCACTAGCTAGCGCCGGAGTAGTCACTGCCAATCCAGCTAGATCCATGTCCAAAACATTATCAGACGCAAAGAGCCGGTCGACCCCAGGGTCACCGGATTCGCGCGTTAAGCTGCCCGCCGTGGCCCGTTTGGCCAGCAGCGTGACAAGCTCGCGGTGCGCGAGCCTCGACCCCTCAACGTCTCCACGTTCTACGCTCTGCCGGAAAGCAGCGGCAAGAATCTTGGATTCCAGCTCAGGTCGATCTTCATTCCTAGAGATAATCAAGAGCATGATTTTTAGTTCAAGCTCCAACAGGAGTTGGTAAGCTCCTTGCCTCCCAGCGAGCACCTTCTCATCAAAATTATTCCTTGTACGGGCAGATTTAACACGTATTTTTGTGCCTTAAAGCCCTTTGAGGCTAGGAAATTTTCTGTTTCAGGCGCTTTTTATCAGCCAAGGGCACGAGAAAGCAGTATGAGGCTCATAAACGCAATGCTGTTGGTATGATGTTTCAAGTCAAATTTGTTGCATGTCAGGAGCCACCGTGGACTTTAGTTGGGTTAAGCAATTAGCTGATCAAGCCAATCAGATCGAGATTGATAAGCAAGAAGGTATTCGAAAGAAGCAGGAAGAGGACAGATTGGGGGCACTTGCAACGGTGCCGTTTGTTGACAAACTTTATATGCTATTTCAAGCATGCTCAGAGGAATTCAACAAACACTCGATGTTTCCAAACCTACGTGTCGCAGTCAGCCGGCTAATAAAAAAGACAAAGGGCAGCTACAGCGACCTTAGCGTCCCATCGGAAGAAATTGCCTATTTCACTTTTACCAGACGCAATTGGATGTATGGAATTCGCGGAATCAACGGGAGCGTGGAATTTTGTGAATTTCCAGTTACCGAAGGTGCAGCCAATCTAACAATGAAGTTGGATGAGCTAGGACTTGAAGCTAGCTACCAACTCCTAGCCAAAGTTCAGGCGGATCCGCAGGATGCAAGTAAAAAAGCAGTTGTTTGGACCTACAACGATGAAACCATGGACGGACCAAAGCTGATTTCGTTATGTCAGCACTACTTCAGCGAGTTTATCACGAGAACTAATGACTAAGAATTTGCTCGAGCAGTCATTGGGCGAAGATTCAGCTCCAATTCTGGCTGAGATGGAGCGTTTCAACTTAAGCGATGAGGCCCAAAAGAAGATACTACTCTTCTGCCAGGAATTACAGGCTTACAACGAGCATACTAATCTTGTGTCTAATGCAAAACTTGACGTTGTTTATAAAGAACACGTTCTTGATTCGCTCACTCTATTGCATTCGATTGAAGAAGACCATCCAGCAAGCCTCATTGATATTGGAAGCGGAGCTGGCTTTCCAGCTCTGATCCTGGCAATTGCACGCCCGCAGCTGCACGTCTCTTTGGTCGAATCAATAGGAAAAAAATGCCGTTTCTTAGAACAGACCATAACCAAATTGGATTTAGACAATGACCGCGTTAGGGTGCTTTGTGAGAGAGCAGAACTGCTTGCGCACAAACTCCAACTTAGAGAGACATTTGACTACGCGACAGCGCGCGCGGTGGCAGCACTGCCAATAGTGTCGGAGTTAACGCTACCATTTCTGAAGGTTGGCGGTGTGTTTCTTGCTCAACGCTCGAAGCGACAAGCAGTGCAGGAACAGGACGAGGCTGAAGCTTACATAGCTAAGCTCGGAGGCGAAATCTTCGAGACAGAATTTCTGCCGCACGATTTGCTCGGACGAGAACTTTCAATTATTTTGATTGAGAAAACAAAATCCACTCCAAGCCGCTTTCCACGCTCATCGGCATTGATTCAAAAAGACAAAAAATCTAGTCGCGGCACAGCCGGCTAGTGCCATATGGACGAAAAAAAGCGGGACCCGGGAAATGGGTCCCGCAAGGAAAGAACTGAGGAAAACTAATTAAACGCCACTGTTAGGACGGTTGCCTCGCGCCAACTCAGGATAGCCGCTGTACAGTCTATTTAGAGTTGCGATATCGCGGGCGCCCAAAATTGCATTTTGTTTGGGTCCCACTGCATAGTACATAACATCACCACGAGTGGTGGAGTGCCCTGTTAGTCCATAAGCATGACCAACTTCGTGTAAATAGGCTCTCTTCATTTCGGCATCGCCAAGGTGACCTTCACCGTAGGGTAGCCTTGTTAACAGAGTCATTTCGGCGCGATCAATAGTACCTTTATTGGTCGCGTGGTTGATCTTCGCGAAGGTCTTGGTTCTGCCACCTTCCGTTCCTCGTCCATGATCAACAGCTTCATCTGTCCAGCAAACCGTGATATCGGCCTGCGCAGGGCTGCTTACTTCTGCCCAGGATACCTTGCCGGAAACAGCCTCAGTCCACTCGTCAAAGCTGCTGCGAACCATATCTGGCATCGCAGTTTTGAAGCCAGGAATAGTGGGGTCCGGCTTAATGAACACCTTCAATGGAAATTTCTCTTTCTTCCAAGTGTACTTGCCCTCAGCAGCAATCTCATCGAGATAATCACCAGCATCAAAGACCGGCTCTACAGAGCTTGGAGCAATGGCTGATGAAGGGACGCGATCTGAAACATTTACTGCAAATGACTTAGCTTGATCAGAAACATTGTTATTAAGTGGGGATAGCGCTGCGGAGAAGCCGCAAAGTAATGCTAAAAGCACCGAAACTGGTGCGCTCAATTTGACGTTTCTTTTGATCATGGATGTTATCCCGCGCAGACGACGATAATGCGCCGAAGGCATGTCAAGCCAACCGACAAAACTGATTAAAACACGCAGAACAAAATGAGGGAATGATAAATTGCTGATTGCAACACACTTCACGGCGATTTCACGCACATGAGTACCAGCGAAGATGCTCTGCTGGCTTTACTCTACGGACACATGAAGACTGAGAGTTTTGAACAGTATGCTGCAAAAAGTCTACGGTCTAACCTGCTACCCCATGCCCAACTAGCCATCCTTCGGCAGATGCCTGGCGGCGGGCTTGATCAGGATCCGTATCAATAGTCAGTTCCATGAATCTCTTTCGACTTTGGAAAACATAGCGAGCACGACCGATTAGCGCTGTGGCATCAAGGTAGTCGTAAGCAAAAATGACATTGTCCATGGTTCGATACCAGCTATCACCGGCCGGCAAAATAATGTCTGCGACCATTTCACCAAGCTCTATCACTTCTTTGTCTCTTGAAGCTCGTGCTGGATAAATGGCCGAAAGACGCTTGGTATCAAACTCCAAACATTCGGCTTTCCCTAAATATGGAACTGATTCTTCAGCCAATTCAAAACCGAGCTCGCGAAAGCCTTCCAATTCTTCCTTCCAAATTTCAGCAACAATCTCTGCCACTGTGTCCATGTGTGGCTCAAAGCGCCAGAATTCGCTGGTTGGCAAATATGGTGTCGCGGCTCTGAATTCCCAGGACTCGTCTGCGTAAACTACTTCAAGCGAGTGCGTATGTGCCCAGGCTGTGGTTAAAACGCCCATCCAGTAAATAGTATCCTGATACACCTGTGCATAAGCTTGCTTGAACCAATCCTGCCATTCATCGAAAGAATCATACTGCGCGGATCTCTTCACCAAACCATCGCGCCATTCGGATTCATCAGGTAATGGATCTTCAGCATGAAAAAACTCAGCCCAGTAAGCCGCTACGGCAGCTGGTTCAACGAGGTGAAAGTCGCCTTGCCCCCGCTGTTCTGTCCACAAGTTCTGACAGACGTTGACAGCCTCAATACATCGCGAATAAGGGTTTGATCCCTTGAATTCTTCGTGATGCCTCACCCAGTCGATTCCAGCGCGGATCAAGTATGCCGGGTACATATCTAACCTCGTTAACCAAATACCTATTTGACAGTTCTAGCCGGACTGCGCGATGCGAGTCTATCAGTTTCGGCGACCAATTTCGAGAGGCGCTTAATCTTTGGCCCATAAACTACATCATTTTCGTAGTCTTCAAGAGTCTTGGCCAGACGGCGACTCCAGTTGCCTGCATCGGCAGTTCCGGGTACATTGAACTGCTCATACGTCCCTAATACATCCGGCATCATAAAGAGAGCCAACCAGCATGGTGTCTCTAAAAGCGCGGTTTCAAAATCGGCATGCAGTTCGTCAGTGAATTCCTTCGGCGGATTTTCATCGTCTCTTCCGAGGAAGCGCATCAGGCGCTGAATATCCAGCCATGCTTCATGTCCATCGGGTCCATGCCAACGCTTCACCAAATCATCGTAATACATGGCCAGGGGCATGTGATCATGAGTGCCATATGTCGCAAGACTGATAGGGTGCAACTCACTTTTATCTTTGAATTCGCGATCGTCCTCATCCCTTTCAAAAATTGGAATTGCAAATCCAGGAATGCCGATCTCGTGCAAGAGCGGACGCACGTACCAGGGAACCATGCCGAGGTCTTCGGCCACTACACCGTTTTCACCGGCCGCATCCAAGATTACTTTGAGCCTGGCTTTGCCTTCCTCGCAATTCACTTTTCCAAGTTTTTCCGGGTAATCTTTACGAGGTTTGAACTCAGGGAGATCGCCACCTGTAAGTTCTTTTGCTTCATCTTCTTCAAGTTCTACAAATTCGTGGTTTCGCTCTGGAATCCAGGGAAATGCATACATACGGAAGAAGCCGAGAACATGATCAATTCGGAAATAGTGGAAGATATCTGTAAGCCGTTGAATTCGCCTGCGCCACCACTGGTAGTTCTCCTTCTTATGGGCTTCCCAATTGTACAGGGGAATTCCCCAGTTCTGTCCCCATTTTGCCGTAAACGGATCTGATTGAAAGAGGGGCTCAGGAGGGGCGCCACCGGACCATTTGATTTCGAAAAGCTCTCTTTCCGACCAAACATCCGCGCTGTAACGGCTAACACCAAATGGTATGTCGCCCATCAGTTTCACGCCAAACTGATCGGCATACTTTCTAAGCTCAGTCCATTGTTTAAATGCAAGCCATTGCACAAATGCATAGAAACGACGAGTATCAGAAATCTTAGCGGCGATAGTTGAACTCTTTGCCCATTCCTCAGCAGACTTCTTACTTTGCTGCTCAGAAGACCATTGGGTCCAGCAGGCATTGCCACCATGCACATCGATAAGAGTGCGGAAAAGAGTATAGGAGTCGAGCCAGTCTTTGTGCTCCGCTTCGAAAGAAAGGAATGCCTTTATCTCCGCCGTCTCTTTGTTTTTCACCAATTCAGCGGAAAAGTTTTTCCAGGCAGCACGCAGCAGCTCGTTTTTAATAGCCTTCACCGTTTCATAATGAACGGCATCTCTATCCTCACCTTTAAATTCGCTGCTGGAAGTAATCTCGCTGTATTCGGATTCCTTCAGGCCTGGTATCAAATTCGGTTCCACGGTCATTAGCACCGGGTCCAGCGCAATGGAGCTTATGGCATTGTATGGACTATTGTCGCCGCCGGTTTCGTTTATAGGTAAAACCTGCAATACGGTCAAATTATTGCGCGCGCAAAATTCAATTGCATTTCGCATTGCCTCTGTATCACCGATGCCTAGCGAGCCTTTTCTTCGCAAGGCAAATACGGGGATCAGGACGCCACATAACTTATTCTTAGGGTCGATCATCTCATTCTCCAAAGTGAAGCTTGTCGAGAACTAGATTCCAAGGCGCTCAAATACCTGAGCGACATTTCTGAGGTAATGCTCCGGGTCGAAACACGTTTCAATTTCGCAAGGGCTGAGTATCGCTGTCACTTCCTTGTCAGACAACAGATTTGCTTTGAAGTCACCGCCATCACGATTCCACGCATCCATGGCGTTGCCCTGCACGAGCTTATAAGCATCTTCCCTGCTAATCCCTTTCTCGACCATCTTCAACATGACGGCTTGCGAGAATATGACACCACCAAAGCGATCCATATTTCGGCGCATATTGTCGGGATAAACAACCAATCCCTTTACGATCTTCGTAAAGCGAACGAGCATGTAATCAATCAAAATGCATGAATCAGGAATGATAATTCGTTCGACGGAACTATGAGAGATATCGCGTTCGTGCCAGAGTGGGATATTCTCCATCGCGGCAATAGCGTTACCACGAAGAACACGCGCCAGCCCCGAGATGTTTTCTGATCCGACAGGATTTCTTTTGTGCGGCATGGCAGATGAACCTTTCTGTCCATGCGAGAAGGGTTCTTCTGCTTCAAGCACATCAGTTCGTTGCAAATGTCTAATCTCAGTTGCAAACTTTTCTAGACTTGAACCAATCATTGCCAAACTCCAAATGAACTGAGCGTGGCGGTCCCTCTGTATAATTTGAGTTGATACCGGTGCTGGTGTCAGCTCCAGCAGTTCGCAGGTAATTTTTTCCACAGCCGGATCGATATTGGAATAGGTGCCAACAGCGCCGCTAAATTGTCCAACAGAAATCATTTTTACGGCATCGGCAAAACGTTGTTGTTGGCGCTTAATCTCTTCCATCCAAACAGCCAATTTGAAACCAAATGTGGTGGGCTCCGCGTGAATGCCATGTGAGCGTCCCACAGTAATCGTTGAGCGATGCTTTCGAGCTTGCTCCAAAATAGCATCATGAAGATCTTGCAAATCCTTCTCGATCATTTTGCTTGCACGAAGCATCTGCAAGGCCAATCCGGTATCGATAACGTCCGAACTTGTCAGCCCCAAATGCACATATCGCGAATTGTCACCAACATGCTCGGCAACATTAGTGAGAAAAGCGATGATGTCATGTTTGACTTCTTCTTCTATTTCTTCGATCCGTTTGACATCGAACTTAGCTTTTTTCTTGATGTCAGCGACTGCATCAGGTGGAATCCGTCCGAGCCGTGCTTGTGCTTCGCAGACGGCGATCTCAACATCGAGCAATGTCTGAAATTTGGCTTCATCAGTCCAGAGCGCACCCATTTCAGGGCGAGTATACCTGCCGATCACGCTAGAAAGCCCTCCTCAGAGTTCGGTAAGCAAAAAATAGAAGCACCTATTCTAAACCGATCAGAACTGCGCCAATCTTCTTAATGAGAGCATGGTTTCAAATCTTCGCGATGTTTTAAGTGCGCAGCAAAGCGCAGCAGCAAAACTCCGATGCAACAATCACCTACCGGGCACTTTACAGCCCTAAGTCTGAGAAGTCCGAATTGGAATTGCTTCCTTGTCCGCCTGATGAACCGCCGAGCCCGCCAAGTCCGCCGGCTCCGCCACCTTGTCCACCCAACATCTTCATTAATGAACCGACATCAGGCGTCCCACCGCCGCCTCCTCCACCGCTCATGCCTCCAACCATTTTCATGAGGCTTCCTATATCAGGAGAAGAACCGCCGCCGCCGCCAAAAGATGAACCACCACCAAAAGATGAGTCACCGCCGAAAGACGAGCCACCACCGAAGGATGAACCGCTATCGCCGCCACCGCCTAAACCGCCGAGTCCGCCAAGACCACCTAGTCCACCCATTGCACCGCCACCGCCGCCGGTAAGTTCACCCATCTTCTGGCCCTGCATCTGCGAAATGCCATTCATAAATGTGCTTACCTGCGAGCTTGTCGCTTCTTCAACAGGGTCGAGAGACATCGGAAGTCCATAATACGCAATGCAATTCTTAACGCTTGAATGGTAGCTCTCGATCGACGTATTCAGCCGTCCCATCATAGTCATGGCGCCCATCAGGATGCCCAGCTGATTCTGTCCGGATTGAGCTTGACCTAACAATTCTCCTACCGATCCCATGGCATCTGCCAGTACGCCGTGTGCATTTTTCAATTGTGCCGGCGGAATCGTGCTACGCACTCCAACCACGAGAGAACTGAGCGTTCCGGCTGCAGCAGCATTATTGCCACCCATAAGCATCCCATTGCTGCACATCGACATAACGGAATTTGTGAATTGCGAAAGAATGGCTTTCATCTTACGAAGATAGCGAGCCACATCATCAGGTGTTGATGGCACTTTTTCCTCAACGCCGCCTTGCAAGACGAACTTGCCATCGGAAGCAGCACCAGCCTTATAGCTTGGCTGAGTCCAAGCGGAGCCAGAATTCTTCAGAATTCCTCCGGAATAAGATCCCGATGCCGGAGCAGAGAACGAGCCGTTTTTCGGAATCTCGCTTTGATAGCCGGGAGCGACGATAGTGTCAGTCTTGACTGAGCCTCTGTGCACTGTGCCGCTGGACTTGAAACCCTTTGGCGGGTTGATTGGCCAAGCACGAGCGTTCGGGTCGTAAGGATCGACTGGATTGACGGCTGGCCCCATAGGGACCGCCATCTGCGCATGCATACCTTCTGGGTGAGACTTAGTTTCCGCCCCCATCGCCGGATAGCTTAACAATGTCCCTGCCAAAAAGCTGAAAGCTACAGAAGAGACGATGTTGCTGGAAACGAAATTTCTATTCTTCATCTGTTCCTATCACCCGTGTGCTGCCATTACATACTATGTACCCTTGGGCGCAGGGCATAAACTGCGACAAGCCCCGATAATAGCTAACGTTACACAAGCCAAAAAGCAGTAGCCTAGCGCCTTTCCAGCAACAAGCCAAGACAGAGCGCGGCGTAAACCAATCAGCTGCTGAGCCCGCGCCTTATTAATTCCTAAAACGGCAATTGAAGGCTTCTGTCAGTCAAGAAGTTTAGAATGTACCATTGCCCTCAACTTTTCCCAGCCGTTAGGGAGCCACGAATGAAGATTTTATTGCCGTTAGACATCACGAATCCGATAGAACCTCTGATTGAACAAATGCAGACGCTCATGCCTATTAATACTGCAGAAGTTCATCTGCTATATGTCAATGAAGCATGGCCGGCATATGAAAACGTGTTGGGCTCGTCAGGTCAGTTCTCCGACGACTGGCGCAATCAGGTAGAAGTAAAAGCGCAAGAACGCTTAGCCCAAGCTGCATCAACTTTTGAAGGCAAATGCCAAAAAGTAACAAAGGAAATCGTTTCGGGCCCGACAGCAATGATGATCGAAACAGTAGCGCGCGACGAGAACTGCGACGTCACGGTAATGATGCCCGGCCGCCATCCGGCAGTTGAGCAATTCCTCTTGGGCAGCGTCTCCGGAAAAGTTGTGAAGCACGGTCCCGGCACAATATTGATCATGCGACCGCTGGAGAAGAACATCGACAACTTGAAAAATGTACTAATTGGCGTTGATGGCTCACCAAATTCCAAAGAAGCGATGATGAAAGCCGTGAAGTATTTCAGTCTGGCGACTCGTGACGTGAATGTGCTTCTTTTGCATTCTGTCGATGTAGCAGATCCCGTTAAATATTTCTCGCCAGTTGAATTTATTTCGCGCATCGAACAAAACCTTTTGATGGAAGGTGAAACGTATCTTGCCGATGCAAAACGCATGCTTGCCGATGCAGGCGTAAAGAAGGTCGATATCGCACTCAAGGAAGGCAAAGCTGCCTACGAGATTCTAAGTGTGGCAAAAGCGATGCCGGCAGATTTAATAGTGATCGGCGCGGAAGGTCGAACAGCGGTACAGCATTTTCTGCTGGGAAGCGTTTCTCATCGCATCGCCATGCATGCTCCATGTGCAGTAGCAATTGTGAAGCGCGAGCACCGCCCCTCCTAACTCACTTGCGAGGCCTACATGATTGAACGGAAGAACATGCGCAGTTTTCTAACTGGACTGGGTTTAATGCTGCTCTTAAATGCACAAATCACAGCGGTCGAGGCTGCCACCATAGATGATGCCGCGGATCTTTTCACACAACAGCAACAAGAAAAGAATGAACTTGATGAAATGAAACGCGAAATGGATAGCCTCAAGGGAACCATGCATGACGCGCTCAATGAGATGGGCAAAGTACAAAAAACCATGTCCGGTGCACAGGTGAAGGAATTTCACATCAATGCGAAGGAAGGTCCATGGGAGGCTTTTCCCGGTTGCACCGTAAACGCGCTGACATACAATAACCAGCTGCCAGGACCTGTCATTCGTGTTGCCGAAGGTGACCAGGTTAAGCTGGTTCTGCATAATGCACTCAAAACAAGCACAAGCCTTTACATACAAGGAATGCGGCTCCCGCACAAGGTCGACGGACTGCCAAGAAAGGGTGGTGGCTTGCTTGGTGCAGGGGAGGCTTATGTTTATCAGTTCATTGCCGAACATCCAGGAACTTTTTGGTACCATCCGCAGGTCCCACACTACGACCAGATGCATAAAGGTCTGGCTGGCGTGATCGTTGTTGAGCCAAAGAGTATTCCAAAAACTTATGAACGCGATGTCGTCATCGTCATTTCGGAAGTAAATGGATCGGCAGCTGCCGCTGCCGCAAAACCGGCAAGTCAGCCCAAATTGAATGGAGTTTTGTTCCTGGCTAATGGCAAATCTGCCCAAGCCATTCCACCGCTAGAGGTGCACAACGGAGAACGAATCCGTTTGCGCGTGGTCAATGCTTCAACAGAAGCTTGCCCATTGTCCTTGACTGGGCATAGATTGGAAGTGGTTGCTCAGAATGGTTCCGACAGTATTGAACCGCACGTTGCTCGCGACACGGTAACAATCAACTCGGGCGAGCGGGTGGACCTCGAATTCACGGCGGACAACCCTGGCGTATGGTCCTTATCCTCCTTGAAGGCCAACCAATGTTCGTTCAATGGCGCCTTTCCCGGTGGGTTTGCCATGATAGTCCGCTATCCCGATGCGCTGAAGTAAATATTGAGCGAAAAGCATTGCAGAGAAGACACTCTGCATACGGCATAGACAGCCTGTTTATGGCTAGCTCCTTTCGCCTGTCACTGAATCGACGAAAGCTCATAGACTTTCTTCACCCCTGCTCATGTCTTCGGCAGCATTTGGGATACCTGAGTCTACGGTTTTTCGGTGTTTTCGATTTTTAATCTTTTTTGATACCGTAAGCAGTACTGATTCAGGAACGGAATTTTAATAGCCCCGTCGTAACCGGCACTGAAGCTCCAAACCAACAATTGGCAGGAGGTAATATGAAAGCCAAAAAGTACATATTCACAGGGCTGGCAGCAATGGCGTTTTTCGCCCCACAGCTTGCACAAGCCGCAGACTACTACGCAGTACTTGAACCAAGAACTGCAATCCCAGAACGTTACGAAGCAACAACGATGGTTGAGACGACAGCTCTTAGCTATCCAGTAGTTATCGAAAGAACAACTACAACTGCAGCAGTAACACTTGAACCAAGCAGAATACCGTGCGTTTTAGACAGAACAACCACTGTTAAACCGCCACGTCTATTTCAAATGCGGGCCGGTTGGTAATCACCTCGACGTGTTCGATCTGAACCGATGATCGTCCGGTTGACTGAACCAAGTTAACAGCCGGAGAAAATCAAGAGACGAGAAGGTCGACGAAAAAAATAGCTCCACTGCGTTCTTGAGCACATCGTTTTAATTGATAACTGAATGTTACTGTGCCACTGTTAGTGGTGTCAGAAACTTCCAACACGTCACGGCCCTTTCTGGAAATTCAGCTATACCTATGAATGAGCCATCGATCTCCGGAGAGATGGAGGAGGCTTTAAAATGAAAAACAAAAAAGCGTTTATTCTGGCTAGCGCATTTGCTTTTGGGCTCGCAAGCCCCATGGCATTAGCCGGAGAATGGAAGAATGAATATTATGCTGCCCCAGTTTCGACAGCTCCTGTGGTGCTCGAAAAAACCACTACAGTAGCTCCGGGATTGACCCAAACCACGATTACCGCACCGGTAACGATCGAAAGAGGTCCGGGACAAGCCCCTGTCGTTATTGAAGACCGCATTATCAAGAGAAAGCACTTGTTCGGCATTGGCATCTGGCCTTTGTTTGATTTCGAAATTCTGTAACCCACCTTGTTGCCCCGCGTGGTAACAACAATTAAATGAGAGAGATATATGAAAGCGAAATTCGGAACAAAAACCTTGAGTGGCCTGCTGGTCGCAGCTGTATTTGCATCATTGCCAATTGCGGCACATGCTGACGGATACATGGAGATGCAAGCGCCAGCACCGAAGCGCCACAAAATCAGAACCCATCGAGTACAACGCAGACAAGTTTCTTCAACTGTTCAAACACAACAGATCGTCGTTGAAAAACCTGTAGTCGTTGAAAAGATTGTCGAAAAAGTGGTAGAAAAACCAACAATCATCGAGAAAGAAGTAGTAGTTGAAAGACCACTGGAAATGGATCGCAAGATTGTTGTTGAACACCCCAAACATCGCAAACACCTGATTCACATCGGGATTCCATTCATCGGACTTGACTTGTTCTAAGTCGTCTGAGCACGGAATAGAGAGGCCCTTCGGGGACGCTCAAAGAAAGATAAACCGGATAACCCAACTGGGTTGCTCCGGTCTTTCTTTTTTAAAGCACTACGTCGCCTCGGCAAACCTCGGCTCCTCCGTGCGTACACAACGCTGCGTTCGCCACGGCTCCTCGCCGCAGCTCGCTCTCGCTTCTATTTTGTTCAACCCTTACACTTACGTTCACAACAGGCAGCACTCCGAGCGCCTCGCTACACTCGGGGCAGCTAGTTTAATTTTCGCTGAGTTGTTGCAGGTGTTTGTTAACGCGTTCGCGGGTTAGGCCGCTGTGGGCGCAGAAAGCTTCCCAGCCAACGTCGATGACCTGTTCCCAATTATCGAAAAAGAGCTGGGAGTTTAGAAATCCGAGCCCTTTTTCGAGTGAATAATCAGCAATTATCGCTTTTGCCATATCGTGCTGGACCATGTGTTGCACATCGAACCACTGGTTCTCGACCGCCAATTCAAATAGAGTTTGCAGAAATTCTTGCTGCTGATAGCGCACTTCGGCAAGTTCTTTAAGACGTGCGTCCATTTGTAGGTCCCCGGTATTTAAGTTGGATATCCTGGTCTGTGTGGCATACTGTTGGAGCAGATAACTATCATTAAAGTAGCACAGGTTTTTCAGAAAACCCAGCTTTAAGCAGCCAGAAATGGGGTAGCGGCTCAATTGGTCAAAGCACAATCAAAATTTGCACCGCTGCGTCGCTATGCTGGCCGAATCATTCTGCCCGCTTTGCTATTTTTGCCCGCTGTCACTGCTTCAGTTTGCGCCCAGAATCAGAGCCCATTTCAAGGGATGCTTTCGGATCTGGAGCAACTTGAGACGCAGTACCAAAGACCGGGGAATCCGGCCTCCCCGCTTGTTCAGAGACTCGAAGCACTCGAGCAACACCTTGTTGGCGGTCCCAGACAGGGATCGATGGTTCAGCGAATTCAATATTTGCGGTCGCGCCCAAACTCGGCAAATGGGAATTTTCAAGGTCCGCCACCTCGCACAGATGGATATTTTCCGCCTTCAAGCGGGGGCAATTATCCAGGCACTATGCCAGGCGCATTTTCTTCCCCAAACCAGAACTATCCGACAGCGTTCCCGCCAGCCAATATGCAGAATCAGCCGGCGAATGCCTATCCGGCGTCAAACAATAATTTTCCAGCAAATAACGTTCAATTCAACAATCAACAAAATAGCTTTGCACAACCAAATTATCCGCCACAAAATGGCAACTTCATAAGCCCCAACAACTATCCCCCGTCAAATCAAAACAGCTATTCTCCGCCAAATCAAAACAACTATCAGCCGCAAAACCAAAACAGCTATCCTCCGCCAAATCAAAGCAGCTATCCACAGCCAAATGGAATTCCATCGCAGGACAACAATTCAGGTGCCCAAATTCCAAATTCAACACCGAGTATTTCCTCAATTACTCCAAACGGTCCCCTTCCCTCGAAGCAAAGCAACGCACAGCAAGCTGATAATGCCAACAGGACGAACAAAGACGTTCAACAGCAAACGGCGCCGCCAGCCGCAAATTACCCGGTGCGTCCACTGGTGGCACCACAGCCGGAAGCAGCTACATTTAATCCGCTCCAAGTAGCTGGGGCCAATGCAGCCAACAAGTTCGGAAGCGATGCTCTGCCACTTTTGAATGCATTTCCGCCAAGCATTGTCCGGGTAGAGCCGGATAAATCCGGTCTTATCGCTCGTCCAGACTATTACCGTGAGGTGTCCAAAGCAAGCAAAGGCAAAGTTATTCGCTTCAAAAGCATGCCAATCCCGGTCTATATACAGAATTATTCAGATCGCGGTTTCATGAACTGTGTTCTGAGAGCATTTGAGAATTGGGAGGGCCGGTCAAACGGAACCGTGCGTTTTACTCAAACTGATAATCCTAATCAAGCACGTATCCAGGTCGTTTGGAAGCATTTGGGAACAAAGAGCGATTCCGGTGGTTGCATTCTTGGTGCCCACACCATTTTGAAATATACGAGCCACGGAAACGGAAGCCTGTCTCTCATGTCAGTCGGTGCTGTACCAGTGCCGATCTATATTCCGCGTCTCGGGCCTAAATATACGGTGCCACCGCAGGTGATGGAGGTAAATTTAGATCTAATTATGTCGAAAGAGCCAAGCATCCGATATCAATGCCTGCAGGGAATTGTCACTCACGAGCTCGGACACGCATTGGGACTACTTGGACACAGCCCCAATCTGGCTGACATTATGTATCCAATCACAGATGAACATTCCCGCATCTCAGAACGGGATCTAAATACCATCCAAAAGTTATATAGCGAAAAAATGGATGTACCTCTCTAGCCATGCCGAAGAAAGACAGGAATGATGAAGTTGTTTATGAGCTAAGTCGAGCAGCCAGATGCTACAACTGCGACAGGAAGTTACTTGTTGGTGACCTGGTTACAGTTGTGATTGGCGAATCTTCAGAATATTCGGACGAAAAGGAACGCGAGGTCCGTTGTTCAAAGTGTGCCGGACTGGAGCAGATGCAGGTGGTGAAGCCTGGAAATGCAAAACTTACCAGACTCGCAAAGAAATACTCCAAGGAGTCCTATGTGATTATGCGATGGTCGGAACTTTGGAAGACCTATGAACGCAAAGGAATTCTTGCAGAACCTTTGGCTATCGAAAAGGCAAACTCAGAAATCCAGAAGGACTCAAGCAAGTAGCAAGGGCAATATTAGCGACTGCTAATCCGGCAGTTTTGGCTCTGCGTGTTTTCCGTCTATCTGCAATCTTCCAGGTGCCTATAATGGAACCATCAGGAGACCACAGATGTTCGCTTCAAGTGAATCAAACGGCTTTGCTATCGATGAACGTCGCGGCGTACAAGCGGATAACGGCGATCATTCGTTTGACTTAAATCTGGTCACATTGGCGGGCAGATCTGCAAGTGAAAGAAGTGAAAAAAGTGAAAGTGCAATAAGTCTCGAATCTAGAGAACGATTTGAACAAGCAAATAATATTGAAATCAGGCAGAATCGTGGCACCTTTTCCTACTACCTGAGGAACTCAACGCAAGAGCTCTTCCAGACAAAATCCATTGAGAAAGGGTTGCTTGATGCTCAGCAAAAGCTCGACTCTATGCGTGATGAATTGAAGCGAGAACTAGAGGCGAAATACAAAGTTTCATTTGCTGAACCCGGAGAGACTATCGAAAAGCAGCGTTATACAGCTGAAAGTAATCAGAGGGGCAAAGCGGTGCATTCTCGGCAGGCGCAGTATTTCGAACTTACAGGAATTGCAGCAGCCCTCGAAAAGGTTGGCCCAACAGCGCTTACCGACGACAAGGTCAGGGGCGTAAAAATTTATTTTCCTGAAGAAAAACTGATCCTAGATTTGGACAGTATGGCAACTTATCAACGAGACAAGAATAATAGACCATCCATTTACCTGTATCAAAACAAAATTGAGTATGCAACCGAGAAAGATCTGCCAGAGCATTTACGTCGCTTGCCCGCAGCAGATACTTCGCGCCCTGAAACTCTTGAAGGGGCGATCGTCCATGAATATGGACATCATCAGCTAGACAAGCTTGGATTCACCGAAAAGCAAGCGAAAGAGACTCTATTTAATGCGATGGGATGGGTTTACAGTGAAAAACTGGATGAATGGCTATTGAGAGGCAAAGATCAAGACCAAGATGGGAATTATGCCACCTATAGGTTCCTGTCCTCAGGGTTGTTTTCTACATGGGACAGATGGAGTGTCGATAAAGGACCAATCAACGCAGAAGGTGCAAAAGTCCCAGCCGGTGAACATCAACGATTGACAGAAGCTCAAATGAGAGAAGTAGCAGCCGTTACTCCTTTTAGTTGGTATTTTCAAAATCCCGAAGAAACATACGCCGAAGCATACAGGTATTACAAGTTAGACCCCGATTCGAAGGCACAGCTCAAACGGGTAAGTCCGAAACTTTATGAAATAGTCGACTCCAATTCAAAATCCGAATAAATCGTCATTCGGGCAGGCCCAGATACAAAGATTTGACATAATGAACTGGTGTATTCACACTCGCCTTGACAAGAGCCAGGCGACTCGGGAGCTATACCTTGTTCAGTAACCTTTGCCTCAATTTATCGAGTCAATATCGATACTCAAAATTGAGAGTTTTAAGCTCTGCATTCATCCTTGCACTTTTGTGTTTCGTATGCGTACCTTGCTCGTTTGCAGCCGCTCCAATTGCCGTTCTTAAATCTGCCAAAAACAGCGAAGCCTATCAAGCGCAAAATATCGGATCTTATGACGAAGATTGGCAATCCTTCCGACGAACGCTGGATGCAGCAAATCTTCGCTACGATATTATCCCGGACGCAGATCTTTCTTTATCAAAACTATCGCAGTATAAAGTCATCGTATTGCCTTTGTTGGTTGATTTGCCCGCCGGCGGAGTTGATGCCATCCAGCAGTTCATTAAGCAAGGCGGAAAAATTGTCGCCACCGATGGTGGTGGCGCGACCAGCAATCATGCTAACATTGTCGACGCGCTTTGTGGCGTAACCATCATCAATCACAATGCGATTCAGGATACCGAGCAGCTCACCTGGTCTCGTGGGGCTCAAAGCTACGCACAAGATTTTGCGATCGGCACTCTCATCGCTGAGGTCAGTCCGAGTTCTGATGCAACACCTTTGGCAAAGTGGACGGATTCAAACGGGAAAGCAATTGGAGTGGCCGTTAGCAAGATGGATGGAAACATCTTCATCGGCTGGGCTCCCGGTCTGCAAGGAGAAACTTCTACAAACGCCAGCATTTTGTCCATGGTGTTGGACGAAGCGGTTCCAGGTCTGACTAAATCAGCAACTATTCAAATTAGCTCCAGCGATTTTCAGAAGATTCAGGACGACTTGACCGCATTGCAAAAGCGGGCTGAAGATGCGATTGCAACAGCCAAACAAGCGGATCTGGCCGTTCCGCTCAATGTTATTCAAAAGCATTACGAACAGGCAATGATTCACACAAGAGCCTTTAAGGACTTTTATTCACAGCGCAAATTCTTTGAAGCCGACGGTGAACTCAATGCGGCTCGCAATGAACTCTCCCTGGCATATGCACAGGCAATGCCTGTGCGCCTCGTCGAGGCACGTTCAATCTGGCTAGACCGCGGCACGATCGTATCCTGTCAAAATGCAGTCGGCATGTCCGCCCTCTTTGACAAGCTGAAGAAGGCGGGCATCAATGTAGTCTATTTTGAGACAAACAACGCCGGCTTCACCATGTTTCCGTCAAAGGTTTCAACGCAAAATCCGCAAACGACCAATTGGAACCCGCTCCTTGCCGCTATCCAGGAAGCGCACAAGCGAGGAATGGAGCTGCATGCCTGGTTCTGGACTTTCAATGTCGGCAATACATTCCATAATCCAATCATCACGCAAGAGCCCGACTATCCAGGTCCGGTGCTTTCAACGCATGATTTTGCCTGGGGCTTGGCCAGCCACACTGGTGCATTCGTACCGCCCAAACAGCACGAGTTCTGGCTCGACCCTAGCTCGCCGGAAGCTCGATCATTTATAAAGAGTTTGATAGCGGAGGTCGTGAAAAACTATGATGTGGACGGCATTCAATTAGATTACATCCGCTATCCCTTCAATGGTAAGGGTGGCGAGATGGGCTTCGATTTTGCAGGACGTTTGAATTTTGAACGCGAAACACGCCTTAGTTTGGACCGCCTGGACGACAAAACCCGCAAAGCATGGATAGCCTGGAAATCGAAACAAGTAAGTTCGCTTGTGCAAGATGTCTCCGGCATGGTACGTGCTCTAAAGCCGAACCTGCGCATCTCGGCAGCTGTATACGCAATGCCGCGCGATCAAAGAATGAATCTGATCCAACAAGATTGGGAACTGTGGGTCGCAAATGGCTGGGTGGACACGCTTAATCCGATGACTTACGTGGTCAAAGGAGGAGAGCTCCAAAAGATGGCCGGATCCGTTCAAAAGAGTACGGACAATAAAGCCATGGTACTGCCGGGATTGTTTATAAAGGATCTTGATACGGCGGGCTTCGTTGAACAGCTGGATATTTCACGAGCATTGGGCTCGCTCGGAAATACAATGTTTGCAGCGGCTCAGCTTGATGATAAAAAGACCAGCGTTCTTCAGCTTGGACCGTACCGAAAGGCACCGTTGATGACGCCGCAGGCCGATCCGATTCGCGCTGCAACTCTAATCTTCGACGGCTTCCAACGAAGCATAAGCCGTTATGTGCAAGACCCAGAAAGACCAATAGTTTCCGATCGCTCAGCTACAAACGAGATTCTCACCCAAACAGAATCCATTCAGCGCCAGCTGCATTCCTTTCCGGCCAACGCTACTCCGGAGCAAATAGGCGCAGTTGCCACGCAGATAAACGCACTGGACATCTCAGTCAAAGAGTGGCTCGCGATAGAGAACTTCGCCCGGCGCTCGCCGCGAGCAAACTACATAAGCACTTATATAGACCAAGCAAATGCGATCTTGACCTACGCCGCACATAAATCAAAGATGCGGGCTGCAAATGCCAAGACAACGAAGTCTCAAGTCTCCTTGCCGCAGACCCTTGCTGACCAGAAGGCGAGCCAGGCAAAACAATCACTAAGATAGGATTAGATTCCGCCTCCACCCCATATGCCCCTGCTATCCTGCTAGAGCACTCAGGTGCATCGTCACCCACAACCCGGGTCTCTCGATGGATAGAGACGAAGGAGGGATTTCAAGCATGTCAAGCACACAAACTGAAGCCAAAGGCTCAACCTCAACCAAAACCAAAGTTCCGATTACAGTTGCCAAAGGCGACGGAATCGGACCGGAGATTATGGATGCCACGCTGTTCATTTTGAACGCAGCAGGAGCCCGCATCGAAATCGAAGAAATCGAAATCGGCGAGAAAGTTTATCTCCGTGGTATCAATACCGGTATCGAGCCAAGCTCATGGGAATCATTGAGAAGAACGAAAGTTTTCTTGAAAGCTCCCATCACCACCCCGCAAGGTGGCGGCTATCAGAGCTTGAACGTAGCGACCAGAAAGACCCTCGGACTGTACGCCAACGTACGTCCTTGCGTCGCCTACCACCCGTTCGTTGATACAAAATATCCAAAGCAAAATCTCGTTATCGTCCGTGAAAACGAAGAAGATTGCTACGCTGGTATCGAGTACAGGCAAACCGAAGACATGTATCAGTGCCTGAAGCTGATCAGCCGTCCCGGATCTGAAAAAATCGTCCGTTATGCGTTCGAGTACGCTCGTCGCTACAACCGCAAGAAAGTCACCTGCTTCATGAAGGACAATATCATGAAGCTGACTGATGGTCTCTTCCACAAAGTGTTCGATGAAATCGGCGCTCAATACCCGGACATCGAAAAAGAAGCATGGATCGTCGACATCGGTGCAGCTAAAATGGCTGACACACCGGAAGCATTCGACGTTATCGTAATGCCGAACTTGTATGGTGATATCCTCTCTGACGTTGCAGCACAAATCGCTGGCTCTGTCGGTCTTGCTGGATCCGCCAACATTGGCGATCACTGCGCAATGTTCGAAGCAATTCACGGTTCGGCACCACGCCGTGCTGGACAGAACCTGGCCAATCCTTCCGGATTGTTGCTCGGCGCAGTTCAAATGCTCGTTCACATCAACCAGCCAGACGTTGCTGAACTCGTTCACAACGCATGGCTCAAGACAATCGAAGATGGCATCCATACCTATGACATTTTCGAAGAAGGCGTAAGCAAGCAAAAGGTCGGCACCAAAGAATTCGCTCAAGCAGTTGCTGAGCGCGTAGGCAAGAAGCCAGAGAAACTGACCCCGGTCAGTTACGCTCAAGCTCCGAAAGGCGACATCCAGAGTGTCAAATCCACATCGGCCAACTCCAAGAAAGAAACCGTCGGCGTCGACGTTTACCTCGATTGGAAGGGCGGCTCCGCAGATGATCTCGGCAAGATAGTCGAGAAGTTCGGCAACGATAAATTGCCCTTCCACATGCTCACCAACCGCGGTGTCAAAGTATATCCGGATGGTTTGCCGGAAACATTCTGCACCGACCACTGGCGCGCACGCTTCTGGAACAAAGATAACAAGCCGGTTTCGCACCAAGACGTTCTCGAACTGATGAAGAAGGTCTATGATGCAAAACTCGACTTCATCAAAACAGAGCACCTCTGCACATTCGACGGCGAAAAGAGCTTCTCTAACTAAGCCGAGTAACAGAGATAGAAAATTAGAAGGGGAAGGCGCAAGTCTTCCCCTTCTTTTTAACGCGAAAGATGCTGCCGCCGCATTCAATTTCTCCTTGCCGTCGGCTAAGAACTGCCAGGAAGCTTCGTTCCAGCAGAAGACATCTAGCTCCATCTAGCCCGCGTGGTTTCCCCATTGTCGCCACTACGGTCAGAGCCTACAATGTTTTTGGCGATTGGCGGTGGAAACAATTAAATGGCTGAATGTGATCCACAAAAGTTGGCAGACCTGATGGATGAAACCAAAGGCAAAGACCTTGGTACAGTCTGGCAGGCACACAATTCCTGTATGGAAGAGATTTACTTTCCCAAGGATGGAAGTACTCGTGCATTTTCCGAAAGCACAGCACTGGTGAACGATTACATGAAGAAAGTAAGTGCTGCAGAAAAGAAGAACAGCGGTGTAGATTTAAGCATTGTTGATCCTGAAACGACCGATCAGATCGTGACCTATAGAATCACGACCGAATCGCAACGCAAGAAATAAAAGCTGATAATGCTCTTAATTTACGGGCGAACAGAGCATCAATGTTTGGTCTTCTATAATTTCGATTTGAGTAAGTGCTAGCCCAGCCTCAAGAAACAGCTTCTTATACTCGTCTTCAGTTCTTGCCCTGCCTCCAGGCATGTTGAGAATTTGAAGATCATAAGCCGTAGTCCAATTGCGATTCTCTGAGCTGATGACATATTCGATCAGTAAGAAATGTGCACCATTATTGGTACCGATAGCTTTGCGAACATTCTTGAGAATCGCTATGCAATCAGTATCGTTCCAATTCCAGAGCGAATTCTTGATCAGGTAGAGATCGGCTCCCTCTGGGATTTCCGCCCGAAAGTCACCTGAGACGAATTTGCATCGGGATGCCAACTCTGCGTCAAGAAGTGCAGCCTTCGCGACGGCTTCAAGTTCGGGCAAATCGAAAATTATCCCCTCGAGATGCTCGTTCTCGATCAGTATGGTTTGCAATAGTGTCCCAGCACCGCCGCCAAGGTCCATGACTTGCTTGTATCTGTTGAATTTGAACTCTCTGGCAATGCTTACCGAAGCGTGGGCTGAATTGCTTACCATCGCATCGGAGAAGGCTTTGGTCGCACGCAGGTCGTCTCCTAAATGCTCATACAACGTTTTTCCGAAAGCATGCTTAATACCAGACTGTCCGTCCTTAAGACTGTCACGATGGTGCAGCCAGGCTTGCACGCAAGATGGATGGTCCCACATTCGAGCCATACCGCTCCAGCTATAGGGATGTTCTGAGCAAAGTAATCGCGAAACATGATTATGTGCGAAGAGGCCTTCGCTCGGCTCCTCGAAGATGCCGTTTGCAGCTAGAGCTCTCATCGCGCGATACAGCGTCGGCGGATGTAATTTCACCTTACTGGCGATCACATCAATACTGGTCGGCTTAGCGCTTACATAATCCGGAACCTTGTATTGGCATAAAGCGCTAATTGCATGGCTAAGCCAAGCTGAGCAATAAATATCATTCAGAAGATAGCGAGCTTTGATGCTTTCGTCGTTGGGGTCGAGCCGGCGTCCCTTAGCATCGAAAGTCCAAGGCGCCTTCTCAATTTCTAGATTCGAAGGATTTCCAGTTTTCACAATATCCATAATTTCCGTCCTTCCAGCCCTTCATCTATCTATCCAGGCCGTTGTCGTCGATTGAGATGCTTCAACCTATACCGGCATCTCAATCGATTGATTTAATCATATGATTGAATTCTATCTCAAGCGGGTTAAGATTGCCAGGTAGACCCCATTAATCTTTCTTGCAGATGTTGTCACCAATCGACATCAGCGACTGATGTGTCAAACTATATTTGCTCCGCCATCCTATTGACTCAAATGAGAAACGATACGCAAGCAAGTACAAAAGACCAGATTCTCGACATCGCAGAATCGCATTTTGCAACATTCGGTTTTGCAGGAACGTCTCTGCGCGGAATCATCAAAGAAGCAAACGTCAATGTGGCATCGGTGGCCTACCACTTTGGTTCAAAGGATGATTTGTTTGCAGCTGTTATGCAAAGGTTTGCAGCTCCGGTCGTCGAAGCGCAACTGAATAGGCTGAGTTCAGAAATGTCGCAACCAAATATCACGCTGGAAAAAATCCTCCGTGCTTTTTACGAGCCACCCATACAACTTGTGCATTCTCTCGGTGCAAAAGGGGAAAAACTTTCGCTTTTTCTCGGACGCTGTCATAGCGAACCAGAACCAATTTTTTCGCTTGTCGACTCACACTTCGCATCTTGCCGAAACAGATTTATAGATGCATTTAAAGCGCTCGAACCAGACAAAACTGAGAGTGTCTATCACTGGCGTTTTGAATTTATGCTGAGCCTGATCGTAAATTTCTTAACCAGGCACAAGAACATTATGCAGCGGTATCAGACTAGCACCGACTGGAATGCTAACGACGTAGTGGACATGTTATGCCAATTTTGTTTGAATGGCATGAGCGCCCAGCAAATCAAAAAATAGCACATGCTCACCCGTGTGTCACAGTTTGGATTTCAAGATTGCACAATGGTTTTACTTACTCATGGTGATTCAAAAGTATGTCTGATGATCTAAAAGAATCAATTGAACAGCAACAACGATCAGGCAAGAGCAATTCAGAGACAAACCCTTTGAGTGTAGATCAGAGTACAGCAGCACTTTCAAGTACAGCTCCCGACTATATTCCTGCCAAAGTCACAAAACGTTTCGCAGCGGCTTTTATTGATCACGGCATCCTATTTGTGATCATGTTAGCGATCGGTCTTATGTTCAACCTGGCTGCCGCTCACTATGTTATGACAGGCAAGGCATTGCTATTTGCAGATCTCATACGCCCCGACAACGTGGGTCTGCTTCTATTATTTCTGCTTGCTTACGTTTCACTTTACTGCATCCCGATCTTCTACTTCGCATTCTTTGAAAGCTCAAAATCGCAAGCTACTCCCGGAAAAAAATTCGCAGGACTGAAGGTCGTAGGGCGCAAGAATTGGAAGATGGGATTTGGACGAAGTGTATGGAAATCACTACTTCAAGTATTCGTTCTATACCTGTTTACAGTGATCTGCTCCATAAGTCTTGCCTTTTTAGGTCCAATGCTTGAACTTAGCACCATACCAGGATTCACCTTTTTTGCGTTTGAATTGCTACTGCTTGGATTTGTTTTCTGCATTCCAATCTTTGGAGGAAGACAATCTCTAATCGACAAAATCTGTGGACGGCTCGAAGCTTCAAGCGCTCCGGCAGAGGAGGCTGAGTCCAAAACATCGATCGGTTCTGTTCTCCGGACAGCGACAACAGCGTTCATGCTAGCTGCAATTATTCCTGCGCTGATCATGTCGATTGCTTATAATTACGTACTCATAACTAAATCACTGCAAGCATACCCTATCGCTGAGCAAGGATTCGCCTTGAAAGCAGCTGGCAAGCAAGAAGCCAAAGATGTACTGGACAATGCCCGCAAAACTTTCCACGACATTGATTTTACCTACTCGATTCTAGCGAACTGCGCGTCTATTGCAAAGTCAGACAAAACAAGCGAATTCTCTGACAAATCGGCCTATTTCGCCAATCTGAATAAAGCCGACCCCGGCAATGACTATGACGAATGGCTAAGACATAGCAAGGGAGCGCAAAAGGTAATCCCTGGACAAAAATATGAACCTTAAAACCAGACGATTCAATTGAGATGCTCGCCGCATAACTGCGCATTCATGCATATGGCTCAGCCTGCAAGCACAGTTAAATAACGGGAAGTTTCTCCTATCATTTGAAACGGCAGGAAAGACCTGCTCCGAATCTAGGGTGAGATCAGTGATTGATAATGCAAAAAAAATAGCTGTGGAACAAGCCGCTGATTTCGGCGAAGGTTGCTGGATGCGCGATGCCATCCAATCGATGAGCCTCAATGAAGTAAAAGAACTAGCGGAGCATCTAAAAAACCAGAGTACGGACAGCAAACTGCCTACCTTGTCGATCGCGCACAAGAACGTTCAAAATCCAAAAGAAAATGACGTGGTGATTTTCGGTGATCGGCGCACACAAGGCAGCAAACCCGATAACACCATGGGCACCCACATTTTCACCGCTCATTTCAACCAAAAGACGGGAAAAATTGAAACTGGATCTTGTCGAAAGATACAAGGTTATACAAACAACGACTGGAACTTCAAAGATTACAGAAACAAATAGCAGTTGCAGCGACAGCATCCAGACAGTTTGTCCGCAGGGACATGCGGACAGTCCATGCAGCAAGAGTATCGGACGTTACAACTAATGTGTTGACACAGCTGTCGCAGTTATAATCTAATCGCAAGATATTCTGCGCCGTGTTGACAGGGAAACTAATGCCAAAAAAGATACTTATACTTTCCGGGTCCATTGGAACCGGGCATACAAGAGCCGCTCAGGCTGTTGAAAAAGCGTTGAGTGTTCTGGACTCGAGCGCAGAAGTCCGACATGAGGATGCCTTGAACTTTGCCAACGCCGCATTTCGAACAATCTATCAGCAAGCCTACATTCAGTCGGTTAATAAAGCACCGGAAATTTTGGGATGGATTTATAACCAAAGTGAGCGAGTTTGGCCAGAAAATTCTTACGGCTTGGCATTTGAAAGATGGAATGCATTGCCGCTTGTCAAATTACTTAGAGACTATAGTCCCGACATTGTCGTGAGCACGCACACGCTTCCCGTAGACATGACGTCGTGGCTAATTTGCAAAAAGGCGATTAACACACAACACGCAATCATTGTCACCGACTACGAAACAAACCCGCTGTGGAGAGCTGAGCATTACTCGCGCTATTTTGCAGCAAGCGAGGAAGTAAAACGCGAACTTATGTACCAGGAATACAAAGAAGAGCTGATTACAGTATCTGGCATACCGATCGATCCTGTTTTTGCGCTAAAAAAAGATCGCCAGGAAATGAGGAAAAAGCACCGCCTTTCTCCCGAAAAAATAATCATTCTGACTTCCGCCGGTGGGCTCGGCATGGGACCAATCGACAATATCTTGCAAGCCTTGATTGAACTTGAAGAGAATGTGCAAATTCTTGCCATCTGCGGCGCAAACGAGGAATTAAAAACGAATTTGGAGAATTCGCTGGACCAATACACCAAGGGTGGCAGTGAAGCTAAATTGAAAATTCTCGGATACACAAATGAAATGGATGAATTGATGAGTGCAGCCGATCTGGTCCTAGGCAAACCAGGTGGGCTGACCTCTTCGGAAGCGCTTGCGAAAGGACTTGTATTCGTTATCGTAAATCCCATCCCGGGACAGGAAGAGAGAAATTCCGATCATCTTCTTGAGAACGGCGCAGCAATCCGATGCAACAGCCTCGGGGTTCTGACCTACAAGTTGAACTCCTTGCTCAAAGACAAAGAACGTTTTCACGCTATGAGCCAAAGGGCGCTTCAGTGCGCAAAACCTAACTCCGCCAGCATTATCGCAAACGAAATACTGAGCATGATTCAGGCGCCCACAGCATGCGCGACGCACCCAGATAACCATACTTGCCGCAAACTTTTCTAAGACACTGGGACCGAGCCCCACAGGCGGGAGCGTTTAGAGCGCCAGGTGCCCGGGCATATCCGGGGAAACACCCGTAGTGACAGGAGTTCTAAGTGAACCAGCCCGGCATGACCACAAAACCTTCGCCGAACAGTCAATCAGGCCCAAAAGCACAAGCGCTTCTCAGAAATATGAACAGTGTTCTTGTCGGACAAGACAAGGCCGCACGACTAGTTGCCATCGCGATTCTGGCCGGTGGGCACGTGATCATCGAAGATGTTCCAGGTGTCGGAAAGACACTCCTAGCCAAGAGCCTCGCGATGTCGATTCATGGCAGCTTCAAGCGCCTTCAATGTACACCCGACCTGCTGCCCGCCGACGTGTCAGGCGTCAACATCTACGATCAAAAAAATGCCAGTTTCAGTTTCGTCCCGGGTCCAGTTTTCAGCAACATCTTTCTCTGCGACGAAATCAATCGCGCCAGTCCCCGAACGCAGTCCAGCTTGTTAGAGGCGATGGAAGAAAGGCAAGTCTCCACAGATGGTGTCACACGCAAATTGCCGGAACTCTTTTTTGTAATTGCAACAGCTAACCCGATCGAGCAATTAGGCACCTTCCCGTTGCCTGAAGCCCAAATAGACAGATTCATGGTGGCCCTGTCTTTAGGCTATCCAAAGCCTCAAGAAGAAGCTCAAATCCTCTTCAAAACCATGGAAGACGATGCTTTCGTTTGTAATCCGGTTTTGACAGTAGAAGATATTTTAGAAGCCAGGCAAGTGGTGAGGAGAGTTAACGTTCATCAGGCACTGGTTAATTACATCGTGGAGATCTCCAATGCAACCAGATCACATCCATCCATAATTCTGGGAGTGAGCCCTCGAGGCAGCCAGCTTTTGCTTCGAGCATCTCAGGCTCATGCATTTCTGGAGGGAAGAGACTTCGTCACGCCCGATGATATAAAGCGCATCGCACCATTTGTATTCGGGCATCGAATTATTCCAAAGGTGAAATCACAGCGCATCAGTTACGCTGAGATCATTGAGCGAGTTCTTGAGACAGTGCCTGTTCCGAAGTAACGGAAATTCCAATCAGAGACAAGAAGTGAAGAAGCAGGCTGCCATTACCCAGACTGACACGCAGGCAAAAACGCCGCCGAAACCTGCCGGGCTCCGACTGCCATTCGGCTCCTATTCTCTGCTTTTAGAGCCGCGAGTAGCAGTCATCTTGGCAATGCTTCCACCACTTTATGTCACAGCAGCGTTCATTGGAAATGACTGGTGCTACATCGTGCCGTGCTTATTGATTGCAACCCTGCTCGTTGGCATTGTTCTACCATTGATTGAAGTAAGCAGTATTTCTTGTGATTTCCACGTACCACAACGTGCCACTAACATGGATCAACAAGAAATCGTTTTACGCGCATGGCGCCTGCCACTTTTGGGCATACTCTCAGACCTGGTTCCTAGCGGATATTTGAGCGCAGAGCTAATCCTCATGCGTAGAACATGGGACGACAAGCGGGGACAAAAGTCCAACTTGCCACTGCCCCTGGTGCTGCAATCACTGAGCAAAGGTGTGGAGGTTCGATTAGGTACACCCGCACTTGGGCGAGGAGTTTATCAGGTTGACAGTCTTGAAATCGCCACCTGTTTTCCTTTTGCAATTGCCTGGTGGTCCAGGAGAATCGATCTCAAACAGAAGAAAGAAAGCGAGTCAGAAATAATAACGGTGCTGCCAAGACTAGTACCTGTTCTGGGAAATTTCCACTCTCGCTTGTCCACTACACTTACACGCGCCGGCAACTCTGTTCAAAATTGGAAAAGGCAGCATAAATCGGCGAGCTTGAAAGGTTTGCGTGAATTCACGGAGCGTGATAGCCTCAATCAAATACACTGGGCATCAAGTGCAAAATCGGGAAAGCTTCTTGTCCGCGAATTCGAAATAGAGTCTTTGCCCGATTTCGATCTGATGCTTGATTTATCTTTGGATTGGAATGAAGAACAGTTCAATATTGCATGCATGGCGGCTTATTCTATGGTCCACTACGGACATCAGATGGGCTTCCAGCCTCAGCTTCGCTTCATGCCCGGCATGGAATGGGAACCGATAGCTCAAGCTCTAGCTGACGTACCGCCGGGGCTCTCCGGCGAGGAGCTTGCCGCGCAGATGCTGGCCCGGGTAAATCCGCTTCCGAAGAATTTGCTGAAGTGTTATGAAGAAGATATGCATGAGAAAACCCGTAAACCTGATGATCTTCTCTCCGAAGTCGCGGCATCGGCGCGCACCACACTTTCGCTTGTACCTGCGGTTGACCCTCGCAGCAAGACATCGAAAATAATTAGCCTTGTCGAGCTTCAGCCCAGTAATGCTCGAGCGCAAAGCAAAATGGAAAAAGCGCTTGCAAAGAAAAATGGAACTGACGGTCTGGCGATTTCGCAGCTGCTAGGTCAACTCAGCAACGATGTGGAGCTGAGCAGACTATGAAATCCGAAGCGTCAAAGCCCGCTAGCAAAACACAAAGCAAAGCAAAAGAGAGGAAGCCGGCAGAAGATTCAATCTTCTTACGCATGCTCTGGCTTTCGCAAACGATGGTTTGCCTCTGGCTTATCTCACTTGCAGATCCGCAAGGCTCAACTTTCGATATTGGTCAAATCAAAATTCCGATGCTGGTCGGCTATTTTTGGGTTGCCATATTCGGCTCCTATCTGAGTTACCACTATCGACACAAAGTAGTGAAGTGGCTTGAGTGGCTCGGGCTGCTTGTAATTGCCTGGGCATGCTACTGCTTTGTGGAAAACCTACGCTATCAAGTAAATCTCGGCGGCGACATCGATCTACTGACACCCACAGCACATCTAGTTGCCGGACTCTATGTCAGCCACAGCTTTGAATTGCGAGCACGCTTCGACTTCAACTTCAGCTTGATTCTCGGGCTACTTCTTGTGTTTGCTACTGCAGCGTTGGGACGAGGCTGGGTCTTTGGCATTGGTATTTTCAGCTATGTGATTCTCTCCGCGGTGCTTCTGCTACTAGACTGCGAATCAAGAACTTTTGGAGCCGTTCAATCCAGAAAATTTGATGAACTCGATCCATACATGAGCTTCAGCGCCGGAAGCTCGGAAAAGACTGCCAATCTAATTTTCCCAACAGCAATATTGCTTGCAGTCAGTATCGGATTTTTCCTGGTAATACCACGGGCGGAATCGCTTGCCGACCAGGTGACCGCGCGCATTTATTCCCTGGTAAAGAAAAGTCGCGAACAGAAAAAGAGCGAAGATGACGGAGCAGAAAATCTAGCAAAGCGCATACGAACTCCGCAAAAGAAGGATAAAAACCGTCAGTACTATGAGCCCAAGCCTGAGCCAGGCAACGACGAAAATGGCCAAATAAAGAATGATAATAGCGAGGGAGCACAAAAGGACCCAGCGCTGAATGAAAAAGGAACAGGCACCGGTAACAAAGCTGATGAGGCAAAAACGGCCGAAGAAGGTAAAGATCCTAAAGCAGGCAAAAATGGAGGAAAGGGCAGTCCCGCAAAGGCGGAGACAGGCAATTCGCCAAAACGTCAGGACATCGACTTTAAGTCATTGTCACGCAGCGAAAAGAAGAAGCGCGCGGAGCAACGAGCGCAAGCAGACAATCTTAACGTCGACGCCAGCTCCGGACTAGCAAACGCACTTAACTTAAACAAATCACAAGAGAAGAAGCTAGCTGGCCCAGATCAAAAAAACGAATCTGGAAGTTCAAAGTCTCCTTCAAAAAATGGCTCCTCCACTAAACCAGGCGGAAGCGACAAAAACAGGAAAACAGGCTCGCAGAGCCAAAGTCAAACAAGCCAGCCAAAATCATCCTCAAAAGACAATTCACAAGGCAACAACAAAAACGCGGGGCAGCAAAATCCCCTAGATTCAAATTCGGGAACAAAGACCGCAAATGGTCCCCAGAGCACGAAGCAAGATCCTTCTGGTCCGAACAAGAATTCACCAGAAACAAATAACGCAAAAGCATCACAGAACACTGCTAAAGCTCAAGCGCAGAATAAAACTCCGGTCCCGGCTAAGCCAGAGAAGCAATTTCGTTACGATATCCAGGACGAAATGGACTCGCAAGAAGCAGCCTCTATTAGGGACGAATTGATATTTACTGTTACTACCAATAGAACAGTATGCTTTCGTCAGGCGGCCTTCGATCACTATGATGGAAAAAATTGGCGGATATCACGTGACTTATCGAAAGCCGATCTCTTACGTGTGCAAAAAAATGTTTACTCACTGCAAAATGCATTTCCCCTTGCCCTTCCTGATACGGTTCCAGCCATAAGGCTGAATCAGAGCTATCACATGATGAAAAACCTCGGCGATAAAGTCATTATCTCCGGGAATCCGGTGGACATCACATTCCCGGGACCAGGAATATCATTGGACTCCTGCGGTAATTTGCGCGGACAATGGGCTCTAGTCAAAGGTATCGAATATAGTGTCAGTGCCGATGAGGCCATGTATGACTTAACTGAAATGCGCGATGCTGCAGTGCCCAGTGAGCTGGCCGAGGAGAAGTACCGAAAGAACTTGGAAGCATTTCTGCAGGTCCCCGATAACCAATCCCAAGACCTCGTTGACCTTGCAGAAAAGACAGTGGGGCTGCAAGATAATTGGTTCGTGCAAGCAGAAAAAATTTGTAATCACCTTCGAAAGAATTACAAATACACATTGGACCCAAAGGTCAAGAAGAGTAATTGTCCAAACGGTGTTGATCGCTTCCTTTTCGAAAGCCAACAGGGTGACTGCAAAGACTTCGCATCGGCATTTGTCGTATTATGCAGGGCCTCGGGAATTCCAGCTCGCATGATTTTTGGATACAATCCGGGCGATTTCGATCCAGTGAGCGGCACAAGGCAAATCAGACCCAAGCATGCACACGCTTGGGGAGAAGTATATGTACCAGAATACGGCTGGGTCCCCTTCGACGCAACGCCCGACGGAACAATGCCGGCTCCGATAAAAGAGGAAGAGCGATACTTCACCACCCTTAAAGATCAAGTTGAAAGCTCCCTCAAGAAAGTCGAGATTAGAACAGGTGCGAAGGAGAATCGCCCGCCCAACGATCCAAACGGCAAGACCGTCATTACCGACGATCCTCGCGACGGGCAAGACCCACGCAAAATGCCAGTTTCGGCAACGGCAACGGCGACAGCTCAGCAGGAAGTCGCAAAAAAGACCAGCAACTGGCCAAGTTTCACAATCAATCTGTGGGATCTTCTCAAACTTATTCCAATCGGAATTGGGCTGACGGTACTTGCCGGACCGATCGTGCTTTTTGCAAAAGACATAGCAAAGTCCATCAAATTGCCAAGAAAAATTCATCCGGCAAGCAAGATACTTAACTCCTTGCAAAAGGACTTCAAATCATTTGACCTGAAGGGCGATGATTTCACAACGGCAGGGGAGTTTCTCGACAAACTTAGAAACAAGCTTGACGAGAATGAAGCCATAAATGTAGATCCAAATTTGGACTCTTCAATGGAAGACTTCGTGAATACCTACAACGCAGTATTCTTCGGACAACGAGGCAACGTGAAAGAGCTGGAGCAGAAGCGACAAAAGATCAAAAAGCTCTTGAAACGTTAAGCGCTACATACCAAAGAAACAAACGCCGACGAATGGCCGAGCCACCGCTCTTAACAGCGAAAAACGCTACGCAAAAGCAGAAGAACTGCTTGCAGATCTGGAATCGTGCAGTTAGCCTAATGGACTAATATTGATATGCACCGATTCCATAGTGCTGGCGCATCTGCGTGTCCAACATTTTGCAATTGTGTTCAAGTTGCTCAAGAGCCAACTTTCGCTGTAAAAGTTGCTTAGCTATTGCTTGTCCTGTGGAATCAACAGCAAAGATATTGTCTTGAACGCGAAGGTAATCAGCAAATAGGTTCATCGCACTCTCAAAATACTGATAGTAGGCCAATTGTAATTGCTTCGTCTCAGGAAGCACATGCAAAGCTTTAATCGACTGAGTGGCGCCCTGATACTTGTTGACCAAATTAGTAAGCAGCTGTTTTGCCGCCACTTTATCCTGACCAGGCATAAACAAAGAGAAGCCCCTGGCTAGCAACCCGTCTGCCTGCTGGCGCTCGATTGGATTCATCTGAGCACGTCGCCTCACCTCATCATATTGAATGAACCAGTGGAAAACTTGCGCAGATTGTTGGGCAGTTAATTTTTTCGGAGCGCCTTGTGGCGCTGTCGAATTCATAGCAGGCTGTCCGGCTCCGGGTTGAGGGTATCCTCCTCGATTTGGAGCCGCCGCTCCGCTACCGACTTGCCCAGTTGGCTGCTGCTGATTTACGAACTGCTGGCCAGTGCCGAATTGTTGCGGCTGGTTACCATAAGATTGCGGGGGCGCGCCTCCGTAAGCCGGAAACTGCGAAGGTCCACCGCTAGCATTGCCAGGACCGGGATACTGACCGTTTCCCATGTCTTGCTGGGCGAAGGCTGTCCCCGCCGAGTTCAGAACAAGAAGAAAGGCAGCCCAGATTGGTAAAAAGCGAGTTTGCATGTAAGTCGTAACTCCAGTAACCTTATATTCTAAATCGATTGGTTACCAATATGGCCATGGTCACTTTACTACAATAGCGTTGAGCTTATTAGAAAATTCGTGGCATGTATTACTTGGACGTCGAAGGCAACGCTTTGTTTCTCGAAGCAAATTGCTGTCAAGAATTTGGAACGAAAGGGCACTGAGTAAATGACAATCCTTGTAGCGGTCAAAAAGAATGGGCGAGTCTTCTTAGGTGCAGATCGCATTACAACCTTCGGACAAGAATATTTCACCGATCTTGTAAATGGCGGAAAGATTATCAAGCTGAAGCATGCCTACCTGGCGACAAGTGGTTACACGTTGCTCGACAACGTATTAGAGCACATGCACCAAACGAACCATAAGGTAATGGAAAATAAGTTCAGCGATCGAGCTGAAGTATTTCAATTTTTCTTGGAACTCTATACCGAGTTGAAGAAGCAATACACATTGACGGATACGGGCAAGGATACTTATGCGGGTATCTACAACGTATTTCTGGTCGTTACAGAAAAATCCATCTATGGCATCTCCAATAATTTGACGGTAACCGAGTTCCCCTCGTACGTAGCGAAGGGAGCCGGCTCCGATTATTCCTTAGGCTGTCTCTACGCACTTTATGATACGGTCGATGACGGAAGGGAGCTAACACGGCTGGCGCTGGAAGCAGCCTGCCATTTCTGCATTTATTGCCGAGAACCACTGGATATTATCGAAGTAAAAGCAGGCGACTTCGGCAAGTCTTCCAAGGCTTATAAAGATCACGGTCCGTCACTACATACGGTGCCTTCTCGAAAAGGTGCCAAGGATGTGATCACTACTTTTCCGGGCGATAACAAAAACGAACCCCGGCAGGGAGCGGCGAAAGTTTCTGCTGCAGCGGCAGCGCGGACTAAGTCAAAAATCAACGCAGAGAAGAAAGCCGCAAGCAAACGTAGCAGCAATACTCGTAGTGCAAAGACAAAGACCTCAACTCGCGGCAAGAAGAAATAGAGCTTGCTAATTCTTTTGTAAGCGCTTCTGCGTGGATATGCCGGATTGAGCCTGTCCTGCTGAGCCAACGCTTGCAGAATTGGGCGGAAGGCTTGACGCCTTTGGTCCAGGCGACAAATAGGTTGACACACCCTTTGTCGCCTGGGAATTCGTTGAAGCAGGCATCCCAGCTGAAGCTGGAAGAGCAGCGCGTCCCTGTAACTTGGAAGCAGAGCTTGCAGCAGCAGTATTTGACTGCGAGATTTCCTTCAGCGCAGCAATACAGTTACTCCTCACTTCCTCGCCAGGGTCTAACGATAATGCAGTGTGCAGCTGTGCTTCTGCTAAAGCAGCCTGGCCCTGCTTCATGTAGGAGCGCGCCAGATAATACCGGGCTTCAGCGTGCTTGGGGTAGCGTTTTATAAAATCCTCGCCTGTCGAAATTGCTTGCTTGAAGTCCGAACTATTGAAGGCGGCCAAGAATTCGGAGAAGTCTTGAGCAAAGCAGGGTAATTGCAACACCAGCAGGGAGCTAATTAGAATCACCGATTTTTGGATTCTTGCATTCATAGCAGCACCTACCTTGTGGGAGAGTCGCCTGAGTGAGGCGTCCATGTTGAGAGCTGTTTTCATTCTATCTAATCCTGCGCCTCAGGGTAAGGTCTGAGAACCCGAAAGATGAAGCGGCTCATAGACAGCAGCTCATTACAATCCGTGGTCAAGAAGTTACAATGAGAGAAAGCCCAAGCTGCCAAGGGCACGAATAGCTTGTGTGTAGCTGTTGCTGGTAGAGGTAATTTTCGGTGACTAAAGATACATCTAGAGTTGTGGCTGCTGTAGCAGTGGTAATTGCCGCAGGAGCTTTGTGCGGCGTCTTCTTTCAGTCGAAGAGCGGTTCGCTGGACAAGCAATCCAAAGCTGGCAAGGCTCCGATTGAGCAGCAATCTATAAATTCGGAAAGTACTGCTATTGACCTGGACCGAGTCGCAGCTTTGAAAAAGCGCTATCCAGCGATTACCAGAGAAGAAGCCATTGCAATTGCCCGAGCCGATGCCGGCAAACTCGACCCAATGGATAATAAACCGGGTACGGCAGGCCCAGCTCCGAATCTAACTATTGACCAGACAAGCCGCGGTCAAGCAAGCGCCGATGCAAGAAACCATGCAGGCAGAAGAGATCCCATGCAACCAGTTGAAGGGGCGACCTGGAACCGTAAGCAGGCAAATCAAACTATCAACTCACAGAAACCAAAGAAGGGCGACGTCCCTCCGCCACCACCAAATATGCCACAGGTAGGAATGGTCGAAATGCCGTATCCGCCGAGCAGGCCGGATGCGTCCCCAGTTCATATCACTCAAGCTCCAAGCTTCTTAAAAGCTCCCCTGCACCTGAGACTTTCAGCAATCGTGGGCGAAAAGGCAATAGTTCTTGTGCCGAAAGAGCTGCAAATTCAAAACGGATGGCCACGCTCCTTCTGCCTCTCGAAGGGCGATTCCATAGAGGATGCCAAAGAACGACGAATTCAGGTAGCCTCAATAACGGATGACAGTGTAATCCTAGAAGAGAACGGCGAGCGCTACTGCAAAAGCCTGGCGCCCATTCGCTAAATCAAATCTAGACTACCGTCATACGGCGCAAATCACTTATAAAGTCGGGATAGGAAACTGCAATGCAGCTTTCGTTATCGACGCGGACTATTTGCTCGGCTAGTAATCCAGCCACGACGCCGGACATTGCCATGCGATGGTCATCGTACGACTTCCACTCAGCACCGCCCTTGATACCACCCTTGCCTTCAATTACGAAACCGTCATCGGATTCAGTAACGGTTACGCCACAGGCCCGGAGATTACCAACAATCGCGGACAATCGATCGGATTCCTTCACCCGAAGCTCGGCCGCATCTTTCAATGTAAGGGTTCCGTGACTCATGGCCGCTGCAATAGCTATGATTGGAATTTCGTCAATACCAGCGGCCAGGCGTGTGCCGTCGATCGAGACCGAGCCGAGAGTTCGATCACCGCGCACAAGAATGTCGGCTATCAACTCACCAGATCGTTCACGTTGATTAGTTACTTCTATGTCGGCGCCCATTTCTTGCAGTACGCTGATTACCAAATCTCTTCCAGGATTCACAACTACATTGTTCAGCAAGATTTCCGAACCGGGAAGGCAGGCGGCTGCCACCATGAAGAACGCCGCAGACGAGATATCGGCTGGCACATTAACGGTGAATGGCTCGATCGGCTCTTCTAAACGAGTGACGACAATTTCATTTTCTGAGGGCTGTTCGAAAGGCACATTGATATGCTTGAACATTCTGGCTGTGTGATCTCGAACTGCAGCGGGAAGCTTCACCCTCGTTTTACCGTCAGCCTGCAAGCCTGCAAGAAGGATTGCGGTTTGAACTTGAGCTGATGCCACATCAAGATCAAAGTCCTTGCCTTTGAGCAAATTGCCTTCGATTTCGAAGGGCGCATAATTCTCACGTTCCTGGTAAGTGACCTTTGCGCCCATTTCAGAGAGATGACGCAAAACCCGAGCCATCGGGCGAGTGCGCAAGGAGTCATCGCCGTCAAAAACGGTCTTGAAGGGATGTCCAGCCACCAACCCCGAAAGTAGGCGGATCGTTGTCCCAGAGTTGCCGGCAAAAAGCGGTGCATCCGATCTGTGCAACCCGTCCAAGCCCGGACTCGTCACTAAAAATACAGTCTCTCGCAAGCCGTTGCCAGAAGGTGAGCGGCGTTCGAATTTCAACCCAAGCTGTCTTAGACAATCGGCACTGCTTATGCAATCAAAGGCGGGCGACAAACCGTAAACTTTGCAAACTCCCCTTGAAAGCGCCGCAAAAATCAGCGCCCGGTGAGAGATTGACTTGTCGCCAGGCACTTGTAAAGTGCCCTTCAAAGATACCATCGCCTGAAGTCCGCTACTAAATACGCACTTATTGTAAGATTTAACTCTACTGATTACTGCCAGGAAAATAATATGCTGCGCTTTCTCAGCACCGGTGAATCTCACGGGCAGGCACTGATTGCCGTTCTGGACGGCTTCCCTGCCGGTGTACAAATCAAAATCGATCAGCTTAACAAAGAGTTGCAGCGCCGGCAGCAAGGTTATGGTCGCGGCTCACGACAAAAGATTGAAACCGACAGCGCGGAGCTTCTAAGTGGCGTGCGACACGGCACCACCACTGGTGCACCAATCACTTTCATGATTAAAAATCGTGACTTTGAGAATTGGCAATACGTAATGTCCAGTGCTCCAGTCGACAGCTCCGCACCGGAGGCAGCAGCGCAGTTCGAGAAAAAGAAGATCGGTAGATTCAGACCAGGTCATGCGGATCTTGCCGGAACCATAAAGTACAGGCAAAAAGATATTCGCGACGTTTTAGAACGAGCAAGCGCACGCGAAACTGCATCACGCGTAGCGGCCGGTGCATTATGCGAGCAGCTACTGGCACATCTGGGCGTCGAGATGATAAGCCATGTTATTTCAGTGGGCCCCGTGGCAAGCACGCTGAAGAGTGATGACTTACCCAGCTCAGATTTGCGCCAAAGGATTGAACAATCTGAAATGTTCTGCGCAGATGCTGACGCGACAGAAAGAATGAAAGAGTTCATCAAAAAAGCTTGGCAAGATGGAGACAGCGTCGGTGGTGTTGTTGAAGTAATAGCTGCCGGTCTTCCAGTTGGACTGGGCAGCTATACACAATGGGACGAGAAGTTGGACGGACAGCTCGCGCAGGCGCTTATGAGCATTCAAGCTATGAAAGCCGTGGAGATTGGCGACGGTGTGAGGTCCGCAAGTCTTCCAGGATCACAGGTTCATGATGCTCTTTATCCTAATGAGGGCGGTAACCTACCTTTTAAGCGAAAAACAAATCATGCAGGCGGTATTGAGGGTGGCATGAGCAATGGCTCTCCTCTCAAGGTCCGTGTTTATATGAAGCCGATTCCCACACTGCGCAAAGGACTTGAATCTCTATCATTTCCTGAGTTCGAAGCCGAGACTGCTCATTATGAACGCTCCGACGTTTGCGCGGTGCCAGCAGCTTCAGTAGTTGCAAAAGCAATGGTATCAATAGTTTTAGCTCGCGCACTATTAAGGAAATTCGGTTCAGACACTTTCGAAGATATCAAGGAAGCCGTCGACAGACACCGCCAGCGATGCCAATCAATTCCACAAAGGAACACGGTTCCGGCGACCGACGATGAAGAATCACTTGAGATGGAGCAAGAATAGTATGCGCCTGCACTCTCAACTCGGTCACAACGATCAGGCTTACACGATCTTGGTTCGGTCCAGCCTCGACATTCAATCACGCGTTGATTATGGCTATGGGGTGCGGGACAAAACCGGCGATATTTTGAAGCAATTGAATGTAGGCAAGAATGTTCTGCTCCTCTGCCAAACATCCTTGCCCAAGCAGTGGCTGGCAATTGTTCACCAATCACTCGATATGCAAGGGTTTAAAGTTCGACTTCATCTCCTTCCGGATGGCGAAGATGCGAAAAACCTAGACGTGCTTGCCGAATGCTGGCAACTGATGCAAGCGGAAGAATTCACCAGAAACGATAGCGTAGTGGCCGTGGGTGGGGGAGCAGTTACAGATATCGCTGGATTTTGCGCATCCACTTACTTGAGGGGGATCAATCTCTTCCTCATACCGACAACATTGTTGGCTCAAGTTGATGCCAGCGTTGGCGGCAAAACTGGCATCAACCTGAAGGCAGGAAAAAATCTGGCCGGCAGCTTCTACTTTCCGCGCTCGGTAATTGTTGACCCGGAGTTTCTTACAACATTGCCCGCTCGAGATCTAAAATCAGGCATGGGTGAAATCGTCAAATATGCGTTCATAGAAGACACGATCGCTGAAGCTACTGATTACAAGAAGGGTCCGCGTGCGTTGCACTCCTCGCTTGCCGATAATTTTGCCGGCGGAATTGATGCAAGCAACCCCGCCTTGGGTCCGCTCATCTCTTGCTGCATACGAATGAAATTGGCCGTTGTTATTAAAGACCCTTACGAGAAGAATCTGCGACGCTGTTTGAACTTAGGTCATACACTAGGTCATGCAATAGAAAAGGTTAGTAAGTACGCAGTTTCTCACGGTGAGTCAGTTTCTATCGGAACCGTTTTCGCCTTCAAACTAGCAAACAAAATTGGAATTGTGAGCGACAAGGACACGGCGCAGGTAGAAACTCTCAACAATATCCTTGGCTTACCGTCTGAGGTTCCTGGTGACCTTGACCGCGACGAGCTTGTTAGGGTTCTTGCCTTTGACAAGAAAAGGCAGGGCGACTCTATCAAATTTGTTCTTCCGGAAAAGAAACTCGGCAGAGTGAGCCTCGATTTTTCAATCACAGCTAAGGAACTATCGAAATATTTGAAGCAAGAACAAGCATGACGGCAAGCAATTTCAAAATAGCATACCAGGGCGCCCCCGGAGCTTTCAGCCACGCAGCCTCGAAAATACTTTCAGAAAGATATTTGAAGCAAGCAGATTGCGAACTAATCGGTATGAGAAGTTTTTCGCAAGTATTTGCTGCGGCTCAAAATGATGCTCGCACTTATGCCTGTTTGCCAATAGACAATTCAAGCATTGGTTCAATAAGCGACAACTACGATCTCCTTTGGGACGCAAAGCTGCGCTTGCTGGCACAGTATTGCATGCCAATACATCACCAGCTGCTCGGCATAGAAGGCTCGAAGATCGAGCAAATTACAGAAGTCTACTCGCACCCGGCCGCACTTGAACAGTGCCGAAAACTCTTTCAACGATTTCCGAGAATGCAGGAGCATCCGTTCTTCGATACAGCAGCAGCCTCACGAATGATCAAAGAGAAAGGCTCCGTTGAGCTTGCAGCAATTGGCAGCGAACTTGCAGCAAGAGAATATGGACTTATAGTGCTGTCGCCAAATATCGAGGACTATCCGCACAATCAAACGAGATTCGTCTTGGTGGGCAAAGCAGAGCATGCCAAAGCTCCTCAATCATTCCCACTGCGATTTTCGTTTGGCATGGAAGGAGGCAGAGATCTTAATGCTTTAACTGCATTAGCTCCCTTGCTTGGTGATTATGTTCAATTCAAGAAAATTGAGTCGAGGCCGAACCCCGCTACGCCCTGGGAATATCGCTTATTCATTGATTTGCTTGTGCTGAAAGGGCATTCCGATCGCTCTAGCGCATCCGGGACAGAGACTGTCGAAGGCGCCGGCAAATCACTTGAGGAGCAAATCAAAGCCTTGATCCCGCACTCGCGTTTTTTCGGCTCCTACAATGATTACACAGCTTCTTGAGTAAACTTACTTATCTTGCCCGTGAGTTGCCTTCCAAATCTGGTCAGAAATGGAACCGGGCAAAGAACGAGATGATTCCATAAACTTCGACACCATTTTCTGCTCCTCATCATGTGCCAGAACTTCCATCGAATTGAGGGGAGTTGTACGCAATCTCTCAGCTGCGCGCCACCACAATTCGCCTGCATCTTCTACCGACTCATGCATCCAGAGCACCTGATACTTTGTCTCTTGTTTTAAGAAACGCGGATTTTCCTTCGACCACCATTGACGGGCAAATGCGACGCGCTCTGAATAAGGCACATATGATTCAAAGTTAAAAACCATATCCTGATTCTTGCTTAGGATGAATTTGTGATAGTCGGCCGCAAAGCGCGCCTTGTCCGCAGCATCTACTTTTCTATAGAAGGATTTGAGCAAGCGCGCTTCCTGCCCAAAAAACCAGCCATCTATTACTGTGTTATCTGCGTCCCTTGCCATCTTCTCCATGGCGGACTGGATCTCAACGAGCTTGCTCGTTTCGACCGTCCCAGCAGCATTGGTCAGGGTCTGCTTTCCGGCGGTAGGGAAGGATGCGGCGGCGGCGGGGGAGGATG
>JAKFVQ010000015.1 GCA_021732085.1 Candidatus Obscuribacterales bacterium | reverse complement strand
ACTCCAACTCCGACCCCGAACCCGACTCCGACTCCGACTCCAACTCCGACCCCAACTCCAACTCCAACTCCAACTCCAACCCCGACTCCAACTCCAACTCCAACTCCGACCCCAACTCCAACACCGACGCCAGGTCCACATCCAAAACCACCATTCTTCCCGTTCCCGGGATGGGGTGGTCCATGGAGCCCACCTCAAGCGCCGCCGCCTAAACCAACTCCCAAACCTGTGCCCAGACCAGTCACAAAACCAGGCAAATGCAAGGTTGACCCAAGACCAGCGCAAGCACATACGGATCCGTGGGCTTGGATCTGGGAGCGAATCGAACAGATAAAGAGAGAAATACAACGCAACGCTCCACCTCAAGCCTTGCCTAAGCCCTCTCCCAAACCGGTGACGGCACCGAAAACTCAGAAGCTACCTTTCATATCCAGAGGGACCGACAACAACAACAACGACAATCCACTATAGGGAGGTGCAACTAACCTAAACACCAACAAACCAAACACAGACCGTTCGCAAGGGGTCATCATCGTCGCTGATGGTGACCTCATTCTTTTGACACAAAATTGAAACAAATATGCAAGGTGCTTGTGACAATCAATCGATATCTTAGAAAAGTACAGAGAAGGAGTTCGAACATGTCAGCCAACACATTCGTCCAAAATCAAGCAAGCAAAGCCACTTCAATTCAATCGAATCCAATTGCTCCAACAATTTCAAAAATGCAATCTGTACTAGTAAGAATTCATCAGACTAGCGAACTGGCGAGGATCGGCATGCAATCAAAGGATACAGTCAAGGCAGGGCGAGCGCTTGTGGCATTAGGCATCTGCCAGCAGGCAAAGGAACAGGTGAACGCAGCGTGCCAAAATTTGGGTTTTCCAATCACATCACTTATGAGCATCGATCAATCAATCCATAGTGATGAAGCGGGTTCGTGCAGAAAACAACTTAAAGAAGCGAAAATAGAGTTGGTCAAATTCCTGACAAAAAAGCTTAGCGTTTCACGCGACGCGGTTTTCTTCAGCATGAATGCCTTTGCGGAGGAAGCCGTTATTCAAGCTGCTTTCATGCTCGCCCGCGCAGAACAATATCTTAGTGTAAGTCAAAAATCGAATTAAGCGAAACGAGCGTTCGAGTAATTAGTTACCGCGCTCACCTTCGTTCTCGTCCCAAGCAAAGAAGAACAATGCGTTCTCTGCAACAAGCACTGGGCAGCAGCTGAGGTCTTCACTGGTTGTTTTTTTGATCTCAGAAACGCCGTAGATGGTGCCAAGGCTATTGATCAAATCTTCTGATGATGTTTGTCCGTTTTGCATAACCAGTTCCCCTACTTGCCAGTCCCAACCTGTGATAAAAGAATATGGCCCCGGACGTGCGAACAGCGTGCATATGAGCAGCACATGACTTCTCGGAACGTGCGATTGGCGTGCAAACACCGTGCAAAATGAATCGGCCTCGTTGGGCCTTAGCAGAAACGCTGTCGCTGGATTGCATTGGCATCGCAAGTAGCAAGCGCAACCGACAACCCTATGAAGCAATACTGGAATTAGTGAAGTTCGTGCATAAACAAGAAGACGATGGTTGAGCAAGGCTCAGCGATTAGTTGGCGCGCTCGCCTTCGTTCTCGCCCCAAGCAAAGAAGAACAATGCGTTTTCTGCGACAAGGACAGGGCAGCAGCTTAGATCTTCGCTTGTTGTTTTCTTGATCTCGGAAACGCCGTAGATGGTCCCGAGGCTGTTGATCAAATCTTCTGCTGATGTTTGTGCATTTTGCATAACTCGTTCCCCTACTTGCCAGAGCCAACCTGTGCTAAGAGAATATGGCCCACATCGTGCGAACAACGTGCACGGAAAATCGCCCACCTCATTTAATCTGGGACAAGCTTGCACCGTTTCGAATGTTGGCTTCAACCTCCTACAACCACCTGCACCTATGCTGGAACACCGGGGCGCCCCTCGTAAGCAAGGACTGCTGCCGATGCGGTATCACGCCCTCCCACTTGCGATTCCTTCAATCCGGAGCAGATTGGGAAAAGCACGTAGGACAAAGCTTAGAAGCGTTTGATGTAGGACACTTTCTTGTCGAATATTTCAGACCGTCCTATATACACCAAAACTGGGGAAGGGTAGAAGAGGTCAGTTTGACTATGGATACGCATGCGAATTTAGAAAAGGACAGGAGCGCAGAAGCAGATCGAGAGCAATCAACTAACGCAAGTGAAAGACTAATCGATGAACTAGGCTCCGCCACCGTGGGCACACAACAGTTGAAGAAAGAGAGCTCAGAAGATTGGGCAGACTCAACAGCAAGAACATTTTTGCCACCATATATTTTGGAAGAAGCAGCTAAAAGAAATCCAAACGATACAGGTTTGTGGACGACCTACAAGCGCACCGTTGAGATGATGGATGAACAACTCAAGGGCAACTTCGCGCCAAGAGCGTTCGGTGATGGACGCGCCTCTCGCGAAGTTTATGATGCAGAAGGCTCGAGCTCACTGCCAGGCAATCTTGCAAGAACGGAAACCAGCGGTCGATCAGGAGATGCTGAAGTAGACAAAGTATTCGAGTACAGCGGCATTGTACGTGACTTCTACAAGACTGTTTTCGACCGTAACTCGATTGATGATCGTGGAATGAAGATGGTATCAACCATCAATTTCCGTCAAGATGAAAACAAAGCTTTCGAGAACGCATTTTGGAACGGCACTCAGATGGTCTATGGGCGCCCAGATGCGGCAAGTCCATTCAAGACCTTCATATTGCTGGACGTGTCCGCCCATGAAATCGCCCACGGTGTCACGCAAAAAATGGCCGACTTCAAATATTACGGACAATCAGGCGCACTCAATGAAAGCGTGTCCGATGTTTTCGGATCCCTGGTCAAGCAATATGCTAAACAGCAAACTGCAGACAAAGCCGATTGGCTGATTGGTAACGGCATTTGGAAGGATAATGTCAACGGACGAGCTTTACGAGACATGCTGAATCCGGGGACAGCATTTGATGACCCGCGTATCGGCAAAGACCCACAGCCAGGACATATGGATAAGTATGTCAAAACCTCGGGTGACAGCGGTGGGGTGCACTACAACTCCGGAATCCCAAATCGCGCCTTTGCATTGTTCGCAAAAGCAGTCGGCGGATATGCTTGGGAAGCGCCTGGAAAAATCTGGTATGAAGCAATCCAGCGCTCAGGCTCAAGACCGAGTTTCTCTTCATTCGCGTACGAAACAATTGAGGCGGCGAAGGCACTGGGCCAGCAAGACAAAGTAGACACCTTGCGGCGAGCCTGGGCAGCAGTCGGGGTAGCTCCTGAACGTAATGCACTCGACACGATAACACCAAGTCGCCGCGTGATCGATGACTTTGAGCATTCGCATTCACACGACCACGCAGCATTGCGTGTAGCTTGATTCAATTTTAACCACGCTTTCTCTTTCCAAGAGAAACGCAAGTCACCTGATACGGATGGATGCGCTCGCGCATTCATCCGTGTTTTTTCTCTTGATGATAATGAACACTGCAAACAGATAATGTCCCAGCGGGTAAATGCGATAATGGTCCCTCACAGTCCCGGAGCACACCATCAGCCGATGGAAGTTAAGTCATTTGAATTAGGTTCTGACCAGAAGGTTGCAAAGGTCGAGTTCATCGATGGAACAACTTTCGAACGTCTCGGTCCTCAAAGATGGATCGTTAATGCCGATCACCCCCGCAGCAATGAATGCATCTGCGACATTATCGTCTCGTCCGGTGGCAGACTGAAATTCCAATACAAATATCCAAAGACTCACAGCCAATGCAACCTGGAAGTACGTCTGCATGATGGCCGAAAGCTGGCACTGCGATCAGACGATCAAAAACTTTATTGCCCGAGCGCTCTAAACGGACCCTCAATCAGAACACTGGAAGAGACTGCGATCAGCGCACTGGAGCCGCTCAAGATACACATCTATGAGGGTCCTAAGCGGCTACGATTGCTAGGTGTTTCGTCCGCAGAGGGGATGCTGAATTTCAACTATCTCCTGTCCCTGAATTCAACAGAAGAGCGACCACTTGTTCAAGCAGTTAAATCTGCTAGCGCGTGCACGAATGACCAGACACTCAAATTCGAGATAGTCTCATCTGATCAAGAACTGAACTTCCTGCCCCCGCCTAGCCCCAAGAAAGCACAATCTGACACGGATTCCAGCATTCCTAATGCTGTCTCATTTCACTCCGAAACAACCTATTACTATGACGAACCGAGACCGGAACACACTGCCACCACCGTCATTTTTATCATCGAAGAGAAGACCAAGCGTCTTAAAGTAGTTACAGGTATTAGAGGAGGCGAGCCATTCAAAGGACGGGAAGCGCTCCCCGGGGGGTTCGTTGATGTGCACGGAACGCACGTCGAAAGCATTTACGATGCCGCAGTCCGCGAAGTCAAAGAAGAGACAGGCGGACAGGTTCAAAAGCTGCAACTATTGAGGGTTTCGGATGCACGCAAGGACCCCCGAAATCAAGTAATCGATTCGCAGTTTATTGCGCAAATCAGTGAGTCGGATTTTGAAAAATTGCAAGCAAGTGATGACCTTGCGGACTTACATTCACGCTACGTTGCCGATTTGCTAGCCGACCCCGAGCAGCTTGCATTCGATCATAACGAGGCGTTGTCCCACGCGCTGGCCGCTTGCAAAACGCGTCCCGATCTTCGGCTTGCCGCATACAACACGGCGCGCGACGCGGAGTACAACAAAGCAATTGCAAAACAGTCCAAGAATTTGCCGAGCGTAGACTCGCCAGTAGGAAAGGCGGCTGAGCAAAAGGCATTATCTGCAATTCTGGTAGATTTACTCAGCTTCCTCAAGCATGAGCCTGTGGCGCCGAAGGAGAACCTGAAAGAGAAAGTAGAGGCCGAACTTCGCAGGACGAATCCGTCTCTTTCAGCAGCCGATCTCGACTATATTCGTGCAAAGGTCATGCAAATTCAGTATGAGGAGATAGATTACGCACTTTCAAAAACAGGATGGACAGCGGCTGTATCGAGTGATGGTTCGATATCCGGCTCCTTTCAGAAAGGCGCAGTGATGCTGGACGCTGAACAGGCGAAGGCCTTCAGCCGCAACCAGAATAGTTTGGAGGATGCCACACCGGTGCCGGCAGACGTCAATGCAGCCATAGCTTTGATCGTAAATCACCCCGATGTAAGTCCCTCAGATCTAGAAACAATCAGGCATCTGGAAAAAGTTTTAGTATCCGACAACGAACAACGAGCCCTTCTAGAAAGCGGTTACAGGAAGGCAATTGGCGATGCGCAGTATACAAAAGCATCGGCACTGATTGAGTTCCTGCTCTCTTATTGCGGAAAAAAACCGGAAGACGTTTCTAATCAAACATCTTCCGGTCGTTAGTTGGTTGATTTGAGAATCGCTTAGTTCTTCACTTTGTCGGGCGACATGTAAGCGAAAACAGAAAGGCGATTGCCATCAGGATCTCTGAAATCGGAGGAAACGCCGACTTTCTTTCCTTCTGCATCTTCACAGACTTGGTGCGGTGAGCTTAATTGGACACCAGCCTTCTTCAAAGTCTCATAGACTTCATAAATGTCTTCAACAGCGAAAACCATGTTTGGCAGATTATCGCCCTTTTCAGGAAGCTTACCTTCTTCTGTGTGGTGCAAAGCTAAAGTTGTAGTACCAGTTTCGATCTCCGTCCATTCTGGGCTGTCGAAACGAATTTTCATTCCCAGAGTATCGCGGTAGAACTTAACTGCTTGAGCCATGTCAGTCACGTAAAGGATGACATAGTTCATGGTGGAAATTCTCAGACCTGTTCCTGCTGGCATGATTCCCTCCTCAAAAATGTATTAGACGAGTTTAAATCGTCAATCATTCTTTTCTTGAAATCTGATCGGAAATCATTAGATTTCTAAGAAAGCTGGCCGCACCCACTACATTTGGGTGCGGCTTCTTCCATTCTTATACCCGATGAGATCTTATCGGCGGAATACGCGCTTCAAAAATTTCGCTACCGGATCGTAGTACTCATCAACGATGCGTTCCTTCATAGGGATGATGCCGTTATCAGTGATGTGAATGTCTTCCGGACAGACTTCCGTGCAGCACTTGGTGATATTGCACATTCCGACGCCGCCTTCTTCGTGCAGCCATTCAAGGCGATCGGCACTATCCAACGGGTGCATTTCGAGCCCGGCTACACGAATCATGAAGCGAGGTCCGACAAATGCATCTTTGCGATCGTTCTCGCGCAAGATGTGACAGACGTTTTGGCAAAGGAAGCATTCAATACACTTTCGGAATTCTTGCACCCGCTCAATGTCTTCCTGGTAGATGGTCCAGTCAGCATCGGGCTTCGGCGTGAATGGCTTAATGCGTTTATTCTGCTCAAAATTCCAGGAAACATCGCAAACGAGGTCGCGAATGATCGGAAATGTTTGCAATGGTTGCACTTCAATTTCTTGATCTTCGGCAAAGCCTTCCATCCTTGTTTTGCACATCAATGAAGGACGTCCGTTTACCTCGGCGCTGCATGAACCGCACTTTGCAGCTTTGCAATTCCATCGAACAGCAAGGTCCGGATCGATTTCACGTTGGATGTAGTGAATTGCATCGAGCACTACCATGCCCGCTTCAACAGGAACAGTGTAGCTCTTGAACGAGCCGTCTTTACCCTCGCCCCGATAGACCTTCATCTTGGCGTTGCGCACTTTCGCTTCGCTGGTAGTGGTACCACTATGCATGGGCCACCTCCTTCTTCTTCAAAATTTCCTTCAGTTCGGCAGGCATCTCCGGCAATGCAGTTTTCGCTAGCTGCATCTTGTCTCCTTCCTTCCATACGGAACTATTCTCATGGCTCAGGCTCTCATCGGTCTCCGGATAATCAAGACGGCTATGAGCGCCGCGGCTTTCTTTTCTGGACAGCGCGCTGCGACCAATCGCTTCAGCTGCAATTGCCATGTTTCTCAAATCTCTGCAAAGGTGCCAGCCTGGATTGTACCGGCGGCCACCACCACATCGAACTGTCTTGATCTCCTCTTTCAACTTTTCGAGATCTTCCAGACCCTTCTTGATGTCAGCTTCCTCACGGAAGATTCCGAATCCGCTGTGAGTGATTTCGTGCATTCGCTTTTGCAGATCGTAAGGATTTGCCCCCTTATCGCGGGTCATAGGCTCTTCCAATTCGGCGATAGCTTCTTTGATTTCCGCTTCGGATATTTTCGAAAGTTCGCTTATGTTGCTGGCATAAGCAACGGCGCCGCGTCCTGCTCGTCGGCCAAACACGATTAAGTCAGACAATGAGTTGCCACCGAGGCGGTTTGCACCATGCATTCCCCCACTGCACTCACCGGCCGCAAAGAGACCAGGCACTTTGCTTTCGGCTGTGTCGGCATCGACTCTGATACCGCCCATGATGTAGTGCATTGTCGGTCCGACTTCCATCGGTCCCTTTGTAATATCCACATCAGCCAGATCTTTGAACTGGTGATACATGGATGGCAATTTCTTCTTAACGCGATCGCCGGGCTGATAGCTGATATCGAGGAACACTCCGCCGTGCGGGGAGCCGCGGCCAGCTTTCACTTCGGTGTAGATGGCACGAGCGACGTTGTCGCGGGTGCTTAATTCCGGAGGTCTGCGGTAGTCTGTTTTCAACTTACCGGAAAGTGTGTCGTTCACCCAGTTCTCCGATTCCTTTTCGTCAGCTGCGTAGTCTTGACGCAATTGCGGAGGTAAGTAGTCGAACATGAATCGCTTACCTTCTGAATTCGTCAGCTTCCCGCCTTCGCCGCGAACAGCTTCGGTTACTAGGATTCCGCGAACGCCTGGCGGCCAAACCATGCCTGTCGGATGGAATTGAACGAATTCCATATCGATGAGATCGGCGCCTGAATCATATGCCAGCGAGTGCCCGTCAGCTGTGTATTCCCAGGAGTTTGATGTAACGGGAAATGCGCGCCCGACTCCGCCGGTAGCTAGAATGATCGCCTTCGCTCTAAATAGAACGTAGCGTCCATCCTCACGGAAGTAGCCAAATGCTCCGGAAACCTTGTCGCCGTCTTTAAGTATGCGGCTGATGGTGCATTCCATGTAAACATCGATTCCGGAATGAACACCTTTGTCTTGCAGCGTTCTGATGAGCTCAAGACCGGTTCTGTCCCCAACGTGGCAGAGTCGCTTGTAAGTGTGTCCGCCGAATGCACGCTGGAGGATCTTTCCATCCTTGGTACGGTCGAATACCGCACCCCATTTTTCCAACTCAACTACACACTCCGGTGCTTCCATCGCGTGAAGTTGAGCCATGCGCCAGTTGTTCAAATACTTGCCACCAATCATGGTGTCGCGGAAGTGCGTCTGCCATCCGTCGCGCGAATCAACAGTAGCCATCGCAGCAGCGATACCACCTTCGGCCATAACCGTGTGAGCTTTACCTAGAAGTGACTTGGTCACAAGCGCTACTTTCATACCTTTAGCTGAAGCTTCAACTGCGGCACGCAATCCCGCTCCACCTGCGCCAATCACAAGTATGTCAGTTTCTATCGTTTCGTAATTAGACATTTTGAGATCCTATTATTTGTACCGGCACGTTCTTCATCGCCGGACTTGTCGCAAATCTGAGGGCGAATCTAAGACGCCGAGAACAAGACTATGTCTTTCCAAATTCCGCGTGCTACCAACGTCGTATAGAGGTCAGCAAAGCCTACGGAGAAGAGGCTCAACCACGCCCATAGCTGGTGGTGCTCATTCAACTTGCTGACTCTATCCCAGAAAGTCAAACATGTTTTTGCTTGCTCACCGCAGGAGAAACAATCGAGTCGACCGCCGATTAGGTGCCTGAATGCGTGGCATCCGAAACTGTAACCCGACAAGAGAATGACGTTTGCGAAGTAGACGATGCTGCCGACTGAGAATTGGAAATCACCGAAATGGAACATCTTGCCTGGTTTGAAAAGCGTCATCAACGCGTCCCACCAGAGAATCGCAAGCACAATGGTTGCCAGATAGAACATGTATCGGTGAATGTTCTGGAAGACAAAAGGAAATTTGGTTTCGCCACTATACTTGAAGCCCTTATATCCAGAAACCGCACAAGCAGGCGGTGTTACGAAATAAGAGCGGTAATATGCTTTGCGGTAGTAATAGCATGTTGCGCGAAAGCCAGCCGGAATCCACAGAATCAAAATTGCTGGCGACCAGTGCCACCATGTGAATTCCAGTTTGGGCGAATAGAATGGTGAAAGCAAATTACCAACTTCGTAGTAGTTATTTTCAAATGCTCTAAACGTAGCGTAGATGATAAAAATACCGAACCCGATGGCAATTGAAAGAGGTTCCAGCCACCAGTTATCGGATCGCTCCGTGGAGCCCAGCGGCTTATGTGTAGCTGCTCCAGATGTAGATTCAGTCATTTTAGAGTTCCATTAACTTGGATTAGGAAATTCGAGCTTGCGAAATGGCGTAACCCGGCATTCGAGATGCTTTTGAATGCAGGCACAATTATAGCTAAGAAGACAGCAGCAATTTCCTACCTTACCGCATTTATAGGCTTGCATTTGCGCAGTTGTCGGGAGGCGGTTTTTCCAATTGCACTCCTAACTCACACCGACAAGATATCGAGTGGATGTCAGAGAAATTTGATCTTATGTTGCCTGCCCGGCTGTCCCGATTTAGCTATTCGATGAAATATCCGAGGAAGAGCGCAAATTCTTCTATCGTTGTCAAAATCAAGAGCATGCCCGATGGCATAAATTTCTTCGTCTTTGCAAGACGCATGAGAAAAACAGCAGAAAGCACGCTGCAGATAATGGCGCCGAATAAGAAGCCCTGGCGCACGTTGCGGTTGCTTACCGAGTACGCCGTTATCATCAAGGCGCCACTGATAAGACCTGCGATAAGGGACGCCTTGCTCTTGGCTTTCAGGAAGCCGAAGATGCCTCCGCCAAGAATCAAAATGCCATATACCAACATCGAAATTTGAAGCGCAGTATTCATGACTTCCTCCCAGTTCAGGGACTAGTTTAGCAGACCGGCGGCAAATTCCTTATCCTGTAAGGTTTTTTGGCTGCCAAGCGAGTACAATTAGAAGGGAGGTGTCTATCAGATGACTGTAGAATGCGAAACCTCGATGCTTCGTGAGGCTGAGGAAAAGGATCTGGCAAGGATTGTCGAGATCTACAACCAGTCGGTACGGTCATCTACAGCAACCTTCGATCTGGTCGAAGAATCAATCGAATCACGTCGAAAGTGGTTCGAGGAGCATCAGAGCAGCGGCTTGCCGATTTTTGTTATTGAAAAAGATTCATCAGTAATCGGATGGTGCAGTTTATCGTACTACCACAGTCGGTGCGCTTATCGACAAACGGTCGAGCCGTCGATCTATCTTGACGCGAGCTATCGCAAACAGGGCTATGGTAAACAGTTGATGAACCGTCTCATGACAGCTGCAGCAGAAAAGGGTTACCATGCTATCGTGGCTTTAGTATGCAGCGAGAACCAAGCTAGCATCAAGCTGTCCGAAGATTTTGGCTTGAAAGGCGGGCCAGAGAAGTTGGGTATAAAGTAGAAAAGGAAAGGGAGACGCAAAAGGTTATTAGCGGAGGATGCGGAGACGCAGAATGCGGCGGGAGCATCCGGAGCGTTAAATCCCGTGCATCTTAGAGAAGGTCATATGAAGCAGAATCTACTTAGCTTGCCGAAACTAGTATTAGGCTCTGCCTCATTGCTGGCGGCATACTTGCTATTCTCGCCGAGGGTCGCAAAAGGCTTGTATAACGCGATGCTCTTCCGCCCATATCGATTTCCAGAAGGAGATTATCAGTCTGGGCACATCGATGGGGTGCGCTACGATGATGTGTATTTCAATTCGCTTGACGGAACCAAGTTGCACGGATGGTACTTCAGCCAACCCAATGCACGCTACACGATATTGATGAGCCACGGAAATACCGGAAATATCGCCGGACGACCGAATCTCATATCCGGACTTTTGAAAACCGGCGCCAATCTCTTTATTTATGACTACAGGGGCTACGGAAGAAGCGAAGGGACGCCCACCGTATCTGGTGTCATTGAAGATGGCTGCGCCGCATTCGATCATCTAGTTAGCGAGAAAAAGACTCCCGAAGATGAGATTGTTCTTTATGGCGAATCGCTCGGAGTGGCAATCACGTGCCAGATTTCCGCGCGTAGAAAGGCGCGAGGCATGATTTTGCAATCAGGATTTGCCTCACTTCCGAAAATTGGAAGAGAGCACGTGCCACTAATGCATTTGTATCCATCAATTTTGTTTCCGCAACCACTGCTCGATAACATTTCCGTTTTGAAAAAAGAACATCCGCCCTTGCTGATAGTGCACGGGCATAAGGACGCAGTAGTGCCCTTCCTCCACGGTCAGGAGCTCTACAAGGCCGCAAGTGGTAAGAAATTCCTCGTTGAATTTCCAGATTGTGAGCACAGTGATATTCCGACCAATGCCAGCGAAAAATTCGTCAATGCTATGGCAGATTTCCTCAAAGGACTGACGGCGGTGGAAGCAGAGTCCGGCATTGTAGCTACCGATACGACTATCGTGGCTATGGACAGCGCGGTCACAAACAACGGGAACGGCAATGGCCGGGCGACCAACAAAAGCGCCTCACAGAAATCCAATACTGAAGCAGTTCCGCGAAGCCAAAACACGCATTCCGATGCGAAAATGCGCTAAATCAACTGGCCGAATCTTTCATCAATATTTCTAAAAACGGCATGCACTGCCGATTTGCGAAGTCGCCCTGAACAAGCGTCTTTCGTATTTCCCGTTTCGATTTTAAGTTCAAGCTAATCAAATCCTGGAAGACCTTTCCAGTCATGACTGCAGATTTATGCAGTCTTGCTTGAGAAGATCAACATGGTTTCTACTCCGACTGATCGTTACACTGCTTTTCAGGTTATCAAGAGGCTGGTAATTCTTGGACCTGTCTTTCTCGGCAGAAAGCACTTTTCATTAGAACTCTGGGCAGAGGAGAGTTAATGGTAATCAGATTATTCAATTCCGTTTTGAGGATTGCCGACCATCACGACGCAGCGAAAATACAGACACGTTATTTTCGAGACAGCAACAAAAGCTCCAGCATAGTCAGCAACGATAGATTTCTTGAAGAAGCGGAGGGGTCAATTGGATCGTTTGAGCATGTGGTGCACTTGATTGAGCAAGCAGACTTACAGTTCCTGGATCACGACTGGACCAATGCCTGTTCGCTTTATACTCATGCAAGCAAGATTCTTGAAAGAATCCCCGACAGTCACGAAGAGCATCAGAAATATTGCGCAAGTCAGCTTGCCTATCTGCATTTCCGATTATTTCATTGGAAGGCCGCGATGACGTACTACGTCAAATCACGTGAAGAGGCTCCAAAAATCAATCCTATTGAGGATCAGAGTCGAGACCTCATGAACAGAATTGCTGCGGCAAGAAAAGGAAACGTTCAATATGACGATGAGGCGTATAACCCAAGCTGCTCCTGGCATCATTGATTCGCATTAGTTATCTATTTTCTTCGTCATATCAATCATCCGTGACAATCTTGAAATCCGAAAGCGGGCATAAGATCCTGGTAGCTAGGCATTTCAAAGCATGGACGATTTAAAAGACGGAACCGTCAAACTCGACAGTGGCTCGCTTCAATCGCAAGCTGGCTGCCCTGAACGTTACGAAATCAAATCAGTAATTGGCACGGGCGGCATGGGGATCGTTTTCCAAGCTGTTGATGTGGAACTAGGCAGAGACGTCGCGATCAAGGTATTGCTATTTGAAGGAGCACGCGATGAAGAAGCGCAGGAGCGCTTTTTGCGCGAAGCAAAAGTGCTGGCGGTGCTGAACCACCCTAATATAGTTCGCATATTCAGCTCCGGACTGAACGAAAAGGGCAATCCCTATCACGTCATGGAGTTTCTGAAAGGCAAATCCTTATCGGCTGATCTGGCCGACAAGAGAGTAGATGCCACGCAGTTCTTCTCAATCTTCCTACAAGTCTTACACGGGATGGAAGAAGCTCATAAAAGTGGAATTGTCCACCGGGATCTAAAGCCAAGCAACATCATGCATTGCAAGGATGCAGACGGGCAGGACCTTTACAAAATCATCGACTTTGGAATTGCGCGCATACAGGAGGAGGGAGCAGCAGCTGCCACCACCGGCGGTCACACACTGACACGAACCGATGCGATCCTTGGCAGTCCTCTATATATGAGTCCGCAGCAATGCAGAGGTGAGCGCGGAGACGAACGCTCGGACATTTATGCAATTGGTTGCATCATGTACGAATGCATTGCAGGTGAGCCTCCATTCAAAGGCGAAAGCGCGTTTGAGACTATGTACATGCACATGAGTGCGGCGCCACCATCATTGGAGCAGAAAACGCACACACTGCAATCTAAAAAATTAGCGGCATTAATTGAACGGTGCTTGCAGAAAGACCCTGAGCAGCGTCCCGCAAGTATTTCCGACCTGCGCGCAGAAATTGAGGAAATTCAGCATGGTGATCTAACTAAGCTGGATATCTTTCTTACGAAATCTCAGAAAAAGAAAAACAAAACAAAGAGCATTGCGAAAGTGGCTGCTTGGGGACTGGGAATCGTCTGCAGTTTTGCACTTGTGGGGGCATTCACTTCTCACGTAAAGAAACAGAACGTGGAGAACATACTGAAACGTGATTCAAAACAAGAGAAGCATGTAAAGGAATTGGCCAAAGCGAAAGAAAGGATGGCGCGTTGGAACAATCCCAAGAGTATAAAGGGCGCAAGCGCTAAAGAGGCTTATCTATTTGATTTATTCGCCCTGGGAAGGGCTCAATTGGATTCGGCAATCCCCGAGGAAGTAACCGCAGCTACCAAGACGTATGATACAGCCCGCCAGTTTGCGGAAAGTTCCGGGGCGGATCTGAGCAAGAAGGTCCCAGCTTGCTACGCTATGATGGCTAAAGCAGAAGCAGCACAAAACGATTTTGAGAAATCAGCCGCAAGTTTTGAAAGAGCGATTAACACCGCATCAAAGCTAGAGGAGAGTCGACCCCCACTTATTGATATTTACCTTGAAAGATCCCGAATGCATTTGAAGCATAAGGACGTCACAAAAGCATTTCAAGATTTTATTAAAGGAACAAGTCTTTATCGCAAGGATCTGGAATCTCACGCTCCAAGTGATATCTCTTACAAGTTCACGGTCGTCGATCAGGTGCTGGATCCATCAGGTCCAAATCGATGCCAGATAGTCAAACTCATTTCTCATGATCTGATGCGAATTCAGCCCGGATCGCAGAACCAGCGTGCAGAAATGTTAGTCTTCGCCAATGAACTTTGCCATCGCATCTCTGCGTGTAAGGTGCTTTCTCAGTCGGACACTATGCAAGCGGCTAATTATTCGCGAACCTTGTTTAACGGAATAACAAAGAAGGGTGATCTTCCCAGCGATGTTATTTCCGACACCAATTTTTTGGTGGGTAAATATGCAAGTAGACAAGGACGCGCCGGTCCAACACAGCGCAAGATCCAGATAGAATCGCTGATCGAGGATCGCAAATAAGAGTAGAAGGCTATCGTTGCCTGAACCCCTCCTTTGGGACTAAATCTGGGTCGGAGTGCTTCTGGCTTTCCGTCCTTTTTAAAAAGGATCTTTTTCCACGCCTTTACAACCCTACTCCAAGCGCTGGAAATGCCTTATTTTTAGTATGAAACGCCCCGATGTCACGGCGAGCATTTTGATCCTTCTTGGAGGACCACAAACGCAGCAGTGTGCCACAAATAGTGGTGTCTTTTGTCCGGCTTTGTAATCCGATTTCTTATGTGCTGAGAACACCTTCGCGTCGCATGCGAATCAGATTGAGAGCAGATCCAGCTTTGAACCATTCAATCTGCTCAGCAGTGAAGGTGTGGTTCAGCGAAATCGTTTCTTTCGATCCATCCTCATGTTGAATCAATGCTTCAAGTGGATGACCTGGTGTCAGGCTCTTGAGTCCGACAATGCTGATTCTGTCTTTCTCTTGAATCTTGTCGTAGTCTTCCTTGTTAGCGAAGGTCAGAGGCAATAGCCCTTGCTTCTTGAGGTTGGTTTCGTGAATACGAGCAAATGATTTCACGATGACAGCCTTGGCGCCCAGGTAACGTGGCGACATAGCAGCGTGTTCGCGGCTGGAGCCTTCGCCGTAGTTATCGCCACCGACGACTACCCAACCGAGGTTGTTAGCCTTGTAGTTGCGGGCAACTTGCGGATACGACTTGGTTTCTCCGGTTAATACATCCAGTCCTTCGCCGGATTTACCAGTGAAGGAATTGACGGCGCCGGTGAACATGTTGTCGCTGATTCTGTCGATGTGACCGCGGAATCTCAGCCATTTACCAGCCGGCGAGATGTGGTCCGTGGTGCATTTGCCGAGGGCTTTCAGAAGCAAAGGCAAATCGAGGTAGTCTTTTCCATCCCAGGGTTTGAATGGTTCAAGTAGCGCCAAGCGCTCGCTGGTTGGATTGACGCTGACTTGCAAGGATTCGCCATCCTTGCTTGCTGGAATAAATCCTTCAAGACAACTAATGAAACCGTCCTTCGGAACTTCTGGAGCTGCAGCTGGTTCCTTGAGCATAACTTGCTTGCCACTATCGGTAGTGATCGTGTCTTTCAACGGATTGAACGACAATTTACCAGCCAATGCAAATGCGATTACGATTTCAGGGCTTGTGATGAAAGAGAGCGTTTCAGGGTTGCCATCATTTCTGGCACTGAAGTTGCGGTTGAACGATGAGACGATTGAATTCTTCTCACCGGTTTTGATGTCATCACGCTTCCACTGACCGATGCACGGTCCGCAAGCATTTGCCAGAACTGTAGCGCCGATTTTTTCGAGGGCTTGCAACTGTCCATCGCGCTTAATGGTTTCGAAGACCTGCTCAGAACCAGGCGTAACCATGAGTCCGGTTTGAACCTTCAAACCAAGCTCGACAGCTTGCTTAGCAAGGTCAGCAGCGCGGCTCATGTCTTCGTAGGATGAATTTGTGCAGCTACCAATCAAGCCGTAACGCAATTGATCCGGATAGCCTTCGGTTTGTACATCTTTTGCCATTTGCGAAATTGGACGAGCCTTGTCTGGTGAGTGAGGACCGACAACATAGGGCTCAAGTGTATCGAGATCAATGTGCACGACGCGGTCGTAATACTTCTCAGGATCGTTGGCGACTTCAGGATCTGCAACAAGAAGATCACGGTTATCGCTAGCCAACTTCGCGATATCAGCACGGTCTGTCGCTTGCAGGTAGGTGACCATGCGATCATCGAACGGGAAAACCGAGGTAGTAGCGCCGAGTTCAGCACCCATATTGGTGATGGTTGCCTTTCCTGTACAGCTGATGGACTTCGTGCCTTCGCCAAAGTACTCAACAATGGCGCCTGTTCCACCTTCAACAGTGAGGATACCGGCGAGCTTGAGGATGACATCCTTCGGAGCTGTCCATCCATTCAACTTGCCTGTCAGCTTCACGCCGATGAGTTTGGGCCACTTAAGTGACCAGGCTTCACCCGCCATAACATCGACAGCATCAGCTCCGCCGACTCCGATGGCAAGCATTCCCAATCCGCCGGCGTTCGGTGTGTGTGAATCGGTGCCGATCATCAACGTGCCAGGGCAGGCATAGTTCTCGAGAACAACCTGGTGGATAATACCAGCGCCTGGCTTCCAGAAGCCGATGCCATGTTTTTCGCTGGCCGTGCGGAGGAACTCATAAACTTCCTGATTATCGTTAAGGGCATTCTTCATGTCCTCATCGGCTCCGACGCGAGCTTGAATGAGGTGATCACAGTGAACTGTCGAAGGAACGGCAACGGTCTTGAAGCCACCCTGCATAAATTGAAGCAACGCCATTTGAGCTGTTGCGTCTTGCATAGCTACGCGGTCCGGCTTGAGCATAACAACTGATTGACCGCGGACCGGCGGCTCTCCATCCCAATTGTCGAGGTGAGCCAGTAATATTTTTTCCGCTAATGTCAGGGGACGACCGTATTGCTTCCTTGCCTTGTCAACCTTCACAGAAGCATTTTCATAGAGCTTCTTGACATCATCGTATTTTAATTGGCTCATTTGACTATCTCGACATCAGGGACTACCTCCAATTGTCGCTGAAACAGGCTCTCCACTTCCGAATTTTCTCATTCTATTTATATGCAGTTCGGAAGAATTGGAACAAAGCCTCTTGACCACGGTCTAAAACGTTAATTGAAAAATGATGATATAAGCAATTCAATAGAATGCAAACTGCATCATAAGCAGGCAGGATGCCTGCGCTCCCATTTGAAGCCACCCTTCTACTCCACCCGCTTGCCGGTATTAACTGATCCACCCTGGTGCCAGAGGATGTGGGAGATGCGTTTGCCTGTGCGACAGAAAGTAATTTGCGCATCGAAGTCTTCGACGAAGTATTCGGTTTCTGTTTCTGGAAATATTTCAATAACAGGTTGACCGCCTGCTTGGATCGTCAGCTGGTCTGCCTCTTGGCGCACTGCTAAAACCATGTCGTCGAACACCTTATACAGCCCGACATATGCGCGACTAATTTTCGGATCGACGGAAATCTTCCTGCGAACTCTAGGAAGTTGATAATCCTCACCCAACAGAATGGATGATAGACCCGCAGCAACTGATGGTGCGGAATAAAAGCAAGATTGCACATTGCTCAAAACGATAACGGCGGAATCTTCTTCGATATAGCGAATGATCATCGTAGAGAAACCATCGATGCCACCAGCGTGATTTATCCGCTTATGTCCCTGTTGCTCGTCCACCATCCAACCGCATGCAAAGCCATTCTTCACCGGAGTGAACATGATGTCCGTGAGTTTCTTCGGAATCAACTCATGCCGACTGAGAGATCGCTCCCATTTATAAAGATCATCGACAGTCGAACAAAGCGCACCAGCCGCATGAGGAAGGCTCATATCAATGAAAGGAGCATTTACTATTTCGTTCTTACTTGGTCGCACATAACCGCGTGCGCGATCTTCCATGATCACTTCCGAATGATCATAACCAGAATCATTCATCGCAAGCGGTCCGAAGATTGTTTCCTGCAAAAAGCCCTCATAGCTTCGTCCGGAGACTTTCTCAATAATGTGCCCCAATAAAACATATCCGGAATTTGAATACTCAGTCTTTCTACCTGGACTGAAATTGAGCGGCATCTTTTTCACACGCGCGACAAGTTCTTCCGGTGTCGACGGCTCTCGCTTCGTTTTTTCGAAGTCTGGAAAGTCTGTATAACTGGGGATTCCAGAGGTATGGCAAAGCAAATGTTTTATGGTAATTGACTGCCAAGCCTTTGGCGTTCTATTTAAGTGGAGGCTAATTTTGTCATTCAACGAAAGCTTATCTTGATCCAGCAGGATCATTATTGCCATCGCCGTGAATTGCTTGGTGATAGACGCTATTCGGAAAATGGTATCCGGCTTATTCGGCACATTATGTTCGCGGTCAGCTTCACCATAACCTGCGGCGAGTAAAATCTTTCCCTTCTTGTGGACCAGAATCGAGCCAGCAAAATCGAGGCATTTGACCGATGCCTCCATGTATTCTTCCAGTTCGTCTTTGAGATCTCGAGTCTTACCCACAATACTCTCGACAATCGCAACTAGTAAGTCGCAGCCTCGTTTAGCAACGTCACGATCGATGTACGAGTCACGTGCTTATTTGGATGTACCGTCCAGCTGATCCTTCAAATTTTTGATCGCGGCGGCAAGAACTTCATCCTTTTCACCCAAATTGTCGCTTACGACTATATCAGGTTCAACGCCCTTTCCTTCAATTCGGGTGCCGTCAAGAAGCACATCCACGGCTGCTACATAGAGGGCACAGTGATCATCTAATAGCCTGAAACGTCCCCCTAATACATATCCAGCGCTTGTATCTCCTATAAGAGTGCCGCGTTTACTGCGTTTAATGCCGAAGGCCATTAGTTCTTTGCCACTTCGGCTTCCCTTATTGATCAACACGACAAGGGGCTTGTCAAAGTATTGCCTCATTGAACTTGACCCATTTCGCGCGATGTTTTTCATATCGGGATATGCGGACTTTGGACGAAAGAACACGTCAAGATCTTCAAAAGACGCACCGCCATATCCATCTCTTAGATCGAGAATAAGGGCATCGGCTTGGAGCAAACTAGTTCCAACGGCTTCGGAGAATGTATCTGTGCTGCCTTCCCCTCCGCTCCAGAAGTGATAATAACCAAGCTTGTGCTTACCCTCGTTCAATATCTTTGCGGATTTCTCGCTGGCTTCAATATATGCGTCCAGGAAATCCTTCCGCACCGGCTTGACAGTCAATTTCACTTCCGCATTATTCCGACGAACAGTGACTGCAAGTTCTTTACCTGACTTGCCATACCACGCGTCGTACCCAGCATAGGGCTGCCCATCCACAGAAACGATCCTGTCCCCGCGCTTAAATCCAGCTACATAAGCCGGACTTGCATCAAGAATGTATCGAACCTGATTTTTCTCCGCATGAGCACCACCAACGCCCAGTCCAACGTAGTCTCCTTCCAACTTATGCTCGCCACCGCGGCCGAACCTGCCGAAGAGATTGCGCATAAAGAAGAATGCTTCATCGTTTTTCGTGACGAACTGAGTGTGACTGGCCTTCATCTTAGATAGCGCACGGTTCATTGCTTCCGAGAATTCAAAAACTGACTTGGCTCGCAGCAATGAATCACGCTCCGCATCCAAGGCGGGCTTCCAGTCCTTTGCAATCTGGTCAGCGTTGTAGAAGTCCTTACTTACAAGCTGATCGACCTTACTGACTAGAGCGGCAGCACTCTTCTCATCTAACTGATGATCACTTGACGGACTAGTATTTACCGCGACATTCTTCGATCCATGAATCCTTGCAGATTCTGCACGTCCGTCGATACATAGATTTATCGCAATTGCTGTAAAAGGAATCAAGAAAAGAAACAGTGGGTGGCGACTTTTAATCAATTTAGTATTCATAAGTGGAATTGTACTTGTCTTTCGGTCCGACGCGAACTAACACTTCTGTTTTGGCGGGATCTTGCTTTCGACGTCAAACTATCAGGATGCTGTCAGCTCATTGAAATCCACACGTCACGTGACTTTTCCCTCAATTAAATTCGAAAGTGCATCGACTACTGACTGATCTAGATTTATGGTCTTGCTCTTTTTATCAATTGTGCGAAGTAGAGCGAAGAATTCTCGCTTCTCTTTCAAAAAAATTCGGATGCAATACATTTTATTCTGTCTTGTTCTGAGCTTTAGGTTCACACAAAAGCCTTCCCCATCTGTAGCTAGTTCACTAAGTGAGGACTGGTCGATGTCATCCCAGCTTAAAGTAGTAAATCGCACTAACCAGTCCGGAATGGTAATCCCTTCGGGCTGGAAGGTTATCTGCCTAAGTGGAGCTCGGACAAGAAAGATTGCAAGAACGAAGAGCAATAAGAACGGCGAGAAAAGCAAGGAAGGAGTTTGAGACCAAATACGAATGCTGAGAACCATCATTAGAGCTGTTCTAAAAAGCCCGCAAATCATAGTCTGCCTTAACGCTTGTTTCCAGAACACAGGGTACGTGGCGTAGCTGTCAGATAGGAATGGATTGTCGAATTCTAGTGCTTTGCGATCCAAGATTCCGTCTTGCATAACGGCTTTCAACGTGACAGTTGCGGATGGTGTTATTCCATCTAGCTGGTCTGTTTTAAGTTCACGGATACCAGAGGAAACCTCATGTGGCACATTGGCTCCCGCAAGAATGTCCAACAGCAGCTGGACATCGTTTGCAAAAACATTATTGAAACTAAAACGCATAGGTTTACCTTGTTCGACCGAGAACAGCTCAACAAAAAAGGAGGATGATTTTATCTGTTTTATCGATACTTTGCTTACTGAAGCCCACCTGGTGAGATTTTGGGACTTATTTCCCGAAGTCCAAAATCCATTGCTGCTAAAGCTGACTCGCCTATCACCTAAGCAATATCTTAAATTGAGCCCGATCATAACTATCCCAAAAATCGAAAAGGCTACGTATGGACCTGGGATCCAACGAAATCTGTTTGTCAATGAGTTAGAAGACCAGGCAGCAATAATCACCGCGATTATTATTATGAGCGCGGTCGAAATGAAAATGTCAGACATTTTCGTTTGAACCAGTGTCAATTCTTTCTCCGAGATTACCTCGGGTGTAATAGCTGCCCTAGTTTCCGTTGGCGACTTATCACACTCAACTTCGTTTAGTTTTGTTCGATGAATTTCGTCAGGACTGTACATACTTGGGTTCATCCTATCGTCTTATCCATCATAACGCCGTCTCCACACAGACGGATAGTAGTACGCATGGAATGAATGCTCGCCATATGAATCTCACTCAAGCAGGGCGGCACGAAGTTGAGGCATCAAGCCGCTGAGCCGGCGTTTACCAACGGTTGAGCTTTCCCGGGGACAGTTGCCAGAACATCAGCACCCCCTTCTAAATGGCAAGAAGGCGACTTTCCGATTACCAGAGTATCCATGACAACTCAAACGTGGTCACGAAGGAGAATGGATAAGTGGTCCAAGTCCCGCTTGTTGCACGCGATGAAATGGCATTGAAACAGTCTTTCAAACTAGGGACCGACGGGAAACGATTCATGTCAATCTGCGTCTCTTTTGCTAAGCTTTATCACTCTACAGTTTGGGCGCAGCAAAAAATGTCAAAACGCAATCCTTGGGTATTCATTCCAACTCTATATTTCGCCGAAGGGCTTCCGTACACCATCGTAATGATGATGTCCGCGATTTATTTGAAAGACCTCGGGGCCAGTAATGAGTTGATAGGATTGACAAGTTTGCTCGCCTGGCCATGGACTCTCAAGTTTGTGTGGGCTCCGCTGGTCGATTTCTTCGGCTATAAGAAAGACTGGGTAGTGGTGGCGCAGCTGGTGCTCGCCGTGATGCTTGGCGTTCTCGCCGCGACCACAATCAGTCCATGGCCGGTCCAGGCAGCGCTCGCACTTTTTGCGATCTCCGCATTGGCGTCAGCCACGCACGATGTCGCGATTGATGCATACTACCTGGAAGCCTTGCCAAAGAATCTGCAGGCACTTTTCGTCGGAGTGCGCAACACAGCCTATCGCATGGCATGGCTGTTCGGTTCCGGAGGCATGGTTGTTCTTGCCGGTGCGCTGCAAGCTTCCTACGGCAAATACAACGCCTGGATGATCTCATTCATGATCTTGTCTGTAATTCTGTTTGTGCTTTCGGTATTCCACAAGTTTTACCTGCCACGCAACGACAGTAACTTGGAAATTGCCAGCAGCCCCGTAGCTCTTTCCGGAGCGCAGAATAAAGAAGCACTGGCGCTAAATGGCGCTGCTCTTGCGGCCCGCTCCTCTGGCACACCGGCACTCGCGGGCGCTGGTGTAGGCGGAAGCACTGACTCAACAGGTGGTCCCGTTGGTCCTTCAGAACCAGCCATCCCAAGCCCTCCCGAAAGCGGAAACGTCCACCCAGAGGCACCAACCGGCAGCTTCATGTCCCGCTACGGATACGCAATCACGTCCTATTTCCACCAGCCAGGCGCAATGGCGATTGTCGCCTACATTCTGTTGTTCAGACTTGGCGACGCGCTAATGCTGAAATTGGCCTCCCCATTCTTGCTGGATTCAGTCGAGAAGGGCGGCATGGGAATGTCGGTTCAAGATGTCGGCATCGTATACGGAACGGTCGGCGTCATCTTCCTACTTCTCGGCGGAATTCTTGGCGGCTGGCTTATCAGCAAAGGAGGAGTCAGAAGGTGGCTCTGGCCGACAGCAATTTTTCAGAACGCCGCCATCCTTTTATATTGGTTGCTGGCATTTTTCCATCCCTCGCCAACATGGGTTTACGTAGTCAACTCTATTGAACAATTCGCCTATGGACTTGGCTGTGCCGCCTACACCGTCTTCATGCTGCAAACAGTGAAGCAAGAATACAAGGCGGCTCATTACGCTGTCGCAACAGGCATGATGGCAGCTGGAGTTATGATACCGGGCGCCGTTTCTGGCTACATCCAAGCCAGCATGGGTTACAGCAACTTCTTCCTTCTAAGCTTCTTCGCAGCCATTCCTGGTATCATTGCAATCTTCTTCCTGCCGATATGGAAAGAGGAAGCAAGTCCCAAGGCTGCATGAGGATGGCGGAGTGCGTTATCGAAAAATAGGTAAATGGGGTGTCAAGGTAAGTGAAGTCAGCATTGGTAGTTGGCTTACCTATGGTGGACACGTTGACGAGCAAAACTCCATTGAGCAAATGCTTTACGCATACGAGCTCGGCATCAATTTTATCGATACTGCAAATGTGTACGCCCTCGGCAAATCCGAAGAAGTGGTCGGAAAAGCGTTGAAGAGCTTGCGCCGCGACTCAATCGTTCTTGCAACCAAATGCTTTTTTGAAATGGCTGACGGTCCGAATGACCGCGGCTTGTCCCGCAAACACGTTACAGAGCAATGCAACGCCAGCCTTCGCCGCATGGACACCGATTACATAGATCTTTTCCAATGCCACAGATATGATCCAGGCACGCCACTGGAAGAGCTGGTTATGACCATGGACATCCTGACCCGACAAGGCAAGATTCTCTACTGGGGAGTCAGCGAGTGGCCGGCTGAAAAAATTCAAGAAGCGTGCGACCTTGCAAACAAGATGCACGCGCCGCCGCCGATCTCAAATCAGCCCTGCTATAACATGTTTGCCCGCAACATCGAAAGCGAAATCATGCCGGTTTCCGAAAAGGTCGGTATGGGGCAGGTAGTATTCTCGCCCCTTGCACAAGGAGCACTGACAGGCAAATACAAACCAGGACAACCGCATCCTGAAGCCAGCCGCGCCAGCCGTGAGAAGGAAGGACGCTGGTTACGCAGCGACCTGCTTTCCGACGAGACACTTGAAAAGGTGGAAAGTCTTTCAAAGATTGCCGCGGAAATGAATCTCTCAATTGCCCAACTAGCACTGGCCTGGTGCTTACGCACCCAACAGGTCAGCAGCGTGATTATTGGCGCAACAAGCAAGAAGCAGATCGAAGAGAACTGCAAAGCTAGCGGCACAGTAATTCCGACCTCCCAGCTCGATAAGATAGAAAGGATCTTATCTGGCACTCCAATCAGGCACTAATTTCTTTTGTCGTCGTCTTCCGGCCGGATGGGCACTTTTTAGGTCCCTTGGGTGGAGGAGTTGCGGCGATAGCCAAGCGAAACTCCGGAGCGACTTAATGGTTTATGATGGGTAGGTTAAGGCCGAGCTGGCCGGGAGTGGTTATGTTCTCAATTACTAAACGGGCCGTACTTTTTACGGCTCTAACGGCTTTGATCGGCGCAAGTCTAGTCCCCGCGGCTTTGGCAGGCAAGGGAGAGAGCAAAGTGGACTCAAATAAGAAGGATGGCGTTTCAGTCAAAAAGGATGACGATGCCTCAAGTAACACTGGCACCACAAGTTCAGGAGAAAAGGTTGAGACCATTCGTTTTGCGACAATGCCTCTAAACTCCTCTGAAATAGTGGTTGTCTCAGAGAATGCACGCGTGTCAGTCAAGCGCATTGCCGGGTTAAGCGAGATTCTTCTTTTCAGCAATTGCCCACGCGATTGGAGCATCCAGGGATCAGCTGTGCGCCAGGCCGGTTTTTCACAGCCACATAAAGGCACAGGACTTATGGCTGACGCCCTAGGTTCAAGAGCAATAGTGCAAGGGAAGATTTACCTTCTGCCGCAACAGATCAAGGGCGGCATCAAAATGAATCAGGAAGGCGTTTTCATTAATGGTGAAAAGATTGAACCGTTGAAGGGTTCAGACATTCCCTGCAATTGCACAGGCGAAGATTTCTTGGAAGTAAGAGTGCCAGAATCATTCACAGGCGACCTCAAGATTGGCAGCGCAGGTAAATCAAACATCGAATTGAGCAATTGGAAAAACGGCTCATTCATTTGCTCGCTTTCCGGCAGCGGCTCCATTTCCTCCAGCGGTAAGTTGGATGCTCTGGAGAAAGCCGTTATCGATAACAGAGGCAGAGGCAGTGCAGAGTTTACCGAGATCGTTGCAAAAGCAGTTGTGGCAAATGTAAATGGCGACGGCAGCGTCCTCATTAAGAAGGGAAGCGCTGAAATGAGCAATGCCACTGTTCAAGGAAATGGAAAAATATCCATCCCTGCCAAATACAAGAATCTCAAGCAATCCGTAACTAGTGGAACAGGTTCAATTGAGGTACTGCCATAAATGAGCCAATCTGATTCGACGGCGTGCAAACGCCGAACATCTCGAAACGGAAACAGCAACTCAATTAGCGCGCGAGCGGTGCTGGCTTTGAGCCTTGCATTCTCAATGACATGCCCAGTTTTTGGGCAAGATGCCAGCACGCCAACGAGCACAACCCCGCAGGAAGCTGCCGGGGCTTCGACATCGCCGCCGGCGTCAGGCACAATGCCTTGGAACTCGTCAGGCAGCACTTCGCAGGACCCGTCTGCCCCTCCACAGGCAGACGAAGCACCGGCTCCTCCAGCAAAAGAATCAACACCAATTACACCTGTTACTCCGCTTACTCCCACTGGAACAGCACATCCGAGCGGAACAGAAAATAGTAATGCAAGTAGCAGCACATCAAGTCATGAAAGCGCCGGCTCGCACGAATCCAAACCAGAAACCGTTTCTAGCTCAACTCCGAAACCGGCGCATAGCACCGCCAGCGGTGCGGCACATCCGGCAACTCCCACAAAGCCAACAATGCTTTACGGAAGAATAGAAGAGTTGGCAGCTTCGACTGGCGCCACATTGCAGCTAGGCAAGATGGTCTCCATGACTCCCGTGAGAGACACAAGTCTCGATAAGAAATCGCCGCCAAAAACTCTGTCTGGCTCTGCTGTCCAATCATTCCCAATGGACTACAGAGGAACTTGGTCAGGTGATCTTCAGGTCTATTCGTTTAACTATGATAAGACTGCGTGGGAGTTTGACCGCGCTGAAATCTTGAAGGAATACCAGATTTTGCGACCAGGCACCAAAGGTAGAACCACTGCCACCTTCTATCAGACTGGCACAAAAATAGCTCTTGAACCATGTTCGGTTATATTCCAAGGCAGCATGTCCGGACAAGAAATGATGAGCCAAATGCAAGGCTCGCCGCTCAATGCACTATTTGGAGCAGGCAACGGTGCAAGCATAATGGCAAACATGCAAATGCCGGCGATGTACGCGTTGCACCTTGGCGATCTGAGCTCTGGACGCGGAGTAACAGGCAATGAACTCAATAGCCAACTGATGAAGAATACACTGAGGCAACTTGCTGCCGATGTCGTCGAGCAAAACGTGGTAACGCGAGATTCTGATCGCAACCCGACAACAGGCAAAACCAAATTAGGATACTCAGAAAGCGTTTTACGTTTCACAAGACAATCAGCTAATCGACTTTACGTGCAAGCTGCAACGGTAAGCTACAGAAGCGATGGACGTTTTCAAACAAAGACCATTCTTTACGGCTACCTGGACCGCTCTTCCGGTGGAGCATACGGATCCAATCCATACGGCGGAGTCAATCCTTATGGAGGAGCAAATCCCTTCGGCGGAATGCTGCCTGGAGGCAATGGCGCAGGTGGAATGGGCGGCAGCATGCAAGCAATCGAGAAGATGATGCAACAGATGACGGGCGGCGGTCGCTAGCCTCGCCCTGGCATGATATGCTTCTACTTTCGATTGGCTTCCCATCGTGTTTGTGAAAATGGAAAAAGACCTGGAAAATTTTGCCGAAGTAGTGGAGGACATGATTCTCCAACTAAGCTACCCCGGATTCGATGAGCGTTCGCTAAAGCTTGGGTTACCCGACTCGGTTTCGAAGCTGCCCCCAAAAACATTTGGACAAGCTTTAAAGCACGAAAGCACAGTCGTTAGATTAGCCGCGATTCGTTGGTTTCAAGAGCGCCCAGGCATAGCAAAATCACATTGCCGTCCGATAGTTGACTGCTTAGAGGATGTTGATGGCTGGGTCAGGCGAGAAGCGATCAGCTGTCTTGAAAAGTTCGATTCACTTGACAGTAAAATAATCGAGAACATTGCAGAGCTTCTTACCGACAGGGATGTGGAGGTGCGCAAAGGCGCAGCCAAAGCGCTGGGCAAGATTGGCGGCAAATCAGATAACATCCTTGATGCATTACGCCAGGCAGCAGAAGACGAAAACCATGAAGTGCGTTGGAAAGCACAAAAGGCGCTGCGCAAGTTAGGCGCGTACAGTTCGTCTAACTAATGCAAACGCGTTATCAAAATTCCGATTGGGTAAAACCTTATTGAGACGCTTGTTTCCGCGTTTCGTGCACGCTTATTTAGTGGTGAGATTGCGCAAGTAATTTGCTACGTATCCTTACAACCAGGTAATGCAATGCAGAAAGGTAGCCAGGACATGACTCCGGAAAATCAACTGAAGTCCAGATCGTCAGGGGATTTCATCTATCTGGAGATCGCCGTATGGAGCTTCACCTCGATACTCTTCCAATTGTCCTGCCAGCGCTGGCTCTGTTGCGACATTCGTCCACTCGTTTTTGAACAGACGCTACCTTTAGTTGCATCTTTGGCAGGATTGGGATCCGGTCTTGGCAATAGAAACAGCGGTCCTGTGCTTTTTTTTCCAATTGCACTTTTTCTGCTAGTACTGTCAAGCAAACTGGCTGAACTTAGTGGGTTGGCGAATCAACACTCCGCAGCAGAAGGTAGCTTTGATTGGCACGTCCCCTCGCCGACTAACGAAGGGATTCTTCCTTTAGTTTTCGTGCAATTTGGCGGATTGATCATCTTGTTGGCTTTAAATTTCGCTGTCTCATTTTGCATGGGGTGCCGATTAGGAGTCCTTCTTAGCAAAGTAGATGCGCTAAAAGGCTATACACTAAATGCACTTGCATCCCTTCTAGGTGGACTATTTGCATTTTGCTTAGGCACCATGGCCCCGCTCCCAGCAATAAGCATCTCGCTGGTTGGACTTCCAGCCATCTATATCCTGCTGGGCACGGAGTTTAAGGCTCTAACAAAAGTGCTTTGCTCGGTGCCCGCGCTTTTGGTCCCACTTCTCTTCTGGCATCAGACGGACAATCCTAAGCCTTCATTTCCTCAAAACCTCACAAACCATTATGCAGCGACAGAAACTGTTTGGTCTTCATATCAGCGTATCGACATCAACAGATTTTTCGATGGAGAGCCGCCCCCATTGCCAGATTCAGCTACATCGAGCCCCACAGGATGGGTAATAAGACTGAACAGAATCGTTGATCAGATACTTTTTGATCCGGAGATTTCTGTCGATAATCTTCCGCCCGATTTAACGAAGGCATGTGCAGATAGCAAACGCCTTGATGCTATCGGGTTCCTCTTCGGCACTGCCGAGAAAGTTCTCATCCTTGGTTCAGGCTTGGGTCAAGGTCTTCCTGCGGCGAAAGACAATGGCGCAAGAACCATCGACCTGGTCGAAATAGATCCTGTACTTACGAACATGTCTCATCGAATTAACAGGCAAGTGATTCGAGGCGTTGCAGTCAATTACATTTGCGATGACGCGAGGCATTACGTTGAGACTACAAACAAGAAATACGATTTGATCTTGATGTCAAATCTATATTCGCAAGCGTCCAACTTACTTGCCGCTGGATCCAGGCTTGATACGAACTGCTATACCAGCGAAGCTTTCAAGAAAGCCAAGGATCGTTTGAATCCCGGCGGTAAATTGGTGATTGCATATCCGGTCGTTTATCCTTGGCTTGGCGAACGAATCTTCCGAACTCTGGAGTTTGCAAACGGACGTCCACCAAAAGTTTTCCAACAATCGTTCCATATGGCTTCTAAGGTTCCAACACTGTTCGTGATGACCGAATCCGCGGAGGAATCCGTTACAAGCCCATCGAATTGGAGCCAAATTTTAGTCAAACCAAGGTCAAATACGCCAGTATTGACTGATGATTGGCCTTATCTCTACGTCCGTGAAACCATGCTAGACATGCCTATACGAATGCTGTTCGCATTCTTCCTGATTAGTTCCTTCGTTGGCGCGCGTAATCTTATATTTACAGAATCGTCCAAGGAAAATTTGTCCTATTTTTTCCTAGCAACAGGTTTTACAATCATTGAGCTGCAATCGATCGAAGTCTTTTCACGATTCTGCGGAAGCACTTGGCTTTCCTCCTCGATCGTTGTTACTGTTGCCATTCTTACCGTACTTTTAGCCAATATTTTCGTCACAAGAGCCTCATCCTTTGTGCTGTCTAATTCAAAAGCAATTTTTCTAGCATTGGCTATTTTTATGTTGTCGAATCTGTTCTGGTCTTCAAATGATCTTATTCGTGTCTTCTCAGCAAGAGCCTCAGCGGTCTGTGCTGCACTTCTGTTTATTCCTGCATTTCTGGGATGCATCATCTTTTCGGCGAAGGTAAAGGCATCCGGAGATTCTTCACGCGCTCTATCTGCTTCCACATTCGGAGCAGTGTTTGCAGCGGTATTACAGTTTTCCAAGCTGTTCTTCGGAATCAAGTCACTTTCATTCATAGCTTTGACACTTTATCTTGCAGCTTTTCTAACTAGCCAAACTGCACGCACAGAGAAGCAAAGCGATCTATAATCAGGCGATGAATCGCGACGAACAAGAACAAAACGAGCTGGAACAAGCAATTTTTCAATTGCTTGGCAAAGAGATTCGGCAGGTAAAGTACATTGAAAGCCCGCCTCTGGACGATCTAATTGGTTGGGCACAGAACAAAGAAAAGTTTCACGGCGTTCAACAAGGGATTCAGTTGACCTATCCTGGCTTATCAGGAATCCAGGAATCCTTCCTACATTGGAATGGTACTTTCTTTCAATACGGATTGAGTTTTGGCGAAAAGCCGTGGCAGGACTTTGTGGTAAATGGTGCGGTTTGGGACGTGACTACCCAGAAACCATGGTCAAAATTCCTACCATCAATCATTACCGGCGTATCAGTTTACTGGCAAAGCACCGGCGCAGTCGACCCCCCGCTAGGATGGCCGCGCCCACTTTATCCACGAGACCTGGAGCTGACATTTGCAAATCAATTCAAGCTTTATTTCTCGGCGGCTCATTATGATGCGGAGAAAAGCTGCCTCGACTTTGCGGCTCACAATGTTATCGTTGCCTGGACCGATGGGTTTGCTGAAGAAAACAAGTTAGGCAACTTTTCTGAAGCTGCAAAAGTTTCATCACGAATGCTCGATTCTGCCGGAAGAATTGGCTAATCAACTTAACCGAATTTTCTCACTATCGCATCCCATTCAGCAGCCGTAACAGGCTGTATGGAAAGGCGGCTGCCTTTTTGTAGAACAGCCATCTTGTCCAGTGCCGGTATCTGACGCAAGTCTTCCAGGCTAACGACCTTCTTGAAAGTCTTAACGTGTTTCACGTCAACCATGAACCAGGTGGGATTCTTCTTGTCACTCTTCGGATCGTAGTGATCATCATTCTCATCGAAAGCCGTGTGGTCGGGATAGCCTTCCTTTACTACCTCGGCAATTCCGGCTATTCCTGAAGGTTCTGAGTTGCTGTGATAGTAGAAAACCAAATCACCATTCTTGATGCTATCCCGCAAAAAATTACGCGCCTGGTAATTTCGGACACCGTCCCAGAACGTAGTTTTCTTCGGAGCACTTTCCAAATCTTCTATTGAAAAAACTGAGGGCTCCGATTTGAAAAGCCAATAGTTCTTTGCCTTTGACTTTGTCTTATCTTGCTTTGCCGCCACAAAAGACCTCAAATGAAGTATCAGCTTGGAATTATAACGGTTAACCAGCTTAATTCCTTCAGACGTCGCCCCTAATTGTCATGAGACAGCCGTCGACTATTGAGTGTTTCAATTTGTGTACTTTTGCTCAACGAACAAAACCATTTGAAAGCACGTGACGTCTTAAAGACAGTTGCAAAATGCGATTGACTAGCAACCGAAAGACGAAAAGGTAAGGGTTTCAGGCAATGCAAAACATATCAGGAAGTCACATTATTCCCGGCAAAAATGTCGGTGGCCAGCAAAACCAGGACAGGCAAGTTCCAGTTTCTCCAAGAGGCAGGCTGGAAGATTTGCTGAATGATCTCATCTCTCTCGACGACCCATCTCAAGCATCACCGGATGCTACGCCGGTATCTGTTCCTGCGAGCCAGGCACCGCCACCTCCGCAGCCCGATGCTAAACCCAATTCTTCGGTCCCTCGAGTCCTGAACGATTTCAGCTTCAGCCAGGCCAAGCTCACCCCACCCAAGAAACATTCGCCCGAAGCTCCAAAATATCCAGCCTCAGGCAGGAAGCAGCTACCACCAGAGCTACGAAGCGAACTAAAGCTTCCTCTAGCTGTAGACGCCACATATAGCGCTCTAAAGGTATTTCACCAGACGAATCGCCACAGTCCTTACCTGGAGCTGTCCTGTGGATCAATAGCGTATATTGAGTACGATGTCGAAACCGAAAGAGTCCGAGTTTTCCTCGGTCACAAACGCGAATTTACGATTTTCCCGCGCGGAATCCGCGAGCAGTCCGGCATTCTGGTCATCAATGAAGTATTTGAATACAAAGTCGAAACTACTACCAGAGAAGTCTTCGGCTTCACGAAGAAAGAACACGCCGTCCTTGAAAAGCACAGACTGGGTTCGGAACTGCTGCGCGGGAATGATTTGATCCCCGGCAGGGCAGTCTACGCAGTCCTCCATTTTTCGGCATTTGCGGACAAATCTTGTGGAATTTCAAGCTGCTCGGTGAAAGCTGAGTGCTTCAATCGATAAAACTCCAATTTTCTTGTTGGAAGACCCTGGTCGAAGATAAAGAAGGTTGTGGCGAGCGCTTGGCTCAGGGGTAGCGATATGCATTCTCAAAATCGTGGAAACAATTCCGATCTCTTCGGCAGCAGCTGGAACATCGCTGATGACTGGAAGAACCTCCTCAAGCGTGCCCAAAAGTCACGCCTTCTTCTTCAAGAGATTCGGGAGAATCAAAAGGCACCTGATGTCCTATCTCCTTTTTCGTATCTAACCGAAGAACTGGTTGTGAACACACTGCGTTCGAGTGAACTGCCCGAGACGGTTTACTGGACCTTGCACTACTTTGCCGAAGCAAATCGCACCTGTCCCATTATCCGTACAGACCGCGGCAAGACAGTCTTTATCGAACTTGATCATCTGGACGACACCATAACGGTGTACATAGGTCTTACAGATGAATTAGTTTGCCTCGAAGAAGAAGGCGGTCGCAAACTCTTCGCAATGCCGCTACTCGACAAGTACGAATTCGTGCGCTATCCACTTCTAGGCTCAGTACTAAAACGTCGAGTCAGCAACGAAGCAATGGAAAAATGGCACAAAGTGGAAACAGACGCCGACGACAGCATACCCTATTTCTTTTTCACTGAAGGCTTGGAAGAAGATGCAATCGCCTGCGTCAAATTCTCTGATCCCGAATCCATCAAGCGAAGAGCTGTTTATGATGAAGCCACCAATTACTTGCAAACATTTCATCCGGATCATATTGCAGCTTCGTTTGTAAGAACCTTTGAAATGCCGGGTAACAAGTTTCTATCTGTTTTCGCAGCGCAAAACGGTGGTAGGTCAAGTAAAAGCTCCCCCCAAGAGACGAAGAGAGCTGAATTAAGCGCCTAAAAGCATTTTGACTTCTTTCCAAACCTTCATCGTCATGCACGGTGTGGATATTGAAAATCGTGCATGCAAAATCATCTTTTGCCCACGACAAAAAACTTTCCTCGTCTTTCTTAATTAGTCTCACCGTTCCATAAACGATTTCCGCTTGTTCTTCGCGAAGAATTGTGGCTGCCTCGGCGAGGAACTCATGCAATGAATGCAGAGGCACGTAGTGCTCTCCAATGATTTCTGAGGAACGCATTCCGCGATTGCCAATGTGCTGATGCGTTCGATCGAGATCCTCGTGATAGCCGGCAAGGTATGTGCTGAGCTGGTGCGTATCGGATTCGTAAACTTGTCCGTTACTTGCTAGATAATGCATTTTGTATTTTTCATACGCTAGTTTCTTGTTGAAATGAGCTAAATACAAAAGTTCTTTCCATTCATCCATGGACAATTTCTTTGCATTTGCTGTTGGCGCGGTACCTTGTGGCGCAACCTTATATGAAGACAGAATCCCTTCAGTCAGAAAGTTATCTTCGTTTTGATCAATAGCGAACTGAAAATCTCCGTAGAGATGCCCCTCTTTGATTCTTGACAAGAACAATTCAGCCAGATCGGTGCTTTTCACTACGGAAACGCAACGTTCCAAATTGCAGAAGGGAATCAGTCTCAGCTTTATTTCAGTGATTATGCCGAACAAACCATAGCCACCTATCACAAGTTTGAAAAGATCAGGATGATTGGTGCGATTTATTTTTTGCAAGCTTGCATCAGCATCAACAAGAGAGAATTCCTCAACATCAGCAATAATCGGCTTCATCGTCAGACCGCGCCCGTGAACGTTTGCCGATAAAGAGCCACCAAGAGTGAGGTCATCAGCTCCGGTCGGTTTCTGAGCAATAACCCATCTTTTCTCCTGGGCAATATTTGCTTGAATCTCTTTAAGACCTTCGATTAGCTGTTGCCAATTTATGCCTGCCTGGACTGTGACGATTCCTCGCTCCGGATCTAAGTGGAGAATCTTGCTCATCCTCGTCATGTCGATGAGCAAACCACCAGCGCAGAATTGCTGTCCGCCCATCGCATGACGCGCGCCGCAGACCGCTATTTTCAAGTTCTTCGCTCTGGCGTATTGCACCAGACTCATAATTTGATCAGAAGATTCAACGCATTGCAGCTCGGCAACCTCAGTCCGGTTTAGCAACGAATGCGTATCATTCACGGTCTGGCTCATTTTGCCGCCGTTGAAGCGTGCAGAAGCGCAATCACTTCCTGATATTCCTGAAGGAAACCGGGCTCTTCAATCAGCTTTGCGCAATAGTCGTACTCGAAATATTGCTCAAGATGATTCATGTTGTAGTTAACTATTTTCAATAGCTCTTCTATGCGATTGCGCACATTCTCATTCACAATCTGCAATCTCTGGATATGCTCCGGTGCAATTGCTGGCTGCCCTCTGCCTGTCTCTAAGAGGCAGCTATGGAGCAAAGAAAGCACTGTACATAAGGTTCCGACAATCCTGTGGAAATACTCAGCTATTGTTTTCTCTTCAAGGGTCGTTCTTTTCTGAGAAAGCGCTAGGAGTACCTCGTCTATCATTTCGATGATTCTAGAGCATTCTAGGCTTCTTTGAAGCAGGGTTTGCAGTGGGGTCAGCGGAGGTGTTTCTGATTGCATGTCAACTGTCGGTCCCAATTGGAAAAAACGTAGAGTCGTAATAGCGGAGGTGAGAGGGGGATCAGCCCAGAGAATCTCCAGAGCGTCCTAATTGTATAGCCAAAAACAAAGCGCCGAGCTTGCAGGTGCTCGGCGCTTTACGCATCAATTCTGTTTCAAAAACCTTAGGAGACTGGTGTTGTGACGCTTGTTGGCGTTTCCAGTGTACTGACAGTCATATGGGATGAATTTTGGCTTCTTCTGAAATTATCAAGATAACGGCGAAGCGCTTCACGTATCAGGTCAGAGCGTGTTCTATGCTCGCATTGAGCGATGAAATCAACTTGCTCCAACATGGCAGGTGGTAGTGCAATTAGTACTTTCTTAGGCATCTGTCTTAGTTCCCCCGCAGAACAGCACAGCTTGGTTGGGCCCAGTTATCTGAAGAGCCCGGAAGCTGTATAAACTATAAACCCCTTATGAGATCGGCTGTGGCTTTTTTGAATATCGCCAACGCGATCCAACGCTTAGTAATTTACTCCTCAAATCGAATAACGTAAAGGTCTCAAACCCGCATAAATTCGCTATCCATCGTGCTTTTATCTAAAGTATTTTTCGTAAAGCGCAAAAGCCAATAAACATAAGCACCACCGTAAAAACCGCATGAAATGCATAGATGGCACTATCATCGAAGGACATATACATCGATGCATGAGATATAGACCTGTGCAAAAAAGAAAAGCTGGCATTTGCAAGAGTTTCGTGCATATAATTCGCCGGAAGCAGGAAGTGCAACTGCCCTTAGTGGCACGGTGAACCAAATATGGTTGCATATCCAAATGAAAGCGAATGGGGTCCTAACACTGATGATTCTGGCTACTTGGAACGTCAATTCGATAAATACACGCTTAACTCATCTGGTTGACTGGATTAGTTTCGTGAAACCTAACGTACTTTGCTTGCAAGAAACAAAAGTCGTTGATGAAAAATTCCCACGCAGCGAGCTGGAAGCGCTTGGATACAGCATTGAGATCTATGGCGAGAAGTCCTATAACGGCGTAGCCATTCTTTCTGACAAACCTCTCAGCAATGTGGTGCGTGGATTGCATGAGGAGGTCGGACCAGGCTCCAAACGGATAATCGCTGGATCATATGGTGAAATCCGCATCATCGATGTGTATATTCCCAATGGTGGCGAAGTCGGTTCTGACAAATACGTATACAAGCTGGAATGGCTTGCCTCCTTGAAGAACTACATGGCGACCGAGCGGTCTAGCCACGAGAATTTAGTTCTTTGTGGGGATTTCAACATTGCACCTGAAGACAGAGACGTCTTCGATCCCAACGAAGTTAAAGGCACCATTATGTGCAGCGATGCTGAGAGATCCGCTTTAGAAGCCATCCGACAGACAGGTTTAGAGGATGCTTTCCGCAGAGTCCACCAGAAGGACGGGTTGTTCTCGTGGTGGGATTATCGAATGAACGCTTTCCGCAGAAATATAGGATTCCGCATCGACCACATATGGACTAGCCCGCAGATGGCAGATAAGGTCAAGACCATCTATATAGATAGAGAGCCTCGCAAATTAGAACAGCCATCAGATCACGCACCGGTGGTGGCAGAATTCGCTTGACGCTCGGCCCGGCTTTAGGAACACGAACTCACCCTAGCGTGGCTATTCAAGCGTGTTTCCACGTATATGTTTAGAAAACGTCATCTAGCTAACTGCTTTCCATTTTCTAATTGAAATTGATCAACAAACTATTGCAATTGAAGCACTTACCTTGTTGGTGCAGTTTTCTATATGCAAAGCAAGAATCCAAGCTATTTGCCAGACCTCTGCTATAGGGAAAGATTGGCTTTTGATGGGCTTCTTAACGGATGATGTATTTGTGTGAAAAAGTTGTGACTTTTGAACAAGAACTTTGATGAAGCTACGAGAAATTTTGAATCTCAATCTGCTTCGCGCAATTCATGCAAGAGATTCCTTCAACAATACGACATACATGCCCATCGAGTGCCATTTGCTATATAGAGGGAACTGCTTGTATGCGCAAGACGCAATAAACTCACAGATCCCTGATCATCAACGGGGGCGGTAGAAGTATCGTTACATAGGCGTTTTGGAGCGCTAACGCGCGCTCAATTTTTACAGAAAGACATCCTTATATAAGGAATGTTTTGAAGGAATGTATTGAGACACAAAACTTTGTCAGTAGCCATTCTTTCCACACTTTAATCGATACAAAGCCGCAAAGTGCTTGAATCCATGTCTCGAACCTCACGAGAAGCCCTATTCTTAGCTATTCAGATATCTAATACCAGATATGGTGACATACCGTTGCGAAGAATCACGGATATGGAAACGGATCGGGATAAGAAAGACGCAGTTCACTTTCGATAAGCGCTCGAAAGGTTGGATATGCATTCTTCAGGCGTTATGTGAGTTGCACATAACTAGAAAAGTCGCCAAATCGCCACTCTACGCGCCAAAGTTTTGAACAGTTAGTCAAGACCTCAGCTATGCGTGAGTTATCGATCGGAGACTGTTAATCCCCGCAGACTTAAAAGCGTCCTTCCATCAAAATCCACAATCAGCAATAACCTGAAAAAAAGAGCGTCACAGGCACTTAAAACTAGACCGACTGACGCCTGTCTTGACAAATGCTTCAATTTAGAACTTGCTTAGTTATTACTTGCCAGAGTTCAAAAGAACAATTCTTTGTCGAATTCCAGCCACTCGGGCATCCAATTGCGCAGCCTCTATCGATTGTTTCTCGTTCCTAAGAACGGAAGCCAGTTGAACTGAACACCGAGCTACTTCCGGATGCTCTGGACCGAATTGACGTTCGCATTTACTTAGAGCTTCCCTTGCAAAGCTTTCCGATCTTCTCAAATCGCTGCGTTGATAAAGTTTCGATAGAAGAATCAACAATTTATGATCCGTCTTATTGTGGGCGTATGCTCGTTCAGCCAATGTAAGCGACTTTGTATAATCGCCGCCGTTCTCAGCCACTGTAGCAAGAGTGAGAAGCTGCCAAAATATTTTCGGACTGTCTTCACCAAACTTTTGTTCAGCCAGTTTTAGGGACGTCTCCGCCAACTGTTTTGCAGCAGCTGTCTTTCCTTCTTCCATCAATGTACGAGCCAAAAACGTCTTCATTTTCAAGAGCCCAGATTCGTTTTTCTCAACCAACTTGCCACGTATTTTGATTGCCTCCGCAAATGCCTCCTCCGCTGCGCTAAGCTTCTTTTGCGTAAGATAAACTTTGCCCAAATCGGATAAGACGCTCGCTACAAGAGCACTGTCCTCACCCGATCTCTTTCTTTGAATTTCGAGTGCCTCATTAAGAGTTGATTCGGAATCTTTATAGCGTCCCTCCAGCCCCAGCAGATAGCCTCGATTTGCCATCATGCACGCGGCGTTTACACTATCGGCTCCCCAAGCTTCCTTTGCTATGTTAACGGCTTTTAGACTGGCTTCATCAGCGTTGCCGAAACGACCATCTTTCATAAAAAGCATGCCCAAGTGATCATAAGCCTTCGATATAGTCTTTTTGTCGTGGGAGGATTCTGCCGCTTCCAGGGCTTTTTTGTATACCGGCTCCGCCTCACCATATTGATATAGATGCGTGTACGCAAGTCCAAGATTCATCAACGTAGCAGCCTTAGTTGCTTCATCTACATTTGGCAGTGTCGACTCAAGTGCCGAAGCTTGCTTCAGTGCATCTAAAGCGTCGTCCTCTCGCCCATCACCCATGGCCAATAATCCAATTCCCTTGAGAGCATTTATCTGTTCAATCTTACTAATAGCTTGCCTCAATGCTTCATCATATGATTTTCTGGCTTCAGCATATTGTCTCCAAGACTGTTGGACCATTCCTCTACTCAGAGCTGTCTGACTTGCATTACCTGAGGCACTTTCGCCTTCTGCTTTGGTACCACCTTCTATGGGATTTGCCGTGCCCACCTCATTTGTGGCATCGGCACTTGCAAACGACAGCGGCGTAGAGAATCCAAATGACAATGAGAGGATCAGCAAAACAGCTTTCTGTTTGGATTGCATTCCATTCACCCTGTAACTACAGCGGCGGGACGTCAGCTATTACATACCTCGCGATGAAGCAATAGCCCCTCTTGAAATGAGTAATGTACGCATTAGTACATTAGCCCGGGAGCCTGAAATTTTTCTGAGTAGCTTTGGGAACCTGTTCTAATTAGGCCTGTGCTGTTCTAATCGTACTTGAACATCAACTCAGCCTGGGCAACGCCCTGTAGGCTTGCCATTCCGCCTTCGATGATTTTCTCGGCAAGCTTACGGCAATCCTTGAAATACTGGTCGGATGGCCGTTCGCCGCTCAACTTGCGTGTGAGATCTTGGCAGAGAATATCGGCGGCGCCGAGCATGACTTCATCGTTGAGTTCTTGTGCGTAAAGTGCGGTGACAATGATCGTGATGAGATCTTGCACACGCTGCGACATATCGGCAATTCGGCATTGACGATCTGCCAAACGCAATTGGTGCGTAACCATTGCATGGCTAAGTTCGATAGGCGAATTAGCCAACTCATGCAGGGCGTATTCCACGTGTGGGCGCATCTTTTCATGAATTTTGAAATTCGCCGGAATCTTGTGTGCCCCAGCTAATTCTTTGCCAGCTCTCCAAAATGCGTAAGGAACGAGTTCATTCCTCAACGCAAACGCATGAGCAGGATTCATCGGATTGAAGCTCTTGATTTTTTCTCTTTCAAGCGCCTTGCCTACAGGCTCGAAGAATTTGCTTCCGTGCGCTTTTGCAAGTGACTTGAAGAACGCCATTCCCAGCATTTCTCCTTCGCCTTCATAGATGCATGGTGCGAGGAAATCATGAACGTTGTCGCCGAACATATGACCTTCAAGGAACGAACGTCCGCCGTGCGTTTTCATGAAGTACTCGATTGCAACTTCCTTCTGAGCTTCACTGCCAAATATTTTAGCGATAATGCATTCCAGCTCTCCACGGAATCCTTGATCTAATAGATACGATCCCCAGTTCACCAGAGCATCGGCGCCGACGATCAAAGCCGCGGTGCGAGCGATTCTTCTCTTCACAAGCTCGCGTGTATCAATTGTATGACCATAAGTCTTGCGATATTTAGCCCATGGCAATATGTTTGCGAGCATCAGCCGCATGCTACCAGAGGCGGTGGCACACAATGCCAGGCGACCCAAGTTCAATCCGTGATAAGCAACGGTCAGTCCATCGCCAATTTTCGGCTTGAGCAGGTTTTCTTTCGGCACCTTGAAGTTCTTGAATATGAGACCATTGTTGAACGCATGCTTAAGAGCATAAAGACCATAGTGAACGATTTTGAAATTCTCATTCTCTTCTTTTGGCAACTCAGCTATGAGCGCTGCTGGTTTGCCATCAATCAAGCAAACTAGGCCAACAGTGCGCCCGGGAATCGCATTTGTAATGAAGAGCTTCTCTCCATTCACAATGTAATGATCGCCGTCAAGAACAGCGGTCGTTTTCAATGCAGTTAAGTCAGAGCCTGCGCCCGGTTCTGTCAGGGCGAATCCTGAAAGATGCTGACCGGAAGCCAATAACGGCAGATACTTTTGCTTTTGCTCATCGCTGCCGAAACTCGAAACGGGATCCACTGCACCGATACATCCGTGTACCGAAGCTAAACCAGCTGTGGTCGGATCAATCGTCGCAACTCTGGTGAGGAAGCTCATAAAATGCTGGATAGAGGCGCCCTGTCCACCATATTTGGAATCGATCAGCATTCCCCAATAACCGGCACTTGCCAAATCAGCTATGTGTGCATCGCTGACTTTACCCTTCTCGTTGTAAATAGTTCCCTGGGTTCTATGCTTGCGGATGCTCTCGAGACTCTTCTCCATTGCAGCCATGCAAGCAGCATCTTTACTTGGCGGCTTGCTTGCGAAGAGTTCAAGAGGAACCTGTCCATCCCAAACGGCTTTGTGTATAGGGCTGTTAGATGTCTTATATTGTGGTGCGAAGAGTGCTTCGACCTGGTCGTCAGCCTTGTCGACTGCACCAGTGCGCTTTGCTTCCTCTTCAGATTTTCCGCCCATCCGCATTGCGGATTCGGCAAAACTGATTTCTCGGTCTTCGTTCTGCGTTGTACTCATTTGTCAGTAGCCCGTCCTAAAGCCGTTTTTTGATCCTTTAAATCATAGTACAAAGGTTTCGGCCGCTGCCTGAGCGGCGTTTTACACGATAAAGGTTACAGGGGCTATATCTCCTGAATTAATGACAGGAGCACGGAAAGCCGCTATTTTTATAGCTTCAAATACCGTTTCATGTCCCAAGAAAACCAAGGAGGCTTTCATGAGCCAGAGCCCTGTTCTAGAGAATCCGCTTAAGGAAGGCATAAGAATTGAGCGGGCCAGCGAACCGTGCGCCATGGTTATTTTTGGAGCCCACGGTGACCTGACCAAGCGAAAATTAATTCCAGCGCTCTACGCTTTATACATTGAAGGCTTCTTGCCGAGAGAATTTTGTGTAGTTGGCATGTCCCGCACAAAGATGACTCACGAAGAGTTCAGAAAAGCCATGCGCAACTCGATGCAGCAATTTGCCTCAGACATTCCTCTTGAAACAGCCAAATGGGAACGATTCGAGCAGATGCTTTATTACCTGCCAGGCCACTTCGATCAAAAGGGTGGTTTAGACGAGCTGGCAAGCACATTGAAAGAGCTTAGCGAAAAGCATGGCACACAAGGCAACACCCTCTTCTATCTGTCGACTCCGCCGAGCCTCTACAATCCAATCATCGATCGCATTCAAGAAAGCGGGCTTGCCGCTCGCCAGCAAATGCAGTCTTTGCCCTGGCCCCGTATCATCGTCGAAAAACCGTTCGGGCATGATCTTCAAACGGCAATGCAATTGGATGAAAGACTGCACCAGGTATTCAAGGAAATTCAAATTTTCCGCATTGACCACTATTTGGGCAAGGAAACTGTCCAGAACATAATGGTCATGCGCTTCGCAAACGGAATCTTCGAACCAATTTGGAATCGGCAGCACATCGATCACGTTCAAATCACCAATGCCGAAACCATTGGCGTAGAAGGGCGCGGCGCCTATTACGAGGAAGCAGGCAACATGCGCGATATGATTCAAAATCATATGCTGCAACTTGTCTCACTAGTGGGAATGGAGCCTCCAATCACTCTGGACGCCGAAGCCCAACGTGACGAGAAAGCTAAAGTGCTGCGTTGCATTCGCCCATTCGATCTAGATCGATTAGAAGAGCATGCAGTGCGTGGTCAGTATGGGCCAGGCTTTATTGCCGGTCAACAAGTTCCTGGATACAGAGAAGAAGACAAGGTGCCACCAGATTCGCACCGCGAAACCTTCACCGCATTGAAGTTGAGGATCGATAACTGGCGCTGGGCTGACGTTCCTTTCTATGTGCGCTCAGGCAAGCGCTTGGCAAAACACGTCACCGAGATTGCTGTGCACTTTAAGAAGGCTCCGCATAGATTGTTCAATGCCCAGTTCCAGGGCGCCGCGGACATAATCGGACCGAACGTACTGGTGATGAAGATTCAGCCTGATGAAGGTATCTCGTTGAAGTTCTTCACCAAGCAACCGGGGACGGCAACCAATCTTCGCTGGTTGAGCATGGATTTCAATTACGGAACTGCGTTCGGTCAACGCACACCGACGGCATATGAAAGATTGATCCACGATTGCATCATCGGCGATGCTTCACTATTCTCACGCAGCGACTTCGTTCAAGCATCGTGGGAATTGATCAGCCCCGTACTCAATCGCTGGGATGAAACACCGGAGGCATCGTTCCCGAATTATGCCGCCGGCACATGGGGTCCACCTGAAAGCGATCAACTTCTTGCTCCAGATGGAGATGTCTGGAGGTCGCTCTAATGGTTAACTTGAAAAGCACCCAGCAGCTCAAAGCATTTTTGGGTGGCACCTTATGTCAAGTAGATATCAAAGCGATTCAATCTGAATTAAATGCTCTCTGGCTTAAGGCATCCACCGGTTCACCTGATGAAGAACATCCACAGGTTGTAAGGGCCTGTTCGGCAAATCTCATCCTTTATACAGATCGTGATGATGCCGAAAAAGCTGACGCGGATCTACTTGACGACATCTTGCAGCAACATCCGGCCAGAGCCGTCCTGGCGATTTGCCGCCCGGTTACCGAATTCAACAAAATCGAGGCCTGGGTTTCCGCCCGATGCCACATCATGGGTAACGGCAGCCAGGTTTGCTCCGAGATGATCACTGTTCTCTCAGAAGGACCCACCGGTCCGGAACTGATCAGCGTAATCGATTCGCTATTGGTCGGTGACTTACCGATTTTTGTTTGGTGGACGATTGACGATCTCAACGGAGAGAAGATTGCTCCATTCCTTGTAAATGCGAAAAGATTGATCGTTGATTCGTCGCGTGCACCGTACAGCTTCAGCTTCATGCGCGATCTGCAAAGATTGGTAGAAACAACTCTCGACTGCATACATGTATCCGACTTGAACTGGCGCCGAATGCTGGGAATTCGTGCAGCAATTGCAGAAGAGTTCGATAGAGCTCCAATGACCGCCTCTGATCTTCAGAAGATCAAGAAGGTAAAGCTTGCATCATGCGGACAAGAACTCAACGCAGACGATTGCTCTATTCAATCACTTCTAGTGTTAGGCTGGCTAGCTTCTCGTCTTGGATGGGAGCCGGTTTCATTCGGCAAGGAAGGAGAAGGAAAACCGACAGTCGCGAAGTATTCAAATGGTGTTGAGGTCACATTCAGCACTACGCCAATGACTCACGTCGCTCAAGGATCTGTATTTGAAGTTGAGCTAGAAATGGAGGACGGCAAGAAATTGCGCGTGTCCAGAGATCCATCCGGCGAAGCTGGTTCGCTTGTCGTTTCACTTAAAGAAAACGGCAACGCGATACGCGAATTGCTAGCGGACGATAGCGATCTGTCGCGTGTAAATCTCGTTGGATTTGAATTAGAAGAACTGACTGCAGATTGCATTTTTGCACAATCACTTTCGGCAGCGGTTGACTTGATAGAACTACTGGAGGCGAAGTAAATGAGCGCGAATGCTGCAACAGGAAACCGTCACGTCGAAATCTGCGAAGACAAAACTGATCTGGCAGACAAAGCCGCAAAGCATTTTGCAAAAATGGTGAATAAGATCGCCGGCGAGAAGGGACAAGTAACAGTCGCTTTGTCGGGTGGATCTACACCAAAACTCCTCTATGCACGTCTTATGGAAAGCGATCTAAAAGATGTGATTCCGTGGAATAAAATTCAATTCTTCGTCAGTGATGAGCGCTGCGTTCCGCACGAAAGCGAAGAAAGCAATTGGGGAAATGCAAATCGCATGATGCTCAGCCCGCTAAACATCCAACGCGGACAATTGCATCCGACCCAAGATCAAGATAAGGATGCAGGAATATCATCCACCACTTACGAAATCGAAGTACGCACATTCGTCGCGGGCGGCGCGAATGGTGTTCCATCCTTCGATATTATTTTCCTTGGCATGGGACCTGATGGGCACACAGCATCCCTATTCCCCGAGACAAAAGGATTGGAAGAAGCGCGCCGACTAGTGATGAAAAATCATGTGGATAAATTGAATGCAGATCGTTTGACCTTCACATTCACTTTGCTGAACAGCGCTGCGCACGTAATCTTCTTAGTCGCAGGCGAAGACAAAGCACCTGTACTCAGCGAAGTTTTTGCGAACGCAGGAAAATATCCAGTCGAAAAAATCGTCCCCGTACAAGGCGACGTCACCTGGTTCATAGACAAAGCCGCAGGCAAAGATCTGTAGTATTTTTCAGCGCTCTTGCGAAACCATTGAACTCTTTTCAACATGTTGGCGTCTTTAATGATAGAGCCAACATGGACATGGAGAGTTCGCGATGCGGGATCACGACGAACTATTCAAAGAACTGCTTACTGAATTCTTTTTTGAATTCATGGATTTGTTCTTTCCAAATATCGCCTCCCAACTCGATAGAACCTTTGTCGAACAGTTGGATAAAGAGGTTTCATCCGTTTCAGGCTCAGGGAGAAAACAACGGGCTGATCTCGTGAGAAAAGTCTGGAATAAAACGTCGAAAGGGTTCATCGTAATTCATATAGAGATCCAATCAACCGCCCAATTGAAGTTCCAAGAACGGATGTATCGCTATTACTACGCGATTGAGGAGAAGTATCGGCTCCCGGTCCTTCCGATCGCCATTTTGACGTTCCAAAATCCGAAGCAAGAGCAAGCATCGAGCTTTCACGGCTTCTGTGCAGGAAAGAGAATAGTAGACTTTGAATTTTGCCTAATACAGTTGAATCAGTACAACTGGAGGTCATTTATTGCAAAAGACACTCCAGCCGCGTCTGCACTTATGGCATGCATGTTATATGACAACCAGGAGCGACCTGAGGTAAAATTAGAGTGCCTTCGCCAATTGGTCAGGTGCAAACTGGAGAAGGAGCGCGAACTGATAATACAGAAGTTTATTGATGCCTACCTGCAGTTAAACAACGACGAGAAGGCAATATTTAATCGCAAACTAGCAGATACAAATGCACTTGAGGACCAAAAAATCATGGGATACATAACGAGCTGGCAAAAAGAAGGAATGGAGATTGGTCGAGCAGAAGGTTTGGCTGAAGGTCTGACTAAAGGACTTGTTGAAGGAAGATCAGAAGGACGAACTGAGGCTAGTTGCAAGATAGTATTGAAGGTCCTAACACGCTTGCATGGCACCTTACCCGCCGATCTGTCTGATGAGATCAAGTCTCTATCCGAAGAAAAGTTGAATAGACTAAGTGATGACTTCTTTGACCTTAAGACCATTCAAGATCTAATTACTTGGTTGCAAACTCATTAACGGCAGATTGTTTAAACCCAAGACCTGAGTTGCTTGATTGGCTCGATGTCCATAAGCACTACAGGTATCATAAATTCTAATTACGGCGAACTAGGTTCTGGAAGAAGTTCACCATTTCTTGTTGAGTTTGATTGTTTTGCTGTAGATAGCGTTCTAGGGCACGCGAATTTACGTGGGGTTCTTTCATTTGTGTGTGTTGATAGATAACCGCGTTCTGATCTGTAGCCTTATTGATTCTCTCGCCTGTAGTGCTGCCTTGCTTCACTTCGACAATGGTAAGGCGTTGGGTACCATCAGGCTGAGCCACATTCCTATAAGTCAAATGCAACGCAGTATCAGAACTCTGGAGGCGATTGAGTCCGAGATCAGAAGCTTGTAGTGCCTGTACGGTGCCATCTGCCTTGAGAGGCTGAACAATTACCTTCATGCCACCTTCATTTCGGCCAGCTTCCATTCGAGAAAGCATGAATTTCCCATCTGGTCCTTGTAGGACTTGAAAATTGCTTTGATTGTTGATGTTTTCCTTCTTAAAGAACTCGCGCGCCGAAGCAACGAAATTCTCATGCTCCTTGCCAGTCAGTCCAAGATTTCTACCCGCCTGCTCAATACTTTCTCTTGTCGGGGCAGCGTCAAAAGTATGACGAACCGCCATACCAGAAGCCTCATTAATAGCGCCTCTTGATTGTTTCAGCAACTCGAGACGATTTCTGGTGAGTTCCAATATCCGTTGAGCATCAGCACGATCCATGCCCTTAGCGACCAGTTCCTTTTCAAACAGTGGTAGGTTTCTCTCGAAGACTTTGGGATCGTTGGCTCTGTCCGTCATTCCGTCAATGATCTTTTGAGCTCTCTCCTCCAATGTGCGGGAAGAGTCAGTGACTGCGTTTGCTACGATGGCACTAAAGACAGGTTCGCGAGCATCTGCTTTCGTAAGGTTCTTCAAGTCCGCAATAACTTGGGAATTAATATCAAACTGATCAGAGAATCGCGCCTTGGTGGGATCTGCAACGAAGTGCCCCAGATCATCATTCACAATCTTGGCCATCTCATCCTTCGACAGAGGGACACGCATGCCCTCAGGTCCCATGCGTCCGCCATTTAGCAAGGCTTCAACGTTATCGGCACGCCCGACCAATCTTTCAAGATTTGCTCGGACAACTCCCGGGTTCGGCATCTTATTGAAAGGCGCATTTCTGCCAACGGACTGCAAATATTCAGTTGCCAATTTTGTTGCCTGCTCAAGATCCGCTTGAGTTCCGGATCGTAGAAGATCCTTAATAGGCTGCATTTGCCTTTGGATGTCGGCAATACGAGCCATCCCAGCGTCGCCGACTTCCTTAGTAAGCGCGTCAGTTGCCCGTCCGATTTGTTGTCTGAACATCTCCTCAGGAGTAGTTTGGCGGGTTGTGTTTTCGGCAACGTCATCGACTTTATTCATCGCAGCCGTGACATCACGCCGAATTTCGCGAGCAGCAACGTCAGGATCGGTTATGCCCCTCTCACGCAGATGAGCAGCGAGTTTTTCTTCGCCGTCCTTTGCCATGAACCTGTCCCACTGAGAAACGATTCCATCTCTCACTTCGTCGCGCGCGCCGTGTGAAGCCAATCTGGATGCCAGAGCCTTTTCAACAGCCGGAGCGAATGCATTTTTTGCCGCAGAGAAGCGTCCCATGGTGACACCATCAACAGCGCCAAATATTCCAGCAGCCATGTAATCGTTCGCTGAAAGAGTGCCTTCACCCTTAACTGATTCCTCAATACCAACTCTAGCCGCTACGGCACCAGCAGCGGTGACTGCCAACCTAGCAAGATTCGCTGCCTTTAACCCGCCGGAGATGAGCGGTCCACCTACAACTGTCGTGGCTACCGTAACAATCTTATCTGCAAGATCCTTAGCATACTGATCCTTCGCATCATCATTTCTACGAATTGCATTGACCAAAGCTTGGAATTTCTCGTCAATTTCTCGCTGCGCTCTCTCGCGTTCGGCAGGAGGCAAGTGATCCAAGAGCTGGCTCTTCATCTGCTCTTGAGTCTGAGCGATGGAGATTTCCGTAAGCGCAGTGTTACCGTATAATCCAGTACCAGTTTCGCGAATGCGATCCTGCATAGCCCGTTGCAAATCTTGAGCCGGCATCGGCAGCGACATTTCTATCTCTCTCTTCACCGACTCACCGGCATCTTTGCCAAGGTCATTTGGAAGGAAGGATTGATACTTCGCCGCATGCTCATTTATTAGATTCATTTTCCCATCGCGATTCAGGGCTTGGAATTCGCTGACCAACGCTTGTTGATTGACGTCGCCACCAATACCAAGAGTTCGAATGCGATCACTTAGCGAGTATTCCTGGTTAGGATTGCGCAGAACGGAAAGTGCAATATCCCGCTCGGCTTGCGACATCCCTTTGAATGCCTCATCCAGCGTGCGACGAGCCTCCGGATCGGTGGACGCTCTATCCGCAGCACTTGTGATTCTCTCCCTCTCTTCTTTCGGAAGATGCTTGAGCTGATTGTAATAATTCTCGTGGTTCAGCCTGTCTGCGCCGAAAATGCGAGAAGACATATTCGCTTCGCGAAGTGCATCGGCACTAAGCCCCTTTCCTTCAAGCAATGGCTTGGCAAATCGATCGAAGACCTGCTCAGCTCGATTGCCTGCGACGACCGTAAGCGCGTCCCTCGTCGCTTTAGTTAATGCCTGCATCTCTTGCGGATTCTGCGGCATATTTCCCTGATTAGCTATCAGTCGCTCTATTATCTTATTTTGCGGCACGTTTTTGAGCGCATCATTTAGCAAATCACGAGCAAGAGTCGGAGTAACATCCTTATTGCCTTTCAGTTCATTGAGCATCGCTCTAGCTTCAGTTCGCATGTTCAGCGGAATGCTATCCACGCGCTGTTCTAACTGTCGTCGCTCTTGCGGACTGAGTTGTGCATAATCCGAAGCCTTAGCATTCCGCAGTGCATCGAAGGTCACGGAATGCGAGCTTCTTCCGTACTGTTCAGTCACTTTGTGCATCTGAATACGATCGGATGACGCCTCTCTCAAGGTCGCATGATGAGCCTCGCGGGCTTCATTGACGTTGGATTTATTGAAGAGTTTTTCAATCTCTTGTCGTGCGGCAGCGCTTGCCTCCCGACTGAAATCAGACCTCCCCGTTCCATCACGTCCACCAAGCATGTTGTATACAGCATCCCGATATTTCGGATCCTGCATCAAGTTGAAATCCTTATTAGTCAAATTGTCTCTCATCGCACCAAGAATAGTGCCTGATGAGTCAGCGAAGAAATCGTTTCCGGCTCGAGCCATTCGTCCGATGAGAGTTAGTTCGCCGTGTTTTGCAATATCCTCCCAAGCAGTTACAGCCTTGTTCTGGTTGGATGTGCTCCATCTGCTTATCATCCCAATCGAGCTAGCAGCGTTTTGGAAAGCGGCATGAACTCTGTCGTAATATTGACGAGCTTCTCTTTCTTCAGGAGTGTTGCCTTGCGAATTCTCTTTAGCCAATCGTTCGCCGGCAGAGAAACGCTGACGCTCATCCTGGCTCATCATTCTGGCAACGAGTTCTACTCCGGCGTCGCTGTTAGCCCAGTTGCTTCGTTGCATTTCGATGAACGTCGCGGTATCCAGTTTTCCTTGATTCGCGTAATCTCTTGCCTGTCGAAGTTCGGCAGTGTCGCCGCCTAACATGCCAGCAAACGTGTTATGAAGTCTTTGCTGTCCATTCTCGGCATTGAATTGGCGCCTTGCATCAATGGCTTCCTGAGTGTTGCCCCCAAAAGCTTCCTTCAGAATAGTTAGTCCTTGACTGCCACCAGTCTTCAATCCTATGTCGGCGATTCGGTTTAAAGCAGCAGCATTAAGCTGTGCTTCGGTGTTATTAATGATGATTCCAGCAATGTCTTTCGAAGCTTGAGACATTTTGCTCAGATCAATCATCTGTTGAAGATTTTTGCCATGCTTGGCTTCAAGCTCATTACTTAGAGAAGTTCTTTGTTCTGGGGTCATCGTTCTCAATGACGAGCGAAGTCCGTGCTCCAAGAGTTCTCTTTGTTGAGTGGCGCCAGCAGGAAGCCTGGAAAGGTCACGCAACCTATCACCCAGCCACTGGGCATTTCTTGCTTCCTCTCGGGGATTCAGCAATGCAATACTGGATTCGTGACCGTTTCTTGTGAGGTCACGTCTTAGATCATTGCCAGTATTCTGTTTGTAAATTTGCTCGAAAGCCTCCTTACTTTCAGGAGGAATTGAGCGCAGAACGGCATCCAGTGTCGCCCGATTCCTCAAGCTGTCTTTGACCGTTTGTGCTGCGGCAGCAAGCGCATCATCCGACATACCGGCTCTCGCTGGAGTTGCGGGCGCCGTATCTACGGCCCGTGGAACTTCGGTGACAAGATCGCCGCGATTTTCAGTCGATTCTGCAGCAACTACTGGAACGGGTTCAACTGCGTCAGAGACAGAATTCAAACTACGAGTTAAAACCACGGGGCGGTCAGATACAGGAACTTGATCAAGAACATTACCCTTGTCGGCTGTAAGATCGTTTGTTACAACTGCTGCGTCGAGACTTAGATTCGTACGGTCAAGATTCGCTACATCTACTGCAGGAGTCACATCTGATGCACCGTCACGAGTCTGTAACGTGTTAACAGCCGCAGTGCGATCAACTGCGGCATCTCGTGTTTGAACATTCTGTGCGGTGTCCGCTGTTTGCGAGCCTTGAAGAAGAGTGATTGAAGCCGCAGCTCGATTTGGCTCTTGCCTTTCACGCTCGCTCTGTTCTTCTTGCAGCTTAGCGGCATTGTCAGATGCAGCCTTAGGGAGAATTTGTCCGCTTACTGGATCCATGGCTCCACCTGTCAAAGGCGGTGGCGCAAAATCCAGATTGAACTTACTTGAATTTTGAATCGTATCACTCGGCGAAGCATTGGATGAAGCACCGCCATCGACAAGCCCATCGAGAGACTCATTTTGAACAGCAGGTGTTGCTAGATCTCCTGGATTCGTAGACGAAACGTCTAGCGCATTTCTTTGCAGCGCCGGATTGGCATGATCGTGCGGGTTAATGCTACTTGCGTCAAGGATCCCTTGCTGAACAGCTTGGTTTGCAAGATCATTGGGCATGTTAGTCGACGCTTCTGGATTCACCCGTTGGACCGCAGCTTTAGCCGAATCATTTGCTTGAGCGTTGCTTGCATCCAGTGTGCCCCGTTGCACTGCTGCATTTGCTAGATCATTTGTCTGATTCCCAGCGGCGTCCAGGGTTCCTCTCTGCACCGCATTATTTGATAGATCGCCCGTCGGGTTATTATTTGGCCCATCTACAGATCTGTTCTGAACTGCGGGATTCCTTTGATCGTTTGGCTGAAGATTCGTCGCATCCGGTGTTACTTTTTGCACTGCCGGCGTAAGCACATCGTTTGCATCGAGCGAACCTTTCTGCACAGGCGCATTTGCGATTTGGTCATTTGTTTGACCGTTCGCAGCGTCCAAGATTCCAGTTTGCACTGGAGCACCACTTGCCTGTTTCTTTGCGGTGTCGAGCGTTCCCTTCTGCGCCGCTGAATTGGATAAATCGGTGCTCTCATTGCTCGCAGCGTCGAGCGTGCCTCGATGCACCGCTGCATTCGCTAAATCACCAGATTGAATGTTTGCCGCATCCACTGTGCCTCTCTGGACAGCATTTGTCAAATCACTGGGTTGCTTGTTTGTCGAATCTAAAGATCTGTTCTGGACGGCAGGATTTGTCAGATCATTTGTTTGATTATTCGCCGCGTCGAGAGTTCCTCTTTGTACTGCAGTATTTGATAAATCGCCAGCCGGATTCGGATTCGCCGCATCTAGAGATCTATTCTGAACAGCGGGGTTCGTTTGATCATTGGCTTGATTGTTAGTCGCATCTTGCGTTCCTCTTTGCACCGCATTAGTGGAATCATTATTCTGATTCGTGCTTGCGTCTAGCGTTCGATTTTGCAAAGCTGGGTTTGCCACATCGTTGGGCTGATTGTTCGTCGCATCAGCCAAACCTTGTTTCTTTGTGGGGTCGTCTGGAGCAGATGAATTTTCTCCTGCTTCGCTGCTCTTATCCTTCTCTTGCCTCTCGGAAGGCTTATCACCCTTATTCTTCCCAGCGGTTTTAGGCAGCCCCAGCAGAGTCGCAAGACTACCATCGTCTTTCGTTAGATTTGAAATGTCCCCGACAGGGACTGAGTCAAGCTTTGCACTAGGATCGTTTTTTCGAAGTAAGTTTTTTAGGTTGTCAGCAGCAACTTGAGCCTGCGTCCTTCCATCTCCGTTTATGTCCGAAGTGTCCACCGAGCTTGGCTCTTCCTTCTTTTCAGGTTTTACTCGCTCGTCATCACGCCTTAAATCTCTGGCTTCATCAATGAGGCGGTCTCGAACTTGGGTTTCAACGCCGGAGCCAGCGTCCTTCTCCGCGGACGAGTCGCCTTTCTTGTTTTCAGTTTCGTCTGCCATTACTAATCTACGCGTGCGAATAGGTTCTCACCACTAGCTGGTGAGATCTGGAGAGGAAAAACACTGAATCAAACGCCCCAAGTAACTTTGTTATACCCCCGACATCCTGAAACCCAACCTAGCACTGCACAGTAAGGAAATTGTGGAAGAGGGGAACAGTTCAAGGGATGGCGACAATTTGGCCGAGAAACCTGGATTTTTAATCAAACAGGAGCCAGAAGATCATCATCAGTCGATGGGGTGTCAGAAACTCAAACCAATAGCTGATAAGCTACCAAAATCAGTCGAAAGTGATTGCTTATAAGCTATCACCCAGGGAAGAGAGGAAGAGAGACAGTCTAATTCCGGCAGTATCGAAATCTGACTAAGCAGTTCCTACAGTTACGCGTCGGTTGTAGGTGCCGAACAGGGCTTCATAAACTCTGTCCGAACGGCGTTTCGGTTTCCACGCCAGAACACAACCATCTCCAGAACACTCTTCTTTGCGCAGATTCGCGTCCGCGCGAGACGCACCAATGCGGTCGCTATCGTTATTATTCATAGATGATCCCCAGCAAGCAATCAGCCCCGATTGGTTGGAGCGTTTAGAGTAAATCGCATAGTAATAAGCAATGAACGGTTTCACAGCCAGTGAAACGAATATATCTGCGGTTTGTTTAAAATTCATGGCATGGAACATTAAATCCAAGAATTCACGGCCCAGCTTCTGGATTAAACAGAGGTTTGACCTGTTCACTACAGGCTTGCCTGTTTTCGTCGTGCAAAGAGTAATTTTTAAGTGACTTCTCGATTCGCGAATAAATCACATCCATTCGAGAGATGATGGCTGCCTCAACGGTTTTATCGATGGCAGCTATGAGCAGTGGATCAAGTTCGATGTGGTTGCGATGCTTCTTACCGGCGTGCTTAAGCTTGTGTATAAAAGGTTCAAACCTCTTTGGGGAGCTACGTACCAGGACTTATACACCCGCATTCGTCATGGAAGCGGCAAAATTTACAGCGAGAGAATCAAGATTTGGTCAATAACCTACACAGCGTCCTCACAAAAGCGCAGTAGTCTAAGCAGGTTAAAAGAAGAGCGAAAGAGACCGATTATGACAATCCTTGCAGACAAAACGACAGCGCAAACTAGAAGCACGCGTAAGCCGTTGCCAAAATTCAGGGCGTTGAGAAACACAGCACAGCATAGAAAAATTGCTGGCAACGGCGGCGAGCAAGGCATGACATTCGATCCCCAATGCCTGACGAATGATTGCCCGGCTGATTAGTGCGACTTCCAGGGGCGACAAATGCACAAACTGTTCACGCACATCAATCGCCAAAGCTCTTGCCACCGAGCGAATAAATTCACCAGTAAGAAGTAAGGGAGCCAGACCGTAGCCTGGCTCCCTGAGATGAAGAATCGATTTGCAGTGATTCTATCTATTTCACTTCGGTTTTCTTTTTGATCAGATCTTTCCACTCGGTGTGGACCATGCCAGCTTCCGGCTTGTCTACACGCGCATAGGTGTGAGCACCAAAGTAATCACGCTGAGCTTGGGTGAGATTCTGAGGAAGGTTGGCGCTGCGATATGCATCAAAGTAAGCCAAGCTTGCGCTCATAGCTGGAATTGGAACTCCGGCCAGCGATGCGGTCGATACCACTTTGCGCCAGTTGCTTTGCGCTTTCTCCATCCACTGAATAAATGTTGGATAGAGCAGCAGATTGCGGAGATCTTTGTGCTCTTTGAAAGCTTTGGTGATGTCTTTGAGCATGCCTGCGCGAATAATACATCCGCCCTTCCAAATGCGTGCAGTTTCGGCGAGATCGACATCCCACTTGTACTGCTCGGATGCAGCTTTGATCAGCGACATACCCTGTGCATAAGAACAAATTTTGCTGGCGAACAAAGCATCAGCTAGAGCATCAAGGAACTCTTCCTTGTTCACATTTATCTTTTCAGTTGGTCCTTGCAAGTGTTTGGAGGCAAGCACTCGTTCTTCCTTCATTGAGGAGAGCAGTCTGCCAGTCAAAGCAGCGTCAATGGTTGGAATTGGAATGCCCAACTCTTGAGCGCACTCAGCGGTCCATTTGCCAGTGCCCTTCTGGCCTGCCTTGTCGAGGATAAGATCGACGAGCGGTTTCTTGGTTTCAGGATCTTCAACGGTGAGAATTTCAGATGTGATTTCGATCAAGTATGAATTGAGCAAGCCCTTATTCCACTTGTCGAACACTTCAGCCATCTCGCGTGGTGTCATATTGAACACTTTGCGGAGAATATCGTAAACCTCAGCGATTAGCTGCATGTCACCATATTCGATACCATTGTGCACCATCTTTACGAAGTGACCGGCGCCATCTGGTCCGAGATAAGTAACGCAAGGTTCGCCATCGGCTTTAGCTGAGGCGGCTTCCCAAATTGGGCGGATTTCTTCGTATGCGTTCTTGTCACCACCCGGCATCAAAGATGGTCCCCAGAGGGCCCCTTCTTCACCGCCAGAAACGCCAGAGCCGATCATAAACAGGCCTTCTTGAGCCAATGCTTTTTCACGGCGACGAGTGTCTTCAAAGTACGAATTTCCGCCATCGATTATAATATCGCCGCGTTCCAGGTACGGCTTGATGCTTTCGATTGTCGAGTCAACCGGTTGTCCAGCTTTAACAAGGAGAATGATTTTCCGGGGCTTTTCAAGGCTGGCGATAAAGGTCTTCTCGTCCTTACAACCAATGACGTTCTTTCCTTTGGCTTTGCCATTGATAAAGGCATCAACTTTATCGTGACTGCGGTTGTAAACGGCAATCGTGTAGCCATTGCGCTCGATGTTAAGGGCGAGGTTCTCTCCCATTACACCAAGTCCGATCAGGCCGACCTTCGCTGTGCTGGCCATGCGCATTCCTCCAGTTGGGTTTATGTAACTGCAAATTCTACAATGTTCTGGCGTTAATGTTCTATCCGTTTGCCATTGACTTCCAGACTAATTGGATGAGATCGCGATTTTAGTTGCATTTTGCATTCAGCGCCCTTCAAAATCGAAATCAGCTTTTCGCCCACCAGCTCTCGGCGCCAGCCGACGAGCAGGGGAAACTTCTCCTCGACCAGGGAGCCCTCAAAGTGCATTCGCACGAGCGCCTCAAGTGATGAACGGGTGGTTACAAGCTCGGCTGCAATTTCTTCATCAAAAGTAAGCACTTTCAACACTGTGAAGAGGAAATCCGATATCAAGACTTCGCGCTTGCTTGGGATGCGACTCTGCGGCCAGACTGGAAGCTCGCCTTCGGGCAATGACATAGCCGATTCGACAGCACGCAAAATAGCGCCCGAATACTGTTTAGCCTGGTCCGGACGGAATCCGCGGATGCGCATAACTTCGGTTTGTGACTTTGGAGGATGGCGCGCAAACTCGAACATGACATTATCGGCGCAAATAGACTTTAGTGGACGGTTACACCGTTCCGCCTCTTCATGCCGCCATTCTGAAAGTGCGCGCAGGACCGCCAGACTTCGGCGATTCAAAGAACTTGCACCCTTGACGCGCATAAAGTCGCGAGAGCGATCTTTTGCATAATAGGATGGATCGGTGTAGCGCTTACATTCGTCCAGCGCCCATTGCTTGCGCCCCATGCTGTCAAGCTGAACCATCAACTTATCGTGGAGATCAAGTAGATGCGCTACATCTTCCAGGGCGTATGTTATTTGGGATTTTGTCAGGGGACGATTCGTCCAATCGGTAAAGCTCTCGCTCTTCGAAATGCTTATGTTCAGCAGTTGTCCGAGAATTTTCCCGTAGCCGATTGGATAACCGAAGCCGCAAAATCCGGCAGCGATTTGTGTATCCACTATATTTTGCGGTATCAGATCAGAGCCGGCGTTCATCAAATCAAGATCCTGATCGCCAGCGTGGAAAACAGCAAGAATATTGGGATCGGCAACACGTGTCCAGAGCGGCATTAAATCAGGTACATCGTACGGATCTACGATGTAGGCACCATGATCCGTTGCAACCTGCACAAGACAGATCTCAGGCTCGTATGTACGTTCAGGAATGAACTCAAGGTCCATCGCGAAACGTTGCCCCTCATCAATCTCCTCGCAAAGTTTTAGAAGCTCTGCTTCCGTCCGAATTATTGTCATGCTTTTCTAAACAATGAATTGTTTCCCTAGGATTTTTCTAGCCCATTCCAGGGCGCCCGGTCGTCCCATCACAACCGTGGTTTTATGCCTTATTTCGGGCAATGGGAAATCGAGTTGATCGGCATCGAATGTACCGACTTCCAATCCGGCACCAAGGGCGATGGCAGCCGGTCCGGCTGTATCCCAAAATTTCAACTTGCCGGAAAGGTGGACAAAAACGTCAGCTTCGTCCGCAATTACCTTTGCGACCTTCAATCCGACGCTTCCGGCTGCGATTATTTTGACGCCAGACATATTCAAAATCCACGGATTGTTTTTGCGGTCGCGCCATCCCATCATCAAACGAACGGGCGAGCCCAATGGTTCTGTAAAATCCTCGCCGAAGCGATGAGGTTTTCCGCCCTGTTGCCGATACCAGCTTCCGTAAGCTGGACCGCCATAATATGTGATCTGCATTGCCGGACTGGCAACACAACCGAAGTGAGGAACTCCATTCACAAGAAGTCCGATCATCACGGAATACTGCCCGTCACCGTGAACATAATTGTCCGTCCCGTCGATGGGATCAATCAGCCATGTGCGCTGCACATCGGAATGAAGATGATTCTTGATGCCTTCGGCAAGAGCTTCTTCCTCTGAAATGAAAAAGTCATTTGGAAAACGGGAGCCTAACTCACGCATGAGTATTTTCGACACTGCCAGATCTGCATCTGTCACCAGATCATGCGGACCGGTTTTTTCGTGAACACCGACCGACGCGCGCATGGACGCGGCAAGATTCCCAGCATGTTCGGCCAAATTACAAACGAACTGGATTTCCTGCTCGCCCAGAAGGGCAGGGGATTCCTTGGGAGACTTAGCAATAGGACTGTGAGCCATTTAGTGAATTAACTTTCTCGATACAACTTGGTTCCAAACTCTGTCGCCAACTTATCATCGAGAAGGTCAGCGACGTATGCAACGTTCCAAACTATGGAATCAAGCTCTTCTTGAGAGATGCCTATGGTTTGGCGCTGCGAAACAACTAGAACATAATTTTCGTAAGTAGCCAGATTGCAACTGGTCATGTTGCTATTCAAGTCGAGCAAACGACGATAGAACGCTTCTTTGTTCGTCTCGGGCACAAATACAATCGGGCTCGTAACTCGAAGAACGGGACCGGCAGGGGACTCTTGGATGAAGATATAAATCTTGGCGCTGCCTTCGGTCATCCACCATCCACTTCCACCGGAAGCAGGAATGGATTGTTTTTGGGGATCGAGATCTCGGCTCTTGAAGTACCTGGTAACAAGGTGAGCGACTTCTTCAAGAGTACGTCCGCTGACTTTCTGTGTTCCAAACAAGTTCATATCCCCTACTTTTGCAGCTCGTGCCCATGCTTCCATTGTTATAAGGATGCCGGTAGAACCAAAGTAAAGTATATCCCGAACGGCGCTAAATCTTGGCGATATTCCGGTAATTACAAGGTTTTAGCGGGCTAATGTATTTCATTCTGTTCAAGTTTTCAAGATATGCGGATGCGGCTGGATCGCAGGGCAGGGC
>JAKFVQ010000018.1 GCA_021732085.1 Candidatus Obscuribacterales bacterium | reverse complement strand
TCGCGCTTCCAAAGTCATATGATGCCTCATGCTTTCCCTCGCTAGAATGCGAGGTCTAATTTGACCGCCAATCACTTGTCATGGTGTCATTTTTCGTGAGGCAAACACGGTAGTCATGGTGTCTTTTTACCTGAGTCAATGCGATTAGAGGCCCGGAATTCCGATCATTGACATCCAATCAGATTGGAAGCAAAGGAAACCGCCAAATCCCGCTCACAACAGCATATAAGACGATTTTGGCGCTCAGGCAAAGAAGCGGTAGCCTACCCCAAAACTGTCCGACAATCCGGGCCACTAACTAAGGCTCTTGAACCGGCCCACCAAGAATCAGCACACACATAAGCTCTTCACGGGGAAGAGAATCGAAGTACGGCTCAGGAAGTCCGGAATTCCGAGCTTGAACCATAGAATGTTCAGAAGTGCATAAAGAGCGGATCGGCAACTAGCGCTTCGACTTAGAAGTCGGTCGGAATGCCTTGCCTAAGTCGTTCCCGTTGTACAAATTCAAATCGACATTGCCGTTGATGCCAGGCACCCGCCCAGTCTCCGAGTATTGCCAAAATGTCCAATTATTCCAGGGCTTTGGTACACGAGGCTCGCCAACATTGTAGTTAGCAATCCAGAGATCGTATTTGGCAAGGCGCGCGTCATTCTTCAAAGATTCATCGAAGAAATTCGGACTTCCGTAAATCGAAATAGTCGGCTTCTTGCCGAGCGCTGCTTCCACGCCCTTGCACCAATCTTCAATCTTTTTGATGCGCTCCTCGTGCGTAAAGGGAGCCCATTGTTTGGCATCCTCAGTGTCAATCACAAGACGCAAGGAGCCGTCGTCCGGTTTTCCAATTGCATTTACAAAAACATTCACTTGATCCTGTGTCGGATCGCCGGGTTTGAAGTAGTGGTAGTAGCCAATGCGCATACCAGCATCTAGGGCTCCGGAGCGATTCTGAACAAACTTCGGATCGACATAATCCTTGCCGCGACTGGCACGCATGAAAGCGAATTCAATCCCCGATTCTTTGACCTTTTTCCAATCAACATCCGCTTGCCACTGCGAGACATCGATACCGCGAACCTTTTGCGAAAGCTCCTGGACTTTGCGATCGATTTCGCTTTCGCTCCAGCGCATACTGCGCTCATTTTGACTGTAATAGTTGCGCGCGTTGTCCTTAAAATCACGATCGCGAATCCGACGAGATTCTTCGAGAACCTGTTCTTCTGTAAGAATGATTTTCTTGTCCTTCACCATTTGTTCAAGGACTTGAAACGGACCCCACCCTTTTTGTATAGGCTCGAGCTCAACGTTTTGTTTGCGGAGGCGATCTCTGAAGTCCACTGCTTCCTGCCTTAACCTATCCTGGGCAGTGAGCTGGGTTTCCTGGGTTTCCTCGTTCCTGCTTTTCGGGGCGCCAAGGGAGTTCTTCTCCATGGACTCAGGGTCTTGGGTGTTTTTTTTATCCAAATATTGCTCAAGCTGAGCGTCATTGCCCATCTGCTACCAGCTCCATTTTTCTTCTGCCACGTCGCCCCCGACATTTAAAGTAACGCTTAAACGGCGAAAACCATATGGGACAAGCACGAATGAAAACGTCCGTCAAAAGGAGGAGTGCTTAATCCAACTAGCTACCGATGCGAGTCAGACTATGTTCGATGCATTATAAATATCAAGGGGGCCGGATTCCCCGATATGAGAGAAGGAGCGAATTACACAGCAGAGTTTCGGACCATAGATATTAGACTGAGAAACAGCATTCTAACCGGAATAGTGTGATTCGATTTTTCAAAATAGCTACGAAAAAGCCCTGGGGTTGTTCGAACATCCCGGGGCTAAATTATTGTCTATTGGAGCGCGAATTTCTTCTAGGAGCGAAAATGTCGTCTCCCGGACCGGAATTATTTACGCTAGTTCTTTTGCAAGGTAGCAAGAAATGATTCAATCCCGCGACTCTTCAATTCGCTGTAGCGTCTTTGCGCCTCGGAATATTGAGCGCCGGCATCCTTTCCAACAGTCTTACCATCAAATTTTTGCGTGCTTTTGCCGAACAGAGCTTTCTGCAAAGCCTGGGAACGCACCATATCAGTAAGCTCAGATGCATCCAGCTTCTGGGCTTGCTCTTCAGTGAACCCGGCTTTTTTACGTTGCCCTTGCGCATCAAAATTTGCAGGATCCTTATCCGAACTTTTAACTACAAGAAGCGAATCATTCAAGCGCTCCTGCACATCTTTCGGAAAGAATTGAAATGAGTGATCGAACAACAAACGTTCAACGCGATCGACAGTCACTTTGTTATCCATACCGGAGACTTTGAAGAAGTGCTCTTTCAAGAATTTGACTCCCGCATCCATCGATTTTGGATCTGTCTCATTCATAGCACCAAGGGCTGCGACATCCGTCAGAGAGATTTTTGCTGGACTTGAGTCTTTTCGCGCCGAGATACCGGCGATCTTCGAAAAATTGTCGCTGAGAAATTGAACAAATCCCTGGCTATGAGGGTCGAGATCGGTACGTTGGGCCTGCACTTTCAACTGTTCGGCAGTAAATGAACCTGCGTTTCTTCCGAACGCTCGCCCCCAATTAGCCTCGGCGTCGAACTCAGTTTTGACGGCGCCATTGTACCCTTCGGATTTCGCCATAATCGCCACTGTATCCCGGGCCAATTTGGCAGGATCTTCCGACATGGCGCGAAGCACGTTGTCCGGCAAGCGGTCTTGCGATTCGCTACGGAGTCTTTCAGCGGTCTGCCCAGCGCTGCCTATTTTTTCGTCTGTTCCTTCGGGCTTGCCCGAGATGTTCGCGTCTACCATAAGCCCCTCGAAGCTGATTTTACTGACTATACCCCAGTCCGATAAATTTACAATGTGGACATCCGCCAATTTTCAAATCCCTGCTGCTGCAATCTTGTACCGGCTCTGGCAGTCCGGATTTCGATTAAGTGACAGCCTTGGATCCAGCATTCTGGGCCAAACCTATGCAAAACTCCAGCTATAATAGAATTCCATCCCGGGAATCTTAAATGGCGCCGCTTTTTAGCATATTGTCAATGTCCGCTCCCTGAAACAATATCGAGCAGCGTTTCGCCATTTGCGAGCATTTAATAATGGACAGCATAAATCATCTGACGCGGGGAAGCATGACAATCAAGGTTGGGACAGATATCTGTTCCATCGATCGCATTGCCAACGCGTACAAAAGATTTGGGCAAAGGCTGCTAAAAAGACTATTCACAGAAAACGAAATTGCGTACATTATGAGCGCGCCACCACACACAGTGGCACGAATCGCCGGTCGATTTGCGGCGAAGGAAGCCGCATCAAAATGTCTTGGAACTGGATGGTACGGCTTGTCGTGGAAAGAAATCGAAATAGGGAAGAAACCCAGCGGCGAACCGACGCTGCTGCTCCACGGGCGAGCGATCGATATCGCTAAAAAACGCGGAGTCGACAACTTCGAAGTTAGTATTAGCCACGAACATCACTATGCGACAGCTACCGTTATCGCGTCGAGCGCCGGGAAAAGATCAAACAAATCAACGAAATAGCGATTCGGCGATTCGGCAATTGCCCCCGGTCGAGGATGCTTGCAATTCATTGGCTTGCGTCCAGGTAATCACGTCTACTTAGCTGCAATCGCCTCTGCTTTTGTACGCCATTTTTCTGCTTCCGAGGAGCGATCAGTGTTCGCACATATTCTGTTCAGTCGCTGATAAGTCCATTTAACGTATTGACTAGACTCCCCGTATTGATTGACATAAATCGGAAGGCTCTCCAGGAGAGCAGCCTCCGCCTCTTTGAACTTGCGTTGGTTAATAAATGCATCTGCCAAAAAGACTAACGCAATACCGCGCGGCAGGGATTGATCGCCCGAAACTTTGCCAAGCATTTTTGCGCAGTTCAAATAGTATTCTGCAGACCGATCATATTCCTCTAGTTTGTCATAACAGCGCCCGACATTTTGCAAGGCTTCCGCCATTTGTGTTGATTCCGCGCCAGATTCGGACTCAAGAATGGGAATCGCTTTGTCCATCAGGGCAATAGCGCTGCGAAAACGTTCCTTTGCTTTAGCCGGATCGGATGATTGAACGTTTTCACCCTCCATGAATACCTGACAAGCCTTACCATCTAGCTCGGAGAAGCTCACTTTCGGAAGAAACACCGAGGCCGCTTGCGTCATAGCACTTGCGATCTTATTAGTGATACCAACAGGTGATGGATTTTTCTGACTGAAAGACAGCTGGGTGACAGCTGAGCTAGTCAGGGAAGACTTGGCATTAATCGCACTTTGCTCGGAAGTCGAAGTTTTCGCACCGGTACCAGGCAGCGTGGACAGTGCAACTTTCACTGGATTGGCATTTTTAGTAAAATTCTTGCCTTGCGACTTCGAAGCATCGGGCGCTGGCACTGTTCCGACGGGTTGGATGTCGGATATGACTGCTGACCCTTTAACAGGAACGATCGTTGTCTTGGAACTTTGACTGTTCGGAAGAGCCTCGATATCAGTGCTCGCTCGGGTTATTGCACTAACATCAGTAGGCGTGGCTTTAATTGGAATCGCTCTGGCAGTAGTCGCATTGCGTGCAACAATGAAACTTGTTCCATCAACATTTTCCGAATCAAGCACGAACTCAACGGAAAGCGCATTGGCATCAGCTGAAAGTGGCTTATATGCGTGCGCTGCGACAACGCATACGAGCAGGCTGACAATACAGGCATGAGTAGCAACTGAACAAAGAATCTGGCAATGGGGAGGCATTGCCCTCCACTTTTCCTCAGAATTCAATAAAGATAGGAAAGCCCATTCGCCCATTGCTTAGCTCCTTAGAACTATTATGCCCAGAGAGCGCAAACCCCTGAAGCGGAAAAACCCGGATCTGAATTAATCCGGACAGTCCTAAAATCCCGAATTCCCTGGTGAACTCATACAGGGGAGCGTCATAGCTTTCTGCACCACAGACGCATGACCGAAGCAGTCCTGAATGATTAAATTCAATTTCACAGGATCAAGCCGCATGATTAATCAAAAACGCCGTTATACGGCAGAAACAAGAAAAGGCTTCGTCGGACAATCAGCCCTGGTCAAACTGGACCAGTCCGGGTTTATTACATTTTGGTCCGAAGAAGCCGAACAGTTGTATGGCTATTTGCTCGACGAAATGATTGGCAAACACTTCGCAAGCCTCTTTTGCGGCGGTGAACTCCAGCAAGGACGGGCCGCTTACGAACTTATTGCGGCCGATTCACGCCAAGCTTATTTTGCTTTTGGTTGGCAATTGCGCAAAAATGGGCAACAATTCTGGACTTACTCAGAGAGCACCAGAACCGAATCAGGATTTGAGATTCTTGTCGAAGAAACGACCCAGTCAGCAACGAACCAACCTTATCTGGAAGAAATCCGTTAGTCGGCGAGAGCTGATTCGCTCGCTTGCATCACTGGCGTTTTTCTCAACAATCGCAAAATTCCCTGTTCCTGCAATGGCAAAAAGTGAGGACGCAAAAGCTCCTTACTTGTCGAATCAATTGCTGTCCGAATTCAACTACGGACAGGTACAACTTGCCGATGACTGCTTAGCCAAAAAGCAGTTTACGCAAACCATGTCTGTAATTCAGAGCCTTGATGAAGACAGCATTATGCGACCACTTAGAATGCGGGCAGGTTTGCCTGCGCCAGGGCTCGATCTGGGTGGTTGGTATGATGCGTGGGACGGCACTGACATATTCCACGAAATAGAACGCGGCTTTGCACCAGCACATTGCTTCGGTCAATGGTTATCGGCGCTGGCGCGAGCGCATGCAATCACGGGCTCCCTTGCAATGAAAGAAAAAATGCAGAGACTGATTGCTGAGTACAGCAAAATTCCGGCAGAAAAATATTACAGGGGCTTGCGATACCCTGGGTATACTTATGAAAAAATCGTCTGCGCCATGCTTGACGCGCATAAATTGGCAGGGCAAAGCGATGCCTTCAAGATAATGGATGCCACCACTGACACAATCTTGCAGATAATTCCGAACAAAGCTCTCAGTCACGATGAAATCAGAAAGCTTCCACATATAGATGAATCCTATTGCTGGGACGAGCTTTATACGTTGCCTGAGAATTTATATATCGCCTATCAAGCTGGCGCCGGGGAGCGCTATAAAGAGATCGCGCGCTGCTATTTGAAAGACGATACGTTTTTCAATCCACTTTCGGAAGGAAAAAATGTGCTGCCAGGACTTCACGCTTATAGCCACTGCAATGCGCTGAGTTCCGCGATGCAAGCTTATCTTACCGATGGCAGTCGAAAGCATTTGCAAGCCGCAAGCAATGCCCTCGATATGATCCAACAACAGAGCTTTGCTACAGGTGGTTGGGGGCCGCACGAGTCCTTTGTAAATCCCGGAAAGGGTCAGTTACTGGGAAGCCTCACCGATACCCATAAGAGTTTTGAAACTCCGTGCGGAGCATTTGCTCACTTCAAGCTCTGCCGCTATCTGCTGCGCGTCACTCGAAATGCAAAATATGGCGACAGCTTGGAGCAGGTGTTCTACAACACCATACTTGGTGCAAAGCCTCTGCAAGCGGATGGGAGGGGCTTTTACTATTCTGATTATAATTTCTATGGCGAGAAATATTATCGTTACGCCTGGACTTGCTGCACCGGCTCGCTTCCGCAAATAGTTTGCGATTACCACATAAGCGCGTACTTCCAAGATCCAGATGGCATACTCGTCAATCTCTACGTTCCATCAACATTGGAATACACAAACGGCAAGAACAAAATTCAGCTCATACAAAAAACAAACTATCCATTTGAAGAAACAGCTAATTTTACGGTCAATTGCCCTAGCCCAGAAACCTTCACGATTAGCTTCCGCATACCATCATGGGTTAGCCAGACTCCAACCCTGCTAATAAATGGACAGAGATCCAAAATCGATATGTCCGTTGGCAAGTTTGCCAGCGTGAAACGGACGTGGTCTATGGGCGACACCGTTGAACTCACGCTTCCAATGTCGACCAGATTGATTCCAATTGCGCCGGAGAATCCAGATATTGTCGCTCTTGTTTATGGACCGCTGGCGCTGTTTGCAATAACAGACAAGGAAATAAGTTTGACGAAACGGCAAATGCTGGAAGCAAAACGCGTTGCCCATGACCAATGGCAGGTCGAAGGAAAAGTTGGAAGGGTCAGCTTTAAGCCGTTTACCGCAATAGACAAAGAAGTCTATTCGCTCTACGTCAGGACGCCAGGCTAGAACACTAGCCTCAATCCGGAGCGCCTCCAAATTCAGACAGCTCCACGAAAGAAAGTCCTTGGAAAGTGCAAGCTTATCAACTGTGAACGAAATCCAAGGGATATAGACCCTATAGCGTTGATACAATAGCTTCGCTTTTGTTCGGAGCTGTCCGAACTTGTCATCAGCTTTGCGCTCAAGTTTGAGTGGGTGGGGAGAATCAAAATCATGTCTAAATGGTCATTGCGCGGCAAAACCAAGAAGTTCGTCGCAAAATCAGCTTCGCTGATCTTCGGGCTTTCAATGGTCGTCACTTCATCCGCTCCCCAAGCCGCCATTGGACAAAAGATTGATGCTCAGGGCGAAGCTAAAGTCAACAAATTGATTTCGCAAATGACACTGGAAGAGAAGGTAAAAATGCTCTCCGGTACCAGCGATCAAATGCACGTTCCAGGTCTGGAGCGACTCGGAATTCCTGAGCTGAAGTTCAGTGATGGACCAGTTGGCGTTCGTTGCTGGGGCAAAGCAACTGCCTATCCAGTCGGCGCAATGTTGGCGTCCACCTGGGATGAGAACCAGGCATTTGCTTACGGCAAATCTCTCGGAAGAGACAGCAGAGCACGAGCTGTACACGTCCTGCTCGCGCCAGGGATGGACCTCTACCGCGTGGCGCAGTGCGGACGCAACTTCGAATACTTAGGCGAAGATCCATTCCTCGTATCAAAGATGGCAGTGGCATATTGCAAGGGAGTGCAAAGCGAGCGTGTTGCAGTCAGCGCAAAGCATTACGCCGCCAACGATCAAGAAATTCAGCGCGATTCCATAAATACAATAGTAGATGAGCGCCGCTTGCACGAAATCTGCTTCCCACCATTCAAGGCGTGCGTACAAGAAGCCGGCGCCTGGACACTTATGGCTGCCTACAACAAGGTCAACGGCGACTGGTGCACAGCTAGCAAATACTTGCTCACAGATGTCTTGCGCAATCAATGGGGCTTCAAGGGCGTGTTAATGTCGGACTGGGGCGCGGTTCACGACAGCCTCGGACCGCTGACTGCCGGCACAGATCTCGAGATGGGATCAAACACCCATTACACTCTCGACAATATCAAAAGACTATTGGCTGAAGGCAAAATCACGCAGGACGTAGTGGACGAGCATGTCAGACGCATCCTGCGCATGTCTGTCGCCATGGGATGGTTCGACAATAAGCAAGAGGATAAGAGCATCCCGTTGGAAGATCCAGAAAGCGAAAAGGTCGCGCTGGAAACAGCACGCAAAGGTCTTGTTCTTCTGCGCAACCAAAACGATTTGCTCCCGCTGAACAAGAATACCGTTAAAAATGTCGTTGTAATCGGACCGAACGCGACACCAGGTGTTATTGGTGGCGGCGGAAGCAGCGGCACAGTTCCATTCAAGAGCACGACTCTGCTTGATGCAGTCATCAACAGCGCAGGCAAGTCAGTGAACGTAACCTACATTCCCAACTGGATCGGCGCCAACCCGACAGCGACTTCCGCATTCAACTGTGGAAGCCTTTTCGAACCACTCGACAACGGATTGCGCGGAGTCAAGGCCGAATACTTCGCGAACGCTGATCTTTCAGGCACACCAAAGGTGGTGCAGACAGATCGCTCGATCAATTTCTGGTGGGGAACATGGCACCCGGTAGACGAGATCAAACAGCAGAACTATTCAGTGCGTTGGACGGGCAAGCTCAAAGCACCACAATCCGACAACTACACATTTGCCATTGTCTCCGATGGTGCTCGCATCAGCATGGATGGCAAAATCATATTCGACAATTTCGGCGATGGCACACAAAAGAATTCTTCGTTCACCATACCGATGAGAGCAGGTGAAGCGCACGATCTCCTGGTCGAATATAAACATACTGCCGGATCATCTATTATGCAGTTCAACTGGGGACGCTCAAGTGAAGCATTCACACAAGAGCAAGCTAAATTAATCGCTGATGCTGATGCTGTTATCGCATCTGTCGGGATGAATCCGTTTCTGGAAACAGAAGGACTCGACCGTCCTTACGATCTTCCAGGCGACCAGCTCGACCTGCTGAAATCAGTAACGAAGCTAAATCCAAAAACAGTGGTTGTACTCAATGCCGGCGGCAATGTCGGAATGGAATCTTGGATCGACAATGTGGCAGGTTTGATGCACGCATGGTATCCCGGGCAAAACGGAAACATTGCAGTAGCAGAGGCTATCTTCGGGGACATCAACCCGAGCGGAAAACTACCTGACACCTTTGAAAAGAAATTCGAAGATTCACCGGCCTTCGGAAACTATCCAGGCAACCCCGCCAATGGTGGCACACTGGAATATAAAGAAGGCATTTACGTCGGCTATCGATGGGCAGATAAGAAGAACGTGGCACCGCGCTATCCATTCGGATTCGGTCTATCCTACACCACTTTTGCAATGAATAACTTGAAGCTCTCCAAAGTAGGCAATAACGTCACCGCGACCGTCGATGTGACCAACACTGGAAAGCGCGCCGGTGCCGATGTTGTCCAAGCCTATGTCAGGCCTATCAACTCTACACTGGACCGACCGGTTCAAGAATTGAAAGCGTTCTCGCGTGTAGAGTTGCAGCCTGGCGAAAGCAAGACAGTTTCAATGACCCTGACACCCGATGCTATTGCCGTCTACGATGACAAAGCGCACGCCTGGACATATCCTGCCGGGCAGTACGAAGTTGCAATAGGCGAATCAAGCCGCGACATTCGCACATCGCAGACAGTCAAATGGGACAGCCGCCAAGTAGCAAGTAAGAATGCTAGTGGCTGGACAATATATTAGTCCCATCATCCCAGAGCTCCAACCGTCCTTTGTTCTTCAGCTCTTCATAGGATTCCTCATAAACCCTCGAAGCAGCGGGATTGATCAGCTTATGGGTTTTCTGTTTCTTATGGACGATGGCTAAACATTGAAGGGCTATATCTTTCTCTCCGCGCTCGTAAAACCACTGCCCGATAATGGTTAGAGCACGAGCCTGCCTTAAATCACCGCCAGTGGTTTCAGGCCGTTCACTATCGATCTTCCGAATGAGCCCCAAAAGAAGGCTCCTGGCTTGCTCCACTTTCCCCTGCTTAACCAGTACATCGGCAATACCCCTTTGTCCGACCACACCGCCACTGGTGCCGTACTCCTGCATACCGTAAAGCGAGCCTTCCTTAAAGTACTTAAGTGCTGCAATATAGTTGCCTCTCTTTTCTTCTATTTCGGCAATTAAATTCGGCAACTGTTGCCAGACTGGATCTAATGCATTCTTGAGACTAGACGGCAATTCCATGGAGAAGATCGGTTCGTTGTTCTTCTGCGCCTGCACGATCTTCTCAGCTTTACGGGCATACTCCAACGCAAGCGAAGGATTACCCTCATTTTCCAATGCGGCTAAAAGAATATAACAGTGCACAGCTTGGTAGTACTCACTGTCCTTATCTATTCTGCAGTCTGCCAGGGCCCTGAGCAGCAGCTTCCGCTGCTCCTCGACGGGGGCTTTGAGTTCAGAAAAAATTCGAGCCTTCAGATAGTTCGCAAGGAAGTCGAGAGACTTGTTATTCTTCACTTTCGGCAGTACGGCATCTATTCTTTTCAATAACTCCCTTCGCGATTGCAAGAGTTCAGTCTTGGAATAGAGGTTGTGAATTCGCGGCTTGTATTTCTCAACAAGACTGGCAAGTTCTGATTCCGGAAGCGCCCGCGGAGAATTACTGGCGCTAGCTTTTACCTTTTGACTAATCACCAAATCCGGTGCAGACTTCTCCTTCAAATATCGAATATAAGTCATAGCCCCAAAACCGGAAGCCAACAACAAAGCAGTAATCGCGGTGATGACGGAGAAGCGCTTCGCATTGCCTGCTTCCGCTCCCTTGACCTGCGTCTTCTTCAGCGCGTCAAAGAACTCCTCCTTGAACTGCCTCGAGTTCTTCGGTCTTGCATCTGGCTCCTTCGCCATTGCCCTCCTAAAGAACTGCGATAAGGAATCTGAAGGATTTGCTTTTATCGGATCAAGATTGCCGACATCCTCGTTTATATGCTTGTACTGAACACTAAATGCGCTTTCGCCCGTAAAGGGAATTTCGCCGTAAACGCACTGAAAACAAACACAAGCAAGCGAGTAAAGATCGGAACGAGCATCGAGTTTTGTTCCTTTGCATTGCTCTGGGCTCATATATGCTGGTGTTCCAAGCATTGCTAATGTAGCGGTTCGAGCAGCATTGGGTCCAGCGCCTTCCTCGATAAACTCTCTTGTTACCCCAAAGTCGAGGAGCTTTACTTGAAAGTATTTCGAACCAGAATCAGCCGATAGCATGATATTGCTCGGCTTGATATCACGATGAACAAGTCCATTTTCATGCAAGAAAGATAAGGCTTCAGAGACTTGATGGATAATTGATTTTATCTCGTTATCATTCAGCCTACCGCGTTCGCTAAGCAGCGTATCGAGAGTCGTTCCTTCCAGAAATTCGCTGACGAGATATGCTTTTCCATCTGCTGTAAATCCAACTTGGAACACCTGAACAATATTTGGATGGCTAAGCCGCGCAAGAATTTTGGCCTCATTTTGAATTCGCTCAAAATTTTTGTTTCGGTCGGGCGCGCCTTCGTCAACCATGATCTTGAGGGCGACGGTCCTGTTCAACGGTTTGCAAATCGCCTTGTACACGATTCCATGCCCACCTTGCCCGAGCAGCGAAATTATTTCAAAGCCAGGAATCGAGACTTGAGCAGACCTCTCGTCGAATTGCGTTTCATTTGTTTCTGTCTCTTTCAATTCCAGGCTTCTTCTTGAACAAATGCTTCGGCGACATTGTGGTCTTGTACAATTGTGCCCCATACTCCAGCCCATGGTGCTCTAATTAATGTATAAACCGATACTGGCAACTCTCGCCTACATCATTTCGCCGGATGGGCAGAAGGTTTTGCTCGTTCATCGAAACAAGAGAGAAGACGACATACATTTCGGCAAGTTCAATGGCTTGGGTGGCAAAATTGAAGCAGGCGAAGACATCATCAGCAGCATTAAGCGTGAAATCCTGGAAGAATCCGGGCTCGTTGCAGAGAAGCTCATTTTGCGCGGCACAATAAATTGGCCAGGTTTTGGAAAAGAAGGACAAGACTGGTTTGGATTCATTTTCCGCGTAGACCAGTTCTCGGGCCAGCTGGTTACGGAGAACAACGAGGGCAGTCTCGAATGGGTTTCAATCGAGAATCTAGCTGAAATAAATATGTGGGAAAGCGACCGAGTTTGGCTTCCTCTGGTATTTGAGAGAGAATCGCTTTCCTTTCATGGAGTTGCACCATTTGAAAATGGAAGGATGATCTCCTGGTCCTGCACCCGGCTTTAGAGTAGCCGAATCAACAAGGGACCTTAAAACTCCCATGGATCTTTATTGCCACCTGACTCACCATCTCCACGTGTCGAAACTGGTTTGGAGCTCCTATCATTTTCCGGTTTCGGCATTTGATCGCCTTCAGGTTTCACGGGTGCCGCAATCGCATCCCCGCCACCTTTGGCTCCTTCTTTTGAGGTGCAAATCAAAAACCCACAAATCCTACCCTAATAGGCGCCTTTCGCTTTGTTTTTTTGTTTGTACAGAGCAGAGCGCGAAGTCCGACACTTGACAAAACGGGACTGCTCGACGCACAATAGTAAATGTATTCAGTACGTTTATTCGAGAAATACCGAGCCGTAAAATAGACAAGGAGTCACAATGTTTGGACTAGACTACAAGAAGGCGCCACCAACTGTATTTGTCATTCTCCACCAGGACGGACAAATCAGAAAGCAAGGAGCAGGGCTGAGCTTTTGGTACTTCTCACCAATCTCAACAGTCGTCGATGTTCCGCTTACCAGCCAGGATATTCCGTTCATTTTCAGTGAAGTAACAGCCGACTTCCAGGAGCTCAGCCTGCAAGGTCAATTAACCTACAAAATCACGGAACCAGTACTTGCCTCATCTATGTTGAATTTCAGCGTAGACAAGAAGGGAGAATATCTTGAAGAGCAGGACACGCCCGTCGAACTACTTGGAGCAAGATTGGTCAATGCGACACAAGTAATTGCACAATCGATTATCCGCCCGCTCAGCCTCCGCACCGTTCTACAAAACCCACAAGCCATCGTAAACGGAATCCTCGATGGTCTGCGCAAATCCGATGCCGTAAAAAATCTCGGTACACAAATTCTGGATTTGTCGATCATTGCAATTCGCCCTACACCTGAGACTTCACGCGCTTTGGAATCTGAAACTAGAGAAAAGATTCAGCAGCAAGCCGACCAGGCAATCTACACCAGGCGCAATGCTGCAGTTGAAGAAGAGCGACGGATAAAAGAGAGCGAGTTGAATACGGAGAAAGCGGTTGAGCAAAAGCGCCGAGAAATTCGCGAAACAAAAATGGCTGCAGATATTGCTCTTGAGGAGCAGCGAACAGAGCTCATCGATACAAAGGTCCAGAACGACAAGAAGGATGCCGACAGCAAAGCATATGCACTTGAAGCCGCATTGAAACCAGTTCAAAACACTGACTGGCGGACACTATTAGCGGTAGCAGCCAAAAATGGAGATCCGCGATTCGCCATGTCGCTTGCCTTTCAGGAACTCGCCCAGAACGCAAACAAGATCGGACAACTAACACTGACTCCGGACCTACTGCAATCTTTGATGTACAGCGGTCCGGAATCAAACGGACACAAGGACAAGCGATAAGGAACTATTCAGGCCGCGCGCCTAAAATCCTGTTCTAATGGCAATGAGCTGGGACAAACGAGCAGCGACTCCAACGGTGCACAGACTTTCAACTTCTAGAGAATGATTGAAGGCATTCCGCACAAATGGGAGCGCAGAGATCTTGCCCGCTTAGAAAGGACAACCTGCGCGCTCGTCGGATTAGTGAAGGCAGAAACAGCATGTATGAAAAAATTGTATTTGTTACAAGAAAAACCCGCCTGCAAGAGTTGATCGAACGCTTTAACACAAAAGCACAGGCGAGGTTTTACATTGAGCATTCAGGGGCAAACTTCTCTGAATACGAAGAAGAAGACGCCGAGTACCAGAGAGCGCTAGATCGCATTAGTACAGCAATCGACAGCACACTGAATACACAATTCATTGACCGAAAGTTCGTACCAAATTTCGTCTTCTCAGCAAAGGATATTGTGGTTGCACTGGGTCAGGATGGTCTGGTTGCCAACGTAGCAAAATACGCTGGTGCTCAGCCAATCATAGGGGTAAACCCCGATCCGAAGCGAATAGACGGCGTGCTCGTTCCGGTGCCTGTTGCCCAATTGTCCTGCGCAGTCGATGCAATAGCCACCGACAAAGCGCAGATGTCCCTGGTAACATTGGCGGAAGTTAAAACCAACGACGGGCAGCGATTGCTCGCCTTCAATGATTTATTCATCGGAGCACAGACTCACATTTCTGCCCGTTATCAGCTTACTTACTCCTCCAAGTCAGAAGAACAATCTTCGAGCGGAATCATTGTTTCAACTGGAGCCGGATCCACTGGATGGCTTTCATCTATGTTCAACATGATGGCTGGTTTAGCGGCGTTCAGCGGGAGCAGCTCCTCCGCGCCAATAGAAATGCAATGGGGTACACCTGAACTAATATTTGTCGTGCGAGAGCCATTTGCCAGCAAACACTCTCAGACTGGCATCGTCGCCGGATATATTGACACAGCAAAGTCTCTCAGAATTGAATCACGCATGCCGAGCGCCGGCACCATATTCAGTGACGGTGTCGAATCAGACTTTATTTCCTTTACTTCAGGAATGATAGCGACTATAAGGCCGGCCGCGGAGCAAGCACGCCTCTACAATCCTGCGAAGAACAATATCACTCTTGCCAAAGCACAAGGCACGCCGAGTCCGGCTTTCCTTCCTCCTGTGACGCGCGACAAAAGTAATTTGTTTAAGCGGTAAATTTAGGGATTGAAGTTAATTGCGTTGTCAACGGCGGATGCCACGCCGCCAAATTGGGATCCAGCAAGATCCATTGAGTGATTAAACCTGGTGAGCTCTTCCATCAAATAATCGGCAAGCCAGATGATTGCACCATCAGCGCTGAGCCAGCCTTCCATACCCACTTCCAAATAATTGACAGCCTCTTCCTTACTGCCTGGTTCAAATGACTCCGTATCTACCGCAGGTAGATCGGCGCCACAAAGGAAATCGAGCACTGAAGGGTTTTGCCGGACTGCTTGTTCTAAAGCGTTGTCCGACAATGGGCATGGTCCATACTTTTTGAAATTTAGAAGCGCGCGGGAGTAGAAGAGGTGAGCACTCTTGTCGTTAGAAAATTGATTGATCAAACTAGTAGCTTCATCAAGCCTGCCCACCTCAACAAGCAGCGGCGTAAGAAGATGCCTCGCTTGCTGATGATCTAGCGGATTCTGCTGCAATTGTTCAAGCAAGTAATTTATCGCCTCATCAATTGCCAGAAAGTCCTTGCGCCGGAGCACATTGCCAGAAGGCTTTGCATTGGGAACTGGAGTGAAGTCCAATAAAGGATTAAGCGAAGATTGCGTATTGGGTATTGAATCTCTAACCGACTGCTTATTGCCCTTTGCGTTATCGGATTTCTTTTTTCTCGGCATTTCAATTCCTCATACATACACTTCCACCCGTGTTCTGATAAAGGTAGCATGAAACGCCAATTTGTTCGATTAATTGCCTAATTTTGCCACCGCCAGCGGTGAGCATATATACAACAGGAATAAACTGTATTTCCAAGAGCCTTAAGTGCATCGAGGGAGCTTTCTTGCAATATTTAGTCGTTACAGCTCAGTATCCACGAAAGACAGAAGCTGATTCAGGACCTTGATACCTACCCAATAAGTAGCTCAACATCCAAGTAGCTCAACATCCAAGTAGCTCAGCATCCAAATAGATGGTCTAGCCTAAAGGACAAGGACTATTTACTCAATGAAGCATCAATTGACGTTTCCGTAGCACCGGATCGCTCACCGATCAGCTTCAGGCGTGCATACACGTCCTTATCCATGCTCGCCACAAACAGGCGTCCATTCTTCAATCTGACTGTAACTGTTATTTCATGCCGATTTCCAACAAGCGCAGATCCAACCAAGGCCCCGCCTATCGCCCCTAACGGGCCGAAGAAGCGAAGTCCGGCCAACGCGCCGACTCCGATGCCGATCAAATTTCCCGTTGGATTTGCATCCTTTATATTCTTGATGTCGAGATTTTGAATCTGTCCGTCGAGGTCTACTTGCTCGGGCTCTGGTACCTCGCCCTCGGCCGCAACCCGCAGCAGCTCAGGACTGCGAACAAGCGAGCACCCGCGAAGGTCCCAGTATCCTTCCGCGATATCGCCGGACACGATACGAACCTTGGTGGGATCAAGGCGATACAAGATATCTTCGGCGCCCATATCTTTTCTCCTGTAGAAATACCGAACGGCTTCTGGAAGCTTCGAAGCAGGCTGGAAGCCTACGCTGCCAGAATTGTTACTGCTCTCTGCATTATATACATTGCCCGCTCATCTAGCATTATTTTCAAAGGCGATGGGAGAAACACCATTGACCCTGGACAGATTAAAGTATTTACTATTGATATTCGGGGTAAGGTTTAGATCATGGCTGGCTCTCTTCAGAAGGAGTGAGTCACATGGGTGATCGCGCAGTTAGTTCGCAAGTTTGCATTGGCAATGGATGCTTTGATTTGAATACCGTCCAGGATGGTGGCTTCTCTGGATCCCCGGTGCATTGGGGACCGAGCGAGCAGTCATTCGCATCAAAACCACCAGGTACCGTTTGCCGCGAAGTAAACGGGGTCATGGTCTGCACCAATATTTATGCCGAGTCCAATATTTCCAACTTCGGCCCGGCTTCGACAACGCCGGTCGAGAGAACTGCCGCGCGCGATAACATTGCCAGCTCAGCTGTTGGCGGTTTCCACGACGTGGCTCTGGAAAGTTTCCCATCATTCGTACCGCCACAACTAGCCGCTCAATATGGCGAGAGAACCCAAAACAATGTTGCCCGCGTCAACTACACGGAAGCGGCACCGGCGTACTATACACCGCAAGCCAATCAGGATGTCTACAAGGGACCATCATACGAACAGCCGCAAAGCTATGATGCCTACTCCTTCCATCAAGGACAACGTCCTATCGATGCCGCAGTAGCCCAGCCGTTCGATCCCTACTCCTTCCATCAAGGCGGCGATCGAAGAGTTGCGCCACAGCAGTCAAGCGATGCGACCCAAGCAACAACGGACAGCAAACCGGCGCCGGTTGTAACGCAAACACAGCCTGAAGTTCAGCCACCGGTTAGAACCTGCACTCCGGGCGGTTGCCCAGGGCAGTGCCACCCGCGCCAAGGTCAATTTAATCCTTGCCGTCCTTGCAACCAGTCGAGACAATGTGGCGGATGGTATCCCGGAAAAGTTGTCGGACGCATCTTCGGCGGACGCGGACGTTGCCGCTAAACGCACAGGCATCCGGTTATTCAAACGGGCACTAGCCTGGGACCGCTGGCCGGCTTATGTGGATGCTACCCGAAGCGTGTGCCGCTAAACGCAAGCGGGCACGTAGCACGTTGATGGGCACTTGAAGTTAGATTGACGCTTTGACGTAACCAATCTGCCACAAGTGGGCTATATCCTGTGATAGGATCCGAAGTTCTCGGGACAATGCTTGAACTTCGGAGCTGACATGCAAGAAACGTCGATTCTGATTGAGGCGTTATCGCCTCATGGACTGAACTACAGATTGATTCGATCCGATTCCGGGTCCAAGACCCTGCCACTGGTCCTTGTGATGGGATACGGAGGTAGCCTGCTATCGTGGCCGCCGGCGTTTGTTCACGAACTCGCTCAAAAGCGCGATGTCCTCATATTCGATAGTAGAGGTACAGGAAAAAGCGGCAAGCTGGAGCGCGGAAATGATCTGCGGATGCTTCATTTTGTAGAGGATTTGCAACAGCTCCTCGAGCATTTGCAGTGGGACCAAATTGACCTTCTCGGCTATTCGATGGGCGGATGCGTAGCGCTCGAATTTGCCGGAACGCACCCTGAGCGAGTTCGTAGACTTGTTCTGCAGTCAACCACGGCCGGTGGTGCTCTGTACACGAGTTCCGATCCGGACGTCAAAGAGAAGATTATGAACCCGCGCGGAACAACATTCGATGAACTGTTCTTTGACTTTTTCTCGATTTGTTTTTCGGAAAGCGCATTCGAGTTGCACAGGCCGGATTTGCAAATCATCTGCGATCAATCGCGACCTTATCCCACCTCACCGATGGTGCTATTTGCTCAGCTTGCTGCATTCCGCAATTTTGACGCCAGCCCATTTTTGGAAAAACTGACCGCGCAATCGTTGCTTATCCACGGCACAAATGACCGCTTAATTAAGCCTGAAAACGGCAAAAGACTTGCCGAAATTCTTCCGAGCTGCCAATCACTTTTTCTGCCAGAGACCGGTCACTGTCCGCATATAGAGCAGCAAAAGACCGTTGTTAATCGAATCAACGAATTTCTAACAAACAAATAAGCGCTATCATTAAACTATCGCGGCTTCCAAATAGGTGCTCTTTCCATGGCAGATCAAAAGAAACGGCTGGCAAGCAATGTCGATGGTGAGTTCTTCGTCGATTCTACCTGTATTGATTGCGATGCTTGCCGGCAAATAGCACCAACAGTTTTTGCAGAATTCGGAAGTTACTCTTCAGTTCAAGCACAACCGCGTTCAGAAAAAGAAACGAGAGAAGCATGGCAAGCGTTGCTATCCTGTCCGGTTGCCGCAATTGGTTGCACAGGCAAAAATCGCGCTGAAGAAATACAAGCCGATTTTCCAATCAAAGTTGCGGAAGAAATTTACTATTGCGGATTCACATCGCGCAAGTCATATGGTGCCAACAGCTATTTCATCCGGCATCCGGGAGGCAATTGGCTAATCGAGTCACCACGCTACGTCAAGAAATTGGCTGAACGATTTGAGCAATTGGGTGGGGTCAAATACATTTTCCTGAGCCACCGAGATGATGTTGCTGATGCGGCAAAATATGCTGAACACTGGCAGAGTAAGCGCATTATTCACCAAGACGATCTTGATGCAGAACCTGAGGCAGAATTAGTTTTGAAAGGAGCAAATGATACGGTAATCGATTCAGATTTCCGCATTATTTTCACGCCAGGACATACCGCCGGACATTGCGTTCTTCTATATAAGAATAAGTACCTCTTCACGGGCGATCATCTCTACTATGATCGGGACTTGCAGCACCTTTCAGCATTTCGAGATTATTGCTGGTACTCATGGAGCGATCAAAAACTTTCGATGGCAAAACTCGTCGACTATGACTTTGAATGGGTTCTTCCGGGACATGGGCAAAGCATAAACCTTGCCGCTACCACCATGAAAAATCAGTTGCAAGAACTTGTTGCGCAAATGTAGTCGCTTTTAACAAGCAGCTAACACTCTCGATTCAATTCCTAAAAGCCTTAGCACAGAAGAATCTACGGGCGAATCATAAGCGCGTTTACAGATCCTGACTCTAGATTTAACAGTCCGCTAATTAATCATGCTAGTTCTCTTCACCTTGCGAGCCTAAATTAGATCCTAGAGCCCTAACTGAGGATTTGATTTTTATGACCGCCGCCACATTCCTATATCACCGTTTTAATTCACTAAACTGGAAACTCTGGGCGGTGTCATGCTTATCAGCGACCGTCCTGATCGGATACAACCTGCTCTGCAGCCCGGACGTTTTAGCAGAAACAAAAATGCTAAGCAACGCCGGCAGCACTGCCGAGAAACTAGGTGACTACAAAGAAGCGAAGATGGACTTTGCACTGGCCATCGAACGCGCAAGAAAAGCGAAGGACAAAGAAGTTTTAGCAAATGCACTGCTGAATGCTTCACGCATCGATAGTTATTTCGAAGAAGATCACAGCGCCGTCGCCCTTGCCGGAGAAGCGCTCGGCATCTGCAAACAATTATATGGCGAAGCGGACGTGCACTCCGCTCTAGCCGCCATCGCAGTAGCCGACGTTTGCCCAAGTGATTTTGCCATCCCACTCTATAAAGGCGCGCTGCCCGTACTGCGCGAGTATAAAGAGAAACAAATGGACTTTGCACGTGCATTGAGACAACTGGCATACTGTTACGCAGACAACGATCAAAAAGCCAACGCGATATCTGCGTGCAAAGCTGCACTCAAAATCTTCGAAGCGCATAAGGATTCTGAGCCGGCAGAGTATGCACAGTCTCTTATTCAATACTCCGAAATGCTTGATCTAACTCAAGATCAGAAGCAAGCGGTATTGAGGCGCGCGCTGAAAATTCAAGAGACGGCGCTCGGTGAATCACACCCTGAAGTGGCACCAACCTTAATGGAGCTTTCGTTCACAACTTCTTCGAACAAGGAGAGAATCGAGCTTCAGAACAGGGCTCTCAAAATTGACTTAGACACATTCGGCGAGTTGAGCAATCAAGCAAGCCGCGATCTCGCTAATTTGGAGGCGAGTTATGAGGCAGCAGGAGACAAAACGCATGCGCGCCAAATACGCGCAAAAATGAAGAACACATTTAAGGCAAAGGAGAATATGCTTTCTGAACTGTCGCTGGATTTCTTAGAAGGTTATGCGGCGGTCCTGCACGATTTTCATTTCGAAAAAGATGCTAGCAGGATCGACAAAATCGTCAGAGACAAATTCGGAGCAACGGTTCCAGCCGCTGCACGGGAAGACAATAGCGATGACGTAAAGCCGCTAATTTTTGCCGACAGTAGCGATTACGAATCCGATCCAGAACTTTATTGGCAAAGAGCAATCGTGCCGATTATCGACGTGGAGAAATTCTCTACACCAGAATACGATCATATCCAGGTGACACTGGAAAAGGGCGAGCTAACACTTGAGGCATACAAGGATGGTGAATCGATGTTTTCAAGCCGACTGGCCGAAGTACCTTCCGGACAGGTAAATCTGATTGCAGTTAGAGATGCAATTGAAGTCAACTCACGGATCAATGATGGACCAATCTGGAAGAAAGAGCTATTCAAAATTGCAAATAACCAGGTAAAGCTAGAAAGTAGCGATAAAGAAGACGCCTATTGCGCAATGCTTTCAGAGCAGTTGAATGCGATTCTGGAACTCAGAGACGGTGCCTCCAGCAGCGGTGGCGCAATCGAACAAGTGCCGGTTCAATACCTCAACAATAACTTCATTAGCGATGCTATCCAAAAAGCGGAGAGCCGAGCGTTAGAGCTTTACGGAAAAGGCGATGCCTACAATGCAGCCAGAACGTTGGCAGCAGTATTTGACCTTTCCTTCTACGCCATCAACACGCAGCGCGCAGAATACAAGGCCGACAAAATGGAACCTGAATTGTGGATTGATGCTTGGAAGTGGCGCAAGCTACCTGCGGAGAAATACATCACGGCTCTCAATGATTACGGCTTCTTTCTCCTCCAAAGCGGAAGGTATTCGGAAGCAGCTCGCGTTCTTGAAACCGTCACGAAAGAGCAACCCGATCGGTCAGTAGCCTTTTTGAACCTGGGCGACGCACTCTGGCTGACTGAGGAACAGGGACTTTCAGCCGAAGCCTACCAGCATTATCTAACACTGAATAAGACTCACAAGGAGTCCATCCCAGCACGAGTCATCCAAAGAATCTCCAAAGCCCAGCATGGTGGACTGCCTAATTCTTGAAATGATTTAATGCGGATTTGACCCGAAAACCACGATTTCACTCAACTTTCGAGAGTTTTTTGCGGTTTACCGGCTGTGCCCCCAAGGTACCCAGACGTTAGCATATAGGCGGTTGGCAAATTATGGTCCAGTTTAGTGTCCACGAAGAGCAAAGTCCTAAAAGCTATAAAAGACCTGGGGCACAAGGTGTCCATAGCGGACGTTGCTGCAAAAACCGGATTGCCGTTACACCTGACCTCAGTCGAGCTGAACAGAATCGCCCTTGAAACCAAAGCGGTAATGGAAGTATCCAACCGCGGGCAAATCGTCTACAAGTTTTTTCCAGATCTGGATTCGATCTACCGATTGGTAGGTATTCGAAAGATCATCATGGAGACCTTGCACGCCGCATACGAAGCGGGATTTTTCCTTTTGCGGATGTCGTTCGGCGTACTGTTAGTTGTTTCCTTCGTCACGATCGCAGTTGTATTCACTGTCGCGTTGATCATCATTCTATGCGGCATGGACGCCGCCGATGGAGAGGGCGACCTCGACCTTCAAGAAGGACTGGACTTCGAGTTTTTCGACTTTGAAGCTCTGGGCATGTTCTTCGGATGGGGCATATTCACCGGTGGCGAAACACCGGAATCATACTGCGGAGTGCAGATTGAGCAGCCGGATCGTGGATTTTTCTCGAACTGTTTTAGCTTCCTCTTCGGCGAAGGCAACCCGAACCGCGATATTGAGGAAGAGCAATTCAAGTTGGCGGCGGATCTAATTAGGCGGAACAACGGCGCTGTGACAGCCGAACAGTTGGCACCATATTTGGTGAGCGCCAAGGTAAGTGATTATGCAGTACTGCCGATTCTGGTCAGATTCAATGGCTGCCCGGAAGTAAGCCCGAAAGGCACAGTTGTCTATACATTCCCAGAATTACAGGTCACGGCAAGTGGACCGAATCAAGTTGCTGCACTTTACGAATTGCAGCCGTCACTAAAAGAGAAGGACTGGATATTCACCAAAGTACCAACAGAGAAGTTGCACTGGGTGTTCTTCTTCGCGGGCGCAAACCTCTGCGGCGCTTATGCTCTGAACCAGCATCTAGCTTGGTTCCAGCCACTAATTCCTTTCAAGGATCAGGTCCACGCAATTATGGCTTACGCCGTTTTCTTTATGGGCTTCCCGATTTTGCGCGAATTCTATAACTTGGTCCGCAACGCAATCATAGATGTCCGCAACAAATTCCGCGAGCGCGCAGCAAAGGAAGTGCACGCACCGCAGAACCAAATGAAGATTGCCGAGGCACGACAGTTTGCACAGAAGATGGTAAATATCGCAAGCGGACCGATGGTCTATACAACGAGCGAGGACATCCTGACACAAGACACGGACGGGCTAGGCGCAAGAATCGATCAAGAACTCGCCAATTATGTTCAACCCGTAACCGTTACAGTTCTGGATACACCCATAGAAGCGTCCCCGAAATTGCTACCAGCGGACCAAAGCGGTCACGCAATCCAGCAGTCACCGCAACCACTGACCCAGAGCCAACAACTCGCTCAATTGCATCAGCAATCCATCGCGCAAGTGAACCAACAACTTGCCGAAGCCCAAACGAAGAAGTTTCCGAGCTAGCTGCTTTAGTTATGCAGGTATTGCCATTTCTTTCGATATTCTCGGTAAATACTGGAAGCGGCTGGATTTGGATGAAACTTCCTGATGTGTCATCTAATGCTTTTTGAATTTGATTCAAACGGAGACCACGCTCCTTGAGTTGTGCTGCTTCAATAGCTTCAACTTGAGAAAGATTATCCTCTGCAGCCCATGTTGTTTTGAAACTATCCAAAAGTGTTCTATTTGTTCGCTCACTTCCGTCATATAAGAATAGATTCGAGAGAAGCTCAGGGTCGCGAGCAGCAACGGCGTATGCTTTTCTCGTGGCGCCTTCAAAGTATTTAGGGTTCAAAGTACCATGGACGCCAACGCGATCCCTGTTTTTCACAACCATAACTTCATCAGACTTGCATTGTCCAAGAACAGAACAGAACAGAACAGAACGGAAATAGGCTTAGAATGAGCCCAATTTGATATTTAAGTAGTATTTTTTTATTCATTGAATTGAGCCAACAAGCGACCATGAAGCGTTATATTCACTTGGTGCGATCAACCACAAGCGGACAGCGACCGGTTGTTCTCGTGATATTCATCTTTTCTACAAAATCTTCAAGCCCCGCAAGAACAAACGACTGCCGCTCCTTTGTGCTGGTTGGCGGATGGTCAAAATCTCTGCTCCATTCAACAGAGTTTCCGAAGGCTTTCTGCACTTCGCTTGGCGTTATTATTTGAGGCGAAGTAATTTTGGAATCTCCAAAGTGTAACCGCACTATGCAGTGTTTTGGGCCGTCGTCTTTGATTGAGACTCTAAGCATACGATCATTTGGAGTTAGTTCGCCTTTCTCCAAGATCTGAACTCCATTATCACAAAGTAGTCCACCAATTTTTTTTATGGTTTCTTGATCCACAGAGGCAGAGCGATCAAAAGTCACAAAAACCCCATTAATGCCGCTGAACAAGCGATGGTAGAAGTCCAATTGAAACTGCAGCTCCTGTTCATGGTTAATTACTGGAGGCGAAGCTAAGTCGACTCCATCTGCTCTATCCACATTTTTTTCTGCTCTCTCCACATTCATCGACGTAACAGATTTTGTCTTTCTGGAGTCTAAAGCAACCCCTTCCGACGTCGTAATGGAATTTTTTCCAGCTAATTCATCAAGATATTTGTAGCGATCTGCAAAGGATCCTGTGTAGGGATCTCGATCTTTCAACCGGACGATAGGCCCGTACATGAATGAAAGTTCAATGCCCGGTTTATCAAAGAAATCAGGCATTTTGGGAATACCCTTTCTTTTCTCGAGCAGATCAAGAGCCAAATGAATATTTTTGTCAGCCTCATCGGAACATCCATTCACAATTCGGACATTCTGGATTTCTCCGTCTTTGGAAAGATAGAAGCTTACGAGACCAAAATCCTCCGGCTTTCTAAGTCCTTTATCTATAAAGATTGTTTTGTATTCAGCACTCAATCGTCTTTGGATTTCGAAGAGATACTCGTGGAATTGTTCGCTAGGTTTTAGCATTGCACAGCAAGCCTCAGAAGCATGAAAAATAAACTTCATAGGTACCACGCTCGAGCTACGACGTATCTGGCCAGATCAGAATAAGGTGCAACTGATAGTCATTCATGTTGGTGCTTGTCCGTCGGCTAATGGCTCGGTTTAAAGGAAACTCCATGTTTCTAAAAAGGTTGGTTTCTGAAAAAGTTTCCTTTGTTCTTCGCTAAGTCCTTGAATGTTCGTAATGTCGAATTCGATACTCTCGATGAAAACTTGTTTTTCCCATAACAGTCCGAACCCAGAAGTATCGCCGGTGATGTTTGATTCAATGGCGCACGGAATATCAAAAGCATCATAAACAGAAATTGTGCGCTCTTGTGGCAAGCGAACATCAAACTTTGTGCATAGGGATACGCGATTTTTTTCCAGACGATTTCCACGGCTGACAATGCAGCGAAGCCTTTTTACACCGGATACTGTGTGCAAAATAATTACTAGAGTTCCCGAGATATTCGTATTATCCAAGGCTGACGTCGGCATAGGTTTCTCAAGTCGCATTTTGTAGGAACCGACGGTATAAGGTTTTTTTTGTGAAGTGGTACTAGCCTTACGACAGAGATCAGAAAAATGAAGTTGCCAACTCAATGCCAAATTGGCTCTTCTAGAGTCGCTAACTTGGCTTATTCTTTTGGAAGCATCATAAAACATTCTCAGTGATTCTTCATAATTCGAATCTATGCTTTCTGCCGCAAGATAAGTCTGTAGAACCGACACCGTCACGATCTCGGACGGAGTAGCCAAGTCACGCGCATTCAAGTCAGCAAGACTTGCATGCGCCTGGTCGTAGTCACCGACTTCGATATAACCGATTACTTTTTTGGATTGATCGTAAAATGACGGAGAGTCAATCGCAGCGGAAGACACTGAGCTAGTCTGCGCCATAGCGAGGACGAACAGAAGGCAAAGAGACTTCGACACAGTTTCCGAACGCCTTCTGCTACAACTACCAGATAGAATTTTATGGGTTTCATTCTGATCGCCCATTGAAGGACCCTCAACTCCAATCTTCATTTTTGATCACTTTCTTGGGTGCCACGTTTAATCAAAATCCATGCGGCACTCTGTCGTTGAGCCCAGAGTTTACTGCTATGGGGTGAATCGCCCTTTCAATGTTTTTGCCAACCAAATTATACGGGGGCTTTTAGAATTCAAGACTCCTTCGATCACATAAACAATACTAATTCTGGCGTGCCTAGAAAGCGAGTTAAGTATGCGATAACAGGGGGACCGGTGCTCCATGAGGACAGGTGCTTACAAAGTAGGGCTGAAAGATGTAAGATACACTTGGGTAATCCAATTCTCAAAGTCTAAGGGCGCTCTCTCAGCGCAACAGGAGAGTTCATTCGCGTATGGATGGTGATTCTATGAGACGGAAACGTTCCTGGGGCTTAGTCTTCTCTATTGCATGTTTTTTCGCGCCACAAGCACAGTGCCAGGAGGCGTCTCAGTCGGAACAAATAAAGCAAGTATATTAAATTAGATCGCTTCAGCACATTTTTCAGAAAAGAAGTGAACGAAGCAGAGGCGCGCAGACATATGTATGTCAGGCTTTTCCGCAACCTCGAAGGGAAAATACGAAGCTCTTATTTCAATCAATTAGCCACCGAATGCGGTATCACCGAATCAGTTTCAAACTGAGAGACAGTGAAAAACTCTTCAAATTCATTTTCAGGTTGCCCGCTATCTCAAGGCTGCAATAAAGCGATTTTTGGCTGTTTGGTCAGATCGTAATGAGAAACGCTCCCCACTTCTTAGCACACCGCAAAACTAAACCGATTTGGCTGGAAATCGCCACCAGCACTTGATAATATGGCCAATAGTTTCGCGAGACTTTAAGCATGCGCCTTCTATTAATAAGCACGATAGTGCTCGCCCAAACCCTTCCGGGATACGGATCTGGTTTGACCAATTCCAAAGAGACAGACTTCCAGCCGTGCGGTACGGCTAGCAATTCGAAACAGATTCTGATTGCTCAGGTTGGCATGCAGCCGAACCAGATGCCGATGGGTCCTCGCAGACGCCGAGCGCAAATGATGCAGCAGCAACAAAGCGCGCAAGGCTACCAAGATCCTTCCGGCGACTATTCGCAGGCTGCGCCAGGTGCATATCCAGCACAAGGTGCGTATCCAGCACAAGGTGCTTATCCAGCTCAAGGTGCGTATCCAGCTCAAGGTGCTTATCCAGCACAAAATGCGTATCCAGCTCAAGGTGCTTATCCTGCAACAAGTGCTTATCCCGCACAAGGTGCTTATCCCGCACAAAGCGCATATCCCGCACAAGGCGCATATCCCGCACAAGGTGCTTATCCCGCACAAGGTGCTTATCCCGCACAAGGTGCTGCTTATCCGGCACAAGGCGCATATCCCGCAAAAGGTGCTTATCCAGCTCAAGGTGCTTATCCAGCACAAGGCGCTTATCCCGCACAAGGCGCTTATCCCGCACAAGGTGCTTATCCCGCACAAGGTGCTTATCCCGCACAAGGTGCTTACCCTGCCCCTGGCTACACGCTGAATCCACAAGGTTATCCGCCTCAGGCTTTTCCGAATCAAAATGCGGGCGCCTTGAATCCTGCACAATTTCCTATGGTTCCGCAAGCTGGCATGCAGGGCAATCTGCCAGCGCAAAACGAAAAGGCTGATAAGAAAGATCGCGATTCCAAGAAAGCAAAAGCGGATGACGATTCGGACTCCGACAAGAAGGATGAGAAACACAAAGGCAAGGTCCGTGGCGACGCGCCTTGCGTCTCATGGACAATGTTCGGCATCCCAACCAAAGCAGTGTTGCTCTGCATTCATGGTTTGGGATTACACTCGGAGAGCTTTGATCGCTTCGGAAAAGCAATGTCCGCACTCGGCGTTGCAACTTACGCTATCGACGTCCGCGGATTCGGATCGTGGATGGATGCGAAGGGTCACAAAAACGTAGACTTTAAAGCTTGCATTGAAGATGTGAAAACCACTCTCGGGTGGCTGCGAAAGGCGAATCCGAACAAACCGATTTTCATTCTCGGTGAATCAATGGGTGGTGCTATCGCAATTCATTCCGCGGCACAATTCCCCGAGCTAATGACGGGCATGATTTCCGCATGTGCATCGGGCGACCGCTTCAAGCAAAAGAAAACAGACTTATCGGTGGCGTTTCATGCGCTGCTCGGACCAAATCGCAAGTTCGATATCGGTTCATCCATTGTCGATCAAGCGGCAAAGGACAATCCACAACTTGAACAAGAGTGGAAAGATGATCCTTTAAATAAGATGGAATTGTCGCCAATGGAATTGATGCAATTTCAAGGCTTCATGAATGACAATCATGATGAGGCAGAAAAGATAACATCACTGCCGGTGCTAATCGTGCAAGGTAGCAAGGACGGATTGGTAAAGCCGGAAGGCACTCAAGAACTCTATGATGAGATGCCCACAAAAGACAAAACAATGATCTATGTCGCGAACGCTGAGCATTTGATCTTCGAAGAAGGACAGTGTACAGATAAGGATATCTTAGGCGTTGCGCAATGGATTTTTGCACACTGCCCGCAAACCGCACCAACTACGGGCAGCTTGGCGGAGCTGATTACCAAGGCGAAAACCCTGATGGAAAGCGGATCTAACAACGAAGCCCTGACCGTATTGCAGAGCGCGGCAGAGATTTCCCCACAAGATCCGAATGTACATTATCTGATGGGGCTGGCGCATTATCACACGCAACATTTCAAAGCTGCAATGCAGAATTTCCTCTTGGTTCGCCGTTTTGGTCAAGGAACACAAGCCGCGGCGGATGCAAATAGAATGATGATGGCAATGCCACCAGATGTGACAGCACCGAAACGCCGCAAGCGAGGATATGCCGGAGCGGGCCTCGCAAACAAACCAAAAGTAATCCTGTTCAATGCAACCTGGTGCCAACCATGCAAAGACATGGATTCAGTGATTGCACAAGCAAAGGGAATGTTCGGGCAACGAGTAGATTTCTTGACCGTTGACGTCGATAAAAAAGAGAATGCGAAAATGGTTGACGAATACGACATCGGCCCAGTGCCAACCACCGTTTTCGTTCGCGCCGATGGAGAAATTGGTTCATTCCAAATTGGCTATTCCGGAATTGATGGCATGAAGAAGGGGATGACATCACTATTGCCAGCCGGCGTCGCACCTGCTGATGGAGCCCCACTACCACCAGCATTAAGGCGTGCAGCCGCAGGTGCTGGGATGGGCGCTGGGGCTGGAGTTGCGCCTGGACGCATGCCGCCCGGCGCTGCGCGCCAACGTCTTAGACAAGGCGCCGCCGCTCGAAAGAATCAAGGACCGGGTATGCTCCCTCCAGCAAATGCGAATCAAGATCCTAATATGAATCAGAATGCTGGTGCTCCCGGATCTTATTAGGTGTGAATTCGAGCATCGTTCAAGTTTTCTTTCAACGGTCTTTCGACGGCTCAAATGCCATTGGATAAGAAGGATCAGACCAGACTTGCATCGGTAAAAGCTTTGCTCGCCCAACTTAATAAGAAATAGGTGCCTCGTCCCATCGCGCGGCCTAAGTAAGCTTCTCTGCCTAAAGCCTGAAAGCAGGCGCCCATCATTACAGTTGAAAATATTTTATCGTTTCGGGAACAGCGATCCCTCACCGTCGTCGTGGAGATCCATCAGTTCATAAATGAGAGTCTTGGTTGGCGGAAGTAATTGATTGCAGTTTTTCTGCATTTTTTTAGAGGTTACTACAAATGAAATCATTCCCTGGAGGGCGGCAGTCGCTCGCTCTAGCGCTAGCTGTCGGCAATTTCCTAACGTTCTCCGTCGTGCCGGTGTTAGCGGCTGCCAATTCCATCCTTATAGGTGGTTCGCCGGTGTTCACTGTTAACGCCGGTGCAGCCGGCATGACTGCCAACCAACGTGCAGAGAAAATCCAGAAGAACATCGACAACTCGCTGGTCGCATCGTCAAATCACGGACCAACGGCAGTAAAGATTACATATGTAAAAGGCGTTCCAGTAATCACACTGGGCGGCTACCTCGTCACCAGTGTTGATGCCGCAACGGCCAAAGCCGCAGGGACAACACCAAGTATCCTGGCGCAGAAATGGGCAAACTCACTCAAAGCATCGCTGTCGAACAAAACTCACGTTGACGCTTACATTGCGCAGCTAACCGGAGCAAGCTACACCGCCGGACCGACAGCAGCAACCGCAACAGCGGCAGCAAAACCTATAGCAACAAAGCCTGCGCCGTACAAGGCGGCACCAAAAGCAGTGGCATCGAGTGCGCCTGTATCGACAGCTCCTGCTTACGCGAAGATGGATGCCACCGCCGATGCAGGCAGTGTCACTCCTTATACACCTGTAAATCCCGGACCGTCACAACTGGCGTCTACAGGCGGTTACAATATGCAGCCGGACGTAATGTACAATCCGACCCAATTCGGCACCGTACGTCGCGGACAACAAATCTATATCCCAGCAGGTATGACAATTTCCGCGAAACTAGCGACTTCGCTAAGCAGTGGTGTCGCCAAAGCTGGTGATGTAATCATGGCAAAAACGACCGACTCGATTCAGCTCGGCAATGCCACCATTCCAGCCGGAGCGATTTTGACTGGACAAGTGACTGATGCATCGAACGGAAAGTACATGGGAAAATCCGGAAAGCTGGGCATTAAGTTCAACAGCCTTCGCACTCCAGACGGAGCAGAAACACCAATCACGGCACACATCACCGGTGGTGTCAGCAAATACTCTGGAAGCACAAGCGATTCTGGCGAAATCCTGCGTGGTGAGAATACAATGTCCAAGGTGAAGAAGGCAGCTGTTGCCACCGCAATCGGTGCAGGAGCCGGCGCGGCACTCGGACTGGCAGTCGGCGGAATCGCCGGCGGCGGACGTGGCGTCAGCCGTGGAGCCTGGTCAGGAACGGCAATTGGTGCCGGTTTGGGACTTGCTCAAAGCTTCCTTCTTAGAAAAGGCAGCGAAGTGAATATCATGCAAGGCGAAGATATCAAAATCCAGCTCGACGCTCCAGCAAATCTTGCAATGGGCGGATACTAATCGACTAATACTCAGTGGAGGCTCCAGCGCTTAAGCGTCCGGTGCATCCTCCGCTAATTAGTCGATGCAGACAGTAGAAAGGTTAGGCACACGTACACACGTTTCAGGTGACACAAATGACGATGTTCAAGGAATGGTTCAGAAAACTCTTCGAAGCTATCTCTCCCAATCAGGAAGGCAATGCTTGGGATGAATACAAACGTTACCGCGCTATGGACGATGCGAAAGCCGAATAAATCAATGCCCGAATAGGCATCGCATATGTTTGCCGGATTAGATTGATGAATGGTGTTCTTCGTCAAATCGAAAAACGGCAAGCTACTTTAGCCGGACGGCCCTTCAATTAGGAAGGGTGTGAAGCAAGAGGGGCAGTTCGCTGCTCCTCTTTGTTCTAACATCGTCGATGACATATAAATAAATTGTCTCTCACCAAAAACCAGAATTTAGCAACCGAAAGGTTTGAAAGCCGTCTGTTTGAGCAAGAAAGAAAACAGAAGCCACCCCGCCTCTTCACAACCCTGTGACGAGAATCGTTAAACAATCTTCTCGACAACTCCAAGAATCAACCAAAAGTACATACAATAGATGCACTCGGAGATTTTTCGTGCGCCAGCAAAAGACTGCGAAAGCTAAAAATGCTAACCGGCTCATCCTGAGTGGGTTGATTTGCGCCATCACGGCCAGCGCTGCCTTCATTACAAGTATTGACGCAGGGGCTTCCGCGAAGGGACCGATCGAGCTTGAAGCGCGCCTCGTGGATAATCTCAGCAAAGATATCAATTGCCCAATTTACAGCTGGTCAAATACATCGTCGCCGCATGCCGTTATCGTGGCAATTCATGGCGCAACGTTGCACGGCAGAAGTTACAGTACACTTGCTGAAAGCTTGTCAAAGAAAGGCTATGCAATTTTTGCTCCTGATATGCGCGGTTTCGGTTCGTGGTATCACGACGATCATCCGGGCGAAGAATTTCCAAAGCACGTTTTGTATAAACGAAGCGAGCGCGACCTGAAAGCGCTGCTGTCAAAATTGCGCGAAATCTATCCCCGCACACCGATTTATTTGATGGGCGAAAGTGTCGGCGCGAACATGGCCATACGCCTCCTCGCGCTGGATGAGCAATGCGCAGACGGGATGATTCTGTCGAGCCCCGCAATCAAGCAAAGATATTTTTTCGGACCTTCGGTGCTAAAACAAATTGCGACCGTTTTCTTTTGGAATCCAAAAGCACAACTCGACATAACTCCGTTCCTAAAATCGCGCGTATCAGAAAGTCCTGACATTACAGACGAGCGCGTGAATGATTCGCTGGCAAGAAATAAAATGAATGCTGGTGAATTATTCAAGACCAGATGGTTCAACAAAGATTCACTGCGACTGGTGCCTGCATTGCCGGAGAATAAACCGGTTCTAGTACTGGAAGGCGCAGACGACAGGCTCTTTGACGCTTTGGATATTCACACACTGATGACCGATCTGCCTATGACCGATAAGAAGCTAGAGTTCTTGCAAGGTCAGGGACACATCCACTTAGAGACGAAATACCTGAAACCGACGACTGAAGAAATCGTTTCGAACTGGTTGTCCGAAAAATCGCAGAAGTATGCGCGTGAATTGAATGGTCCTGCTCATGCACAAGCTTCTAGCATGGATCTGAACAAGCCTCGAAGCACCACAGAGTTGCCGAAGCAAACACCTCAATAGCCGAACGGATAGCGATCCTAATAGTCAAAAACCGTCGCCAAGTAGCCTAAGTGGTGTGTTCACTGGGTAGACTATCAATTGTGTATCCCTATTTTGGGCAAATGGCATGAGATTGAAGGCTGTCAGTGGGCTGATATTAATAGCTCTGCTTTTGTTTGCTTTTCTGCTTTCCAAACGAACCGTAACTGAAAATGTTGACCCTCAAACAATTGCCAGCAAAGGAAATGGACTGGTCGGGCAGAGCAGCGCCTATTTGACCGCACACTCGCACAATCCCGTAAATTGGTACCCATGGGGTCCTGAAGCTCTGAGCAAGGCTAAGCGAGAAAACAAACCGATCTTTCTTTCGATCGGTTACGCAGCGTGCCACTGGTGCCATGTGATGGAGAGCGAGTCTTTTTCGGATCCTGAAACGGCGAAGATATTGAACAGTCAATTTGTACCGATTCTTGTTGATAAACAAGAGCGCCCCGATCTCGACAACCTCTACATGCAAGCGGTCATCTACATGAAAGGTTCCGGCGGCTGGCCGCTCAATGTTTTCTTGACACCGGATTTGAAACCATTCGCTGGCTATTCCTACATTCCGAATGTGGAAAGATTTGGACAAAAACCATTCAAAACAGTCTTAAATGACACAAGCAAAGACTGGCAAAATAATCGACTTGAACTGAAGAGAAAGGGCGCAAAAATCCTCGCCGATCTGCAAAGCAGAAAGGAACAAGCAAGAACTGTCTTTAAGAAGGTGGATGAGGTCGCGACTGACGAAGGGACTGAATCAAACGCGGCGAACAACAGCGCCTCCAACGATGACGGCAAGGAAGCCACAACACAAACGCAAAGCACCGATCAAAGATTGCGAGTGCTTGGGCAGCGACTGATCATGGATACGCTAGCGAATCTTGATCGATTCTTTGATGACGAATTCGGCGGATTTGGCGGCGAACGAAAATTCCCCAACACCGGCAATATGAATCTATTCATGCGCGCGTATCAGAAGAATCTCTATCAGGTTCCAAACGGAAGAGAACGCGCTTTTCACATCTTCAAATTTACGATGGAACAGATTGCCAATGGCGGAATGCACGACCACATCGGCGGTGGCTTCCATCGATTCACCGAAGATTACAAATGGAGATTGCCGCATTTCGAAAAAATGCTGGTGGATAATGCCATGCTCGCTTCTTGTTTTATGAACGCATCACTTTTAACCGATCACGATTATTTTGTAAGCACCGCCCGCGATGCCGCCGACTTCATGTTGAATGAATTAAGATCGCCCGAGGGAGGGTTCTACACAAGCTTTGACGCAGACACTGCCGATGGCGAGGGAATGTTCTACGCATTCGACAAGGCAGATTTGCAAAAAGCGATGTCTCCAGATGAGGCCGAATGGTTCGGCAAGCTTCTCAATATCGGGTCCTATCCAACTTACAAAGGTAAGTCCTGTCCCCGCTTGGAGAAGAATCCAGAAGTGCTTGCAGCTCAATTACATATGAGCTTGCCAGAATTTCAATCTAAATTTGATACTTTGAGCAAGAAATTGCTAGACCTTCGATCAAAGCGCCCCAAACCTGCCAGAGATGAATTGATCGAATGCCACGGCACTTCAATGGCTATCTCAGGATTAGCTAGAGTTTTTGCTGGAACCGGAGATAAAAAATATCTTGATGCTGCACGACAAGCTGGCGACTTTCTTTTGACAAAGATGAGCAAAAACGGCCAGCTTCGCCACGCTTTTTTCAACGGCAAGGTATCCGAAGATGCATTCTTAGACGACTACGCATACGCCGCACAAGCATTTCTTGACCTAGCTGAAGTGGACGCGGATCCACGCTGGCTTAAAAGCGCGAAGCAGCTAACAGACGACACAATGCGTCAGTATTGGGATGTCGGCAAGAAGGAATTTACATACTCGACGGCTGCTCGCATGCCGCAAAAGATTGATGACAATTTCGATGGCGCGATTCCATCAAGCGCAGCTGTGGCAATTTCAAATTTGCTTCGTATGGAGCTACTCACTGGTGATGCTAGCTATGGCGTAAGAGCACGTGAAACGCTGGTTGGCTTGGCACCAGAGATGCGACGAGTGCTGTCATCGTCAACATCATTATTGTGCGATTACGATTTTGCGATGTCGCCACCACTGGAAGTAATTTTCGTAAATAACAACGCAGCGCAAGCAGTCAAAGATGCGATGCGCAAATCAGCCTATTCGATCTTCTATCCACAAAAAGTAATGGCTGTATTAGATCAATCGCTCTTGAAGCAATATCCAGACTTCATTGTCCAAGGTCGCAAGAGCCCAGACGGCAAAGTAAGCGCATTCGTATGCAGCGGTGCCTCGTGCCGCGCGCCTATCTCGGACCCAGCAGAACTATCAACAGTGCTCAAAGCTGACAATCAAGCACTGCAATTAACATCTCAGAAATAATCCGCGCAACTAGCAATACTTCGGATGTCCCAAGCACCACGGCGCAGGTGCAGAACAGCCGCCCCAGTCGCAACGATATCAATGAGAAGATAGTTTTGTATGGCAGACTTCGTAGCGTTGTTTCAGGCGCGCTAGTTCCGGTGAATCCGGATTCAACCTTTCGCGAATGTCGATGGCTTGTTTGTAGGCTGCCAGCGCTTGCGACGGATCGCCTTCCTCCTCATATAGCTCTGCCAATTTCCCAACTGCGATCGCCACATTTTCCCGATATGGATTTGCATCTGCCTTTAGAAAACTATCTGCTTTCTTCTTATAAAGTACGCGCTCGCTCTTGAGAGAAAGCTTATAGAGCGGATGTTCGGGCTTTAGCTGTCCGCGCACAATTTTATGCGCGCGATCCAATAAGCGCTTTGCTGAATCAAGTTTATTCATATCGCAATACATGCCACCAGCATTGAGGAGAATTTTCGCTAGCTCAATACTGTCGCCTTTATCAATTTTCTGTTGTGCCGATACAGCTTTGGCAAAGAACTCTTCAGCTTCTTTGTATTGCTTCATCGCGCGTAGTGTGTTCGCGTGATTCGACAAGGCAATCGCATAGTCACTGGTATCAGTTTTCTTCAGTGCTTCGTATGTCGCTAGCGCTTCCGCTTCCGATTTTTTGGCTTCTTCCAAGTTGCCTGTGCGCGAATATGCCTGCGCTAACGTATCCAGCGCGTTAGCGCTTGCTATGCTCTTGAAGCCAGGTATTGTTCTTCGCAAACGAATTGCTTCTTCAAGAAGAACCTTCGCTTTTTCATATTGTTTTAGATACAGATACTGCTCGCCAACATGCAAGAACGCTTCACCTTTAGCACCCTCGCGAAGCCGCTCGGCGCCCAAGAGTGCAAGCTCCAAGTCATTTGCAGCGACATCCAATTTACCTTCTTTATAAGAGGTTTTGGCTGACTCTAAATACTCCTTCCAATTGTCCTCGTTCGGACCTTTATCCTTCTCGGAACTAGCTTTACTATCTTTCGCTTTATCAGAAGGAGCCGGTCCCGAAGCATCTTTTGACATCGCTGGACTGCTCTGCGATTGAGTGGCAGTGTCCCTATCAGATTTGTTCGAGGAATCAGCTTGCGCGTTCTCGGCGCTTGCTTTGGAGAACGGCGCGAGAAGCAGTATGAGGAGGCTGCTGAGGGCAACAATCCCGTTTCGAAGGCTAATTGATACTCTGAAAGAACGGTTCATCTCTGCTATTTTTGCAGGTTTTGGCAAAGTAATGGCAATTACAGAATTAATATTACTGATAGTCTAAAAATCCCCCAAAGACAAGCCCCGCTTGCCTTCGTATACTCCATAAGCTACGCGGACAATACGAAAAAAAAGTTGTGCACTGCCTTTTGCGTGGTTATACTTGGCAAATCTCGGGTTTGAAAGGCCAGTATGAAAACGAAGATAAAAGGAATCCTGATAAGCAGCGTCATTGCAGCTTTCGCGGGTTCTTTAGCAAACGCAAGAGCAGAAGAAGCCTCGCAGGCAGGCGCGCAAAATTTGCCGCTGCAGAACGGCGAGATGTCTGCAGCAGGCGTGGTTGCGCCTCAGCCTCCAGCAATGCAAATGACTAATTACGGAAGCCCTCAAACCGCAACTTACGCCCCAGCGGTGGCTCCGGCGGCACAGGCAAATCAAATTCCAGCTCAAGTCAATCAAGCCCCCGTGCAAACAGCCGCGGCAACCAAAGTGGCGACAGCCTCCCCCGCCAAAGCAGGACCCTATGTTCAGGTCTACGAATTTGGCGCAAGATGGTGTCCAAGCTGTCGTAAATTGAAGCCGATTGTCCACGAAACAATGGAAAACTATAAGGGTTTTGCACAGTTTACCTACGTAGATACCGATAGCAATCCAGATTTGGCTCGTCAGTTGAACATCCAGCAGATTCCACAGGTCATAATTGTGGATAGGCGCGGAAGAATGTTAAACCGCCTCACAGGATACGATCAGGGTCTTCAGCTTGATTCAATTCTCACAAACTACAAGCAACAGATTCAAGCCAAACAAGCACAATAAGCCGCTTATATGGATTAGCATTGGCAGTTGCCTGGCAATCATCTTTTTGACGCAGCCAGTCTTTGCGCAGCAAGTTCTCGACTTTTACAGCGAACTGAATGTAGAAAGCAGAATCAGCGGCGGGCGCCGGCATTTGCCGGCTGGAGGCTGGCGGTGCCAGCCGAATGGGAGCGCAACCTTCCAGCCTGCTTCGAAAAGTTACGATGCAGACTCATTTCTCATTGCAAAACAGAATGAGTCAAATGCGCTTCCCGCCAATGGGAGCGCAGGCTTCCAGCCTGCTTCGAAAGGCAGCACTACTGCAGTAATCATTGATCGCGCAAAGCGAGAGATGAAAGTTATCCAGAATGGAAAAATCATACAATCTTGCAAAATCGGCATCGGCAGAGGTGGATTGAATAGAAAGAAATCGATGGCGGACAATGTCACCCCTACGGGTAGATTCGAAGTCGACATCATTCTCACCAGTGATAGCAATCTCAACAAGACATCCGATCAGCTTTTGCGCAAATACAAAGGTAACACTAAAGCCGTATCCTACCTGAGCTCTGGCGATGGACTCAAACGCCTGTTCGCAAACATGAACGGATTAGATTTCGACGGCAACGGGAAGCCCGACACCGCATACGGTGCCGCATACATCGGCTTGAATGGAATTTCAAAAAGCGGACAGGCACCAGCGATCACAGGTCCCAAGCTTTCCACTTATGCGGGAAAGGATTACTGGTTCTCCATCGCACTGCATGGTACTCCGGACGAAGAGAAAAATCTGGGTAATGCAAACTCCGGCGGATGCGTCCATTTGCCGAAATCCGCATTGCAAACGCTGATCTCCAATGAAACCATCAAGATTGGCAGCATCGTCGAAATCAAGTAATCAGTCGAAGAGTTCCTCGAACTTAAGCTTACACAATCGTTTTTCAAAGAGCGAAAAGCATCTTGCTACCCAATCGACGGCAGCCAAATGCAAAGAAAATATCCTAGCGGCGTCCGTGTCCACCACCGCCATGATGTCCGCCGCCACCGCCTCGGTGACCGCCGCCAGCACCTCGATGAGCTCCATCGCCGCCATGACGCCCGCCGCCGCCTCCTCCGCCGCGACGACCACCGCCGCCAAAACCACCGTGGTCTGAGCCGTGATCGCCGCCGTGCTCCCCAGCTCCGCCGAATCCGCCACGATCGCCACCGCCACCAAAGCCGCCGCGGTCTCCACCGCCACCGAATCCGCCGCGATAGCCACCGCCACCATAGCCACCACGATATCCACCTCCACGGTAGCCAGCGCCGCCCTGGTTAGGTGAGTACAAGCGTCCAGGCACCTGATCAAGCGGCGGAGGAAACCCGTGATCTTTTCCTGGCCAATTATCATGACCCCAATGGTGGTCCCAATTGTTGTTATTGAAGTTGTGATTACTCCAATGATTATTTACGTTATGGTTCCAATAGCTATTTTGTCGATTCCATTCATTGAAATGGCTGAAGCTGTCACGATTGACATAAACGGGTGCGCCGCCTGCGCCCGCATACCAGGGCGCGCCACCACCCCAATAGACCGGTGTGCCCCATGGAATAGTCGACATAGCAGCACCAGCCACGGCACCCAAACCAGCGCCAACAGCGGCACCAAGTGCAGAGCCTACGCCACCACCACTGCCACCACTACTTGCGCTGGAACTGTTATTCTCGTAATAATTATTCTCCACTGATGGCGCTACAGGCGGTGCTGCATATTGCTGCTGTTGATAGTAATTCCCGCCCGACTGCCAGTCAGACGCCCCATAAGGTCCGTCCGACATATTACCTGCGTTATTAACAGCCACAGCCGCTCCATTGCCAGGTAGATATTGCTGCGATCCAGTCCTGTCAACATACCATTGCGCGCCATCCGGGCTGCCGTAGATTGCAACCGCGTTACCATTGACACCGGCGCCCGGCAACATCACCGACTGTTTATTGTTCGTCAAAAAATACTGCTGCCTATTGGCACCGTTCAGAACTTGATACATAGTCACAGTGGTGTTCTCTTGCGAATCATCATAAGGAACACGACTCTGAGCAACAGCTTCTGACATCTGGAAGTTGCAGATAAATGAAGCAAAGAGCAATACGAGCAAACCGGAGCGACGCAGCTTCTGACTACCCATCGACTAAATCCTAGAAGTGAACGGATACAGTTTACTAGCCTAACTGGCTCTTGACCCGACTAATGGCTCTGTATACAAAACATGCTCCACCATCGCAGCAAATCTCTTCGATAGTTCATCCTCGTCAAAGCGTTGCGCTACTTTAGCTTTGAGTTTCGCCAGTGTTTCACTTGAGGGCGGCGAAGCCGCGAACTCCTGAATCTTCATGCTCAGATTTCCCGGCACGCTCATATCAATCAGCCACTTGTCGTCCTGCAGAATGTACTTGCCGCCGCCATGAGGATGGCAAAGCACCGGCAGTCCAGCCAACGCAGCCTCGATCAAAGCAGCGCCCAATCCTTCATATAGGCTGCAAAGTACAAAGAGGTCCGACATAGCAAGCAACTCTCTGACTTCCAAATCGGAAACCGTCAGCCAGCGAACGCGATCGCCAAGAAGAGCAGCCAGCTCTTCGCGCAAGCTCTCCCCTTCCGGCTCCGGCTGACCACAAAGGATGAGTTTATAGCGTGGATCTTGAAGCTTTTGGAATTCATCGAGCAAATAATCAAGCCGTTTGTGATGCTTGTTCCATGCGGCAACGCTGATGATTACGTAGTCATTATCATCTATATTGTATTTCTTGCGAAGCGTCGCTTTGTCGCACAGAGGCGCCGTGTAAGGCACCACGTTCGGCAATACGTTCATCTTCTCGGCTGGTATGCCATAGCGCAAAGCCTCTTCGTAAGCCTCAGGATGAAGGTGCTGAATGAAGTCAAAATGTTGGTAAGTTTTCGGTTTGAAACCACCGCCGTTAGCAAAAATCACTTTGTACTTAAGGTTGAACAAACGGCGGAACTCATAAAGAACGTGAGCCAGCGGGACCTCTTTTGTCCAAACAACATCGGGCTGCCAATCGTTTTGAGATTCCGGCAAGAGTCCAAAAGAGAACGTCGTCTGCTCAAGAACATACGCAAACTTCCAGAGTTTTTCAGGATCGATCGGAGCAAACGGCTTCAACAAGCTTCCTAGCCAAAACTGGCGCCCAATGTTCCATACAGCCTTCGCACCAGGAAAGTCCGAGCCTGTAAAGAGCCGCACGTCCAATCCTTCCTGCCCGGCTAGTGCATTGTAAAAGCGCCCGGTGGAAATCTCGAAACCTCTTTGAATGGTTCCGAGTCCGGAGCTGAAGAGAGCCAACTTGATTGGCCTCTGCTCAAACAACGACAGTACGTCTGTCGAAGAATAGTTGTTGCATTCAGGTGTCATGATCGCTCAATCGTCTTTAGTCGAATTACACAACTCTGGATGGTAAAAACCTTGAAAAGGTTTCAATTAAAGGATTAAACCAACGCTATTTTATCTGAGAAGAGCGAAAATGCGAACCTAGCGACGTTTTTTTTGTTCGGCGTTTTGCCAACCTGGGGACAATGATACCGAGAAGTATCAAAAGAAATACCGCCAACCCTACCAGCGCACTATTTACTGGATTTACAAGAAAGTCGATCAATACATATTGAGGCGACTGTTCTTTGGAATAAATTTTCAACATTGTATTTTTATCGCGCTCCGTCACCGTGCGCTCTACATCTGCCAGAGGCACGGAAAAGAACATGACATCTTCCGGATTGGGGCTATGTCCTGACAGCCCCAGGGCATGCCCAGCTTCGTGCACACAAGTAGTGAACACCAGATTGTCTGAAAACGGAAAATCACCTTCCGGCTCTTTGGCGCGCAATGCTATGGATGCTGCAACGATTGTTTCTCCGATAAAGCGAATCTTCGTTTCACCGTTCTCAGTTCCATCACCTAATTCTGCAGGGTCATTAGTCCAATGGCACTGTATATCGGCCTTCTCAGGGTCATTCACAAACACAAAACTAACTTTGCGATTCAGTGCTTTTGCCCATGCATAGAAAGACTGTCGCAACAGATCATCGTAACTCGCCAGGTGGCCGTCCACATCAACAGCCGGCTCGATATAGACTTTTAAAGGCATGCGGAAGGTGGACCACTTATGAAATCCGCTCTGCAGAGCATCTTGCAAATAATCACCTTGAGTTGTGGAACCTTTTGATGATCCCGTTGCTTTCTTGCGCCGGTCTCGTTCGCGTTCCAACAACGCAAGAATTTTGTCACTGCGATCAACCAAGCCTAGATCGCTAAATCTCTTTCCCATTGCTTTGAACGTGGAAATCGCGCCATCAAGATCACCGTTGGTTTGATACAAGCTTCCTAACGTGGTATACGCACTAGCTGGTGCATCCTTACAACTGACGGCTTTCTTGAGCTGTGTTATCGCATCGGCATTGCGATTTTGCCGCGCGTAAATTATTCCCGTGCAGATGTAAGTCCTTGCTTGATCAGGCGCAATAATTGACGCGAGCTTCAATTTACCAAGAGCACGTTCATACGCATTTTTTTTTATCAAAGCAACGGATTCATTGACCAGCAGAGTAGCTTTATAAACATTTTTTGCTACCTTCTTTCCTTCCACCCTGTACTCCACTAGATCCCTGTCGGCCAGGGCTATAGAGCAAAGAACGAAGAAAGCAATTGCTAGCGCGCAGATTTGTTGCCAAATCTTTGAAGCGATGTTTCTACTAGATTTTCCGCAGTGCAAATTCGAAAACATAGAAAGAGAAGCAGCCGGTTATATAGAATCGAATCTCTTAGTTCATGGAGCTTTGAACTCAGCAGTCTTTATACCCGCTAACACGGGCGATAGCTACATTACGGTCGAAGTCAAAACGAACACTGCATTGATATTCCCGAACTAAGCCGCCATTTGCAGGGGAGCGGACGGTAACGAGACCTTCATCTTTGTTCATGGCTATCGCTTCAAATGATTTCGGGTTTCCTTGGAATCCTGTCAAATGCGCCTTGGCGCTTGCTTCTTTTGCCGTCCAAAAGGCAGTGCTCCAGCATATGTAATCTCGGCTGTCGGAAAGTCGATCCAAAAATATTTTCTCATTTGCCGTGAAGGCCAATTTCTCAAAACCTTCATCGCGCGATTTCAATTCCTCGATATCAATCCCAGCCATCTGCGCCTCAGCAATCGCACATGCAAGGGTTTCACAGTGTGAAATAGAGATACGAGGCATCGCAACTGATTGATTTCCGGCAAGCGTAATCGAGATAGCACCATGAGCATCTCTCTGGAGTTGAAGGTCGAGCAGGCGGCATTCAAGTTTATGCTTGCGCAAAAGGTAGCTTCGCACAGCATCTTTGGCAGCAATTCTTCCCATGAGCCATTGTTTGCGGCGCTTCTCATTTTTGCCCAGTCTTGTCCAATATTTCTGCTCCTCGCTTGTAAGAACGTAATCCGTCAGCCAATCTAGTACGGTTTCATCATCAGGAAAATCAGAGGCAGCAATAGCAGTCATTACTGAATCCTGGCAATTGGCAAAACAATCCCATTCAGCAGAAAATATCTGGGCTGGTTCAAAAACAATTTTCCGAACTTTCTGGTCAAGCATGATTGCACGGCTGCTAATTTCTTCGCAATGCAAGAGCAAGCGACCCTCTGGTGATTTCAATTGCATAGAAGCCAGGGTTCCGCGCTGGCTCATAGCGCGCACCTGGACGGACGCGTCCAAAGGGCGATGGCGCCAGGTATCAAGATTGTCATAGAGATCAATTGACGCGATGTGGAATGGTAAAAGAGCAGTGGCGTCTAGATCATGCTCATACATTTGATAGAGTACGAACTGACTGAGGCTATCCAAAAGAAGCGGGTCGATCATGAATCCGAAGTTGGCAGCATCGGGAATGGCAAACCAGTCACCATATGTGGAGCCGCACAATTTCCCTTCAATCTGCTTTTGATAGACGCCATCGATGCTTTTCACTGCCTGCATAGCGGGTCCGTGAAACATGCTGCCATCTCCGTATAAGCGGCTTGGAGAGAACTTAGAAGCGGATTTCCCAGTGCCGGAAGGAAAACTTTGAACAGATGGATTGGCATAAACTGAACTAAAACCGATTTTGCAAGAGGCTAATACATTTTCCCGCTCGGCATCGAATATGGTGACAGACGCCAAGCCATCGGCAGTTTTCTCAGATTCCACGCGCAGGAGCGTTGTCTGGCCAGTAACGCGAATACGCTTGAGGGCACGAATATCCAAAAGCTTTACCGGAACGAGCCCTTCAAAGAGGATAGCGGCAAGCTCAGCCATAATTTCAATGGCAACCATTAATGGCAACAAATACACGCGAGCATGCTCATCGAGGCTACTAAGATTGCCACCGATGGCATGGTCGAGGATAAAGGGATGAGTCTTGGTGCTCAGCGGAACAATTGCTTGAGCTAGATTTTCATTTGCTGCAAGGCTTGCGTGGAGGAGAAATGGCCTCTTTCGAAAGAAGGGATTTGCAGCAGCATTCGCAGAGGCAGCTAAACTCTGCGATGATACCGCAGCTTCATTCGTCAGAGAGCCCGAAAGAGTTGTGCCAACCGAAGCCGGCGGGACCCCGGCGGTCCCAAAAGGGATTCCCTCAGAGCATTCTTCGAACTCTGAAGCATCCTCCGAATCATCGTTTGCAACACCGGCCAGATAGGCTTGCATTAACCTTCTTTGCATATCCGCCATGTTGGAATGCAGTTCATTCAATCCGTTAAAGTACGACTGGATAAGTTCCGCCGTGCCCTGAGCTTCAGCATCCGGCTGATCAATGGAGGCACGTGGCTCATCGTATTCTCCGAGCAATGCACGATTGCCTTCGTTAGCTTCATTATGAGCAGGCTGGAAGCCTGCGCTCCAATCAGAACGCAACGGCGTCGCGGGACGACGCTCGTAAAGAACATCTAGATCAAGATCAATGCCATCGCAGTGAAGAGTGGCAAGCAAAACATTCAGCTGATCAATTCCACTTCGCTCAGCAAGGTTACAAGCCATGGCGCGATGGGGTCTATCAGCAAGAATCTCGGACACATAGGGTATTAGCCCGCCCTTCGGAGCAACTTCCAAAAAGATCCGCGTTCCCGCATCATACATCTGTTCGATCGAAGATCGAAACTGAATCGGCTTCTCGAAAAGATTCATTGCCAATTTTCGAATTGCCGGCGGATCATCCGGATAGGTATTGGCTAATGAGGCAGACCACGATTCTCTATCAGGAATCTGCACCGAAAGACGCATGAACTCGGGGTCTTCCCCACTGATTTTCCCGGCAACCAGGGGCGTGTGGTACGGAATAGCTACCGGCAAAACAAGGAAATCTATGTCATTCTTCTTTAGCTGAGCGCATAATTCATCCATGACAGACCGCTCGCCCGAAAGCAACGAGCAGGTGTTACTCATCTCTGCGCCGAGATAAACAGGCGCAGGCAATGCTTTAACCAAATTCTCTACTCTTCCAGCAAATGGAGCTGAAACACGTATGGTTCGCAGCCGAATCAGCTCGTCCTTCGGCACCAAACGCGATACCTGCGTACTGAGCCTATAGAAAGGTTCTGCAGCTTTGAAAATATTGAAAGAAGAATTCATTGTCAAAACAGCAAATTCGCCTGTACTGCATCCCAAGAAGGCGTCGGCACGAATGCCCAACTTCTGCAAGAGATTGAACAGCGCCCATTGGGCAAGCAAGAGCGTCACAACAGCCGAATCAATTGTTGCAAGCAGAGCCTGGCTGATAGTTTGCGATCCATCATTGCTGAGCGGAAAGATAGCTCGGCTCGGAAGAACTTTGTCGTTTGCGCGAACAGCAAGCCGCTCGACGAAATCGAATACGCTGCGCACCTCTGGAAAATAGAAGCACAAATCCGCTAGCATGTTCGGATAGGACGCCCCTAATCCAGGAAAAACAAAGGCGACCTTTGATCTATGTTCTTCAGTCAGGCCGGACGGAAGCTTCGAATAAGCGTAACCGGTGGGCCGCCGTCCGAACTGAATGGGCTGCTCGGGGTCATCGCTGATTGCATTGTAGGCATCACTGACAATACCACGCAATTCATCCACAGAACCGGCAACAATGCCTAATCGATATTTGCACGGATACAGGGAAGCAGCGCCAGACTCCGGGCGGCGCTGTTCGTTCATGTATTGTTGGCGGGCAATTTCCGCTAACGTGCAATCTGGCATAAAGCTCCAGTCCTGAAGCTTTATCAACAATTCGCCAGGAGTAGCGGCTTGGAGCAAGAAAAGCTCAGATGATTGCCGAAGGACTGGACGAACGTGCTTATCCTCCAAATCCGAATCGAGTTCCCGCGTCGAAAGTATGTAATCATCAGCGAGAATCAGCGCTCGCCGTGCGTTATTCTTCACCTCATCGCCAAATGCAGGATGTATCCAAGGACGTGCATTCGAATAAGCAATTACACCAGGCGGCAAACTGGAAGCAGGCGTCGACGGCTTTTGGGTAGCAGGCAGCACGCGCAGGTAGGTGCTTGCACAAGCAGACTTCAACGCAAGAAGTTCGAGCAGGGATTGCTTAAATTGCCCAGTTGCAAATGAGCTTGCAGCGACTGGCACAAAATCGGCGAAATAAGAACCAGAGGGCGCGCGACTTGGTCCAAGAGATTTCAAGTTCGAACCTTGTTTTGTTGCCGAGACAATCAATCCCACATCGTCGAGCGCTAGCTTCGCGTTCTCTTGTTGTGGGTAGCCTTCATCAATTGACAGCGCACAGTAAATGCGTGTATCGATAATCACAGCGTTCGACTCAGTCGTCAAAACAAATGCAATGCTATCAGTTGAATCGAAACCGCAAATGAATGCAAAGTCAATGCTTCGGGAGTTGAGCGACTCCACAGCGCGCTCAAACATCTGCGATACGGTTTGGCTAATCACCGGTTCAAAATCCAAACGCAGCAACGCCAAAGCATCATGCGATTGAAGTTCACTCAACCAGTTACTATCGTCCATTGACGAGTTGTGAAGAAAGAGTGCAACACGTCCTTCACCCAAGCTCTGTGCGGAAATTTGTGCATCGCGCAGGGCAGCAAGCAAAGTCTCCAAAGGATTCTGAAAGACGATATCAAACGGCTCTTGCTTAGCGAGCGGCGAAAAGAATCGCTCATAGAAATTCTCACTTGAACCTATACCGGCAAGATGGCTGGCAAGTCCAATTACGACCGCTGAACTAGGCATGCTATTTTGCTCTTAACGCCTTAGCCTGCGAACCGAGGCGATTCAAAGACTTACTTCCTGCGCCTTGCAGATCTTCCATAATGAAGACTAAGCGATCTTTCTCGTCGTAAACGGCCATATCACAAAGTAATTCGCCACTCTTCGACTCCGAAGGCACACTGACGAAGACCTTGAAGTTCTTACCTTCAGGAGTGGCATAGAAACGCAGCTTACCGAAACCTACAGGCAATACCGTTATGTCCATGTAGTGTCGCGCCCAGATCCCTGCCAGTTGCATTGCCGAATCCAACATAATCGGATCGACAATCCATGTGGCGGCACCGTCGTATCGCAGACATTCAGAAACTGGAACAGTGCTGATTTGCCCAAGGATGCCATTAATACCAATAGCATCGATATTCTCCAAACCTTGGAATAACGGTCCGTGGAACAACCAGTTCTTGTAGACCTGCGTCACCGTAGGCGGTGCAGCTTCGAGCTCACGAATCTCGGGTTGAACAAATTCGCTCCGAAAAGGGCGACCAGCCGGCAGCTCTCTTTGAGGAGCCCTGGACATAACAACATCTGCGCTGAAGTTCTTTCTGCCGGCTACTGCACCAGTCGAGATCGAGATCTCGGCACGCACTTTGTCGGCTGACCCCTCGAGTTGTTGTATTGAGATAAAGATGTCTTTGGCACCGTTTTCGAACATGATACCAGCCGGGATTTGCAACTTGTCGATCGCCTCAAGCTTCAAGTCTGGATACTTGAACTGAGCCGCTTCAGCCAGCAGCTCCGTCGCCACAGCCATCGGCAGAATCGGTACGCCGTCGAAGGAGTGATCCTTAAGATAGAGATCGTATTCAGGATCAATGCGCAGTTTCAACTCCAAAGAGCTTTCATTGCGCTTCAGAACTTCAGCTCCATGCAATCTGATCGCCTGAGGCACTTTGTTCCCTACAGAGAAATTACCGGTGATACGCTGATCGACAATTGCCAGCGAAGCGTTGTCTTCCGGCTTCCGCAACTGACCGACAAGCAAAACCTCAGCATCAGTCTTCATTCCGGAGGTGAGTTCGTTGACAAATGAGCGGCGTCCATCCATTGACTCGATCATCGACCAGCCGTAACGGGCAAACAGTGATTCAAGTTCAGGTTGAGCCATGCCACCGCGCCACGGTCCCCAAGCGAGGGAAACAACGCGAGCTTTGGTCTTCGTATTAAGTTTGCGAGCCAGCTTATTTAAGACTTCATTCGCGCAAACATAGTCTGCCTGTCCAGCATTGCCCGCTCTTCCTACAACTGAAGAGAAAAGTATCAAGTACTTGAGACTATCCAACTGTAGTCGGGAAGCAAGCGTGAAGGCAGCGTCGACCTTAGTGCCGAAGACACGATCAAATGAAGCAAGTGTCTTATCTTTGAGATAGGCATCTTCAATTACACCGGCACCATGAATGACCGCATCGATCTTGCCAAAGCTTTCGTAAAGTCGGTCGATGAGTTCTGAGAATTGCTCTTTATTACGCACATCCATCGAATGATAGTGAACGCGCGATCCAGTAGCTTCAAGACGCTCCAAATTGCGACGGATTTCTCTTTCTCTGAGAAGGCGCTGATAGATTCCCTCGACAACCGGAACGCTAAGCTTTTCGCCTTTCTTGCGCAGCGACTCCATAATCAAGGACTTGAGTTCTTTCTGTCCCTCAATGCCCCGGAACTCGGCATCTTCTTGAGCAGGACGAATGCCGCGACCAACAATAACGAATGTTGGCTTGTAGGGCGCCAGCTCCATGCAGAGATCCGCAGTGATACCACGAGCGCCACCAGTCACAAGAACCAAAGCACCCTGTTTAAGTTCCAATTTCCTGCCAGCGACGACATCCAGCGGCGCGCGCACCACATCGACGGCTGAGCGTACTTTGCCCTTGTAGCCGACCTCAGTGAGTTCCTTGCTATTGTCATTGAGTTCGAGCAGAATTACATCTTTGATTTTGTTGTCATTGTAGTCTGGTCCAAAATCTATGCAACGGGCAACCGAGGAACTGTACTCACGCGCGAACGTCTTCACGAAGCCTGGCAGAGCAGCTTGCACTGGATCGATGTCGCTGGGATTGTCTACGCCAAAGGTGCCTCCGAGCCTCGAGGTGGTAAGCAGAAAGGGAGTATGTTCTGGGCTGCCAGGCAAAGCAAGGAAAGCTCTGGTCAATACATGCAGCGAACGAATCGGCAGGTATTGAGCGAGCGGGTCGAAGTGACCATTGCGACTTTCCGAACATTCACCCAGCGGTAGAAGGTGAATCAATCCAGCAATGCGACCAGTCTTTTGGACGAATCGAGCAGCGAATGACTGAAGGATCTCTTCATCTGTCAAATCCAATTCAAACTTTTGGCTCTGGCTAATATCAAATGGTGGTGGCGTATTAGCACCAGCTTTGTGCTTAAGCACCATTACCTTCGCGCCGAGTTTGACAAGATCAGCTTCGAGCTTATGAGTCAAGTCCGAGCCACAATCGCTAATTACGAAGGTGCCTTGTAAATTTGAAACCTTATTCGTCAAAGCCGGCAGGTCTTTCAGAACAACCAGGCCCCGCTCAATATATGCATTATTTGCAGGAGGAGCAGAGGCAGCATTTGTGTCGGCGCTAGCATCTTGAGCAAACGCGCTGCTTGATTCTGCCGAAGCTGTCTTTACGACGATTTCCTCCTTGCTGTTGGCGCAAGCAGATTGCGAGCCAACAAGGTCTTCGTTAATCCACGTGATAATGCCTTCCAGAGTCTTAGTTCCAGCGAGCTTCTCGATTCCACTCTCCAGCTGAACTTGCACATCATCGGGAAGTAGCTTGCGGAAATTGTTCAGGATTTCAACCCTCTTAATGGAATCAATGCCGAGATCCGCTTCTAAATCCAAAGTGGGATCGAGCATGTCGGCAGGATAGCCAGTGCGCTCGGAAACAATTTCGATCAAACGCTTGGTTAAGAATTCCGGATCCAACTTAGTTGGGCTGCCACCATTTTTGCCATTGTTCGAATGATGTCCGTTGTTTCCATTGCCATTGCTTGGAGAATCTGACTGAGCCGTGTAGGGCTGCAAATTTTCAGCCAGCTGTTTCTCTGTTTGGATGGATGCACGCGGCTCGCTTACTGATGAAACAGTATCCTGCATGCTGTGAAGCAATGCCGAGGCAGAAGCTGATGCAAGCGCCGAAAGGTCAGACGCTATTTGCGGATTAGGCAGCGGCGCAACAGATGGCTGAGCAGCTGCTGGGGCGCTGACGTTTTGCGCTGAAATGTTTTGACTTGCTATATAAGGATTGGGGATCTGATCAGCCAGAAATTCCGGCAAGGGATTCGCAAACGAATTCTGAAGCATCATATTCACCTGAGGCATCGCGGCTTTGACAGCAGCACTATTGCCTTGCAGATAGGCGATCATGACTTGTTCTTGAGCTTTCAGGAAACTGTTGGTCATCTCAAGCATAGTACGCTGGAACTCCAGCAAGACCTGCTCGCGAGCCGAAGCGGCTCCTTTAGTTGGGACCCCAGCTTGCCCGGGGGATGGGAGCGCGGGCATCTTGCCCGCTTCAAACGGCTGGGCTCCGGGCAGAGTTGGCATCGCAACTGTTGGGTAGATCCCGCCAGGTGGCAGCCCCGATGACTGGAGCGGCGAAGGTATCCCGCCCGGCTGGAGCTGCGAAGGTATCCCGCCCTGAGGGAGAGCAGGCATCCCGCCTGATGAAAGCGAATGCATTCCCCCTGATGGGAGCGCGGGCATCTTGCCCGCTTCTAAAGGCTGCGCCCCTACAACACCGGACGCGCCACTCCCTTCCGGATTGTTCTGCGCACCACCAACTGCAGTCGCGGCAACACCGGAGCCAGCGCCTGCTCCAAGGAATTTAAATGCATACTCCGTAGGCTTATTTGCCGCAATGACATTCGCCCCATCAAGGCGCTTCACATGCCCACCATTAACGAGATACATCAGCTTCGGCTTGTTCGGCGTTGTGCCAGCTTCCATCTTAGGCAGCAGACCTTCAACACGATGCTTGTAGAGCCGGCCAAAATCAACATCCAAACCAGCAATAAACGCATATGCCAGCAGATTCTGAAGCTGAGTGACACCATGCTTTCCATTGCGCTCAATGGATAAGGTCAGATGCTCCTTGCCTTCCAAAATATCATCGACCAGCCCAGTCAACACGGAACCCGGTCCGCATTCGATGAATACGCGAGCGCCAGCTTCGTGCATTTGCTCAATTTCCGCTTGAAACTCGACTGGTTTAACAAGATGCTCGCAAAGCAACGAAGCGATCTGTCCAAGTTCTGTCGGGTATGGCTTGGCCAGAGTATTCGAGAAGACAGTTAATTGCGGCTTCTTCAACGTAAACTGCAAGAGTGCCTGCGACAATTCGCGAAGTGCTGGCTGCATCAGCGGTGAATGAAACGCAGCCGAAACTGCGATCGGCTTCGACTTCACCTTATTCTCTTTGAAGATAAGTGCGGCTTGTTCCAGCGCTCCGAGCTCGCCAGAAATAATGCACTGTTTGGGCGAATTGATGTTCGCTAAACTTACATCTTTCAAGTGAGCGATCATGCTGCGCACATGCTCGCCATTCGTACTGACAGCAGTCATGCTCCCCGAACGGCTATTGTTCGCTTCCTTCAAAATAGCACCACGGCGTTCGGATAAGCGATACAAGTCACTCTCGTTGAAGACTCCGGCCGCAGCCAGCGCGACATACTCGCCGAAGCTGTGTCCTGCACACATATCGGGACGCAGACCGAAACTCTTCAACAAGTGGAAAGCCGCAATATCGGCAGCTGCAACCGCAGGCTGAGCAACATGCGTGTCCGTCAATTGGGCAGATTGAGTCTTCTTCTCGATATCCGTGAAAGCAGGCGTTGGATAGACGTACTTGCTCAACGGTTTGTCGAAAGATCCCGCAAGCACATTGTCGGCATTTTCAAATGTTGTTCTAAACTCACCAAAAACCAGGGACAAATCGCGAAGCATGTCTACTTGCTGCGAGCCCTGACCAGGGAAGAGGAACGCAACTTGTGGCGCCGCGGATTTCGGTCCTTCTTGGAAAACGATACCGCGCGGATCCCGCAGAGATTTCTTACTCGCATCTTGCAGCGCCAGCTTCACTTGTTCGATCTTCTTCAAGAGATCGTCAACAGAAGATGCAATTATAGCCAAGTTCACCAGCTCAGCAAGAGCAAGTGGTGGCATTGAACTCTGTGTTAGGTGATGTCTATACGCCAGGTCAAATAAATTAGAGGGCTCGTTCGATGGCACCGGGCTATGTGCTTGGCTTTCAAGCACTCTCACCTTTTCAGCTGAAGCCTTCAAGGCCTCAAGTGTGCGCTCAAGCTGCTGGCGCGTGCCAGCCCTAAACACAAACAATTCGGTCGGGAAATGCGCAAAAGCACTGTCCTGCCTATTAGTAGTCTGCGGATAATACTCTTCCAGGACCGTGTGGAAGTTCGTACCGCCAAAACCAAATGCACTGACACCAGCTCGGCGCGGATAATCCAAATCCTTATTGTGGATCCACGGGCGCGCCTCGCTATTGATGTAGAACGGCGAGCTATCAAAATTGCAAGCAGGACTCGGTGTCTCAACGCCGATTGTCGGCGGCAATACACGGTGGTACAGCGATTTTGCAATTTTAATCACGGAAGCCAGACCGGCGGCGCACTTTGTGTGTCCGATCATAGTCTTAACGGATCCGACAGCGCAAACTCGTTTTTCAGCACCCGATGCTTCGAAGACGCGCCGCAAGGCTTCCACTTCTGCCCTGTCACCAGCTACGGTGCCGGTGCCATGAGCTTCAACAAGTTCCACACTAGCTGGCGAGATGTCGGCATCTTCATATGCTCGACGCAGAGCGAGCATTTGTCCAGCCGGACGAGGTGCGGTCAAGCTGAGGTCGCGACCATCGCTCGATCCGCCGATGCCTCTAATCAGTGCATAGATTCTGTCCCCATCACGCTCAGCATCTGACAAACGTTTCAGAACGAGAACCGCCATACCTTCGCTGATTACGATACCATCTGCGGTAGCGTCAAAAGTGCGGCAACGACCACGCGGCGAAAGCGCATGAGTCTTGCTGAAGCTCAGATAGTCCCCTGGCTGGTTGTGCGTATCAGTTGCAGCAAGCAGAACTACATCGCTTGTTCCAGCGCGCAATTCTCTGATGCCGATGTATAGCGCCGCTAGTGATGAGGCGCAGGCTGCATCAACGCAGAAGTTGATACCACCGAGGTCAAATCGATTTGCAACGCGACCGGCAACAACATTTCCCAGATATCCGGGGAAGGAATCTTCAGTCCATTCCGGCAATCGTTTTTCTACTTCCTTGCGATACTCGGGCTGCATGTCGCAGAGCGTCCAATCGAGCATTGAACGCAACGAATAGAAAGAAGTAATTGGTCCATGCCCCGCATTTGCAAGAACTATGGATGTTCTTTCTTTGTTGAACTGTCGAACCTGGTATCCGGCATCGGCCAATGCAGCGCGAGTCACTTCCAAAATGATCAATTGCATCGGATCGACCGAGGCCAAACTGCTCGGCGGAATTCCGTAAATGGAAGGATCGAACGGAATATCGCGCAAGAAGCCACCCCAACGCGAACTAATCTTGTCACGCTCAAGCGGATCTGCACTGTAATACTTCGACCAGTCGAACTGCTCCTTCGGAATTTCTTCGATGGCGTCGACCTTGTTCAGGATATTCTCCCAGAATGAGTCAAGGTCATTAGCCTTCGGGAAGAGACAGGACATGCCGATGATCGCAATAGGTTCTTCGACCTTTTTCGGCTTCTGTGCAGCGACCCGAGCAGACTCAGCTCGCTCTTTTGCGGACTGATCTAATGCTTCCAGATGTTTGCAAGCATCCTTACTCACCGCGGCATGGAGATCAGCAATAGTCGTGGTCTTCTCATGCATGGCCGCGACCTGACCGATCATGTACATGCCATCGTTCCACTGTTTATCCGATGGAAGTTTGACAAGCTTGCTGCCGGACTGTCCGCCCGCTTCGCCACGTCCGAGCCCCTTACTGGCTATTCGCAAGCGTCCGAGGTTCATCATCTCGAGCTCTTGCCGCAGTTCATTTTTCCCGCAACCTGTGTCTTGCAGTTTTTTCTTCGTCGAATCAAAAACATCTTTGTAGGGCGAGTTTATGCAGCGAATTGCGTGTCCTGGACCTGTCTCCAAAAGCACAGTTTCCTGGCAGCGAATCGCTTCCTCTTGGAAGCGTGGCACGATGGCGCCACTTGAGACAGCTTCCTTCGTGAATAGATAGGCCGTTCCCATCAGAACACCGATGCGCACTCCGCGCTCAACAAGCTGTGCAGCCATGACTGCCACCATCGCTGCTGATACTCGATCATGAACGCCGCCAGCGAACACAACATGAAATTCGGAAGGATCGGATTTCGGTGGAATTGAGTTGAGCAGAACGTCAATCATCGTTTCCCACAAGACAAGACTGGAGCGAGGCCCGACGTGACCACCGCATTCTTTGCCTTCAAAGATGAACTTGCGCGCGCCAAGCTCAATAAACGAAGCAAGCAATACTGGCGACGGTACATGCAAATATGTTTTGGTACCATTGGCTTCCAATTCTTTGGCCTGGTCGGGACGTCCGCCAGCAATAAGTGCAAATGGCGGTCTGGTCTTCAATACCAATTCCAGTTGTTCTTGGCGAAGCTCATTAGGCACGAAGCCGAGCATACCGACGCCCCACGATCTCTGGCCAAGTTGAGCAGAAGTTTTTTCAAGCAAAGGTTCCAGTTCTTCTTTACGCATGAGTGCCAGTGCCAGGAACGGCAAAGCGCCCTCATCAGCGACCTTGAAAGCAAAGTCAGGCACATCGGAAACGCGCGTCATAGCACCTTGCAAAATAGGAAAACGAGTGGCTTGAGATTCAGCAAGCGGGGAATTCTCAGCAAGTGCGTTTTGCTTGATTGCAAGTTCCAAATTTTCATGAGCAAAACTGCGAATGGCATTTATGAAGCTGCCCACCGACACAAAACGCCGTGCATAAGGACCGGCAAAGGCGATATCCTGTCCGATCGAAAGCAAGGCCGGCAACTGGCTCGTCCCCGCGTTTGCCAATTGAACTTCACTGTGAATACGCTTACGAAACTCTTCGTGCAATGCAGCGACTTCTTTGGAGTCTTTCTTTTCTTGGACGGTCTTCAACCACTCTTGGAGCTTCTTCAAACTTTCACTGCCTGGCTTTGCCCACAGGCGCACCTTCTCTTGTCCGAGCGATAAGACTTCGCTTTCTGTTCCGTCGAAGTTAGCCAGACGCTCCTTTTGCTCTCCGCTAAGTGGAGCTTCGCGCATAAGCAGGAGCTGATTATCGAGAACTACACCAGCACCATTTCCAGCAAGTACACTGCCTGCGGTGTAGAGTCCGATTCCGCCCTTCACAAAAACCGGCACTTTGACTTTACGTACGCAGCGCTGCAACAGAACGAAGCTTGTCTCTTCACCAACGCGTCCGCCGCTCTCGTGACCGACAGCAATAAGTCCATCAGCACCAGCTGACGCTGCAAGCTGAGCTTCCTCGACATTCATCACTTCACAGAAAGCTGCGAGCTTATGCTTCTGAATGACGTTGATTGCCTGGCTCAGTGTTTTCTTGAGATAAGCTTTCTCTTTAACGCAGAGAATGACACCCTTTTCAGCGCAGTCAGCTGAGGCCAGTGCCGAGAGCAGGGGCTCAGCGAATTGAATTTGCTCGACACCACATCTGATACCAACGCCGTGCCGCCCATTTTGAACTAGTTTTTTGACAGGCTCCAGAGCTAACGACATGTCCTCCAGCTGCTCAAGGTCGAGGACGCCGATGGACCCGGCGCGACTTGCGGCTATGGCAAGCTCGGTGTGTAATTCCTCGCCGTTCCATGCTGCAGGCAGTAGCGCGATGATCCCAAGTTCTGGAACTTTCACAGGTCAGATATCTCCTAACGTCAGAGCGGCGCGCGAGCTTTTGAGAAGCATTAGCACCCGTAATCAAATTGTGGGACTTCCGGTATGGACCAATGGTGCATTCGGAATTCACCACATAAGATAAAGATCAATAGATTATATAAATGTAGACAGGTTCTGCCATTGGAGGGATCTTAAGAAGGGTTGGACAGTTCTAAAGAGTCCGCCCATGGGCTGCACTTCGTAGTCTGAAAATTACAAAATTTGTAACGAAGAAAAAGCAAACCGGGCATTACCTTGACTGAAAAATGAACGGCGTTAAAGAATACCGCCTAGCGAAAGCTCAAACTATCGCTCTAAGTCGATATTGAAATCACGCTGATAACGACAGAGCTATCGGCGGGGGCGAAACTAGGCGATGACCACAATTTCCGATGGACTTCGCAACTCATAGGTAACACCGCGCCACTGAATGCGATTGGTGCAAACCGAGTAAAGGGTCATCCACGGCAAAGCCAGGTGCGCCAAAGGCAACGCCATCATAAAACGCAGAGAGGATGCTGCAAGATCAGCAGCGCGGTCCGGAGGAAGTACCATCTGCCAGAGCCTCTGACCTTTCATCAGGAAAAATATCTCGACAGGGAGCACCGAAAGCCCAACCAATAATGACCATTTGAAGATTGGATCGGGTGAAATTACCGAAAGGCAAGCGGTGACGAGCACGGCAATAAGCCATGTCGCCATAATGCAAGCCCTGACAATTGCTCGCACCCAGAGCTGCGGATAATAAACCTTGGTTAATATCAACTGGCGATTCGTCCACTCCAATACCTCCGGCCAATCACCATCACCGTGACTGGCAACCAAGCAGCGCGGTACAAAGCGAACTTTTAAGCCCAGATCTTTCACGGCGGTGGTCAGTGAGAGATCGTCATCGGCTGAACGATCCCAGTGCTGGGCGACCTTAGCTTTATCAAAGATCTCCCTCTTTACGGCCATTGCTCCGCCCCAGGCGAAGCAATATTTCGGGCTTGCCATCTCCCAAGCCGATAATCGATTCCACACCGAACGTATCATTGAAGCGGAATCACCGCGATAAGGTATATAAAACCGATAGCCGGTTGTGGCACCAGTGCCTGGCTCGGCGAGCCCACCAACGAGATATCGGAGGAAATCATCGCGCGCTATGACGTCAGAGTCGACAAACGCAATCGCCTCAACATCATCGGAAAGATGCTTCAAAGCTTCGAGTTGATTGTTCAGCTTCTGGGCTCTCTGTGCATTGATACCGGCCACCACAACTCGGCTCGGTACAGCCGGAGTATCCTGACAAACCTTTTCTAATGCAGGATATGCAGGATCATCGCTTGTGGCAACGGCAAAGATAACTTCGAATTGGGACTTGCCATTGAGCTTGTAGTCTTGCTCGAGGAGCTTCCGCATGTTCTCAGAAAAACCGGGATCAAGACCTTTGCAGGGCAAAATCACTGCTAGTTTCGGCAAATATGACGGAGCAGGCTTTTGCAAATCGTCCTCTACGTAACGGCACATGCGCGTGAAAGAGTAGAGCTGCGAAATGGTTACGGCTAAAGTAATGAAGCCAAGCAGGAAAAGAAAAAACATGACAAGCACCAATAAAGGGCGCCTAGAGTATAATGCGGGCTCCTTTGCTGTTCCAGCGCGACTGTTTCATGATCGGCAGATCAGGCTGAATGCTGTAATAGATTTTATCTCCGCCTCGCCATAGGTCAGCCTCTTGTCCTCGCCAGTTAGAAAACTTGTTTATGGAATTTTTGAACGGCTCGCTCAAAAAGAGATGGCTGAGCTGGAGGACGATTGCAAAAATCCCAGACAAGCGCAATGGCGGAAGCTGTCCGAAATAATGGCGCTAAATGGCGGCACTGTTTTTGGCAAAGAACGCTCTTTCGCGCAAGTAAGGTCAGTCGCCGACTACCAAAAGTGCGCACAGATTTCGGATTATGAAAAATTCCGCCCATACATCGATCGCATGTGGCAGGGAGAGAAGGATGTTCTCACCTCCGAGCAGCCTTTCATGTATGCCACCACCAGCGGCACTATGGGTCAGTCAAAATATATTCCCGTAACGCCATCCTATATAAAAGAGTTCCGAAAAGCATCCGTTGCGTCCGGGTATTTCACACTCAAGTCTTTTCCTGGTATCGTGAATGGTGTCACTCTCAGCGTCTTCTCCCCAGCCGAAGAAGGGCGTTCGGCCGACGGCACACCGTTTGGTGCAATTTCGGGCGGACTCTACCTGCGTGAGCCCTGGCTTGTGAAGAAATACATTTCACCGGTGCCATACAACGTTTATCTAATCAAGGATTACGAGAGCAAGTACTACGCACTTTTGCGCTGCGCCCTGGTTCTACCGCTCACAACCTTCTATACGCTCAATCCAAGCACAATAGTGATGCTTTTAAAGAAATTGGAGAAATTTGCTCCGTCGTTAATTAAGGATATTGCCGAAGGACAGTGCAATACGCCAAGTAAGCTCGATGCCGAAACCATGACTGCGCTGAAGCCGTTCCTCAAGAGGGATCCAGAGCGTGCGCGCTATCTTCAATCTTTACTGAACAAGGGCGAATTCCTTCCGCGCAAGATTTGGCCGGGCTTACAAGTCGTTTGTTGCTGGACAAAGGCAAGTGCTGCATTCTACATAAAGGATTTCCCGGAATACTTCGGCGACACGCCAATCACAGACGTCTCCTATGGCGCCAGCGAAGGTCGTGGCAGCATCTCCATGGGGGACGGCAGGCAGCTCCTGGCGATCCGTTCACACTTCTTCGAATTTATTCCTGAATCCGAAATCGACAGTCCAAACCCAACCGTACTGCTGGCTGACGAGCTTAGCGTCGGTCAGAATTACTACATCTTATTCAGCACCGCAGCCGGACTTTATCGATACCATATAAATGATGTGATTAAGGTTGTCGGACATCACCACAATTGCCCGCTTATCGAGTTTCAATATAAAGGAGGAAATATATCCTCCTTCACAGGCGAAAAGCTCACGGAGCTGCAAGTTACCCAAGCCATGCAAAGCGCCCTTGCCGAAAGCAACTCCAACTGCCGCTTTTTTACCTTGCTGCCTGAATTTAGACCACACCCTCATTACAAACTATTGATCGAATTTGAGCCGGAGCAAAACTCACCGGAGCAGCAGGCAAAACTTGTTTTGACCTCTTTTGAAAAACATCTTTGTAAGCTCAACGATGAGTATCAAACAAAACGCAATTCACAACGCTTGGACCCACCGGAACTTTCCCTGCTAGCTTGCGGCGCCTATGAAAAGCTCAGAAAAAGCCTAAGTGCTAAAGGCACACCAGATGCGCAGATAAAGTTCAGCCATCTCAATCCAAAGGATGAGATAAGGTCCTATTTCGAAGAGCAGGCAGCACTTTCGGGAAATCGAGAGATGGCAGAGGAACATCAATAGGTCGCCGGCGTCGAAAGAAACATAGCCAAATAAACAAATGCTGCAATTCTATGCAACTATTAGTTGATTCTGAGATATGATCAAGCTCTTCCAAAGACAGCGGAGAAAACAAAGTGGCTGACGAATCGGGCAATCAACAGAAAGCAGCGGACAAAGCGTCCAAGGAATGGCTCCGCGATTATCTAAGTCAAATTTATGGCGTCAGCTTTGAAAACGAAACCAAAATGAAAGAGGACCTGAAGAAGTCCGGGCAACATATTACGCAAAACGTAATTGCCGATGACTTTGCTTACAGGCTGCTTGCTCGCTTCAATGATATTGATGCCAACCCAAGCGATGGAATCATCACGATCACCGAGATAGAAAACGCAATTGCAAAGCCACAACTTCACCTCGACAAAAAAGATGTGTTGATGCTTCAGCTTCTGCGCAAATACTTTTTCAGCATCAAAGAGTTGAGTTCAGATGGTGGCAATGGTGTATCTCGCAAGGATGTCGAGTACTTATCAAAGAGTCTCAGCCAAGCATGCACATCACTTCGCGCACTCATTGAAAAGGAATTTGAGGCTAAGGAGAATCGCAAGTGAAGAGAGCTCTGGCAATGAGCATGTTGTCTGTGGCGCTGCTTCTTTGCGGTATCAGCAAAGTTTTGGCTGAGGATGCGGTAGTTGAAGCTCAGCGGTTGTTCAAGCAATATACGGAAATGGAACGAGCTTTCGACCCGTCATTAGGTGAACTTTTCGCTCCCAACGCAATCATTAAAGACGTCCGGGTTTACCAGGATGGACAGACTAAAACCATTACATGGAGTGGCAACGACTACAAGCAGGTTTTGCGCGCAGGGTTGCCGGTCGCCAAAATTCGCAACGACATGAACAACTACAGCGCCATGACATACACCCGCGATGGAGCCAATGTCAGAATCAAAGGCACGCGCCACAGCTTACTGAAAAAATACTCCGCCCCATTCGAACTTGTCGTAGCACCAAGCAGCGCCAACGGCAAAACCACCTGGAAGATAATCGAAGAGCTAACCCAAAGCGAACTGTAAATGGGACCGCTGGCATCTGGCCGGCATCTTTGCTACGATCAAGCACACGTCCATTAAGCAATTACTGTCGAAACGTCTCCGCGCTGTAACGCGCCCGATTCGCTGCTTCCTGCGCTCTATTAGCCGCATCGCGAGCTCTAGCAGCCGCATCCTGCGCAAGAGAGCTGGCACCATATGCAGTGCTCGCGGTTTTGTCCGCCCAATTCCGCGCCGCATCTGCATGGTACTGCGCCTGCGAAGCCGCGCTCAACCTAGAGTCACGCGTCCCCGAATTCGCCCGACTAGCAGCACTCTCAGCCTGAGCTTTCTGATCGATGGCACACTGCATGTACTGCTGGCAGGAATTCACTTTAGCAGCATCGTCAGTCTGCCCTCCAGCTGCAGCAGCGGTAGAGGCTAGCTTCTTCCTTTTCTTTTTCGCTGACGCAGGATTTTTTCCTCCAAGCTTAGCGGCGATGCTATCCGGCAGCATTCCTTTGAACATGACAGTGAGCAACTCCGAGTCGCTTCTCTCAGAGTCCTCATCCTGGTCCGGCTTCGGTCGGCTTACGGATTTGGCAGCATAAACTATGGCACCGGTTACAGCCCAGAAAGCGAGGATGGGAATGATTGGAAGCTCGTGCATGGGGCAATTAGGAGATAAGTCATCTGATACGTATAATGGCACAAGACGATTAAGAAGTAGTAAAGAGAATAGACATTCCCGCCACTTCAATTGCAGGACAAGCGACGTTGGATCCAAGTAAACCCAACAAAACAGATATAAAAGACGGCGACGAGAATCTAAAGCTGGAAGAGCAAGATTCAACTGTAATCTTGAAGCCTGAATCGAATGCGGCCGCGCCTGCAAGCAATGTGAACACGCTGGGTGATACCAAAGACCACGAGCCCGGCCAAGCGCGCGAACAGAGCGGCAAGGAGGACAAGCTCATAAACGCCACCATCGCCGGGCATTACCAGATAATTGATTTCATCGGTCTTGGCGGCATGGGAAAAGTCTATAAGGCATACCACACGTTGCTAAAGAGACAGGTCGCCATCAAGTTTTTGCAAGACAACATAATTGGGCATGACGAGGCAACTTTACGGCGCTTCCAGCAAGAAGCTCAAACTGTAGTTAAGCTAAACCATCCAAATATACCGGCGTTACGAGAATTCGGCGTCGCCGAAAACACTCCTTTTATAGTGATGGATTTTGCAGAAGGGGACTCGCTCAGTAAGCTGATCGGGCAAAAGGAACTTACGGCGGAAGAACTTTGTGTGGTGGCAGAGCAAATTTGCGACGCCCTCGAACACGCGCACCAAAACAAAATTATCCATCGCGATATCAAACCATCCAACATATTAGTTAAACGCGAAAAGATCGCAAGTGCAAGCGAGCACGGTGGCGACACAGCCAGTTCGCCAAAGGAATCGCTAAGAGCCTACCTCCTCGATTTTGGCATATCGAAAGTATTGGATTCGATGCAAGACTCTCGCTTAACGCAAACTGGCGAGCTTGTCGGTACTGTTCGCTACATGAGTCCCGAGCAGTTTAATGGCTTCCCGGCATCACCCAGCTCCGACATTTATTCGCTTGGCTGCGTGCTCTTTGAAGCATTCGCTGGACGCCCTCCATTTATGGGCAACAATCGGATGGAAATCATCCGCCAACATCAAGAAGATGAGCCGCCAGATTTACCGCCATCTGTTCCGTCTCATATCCAGAACATCATTTATAGATGCCTGGAGAAATCACCTGAACGCAGATATTCGAGCGCGGCAGAATTAAAGGCGGAATTACACAAAGCCGCGACAGGACAATCGCCGGATTTTCTGGTGCCGAGAATCAAGACGGCTCAATACAAATGGTTTTTGACAATGATCTTTACTCTGCCATGTATTTTGGGCTTGGTCTGGCTCTTGAATCTTCCTCGCGAAGAAGCTGGATTTGAAAGGCTGAATCAGGAAATAAATGCAGCTCCCGAAAGTCCCTCAAGCGCGAAATTATATTTTGCACGCGCAGAAAAATACTTCCAAAACAAGTCCTATCAGCAAGCACTCTACGATTACACACACGCCGCCAAACTTGATCCGAAGAATACAAAAGCGATGTACAAGGCCGCCACTTGTTTTTATGAGACTGGCGATCATCAATCCGCAATTAAATATGCCAATCAGGCTCTTGAAATTGATCCGCGGGAAGACGAAGCAATGTTCATTGCGGCGGCAGCAAAAGCAAAACTTGGTCGCTTAGTTGAGGCTGTGGAGGATTATTCAAAGCTGCTCCATTCCCTTCCCGATACATTATCATCGTTGCGATTGGCTGCGCTAAACAATCGCTCGAATGCATACTTTGTAATGGGTAAACACGAAGCGGCGCTAGCAGATACAAAAGCTGTTCTGAAGCTGCAACCAGAGAATAAGGGCGCCCATCTCAATCGCGCGGAGATTATGATTTCACTGCGTGACTATGAAAAGGCTTACGATGATGTCAACTCCGTCTTGAAGGCCGATCCGAAATCCGACCGCGCACACGATTTGCGTGGGCGGATTCACCTTCTAACCAAACGGCACGACAAAGCGGTCGAAGATTTCACAGACGCAATCAATCTTGGACGAAAAAATCCCGCGATATTTTTGGACAGAGCGCGCGCACACATGGGACTAGGTAATCATGAATCGGCGCTCAATGACAGCAAACAAGCAGGTCTCTTAGAACCCAGCAATCCAATTCCGAAGTTTTACCATGCATATTTCTTGTGCAAAGCCGGCAAGGTTGAGGAAAGTCTGATAGAAACAGATGCCTTGCTCAGCATCTATAAAAGGGACGCAGATCTGTGGCTGTTGAAAGCAGCAGCATTGGCTAAGCAAGGAAAGAAAGATGAAGCCCGCAAAATTCTCAGCTCGATTGAAGAGCGCGTCGCGGACTTGAAGAAGCCAATGAAGGTCAATATTGAGTTTCTGGCATTAGCACATGAATGCTTGAAGTAACCCTTGATCATTGATCATATAAGCTGAGAAAAACAGCTTGACAGTAGCCTGGTCCTGCTTTTTTCGCTATCATTGCCCTTGGCGTTGGGCAGCCGGCTAGGTGCCCGAGGAATTCCGGGAATTAAGACATAAGTGCGACCTAAGTTTCTATCTTTGTTGTTTTCGGTCCAGAGCTTATTGTTTCTCTGCAGTCAGAGCATGTCCGTCAGCGCCAGTGATTTAGAGCCAAGTTCGAACGTAGCGCCGCAAAATTCAATACCCGGTGCAGCAGCAATCGTTGATGCTAGCGCCTTGAACCAAAACAGCGCGCTCAATCTCAGTTCCAACAGTACAACCGTAATCGATTTTGCGAACAGTCAGAACGTCAGAATCGGCGACCTGCTTAATAGCGGTACGCTTGTTTTTGCAAGCTCCAATCCGGCAATTACGTCCGCATCAGTCTTCTCGACTGCAATCTTGAACCAAGCGGCAGCTAACATGTTCACGTCTGCGGCTCCATTGAACATTAGCGGTTTCTTTCCGATTAGCAATTTGGTATTAAGTTCAGCGTCCAATTTCGTCAATCACGGCAACATTTCCGCGACTGGAGACCTCAGCATTGTAGCGGCGGGACAGATCATCAACAATGGCTCGATTGTAAGTCAATCGAATCTGAATATGAGCGCGGCGTCACTAGCCAACAGCCAAATACTTTCCGCTGTTCAAAACGTGAACTTGCAGATAGCTAACATTCAAAACCAGGGGCAAATTGTATCAGCACTCGGAAATATAAATATCGCGAGTGCCGCGGCTGGCAGCATCGCAAGCTCGCTTTGGCAGAACGCTCTGGCTTCGATTCTCGGCAATATCCAAATCAACAATAACTCGGGAGTTCTTACAGCGCAAAACGGCTCGATCAATATTCGCGACCTAATGTATGCGGGAACGTCCGAGCTGAACATCGACGGAGGCAATATTGTTTGTCGGGAACTCAACCTAAATAACGGCGATGGAAATATTGTCGCGCATCTATCGTCAATAAATGGCATCGTCAATACAATCGGCTCTTGCGCGTCTTTGAGCGTACAAGACCAGAACCTGACGCTCGGCAACCTGCAAATCTCCGGCGATCCGACTTACTTTAATAATACTGGCGATATCACGATCAGCGGCAACATTCAGGTCGGCGCGGCACTTTCTATAATTGCTGCGCAGAATATCAAAACGACGAATGCCGTAAGCCTTATCACCACTACTGGTGGCACCGGACAGGGACACAACATTTACATGGTAGCCGGTGCCAATATCACAGCTGGCGTTGGTCCTACAAATTCAATCGTCACGACACCGCCGATAACTGGCGCAGCAACAACGCCTGTGTCCATAGATATGACAGCCCCAGGCGTGGGCGGACAGATTGACCTTTCTGCGAGCCCGAATTTGACAATCTCTAGTTCATCGACTTGCCTTGGATGCGCAGGCGGCAACATAGTCCTTGCAGCATTCAATGATGGAGCGGCGACGGGCGGATTGATAAAGATGGCGAGCCCGACGCCAACAACAAGCGGTACTCGAATCGTCAGTTCAAGCGCATCAGGTACGGCAGGAAACATAAGCATATTTGCCGGAGCTCAAACAGGCAACAACGTCATTGGCGAACTTGATGCAAGAGGAAGCAGCACCGCCACGGCAGGAGCCATCCGCATTGCAGCAGCCCAGCCATCTTCGAGCGACGGCAAAAGCATTCAATTCGGCGTCAACGGAGAAATCAGCTCGAAAAACTCATTCACGGCTGGTCTTGTTAGCGCTTCAAGCATCAATCTGCACCACAATGTTTACGGCAGTGCGATTCACATCACAACAGGCGGCAACATCGAATCTGTATCCGGCGTCATTGCCCAAATCACGACCGCAGGGAATCAACCAAATGCCACCGTGATAAACCACACCGGCACCTTCGTCTACACCGTGGATTCGGTGGATAGCATCCTCACGAAAATAAGCACCGCTTCAAACACAGTTGTAGGCACGACAATAGTAAGCCCATTACCGGGAAGCTCTCCGCTGTCGATCGCGATCAGCCCAGATGGATTGAGAGTCTATGTGGCCGATGCGAATTTGAACCTGCTGCATGTTTACGATGCAAATACTCTAGCCGAATTGGCCGCTCCAGCGCCAACAGGCAACAGACCAAGTTCAATTGCACTTAGCAGCGACGGCAAGCAGGTATTTGTCGCGAATCAAAACTCGAACACGATCGCGGTGCACGATCCGATAACTCTACAGACAACTCAAGTGATCCCAACGGGAGGATCGCCAGTTTCAGTGATTTACAATGCGGCGAACTCGACTATCTATGCCGCGCTGGACAGCAATAATACGCTGTTCGGATTCGACATGCTCAACAACAAATCGTTGGCCACGGTAGCACTAGCAGCGGTGCCCACATCAATTGGACCATGTCCGTGCGGCACAAAACTATTTGTCGCGGCGGCACAGTCCGGCGTTCTTCAAGGCGTCTCATTGATTGGAGCACCAATCACCAACATTCCGATACCAAATGGAAACCAGGTCAATGCACTAGCGATAACACCAAACGGTGCTTATGCCTATATGACGGACCCGGCTAGCGCGCAGCTATCACTTGTTCAAACACTGACCTCTAGTGTTCATCAAAGCATTCCCTTAAACGTGAATAGCCAGGTTAGTGGAGCCTACGCCGGATTTGTCGGAAGCAATCCCGTGGCTTATGTGCCAAACGGGAAGCAGGTCGCTGTAGTCCAGACTCCGGCGCTGCTTGCGCCAAACATTACACTAGAGGCTGGAGGAAAGATTGCAGTCGCGGCGGGTATAGCCGGAGCGAGCACAACCCTGACTTCAAATTCAGGTGCTTCGACAGTTGTTACAAGCATCAGCAATTTTGTCTCAAGTGGGGCCACTGCAAAGGCTGGACCGCTGCAGTACGCCACCACCAACAGCATCACATTTAATGGAACCGTATCGGCACCGTTGGCCGACTTCCATGCGATGTACGGCACATTTACCAACAATTCCACAATCGACATAACAGGAACAGTACTAGCCCTTGCAGCTCCGAACATCGTTAATAACGGAACGATGAAGCTTACCGGAGTGGGCGGCGCACGCACATTCTTTCAAGCACCGAGCGGTTCACTTCAAGTTCTTTTAGGAGCGTCCTCGCAGATCATTTCCGATAGTGCCGCCAAGAACGGCTTGATAGATTTCAATCCGGCCAAAGGTACATCCATCACAGTCAGCGGAGCTGGAACGTTATCGGCAAATCAGGCTACAAGGGTGGATGGAAATGGTGAACTCTACTCGGCGAATATCAATATCGGCACTCTTCTTGGTGGCTTCCACACGCTGGCAAAACCGGGTTCGCTAAGCCTCATTACTCAAAACGGAAACATCGACATTCTTGAAAGCATCAACACTTCCTCACTGACAAGATCAGGAGGAAATATCTACATACAGGCAGCAGGCGGCGCAATTACAACGGCGGCTTCACCACCATCGGTTGACTTCATCAGCGACAGTGCGGCAGGTGCCGGAGCTCGCGCAGGCAACATAATACTGTTGTCGAAAAATGGGATATTCATCAATGGAGCATTGAGTGCTAAAGGGACGAGCGGCTCAAGTGGAGGCAACATAACCGTTCTCACACAGGGAAACATTGCTCAATGCAATTGCGGAAGTGGGGGGATTTTTGCAAGCAGTATCGGCGGAAATGGTGGACAAGTTACGCTTCAAGGAAAACTCCTTGGTATCTACGGATTGAATCCCGATACTTCAAGCATCTCAGTCTCAAGCGACATCGGAATAGGTGGAACCATTAATGCGCAATCGGCTGATACGACGAATCGCCTGACCGTCGGCTGTTCAACTTGCAATGGCTTTGCTGGTTCACTTACTGCCAATGGAAGCACCGGCGGAAGGGTGAACCTTGCTAGCAGCTCCGGCTTTGAATTGAAATCAGGGAGCACCGTTAGCGCAAATGGTAGCACCGGAAGCGGTGGCATATTACAGATTTCCGGCATCCCTCTGCAAACACTCAACGCCATCGTCGATGGCGATATGATTGCGCGAAATACAGGGGATAACAGCGGCATTGTCGGCTTCAACTCATTCTTCGAAGGTGGCGTGAATCTCACGGGCAGCGGCAACGTGCATGCCGGTGGGACAGTTGCTTTCGGTAATCTAGATCCCTCGACGGGACTCCCAATCAACGCTGCAATTTTTCCAGCAAGTACTGATTTCACTTACGGAAGCATTACGGCGAACCTGGGCGGAACTTTGATTGGGAACACAATCTCAGTCGGTCGAGCGCCACTGCCGCCAAAGCCGCCAGTAATAGAGGTGAATGTGAATAGACCGGCGGAACTCACCGTTAATGCACCCAGCATTCTTGCTAACACCACAATCATTCCCACAGACCAAACGCCGGAAGCTCTCCGGACAACGATCCGAAATTTCCCGAACGACACTCCGGCTGAGCAAAAAGGAATCTCGGCTGCACTAGCATTCAGACCGGACGCAACCGCTCTGGCAGCGCAAGGAATCAATGCACGGCAGGGAGCCAATGGTGCACTTACCATTAATGACGGAAACGTCTTGTTTATCGCTCAGGAAAAAATCATGATCAATACAAAACTCGGGACTGTTGAACTAAATCCAGGAAACATCGTTTTCATGATGGTAGATAGCGATTCGCTAAACGTGCTCAACTTGCACGATGAGTTTTACAACTCACCAACGATAACGGCTGGCAACAGATCAACGAAATTCGAAGTGGGACAAGCGATCCTCGTAAATAGCAGCAACGGACAAGTAGAGCACACCGGAAGCAATCAAATCGCGTTCAGACAAGAAGAGAAACTGTTTTCAAATAACGAGATACTTATGCGATCCGCACAGTTCTCCTGGACATCGGCCATCTCCTCAATTTCGAAATTGAAATCTCTACAAGCTTCTGCCCAAAACGCCGAGCGACGAGCAATTACACAAATCCTGAAGAACGCAGCCATCTTTTCGCTTGTCGGCAGTCGCCTGGGACCTTATAGGTAGACTAAATCACATCAAACTTATAGCTTCTAAAACACTGAGTTTTCCCAGCCAGCTGTATACCGGAGCCTGCGGCTCGATTTGAACTTAATGATTACTGTCATTCGTTTATATTGCTCAAAATCAGCACTTTTCCACCAACAGCTCTGACGGCCGTTCCGTCCTGCCTGCCTACGCGTATGGCGTAGCCTCGAGCTCGTCCGGTCTCGTCACAGAGGGGCGAATATTCAATCACACCAGGAGCAATTGGTGCGTCTGATAGCTCACACGCTAAAGCGGGATTTTTAAGATTTCCGAGGCTCGGTGTCATTTTCAGAAGTTCTCTTCACCAGGAATCCCGAATTCAAGGGCTGGTGAATTCGACTTCTGACACAATAATTGTTCAGAAGTGCTCTTCACCCGGGTAGCAATTTGTTCAGAAGTGCTATTCACCAGCTACCCGAGGAATGTGAATATGAAAGACTCCGGAATCTTGAACTTGTCAGAATTGCAGTGGGAAAACGCCAGAAAGCGATTTGAAATCATAAAATCGTTGTCTGAGCTGCCGTCAGCGACCAGGCAGGCTG
>JAKFVQ010000033.1 GCA_021732085.1 Candidatus Obscuribacterales bacterium | reverse complement strand
TTACCCCGCTCCCAGTCGGTAAAATTTCGCTGGAATCTTTACCCCGCTCCCAGTCGGTAAAATTTCGCTGGAATCTTTACCCCGCTCCCAGTCGGTAAAATTTCGCTGGAATCTTTACCCCGCTACCAGTCGGTAAAATTTCGCTGGAATCTTTACCCCGCTCCCAGTTGGTAAATTTCGCTGGAATCTTTCCCCCGCTCCCAGTCGGTAAAATTTCGCTGGAATCTTTACCCCTCTCCCAGTCGGTAAAATTTCGCTGGAATCTTTACCCCGCTCCCAAAAGCTCCCTTGTGAACGATGCCAGGGTAAAAAAAACCAATTGCTGATTGATACCTTTGTGGTGGTGGAAAAAAATGACAAGAGCGCCCACCAATCGTGTCAAAAGATGCAAAACGACGAAGACAAAACGGTGCCATCGACGCTTAACTCGATGCATTCGCTTTCGACAAACTATAGCGGTTACATGGCAAGCTTGAAGGGAGGCGCCTCCAGTGGAATCACTGATACCTTCGGAATGGTCACGCTTGCCGAAGCAAGTTCGCGACTCAACGCTCTCAGTCAGAGACTTAAAGCGTTAAGTGAGGAGACAGCCTCATCGAATTCAAATTCGCAGCCGACAAATGGAACCGAATGTCCAACGCCCCTGGGTCGAGCAGAAGTTCGAGAGACTTTCAGCGTTGACGACAAAGTAGGAGCTGTTTACGCAATTCTGTCTGGCGCGTTAAATGTGCAAACAGTCGCAGAGACATACGGCACAACTCCGGATGCGATTACCCGCTGGGTCGAAGTCGCATGCCGTGCAATCGAAGATTCCCTTCGAGACGTTGACGGTGCACCAGTTACCAAGCCAAAGACGACTGTAAAAACCTCCATTAGTGCAAGCTCTGAAGAATCAATACCATCGGACCACCTATCTTCTCGGAATGAGAGTGCACCACCTGTGCATTTTGCGATTATGTCAATTGCAGCTGAATATCAAAAGTACTATGTAAATTCGCTCAAAGAAGGCAATCGCAGTGGAATAAGCGACAGGTTCGGAAATGCAGCATCCATACTGGTGCCACCAATCCCGGAGCCGACACCAATATCTAATGACAGAGATCTCGAACCAAAAAACGTGGTTGATTTCAACGAGAAGGCACAAAAGTTGCAAGATTCGATACGCATATTTTGCGAGCAGTTTCTCTCGAAGTTTTTGGACGAGAGTCGGCAAGGCAAGCACAGCACCAGCCTGCAAGCACTTTTGAATCGCAAGCCTGATCAGCTTCTCGACGTTGAGAAAGTTTTTCTCAAAGAGCTAGTTTGCGCGAGTCTTTTCATTTCAGTTCTCGATCAAGGAGACATCGAACTTGTACCTGAATGGGTCCAGTCCTTTCTTGGACGTGCATTCTTTAAATCCAGCCAAATAATCAAGACACCCTCGGTTGAAGAAATAATGCAAACCTACTCAAGCATGGAAGACTACGAAGTCTGCAGGCTTATCGCTGAGCGATGCATAAAGCGCCTTGGACTTAAGGATGTGCCAGACTCAGCAGTCCTTCCCGTTTACGAGTTCCTTTATCGCTCTGGTCCGCAACGTCGAGAATTGATTCAAGAAGCGTTGGAATAGCTGAAGAACGAACTGAGGCTAGGTTTAATTCAGTGACCCAAAATTGTGACACCTAATGGGAACGATATCAGAGTTGAAGTAGACATGTGACCGTTTACTGCATCTGAGGAAGAAAACTATGACATTTGACAGACAACAATTTCAAAGCCACATGGACAGTCTCGAGGGGAAGAGCAAAGCCTCTCAACAAACAATGTGTGACCAACTTAAAGAAGACTTTCTAAAAATGAGCTGGGACGAACGAAAAGAAGCCTTTACTCTCTTGAACGAACACAACCAAAAGCACGAAACGAAATTGACAATCGAAGGCGCCTGGAAGGAAACGATTTCAGGGTCCGTGCAACGACAAATCAAAAAATACTTGGCGGTGCATTCACCCAGCAACAAGAGGCGGAATCTAACTATTAGCAGCTTGATGCAAGTACGCAATTCTTAGCTAAGCAGAGACCTATTCAAAGGCAGCTTATAGCAGATTGGGATAGCTATCTCATACTTCAGGTAGAATTGAGTGGCGACCAAGAAGGACACAAGTCATCAGCCTGAGATATGGAAAACAAAGCAGCTGAGCAAAAATATCCTACCCTGCCCAGTCGATATTTCGTTGAGGGAACGCTGGGCTCTGGCGCAGCTGGAATAGTACTTCGGGCGACAGAGCCGCAGATCCAAAGAACAGTAGCCATCAAAGTATTGGCTGATACAAATAGCTCAACGAGTGAAGAACGCTTTCACCGGGAAGCACTTCTTCTTTCTAAATTGAATCATGAGCATATTGTGCGAATTTTCTCCTCGGGGGTCAGTGACGAAGGAAATTATTACCATGTGATGGAGTTTCTCGAAGGAGAAAGCCTGTCGCAAAAATTGAAAAGCAATCCGACAATATCGAAAGAAATCTTTTTTGACCTCTTCAAACAAATGTTCTCAGCATTGGAATATGCGCACTCTATGGGGGTCGTCCACCGCGATATCAAACCGAGCAATATCATGCTCACAAACGATTCGATACCTGTTGTCGAAGGCAAATGCCATGCAAAACTTGTAGATTTCGGAATCAGCAAAGAGCTCGTAAAAGAAGGCAGTGAAGAAACAAGAGGGCTTACGAAGACCGGGACGCTTCTTGGCACGCCCCTATACATGAGTCCGGAACAATGCCGCGGCGTTCAAGCCACCTCTCAATCTGATATTTATTCCATAGCGTGCGTCATGTACGAATGCCTGAATGGTAGTCCACCGTTCAAACGCACAAATGCAATGGAAACAATGCGTTGCCATTTACACGATTCGCCGCCACCACTTACGGTGCCAGGATCCGAGAAGGACTTGGCGGAGTTAGTAATGCGTTGCTTAGAAAAGGATCCGTCACAGCGCCCAAATGCCGCAGCTGCTCGAGAGGAGTTGATTCGAATCGAGCAGATTCTGCAGGGAAAGCTCCTGTCGAAGCGCACAGTTTTAGACTACTCCCCATATGCAATAGCAATTATTACGACTGCCTTGTTGCTTGTGGGATTGACTTGGCTGCTTAATTCGCAAAGCCCAAAGACCGAAGAAGCAACGAAGATCACAGTTCAGCACGAATCTAAGCCCGACAAATTTCAAATCGCGAAGAAAAGGGTTTTTGACAAGTTGGAAAATGTGCACTCAGAGAAGGAAAGAAGATCAACAGCCGATACTTACGTCAAGAAATGGAGCGACCAGGCGGACAATGAACAACTCATGGACAGAATGCCACTGATCGATGCCGCCTTAGCCATTTGCCAAGACAAAAGAAACCAAGTCGACCAAGCAGTTATAAGTGACGTTTATACAAAGAAGGCAGAAGCTCTGTCTTGGGATGAAAAAACGAAACAACAGGCGCAAACTTATTATGATAGAGCGGTTGAACTAGCAGCTAGCGTCAAGCAGCACGAAGAAGAGCCTACAGCAAAAGCGTTAGCGGCTCGGAGCCGATTTGAATTCCGCTCTGGACGATTTGAACAATTCAACCAAGATCTCGAACGTTGCATACCACTACTAAAAGAACGAGGAATGCGACAGCAAGCACAACAACTCGTTCATAGCTTGGTTACAGAAGATCTCGCCTTTATCAGCAACAGCACAAGTTCCCCACAGAAGCGAGAACGATACATTGCTGAACTGATGCCGCATCTTTTTGCAATAGACACTAATTTGATAGATATGTTTGACGAAAAGAGCAGAGATTCGCTAGCAGATACTGATGTCGCATTGAAACTTCTACCGGCCGGTTCACAGCATTTGAGTAAGTTTTCCAATCAGCTAGAAAGGATAAGAAAGAGACAAGTATTGAATTAATTCAACTGCTGGTCAAGTCGTGAAGCTTTTCCTTCAGCTCATCAATGTTTTGATACCGCTCAGCAGGATCCTTTTTGAGACACTTTAGAATAATGTCCTTCATATCTTCACTGAGCCTCATTCTGTAAACACGCAATTCTGGCGCTTCTAAAATCTGTGCACGCATTACTTGAGTTGGAGTGCCGTCAAAAACGCACTGTCCGGTCAAGACCTCATGCATCATGATCCCAAGCGAATAGATATCGCTGCGCGCATCAAGGATGCCGCCCGAGCACTGCTCGGGGCTCATATAGAGCGGACTTCCAATCACCTCGCCCGTCAACGTGATTCTAGTAATTTCTTGGCCTTCTTGCTGTGGGATTAATTTAGCGATACCAAAATCAACAATGTTCACCCGATCAGACTGACCATTCTCAACACAAATGAAGATATTAGCGGGTTTGAGATCTCGATGAATCACACCATGCTTATGAGCGTGGGAGAGCCCATCACAAACTTGTTGAAAGATATTGAGAAAGCGTTGAGGCGCGAGCGGACCATTCTCTTGAATAGTAAATTCCAAGGACTTTCCTTCAAGATATTCCATAACGATATAAGGCAGAAAGCCTTCGTTGACACCGTAGTCATGAATCCCAACAATGTTAGGATGCTGGAGCATACTTGTCGCTTTCGCTTCAAGTTTAAATCGCTGCAGAGATTCTTGATCGAAGCGCTGTGGATGGACCAATTTAATAGCACACGTCTTGTTGAGTACAACATGCTCAGCTTTATACACCGTGCCCATGCCACCCATGCCTAGCAAGTCGACAATTCTATAGCGGTTATCCAAAAGAGAATCTTTCGGAAGGACCGGAAATTCGTCATCACTCTTTTGATGAAACTCTTCTGCCGCTGACAAGAGTCCAGTTTGTCTTCGAAGCTCATCGCTTTGAACGGTATGTTCTTGTTTCAATTCGTTCGCTTGCGCTGGTTGCGGCTGCGCATCGCCAGGTTGCGCAGCTCTGAACGGCACCAGATCTTTTCCATCCCGCGGGCAGACTTGGAACATATCAGGCATTTTGACGCCGCAGCTCGGGCAAGTTTTCATCGCTGGTTAATCCCTCCACTCATTCAAGCTCAATTGCAAAGTCGTTAATTGTAATTGCATTCGATTCACTGAGTTCTACCGCATAGTGATCCGACGAGCCAGACAATTCCGAAATGAACCGCAACCAGGCTAGTTCGCCCTCGCCAAGCGCAGTGCTAAGGAGACCGGCGCGAATCTTCTCGCGATCTGTTTTAGAGAAGAGTATTGGCGATTTTCTCGAAAGCACTGAAAATGGCGATGCCCAAAATGAAATTGAACCAGCGGCATGAATTATAGCAAGGTGCGTATTTCGAGGATCCTTATGCATTTGCAGCACAGCACGTGACCCTGCATTGGATTGACGTTCATGCACTGGAGCAAGCCAAACATTGCGATCGCTAAGTAACTGCCGATAGTCCTCGCTTCTGAACATAAACTGCATTTCTGATTCGTTGATAGACACGAAACTAAATGAATAATCATCATGCAAACAAAGCATTCGATAATTGTGCTGGTCATTAATATAAATAGACAATGCATGCGGAAGAATAATCGTCTGGGTGCGGCTGAAATCACCGATATCATGTCGATGAACATTCGCACGTTCAAACATAACAACGGCTGAGCTATCGGGCAAAAAATTAGCATCGCGCACCCGAAAAAAGCTGTCAGCATAATCGAGTGGAGCTAACTTTCGGTCCAGCGTAGACAGATGAATCATTCCATGCGTTCTGTATACCATGAATTCATCATTCGCGGAGATTAGGGCCCGAGGAGGAATCATCGAAGGTGGAAGCTCGGAATTCCGAAGACTCCAAAGCGCACCGCCACTAATAACATTTCGTTCTGGACTACGCAGACAAGCCGTCAGAAAATTTCCACTTTCGCTGAACTTGAGATTAGTAAGTACGTGCTCAAGCCGACCGTTTGGCAAAGCGCGCTTGGAAATCACCCGCTTATCCACTAAATCACAGATGCTAACCTGGTTAGTTCCGTCAGAAAAAGCTATCAGAGGCTCTATCGGACTGAGTGAAATAGAGGCAACATGAGCCTTGTCAGCAACGACAAATTGGCTGCTCAAAAGGGACGGTAGGTGCCACATTCTTATCGAGCCGCTTCTGTCAGCGAAATAGAAGGCGGAACCATCGTTAGAGAACCCGAACCGATTCTCCATCGATTCGACACCACCGTCTCCGGGATTACCGAAAAGCGGTCCGCCCAGATCAACAGCACCTAGATAATCCAAACCGGACCAGATCGGAATTTGCTCGGCATTCAATCTCTTTGCAAAATATATCAATTTCTCAAAGCGCGCTACTTCGTCTTTAGCTTCAGGCTTCCAACCTACTTGTATTAATCGCCGCAAAAATCGTCGAGCCGAAAGTGCCGGCATAATCGGAATAAGTCGCCAAAGCTCGCTCCAAGACAAGGACGCTGACAAAGAGTTCTGCAGAAGCTGCCAGTCAAGGTCCGTCATTTCTGAAAGCTTCAGTTTATCCTTTACTGAATGTAGGTTGCACACCCATTCGCTTCGCGCAGATGAACGCAAACAATCGGAGAGCCGGACCTTGAGCTTATCTGATAAGCTGCCGTTCCCAGTCCCGCTCTTGTAAATTTGAGAAAGAATATTGCCACTGGGATCTAACTGCGCAAGCTCGTCCCAGCTGCTCGTCAAAACGCAAAACAAAACATGTTCTGCTTTTGTCTTGGGCCGGCTTGTTAACTGCGAGGCGACTTGGACCAAAGTATCGGAACAGTCATCACAAAGGAGGGCAAACAGTTGCTCTTCTAATAGTGAATCTTGCTTGCCGTCCAGAGCGAGTATTGTTCGCTTCGCTGCTGCAGCAATTTCATGGTCGCAATCATCCAGATTCTGAATCAGCCAATGGAGATCGCCGTCTTGAACCTCTGTCAAATATCCATTCATCTTCAATTCAACAAGCACTTGAAGCCTACGATCACCGCCTTTCAATTCCGCAAGGCCTTTAAATAAAGCGGCTATACGCTCATTACGACTACATGACCAATACTCATAAATTGGAAGGATGCAATCAACGGAATTTTGCGAAAGCAAGGCTAGCCTTAACGTATCCTCGACACCAGAGGGGAGCAAAGATCCATCCGCATAAAGCTTGAGGACCAATACAACACCTGATGGATCATCAATTTCACGCAGAGATTTCACTGCTCGTTCAGCTCTGGAGTCTGATTCAGATAGCCTGGAAATGAGCGCTGCACAATCTCCAAAATTATTGAGATAGCGATCCCATTGCCTGGTTATTGCTAAAAATAGCGGAACGTCAGATTTCTCCTCCGGCAAGAAGTCCGTCGCGGCGAGCAGTACGTCTAACCATGGATGCGTCTCTTCCAACGCTATTTTGCAAATTGCATGGCGTGATTCGCGGCGGCGCAAACCGGAGATAAGCACACGCGACCGCTCTCTTTTTTCAGCATCATCGCACTCAGCAAAGTGAACGAGATAATCAATGCGCCATGGCTCGCAGTCAAACAACTGCCGCCAGTCCTCGCCGATAAGGATATCTTCAGTTGATGGAGCCTTTGTCATAATCTGAGCGGATCTACTCCTGAAATCGTTATACTGCCATCGGCACCAATAATTACTTCGGCAGGAGGTACCGCAATAAAATCATCCAGGCAATACCGATCACTGCAGAGAAGAATTTCCTGGTTCGCAGAACCCAGCAAGCCAGACGCCAACCGCTGTTCTTCTCTATAGCGCCCAGCAATTATCGCATCAACATTCACTTTAACTTCCTCGAAGCAAGCCATTCGCTCGAGTTCGGACTTATCAAAGCCAGAAAATATTATGGTTGAAAGCTCGCTCCTCGAGCGCAGCAATTTCAACAATAAAAGAATGGCTTCTGGTTGCTGAAAGGGCTCGCCACCGCTAATGGTGACCCCTTCGATTCCTTTAAGCGCGAGCACTTGGTCAACAAGCCAGTCCACCCTACGAACATCTCCCGCAGAGAAATCATGCGTCTGAGGATTAAAACATCCCGGACAAGCAAGCGAACAGCCCTGAACCCAAATGCAAGCCCTTGCCCCCGGCCCGTTGGCAAAGGTCAAAGGAACAATCTCGTGTAAGCGCAGAACTGTTTCCATCTCTCCATTTTAGATGTCGGAGACTGATTTCGTGATCAAGCTCCCAAATGCAGACTGGCATTCATTTAGCAGGCGAAACTTGAGACTTTTAATTTTACCCGGATAAAATATGCTATGCTATTTTTACCCGGGTAAAACTCCTAATCCTTATATGCCAGAGGTCAGCATAATTTCCATGAAAAACAATTTCTGCATTGCCTTTGCTGGCTCAAAGCTCATAGCTTCAGGCGAGCTTCGGGAGGTCGCCATCGCCACAAAGAAGACGATGGACTCTGGTAACAACTCATCCATTCTACTTTTTGACGATGAGAGCCAGCTAGTCGAAATTGACTTTCGGGGCAGCATGGAAGAGTTCAAATCGAAACTCGAAAAGACATTGACTGCGATTACGCCGAAGACCAATGCAGTTGAGACAAAAGCTGAACAGCAAGGGCCGGGACGTCCAAAACTTGGAGTAGTTGCACGAGAAGTTACTCTTATGCCAAGGCAGTGGGAATGGCTTGGCAGTCAACCCGGTGGTGCATCCGTTACTTTGAGAAAGCTAGTCGAAGCCGCAAGAAAAGCGAACGAGGGAGAAGATCAAAAGCGCCGCGCTCGCGAAATCACCTATCGATTCATGTCAGCTATGGCAGGAAATGAAGCAGATTTTGAAGAGGCGAGTCGCGCGCTATTTGCAAAGGACAAAGAAAAATTCGATCAGCTTATTTCGCCATGGGGCGAAGACATAAAGAAACACATTTTGATGCTATCAAACGCGTCCTTCCACAAATAGCAACGTTGCAAAGAGCTGCCAGTTAATCTCAAAACCTCAGGTCAACGCTAAAGTCCTCGGTCTTGACGCTAAAAGCGTCAAGGTTCTAATCAGCCTGTGCCTCGTGGTCAAGCGCATAGGGACTATAGGCTCTGATGCTGATAAGATTATCGCTCTGCTCAAAGTTAGCCGGTGTCGCGAGGAGAACTCCATGGATTATGTTGGTTTGACGACAAAACTTTTGCACTCCAAAAATGGGAGTAAGGATCAACACGGTGCGCCGCATACGCCGATTTATAACACCACAACGTTCGCATTTAACTCCACGGCAGATATTCTCGCAGTAGTGGAAGGGAAGAAAGCCGGAGCGCTATACACCCGGTACGGATTGAATCCCAGCATCTTTGCCCTAGAACAACAGCTCGCATTACTTGAAGGAGCAGAAGCTGCATGGGCTTTTTGCTCTGGAATGGCTTCGGAAGCCGCTCTTTTTATGGCACTTGGACGAAAAGGAGTCATTTGCCTCGGTGATGCATATGGCGGCACACTAGAATTAATTGCGGATCAACTTCCACAACTCGGCATTCCAAGCTACATGCTGCTTGGCTCGCAGATCGACACGCTTGAAGAAACATTGAAAAAAGGCGCAGGCATAGTTTTCTTCGAAACCCCGACAAATCCCGCACTCGAGATTTTTGACATCGCAGCGATTTGCAAGTTGGCTCACCAATATGGAACTCTAGTCGCGGTCGATAATACATTCGCTTCACCCATTAACCAACAACCGCTTTCATTAGGCGCGGACCTGGTCATTCATAGCGCAACAAAGTATCTGGGTGGACATAGTGATATCACAGCTGGTGCCTTGATGGGAAGCAAGGAATTACTGGCACAAGTCTGGCCTTGGCGAAAGAATCTGGGACAAATGATCGCTCCTGAAGTCGCGTCTCTTCTTTCACGCAGCCTGCGAACATTGCAGGTTCGAGTAAAGCAGCAAAACGAGAGCGCAGCAGCAGTTGCAAACGCAATGCATAAGCACTCAAAAATCGCTAAAGTCCTTTATCCTGGACTTCCAGATTTTCCTGGGCATGAACTGGCCAAGAAACAAATGAGCGGTTTTGGCGGAATGCTCAGCATCGAAGTAGCAGGTAGCGCCGAGCAAACATCCAAAGTCGCAGATAATTTGAAATTGTTTGCATTAGCTCCTAGCCTTGGCGGAGTTGAAAGCCTTGTCACACAGCCCAGCACAACAACCCATCACGGATTAACGCCGGAAGAAAGAAAGCGGCGAGGGATCTCAGACAGTACATTGCGACTTTCAGTCGGACTGGAAGACGCACGCGATCTCATTGCCGATCTCGAACAAGCCCTATCTTCTATTTGAATTATTCCTTCGGAATAAAAGCTGCTGGGATAGACTAAACCTCTTCGCGAGCTTGATTATTTGGGAAAGCGAAAGATCTCGTTTCCCATTCAGGTATTCGGATACACGGGAACCGCTCTTATTTAATCGCGCCCAAGATTTTCAGGCGGTCCTTGACGGCGGCTGCGTTTGGTCCATTAGGCTGCTTTCTCAGGTAGTTTTGGTATTCGACAATAGCTAGCTTCGGTTGGTTCATCTGTTCGTACAGCGTGCCTAGATAGTAGTACGCGTCGAATTGATTCGCATCCATTTGCAGGGCTTTCTTGTAGTTTTCCAACGCTTTCGGAAGGTTGTTCATACCCTGGTATGCCGTTCCGAGGTTGGCTCTGGTAGCCGCGTCATCGTCTATGCGCAGAGCTTGCTCATATTTGACGATTGCACCGGCGAGGTCGTAATTACCAGCAGCATCCTTGGTAGTTTGCTTGGCGATCGCCTCGTTGAGAATCGGCCCGGCAAGTGCTTGCTTAGCCTGCTTGAGATACTGCTTCCACTGCGGATCGGGCTTCGGACTGTTCGCAATTGCCGCTTCGTATTGCTTAATTGCATTTTCGTAGTCGCCTTTTGCATGATAGGCGGTTGCAAGACCGAAGTGAAATACCGGTTCCTTCTCATTGCCTTTGATGGCCTCAAGATACTTCGGAATAGCTTCATCAACTTTGTTGGCTTGTTGCAGAGCAACCGCATCCGTATAAGCCTGGCTCGTGGCCTGGGCAGCCGCTGCTTCAGCTTGCGTTACGATCTTCTGTGTTCCATTAACGTTGGCCATTAGCGCCTTGATACGTTGCTGTGCCAATCCAACGTAGGATCCAGCGGCTCCGGCTTCCCTTACATACTGCGAGTATTCATTAAGTGCAATCTGACCTTTGCCAAAATGCTCGTCAATCACAGCAATGAAATAGAGATTGCCGACCTGTCCCTTCTTATCGACGTTGTAGCCAGTTTGGAATTCAGCACGCGCACCATTGAAATCTTCGGACTGCTGCAGTGCCGAAGCCAGGTTAGTGTGAATACTGCCGTTATTGGGATCCAGTTTCAAGGCTTCTCGATATTTGTCGATGGCACCGGCTAGATCTCCTGCGGTTTGCAATTTAACTGCATCATCCACAATTGGTGCCAATTGCTGCTGACCAGTGGTGGCAAGAGCATCCTTGAAGGCCTTATTGTTCGGATCACGCCTGGCGGCTTCTTGGAAGGCAGCCTTTGCCTCGTCAAACTTCTTAGCAGCAAGTTTTGCAAGACCCTTCTGATAGTAGTACGCGGGATCCTGTCCTAAGCGCAATACTTCGTCCATCTTGTCAGCACTGGCGTCAAACTCACCCTTGTTATAGAGAGCGACAGCGTCATTATATAGAGTACCGACCTGCTCGGCCGATTTACGCTCTGTTGAAGTTGGGATCTTGACGGTCTTAGTGATATCTTTCGCCAACTCAGCAGCACGCTGTTTCGCAAGAGAAATATATTGACCGGTCGGCGATTCTGTCATGTACTTGCGGTACAACATCAACGCTTGCGAACCACGACCAAAGTGATCGTGCAACGCAGCAATCAGATATAGATTTTCCTTCTCACCCTTCGGATCGAGATCATAGCCTTTTTGATATTCGTCCAGAGCACCATTGAAGTCGTCACCAGCTTGCAACGCGGCTGCTAAGCTCGTATGCATCTTGGCGATCTTCGGCACCATTTGAAGCACCTGACGATAGAGATCTGCGGCTTTCTTGTAATCGCCGGTTTGGAATGCATTCAATGCTTGATCGACAATCGGTCCAGCCATTTCTTCGGCTGCGCCTTCGCGCTGGCTTTGATACAGCTCTACGTCCTTAGCTTTTCCAGCTTTCTTGGCAAGAGCAATGGCTTGATCGTAAGAAGCAAGTGCCTGATCGTAATTCTTCATTTGCTGATAGCAAGTTGCAATTGCTTCGATGTAAGCCGGCTCATCAGGTCTGACAGAAGCAGCTTTCTGATAGTGCCCGATTGCTTCCTGAGGATTGCCAGCCTTTTGCGCAGCCAGTCCAGCGTTGTACTCATCGTCAGCGACTTTGGCCGTTTTCATTTCAGACTGAGTCGGTAGCTTCTGAGTCTTTGTCGGATCCTTCGCCAAAACATTAACTCGAGCGCTCGCATCGGCAGAGTATTGTCCAGTCGGATTGGCCAGGAGATACTTTCTATACTTATCGACTGCAGGCTGACCTTGGCCAAAGTGCTCATCAATCTTGGCGATCAGATACCAGCATGTAGTCTGACCCTTAGGATCAAGATCCACGGCTTTCTGATAGGCGGTCCGCGCATTGGCAAAGTCATCAATCAATTGATAGGCCTGACCGAGGTTGAACCAGACGCCACCAGTTCCATCGGTGAACTGCAATGCTTGTTTGTAGAGCCCAATTGCACCGGCGTTATCACCAGCACTCTGCTTCTTAACAGCTTCTTCAAGAATTGGTGCGGCTTTCTGTTCCTTGCCCAATTTCACAGCGGATTTGAATTCGTCGATTGTTTTCTTGTCGAACTTAGGATCTGCACTGCCTAGATCGATAGCAGTCTGGAACCAGCGTAAAGCGGAATCATAGTCCTTCATTGCCTGATACACAGTTCCGATTGCAAACGGTATCGTAGGATCTTTTGGCTTAATCGCCATCGCCTTTTGATAGGATTGCAGGGCGCCCTCGAAGTTCTTCTGCTGCTGCAGAGTGACACCGTTTTTGTAAGCGTCGTCGGCATCCTTATCCTTAGCGATGTCAGCTTCGCTCTTAATCTTCATTGTATCGTTGGGGTCTCTCCTGAGCGCAGCCAGACGTTCCTTTGCCTGCGAGTTGTAGCGCCCCGTCGGTGACTCGGTCAAATACTTCGTATATGTCGCGATTGCGTCGTTTCCTCGCCCGTTGTGTTCCTGGATGGTACCAAGCAACCACAGATCGTCCACCTGGCCTTTTGGATCCTTTTGATACAGCTGTTCGTATATTTTTTGCGCTTCTGGAAATTGCTGGCGAGAATAATAAGCACCAGCCAAATTGAACAGCACCTTCGCATTATCCGGCACAATAGCCAGAGCTTGTTGATATAGAGCTATAGCCGTTGTGTAGTCTTTTTCTGCGTGCTTCTTAAATGCTTGATCGATAATCGGATCAGCTTTGTCTTGAATGGCTTTCTTAAGTGCATCGGCATACGCATCATTCTTTGGAGCCATAGATACAGCTTGCTTATACTCGGCAATAGATTCGTCTATCCGCTTGAGTGCTTGCAATGTAGCGCCTACGTTGAAGTGAGCCGCTGCATCTTGCGGGTTGCTGCGTAAAACGTACTGATACTGCTGCAAGGCTTCGGCGTAATTACCTGACTTAAACGCAGCAGCTGCCTTGGCAATTGCATCATCAAGTTGTTTTCCAGCAAATGCGCTCTGAGCATTCTTGATGCCTTCTTGCGCCGGCTTGTTGTTCGGATCTTTCGAAAGTGCTTGCTTGTAGAATGCGATTGCGTTTTCGAAGTCACCTTTTGCTTGATAGGCAGAACCAAGGTTCACCAAAATATTTGGATTGGCTGCATCGAGCTTGAGTGCAGCATTATATTCCTGAATAGCTGCATCATAGAGCTGGCGTCCCTGCAAGTCAGCCCCCTGGTTGATGTGCCTGTCTCGCTCGTAGGATTTCTTGCGCCCGTCAAATTCGCGCAATAAAGCCAGTGCCGATTGATTGTTCTTGTCGAAGATCAATGCTTGGGAGAGTTCTGCTTTAGCTTGACCGAAATCACCCAGGTACATATATGCCTGAGCTAGACCAACGTGGTTTCCGGCTGATGTAGCATCTTTTGCCAGCGCTTCTGCCCACACCGCTCTGTTAGCTTCCAAAGTTTCACGATCCATCGGATCGAGTTTTATAGCTTCGTTATAAGAGGCAACCGAATTCGGGAAATCGCCCTTCGCCTGGTAGCTTTGACCAAGACTTCGCCAGGCTTTGATTTGAGAATCTTCGTCGAGATTCGGATTTTTTGCCGCGATCTTATATTGATTAATTGCAGCATCCAGCTGGTCGCGCACGCGTAGAACATCACCAAGATCTACACGCAATTTCGGATCATCTTTTAGCTTCAACGCTTCCTGATACTCGACGGCTGCGCCTTCAAAGTCACCACTTGTCCGAGCCTGCTTGCCGAGCGCTAAACGGTCGGCAAATTTCTTTGGATCCTTGCCGAGATTTTGAATGGTCACATCTAGGTTTTGAACAGCAGTTGGATTGTCGGGACTCCAGAAAAGTGATTTGTGGAATTGGACAATCGCACTGTTGGGATTCGACTGCTGTGCGATTCCATAATTGTTGTAAGCGATGGCAAGGTTCTCTCGCGCAAGCTTATATGTCGAATCAATTTTCAATGCTGCTTCGAATTTCTGAATCGCAAGCATGTAGTTATTAGTTTTTAGTGCATTAACACCGTCATTGTTCAAGCGAACAACATCATCGCGTGTTGCAAAAACTGCTGGTGGCAGCAGAAACAAACTAAGCGCTAAAAGCCCTGCTATGCCCGAGGCTCGCGCTCCGATCATTTTGGAGACTGTGAACTTTTTGAGCCCTGAGAAAAATCCGCTCTGAGCATCGGCTCTTTTTATTGCTGAATTGCGGACTAAGTGACTAGCCAAAATAGAATCCCTTTTTTCTGTCTATGTCATGGACCTGGTAATCGAATCGCCATCTGGCAGCAAAAACGTCTGCCCGGCTCCGGGGTGCACAAGGTGCATGGACCCATCAGGGAGATTTTAAACCGTCCGGAGTTGTCATAGATATGGTTGTATCCCTAGTTAGAACAAGGTTTAAAGCAGAGAGCTTCCTCCCGGAAAACCCGAGAAGAGACCCTCTGCTTTGAAGGATGTCAACCGCAACAAATTGTTCCCAAGACCTAATCCGGGATCGAGGAAAACCGGTCAGCTACTTGTATATAGCTCTTTTCAATGGGCTACACAAAACTAGCTCCGGTTGTCGATTAGACCTCGGGTTCAATCAATCCATAGTTGCCATCACGTCTGTGGTAGACAGTGTTTACCTGTCCAGATTCTGAGTTTATGAACATGAAGAAGTCATGTCCTAGCAAGTCCATATGGCTTGCTGCTTCTTCCGGTTTCATTGGTTTGAGCGGAAATTTCTTGGAACGAACTATCTTCGGGCGGATGGCTTCGAAGGTGATGGCCTTTTCAACGGCCATATCATCATCTTCTTCAGCACCCACATCTACAGCTTCAACAGCGGGTTCTTTATGATTGACGCCTTTTGAAGATCGTTGCCAGTAGCGAGTCTTGTATTTTCGCAACTGTCGTTCAATTTTGTCGGCGACCAGGTCAATCGACGCATACATATTTTCCGTCGATTCCTCGCCCCGAATAACCGTTCCGTTAACCTTCAGCGTCACCTCGGCGGTTTGATTATTAGGAATGGAAGGATTCTTGGCTACGCTCAATAAAGCAGTCGCATCAAGTGGTTGATCGAAATGCTTCTGAGCCCGCTTCAATTTTTCAATCAAATAATCCTTCAGAGCCGGGGTCAAATCAATATTTCGTCCGGTTACAGTAACGTGCATGAACATACCTCCGCAATTCTGCCAGAGTCTAACAGTGCTGTTGTAATTAAAACGCGCCAGAGGTTCGTCGGGCTGTTGCCCTTTTCGCCTCCTCCGCTGAGAGTGTCGATCAGGATAACACCTTTATTTCTGCCGTATTTCCAAAATTAATGCAGTCGCTATAGTTCACCTGCGTTCGGCCTCTGCCATACACTGAACTTACTCTGACTTTTTTAGGCGCTCCGAAAGTTCTCAGGGCTCTCGCCCCTCATACTCTCTACGCTCGGCTTCTTAAATACTCCCATACCTCAAGTGTACCCTGATTTTTCCGGGCCGAAACGAAAAAAGAGCATTTTGAATTTGCGAAGCAGCTGGAAGCCCGGCGGCGCTCACAACCTTGTAAGTGGAGAAGCTTTCCAGCTTGAAAGGAAGCCGCAAGAAAGATGCCCGCTTGACGATTAATGCAGAGCTGATGACGCCTGCAAAATCATTTGCGATGCTTCTAAATAATTGACAGCCTTTGATCTGCCATCATTTTTCCGTGTAACACTGTCGCTAGCTCCAATCGCCGGCGGCACAAACCACCGGTCCAAGCGAGCTGAATGGTCTCCAGCCCTGTCCAATTTATGTCTTTCGCTGTCTAACATTTTTGCTATCAAACTAAGAGCCTCTTCCGGCTCAATTTGCGAATCTAGTATTCCTTGTATTGAGGTATTGTTCTCAATCGGATCACTGACTAGACCGAGGGATACAAGAATCTGAAACGCTTCTTCGCTGTTGGCCGCTTTGCATTCGGCGACAGATGGTGTACCAGCTGGTCTGGGTTGATTTCTCTTCGTCGTGATTGTTGGATACATTTGACGAACCAGCAATTTATAGAAATCACGTCGCGGAATCGGACGCGACGGGTCATTTTCTGCTGGTGGATTTAAGTTGCCGGAGCCCACGTATTCACGAAACGCGGCAAGTCGGAAGCGCGCATTCTTCGGAATATGATCGCGATGGTGCGATATTGCAGTCATCTGCTCGGGAGTCATTTTCTGTTCGGGATACAAGCTGATTCCGGTGGCTTCAGCGTCGTGGCACGCACGCAAGAAGTCCGCAATGGCGAGCCCGCCGCTGCCCATTCCATCACCGATTGCACTGATCTCCATGTCAGCCTTTCCAGTCAATTTGCGAATGGTCTGAATGGTACTTACTGTATAGCTATAAGGTTCGATTTTTTCGTATTTGCTATTCCAATAAATCATCGGTGCGATGACATCGTAATATTTGGCCAGCAGCGGCCAAGAGATCCGCTTCACTTCGAAACACTTGTTGAGCGGGCTATAAACAACAGCCACCATCGGGTAATTGGGTCCCAGTTTTTCTCTCACTCTTTTGCTGTATTTCTCTATACGCCAGGCTTCGAGATTTTTCTCTAGATTTGGTGCAACACCGTCTATGTGCTCGCCGTTCTCGCTGACAAATTCAGCAGCTTCAACCATTTTGTCGGCATCACTTTCTGGATCAAAAAGTTCTGCGAAAGACCAGGCAATCACGCGAACACCATTGCGATGGCACGCATCAAGCAACGGACCAAGCTTTTCGGGATACTTCACGCCCGGTGTATTGCTTCGAGAAGTTTGAATAAATAGGTTGCGAATATTGTGCGCTTTGAGGTTACGACAATATGCGTCGAGATCCCCATCCGGATAATTCCAGAGATTCGCCCATATGCCAGCTCCATCAGCCAGTCCGGGCGCAGCGTCATCACGATAATTCGCTGCATAAGCGCCAACAGCGACGCCGAACGAGATTGCAAGACAAGCAGAAGACAGCAGAACCTTGTCGCGAAGAGTTTTGAACATGCTCTTGTGGGATTCCTTACTAGCGCAGAACAGCAGTAAAAGCCTTATACCCTTGATAATGATTTATCAGGCACCCAGATCAGATTTCCCCCTCGAAATCCGGCAGCGGAAGCGCCAGACCATCAAATCCAGGTCGGTAGAATTCATTTTAGGGGAAAAACCTTTATTGTGGGCAAAATCTCATCAAGGGAAATCAAGTCCACCGCATTATCTGCCAGTCGCATCGCGAAGAAGGGCGTTAAACCTCGAAGCTATAAGGCTTTCAGACTAGAACAGAACAAAAAAAATTGTGAAGCTTGAAGGAAAAGCAACTAAATATGAGCAGGGTCAAGTAGACAAGAGCATCCTAAATCGGGAAATCACCCAATGGCTAAGAAAAAAGAAGAAGAAGAAATCCGGCTGAAATTGAAGGAGCTGGAAGACACGTTGAAAGAAGAAGCTGCCAACGTGCCGGCGTCCAAAAACAAGGCCACCGGCATGAGCGCTTTTGACAAGTTGAGCAATGCAAGCGGAAAAGAAGAATCCGGTCTGTCTTCCGATTTCAATTTACTTGGCGGAGGAGCGCTGGTACTGCTCGGCATCGTTGCCGTCATGAGCCATATTCACGTATCCAGTGGCTGGGGATTTGGACCAGGCGCGGGCGAAGGCGGGCTGACAATACTGGGAATAGTCGTTGGACTTGGCATGGTCTTTTATAACTATAAGAACGTTGCTGGCTGGCTAGTTCTGGGCGGAACTATTGTAGGGACAATTCTTTTAGTTTTGTCTCGATTGAGACTGATGATGGACCCCATGAACTTGATTGGCCTTATCTTCATCTTCTTGCCGTTCGCCCTAGGTGCCGCAATGATAGCCAAGGGTTTGAAGGGTCAGAAAAAGGCTAAGGAAGACAGCGGCGAATAGGAAGCAATGTCAAACAATACGGCTGAACGAAAACGCGAACTGACAATCGTCAAAAGACCGTCAGGAGTCGCTCTGATCATGTTCGATTCTGTTGCTAAATTCAATAGCCTGGGCGTGCAGGTCAGAGAAGAGTTGGACCAATGCCTCGACACCATCGCCAAGGATGACAGCATCATTGGCGTCATCTGCATATCCGGCAAGCTCGACAACTTTATCATCGGCGCTGATCTGCAAGAAATTCGCAAGTGCGAAAATAAAGAACAAGTTCGAGACCTTTGCAAAAAGGGACAAATTCTATTAAACAAGATCAACGATTTTCCGAAGCCTGTTATTGCAGCTATCAACGGAAGCTGCCTTGGGGGAGGACTGGAGCTTGCCCTCGCCTGTCACAAGAGAATTGCAAGCACCGATAAACGCACGATTTTCGCTCTGCCGGAAACCCGCCTGGGACTTATTCCAGGACTTGGTGGCACACAGCGATTACCGCGGCTGATCGGGCTCAAAGCGGCGTTGGATATGATTCTTTCTGCGACACCGATTTCTGCAGAAGAAGCACTTGCAAATGGCACCATAGACGAACTGGTTGAACCAGGACAATTGATCGAGGGTGCCGAAAAAATGGTGCTCAATTACAGAGATTCGCAGGATTGGAAAGAGCGGTCGCAGGGCGCGGCAGGAGTGAAAGCTACTCCACAATGCAAGGTTGAATTAGAGCCTGAGAAAGCGCAAAAATTGCTTGCGATTTCTGAGCGTGCCATCAGGGTAAGAACTAAGGGAAATTATCCCGCCCAAGTTGAAGTGATTAAAGTAATTCGCGAAGGTCTAACACACGGCATAGAGAAAGGGCTGGAAGCTGAGCTTGATGTTTTTGGAGAACTTGCTATGGGTGAGGTTTCAGCAAACCTGATCACCCTTTTCTTCAATACAGATTTTGCTAAAGCCTCAGCAAATTCGATGGTACAAAAGGTCAACGGCAGCCAAGTCAAAACACTCGGCCTTGTCGGTGCAGGAGTCATGGGAATCGGGCTTGCCGAGCGAGCAGCAGCAGCCGGAATAAACGTTGTGCTCAAAACTCGGCCTGACAAAATGGATGCGGTCAAGGAAGAACTCCGCCAACTTGCTCAGCGATCAGCAGTGCATAATAAACCGGATCCAAATGCCGACAAAGATGCTGTACTACAAACGATTTTGGATCGCATCTCGCTTGTAAGTAATCAAAAGGATTTGGAATCAGCCGACCTGATACTGGAATCCATCATCGAGGATGAACAAGCAAAGAAAGACTTACTCTCCCACTTCTCGAAACAGAAAGATTCCCTAATTCTGGCTACTGGAACATCATCATTTTCAGTGACCAAGCTTTCGCAAGCTGTGGAAAAACCGGAGAATTTCATCGGTATCCACTTCTTCCAACCAGTTGCGTTGATGCCGCTTGTTGAGTTAATTTCTCACGCGGGCACCGCAAAGCAGACCTTAGCTCGGGCAATGGACCTTGTTCTCAAATTGGACAAGACTCCAATAGTTGTGAAGGATTCACCAGGATTTTTGATCAACAGATTGCTCACCGTTTATTTATTTGAAGTAGCTCGTCTTGCTGGTGAGGCAAAGCCGCTTAACTGGATCGAAGAAACGATGATCGAGTTCGGCATGCCCATGGGACCGATTCAACTCATGGATGAAATCGGAATCGATGTTTCATTCACGGTGGCAAAAACGCTCGAAGAAGGTTTCGGCGAACGCATGCAATCTCCTGAAATATTCCACAAAGCCAGAGCGATCGGTTTGCAAGGGAAACGCAGCAATGTTGGGCTTTACCTGTGGGAAGGTGCAGAAAAGCGCGTCAAGATAAATCCAGACATGCTAGAGAAAACCGGCGCTGTTTGGATTGAGGAAAAATGCCCGCCGGAAGAAAAAACGAAATTAGTTGAGCGAATGCTCTATCCAATGATTGACGAAGCGGCACGTTGTCTTGAGGAAAAGGTGATATCGAGACCGCGTGAAATTGACTTTGCTTTAATTCTGGGAACAGGTTTCCCAGCTTTTCGCGGAGGACTTCTGCGCTATGCCGATAAACAAGGATTGCCCCATATTGTTCCCCGACTGGAAGAGATTTATTCTGAGAGCGCTTTAAAAGGAACGGCTAGCCAACGTCAGGTAAGCAACTTACTGAAAAATTATGCGGAGGCCGGACGAGGCTTCTATTCACTGGCCGGAGCCAAAGAATAAGTCGAGCTCCCTAGTCTTCAAACTTCTATTTCTTGGTTGGAATAAAATCCAAAGCGCTACGAACAAGAATGCCACCAATCAATAATGGTGCCTTATACTTCATGGGCACGCTTTCCATCATGAAACCGATGCTTCCAGCTGCAAATGCGGTATCGGCTAATAAGCCAACAGCGTACTTGGTCTTAGCAGTTGCTGATTTACTATCCAAAAGATTTTTGTAGTCATCATAACCTTGAAGCGCTGCAACACCGGTTACCTGCAATGCAGATAACTTCGGGCTTACGTGCAGTAGCGCTAGCCCCGACGTTCCAGTGAACACCTTATACGGATTGGTCAAAAGCCCGCGTCTCGACATTTCAAGATCATAGAGACTAGGATCCGTTTTAGCCAAATATTCCTTCAGCCCATCTTGCGTATCGCGCATGTTTATTTGCAGTTCTTTCAACGTTTCTGCCAAGTCCTTGGGCGGACTTTCGGCTTGCTTCCACCTGGGCTGGCTTGCACGCTCAGCATTCTCAACTCCGGCTGGCGTGTCCGCATGAACATATGGAGGCACGATTTTGTTGTTTTGTTTTATAGGGTCGAAGTCCGACAGTTTTGGCAAATTCTGCAGACGTTCACCTTGAAACAAATCAGAAGTTGCTGCCGCATTCTTCTGGGCTGCATTGACTTCTTTTGAAATTTCGGCCATGGTTCGCTCTCCTATCGCGACTGGATAAGACCAACCCGTTCCCCCTGACCTAGATAGGTATATACGACAATCCTGGTATCTGGACATCGTAGGCTTAGTCTTATCTCATCCGCCCGGCGAACGACGGCGAGGCATTCTAGTTCTTGCGCTTGCCCGGTAAAACGTCCTCATGAATAATGAATTGATAGTCGTTTTCTTTTGGATTTTTGTAGATCGTGATTTCGACATCCTCGTGCTCTTCTGCACCTTTAGGAGTAAATGAAAAGGTCACGTCGCCGGAATCGCTGGTAACCTTGGTCGCTTGAGGCAATTGCTTCTGGTACCATTGCCGAATTCTGTCGGGTGAATCGGCACTAGCCATATACCAGGCCATTCCTTTGACAACGAAATCATCACCACGGGACTCGCTTCCCATCATCTCTTTCACTTCAGACCGCGCATAGACCGGCACATCTTTGAAATACAAACCTTCGAGCTTGGGCGCTTGAGCTGCGCATCCCCCCAACCCAATTGTCATTCCACAGAACATCAATATATAGGAACAAAGGATGCGCGAATATTGAGACATGGATTTACCCCCTCACTGGAAACGCAAGCGAACGGCAAAAGGCGCAACACTGAGCGTGCTGTACTGCCTTTATTAATCTGGTAAAGCCCCTACGTTGGTATTGCCCACCTGTAGTTCACAAATACCATGAATAAAAATGTATCTATCAATAATATGGATCCAAAAATTTTCTCTCGCGTATAGAAACAGTTTGTGCGGATCTTCGCCTTCCTTTTTCGGAATCTAAGGTGCAGAATCACACAAGGGGTGCAATGGGGTGAGAATGCCGAAAGGCTGAGGTGTTAGCATGGCTATTAGCAGAGAAAGTTTCGATGAGGTTCTTCGCGATGGACGTGGCGCCTTCAGCAATATAGAGCCGCCACAAATCGATTGGCTTTCAGAACTACAGGGCGCGCCATTTGGGCGCAGTACAGATAACGTCAACGCCAGATTGGATGTAGATACACTGGCCGATACGATTCTCAGTTCGAACGGATTTGGAGACGGAGACAGTCGCCAGCGCATTCAGAACGAGCTTATCTATTTAATCGATAATGGAAGCGTGTGGACTTTAGCACGAGAACTGAACACGCGACTTCAGGCTGCCGGATCTGATATGCGAGTGACTGGAGAGATTCAGCCCTATAAGGAATGGACGCAAACAAAGCCGCCTATGGAAATAGTAGCCGGACACCAGGCGATTTTATCGCTGAACAGAGGCGACGATTTCCTCGATCGCGTCAAAGGGATGCGCTACAAGGACGCAAACCGCAGGTAATTGTCCGTTAACGCGTAAAACCTACCAATAAGACTTAGAAAGGGGATGTACTCTCGCGGGCTTCGTACAGGAACGCTTGGTGTAATCGAGATCCTTGGACGCCCACTACCAATAAATAAATCTTCGAAACACTAGCTGGCGTATGCGTCACAGCATTTTCAAGCTCAACACTCCTAATTCCCTTTCGCCTTTCGTTGACAAGAGCACGGGGACGGATTGAGGGGAATCAAATCATGCCATCGATTGAAGAGTTGAAATTAAACATTACTAGCCTGCTAAAAGATACCTTTTCTGAATTCAAAACGAACTGGGGAAAACTTATCGGTGCCGGGTTCTTAATCGTTGGGGCGGCCCTGCCGATTCTCGCAGTTGAGGTAGGACTCCTGTCACTTACAGGGCTGCTATCTCAAGGAAGCGCGCAACTAAATTGGTTGTCGTACCTGATACTACCTGTGGTGTTTGTACTTCACCTCGGTTTCATCTTAGGCATCCTGGCAATGCAGTTAGGCTTCGCTCGTATGTGCCTGAAGATGGTGAGAAAAGAGTCCTTCGTTATAATCAACGAATTGAAGAGTGGCTTTCACCTGCTAGTACCAATCGTTCTTGCATCGCTTGTTATGGCTCCAGCACTCATACTTGGGTTGATTTGCTTTGTTATCCCTGGCATTTACCTTGCTATGCGTTTCACTTTCTACTCATTAGCCATTGCTGATGGATACGGACCAATTGAAGCCTTGAAGAAAAGCTTCCACATTACGCGTGGACATCTGATCGAGATGCTCGCTTTGTTTGCTCTTTACCAAGTATCGAATTTCGCCCTGGCTTTCTTGCCGATTATCAATCTGTTTATTCTCTTGTTCTTTATGCTTCCTTTCGTACATTTCTTCTGGGCAAAATACTACGTCACCCTCGAAAACAGCCAATCGCAAGAACAAGGTTCTATAAGATTCAATACTGCATCAGTCAATGCATAGTTAGTAGATTTTTTCACGATAGACAACAGCGTAGGGCGGACACAATCCGTCCTTTTGCGCTTGAAGGCCCAAACTGCGCAGTTCGAAATCAAACAGGCAAAGCAAAACGAGTCAGATGCAAAAGGTTAGCCGCATTGCGATAGCAGACAACTCGAAACTCTCGTGGGGACAATGCGCGTATGACTTCATCTATCGCTTGATCTTGTTGAAAGAGAGGGAAATCGGATCCGAACAACACCCTGGAGCTGCCTAAACGATCGACAGCTTTGCGAATAATTCGGGCGGGCTGCCACGATGTTTCTACCATGACGTTGGGGCAAGAGGCTGCGATATCTAAAGTTTCGCGCCATGCTTCCCAACCGATGTGGGTGAGAACAAAGCGGCACTTCGGAAAGGCTCTGATTATAGGTTCAAGGACATGGACAGGACTATACGGCGTTAAGCCTGTAATTCCTTCAATCGGAATGTGTCCTGTGTGAATAGCGACCGGCAATTCCTTCTCACTGGCCAACGCCACCAGCTCACGAGTCGAATTGAATAATTCCGTGGATGTGAAACCACCCACCATTGGATGGATTTTTATACCTTTTATGGCTCCTGATTCCACCAATGGCGCGAGATAGCCGACGTGATCCGGCTGATGACTAGATACTGATCCGAAAACAGAGAATCTTCCTGGATACTGCGCCGTTTGCTCGATAATTTCGCGAGTGTTTGTCAATGGTTCTATTGAATAGATTACTGAATGTTTGATCCCAAGGCGATCCATGCTGTGAACCAGCTGTTCCAAACCATGTTTCCGAAAAAGGCGCAAGGCCTCCATCAAGAACAAGGGTCCCATGCGAGCGTACAAGGTTCGACTGAGAGAATTTCGATAATTCATTGCAAGATATCGGAGGAATCGATCGTGCACGGGCTCGGTCAAGTGAGCAAGTGGTTCCAGAATAGGAACGAGGTGCTTAAAGAATGGCGTCTGCTGTTCCTCAGGACAGCATTTTTCTATGCCGGCCAAGGTCATCAAATGGGCGTGAAAATCGATTATCGGTAGGCTCATAGTTGATCATTCTTTCTTGCAGGGAAAGAGATCGACGGAGCCAGAGATTGCTAGTTCCTCCAAGTTAATCTAGCCCGAATCGTGATGCTGTTGTCAGCGATCCGGATTTATGAAATCATTGCCAGAGGTAAAATCGACGATGTCAGTCAGAGGCAAGCTGCTTAACGCGTACCAGCGAGCGCCGGAACCGGAATGGAAATAGTATTTTGACTACAAGTCTTTGGTCTAAGTTGAACACCGTCGAATCACGCATCTTCTGGGTTAGCGTACTTCTCTTATACACAGAGATTCTTGCGATCAGATGGCTTGGAATTGAGGTTTCAATTGTTAGAGCATTTCCGAATCTCATCCTTCTTGTTTTTCTAGTCGGTGCGTCAGTTGGGCTTAATCGTACGGAGAAAGCCCAACTGCCAATATGGATTAGTTTGCTATGTGCAAGTTTCTTGATTCTTGGACTCATTTTTGCTGTGCCACTGAAGCTCAGCAATCTAAGCTTGAGAATGGATCAGAACAATTTCTTAGGTAGCATCTTCCAGTCAATTTCCATATTCAGCTGTATTCTGGCTTCACTTACAGTAATCTCGACAAGCATAGGTGCAAAGCTAGGAACTGAACTCAGTAAATCGCCAGGATTGAAAGCATACTCCTTTAACTTGCTTGGCAGTATCTTCGGTGTGCTTTTATTTGGCGTCATTAGTTACTTCCAGATACCACCTCCGGGCTGGCTTCTCTTGCTGGGTATCATCACAAGGATGGTGACGCGACAGAAAATCGTAATTGCTCTTACTCCACTGTTCGTTGCGTTGTCCTGTTTTGCAACTTTGCACAGCTATTGGTCGCCTTACAGCAAACTGGATGTAATTCCATTGCCCGCGGCTGCAAACAGCACTCTGGGTAATGGAAATTATGTTTTAAATTCCAACAACCATTACTTCCATTTTGCTGTTCGATCTCCCAGTGATAATGGGGATGCACTGGACAATCAATTGAAAAAGAGTTCCGAAAAATCTTGGCAGTTGGAAACGTTGAGCCAATATTTTCGCTGGTTGAAATTACCATTTGAGAATTCATTGTCTCGCGAACGTGTTTTGATTTTGGGAGGAGGATCCGGAAATGATGTTGATTTTGCCCTGAAGAGAGGAGCCCGGTCAGTAGATGTTGTAGAAATCGATCCAATTATTGCCAGTTTTGGCAAGAGCTTGCACCCAGAGAAACCATACATACAGCCAAATGTGACCCTCCATGTAGAAGATGCACGTACCTTCTTGCGATACACGGATAAGAAGTTCGATCTCATTGAATTTGCATACCTTGATCCCGGTTCAACATTGAGCACATCGTCGTTCATCCGTGTCGATAATTTTGTATACACGGTTGAATCAATTAAGTCCGCTCTTGAGCACCTGGACAAAAAAGGGCTCGGTGTTATTAGCTTCGCGACGGGTCCACAGCACATTGTCACCCGTCGTTTGTATCAAGCAATTACGGAAGCACAGGGCAAACCACCGTTGGGCCTGGTCAGCGATAGCTGGGATAGCGTAATGTTCTTTTTCGGACCCGGAGCTTCGGAACTAAACTTTGATTCGGAAAAAATCAAACCACTAAGACTGTGGCCCGCAGCTGGGGATCAAACAGAGGCTCGTCCTGCGACAGATGACTGGCCGTTTCTTTATATGGATTTCAATTCCAATGGCTTGATTCTGTACCTGGCAATAATCTTCACCGCCGTATTGATGCCTGTTCTAATCAGTAGAAAGGCAGCTCCCGAGGGTCCAATAAGTGGAGCAGCGTGGGGCAATATGTTCTTCCTCGGACAAGCTTTCATTCTTGTCGAGGTGAAAGCAATTACTCAGCTCTCCGTCCTATTTGGTGCGACCTGGATAATTACTTCCATTGTGACCTTGTTTGTTCTTACATTGGCATTTCTTGCGAATTGGCTCGCAAGCAAAAGGAAAAGTGATAAGGTTCTTCCCTTTTACATTTGCCTGCTTGTTGCCTTATTAGTAGATTACTTCTTTCAGATTCCGCACAATTCAAAAATGCCTTTCTTTCTGCTTGCCGGGCTGGCTGCGCTGGTAAACTGTTTGCCAATTTTCTTTGGGGGATTGATATTTTCCTCGTGCTTCAAGAAAGCCAGTTCACCACCTGCATACTTGTCTGCAAATCTTTTAGGTGTTGCCATTGGTGGTCTGACAGAAAATCTCTGTGTCCTGACCGGGATTAAGAGCCTAGTGCTTGTAGGAATGCTTCTTTATGCGCTCTCATATACAGCGTTGCTGTACAGAAGCAAGGACTCCTCACGTTGAGACTCGCCCTCATTTCTATTTCTTCAAATTCGGAGCTCATGTTTCAACAATGCAAATCACTTGCGCCGGTACTTAGCCATCTGAAACAGCTCAATCAAGCAGATACATCAAGAGAAGGTCTAGGCTTTGGATTGCATCAACTCTGGAGTTAGAACTTCGTCAGCCCAGACCTGGAATTTATCCAAAGTATGAAGCCCAAAAGTCGTCGTGATTGCACAATCAGTGGCATCACGACCAGTTGCCATCAGGATCCACCCAATACGACGAATTGGGTGGCGTGCATCCCATGTGTGCCAGCGTCCACCAAGATAGACCTGGAAGCATGCACTAAAATCCATCGGACAATCAACCGCTGGAATGCCGATATCCCCCAAGTACCCGGTGGCATAACGGGCTGGAATTCCCATCACGCGACAAAGTGTAATCGCTAAATGCGTAAAATCGCGGCAGACGCCTTTTCGGTCCTGGTAGACATCCCAGGCCGTTTTGGTATTGCAAGCATGCTGATATCCAAATTCAACATTGCTATGAACCCAATCACGAATAGCAGAAACACGTTCCCAACCTGGATTAGTTTTGCCGAACAACTGCTCGCCAATCTCGTTAAAGCGATCTACTTCGCAATAACGACTCGGCAAAAGAAACTGCAAACACTCTGTGGGAAGCTCATCGACAGAATGTTGTTTGGCATCTGGAAATTCCGGTTCTGGGGTACCTGAATGCTCTATAACGGTATCACTGTGCATTCTAAACTTACCGGCCGGTGCAAGCAGGCGCGCACACCGATTACCAAACGAATCGATAAATTCAGTAACCGGCACTTCAGGCTCAACAAGAAGCTTGTCCGGTACGCGAAGATTTCGCTCTAGCTCCGGCAAAACATGCAGTAACAACGTCATTGTTGTCGGAGCTGGGAGGTCTAAAACTATGTCGTAGCCAACTCGAATGAACATAATGGATCCTTCTCCGGAGGACGAGAGGAGCGGGATTTCCTAGAAGTTCAATACGATAACTCAATTCCGAGAACAACTCAAGCGATTATGCCCGTTCGTTAACGCGAGTTCCGCAAGCTTTCAAAGCATGGTGTGTCTACAGCTGACAGCTAGGCGGTCTGCGCTTATTATCAGGGAGTTGGCATAATAACGGAGAGCAATTATGGAAACGAAAGGATGCGCCTGCTCTGAAGACACCTATTCACAAAGGGTTTCCAGCGCAAGAACGAATGACGACACTATGGATGCGCTCGATCGAATGCGCGAAGACATCCAGAGCATCAGCCTGTCCGACACCTTCATCAATCACGAAATGATTAAGGCGCGTGTTGTCTGCAACCCGCCCCCCATTACTCCGCCTTGCCACCTGGAAGATGTTCCGCCGGATCCATACACCGTGACAATGAACATGCGTACACTAACTACAGCGGAAAGGGAATTGCAAAAAGAGCTGGACGATCTTCGTCCCTTTGCACCAACGGTGGGTAAACGATTCGAGCAAGATGTGCAAATAATGGATCGGCAACTAGACCAGCTCGATACCGAAGTTAAGAAACTGGTCGACCTCACGGATCTGACCATGAAGCGGGGCTACGACCGGCGCGCAATTCGAACGGAAACAGAGCTGATCAACCACATAACGCGTAACATCGAAATGACGCGAATTCAAATGATTAATGATGTTCCTCAGGAAAAATAGGGTTTAGACACCTTGCGCGCAACTTACCCAGCATCTAAGATGATCGAAGAAGGCTGAAAGATGAGTGCGCGATGAAAGCAATACTTAAGAAGATTCTGGACTTTCTCAGAAAGATACTCGAAAAGGTATTACGTGAATTCTTGCAGCGCTTTGCGATCTGGATGACAGTCGTCACGTTCTTGATCGTGGTGTCAATTTGCCTTCTGCTCTGGTTCCTCTTCGGCAGCAAAGGATAATATAGGGCGCATAGCAAGCACGAAGGCAAATTCTATTTCTTCTTCGCAGAGCTCTCAAGATCGCTCATTATGGCTTGTGCACAAAACTGATAATAGGCTTGCGCGGCGTCGCGCATTTCCTTATTGAGCGCTTGTACTTTCTTATTGATTTCGCTGATCTGATCCTCAGTTGTATCAATAATTTTTCGATAGCGCTCATTATTTGCACCCAGCGTCTTCAGGTTCTCCCGCGCCCTTGCTTGGTCGTTGGTGTATTGCTGCAGGAGCGCCGTTTCACTTGCGATCTTTTCCTCGAATGATCTTAGCTCTTTGCGCAGCTCCATAACGCGTTTTAAGAACTTGACGAAGTCTGCATCGACAAAGTTTTGGCTGGCAAGCCATTCAAATCTGGCAGTATCGTCACCGCGATAATTGCTTAAGTGAATTTGCTCATATGCATCAGTCTCTTCTTTGACGTTCAGTGCAAAAGATGATTTCGATTCAAGCTCAACCTTGAATCGATAATAGTTTTGCGTGGTCTCTTCAGGCTTTGAATCATCCGACAATTTGTAAGCAGTAGAGACTGGATGCTCAACGAAGATGATCTTTTTGCGATCAGTCAGATTCTCAACCTCGTAGGTCTTCTCTCTCATCTGCCTGTAATCGACAAATATTATGCTGTTGATAGATCGCACACGCCAATACGGCTTGTTAGTCATCGTTTGTCGAACAGTAATGGGGCAAGCTTCGTCCACAGCATAGAGCAGGAATCTCAAATCGTCCGGTTTTACAGTGTCGAGCAGGGCTTCGCCAGCATAGAGATCACCCTCCATCACTGTAACGGGACCACCTTCTAATGTCAGACCGGTATTATTAACGAAACGAATTGCAGCATAAGGAAACTTCTTATTTTTCGATTCGTTGTATAGCGATATGCGCTCACCTTCGATTATCTGTTGAACGATCGGGATGAGAGCCGAGCTGTTTCGAGGTATCGTAACCGGCCTTTGAATACGGTACTCGAACAACTCGCCTTTCTCGCCACCTTCAACTGAAATCGGGACTTCCATATTTTCAGAGAAAGCTTGAGCCAAACCGAGTGCTCCAGCATAAGTCTCTTCCGAATCGGCATACGACATCGCATCCATCATCATTTCAGCAGCATATGGCGCAGATTCTGGGGCTTGATCCTTTCTCTGCCGAGGCGCAGGCGCAGCCGCCGTTCTTTTTGCTTTGAAGGCATTTTGCAACTGCGCCCGTTCGGCGACAACAGGACCGGCCGAAACATTTCCTTGCGCCGCAATTCTGGGACGTTCAGGCAGAACAGGATCATACAAAGGTTGGATAAAAGATATCGGCGATGCACTCACAAGCACAACTTGAACGTTTGACCAATCCTCTTCTTGCACGTTATCTACAATCGCCATGCCCTGAAGCAGAATCTTTTGCTCAGTGTCCATAACCAAGCGATAACTTGTTTTCCAGATCGGACAGGGGATTGAATAAGCAATTAGTAAATCATGTTCGCCGGGATCGCTCAGCGAAACATTCAAGGATTTCCGATCCTTCTTTTTCACGTTTTGAAAGAGCAACTCTAGTTGCTGCTTCAATTCTGCGGCCATGGTCTCGTCATCAATTTTGATCGCGGAAATGGAAGACAGCGCAATATTCTTGAAACTGCTGTTCTCCATATAAACAGTCAAGTGCATCTGGCGCACAATTTGATTGTCAACGATTATCTCAGTTGCATCCATACCAAGAACTCGTCCCTGTATGGCTTCGCCGGATACGGCAACGGTGACCGGTATGCCCTTGAGCTGTCCCAAAAGCTCTGCAAGTCCGCTGCAGGTTGTAATGTCAAATCCGAATTCTGCAAGTCGACTCTCCAATGTCTTTGACGAGTCATAGGTGACCGCATCCACACGCGCACCACTGGTGGTTAATGCCAGTAGACTCTTTAACATGTCATCAATCTCACTGGCTTCGCAGAGCAAATTTATCTTCGTCGGGCCAGTCACCTTGCCACGGCGTTCAAAATAACCGATTCCATGTTTATAAAGAACTACCTTAGTCAGCCCTAGTGAGCTACTATTCGCATTTTCCATATGCCTCTCCTGAGTTCTATTTATCTCTCTTTATCGAGCAACACGCGAGCCTCATCCAACTGGCTCCTCTTTACTGAATCAACTGTAGGATATCTAAGATCCAATTCGGCTAAAGCTTGTACTACCGCGGCTGAAACTACCAACCGAGTGAACCATTTATTATCCGCAGGCACCACAAACCATGGTGCATTCTTTGATGCAGTGCCTTTGATTGCAGCTTCGTAAGCACGCATGTAAGAGGTCCAATGGCTTCGTTCGGTAACGTCAGCGGGTTCAAATTTCCAGTTTTTGTCTGGACGATCCAGCCTGGCCAGGAAGCGCTTCTTCTGTTCTTTTTTGGACACGTGTAAGAAGAACTTCAATACAACAAAACCATTCCGGCTCAAATACGTTTCAAAATTCGCCATATCTTCAAGGCGCTCATCAAAAATCTTTTTAGTGATTACCTCATCAGGCATGTGTTGAGCTTTAAGAATATTCTGGTGTACCCTTGCAACAAGTACTTCTTCGTAATACGAGCGATTAAATATCCCAATGCGTCCGCGTTCTGGTAGGCAACGCGAATAACGCCACATGTAATCATGATCAAGTTCCTCTGCCGATGGACGCTTGAAGGAATAAACTTGGCACCCTTGTGGGTTCACACCGGACATTACATGCTTGATTGTGCTGTCTTTGCCTGCGGCATCCATCGCCTGGAACATAAGCAAAACGCCCCAACGATCTTGGGCGTACAAGATGTCTTGAAGTTCGGAAAGAAACTCAGTTCCTTTTTGTAGAAGCTCTTTCGCTTCAGCCTTATTCTCTGAGCCCAAATCATGAGTGTCCGCTGGATTAATATCAGCAATCTTGAATGACTTGCCATTGGTTACTTTATAGGGCTCGATAAAGCGAGAGATCCTTTTGAGAATTTCGTTCTTTTTTTCCATGCCAATAGACTCCGGCGCACATAACGATGAGCGTCAATTATCTACGTTTTCACGGTCTAATGATCACCTGTTGATATCACACAGCCAGGAATCTATCAGACAGCTGCCTGAGGGAACTCCGAATCGCTCACGGCGTCTGCTGCCTGGCAAAAATCGTGAGGTATCAAGCATGGCAAGAGAAAATGAAGTAAAGCGGGGCCAAGGAGGCAATCAAGGTGGTCAAGAAAAGGTCAACGTGTCCAAGGATGACAAGCCGGGAAATCAACAAATGGCAGGGGAAAATAAGAAATTCGCGCAAGAAAATGACGAACAAGATAATGTGCAGCAAGGCGGAATGCAATCCGGACGAGGAGGACGCCAAGCTGGGCAGACTGAGGTTTCCGGAGCCGGTCAGAAAGGCAACGAAAAGGATCGCCAATTGCAGACTGAAAAGGAGCGCGGCGATTTAGAAAACGAAGAAGATGACGCGCAGCAAAGTAGCGAAGCTGACAATGAAGACTATGAGGAGTCCGAGCTTCGTCCCGGTGGCACCGGAAACCGAGGCGATCAACAGCAATTCACACAGGATAGAGCGCGGCGCAAAGATAAGAGCCACAATTCCGCCGACAGCGACAAACAGCACGGACCGTAGTGAATGTTCTTCATCGCACGTGACAAACTTGCAAAGCGAATAAAATAGAAACGCAAACTGCTACGGGTCATTCACATTTGGACAATGCACGCAAACGTCTCTTCATAGGAACCTTCTTGTCCGAAGAAGATCGACAAAGATTGACAGAGGCTCGAGAAAAGCTTGAGCCTCTTCTCTTGCAGGAGTGGAATTGCAAGCTTGCCTGGGTTCGTCCGGAGAAACTTCATATGACCTGGCTCTTCCTCGGTGACTGTGATTCCTCCGCGGAGCATGGAGTTTCCGACACTCTTTCACAATTCACGCAAGAAAACGCATTAATTAGTAGAGAAGACGCGACTATCACATTCGATCAATTCGATTTCTTTCCAAATCGAGCGAAAAGAAGTCTAATGGCGCTGCTACCGAATACGGTGCCAAATGGGTTTTCCACACTGGCAAAAAGCCTGCGCAAACAATTGCTGAAATTTTGCCAGAAGAAAGAGAGCGAGGAGTTAAGACCACATCTGACCATATTTCGATTTGACCGCACCGATCACAGGAAATATAGCCTTCCCCGAGCAATAGACTTGTCGGGACTTGCGCCGATAGATCTGGACGTGAGTTCGTTTTCTCTGATTCACAGCCATCATGGTTCCAGTCAGGAAGACTATCAAATCCTAAAGACCTACAATTTCAAAAAAAGCTGAGCCGTTAGATTGCACTAATTCGGCGAGCCCTTCGAAGCGGGCTAGAAGCCTGCGCTCCCATGGCTTTGGAATGTCAGCATTCGTCACAGTTTTTGGCTCAGAGTGAGTCCCAGCTGGGACTATTTGTTAAACTGAACTTGCAATCACTTCCATCCAAGCTCTATGAAACCTGTAAGCACACGAAGAAAAGCCGGATACACATTCACCGATGTGTTTAAGTTTTCTGCGCGCTATTGGCTCCAGCAGCCGCGGAGGTTTGGCGTAATTCTGGGGATGATTGCATTATCCACATTCATCGAAACGAATCTTCCAGGGCTCCTTTCTTCTTTTATTGAAACTATTCGTGTACATGGTCCGGCCGAAAAGATATGGTTTGCGCTGGGTATGTTTTTGCTTGCATACTTCAGCTACACGATAGTTTTCATTCTCATGGCACGCATTTATAACGTGTTCGAAAACAATGTGTTCAATGAATTATTGAACGACGCTTTCAAGCACATAGAAAGCCTTTCTGAACAGTATTTTGTAAATACGTTTACCGGCAGCATGATTACAACAATCAAGCGTGGACGAGACCGAATCGAAACATTCGAAGACGTAGTCTTGCTCGATTTGTATCAAACGACGCTGGTAATCATTAGCAGTGTTATCTTGCTGGCAATGAGAATGCCTCTTCTAGCGCTTGTCTTATCAGCTTATTTGATCGTCCTCATTGTGGCGAGCATGACTGTGGTCTTGAAATATGCCGGACCCGCCCAGGAAGCTTTTGCAAATGCGCAAGATAGATTCGGTGCCCATTTAGCCGATAGCATCACGGGCATCGTAACAACGAAAAGTTATGCACAAGAACCAATGGAGATTGCACGCTTCGCAGAAGAAACGTCTTCGTTGCGCCATTTGAATTTGCAAGCTTATCTGCGTGGAAACACAGCTGGATTTATTCAGCGTTTGCTGATGGGAGGCTTGCTCGCTATCCTCCTTGGTGGTGGAACGTGGTATTACATGGCAGGGCACGCCACCATAGATGATATGGCGTACTTGGTTTTGGCCTATACCATTCTACTTTCGTACATACGCCATGTTGGTGAACACGTTAAGCGCTTGCTAACAGCCTCTTACGACATGCACGCAATCATTGCTTTGATGAGAGAAGAACCAGCTGTTGCAGATAAAAAAGATGCGAAGCCGCTAGTCGTATCGCGCGGCGAAATATGCTTCGACAACATTACTTTCACTTATCCAAACAAACCAGATCCAGTTTTCCAGAATCTCAGCATCAAAATCAAAGCAGGTGAAAGAATAGCGTTGGTTGGAGATTCGGGCGGAGGAAAGACAACCTTTGTCAGACTCCTTCAAAGGCTATATGATGCCGAGCACGGAAGAATCACCATCGACGGAGAAGCGCTCACAGACGTCACGCAACATTCATTACGCAGTTCGATCGCTGTCGTGCCACAAGATCCAATTTTGTTTCACCGCAGCATTAGAGATAACATTGCATATGGACGGCCAGAAGCCACCATGGAAGAGATCCGTGTGGCAGCAAGACAAGCAAACATAGATGAATTCGTCTTGTCATTGCCGGCCGGTTACGACACGTTGGTCGGCGAACGTGGCATCAAACTTTCTGGCGGAGAGCGCCAGAGGGTAGCGATCGCCCGTGCGATTCTTGCAGATCGCAAGATTCTGATTCTGGATGAAGCCACTAGCTCGTTGGACTCGGTCAGCGAACGCGCAATCCAAAGCGCGATTCACACGGTGACGCATGGACGGACTTCGATAATGATTGCACACCGGCTTTCCACTATTCGCGATGCCGATCGCATCCTAGTGTTCCACAAAGGGCGCATTGTGGAGGAAGGCACTCATGATGATCTCACGGCAAGAGCAAACGGTATCTATGCATCCTTCTTCGCCATACAATCCGACGGATTTCTTGTCGAGAGCAAGGCGTAAGAGCTGCAGATTCAGAAACGGTGAACTTCGTCGTGGAGCCCTTGCGAAGCAGCAAGATGCCTACGCTCCCAGCAGTTTCGAGCAAGTGGCATACCCGCCGCTTGCGACATCCGAGCGGGCCCCAAAGGCACTATTCTAACTAAAACACTTCTATGCCTCGTTGCTATTCAATAAATGACGCGCAGTTCTTTGTTGCTTACTGAGTCTGCCATCGTCGGGATGAAGTCAAGTTCCCATACGCGGAAACCTCCGCGGAAGGCTGCTTGATTGTGCCCGACTCTCACACCGGTAGGCAAGTCCTTCAAATATTTTGCATTGCCACCACCGATAACAACATAATCCACTAGAAAGGAGCGCGCAAGAAAGTCCGACAGCTCAATAACAACGCTGCGCCATCTTCTCTTGCCGTTCAATTTAAGCGCTGACTTCTTAGTCAAATCGCCGACTGATTGACGCGAATTCCATCTCAGATTCGAAAGCTCCAGGGAGATAATGACACCATCTGCGATGAGAGCCGACCCTAGTCCGGTCCCAACGCCGAGAAAGAGCATGCGACCCCCCTCGTAGCTACCGATGGCTTGCATAGCAGCATCATTAAGCACTTTCACTGGCTTACCAAAAGCGGCGGCGAAATCGAAAGCCACCCAACCAGGACCTAAATTATAAGGCTCAGCAAGCGGTCCATTCGGACCAGTAAGACCGGGATAGCCTATCGAAATGTAGTCGTATTGCCAATCCGCAGTAAGTTGCTCGATTATCTCAACTAGCTTGGTCGGTGTTAGATCCAGCCCCGAAGGTACCTTTCGGTAAACAGCCTCTCCGTTTACCAAGACTTTGACGGAACTCCCACCAATATCAACTGCTAGTATCTTTCGGTGCTCATCGCCAGTGGTGCGCTGCGCTGCGGTGCCACGAGAGGCAGCTCGTGCTGCATCAATACGCCTTAGGTTTGTGGGTTGCTTTGCAGCAATTTTGCTTACTTTGTTGGCGGACTTCTTTGTTGCACCGCTCTTTTCTTGCCTCGATGCAGTGCCTTTTTTTGCACTTCCGACGCTGCCTTTCTTTGCAGCCGGTCTCTTCTTGGCCGAGTCGCCACGTTTGCTCTTAGGAGCTTTCTTGGCTCCTGAAGCTGCTTTTTTTTGTTTTGCCTGCTTCGCGCATGACTTTCCCCAATCTGTTTAAGTGCTTCCAAAATTAGATTGCAGCGGGGCATGTTCTTCATTTAGTCCAAGACGCTTGCCTTCTTCAAGTCGCCGGCGTTGTCGTTGCGGCACGTAATACCAGAGAAATAGAGGTAGAACGGCCGGAGCAATAGCAGCCAGCCATGAAACGGTGCTGTCGTTAGTCACTACTTTTGTAATTACGTAGGAGTCCAGCGTCATTGATAAGATCAACGGCAATAGTCCTGCGCAAATAAGTTTGCTTGCATAAGTAATGAACGCATGCGAAGCGGCTTCTGGTTCTACTTGGCGGTGATATGCAGCAGGAGCCATTATCAGCGCAACCGAAGTGCATGAGAAGAACGTCGCAATCAAATGAACGTATCGAGTCACTGAATCAAGATCAGCAAAACGATCATTGAACACTGCAATCAACTGGAATCCAAATAGTGCTTGAACGCCCGGCAAGATCACGCGTGCTTCTTCAAGCACGAATTTGATCAAATCCTTAAGTGGAATTTTTTCTTTCATGGAAGAAACTGACGGAGATTGTCGCCATCAGTTCCCTTTTGCAGGCTGTTGTGTTTCGTCGAAATACGTCATATGAATTAGTTGCAGTGAAAGTCTAGAGCTTCCACGCGTCCGCCTTTAGAACGGAAAATAATGATCGAAGCAGGCTGGAAGCCTGCGCTCCCATGGGTGCGACCTTGAACTCTACTCTAAGGTATTAGGCGGCAGTCCTTCGGGATCAGTCATATCCGTCCGAGAATTAGAGCCAGGCTTGCCGGCAAAGAAACGCGCAGATGACGGCGCCATCCGATCCAATATATATTTTGCTTGCGGCAAAAGCGAAGGTGAGAGTGAAGATTCAAGATCAGGAAGCTTCAACAATCCATGAATCTGCACATAAACGGAAGCCAACGGCATTTCTGCATCGGTTTCTTCTTCCATAATGAACTTAGGTCTGCGCGGCTTGAGAGCCAGCGCGTGTTGACGAAAGACTTCTTTGCTCGCAAGAAAACCGTCGAGATCGAAATTAACCGGGTCGGTGTGATCGCCTTGCTGAGCGTACCTGTGCGTTATCACATTCTCACTGCTTACATCATATCGGTGCTGCAAATATGCAACCAAGCGCTTCACGGCTTCCCGCTGCTCAAGCGGATAATTTTGGCGCCCCGTGTGATTCATCTCAATACCGATAGTGTTGTCGTTATTGATACCAGGCAAGGTCTTAAAAATGTTGACGTGCACAGAGGCAAGATCCGGATCAAGCGCCAACCAAATCGTGCCATCGCGATCAACGACGAATTGAGCTCCAGGGTGCCGGCGCCCCATGCTGTTCCATGCGTTAATAACATTTCTTGCAGGAACCGGCGGGCCAGTTTCAGTAGAATGCAATACTATATATTTGACAGGTTCGCGGCGCCTGAAGATGCCACCAGACAAGGGGTGATATCTGAACACACCAGCCTTCACCAATCTTTCTGCATTGATATCATCAGCGGTGCCCACATTCCACGCATGACGGATGTCGCTGGCAGCTCCCTCATCGATCGCTGTTGTATCAAGCGCCGGTGGATGCATCATAAAGAAATCGAGCGGATAAGCATATTTTGGCTTAGATGCGGCGGCTTTATGTGTTGTCGCAGAATGATGAGTAGCGCGTTTTCGCCCTGAAGACTTGGTACTCGCCCTTGAACTTCCATGTGAACGACCGCGAGATGAACTTGCAGAGGCACGTCGGTTCGAAGATTGACGCGCATGCCGGGATCTGGCTTCAGCTTTTGCGTTGGAGCCACCAGGAATGAGATCGCCCCAGAAAGCTGTTGCAAAAGAAAGAAACAATGCAATGGAAACTGCAAATCTGAAGTTCATCCAAGACACCATATTCGAAGCCATTCGCGGGAGACGCATTTGAGCCGTACTTGACTTCAAGTTAAGACACGACAATCAAGCTAGATTATATCGCCAATATGAGAGGAAGCAAATCTCCCTATCGTATATACATCGTAAATCAAAATGGGGAAAGAAGCTTGCTGTGCGCAAGGATTTCCAATAGCTCCAGGAAAACCGTGTGATTGCCTTTAGCTTAGTTTATTTTGCGGGGACCGGCTCATATTCAGCCAGCACGCTCTCAACAGTTTTTGCGTCTTTGCGAACTGAATAGCGATAATCCGTTTCTCTCTGGGTCTTAATGTCATCGCCAGGTTTAGCAAGAATGTTATCGAACGAATCTACTAGCTCATCCAAGATGCCAAGGACGAGAATGATTTGTTTGTCGAGCTCTTCATTGGTCTCGATGCCATACTTGCTCATTCTAGCGCTGTCTTCGTGCAGCTCTTTGATTTCTTGCTTGAGCTGCCCAACTTGATTCTCAACAGAGTCCAACGCTTGAAGTGTTTGATGCAAAAATTCAACCCGCGACTGCATGGCAACATCTCCCTAGATTTGAAAAGTTCTAGAGATCCTATCATGCTGGAATCGCAAAACACGCCACAACCGAAAAACGCCGCTGATTTTATTCTCGCTGCCGACTTTCTTTCTTGGATGACGGCTTGACTAAATCGCTGGACTCTCGCCTCTTGCCACTATTTGAAAGACCTGACGCCGGTGACTGACTGGAGACCGCTTGTGAGGCTGGGCGCGCAGCAACCGAGATGATCAGATTACCAAGGCGTGCACCATCTGGATGCGAGTAAACAGGTATTGAAATGGAACCTGCACTCAGTGCCTGCGCAGAGACGAACATTTCACCGTGACTATTCTCACCCGGATAAAGCAAGCGTTGTCCAAAACGAGTCTCCGCCAGTTTTCTTCTCTTATCGTCCTTGCCGTAAAACGCCGGGCCCGGATTATTGGTTTTGTTGATGTGGTCAACTGCAACATTGGCTATTCCCATGGTCCCGAGCGATGCGCCAACTTCAATGCTGTCCTCCGGCAACGTGTTTTTAGGCGGAGGAGGCATCACTGCATATTGACTCAAAGGGGTCTGTCCGCCAATTTGTGCACTATCACCATCTAGAAGCAAAGGTCTTTTGCCATTGTTAATGACATCTACAACAATAATGTCGCTTTCTTTAACTTGGGCGCTTGCACTTAATTCATCAGTAATAAGGGTGGCTGACAGTTTGGGAGTCGCATCCGGCGCCAAGGCATCACCCACTTCGCCTTGTCCGAAAGATGGGCTAAAAATGCAGACTACAGAGAAACCAGCGAGCAACAATCGATATCGCAAGTTCATGGACGCCCCCCAGCGCGTGCCTCTCTTACCTGGTTTCCGATGATCTTTCCGTCTCTGACTCTAATGATTCTTCGTGCATGGTTGGCAGTATCTTGATCGTGAGTTACAAGGATCACGGTAATGCCTTCTTCGACGAGTCGGTTGAAAACGCCCATTATATCTTTTGCTGTCTGACTGTCTAGTGCGCCTGTAGGTTCGTCGGCAAGAATAATCTGCGGACGATTGACAATAGCCCGTGCGATCGCCACACGCTGCTGCTGACCACCTGACAGTTGATTCGGTCGGTGGTCCATACGCCCAGCCAGTCCGATTTCTTTGAGCGCATGCTCTGCACGAATCCGCCTATGCTCAGCGCTAACACCGGCATAGACTAAAGGGAGCATGACGTTTTCCAAAGCGCTCATTCGCGGCAAGAGATTGAATTGCTGAAATACGAAACCTATGGTTCGATTGCGAATTTCAGCAAGCTGGTCGTCAGTCATGGTGGAAATGTTTTCACCGCTCAGGAAATAATCGCCCGAGCTCGGCTTGTCGAGACACCCGATAATATTCATTAACGTGGATTTGCCCGATCCGGAAGTCCCCATGATTGCAACATATTCACCCTTCTCAATGAGTAAATCCAAACCCTGCAAGGCGTGGACAGGCTCGGAGCCGAGATTGTAGGTTCGCCAAATATCACGAATTTCCAGAAGACTCATAAGAACTACTCCGAACGCAAGGCCAAAATCGGATCGAGCTTCGCGGCTTTACGAGCGGGGTAAATGCCGAAGAATAATCCAATTGCTAATGAAACGCAGAAGGAAAGAATCACCGAAATTGGTGTCACAACAGTTGTCCATTTTGCAAATGTGCTTATGGAATGAGACCCGATGACGCCCAAAAGGATGCCGAGGATACCACCGGACAGGGCCATCAGCAGCGCCTCGATAACGAATTGCGAGAGGATGTCCCCATACTTGGCACCAATAGCTTTACGAATACCAATTTCTCTGGTGCGCTCTGTTACGGACACAAGCATTATGTTCATGATCCCGATGCCGCCAACCAGCAGTGAAATACCGGCAGTTGCCCCAAGTAAAAGGGAGAAGACGCCGGTAATCGATTGCGCTGTTTGCATAATATCTGCTTGAGTTCGCAGAGAAAAGTCATCCTCCTCCGTCTGTATGTTGTGACGTAAGCGCAAAAGATTCGTAATCTGGAAATTCGCTTGCAGGTCCTGATCTTTCTGAGACTGCACCAGAATGCTTCTTACAGAACGCCCCGTGACTTGATTCAAACCAAACAGAGTTGAATAGCCTGTGGTAATCGGAATGAATACCTGGTCGTCCATATCATTGCCCTGAGCGACGCCTTTGTGTTCCATCTCGCCAATCACTTCGAATAATTCGCCACGGATTAGAATCCGCCGACCAATTGGGTTATCACCATGAAACAAATTCGTCGTTACGGTATCGCCGATTACGGCAACACGAGCAGCTTCATTCATTTCTGAATCATTGAAGAAGCGACCACGTTTTGGAAAGAAATTTCTGATCTCCGGATAAGAAGGCTCGGTTGCAGTCACCGACGTGCTGGTGTTGTTTTCCTCAAATTGCACCTGGTAGGTGGAGTTATATTGTGCAGCTACGGCCTGGACAGCAGGGCAGTTCTCTTTGATTGCCTGGGCATCCTCATATGTCAATGTCGGCGCCGTTCCTTGTCCCATACTGATACCACCTGTTCCAACGGAACCAGGTCGTATGTAAATCAAGTTGACACCAAGGGCGGTGACTTGCTTTTCAGCTTCAGCTTTTGCGCCTTCGCCGATCCCTAGCAATGTGATGACGGACGCAATACCGATGACAATTCCCAGAACGGTGAGTCCGCTTCTCAAGCGATTGCTGAGAATCCCTTGCCAGGCGATTGAAAATAGTTGAATTACGTTCATTGAAAGACCTATTCAATCTGAAAGCCTAACCGCCACCAGCACGACGACCACCGCCGCCGCCTCTACCGCCGGCGCCGCCGAATCCACCTCTACCGCCACCCATAAACGGCAATGGTCCGCCACTTCCACCCATTTGAGGTCCGCCGCCATAGCCTTGCTTGCTTAACTCTTCTCTTGAAAGTCCGAGGAAAACTTTCTCCTTGTCCTTAAGACCACTGAGAATAACGATGCGTCGGCCTACTGTCGAACCGGTTGTTACTTCACGGAACTCAGGTTTGCCATCGGCTCCCGGAACAAAGACTCCGGTTTGCCCTCTTCGATTAACCACGGCCACAGTGGGCACCATGATCGCATCATCGACGTTGCCGACAACAAACTTTGAGCTGACGTTCATGCCGGAAAGGAGTTTTTGATTAGCCTCGCCCACCAAAACTGCGTGCACTTCAAATGTGGTCACGTTCTGCGTAACAATGGCAGCAGGCGCAATTTGCGTTACTGTCGCTTTGAAGGTTTCTTTCGGATAGGAGGTAGCTGTTATTTCAACTTCTTGCCCAGGTTTGATGCGCGGTATGCTCGACTCTGAAACCTGTGCCACCAATTCTAGTGCACCAGCCAGAGCCACAATGGAGCTAGATGTTGCCGATGTCGTAGCAGCTGAAGTCGTCGGTGTTACGAATGCACCTTCGTCAGCGTATTTCTGGCTGATTACACCGTCGAATGGAGCGCGAATCTTCATATCGTTCCACACACTTTCAATTCGGTGCAAATTGCCTTTGGCTTGCTCGGCACTAAAGAAGGCTGCATTAATTTCTTCCTGACGAAAACCGGCAGACATCAGTTTTTGTTGCTCACGGACCGTATTCAGCTCTTCCTGACTTTGAGCGGCTGCTATTTCAGCCTGCTGTTTTTCTCTTTCTGCAGCTCGGCGCTGTGAAAGCGCTACTTCCAACTGAGTGGCTGCATCGATTTTTGCCTGATCTGAAACAGCGCCTTCCCTGGCCAACATGGCCTGCCTGGCGGAGAAAAGATTCTCTCTCTTCAATTGCGCATCGAGGGCTTCCATTTGACTTTGCAAACGACTTACATTTTGCTGTGCTTGGCGCACCGCTTTTTCTGAACGCAATACTTGGAAGCGCGAGGCAGCTATCTCCTGAGGTCTATTGCCTCGCTTCATTTTTTCGTAGTTCGCTAAAGCGACCTGATATGCAGCTTTGGCGGCTTCCACTTCGCCGCGAATGTTGCTGTCGTCCATGATGGCGATGGTTTGTCCCTTCTTTACAAAGTCCCCTTGCTTTACCAACAAGTGTTTAAGTAGCCCAGACTGTTTGGGGCTAATCTTCACCTCTCGAGTAGGGCGGATGGTCCCTGTCGCAAGGACTGAGAGTTCAGCCTGTCCTTTGCGCACAGATACCAGATTTTGTCCGACAGCAGAACTTGTTTTTTTATTCTGCTGATCCCAGAAATAGCAGGCACCGCCAGCGATGCCACTGATTAGCACGACGCCTGCAAGGATGAGCAGCGGATTTACTTTTGATTTTGGGCGCGCAATTTGCACTGCAGGTTTTGAAAGCATTTGAGTCATGAAACAGTCGGCCTGTAGATTTTAATCGGATAGACTGGAAGAACAGCAACGCAGTAACAGGCCTAAGCTCCGTCTCTGCCATTGCTAATAGAACTTTCGACGCCGGACAGCACAGCTTGTTCCCGAAGCATCGTCACCGCAGCATTGTACGGATTAAGAGCTTTCTCACGGCAGAATAAGGTGCAATCGCTTAAGGTCGGCGCTTCCGGAAAGACGAACCCGACTCTTGGAATTACTCAAGAGAAAGCGTGTCACGAGTCCGAAGACATAGAACAGCGGTAAACATTTCCCATTTCCGGGGTCCAAGTTCACGAGCGCAGAGAGGACTTAGTTCCTTTAGGCAATGGCCGGCGTGGCCGGCCATTCTCTTCAATAGCGTGAACCCCAAAACCTTAATTGGGATGGGTTTCCGAGGGGCGCATATATATTGGACATAGCCGGTGTGGCCAGCCATCCCCTCTGCCTAAACGCGGTCAGCAATTGATACATAGATTGGACTAATGTGTATCAGGCGGCTTGCGAATTCCAATCGGGCGGTTGTATTCAGTGGTCAAAGTAGCCAGTGAAATCTGTCCAGTGTCCCGCAGGAGCTGTGCCTGTGAAACATTATAGGCAATGATCGCTTGCACGTGATTCGTCAAAGCCGTGACGTAATCTCGCTGGGCTTGAATCAACTCAAGGTTTATCCCTTGCCCATAGGTCACGCGCAGATTGGCCAGTCGCAGCTGCTCAGCTGATGAAACCAGTGCCTCCGCAGCTACGTCAACCTGCTCCCTGGCAGTCAGCATATTAAGGTAGGAGTTGCGCACTTCCAGAACAACCTGCAAGTAGCGGTCGTTGGATTGAAGCATTGCTTGACGCGCCAATGCTTGCGCAGACAAAGTACTTGCAATATCCGATACGCCCATGCCGGTGAGGTTCCAGCTTAAGTCAAAGCCCATACTGAGCGAGCGCCCACCACTTCCGCTGATACCGATCCCACCGCCACCGCCCCCGGTGGGGATGATAACAGTTGATCCCGAAAGCCCGGAACTTCCGCTACTTCCGCTGCCACTGCTAGAACCACCGATATTGCCACCACTGTTCTGAAAAGCAGAGAGCGATTGCGGGTTTGTGTTAATGCTCAACATCTGGGCCTGATTGAGAACCGCGTTTTGGAATGTTTGAGTATATCCGCTACGGAAAGATTGGCTCTCTGTAGCAGAGGTGAAGAACTGAAGCGTCGGATAGAGCGATGCTTGTTGCACTTGCACATTGCGGCGCGCAGCCATACGCAGTGCCTCGAACTGCTTCAGTTCGGGGCGAAGTTTCATTGTGGCTGCCATATGTTCCTGAATACTTTTTGCCGGTTGAACCAAGCGCAACTCACGCACCTGAGATTCACGTGGTATCAGGTTAATAGCCATACTTGTATTAATAACGCGAGCTAATTGCAGCGAAGCTTGCCTGACGAGCACTTGTTGTTGAAGCAACGCCTGCTTGTCTAATGCCAGCTGCGTCCTTGATTGGTAAACAGCAAAGTTCGTTCCAACACCGGCATCCTTTAACTGCTGATTGAGACGCAATTGTGCACGAGAAAGCTCGACAGACTTAATGCGAATTTGCAAAAGCGATTGATTCAAAAGCATATCGTAATAGCGACGGTATGCATCCAACAAAACATCGTTAATGGCAGCATTGTAAGCGTCTTTAGCAGCTCTGGTTCGATACCAATTCACAGCTGCGTTGTACACCACGCGTCCGCCTTGAAATACTGGATAACGCAATGTGGCTGAATCAGTGAAGATTTGCGAGGCGACGCTGGTATCACTATCAACTCTCTGACCACGGTAAGTAAGCGTGAAATCAGGTAAGAAGCCGCCCAGAGAACCCATGAACAAATACTTCTGCGAATCGTAACTAGCTTGCGAGATTCGAATAGCCAGATTGTTATCCAGAGCGATTTTCAATACTTGTCTCAACGATACAGGTTCGTTGAAAGACGCTTCCAATTTGATCGGTGGTAGTTTTCCATCACCAATGGGAATCAGTTGAGAAGCTGGAATCGGCGTCAATGTGACACTATCAGCTTCCTCCTTCTGCTTGGAAGATAAAACGGGATCAGTTGCACCGGCTGAATAAGGCACACTTTCAGACGGTTGTGGATAAAGCTGCTCCAGTGACGAGCCCGGGGATGGTTGCGGTAGATTCTTCTTCGGCTCGTAAGGAGGATTTCCCAAAAGCACTTCAGGACTTGGTGGACTAGTGCCACGATCGGTGACAATACCAGGACCTTCTTTTGGAGTCGGCGGTGTGGATGTGGGGGATAAAGCTGGCGTCTGCTGTTCCCTTTGATCGGACGGTGATTGCGTCGAACTCTGACTTGTTTGTGCCGGAATCGGCCCGCGAAGATCGTTCTGGTCCTGAGCCAAAGCTGCCGGGATCAAAGCAAGGAAGGAACCCAGGAGAAATAAAACGGCGCTTGAATCCCGAAGCAACATTTTTCCTCAACTGCCCAAAAACGCGGATTCTGAGAATACCTACTATTCTCCGCCAGTGAGCGCCCCTAAGTATTAAAGCAATCACATAGTTTGCACGGTATCTCCGACGGTGCAAAATCAGATCTTCCACATCCATCAATCAGATGGGATTCTCAGTCTTTATCAGGGAAACCCCAGTTTTCTTAACCGAAGCCATTGCGCCAGTCCTGCTGACTTCGCTAACGAGAGTACCTAGAAACTCCTTGCTCACCTCTGGTTTCAGGTGAACAGTGTCAGTATAACTTTCCTCGCCGTTATACAAGTTCGACAAGTCAAGAAGCTTTACGCCTTGCTTGGCACAAAGACTTTGAAGCCTACTGCTATAGCTTTGCTGAAAACCATCGGCAAGCAAACTGATGTTTGTTTTGCTCAAGGGCATGTTCACGACCAGCAATTCAATCTGATTATCGTGACAGAGTTCAACCAGTTTATTTAGATGCTCGAACTGTTGATCAACACCCTGCTTATTCTCTGGGCGATAGCGCCTGATGTACTGTTGGATTGTTTTGAGATTTCCGGAATTCTCCATCGCCACATTTGGAAAGGCTTGAATCGTGCCGATCGCCTCTTCCGGATATTGCCCTTTCTTATGTGGTCCCAAATTTCCGTATTGATCGTATTTATCGAAAACCACCCACGGCAACACTCGCTCCATGGTTTTCTTCGCACGCAGAGTTGCGTAAGCTCTAATATCATTTCGATACTTCCACAGCGAGGAGATGCGCGCCAACACGAGGTTAGCTGTGCGCTCAAATGGGAATTGATTTTTGCCGGCGACTTCTTTTACATCGCCTAGATCAGAGAGAACGTTGAAGGCTTCAGTGCTATCTATCCCAGGACAGGTATTATCCTGGAAATCACGCGGTGCGATTCCGTAGACGATTACTTTCGGTTTCTTTTCTCCGACAAGCACATGCTTGGTTATCAAATATGCATCCGATACAGCTTCGCCTGCCACTGCAAAACAAAATACGCTCGGATTATTCCCGAGTTTTTTCGAAAGCTGATCACTGATAAAAGTAGATTGTCGATGTTCAAATCGCGGAAATGGGCGCCCCAAGAACAATGCTTCGGCCTGCATCACAGGCGCCACCACGAGACTGGATCCAAGCAGCACCACATCTGGTGCCTGCTTTAAGTTTTGGTAAACGCGGGCAGTTGTGAAAGTCTCAGAACGATCTAGATTTGCTGTGACAGCCTTGGCAAGAGGGTGCGTCATGCCGAGCCAGAGGTCCACAGCACAAACCATTAAGAGGGCAACAAGTGCCACCTGCGGAAATTGGATGTTCTTTTTGGGCGTGGTCTGGTTTGTCAAAGCGTTCCATCCAGAACTGCCGGTCAATGCAAAGCTTAAAATTAAAAGCAGCTCAAGCATTCGCGGGGATTGAGCCCCGAAAAATCATACCGCAGACCTGTCAAGAACAGCCTTCGACTGAGACTTATCTCATGTTAAAGACTAATCAATCCAGCCACCGCAAAGCACGTAAGTGTCGGTCAAATCGTAGATTCCGAGCACTTGCCCAGCCGTAATAGCAGGCTGGGGTGTTTCGAAAACAACTTTAACCCTGGCATCGGGCAAGGGATAGACCATCGCCTTTTCGACCGGGCTGTTATATCGAATTTTTGCCATCGCGGGAAACGGCTCAGTAGGAATCTCTGGCAGAATCCAATTAACTTCAGAGGCTGTCAACTCATTGCGCAGCAAGTCATCTTTCGAGCCCACAAAAACAATGTTCATATCGGGATCTATGCCGCATACATACAACGGCTCGGAGTAAGCAACTCCTAGCCCCTTTCGCTGACCGATCGTGTAGTTGTGCGTCCCCTGGTGAGTGCCCAATGTTTCGCCACTGCCGATGTGCATGATCGGACCCGGTCTAATCTCCAAATATAGTTTGAGATATTCCTGTGTGGTTGACCCCTCAGGTATAAAGCAAAGATCTTGACTATCCTTGCGTTTGGCCGTGACAAGATTGCCATCTTCAGCAATGGCCCGTATTTGATCTTTGGTGAACTCACCCAGAGGGAGCAGCGTCCGGCGAAGTTGCTCGTTGGTCAATCCCCAGAGCACGTAGGATTGATCCTTCTTGCTGTCGGCAGAGCGAGCCAATCGAGGGCCTTCTTCTGTTTGCACGACTCGTGCGTAGTGCCCAGTTGCAATATAGTCCGCATCCAAATGCTTCAGGCTATAGTTCATGAGCGCGCCCCATTTGATCTCCGTGTTGCAAACGCTGCAAGGAAGCGGAGTTCGGGCTTTAGCGTAGGATTCATGAAAATTGTCGATAATCGAACTCTTAAATAGCGCGCGCAGATCGACGGCATGGTGCTCAATGCCCAGTTGTTCACAAACCCTTGCAGCATCGACCATCCCGGTATCGCAGCAACGACTGCCCGATTTGATCAGCCATCCAGTGATGCCGATGATGTCATATCCAGCCTTCTGCAAGATCAGCGCAGTGGCGCTGCTGTCGACACCGCCACTCATGCAAACGGCAACGCGCGTTTTCGTTTTTGGGCTGATAACAGAAGCCTTGGCGGTCGCCAGAGAGCACTCGAGGGTTTCCTCGAATTGCGCAGTTCTGCTCTTGTCTGCCGATTCGCTCATTTATACGCTCTAATTTGTGCGTGTGGATTTTGGAATGCATGCCAAAACAATGCCGGGAAGCATTAAGACCCAATGTACTACAAGAAAGAGAAGATGTCACGAGACCGTAAAGTTTCTTAGGTTAACATGCTGCTTAAAGCGCTTCAAGCCTCGATATGGCTTCCGGTTGCTCTTCTTGCGAACTGCCAAAAACCGCATATTCTGCATCTTTGATTGCTGGAAACTATCAAGCTAGGAAAGGTTTTCTGGCGCTCTGGTATTCATATTCTCAGGACAAAGCTCCAGCATCAAAAACGGTAACGCCGGAGATACATTTCGGCGACTTCCGGTTGCGTTAAAATGACAAGGACACACACGACTGGAATTCACACGGACAAAGAAGTGAGTCCAGCATGTGCGATCAGATGACACTACAAATGGTGGCTTGTCCGGGATTTAAGCCTCGCAACGAAATGGAATTAGTGCTTTGAATGGAGTTATCGCTGTAAAACGTATAAACTTATCGTCGAAGCATCAGAAGAAAGGTTTCGATGACAAGCATCAAGAAGCAAGCAGCAGCCTGGTTTTTCGAAGGTATCTCGGGCGCACAGGAGCATCATAAGAAGGATCCCTGGTGGAAGGTACTCTGCCTCACAGGAACGGATTATTTTTCTTCGATGGGATTCCAACCAGGGCTCTCCTATCTTGCAGCGGGCGTACTTTCACCTTATGCAACACTGATGCTAGTTCTTCTGACACTGTTTGGCGCTTTTCCTGCATACAGTTTTGTGGCAAAGGAAAGTCCTCACGGGCGAGGAAGCTTTGCAATATTTGAAAGACTCTTCAAAGGCTGGCTCGGCAAAACTATTGTTCTTATTTTGATCGGATTTGCCACAACGGACTTCATTTTCACAATAACCATGTGCGCAGCCGACGCATCGGTTCACATTGTCGAGAACCCAATGATGTTCAAGTTTGCGAACGATCAATTGATAATTACTGAGCTCTTGGTATTAATCCTCGGCGTAATCTTCGTTATGGGATTCCAGGAAGCGATCACCATTTCTTTTGTCCTTGTTCTTTTCTATCTAGGCGTCAATGCATATGCATTCTTCTTTATCTATTCGCACATTTTCGCCAATCCGAACTTAATCACTGACTGGATGAACAGCGTCCACCGGCAATATCCAAACATGCAATCCGTGCTTACGACAGCCGCCCTTGCCTTTCCGCAATTAGCTCTCGGCCTGTCCGGATTTGAAACCGGCGTTGCGGTAATGCCCCTGATTAAAACCAAACACGACGATGATATTCCGGAGAGGGTGAGGCTCACTCGAATCTTGCTCCTAACGGTGGCTGTAATCATGGGAATCTTCTTGCTGGCCGGAGCTTTTTGCACTGCGGTGATTATTCCTCCTGCGCTCTTTATTGAAGGGGGCGCAGCTAATGGACGTGCATTGGCATATTTGGCGCACAAATTCTGCGGAGAAGGTTTTGGAACAATTTATGACATTTCCACTGTTCTGATTCTTTGGTTTGCCGGCGCATCAGGAATGGCTGCGCTTTTGACCTTCATTCCGCATTATCTTCCTGTGTATGGAATGGCACCGGATTGGGCACGCGCCCGCCGCCCGCTGGTCCTATTTCTCACGCTTGTATGTTTCCTCATTACCTTGTTTTTCCAAGCCGATGTTGACTCACAAGCAGCACCATTTGCTACAGGATTGCTTGTCTTAATCACATCTGGCATATCAGGCGTTACCATTTTACTTTGGAAAAATCATCCATTCCTTCGCATCTTCTTCCTTCTTATCGCGCTTATCTTTGTTTACTCATCCGTCTCGGTAATGGTTCAAAAACCAGACGGGCTGAATATTTCTCTATTATTTTGCGTAGCAATCTTGTTCACCTCATTTGTTTCAAGAGCAGTTAGATCTACCGAATTACGAATTGGGCAAGTCGTACTGGATGAAAAGGCAAAGTCATTCGTACAAAAAGCAAGAGAACACAGCTGGCATCAAATAAGGATACTTGCTCACAGACCCGGCGATCATGATTACGCAAAGAAGGAAGTGGAAGCTCGGCGCGATCACAGCATCCAAATTGTCGAAGGAAATTTTATTTTCCTTGAGATTGAAGTGGCAGATTCTTCAGAGTTCCAGGACACCGTTCTTGAGGTGACCGGGCACGAGCAAGATGGCTATCAGATAATGCGCTGCCAATCGCCCACAGTACCAAATGCGATGGCGGCACTACTGCTGCACCTTAGAGATGAAACAAATGAAGTACCACATATTTTCCTGGCATGGACAGAAGGAAATCCGATTGCGTATATGGTGAAATATATCCTCTTTGGTGAAGGGGAAACGGCACCGCTGGCACGGGAGATCCTGCGTGTTGCAGAGCCAAATCCGGAGAAGCGACCCAAGATTCACGTTGCGTAAAGGCAGCTTGCGGCGTAGCGAAATCCACTTATGTGTTTTACGACAACAGGGTCGGTAAAAGGCCTTAGCTGCTGCAGTCGAAGCAGGCTGGAAGCAAGCGCTCCCGTGTTTTAACACGCCCTTTTCGATTTAAGCGTGCAGTTATAAATGTGCTAAGCGTTGACGAGAAGATTCAGCGTTGGCGCCGGTTGGTGCTAGTTTCAAATACGCTTCAAAACTCTTTTTCGCCTCGTCCTTGCGCCCCATTTCTTCAAGCAAGAGCGCGCGATTATATTGGACGACAGCAAGGTGGTTGGCTGATTGCATTAATGCCAAATTGTATTCATTGAGAGCAGCATTTTTGTCACCCTTGAGTTTAAGCACCACGCCCATTGCATTATGCGAGAGGAAATGATTTCCGCGCGCCTCGCTGATACACTGCTTAAAACACTTCTCCGCCTCAGCCAAAGACGCCTTCAAATCGACATTCTTAGAATCTGGTGCCGGATCGGTGAAGCGCGACAAGTAGGCTTGACCAAGATTGTAGTAAAACTCAGGCTGACCGTGCGGAAGTATTTGGATCGCCTTCTTATAGGATGCAATCGCTGCGGTAAGATTCTTCTGCCGCCACTGTGTGTATCCCAGATTATTCAAAGCAACGGCTCTAAATGGTCCTTCCGGCTGCGCCACAGCGTCGAACTCGCCTTCTGCTTCTTCCCACTTGCCGGTATTCATAGCTTCATATCCGCGCGCAAAATGTTCGGCGGTATCAAGAGGCATACCCAATCGTTGCATTTCCGCTAGCGTATCTTCCTTATATCGTTCAATCGACTCGTGCTTTAAAGAGTTGTGATAGGCCACTAAAGCGGCTGGATATTCTTTCTTCACGTAATACAACTTGCCCAACACATAGTAGGCATAGGCATACTTATCGTTATATGCAATCGCGGCAAGCAATTCCTTCTCAGCTTGCGGAAAACGTTTTTGCTCGATAAACAACTGGCCAAGCATTGCATGTGCCTGGGAAAGGTCAGGCTTCAGCGCAATTGCCTTTTGATAATACTGCAGAGCCTTCGTCAAATCACCTTCGCGATTTGTTGAATTGGGAACAGCAGCTCGTTCTCTGTAAACCGTCCCCAAACTCACAAGCAGCTCCGGATTTTCTTTCCCCTTGAGCTTTTGATGAACGCTCATTGCTTGCAAATAGTAAGGAATCGATTCCGAATAATTGCGCTGCAAGTAATAGTTGTTTGCCAAATTGTAAATGCTATTGTAAAAATCCGGCTTCACTTTGAGCGCGTTTTTATAGCAATCGGCAGCGGAGTCTAAATCACCCTGATTCGCGAAGCACAAACCCAGTCCATTGTAGGCATCCGGGCAGTTGGGTTCGAGCTGCAAAGCCTCGTTAAAAACAATCTTCGCAGAGGAAATTTTCCGGTTATGATAAAGCTCAGTCGCCTCTGTCAGCTTCTGATTAACTTGAGGAGCGTAATTCCAGGCAAGCGCAGCGGTGCCAACGGCAACGTTAAGAGAAACGGCCGCGCCTATCAAAAATAATTTGGTCAAGAGCCCCGATTTCGTCACTATGCAAGCCCATCTGCTTAGACATTGATATTTTACTATATATACATAATGACGGAACGGCTGTGTAGTTCGAGTCGATCGTGCTAGGATTACACTTTGGCCCTAATGCCGAAAGGCGAGATTTTTCAGACTACAGCATATGCGTGACAACGTGTTAGCGCAGGCGCTACACCAGCATTTCCTGGATTGCTCCCAATACGCAAAAATTTTGGCGCGAACTGCAAAGCATTCGCGTCAAGAGCTTCACATCACCGGTTTATCCGACTCGGCAAAATCGCTAGTACTATCCCTTTTACATCATGAGATTAAGCGCCCATTCTTTCTGGTAGCGCAAGATCACCATCATGCCGCTCGATATCATCAAGAAATTGCCAATCTCAGCCGCTTCAATGTCTTCCTCTATCCGGCTTCGGAAGTGTCGCCCTACGAGCAGGTGTTGCAAAGTCAAGACACTATTGCAGCCCAAATGGAACTGCTCCAACATATAATCAAAAATAATTCGGATCCCTACATCGTCATCCTGCCGGCTCGCGCCCTGATGCAACGAGTTCTCGACCGGGAGACACTACTAAGAAACACCTTAAAGGTAAAGAAAGGCGACAGTCTGGACCTCAACTCTTTGCGACTCGAGCTGGTAAGGCTCGGCTATTCCAAAGAAAGCATAGTGACACTTAGAGGTGAATTCAGCAGCCGGGGCGACATCATCGATATTTTCCCGTCTTGCGGCCTACCGGTTCGTATCGAACTTTTTGGCGAGGAAGTGGAATCAATAAGACACTTCAGCGCAGAGACGCAACGCTCCATTGAAGAGTTGGCTGAGATCGAAATCTATCCTCGCTGGTGGGCCGTACTGGAAGATCCGGAGCTTGTTGCAGAGCGATTGAGAGAAGCTCGCGACAAAGCGGAGAAAGAGCTTTCAGAGTCCGCTTTCGAGACTTTGCAATCTGTTATCGAAGGTGACTTGCAAACAATTCAAGCCAAATCCTATCCAGAATCGATGGAGTACTACAGCTCATTCATCAATCCTGAATTTTGCACGTTGCTTCATTACGTTCCCGAAAATGCTCTCTTGCTTTTCGACGAATGGGACTCAGTTGCAATGGCATTAAAATCCAACGAAAAGCGCTTGCAAGAGACTTATGAAGAAGGCGTGCAATCGGGAAGATTGCTGCCACTGCCACGTCCACTGCACCTGACGATGGAAGAATTCGGTGAGCTATCACCGAAAGTCCAGCGCGTGTTCCTTGTGCAAATGCCCGGCGTGGAAGTCGCGTATGACGGCTCCAATGGCGATAAAGCTAACATTGTGCAATTTGATTGCCATAATGTGGACCGCTTCAATAGCCAGCTGAAACAAATGGTTGAGAAGGTTCGCGCCTGGATCAAAGAAGGTTATCGCATCGTCATTTCCAGTGAGCAACCGCAGCGTGTAATCGGACTGCTTCATGAGTGGGATTGTCCAGCAGTTTACCTAACGGCCACGCGCGAGGGAGCAAACACATCCGGGCTGATTGGCGAGAGCGCAGAATCAGCGGCTAATGCAGCGGCACTATCTCCAGCAGGTCCGCCGCAACAAGGGGGCGGACAAAACCCATTCAGCGCTGACTGGATTTCCTCTCAGAGTCCCGGAGTTTGGGTAACCAGACAAGGCTTCGTCGGCGGCTTCCGCCTGGAAGACGTGCATCTGATTTCGATAACGGACGCCGAATTGTTCGGGCAAAAGCGCAGACCAACAACATATCGACGTCCTGTAGCAGAGAAGAACTACGAGCGATTCACAAACATTGCAGATCTCAAGGTCGACGACTATGTGGTCCACATTAAACACGGGATCGGCCAATTCGTCGGCGTAGAGAGAATTGCCTACGATAATCAAACTAGAGAATACTTAGCAGTTCAATACTCCGGCGACGACAGACTCTATGTTCCAGTAGACCAGATCAATCTGTTATCACGCTATCGCGGCAGTGGCGAGTCGGTACCGCGCCTTTCTCGCTTAGGCGGCGCCGATTGGGAAAGAACGAAAAAGAGCGTCAAGAAATCGGTCAAAGCTGTCGCCGAGGAACTCGTTCGTTTATATGCAATTCGAGCACAGCAGGAAGGCTTCCAGGCGGTGCCGGATACTCCATGGCAATACGAAATGGAAGAGGCATTTCCCTACGAAGAGACTCCCGACCAATGGCAGGCTATTCTCGACGTTAAGAAAGACATGGAATCCAGCAAGCCGATGGACAGATTGATATGCGGGGACGTCGGTTTCGGCAAAACCGAAGTTGCTATTCGCTCTATATTCAAAACGATCATGTCGGGTCGCCAGGCAGTTATCTTGGTACCGACGACGGTACTAGCTCAACAGCACTTCAACACACTATGCGATCGCTTCGCGCCATATCCAATTCGCTGCGGATTACTTTCCAGATTCAGAACGGCGAAAGAGCAAAAGGATGTTGTTAACAGACTGGCTACCGGCGAATGCGATGTGGTCGTTGGTACGCACCGCTTGCTACAAAAAGACATTGTCTTCAAAGATCTCGGCCTCGTTGTAATCGACGAAGAACATAGATTCGGCGTCGCTCACAAAGAGAAACTCAAGCAACTCAGAATCATGGTGGATATTTTGACCATGTCTGCAACACCGATTCCAAGAACACTGAACATGGCGATCTCAGGCGTGCGCGACATGTCTTTAATAAACACGCCACCGGTTAATAGATCGCCGGTTAAAACATATGTCGGCGAATATCGACCGCAAATCGTTCGTACCGCAATTCTGCATGAGCTAGAGCGTGGTGGTCAGGTTTTCTTCTTGCACAATCGCGTCGAAACGATTCAGAGCATCGCTTTGGAGCTGAAAGAGCTTTGCCCAGAAGCCAGAATTACAATTGGCCATGGACAGATGCAGGAACGCGAACTCGAAAACGTAATGCTTGAATTTGCAAACCACGAATTCGACATTCTCGTTTGCACAACTATCATCGAATCTGGCTTGGACATTCCAAATGCCAATACAATAATCATCGACCAGGCCGACCGGCTGGGACTGGCACAGCTCTATCAAATCAGGGGTCGAGTTGGTCGTTCCGATCTGCAAGCATATTGCTATTGCTTGTACAGACCGGAGAAAGTGATTACAGACCAAGCGCAAAATAGATTGAAAGCAATTCGTGAGTTTACGACGCTAGGATCTGGATATCAAATCGCCCTGCGCGACATGGAAATCCGTGGCGTAGGAAACATCCTCGGATCGGAGCAGCATGGATTCATGATCGCTGTCGGCTTCGATTTGTATTGCAAACTGCTGGGAGAATCCGTCGCTGAAGTTCAGGGGCAGGCAGTGGATTACGACGCAGATACGCAGATTGACATTAACGTCACAGCCTTCATTCCTGACGACTACATTCCTGATGCCGAGCACAGGATTATTGAATACAAACGTCTTGCTGACGTGAAATCGGAACGAGAGCTAACCATTCTCACCGACGAATGGCGAGATCGTTTTGGACCTATACCTGAGCAAGTGCAAAGCCTTGCCCAAATTGTAAAGCTGCGCTTAATTGCCAGCAAAGCAGGCGTATCCGCCGTCAAACCAGACATGGTTGGATTGCGCATGTTGGTCAATTACCGCTTAAATCAATGGTTACCAATGCAAAACAAGTTGCCGAAGCATCTTGCTCAGCGCACAACTTACAAACCGGGATCTCCGGGCGCAATGGGACCAAGTCCTTATATACTTGTTAAATCAGACGGGCTCGAACCTGTAGAACAGCTTTATTTGCTTGAAGAGCTGTTGAGTGCTATGGTTGCTTTTCAGCATCATAAATGATCTTGACGCGCAGTCAAAGGAGTATCACGTGAACAAGAAGCACGTTGTCTTTTCAAAAGAGTTGATCTGCGCTGCATCAATATCCTTGCTACTGGGCGCCTGCGGACAGAAGAGCGATGACAAAACGAGCAGCGCAACCTCGACGGGGACCTCACTACCGCCGATCACAGTAGATGGACCAAAGCCTGCTACTACCACCGCAACAAGCACAAGTTCAAGCACAAGCGCCACCGATACAGCAAGCAGCTCGGCAGCAAATCCAAGCACAACTGCACCAATTACAACAGGACCAGTTCAGGACCCTGTGGATCCATTAAAAGGCAAGGTGAATATCAACCTGGCCGAATTATCGAATGATCTGCCAATCTGCATTGTTGCAGGCAACGAAATCAAAGTCGGTGATTACAAACGCATGTTGCGATTGCAGCAAATACAAGCGAACCAAAACATCGTTCTAAATCCTTCAGTCAGACAACAGCTTTTGATGGAAGCAAAAAAACGCAACCTTGAGCTGACTGGCGAAGAAAAGGCGAAATTGCTTGAAGCTGCGCACCAACAAAAGGGCCAGTCCCCCGCTGAGTTCAAGGAGTTCTTGAAGAAGACGAACGCGACCGAACAACAATTCGATAATGACATTTTGCAAACCGGATTGGCATTCAAAACATCCAACATGATGATCGAGAATGCATTGCTTCCAGAAATGGTAAATCGTGAACTGCTCGCCCAAGCCGCAGAAGCTGCAGGTAAAGAGAAACAAGCGATGAACTTCTATCTCACGTTCAAGCATTCGAAGCAATACGGGCAACTTGAGCAACAGACAGGACTAACGCAGGATCAAATTCGCGACGAGATTGTGAAAGAAGAACTCGCTAAGCTGCAAATCAAAGATTTAGAACCAAAGGCAACCGTTAGCAATGCTGAGGTGAAGAAGACCTATGATGAGCACAAAGAGATGTTCAAACATGATGAGCGCATCAAGTTAAGCACTATTTTGATTGCTTGCCCTGAGCACGACATAGGACCCATTCAGAGCGTCCGAAATCAAGTCATGAAAGCACAGCCAAAGCTCGAAGGCAAACAGCTCGATGATGCCGTTACCCAGGTCATGGAAGCTGCCAAACAGAAAGCGCTTATTCTAATGGGGCAAGCGAAAGGCGGTGCCGATTTCGCCAAGCTCGCCAATGAGAATTCAAACGAACCACTGACAGCCGCTAATAAGAATGGCGGTGACATGGGCTTCATTGACAAACGCGCGATGATCCCCGCACTGGCTGATGCAGTATTCAAACTCAAACCGGGTCAGGTCTTGGATCAGATAGTCAAATCGGAACTGGGCTTCAATGTCTATAAATGTACGGCAAAGGAGCCGCCGGGCTATCTCAAGTATCAGGACGTAAAGCCGCAACTGGAAGCCCTGGCAAAACAGGCCAAGCTGCAACAGGTAATTGGTAGTTGGCTGAATGAGCGACGAAAAGTTGTAAAAGTCGAATTCACGCCCAAGTTTCTTGCCATCGCAAATGGTGGCAAACCGGAAACGAAAACACAGTAATAATGGACTGGAAGGCTTCTAAGGAAACAAACAGTCTAAGCGGAGATACAGCAGTGCGTTCCAAATCAACTTGGTGTCTAATTGTCACGGCTCTAATAATGATAGCCGGATCAAATGGATATTCTGCAGATCCTTCCAGTGAAGTGAAATCATTTTTCCAAAAGTACGTAGACCTGGGAAATGCTTTTGATGCATCGATTACAGACCTCTATTCATCAGACGCGAAGATTACAAACACGCGCTACTATCCTGATGGCCATACAAAAACGATCAACATACCAATGCCTACTTACAAACAAATGATTGTCACATCGATGCCACTGGCAAAAGCTCACAACGATCAAGATTCGTTCTCAAAAGTGTCTTACGAAGATTACAAAGGCAGCACTAAGATCACGGCTCTGAGACATAACAAAGTCAAAAATTACGACAGTTTGCTTGTGCTAGTTGTATCGAAAACGCCTGCCGGATTGAAGATTACACAAGAGATTTCTCAATCGCGTCCATAAGAATGAGCGAGGAATTCCCTAGCCGAGGGAAGATTCGGAAGAGGAATTCTCGATCCGAAGAAGCAGGAATACTAGATCCGAAGAAGCGGAATCCTCGATCCGAAGAAGCAGGAAATCTCAAGCCGAGGGAGCAGGAATACTCCACCCGACAGGATGTAAAGCGCGGGTTCCCACAGGTCCCGCCATGTCCGGGGGAAACCATTGATATATTAAGGCTTTCCGGACTTCAGGGTTTTTGGCATGTTTATCGGGGAGCAATCACGATAGACTTTATGTCATTATTAGTTTTGTAGACCTTCTCGCTCAAAAATTTATGAAAACGATTCAACTGATTCTAATTTCGTTGCTGCTCACCGGATGTAATAGCGCAAACTCAGAACAAAACAAGAGTGCCGCCGATCAGAGCGCTGCACCGACTACCGCAACAACAGCCGCCCCGGCAGAAAGCGGCAAGGCGGCTGACAGTAAGCCTGTGCCGACAGCCGGAGAGACGTTAGCTGAGCTAGAGAAAGCGGAACAGTCGCTCACTATGGCAGACGATTTGCCAGTGCGGGTTAATCGAATCGCGCTTGGTTATGCATCACAAGGCAACTTTAAAGAATCAGAGAAGCTCCTCAAACGCCTGGTCGTACTTTTAGAAAAGCCACAGGTAAAAGCAACCATGCAGCTTGCAGTGACCTTGAATAATCTCGGACTGCTCTACATGCAAGAGAAAAAATATGGCAAAGCTGAGCCGCTCTTCCAAAAGTCTTTGGTCTTGCAACAAAGTTCTCTCGGCGGTTCGGATCCGACATTCGCGGGCAGTGTTAACAATTTGGCGACTTTGTACTACGAACAAATGCGCTACAAAGACGCCTTGCCGTTATTCAGCAGAGCAATGGACATCTACAAAACCAAACCCGCCTCGAATGCACTTGCACTTAGTAAGACAATGAACAATGTGGCGGGGTGCTATAGCGGACTGAAAGAATACGACAAAGCAGAACAGTATTTAAAAGAATCCCTGGCCATCGAAGAAAAGTTACCTTCTAATGCCGCAGGTCTTGCAGCAGCACTGAACAATTTGGGTTACATATACGAAATCCAGGGCGAGTACGACAAGGCCGCTCCGCTTTTAAAGCGCGGATTGGAAATTGCTGAAAAGGTCTATGAACCAAAATCTATGGAGTTGATTTCCTTCTTAGACAACAATTCCTATCTTTTGCGCAAGACCAACAAAGTTGCTGAAGCTGATAAACTAAAGGCTCGCTCAAAAGAAATTCTTTTAGCAAATAATCAATAGTTCTCTGTTGAGATATAAATGAAAGCAGCTAAAATCTGGGCGAACTTGGCAGTTACGGATTTGAAACGGACTGCGGACTTTTACACGAAGCTCGGCTTCAAATCCAACATGACGCAGCCTTCAAACGATCTAACAAGTTTCAGCTTCGGCAAAGACGATTTCATCGTCCACTTCTTCAAGCAAGAAATTTTGGAGAAGGCGATGGGCGGCAAGGCTGCGGACCTAAACCAAGGCAACGAAATCATATTTACTCTTTCCGCTCAAAGCGACGAAGAAGTACGTCAGTGGGCAATAGATGCGAAAGAAGCTGGCGGAAAAGTGATCCGAGAAGCTTCCCATGACGAGAATGGATATTACTACTGTGTGTTTGCAGATCCAGAGGGGCACAAGTTCAATGTGCTTTCAGTTGGATCAAAAATGTGAATCTGCTCCATTGTCGAACCTGGAGAGACATCGGAAACTTTGTTTCGTCAGAGCTGTTAGTCGGCGACGAATGGATTTTCTCGACGCTCGTTCCATATACTGGTGTTCGGCCCGTGTCCAGCGATTACTTCCGTCGAATCGTCTAATTCAAACAGGCGTCCTTTGATCGATTTGATTATCTGCTCAAATGATCCGCCCCACAAATCCGTGCGCCCAATTGATCCATGAAACAGCGTGTCACCTGCAAACAGGACGCTATCTTTCTCTTCCATGGAGAAGCAGGTGCTGCCGGGCGTGTGCCCTGGCGTGTAAATCACTTTCGCCTTTACGTTTCCTACTTTGAGCACCTCTTCGTCTTGAAGGTAGTGATCAATGGGCACCGGTGCATCAAAGGTGAATCCAAACATCATGCCTTGCTTGTTCAGATTGTTATAGAGCCACTCATCTTCCTTATGCAGGCAAATCTTCGCGCCTGTTTTTTCCTTGACCGCACGCGAGCCCGCGATGTGGTCGAAATGCGCGTGCGTGTGCAGCAGATACTTGATCTTATATCCATCTTGCTCACAGCGATCGATTATCGCTTGCGGGTCACCGCCCGGATCGATTACGGCCGCTTCTTTCGTTTCAGGACAAACGATGATTGAGCAATTACACTGCAGTGGTCCTACAGGAAATGTCTCAAGCAGCATTATTCGAAGAGCTCGCTGACGGAGCAATCTTCATGAATTCTAGCGATGGCTTCGCCGAGCAGCCGCGCAACGCTCAACTGAACGATCTTGTCGCAGCTCTTTGAGCTATCCAAAGGAATCGAGTTGGTGACGATCAACTGCTCGATGGGAGAGGACTGCAATCTTTCAATTGCCGGTCCGGACAGAACAGCGTGAGAAGCGCAGGCATAAATGGCTCTGGCTCCTTCCTTCTTGAGGAGTTCAGCACCCTTAACCAGCGTGCCGGCAGTGTCAACCAGGTCATCAACCATGATCGCGACTTTGCCTTTGACGTCACCAACGACTGACATAACTTCAGCCACATTGTGTTGGCTGCGTCGTTTGTCGATGATTGCGATTGGAGCATCATTGAGTTTTTTAGCGAACGCTCGGGCTCTAGCCACTCCACCGGAGTCGGGGCTCACTAGCACAACGTCTTTGTGTGGCAAGGAACGAACATAATCAAGCAAAACAGGGCTGGCATAAAGGTGATCAACGAGGATGTTGAAGAAGCCCATGATTTGTGGTGCGTGAAGATCGAGCGCTACGATGCGATTGGCACCAGCAGTGGTGAGCAGGTCAGCAATCAATTTAGCGGTGATAGCTTCTCTCCCGGCAGCTTTACGATCTTGTCTTGCGTAACCGAAGTAAGGAAGCACAACCGTAATGCGTCCTGCAGAAGCTCGCTTGAACGCATCAAGCAAAATCAGAAGCTCCATCAAATTCTCATTCACAGGAGCGCAAGTTGATTGGAGTAAGAAACAGTCAACACCCCGAACACTCTCTTGAATCTGAACATAGATTTCGCCGTCTGAAAATGGCGTTATCTTCAACATGCCTATGTCGGTTCCGAGATAATCGGCGACTTCACGAGCCAGTTCCGGATTAGCCGTCCCAGAGAAGACCTTTAATAGGCTCTTCCCGCCAGCCGAAATCCTTTGTTTCAGGGGCATTTGCGCTACCAAGGTCGTATACCTCGCATGAATTTGAAGCTAACCTACAGGCGGAGACTGGTTTGCCAGAATTCTCCAGAGCGTGAGCGGGGACGACAGCATCCGCATGAAATGGCTATCTTTGGCCCCGGATTGCAGGTTAACCAGGAAGGAACTTGCAATCGCCCCTAGATCCTATATCAAGAACCCCCTGTATAGCCAGCTTTACGTGACTATATGTCAAGCCGCCCTGCACAAACGCAACAAAGGGCGGACGCAGCGGCCCGTCGCCCGAAAGCTCGATTGTTGAGCCTTCGACAAATGTCCCGCCAGCCATAATTACCTGGTCCGTATAACCAGGCATATCAGCTGGTTCCGGCTTTACATGGGCATCAACGGGGGAGAATTGCTGAAGCGCATTTAAAAAGTTGATCAAGTTCTCGCGGTTACCAAACTTAATAGCCTGAATGATATCTCCTCGCTTCTGACCAGGCTGGGGGTTAACCTCGAAACCCAGTTCCTTGAAGACATATGCGAATAGATGTGCGCTTTTGACGGCTGAGGCAACGGCCGCCGGCGCCATAAACATTCCCTGAAGGAGCAGGCGATTTTGGTTGAAACTGCAACCGAGATGACCACCAATTCCAGGTGCAGTTAGTCTATTTAAGGCTGCATCCACCGCCGATTTCTTACCAGCAAAATATCCACCAGCTATAGCGAGCCCGCCGCCCGGATTCTTAATGAGCGATCCGGCAATAATATCTGCGCCCATGCTTAATGGCTCGGCGTCCTCAACAAGCTCCCCGTAGCAGTTATCCACCATCACCAATAGGTTCGGATTTATCTCCCTAACCAACTTAGTGATTTGCCGTATTTCGGAGTTGAGGAGGGTTGGGCGTTCTATAGAATAGCCGCATGATTTTTGGATGTATGCGATGCGTGTATTCGGGGTCAGAATATCCTTCAATGCCGCCCAGCAGCCTCGATCATCTGCAAGGAGCGGAATCAAATCGGTCTGAACACACTCTACGCCCAGGTCTTTAAGCGAGCCCGACTCTTGCCCAGCGGAGCCGATCACCTTTTCCATCGTGTCGTAGGGCTTGCCGGTCAAAATCGCAAGCCGTTCCCCATGGCGCAAATTCCCGAACAGAGCGCTGGCTAAGGCGTGCGTGCCGGACACCATTTGGACTCTTACTGCCGCCGACTCGCCTCCATAAACTTCGGCAAAGATTTCATCGATGGCGTCGCGACCGGAATCATCCATTCCGTAACCGGTCCGCTCAGCAAAATATTCAGACGTGACCCGGTGCTTCCGAAAGGCGGTCAGGACTCGGCGTTGGTTCTCGAGCGCGATGGCATCGATCTGCGCGAAGCAGGCAGCCATGTCGGCTTCAGCAGCGGAAACGAGTTTGTCTGTATCTGTTTGAATCATCCGCCGATTATAAGTGATTGGATTCCAGGTTTACTGAATTTTGTCTTTGCTTCGATCAGTTGCTTAGCTTGCACTCTATTTGCACTCTGGGTTGAATATTATTACTCCATCGCCAATACATCGAAGCGAACAACTTTACCCCGACCAGCCAAAACAACACATGAGACGTGCTAAGCCCTCTAGCACGTCTTAATTTTTTGCGCAGCTAGTTTGCAAAGCCAAAGAAGGAAGCAGCATAGCGAGTTGGACGCACGCGGTCGCGGACACGACCAATTTTCCTGAAATAACAAAATAGCTTGAACTCTTGACAGAGCTTTGGCGTCTTTAAAGATGACCACAATGGAGCTGCCAGATGAGACTTCCACTTGCTGCCACCGTTCGCACAATGCTTACGTCGTTGGCGTCACTTTCAAATTATCTGTTTATTGAGCATTGTCGAATATGCAACGCGATCTTCGATGGCGCAAACACCGAGGCAAAAACCATCTGCGAAAAATGCCTTCTGAAGCTAATTCAGGAGCCCACGGTCAGCACTTTTGATATTGATGAACAGCGCAAGCTCAAGGTAATTAGCGCCACCAAATATGATTCCACAATGAAAGGACTTATCTACAAACTGAAATACTATGGAGATCAATTAATAGCCAACGACTTAAGTCTTCTGATGCTTCCCTCAGTTGAGTTAGCACTCTGCCCAGAACCTAAATCAGCCCAACACTGCGATAATTCGCCTTCGATTGACCGACTATTGCTCCCGATTCCATTATCAAAGTGGCGGACGATTCAACGCGGCTTTAATCAATCCGAACTTATAGCAAAGGAAATTGCTCACAAGGATGGTTTGAAAGTAGGATGCAAACTCCTTCAACGGATGAAGCACACAAAGCCACAACACAACTTAAGCAAGTTAGGCAGAAGTGCTAATCTAAATGGAGCATTTGCCACAACAAAAGATGTAATGGATTTAGGGGCGAACACACAAGTAATTCTGGTGGATGACATTTGCACATCCGGCGCCACTCTTGTAGAGGCAGCGAAGACCCTGAATCAGCACGGATTGATGAACGTAATGGCGGTCACGGCCAGCAGAGCGATCTTGGAAATTGAAAGAGAGACAGTTAGAATAGAGCGAAATTGATATTAAAGAAGTAATCCGGAATTAGAAATGAAGATCTTCCTTACAGGCGGCCGCGGTGATTTGGGGCAAATGCTTTGTACTTCACTGATTGGCATGGGGCACACGCCAGTTGTGTTTGACATTTTGCCGACGGACCGCTTGCGTCCCGACAATACAAGCACGCATGTTCCGGGTACGCCAATTCCAGAGCTTATAGAAGGCTCGATCCTTGATCGCGAGCAGCTCCGCTCAGCACTGCAAGGCATCGACATCGTCGTCCACATTGCCGCGTGGCATGGCATTCACGAATTTCGCAAAGAGAAAAGCGTATACGACTTTTTCGATCTGAATGTTGGTGGCACCTTTAACGTTTTCCAGTGCGCATTGGAAAACGGGATCAAAAACATCATCTTCATTTCTAGTACAAGCATTGACGACCGTTATGGTATCTATGGTCATAGCAAAATTCTTGGTGAAGAAATTGCATCAGCCTACGCTCATCGGCATGGAATGAACGTTATCACGTTGCGCCCCCGCGCATTCATTCCGCCGTGGAACAAGTCCGTCTATTCAAATTTCATGGAATGGTGCCAATGGTTTACTAAGGGTGCAGTGCACATCTCGGACGTCTCCCAAGCCGTGCTAAAGAGCGTTGACTTACTTGCTTCAAAAAATCACGCCCTGCAAAATGCGCCCGTGTTTTTGACGGTAGATGGTGCCTACCAGTACACGGATAAAGATTTGGACAACTGGGATGCCGATGGACCAAGCAGCACATTTAAGCGACACTATGCTCAATTCTACGATGTCGCCACAAAGCTCGGGTTGGACACGGCGACCAAGCCGAAGAAGCTGGATATCACAGAGACACAGAGGGTAATAAACTACAAACCGCTCTACAGCATGAAAACGATGCTTCTCGAGTTGAAAAAATATGGACTCGCAGGTCCCTATAGGGATCGAGAATCGAACTCTTTTTAGAATAGTTATCTTGCAGCCAGTGATTGCGCCCATCGCCGATTATAAGTGATCGCATTCTAGTTTACTGAATTTTCCAAGAGCTTGCTCGATTGACGGGATTGCCGCGAGTGCCGCATCAATGGCGCTCTTCTCACTCTTCATTTGAGCAGCATTAAAGTCATGGCTCACAAAGAATGCTCCATGTCGGCTGTCGAAAAATGCTATCCGTCATACAGTTAGAACCTTTGCTAAATCCTGTGAACTACTATTTGTCTAGTGCGTCACGCAATTCTGACAGAACCTGGATTGTCAACTTAAAATCTTCAATCAGCCCGGGGATCAGTTGCATTTTTGCTGTATCTAAACGTTTTTGCCACACTACGATCGCTTCATCAACGTCCTTCAGGTTTGTCAAATCGACAAATTGGGACTTCAAAGATCGAGTACGGGCACGAAGTCGGATTCTCTCTTGATTGGACAATTTTTCATCAACATCTTTTCTGAGTTCTAAAAGCTCTTTTTTTCTTCTAGCGGAAAGCGGGAGCTCGATACTTAGGAATTGATCCAGCCGTCCAAGGTGTTTCATAAGTCGATCCAACGTTGAATATGGATCAAAATTTTCGGTGGAAGGTATGGATTGTCCCGCTTCGAGTAGAGCGTCGTGCATAGCATCTTTGTCACAGTTGGCTCGAATAATGCTCCACTCTTCGAGCCATTCTTCAAATGACGGTTTCATAGACTCTCCTCAAGTGCTTGTTAATCAAACTTGCCATGACTGATCGTGAGCAAGGAGAATGCAGCAGCGAATTTTATAACCGAGTTCATTAGTCTCCTATGTGCAGCGTGGTCACTACGCCGAAGACTGCTCATTAGTGGGTCTAGTGCGAGAACTGATATCGGCGAGAACTCGCAGACTGAGACCTTGTCGTTACATAGATGAAATGATTGAAGTCGCCGCCTTCCGATTCCATCGTTCATTTGCTCATTGATAATGTTTGCGCCCAAATGGAACTCCTGGCCAGGAGCGACCGATATGTTTTTTCCGGAGGTTTTTATAGTTATCGACTTAGTCGATAGATTGCGAACTTTATCGCTAGTGATTGACCTTTCAGCAAGAATAAGAGCTTGTTCGGGAAGCTCTACTAAGCATTCACCCATTCTTAGGCTCATTTTCTTGAGTGACTTTACCAGGCAACTCCCTAAAATTACGTGAGCGTTAATGTCCATAAAATCCGCTTTGAAGCCCTCAGAAAAAGCGAATATGCCACAATCCGTGATTTTTGTCCTAGGAGATGTGTCGGAATGATCCAAGGGTATTGCTCCGCAAGAGGTCGGCATAACCGGAGTCTTCCAAGCATTTATGTGAACACCTGATGTCATCGATATATTGCCCGCCAATGGATTCACATTCAGTATGACAAAAGCGTTCTCCGAATTGAGAGTGTTGCCGGCTCCGGAAATTTTTATGCCGTTCGTTATGGCTTTATTCACTACTTGAGGCTCCGGCAGAAATACTCCTCCCTCGGTTCCGCTAATTTGAATAGTAAGCGGGCCTGATCCATTGCCTAGAGGTTGTTCGGATCTCGTTCCATCAATCGGAAAGGTCGCATTTCTTCCAGCTCCAAGAATGAGGACGGATCCTCCATTAGCCGTAATTACAGCCGAGTTCAGATGAATATTTCTATCGCTTTTAATTAGGATGTTTCCGTTGTTTGAGACAATTGAGCCATGATTCAATGGGTCCGATGCGACGCCAGCTAACACCGTTACATTTTTGTTGCTGCTAATCGTAACGTCTCTGCGATCTGAAGATAAGAAATATTTGTTCGAAGATATGCTGTCCACCACTAAATCCACGTCGATGCCCTCTATCGAAAAGGAACCAGACGTGGAGGCCTTTACTCTTGTCGATGCGAAATCTCCAGAGGAGTCCGGCAATTCAAAAGCATTCGCAGTTACAAAAACATCTTGGTTGGCGCCCGCTCCATTATTATCCGCTTGGATGTTCAGTTTGTTAGCCCCGATGTGAACACGTTGAGCACTATTCCCAATGCTTCCTGTTTGAGCTGTTAGATTTACTTGGTTTGCGCGAATACTCCCGCCGCTTGCACGAATATCACCCGAGATTGAGGTTAGGCTTAAAGTGTTCAGTGCAGAGGATTCTTCCAAAGTCACGTCACCATCTTGTACTATGAACGCATTTCCAAAATTACCAAGCGAACCTGTGTGTAGTGTTTCAGCAAGAATGTGTAGCTGGTGCGCTCGGGTCTGGATCGGATTACCATTGGCCCCTATGTTTCCATCTCTGGCGGTGAGGAACAGATGATCCCCTTCAAGGCTTCCCTCATTCTGCCCATGAGCAATCGAGGACGCCAAAACCGTAACAGTTCCGCCCAACCGGCCAGTTTGAGCATCGAACTGAGTAGTCCTAATATTTGCGTCAAGAACCAGACGCCCAATATTTGTTATTGAAACCACCCCGCCAGCTCCAGTTGTATCGCCTAACCTCGAAGCGACTATCGACCCCGCAACATTTGCTTGCCCAGTCGTTCCTACGATTATGATTTCGCCGCCACCAGCAAGTCCATTGGACTGGAGCAAATCGAGATTCTGTAGTCTCAAATTTGCTCCTTTCATGTAAATCGTTCCACCAATGCCGTTAGGAGCATCAACCTTGATCGTTCCTGATGCTATGAGTTTGAATTCGCTCTCGAATTTTAGCGAAGCACCATAGTGGTCGAGCACCGCATCAGCTGCAATCGATGGCGACAACTCGGTGCCTCCATCTATATGGAGCTCACCGTCGTTAACTGCCACAGAAATATTTACAGTCTTATTTTCATAAGAGGTCTCACTTCGCCCGCCTAACGCAGAGAAGGAAAATCCCGCTCCCGATGGTGCAATTCTAAGTGTTCCGTTCTTTGCAGATATCGAAATCTTGCCAGCTTCACCATCGCCGCTCCCATTAGATTGCAAGGATATATGGGAGTTAGTCAATATGGTCGAGCTATTACCGATTTTGATATGACCTCCGTTCCCGTTAGCGAGTGAATCTGAAGTCGTCGCGCTTGCGCGCACAGTGACTGGCTGCATAAAAGAAATGATCGTTCCATCAATCGTCACTTTGCCGGCATTCGCAGGTCCGGTCGCATCTATCAACATCGAATTAGTTCCATTGAACGAAAGGCTTCCGCTGCTTCCTACAATCTCAGCCACAATGTCGCCAAAAAAGTACCTGGGATTATCGCCACCTTCTGTGACTACGTTTACATTTGTGGTTATATTTCCCTTGGGCAAGATCACAATTGAACCTTGTCCTGTAGATTCTTCAGATCTTCCATGCGCCGCGATACTTATGTTACGACCAACTATCTCTCCTGCAGATATTTCGATTCTTCCTGCAAAACTACCAGCAGAAGAGGCGCTGATGGTGCTGTTTTGCCCAAGATCTAATTTTTGCGAGTTGAGAATAATTCTCCCGGCACCGAAATTGCCGATGCCATCAACGGCTAAGTGACCTTGTATCTTGAGATCACCTTGTGGCGCGCTCAAAAGTAGCCCTGCATAATTATGTCCGCCAATTGTGTTTAGCTGGATGCGATCTGCATTTTGAACAACAAGGCCCCCGGTGCCCCCCTCTTCGATAACTACAAAATTATATGTGAACAAACCATTAGGTGTGGCTGGCGCCCAGCTTCCCCCAGCAAAGAGTTTCCCATTAGCATTGATTACGCCGCTTACGCCGTTCTCTCCAGCATCAGGACCGATAATGAAAGGACTACTAGTGCCGCCATTATTGTGGGCCAAAATTACTACACCGCCGCCGGGTCCGGCGGATCCTGATACGTCGATTGAGGCTGTCCGAATGTTGCCACCCGCCTGGAGAAAGACCATACCACCAATTAAACCATCCTCATCGAAAGACGCTTTCAATTGGCCGTCAATTCGAATGAAATCAGTAGCTCTGTGAACAATCCGCCCATTTCCTTTCGAACCAGTCGCAGATTCACCTGCCACACCTATGTGGATAAAGACGGGATCGATGAAAATATGCCCCCCCCTCACCCGTACCTTTTGCATCAGCACGAATTCCTTCAACAAAGACCGTACCATTCGGGACTATTATTTTGACAGTGCCTGCATTACCTGCTGAACCGATCTGTGAAGCAGTCAGAACGGCTTTGGATTCAAGATTTCCAGAAAGAGAGGAGATTTCAATCTTTCCGGCTTTGCCCACGGTGTGCGCTCTAGCAGAAACGGTCGATGATTGTATGGTGATGTCTTGGGTGGCCGAAATATTGACTTCACCACCATCTCCATCTTGAACAGAATCCGCGCGCAGGAAAGTGCCAACAGTTCCAACGTTGAGGTTGCCGCCGCTATTCAAATTGATTACACCCCCTCTACTACCTCCGCTAGCGCTAATTGAGCCTGTGATTCCGAGTTCCTTTCCCGCCTCTACCTTAATCGTACCGCCCTCACCATTCTCACTCGTTGCTAAGATTGATCCTTGGGGCTCAGTATGGATTTGGATTGAACCATCTGATGCCAACAAGTTAACTTGTCCACCATTACCGGTGCCCATGCCATTCGCACGAAAAGATGCATTAGCTACAGCGGCTGAATCTTCGCTTGCTTGTGCGGTGAAGTTTGCGGTGAAGTTTGCGGCGAAAGCGGCTACCGCGACTCCGCCACCATCGTCTCCCACGGGCGCCGCGTCAAGTCGGACATTGATGTTTCCGCCGTTGCCATCCTCGGTGGCGCTGGCTGAAACGGTCGTTGCATTTAAGTAGATTTTTCCATTCGAATAGATGTCCACACTTCCGCCGAGGATGCCGCCATCGGCTCGAATTGCATACGATTTCGTTTCATCTCCAAGCTGCACGCTAGCCTGCGTGGACAGAACATTCCCGCCAGAGCGGCTTGTTTGTGCGTGAATGTCGATAAATCCGCCTGCTGCTTCTGCGCCTCCATTTGCGAGAATGCTTCCATTGAGTTGAATTTGTCCATCTGATTCGGCTTCAGACCCGGCAACCAGAGCAAACGATCCGATGGGCCCACCACCACCAGAAGCGGGACGTCCGTATGCCTGCAATTTGACTGTGCCACCATATCCGATGGCTCCTTTTCCGCTGGCATTAAGGTTGCCGTTGATCGTCAGTGCACCACTCTGCCTTTCCTCAACGAAGAATGCGGTTTGCTCCGTACTTCCTGCCGTAACTGAAATGTATCCGCCGTCGCCTCCATCCTCGCCGCGGGCTTCTACATGAACGTGCGTGCTATCGACACGAACGTCACCGCCACCTTGAATAACGACCTTTCCACCATTTCCCCCCTCAAGACCACTTCTGGCAAATAGCTTCGGCATATCGGAACCGTTAGCAAAAGACAAAGGTTGCTGTCTTGATCTGACGGTGACAAAAATTTCTCCACCATCGCCTGTGCCTTTGCCGTCGGCATTAAGCGAATTATTCTGTATCTCGACGGTATCGCCTTCAAGATAGATGG
>JAKFVQ010000028.1 GCA_021732085.1 Candidatus Obscuribacterales bacterium | reverse complement strand
CTGGGCAGCCTTCTGCTCGGCCGCCTTCTGCTGCTTCTTGGCGTCCTCGGCCTTGGCCGCGCGCTCCGCCTGCAGCTTGCGCTGCGCTTCCATCGGGTCCGGTTTCGGCGGCTCCGGAGCTGGCGGAGCAGGAGGCGGAACGACCGCCGGCAACGATGGACTTAGCGGCAGCACTTCGATTATAGGCGGCAGTGGCGCCTTCGGCGGCGCTGGAATTGGTGGCGGCGGCAATGGCAGTTCCGGACAGGGAGCGTCAGGTCATTTCACAGGCGGAGCTGGAGGCAGCGGCAGTGCTACTGGCAATGGCAACCCGATAGGCGGCGGCGGTGCTGATGGTGGTGCCGGTTTTGGTGGCAGATTTGGCAGCGGCGGGTCAGCAGGCAGCTTCACATCTGGCACTGGCGGAGCTGAAGCAGGCGCAAGCGGAGCTAGTGGGAATTCAGGAACCATAACTATATCCGGTCAGACAATAAGTGTATCTGCGGCAATAGGAAAAATTGACGGCGGCTCGTCGGGCTTCTCAAGCTCTCCTTATCAAACCGATTCACTCAACGCTCAGGGGAACAATGGCAGCATAATCATTTCAGCTGGAGCGTTTGCACCTGTGTATTTGCCCGATGCAAACTACGCTCTAGGCGCAAATGTCTACCCGGCTCAGACTGGTGGCTTTTTCTCCGCTGGCAGCATTACTGCCGGCAACGGACTTGGAATGCCGATTACAATCGGCGGTGTTTCTTACTCTTCGCCTTTAGCTGGCGGTTCTTTTGGAGGCGTAAGCGCCACCATAGTGGAGGGAACCGAGTCTGTGATAATCGGTCCGGGCATGTTCATTACACCGGCAGAGCAAATTGCCTTTGTGCAGGTTGTACTTGGTGGAACGCCATTATCGCAAACACTGGTTTTGAGCCAGCCAGCCTCTACAACAAGTCCAGGAACCGGCTATGCCTCAGGTGGCGATTTCATTATCGATAGCAGCAAAATTCCGGATGGCGGCTTTACAAACCTTGTCCTGCCTGAACTGGTAACAGCAAACGTGAGCGCGCCCCTCAGTTATTCAGGTTCAGCTTTGATCTCAGGAAGCATGCTCTTTACTGGTTCGGGCACACAGTTAAATGTGGGCAATGGATTGACTGTCACAGCAAACGGAGTTATAGGTAGCGCTGAGTCTCTATCTATTAACCTAGGAACAGGCACTACTTTCACCAATGATGGCTCAGTATCGAGTCTCTCAGGCGCCGCCGCAGGCACAGCGACCATCACAGTTAGCAGTCTGGGCTCTTGGACTTTCGCCGGCAGTAGCGGCACAATCGACCCGGGTCTGAATCATGTTGCCAAATTTGTTTCTCCTGTTTCAGTAACCCTGGCAAATAGTTTGACTCAAAATATTGGCTCGGGTGGACTTGCTTCGAATCTGGAGATCTCCACTCCTCAGCTTTTCGGTCCTAACGACGGCAGCACTGCCGTCTTGAATACCGGTGGCAGTGTTCTCTTGCATAGCGGCTCAGCCGGGGGATCGTTTCTGGTCTCAGGAATGGGCACAATAGACTTCGGCTCACCAGTTGCCGGTATTACCAACCTGTCGGCGGCAACCGGCGGCGACCTGAACTTCACCCTGCAAAATATTGCCATTAGACAAACCGGCACAGCCGGTAATTCATTTGTATTGAATTCTGGCGGCACGTTCAGAAATTCTGGCACTATGTTTGTAAGCGCAAATTCAATTTCTATCAGCGGCACTGATTTAAGTCTTAGAGGAGAGTTCGGAAACTTCAACTTCGACACAACTGGCTCTGTGCAGATTACGGCAAATATATTGAGAGTGGATGATTCAGTTCTTTCAGTATCAGCCGGTTCTAATTTTGTGCTTAATGCTCCGCAAGTATTCGGCAACTTCACAACTAGACTAAATGGTCCACTTGTATTAGGCAGCGCCAGCACACGGTTCTCACTAGCGCAAGGTGCAGGCGTAAGTGTCATAAGAGTCGCCTCGCTTCAGGACAGCGCCGGTTTTTCTACACTAACAGTAGATCAAGGCGTAACTATACAATCTGATTCGAGCATAATCTTTGGACAAGCAAGCAATATAAATTTGTCCGGATCTGTCACTGCAAACGGGTTGATCAGCCTGCCTGCAGGCGCGCAGATTGCAATGGGAACAGGCTCGCAACTGACTGCTCAGGGAGCAAACAATATAAACCTCGGTGCAAACACCTCGATAAGCGGTGGCGCTTCATCAGGGACAATTACAGCAAACCAGCTGACTATTGCTGCTGGCGGCTCTGTCAATATTGACATAAAAGAAATAAATGGACTCATCGCACCTATCACCACAGCCGGTGCCAACGCCAGAATCTATACAGGAACAGGCGATCTGCTACTGGCACAGGCTGGAATCAACAGCAGCGGCAGCAATGCCAGCGGTGGATCTATAGATTTGAGAGCCGCTGGCGGCTCTATCAGAGGTATCACACCCGGCACAGCTCCATCATTTGATTCAACAGGCGACGGCGCTGGCAGAAGCGCGGGCATCATAACGCTGAATGCAGGATCTAATCTCTCCATAGCAGCAGTCAGCGCAACCGGCACAAATGGCGCAGCTGGAGAGGCTATCAATTTGACAGCTCCCGGAGGACTTAATTTAACTGCAGACCTCGACGCTCGCGGCACTACAGCAGGCGGGCGGATCACACTGAACACGCCATCTTTATCGGCTACCACTGCAGCAATTTCGACAAATTTCCAGGCTGATATTTTTGTGGTCTCATCCGACAATCTGGTTCTATCCGGAACAACAACTTTCCGAACTGCTGCACCTGGGAACACTTCATTTCTGGCTATGAATGCAGGGAAGTCCATCACATTCGGTGATGCTGCAGCCTTGACAGTCGAAGGTGGAGGTGGACTGAGAATCCGCACGCCGAACCTTATCTTTGCCGGATCTACGGCAAGCCCAACCCTAACTGCCACGGATAGCACACCCGTCAATATTGACGCAGGTAACTCGAGTCCTGATGTGAATCTTACAATCACCGGTTCCGCCGGATTCGGAGGAACAGTAAGTACCTGCAGCAATTGCTTGATTCCAGGAGGTTCAATTTCGATCACACCTAGCGGAAACGGCTCTGCGACTTTCGGACTTTCCGGAGTGGGTACGACGAACCTGAATTTCAACGGCGCTAATCTTGCTATCAGCGGAAATGCCGTAGCTATCAACCAAGACGTGATTCTAGGCTCGGATAACTCAATAACTGTTGATACTCCAAGCTTTGCAAACAATGGCACGTTCATAACCAAAGCCTCCGGAGCCAACACGCCCACGCTTCTTGTCAGGAACACGCTGGGCGCTCTTAACCTTTCAGGAATTGGTTCGTTCATACAAGCCGGGGGCGTTGCCGGTGACACGGTGTTCCAGAGCAACGGTAGCATGAACATGCTGAATGCAACATCGTTCAACGCATCGGGTGGGGGCAATGTTGTCTTTTTTGCTCCCGAAATACAAGTAAGCAATACTTCGGCAGCGGCTGCCACGGCGACATTCAACGCAAGTGGTAGTTCGGGTTATCTTCTTAACTCCAGCTCCATTTGCAGCGACTGCCCCCTGGCATTCCGCGCCGGCGGCTTGGCTACATCAGCCACTCTCAATCTGAATGGAGCACCGGTGGCAACCAGCACCGTGGGTGGTGCCACATTCAATCCGGTTTCGAGCATACTCATAAATACCGGTTTCATGCTTGCCTCCGATAGCTCAATAACTATGAACACAACTGCCTTGACACCAGGCTCTGCAAGCACCGTAACTATAGATGGCACGTTAAGCGCCCTATCCGGCTCAATCGGTATTCAGAACCCGAGCAACTTGGTTCTTGTAGGGACAGGTAGAATCGAAACCGGTGCAGCCGGTTCAATCAATGTCAACGCAGGTAATATGATTACCGTTGCCGGTGGGATTCTGCCGACTTCAATTAGTTTTGCAGGCGGGACAATAAACATCAACACATCACAACTTGTGATTGCATCAGGGCAGTCGCTTGTCAGAAACAATGATCTTTCGATCATCACAAGCTCGCTTACGAACAACGGCTCCTTGTTAATGCTTGCGCCAAGCAACATTATCGTGAACGCTGCTCAGGTCGGAAGTTCTGTTGATCTTAATGTAAGTGGCTCCGGATCTTACTCAGCCACCAATCTCAGACTTGAAGCAACTTGCTTGTGCGGGGCGAGTTCGGCAAATTTAGTTCTATCAGGAGCTCCTAATATTGATGGATCTCTTAGCCTTATGACTATGCCAATCGGAACCGTTGTTATTCCAGCAGGTACAAACGTAACTACTTCAGGTGGGATATCGGTGCTCGCCAACAAGCTTAGCATCCTTGGTACTTTAAGAGCCCAGGGATCGCTTCCTTCCCCTGGAAGTGGTGGCATAAATATTGCTGACAATGGATTGTCCGGCTCCGGTACTATGTCAATAAACGGCCCTGGAACATTAATCGCAATGGCCGACTCCATTATTTTTCAGTCCTCTAATAACTCAATCAGCTTCGCCAACGCGCTGACAATGCAAGCATTGTCCAGCGCAACATCACCTGCAGTATCAATTGTCGATAATGGCAGTCTCGGCGTGATCTTATCTGCCAACGCGAATCTCTTGGTCATAGGCGGTGACGGACGCGCCGTTATTGAAAGTCCGACTGGGTCGTCGCTGAATTTATCAGGTTCAGGCAAACTCTCTGCAACTACGCAGCTAGCTGTCACCGCTACGGCACCGGGTTCGAGCCTGAACCTAACAGGAAACCCGAGTTTGCTGCTCGAAGGCCCTGTTTTCCTGTCTGCAACCGGCGGTGCTGTGAATATTATTTCCGGTCAGATTGGACACAACCAGCCTGTGGTGCTTAACACACTAGCCGCCATACCGACCGGATTCGTTCCCGACACGAATGTGAGCAAGCTGAGCAGCACGGTAACACCTCCAAGCCCAGCCAATGCCGGATTACATATCCGAACGACTCAACTAACAGTACACGGCAACACCAGAGTGATGACGGCCGCAGAAGCTGCGGCCATACCGGCTCCAGGTTCGAATGTGGGGTCAGGATTTGCTTCTACTTCGCCGAACATTCCATTAGCTCGTGGCTCCTCAATCTTGTTTCCATTGTTTCAGCAAGAAGGCATCGCCAATCTAGCGGCGCCGCAAATCATTGCTACAGACAAGACACCTTACGGGCAGAGTAATTCTGAAGAAACACGATTGCGTGGTTACTTGTCGAACGATCCGTCAGATTATCTTGCTGGCTTTGCGGCCAGGTTGGAAAATGCCAGGATGCACACAGTAAACCTGTTCAGCCAGATATGGGCGCAGGGAGCCGGAGTTGTAGTAGGTCAGAAAACAGGTGGAAATTTCCTGCAGCTCTTGGATGGTGCTGGTATATTTGCACCTTCGCAAAATATAGTGATTCAAACAAACCACGGCATAGTTCAGATAGCGGGCAAGAGTATCGCAATTGTTTGGACCACGGGCAAGGAAACAACAGTCTATACCTTAAACGACAATCGTCTTGGGGACATTTCGGTTCTTGTCGGCAAACACCGAATAAACGTTCCACTGGGCGCACAACTGGTGTTGACGAAAAACGGAGGCAAAGATTTGCACGGCATAAACGCCATGACAGGAATTGCATTCAGGGATGCCGTACCGTTGCGCCTTGATGGGGAGACCAAGGGGTATCTGGCTGATTTTTCCGTTATTTCCGCAGTAAATGCGATTAAGGTTTTGCGCCAACTCTCAAAATCCGAATCTCCTGATGCTAAGAGTTTTCTTTCGAAGCTTCTGAAGAATTCAGTCATCCTGGCGCGAGTTACCGGTGCGCGAGGTCCGTACAAGCCGTCGTCTAAGTAGAGCGGGTATTAATAAGGCACCATCTTGACAGGGCGAACGCGATCAATTTCTCCCGTCATTTTGCTGTCCTCCGTTTAGGTTTAAAGCCTCTGTCACCGTCTTCGGATGCGCCTTGCTGTAGTGCTGGCCGGGTGTGGCGCTGCGATTGAGCTCCAAGAGAATATGTTCATCCCTACAGCCCTTTCCATTAAAGGAATGTAGTCTCCCGTTTCATGATTTTTTCATTTCTTATATGGATGATAGGAAAGCTGCAAAAACCGAAGTTCAAAACCAACCCAATGAGGTAACCGAAAAAAAAACCAGAAAAACGTCTCCAATTTTGGCAAAAATTTGGCATGATTTTCGCTGAAAAAAGTCGCGAAACGCTTGCTCAGATTGACCTTCAGCAGTGTCATGGGTAAAGTTCCCATTGACATCGTTTGTGCTTAATCGTTCAATAGGGACGGTAAAAGGCATGGCACCTGTATTGGGTTGGTTTGTAGCAAGTTCGGGAGACAGCAGCATATGGATAGTAGAGTTCCTCAGCAGGTCGAGGATAGATTTTCTTATCATCAAAATGGCCGTGATGATTTTCAACCTCCGATGGTGGATTGGGACCGCGAGTCCAATTCGCGCTATATGGCACAACAGAGTCGCCAGGTCGGCAACATCACCATTAATGGCGATGTATACATAAATAACAGACCGGCACGCTACAGCGAAGCCTATCGCGAGATGGCAGTTATGTCGCCGGAAATGATGGCTGATATGCAACCATGGACGGTGCGCGGTGGCGACTACCACCAGCCGCGGCAAGTAGGACGCGTAGGCTATCAAAACGTTGATTATCGCGGAACAGATGTACAAGTTTATGGACCAAGGACAGGCGTCGTGATTCGTGATGAGCGCGCCAATTATGGTTATCCTCCTTACGGTTATCAGCGCGATGCTGGTGATGATGCGCTGCGTGCGCTTCAAATCATCGGCGGTGCCGTTGGAATCGTTGGCGTAGCCAGAGACATCTTCGATAACCGCGGCGGACGTCATCATCGTGGTGGTTATGACCGCGGTGGATATTATGATCGCGGCGGATATTATGACAATGGATACAACAACTATCAAAATCAGCAATGGCAGCAATATCGCTATCAGCAAAATTGGCAGCAACAACAGATTATGAATCAGCGTCGCTACCAGTCGAACTGCTTTCCGCAGAGATGCCGTTAAGCACCTGTCCGCTAGTTAAATGGTCCGGCAAAACTGTTGACTCTGTCTATTGATTGAATCGAACCTTATATATGGTTCTGTTTGATTCGCCGTTAAATCGGCTCTACTGATCTTCGAAGCGAAGTTCTTTATGGCTAACTGCCGTAATGAGCAAAAGCAATACCCCACCCCAGATTATAAAAGGCGCCACCTTCCTCGGCGCCTTTTATTTTGCTTGCGGGAATCCCCCAGCAGAACACGTTTAATCTGCGGCGCTGTCCAAAAGCCTGTCGGCAAAAATGAAACGCTGTATATAAACGCGTGGGTTGGAGAGTCCTATCTGAGCAAAACGTGTCGGCTTCAGAAAGACTACTCTAAATGAGGACAGGCGAGATGGACATAGATACAGGTGATCGTTTTCCTTTGAGTTGCGTTATGCGTCCGCAGATCAACGCAGCTCCACATTTTTTCTTGGGTGCAACGTTGTTTTTGATTCTTCCGACATGCTTCGCGATGGATCGCAGTGTACCCCTTCGAAGTGACTGGTTCACGCTCTTTTTTATGGGCGTTGGTACGCTCTGTTTGCTTGGTGCACTTTATTGTGTTTCGTCATTCGTGAAATATCGAATTACTCAGAAGGAAGTTCTTTTGGAGTGCGCGGAGTTTCCCTGCAAGACTGTAGTCTCGGAGCCGCTTAATTCTTATTCCGCGTTGATTACAAATGTCAGCGAAACAACCGGCATCCTTGGAAATCGAGAAGTCTACGAAATAATTCTTTGGCATCACCAGCATTCGGTGAAGCAGGTCGTTTTGTATGCCGGTAGCAATAGGCAAAAGTTCGAGCAACGGCTTGAAGTGTACAAGAATTTGTTTCAGCTTCCAGTGAATCCGCCCGGCGTGGATATCAATCTGGTGCCAAACTTCCTCTTCGATGAGTGGCTGCGCGATCAGTCTTCCAGGCTCATATCACAGAGTCAGAAGGTTGCATAAATTCTGCCGGCGCCTCAACGCATACTCTTATTCAGGTTGCATCCTTCGAAGGGATCGTTGATAACGAGGTGATTTCGTTTTTCTCCCACAAATCCGCCGGAGGGATCTTGGTACGGTGCCGTATAGCGTTCGAACTCCAGGGAGTGAAGGTTGTTTGTCGCTTCGTCATAGCCGAAGGTCGCTTTCACGTCACTTGGCTCAGCCTTCTGCGTTTTGTTTTCCAACTGCTTTCCAACCCACAGTCGTTCAGAGCAAGTGAGCCATGTCCATTCATCAACCAGTTTTTGTCGCAACTGGAATTTTTCGATATTGGATGAGGAGTCCATTAGAGTCTTGACGTCCTGCAGGATTTTATCCGCTCTTTCAGATTCATTCATTACGTTCACTTCCGAGTAACTAACGCAAGGATAGAATATACGTGTCTGGTCTTTCTCGTCAGTATGGCATCCGCAATTACGAGGTCAGTCGTCCGCAGAGTCTTTGCGTGAATGCGCAAACTTAGTCGTGTAGTTTTGAGCAGCATCAACGAAGCAAAAAAAGGGCATTTTACTGCCCCTCTCATGTGTTTTTTGTTGAATACAGCGTAATAAGTTAGCGCTTTCCGTCCTTGTTTTCGCAATCTTTCAATGGATCGTTGATTCGTACCTCTTTGTTGTAGGATCCGATTAGCGGATCCCAGCTCACATATTTTCGAAACTCAAGCGCATAAAGTTCATTGGTGAGTTCGTTAAAGCCGAAGCGGGCTTTCACATCATGCTCCTGTGCCGTCGCGGCTTTGCTTTCCAGCTGCTTCCCAACAGCGTAGCGCTCATCGCAGCTCAGGCTCATCCATTCATCTGACAGCTTTTGCTGTAGGTGGTATTTTTCCATCTGTGACTCTGTGTTGATTTGATCTTCCGCAGATTGCAGAAGTCTATCTGCTTGTTTTGATTCATTCATTTCATTCATGGCTTTTAATTCCGAGCAACTAACGCAAAGAAAGAATATATGCTCCGGGATCTCTTCGTCAGCTGTGGCGTCCGCAAATCCGGCTTCGGTTCTCCGCGTAGTCCTTGCGTGAATACGCAATGTGTTTTTTTTGACGCGCAATATTCGGAAAGCGAAAGAGGGGCATTGCTGCCCCTCCAACATATGACTGGCAGTTCTAGATCGTCGAGAGGACTCTACGCGAAGGGGAATAACAAAACTGCCAACCGGATGATCTCGGTGGCAGTTTTGCGTGTTATGTCTCAGGAATAAAATCTTGTACGGTCTTCTACTTAATTGACTATTGTTTCTTTGGCAGCCGACCGAGCAACTTTCCAATCGCTTGTGTCTGAATAGTCATTGCTGAGTTGGCGTTGCTTCCGGCTGTTTTGTATGGATTGTAAGTAGCGATGGACTGCGCTGTCGCACCGGTTCCATTCTTCTGCATATTTGCCAGGCGATCTCGCGGAGAAATGCGCCCGCTCACTTGTTGCGCAGTTACAGGGGCGTGGCTGCCAACTGATGTTCCGTTGGGCAGTGGTCCTACATTTGCGTGTGAAACATTTGCATTCGGTGCGGATCCGAATCCGGATTGAGGAAGTGAGGAGTATGCTGCGTTCGGAGTGGTGAAGTATGGATTCTCTCCACCTCCTGGTGCAGCACCTATTTGCGTGACGGTGCTGGGCCCACCCGATGGAGGTGGCGCATTGAGAAGGATTGTGTGGACCGCCCCTGGCGCTCGGCGGTGATCGCTGACCTCCATGCGCTCATCGAGGATTTGTGCCTTACGGTTAGCATGATAGAACTGCGATCCGTCCGGCAATGCATCTTGTCTGGTGCGATATCCGCCGTTGCTATTCGCATAGCCTTCCGCATTTGCAGATTGGATGGAAATGAACGAGCTAGTAACACACGAAAGCGACAGCGCTAACATCATGAATTTCTTCATGTGTACCTCCACTATTTATTGATGCGGCTCGACGTGCGAACTTAACAGCGCGACGTCAAACGTTCGGCATGTGTTCGGTGCGTGACCGCGATTGAAATTCCTGAGACGTTCCGCAAGTATCCTTCGGAAACGAATAAATGTAAGCAGGGTAAACCCTACTTCTAATGACGGGCTTTTGCGGAGCACCCAATTTCCGCATCGGTAGTACTGTGCAGCTAAGCTTTTCGCATCCTCACCGGAATAAAATTCTGCGTGCCATCATCCTGCACGATTTTTACTTCGACATCATAGACATCCGCAAGAATCTCCGGCGTGAACACATCGCTGACTTTTCCCTGCGCAGCAACTGTACTCGCCGCATCTTTCGTCTTCTTCAACAGGATGATTTGATCCGCGGCTTTGGCCGCAAGATTGAGATCATGCAGTGCAACCAAAATTCCGATCTTCTCTGCTCGAAGTTGATCGAGCAATTCGAGCAGTTCCAATTGATGATGGAAATCCAAATGCGCGGTCGGTTCATCCATTAGTATGTAACTGGGATCTTGTGCCAGTGCAGCCGCAATTGCAACGCGCTGACGTTCGCCGCCGGATAGATTATCCAGAAAATTCCCGCGCAAATCCTGACACGTGGTGCGCTCCAATGCGCGTTCAACCTTCTCTCGATCTTCTTTGCTCTGCGTCCACGACCACCAATCCTGGTGCGGATTGCGTCCCAGGAAAACGAATTCTTCGACAGTCAGATTCTTTCGCGTTTCGTTGAACTGCGCAACATAAGCCAACTTCTTCGCAATCGATTTGCGATCCATCTGAGTCAAATTCGTTCCATCAATCAAAACCTCACCTTGCAATGGTGGAATTTGTGCTGCCAAAGTTTTGAGAAGCGTGGATTTCCCGACGCCATTCGGTCCGCACAGCACGGTCGTTGCGCCCCTATCCAACAGCAATGAGTCGATGCGGCAAATCGGGCGAGCGTCAATCCATCCGCACACTAATTGCTGAGCTCGAATGGCTTGACCTTGAGAAGTGTCGATGCTTGCGCTCAAAGTTTATAAACTCCATCTTCGCGTTTTAGTAAAAGATAGAGGAAAAACGGTCCACCAACTAAACATAGCAAAGTGCCTAGTGGAGGCTCTTGCCCAGGAGCAATCGTTCTTGCCGCCAGGTCGCTAAGCATGACGAGTAGCGAGCCAAAAAGCGCTGATGCTACGATCAATTCGCGTTCGTCACGTTGGAAGAATTTCCGCGCGAAGTATGGTGCCACTAACCCCGCGAATCCGACGATCCCGCTCAGCGAAACGGCTGCACTGCAAAGCAAGATTGCCGCCATCAAAATTCCACCTTGCGCTTTCCCGACAGATAATCCGAGTGATGCCGCTGTGCTTTCTCCCAATGAGAGAACTCTCAATGGTTTGCTCATCAGAAGCGCAACTATGCCTCCGACCGCGACATAGGCGGCGCAGGCCCCGAGTTCGCTCCAGGTTCTTCCGCTGACGGTACCAGCCAACCAGTAATAGATTCCTTGCGCCTTGATGTTGCCGTTGCCTGAGCAGATTATCAAAGTGATAACCGCGCTGCAAAAGGCAGAAATGGCAACTCCGGCAAGAAGCAAGCGCGAAACCGATATTCCTTCGCTGCTTTTGGCCAGCAGCATCACGACGACGCTTGCTGCTATTCCGCCGCCCAGAGATATTAATGGAATCAGTCCAAAGTCAACGCCTGCCATGACAGAGAAGGCGACGGCGAGTCCTGCACCGCTTGAGACTCCGGTTAAATACGGATCAGCTAATCCGTTTCCAGAGAGGGATTGCAACAGATAGCCAGAGGTGCCGAGGGCGGCGCCAACCAGTGCGGCCGACAGTGCCCTCGGTAAACGAATGTCGACCAAAATTTGGTAAGAGGCGCTTGTCTCCGGGACCACGATGTGCTGAATCGAACTTTGCCACCATTGCGAAAGCGCGAGCAAAACTTCTTGTACGCTTAACTGCACCTCACCTGAGCAGAGGTTCAGCAACAGTACTGCCGCAAAGACAAAGAAAAGGAGAATGAATCGAATGAGCATTCAAAGTGCGAGCTATTCTTAGAGTTCCTTCAAAAGCCTGATTCTTACAGGTTTTCCTGTGTTGGCGCAAGCTGATCATGCTAACATGACTTCCATAGTTAAGTCCCCTATTTCAACGCGTTCTCGGAGAATGCAAATGCTTCGTACGATTTACCTTGATAACAGCGCGACAACGCCTGTGCGCCCCGAAGTTATAGAGGCAATGATGCCCTTTCTTCAAAACAAATGGGGCAATCCATCGTCGGTTCATTTTTATGGCAGAGACGCAAGGCGACACGTCGATGAAGCCCGGAGGTCCGTTGCAGGGCTCTTGGGCTGCGAGGAAGATGAAGTTTACTTCACCCCGTGCGCGACATATAGCAACAACGTATCTATATTAGGTCGGGCTCGTTTTTGCGAAGCCAACGGAAAAGGGCGTCACTTGATCACGACGCAAATCGAGCATCCTTCCTGCCTTGGTCCCGCCAAGCACCTTGAATCCACCGGATGGAAAGTCGATTTCCTCAAGGTCGATAGAGAAGGCGTTATCGACCTCGATGAGTTGCGGAAGTTAATTACAAAAGAAACAAGTATAGTCTCGATGATGTGGGGCAACAACGAAGTTGGGTCCGTGCAGCCCGTCCATGAAATCGCGCAAATCTGCAAAGCCGCCGATGTCTTCTTTCACACCGACGCAGTTCAAATTCCCGGCAAAGTGGAAATCGACCTCAAGCAGTTGCAGGCTGATACGCTATCGCTGTCGGCGCACAAGTTCTTCGGACCCAAGGGAATTGGTGCGCTGTTCGTTCGCCGCGGCGCCAATCTGATGCCGATTGCGTTTGGTGGCGGGCAGGAGAAGGGAATCTTCCCCGGTACAGAATCGGTCGCTAATATCATCGCGATTGGCAAGGCAGCTCAATTGGCGCATGCAGAGCAAAAAGAAACGGCGGCTTACTTGCGTAAGTTGCAGCACGTTATGAAGGCCAAGCTTGAAACAGTGCAAGGCATCAAGTTCACCGGTCCTCAAAATATTGATGATCGCCTGCCCGGACACCTCAGTATCATCGTGTCAGACGTTGAAGGCGAATCTGTTGTTTTGCAATCTGATTTGCGTGGACTTTGCGTTTCAAGCGCATCTGCTTGCCACAAAGGAATCGTCTCTCCTTCGCACGTTGTGTGCGCTCTGGGTTACGGAGACACTGATGCACTCGGCTCCGTTCGCATCACCGCAGGTAAGCTCAACACCGTGGACGATTGTGAGCAAGCAGCGGACATACTGATCAAGATCATCAATTCCTTGCGTAGAACAGTTGCTCCGAACACAAGTGCAGTTGGATCGACAAAGTAATAATTAGATAGAGCACTTCGCTAGACGGAGAGGCGCAAATGTGTGGACGATACTCACTAACTCGGCGGCAGCAGGAGATATCGGAGCGCTTTGGTTTGGAGCAGTTGCTTGACGAATTCAAGCCGCGATTCAACATTTCACCAACGCAAAATGTGCCTGTTATTGTTCAGGAAGAAGAGCAGAAGATCATCACGCCTTATCGCTGGGGATTGATTCCTTCTTGGGTGAAGGATCTTAAGACCGCTCGCCAAATTATTAACTCTCGCAGCGAAACTATTTTGGAAAAACCATTCTTCAAAAGATTGGTGACCAAGAAGCGATGCCTTATTCCAGCCGATGGATTCTATGAATGGAAGAAAGGCGCCAATCCAAAACAAAAAATACCGATGTGGATCCACCTCGTCGATAAGAGCTTGTTTGCATTTGCCGGCATTTACGACGAATGGAAAAGCGAGGAGAAGAGCTTTCGCTCTTACTCGATCATTACGTGCGCCGCTAACGATGTGGTGGCACCGGTGCATGATCGCATGCCTGTAATCTTGCCGCTCGAGTTAGAAGATAAGTGGCTCGACCCGGAGTTCAAGGATCCGGATGAGATTGTGAAGATGCTGGTGCCGTATCCGAACGAACTAGTAACTATGTATCAAGTTTCTTCGGATGTGAATTCGGCAAAGACAGATCAGCCACACATGACTGATCAGGTTGAGGAAGGCACTGCGGATGCGGCTCAGGATGAGCCAGATTCGGGTCAATTGAGGCTCCAATTGTAGGGACGCGAAATCTGAATCGCAAAATCATACTGGTATTCTTACTCGTCTTACAGTTAGTCGCTGTTGTGGTTGCTTTATCGGGCAACTTCGTCCCAGTTTCTTTCGCGTGCGCAGGAATTTCGATTCTAGGTATTGTGGCTTTGCTAAGTGCTGAAGCAAAAGCTGAGAAGCGCCTTCACCAACTCAGTCAAAACATATCGCGCGTCGTTAAAACCAAGAAGTTTTCACCATCTGGCGTTGCTGAATTTGAAGAGATAGACAAACTGTTAAAGCAATTCTGCACCGATTTCAATGAGTTCCAATTGAAGGAAGTCGCGTTGATTAACAACGCAGTCGATGTAATCTGTTCAATTGGGCCAGACAACATTTTTCGCAGCGTCAATCCTGCTGCGAAGAAGGTTTGGGGGTACGAGCCGCAGGACTTGCTGGGTCGCAATTTTAGCGAACTAATTATTGAGGATGATCGCGAAAGCAGCATGGCTTCACTGCTGGGCGCAGAGAAAAGTGTCGATACTTTGAGCTTTGAAAATCGAATCAAGCGCAAGGATGGCACACCATTGCACGTGTTGTGGTCGGCGCACTGGTCTGTTGCTGACCAAACCTTGTTTTGTGTTGCACACGATATTACTGCAAGGAAGCAGGCAGAAAGGATGCTTGAGGAAAGTGAACGCAGGATTCGCCAGATCTTCGAAGCAATGCCTGTGGGCTTGCTGGTGACGAATCGGCTCTCATACATTGAGGTGAGTAATCCGGCATTCCTCAAGATGACAGGGTACACACAGGAAGAAATTATTGGCAAGCAAATCCCATTTGTGTTGACGGATCTCAAAGGGGTTCTGGCTGGTGAGGAGTTGTCGAAATCTCTAGCAGCGCACGCGGATACACGCCTCTTGTCGAAGGAGGGGCGATACATCTCGGTACATATATCTTCCAGTGATATCAGCATGTCCGGTAACAAAAAGAATTTGATCGTCTTGCTGGATATTACTGAAAGAGAAAAATTGGAGCAGTTAAAGAGCGAGTTCTTTGCGATGGTTAGTCACGATCTTCGTAGCCCGCTCAACTCTCTGCTCACTGCGCTGGAGTTGTTGGCTGATGGCACCTACGGGCAACTCACTGCAAGTGGGCAGGATACTACAAAGCGGAATGTCAGAGAGGTTGATCGTTTGATTCGTCTCGTTGATGAGTTGCTCGATATTGAGAAAATGAAGGCGGGCAAGTTTGTCGTTGAGGCAGAGAACTGTCCAGTTGACGATGTGATTGAAGCGGCTGTCGGCGCCGTACTTGATTTTGCTCAGCGCAGATCAATCTCCATTCACTATGAGAAAAAGCCCGGCGTTATTATTCATGCTGATAGCTCACTGCTAATTAGAGTGATGGTCAATCTGCTTTCGAACGCCGTCAAGTTTTCCCCCACCGGCGAACAGATTAAGGTGGGCGTCGCGCAATCTGAAAATGAGACAGTATTCTCAGTAACAGACAATGGCCGAGGTGTTGCCCCGGAGTTCCAGGAACGAATCTTCCAACAATACGAACAGGTTCTCGTGAACAAAGTCGAATCCAGTGCACCAGCTAATGTATCGGCGCTGCCGCCAGGCAAGCAGGGCACTGGTCTGGGATTGCCAATTTGCAAACTAATCATCGAACAGCACGGCGGAAAAATTTGGATCGATAGCGAGCTCGGCAAAGGCAGCACATTCTCCTTTTCTCTTCCGCTTATTGGGATCTCGGACAACCTTCCTTCTTCGAAGTAGTCTCCAGAGGCGCTGTTACTAAGCCGACAGTATGAACGAAAAAAAATACAGAGCTTAATCCCCCACAAGATCAAGCTCTGTATTTTGTTGAGCGTTTCGTCTCTCAACACTTATGATAATAATCGTGAGAGTTGGCTGGAACTTGTCAAAACCACCTTTTTCTTTCGTAGTTGCCCTTGGAGTACTCCAAAAAAACGGGGCTCAATCCCCCACAAGATCGAGCCCCGTTTTTTGTGAGGTGTATGTCAGAACCTCACTGTCAGAGATGTTACTTTGAGCAGCTGGCTTTGACTTGGCAAAGCTGAATCTATTCAGCGTATTTTTTCGCATCAATCATTTAGAGAGATCGAGCCCGGCGAATTCTTGATAGAGTTACGAAAAAGTAGATTCTTTAAAACAGAAAGACCCGGCGGGAGAGCCGGATCTGTCCATTTTCACCTTCGTTAAAAACTTGTCTGCGGCGCTTCGTCGGTGCGCTCATTTCGCAGTGATTAGACTATAAAAGATCGAGTTGTCGGTGACTTGGCAAACTGGGAAAAACTTGGAAATTCTTTTCTGTTTCTGATTGTGCCTTTAAAACAGAAAGACCCGGCGGGAGAGCCGGATCTGTCCATTTTCACCTTCGTTTGAAAACTTGTCTGCGTCCGCTCCGCTTGGTGCTCCGCGTTTTGCAGTAAGTAAACTATAAGATGTGGATTTGGCAGCGACTTGTCAAATTGGATGAAATCGAAAAAGAAATTTTTGAAACACATGAAGGACTTATCCGCGCAATATATGCCCGCGGTCCCAGTTAGCTGCATCAGAAGCAGGCTGGAAGCTTGCGCCCCAAAGGGAGGAAGCCTGCGCTCCCAAGGGCGGAAGCTCATACTCCTTAAAGGATTATTTGCAACGCTCCGATGAACTGCGCTCAGGCTTTCTGGTTGCCAATATTCCTGCTAGTAAGTTTGTTGTTCTTGCGGTAATATGCTTTTGCTCCGATCGTTTGATCTCTTGGCTGGTTGATTCAAATAACGATTTTGAGAAGGTAGATTTTGGCTAAAATTCTTGTTGCTGATGATCACGTATCGCTATCTATAAGCGTTTCCGATTGGCTCAAGGGCTCTGAACATCAAGTGGACATGGCTCACAGCGCGGACGAAGCGCGCTCGATGATTGAGTCTTTTCAGTATGATCTGATCTTGCTTGATTGGGAGTTTCCTGATGGTGCTGGATTGGACATCATTACTGCATTTAGGCGAAGTGGCGGACTGACTCCGATTCTCATGCTAACCGGAAAAACGGCGATTGATGATAAGGAAAAAGGTCTCGATGCCGGTGCCGACGATTATGTGACGAAGCCTTTTCACTTAAAAGAATTGGGGGCGCGCATTCGAGCGCTGCTCCGCCGTCCTCCGGTGCTTTCAGCTGAAGAATTGAAAGTCGGTGAGCTTGTTCTCAATACGAGCACGCGAAAAGTTTTTCTCGCTGGGCAAGAGGTGAAACTTCAGCCTATGGAAACAACAGTTCTCGAATTTTTTATGCGTAATCCCGGACAGCCGTTTGGTCCAGAGGCGATCATTCAGCGTGTATGGGAATCATCGACCGAGGTTTCGCTCCATGCTGTTTATTCTTGCGTAAAACGACTGCGCCAGAAATTAGCTCAACCCGGAAAAGAATCGATGATGCGCACCTTGCGTGGTGCCGGTTACGAGCTGGTGGCAAATTAGTTGAAATGAAAAATATGGTGCTGTCATTTAGCAGGCAGTTTGCTTGGCTCTGTAGTATATGCAGCTGGCTTGGCCTGGCGAGCGATTGGTATCCGTTCGAATTGATGACGCACTTTAGAATTCAATATTTCGGCGCTTTAATTGTGTGCGTGCCGATTGTTCTGCTTGGTCATAGAGGGCAGAACTTGACACTTCCTAAGTTTCGTCCGGCACTGGCAGAATTTACTTTCTTCTCTGTTTCTCTCGTTTTGAATTTGGCACTGCTTATCGGAGTCTTTGTCGGACCACTTGATTCGGCCGCTAAGCAAAACAACAATTCCAACGTTGCCCCTATAAAGCTCAGTGTTTTTCAAGTGAATGTTCTTGAGACGAATAGAGATTTCAAAGATATTTGCGACTATGTGGCGGCGAAAGATCCTGATATTGCTTCCTTTGAGGAGGTCGGTTTCGAAGCTGCCAAAGCACTTTCAACGCGGCTGGTTAAATATCCTCATTCCAAGGTGATTGCGCGTCCGGACTTCTTTGGCTTGGCGATCTTCAGCAAATATCCATTCACCGCGGAAACACTGGCTTTGAGTAAATCTGGCGTCCCCGTGTTGTTTGCCGTGATGGACGTGAAAGGACGAAGGTTGAACTACACCTCTGTCCATACCTTGCCTCCGCTGGAGCCTGGTTTTCTCTCAGATCGCAATCAAGAATTCGCGAATCTAAGTGAATTGCGCCGAAAGAACGAAGGACCATTTATCGTAGCTGGTGATTTTAATTGCTCGCCCTGGGTCGCATCATTCTGGCGTCTCTGCCACGATGCGGATCTTAAAGATAGCGAACAGTCATTCGGACCGCAGCCCAGCTGGCCTAGCTATCTGGTTTTGCCTTTTATTCCGATCGATCATTTTCTCGTTTCAAAAGACATAAAGGTTCTGTCGAGATCAATTGGTCCCTATGTCGGCTCTGATCATTATCCCGTCGAAATGACCATTAGCTTTTGATAGGGACCGAAGTGTTTATTTGAACTAAGCGATCTTGTCTGCGTCTGCTTTGAAGATGCCTGCGAAATTTTCCCACGCGCTCGGCTTTCTGTATTCACCAGAAGTATTTACTTTGAGGCTTCTGATTTCAGCAGTGCGTTTTGCTCTGTCATCTTCAGAAACTTCAACTTGTGGAACGAACTCGCGACCGCGAACTGCACTTTGACATTTGATTGTTTGACGCTTTTCCAGTAGTGACATAACCCAGCCCCTCGTGTTTGTCGATGGATGAATAATATTTCCTCTTGATAACCAATTCCGGTCGCATTTGTGGCTCGTTTCGGTCATAAGATTAAGTGTGAGCTTCGACGCTGCTGCTGGGTACAACTTAGTGAGAGTTGTTTGGGTGGTATTGTGGCGAAAATCCTTTTGGTAGAAGATGATCAGGACATTGCAGACAACGCAATGCTGTTCCTGAAGCATCGGAAGCACAACGTGCTTCATGTCACTTCTGGTCTGGACGGGCTGGAGCAGTTGCGTTATGGAAAGTTTGATCTGGCGATTCTAGATGGTAATTTGCCGGACATGGATGGGCTCGATGTTGCGAAAACTTTCCGGGATGAAGGCGGTACTACGCCCATCCTAATGGCGACTGGACGCTCAGATAGTTCAGAGATTCAGAAAGGTAAGGAGGCTGGTGTCAATGCCTACATCATCAAGCCTTATAGTCTTGCTGATTTGGAGCAGAATGTGGGCGCGCTGGTGCCCGCTGCGCCATAGTATTTGGTTTTACTACTAGTTCCGCAAAGATGGCGTATCGCGGTCGCTTTCAAATTCGCTTCTGAGGAAGAGGGCTTGAGCGTTTTGCGGCACGTCCCGTCGAGATTCTTCTGCCTGAGGCCAACGTGGTTGGCCGGCTTTTTCCGGATGAAAGTTTGAAGCTGAGCTCGGAAAGCTACGCGCCGGATTAGGAATCGGCGGTTTCGTGCTGCCTGCCAACCACGTTGGCCTCTAATCCGGAGTCCGGAGCGCACCACATTCAAACCACTTCTTTTACACTTTCCGTTCGCTCTTAGTCGGTCCAGCTGTACGAACAATGGCTATTGCGCAATCTTCGGAATCTTGCTGGGATCGCGGATCTCGCTGGCTTCTTGTTCATACACTTCAGCCGCCGAGATGCGTCCCGTTTTTCTCAAGAATTTCGCGAATGAATCAATGTACGGGAGCCGCTCTTTATTGCGTTCACCCCAAATCTTTTCACTTCCCTCCAGAGCTTGGCGGTAAAGCTTTTCAGCATCATCCTTCTTGCCCAGCTGCTCGTACAGCGAACCGATTTGCATGTTCAGATTGACCATGGCAGGCGTTTCTTCTGAGTAGTATTTTTTCTTGTTTTCGTACGCTGTTTTCAAAATCGTTATGGCTTTGTCGTGCTTCTTTGCCGCGGCAAGAACATTTCCCATCTCTTGCATCGTTTCTACAACCGGCAATGCATCCAATCCAATCTTTTCCTGACGCTCGCCCAGCACCGTCTGAAGCTTTGCCATAGCCCCGTCATGCTTGCCAGCGGCTGAATCTATGAGCGCCAGCATTTGCGTAACTTCGCTAGTCTTTCGCGCATCAGAACCTGCATTGGCGGACATCTGGTCCACGGCTTTCTTTGCCGGATCGACTTTCTTCTGCGCAACATAGACCTTAGCCAGTTGCAGATATGCGTTGAAAATTGGATCCTTAGAATCTTTCGAATTCTTTTCTGCAAGCTCGACGGCCTTCAGCGCCGATTTTTCTGCATCAGCAAGTTTGCCGGTAGCCATTTGTGCGCGAGCCAAAAACAAGTAACTGTCTGCCGCAACAGGACCATCGTCTGTTTTTGATCCGCTCTCAATGGTCAACGCTTCTTTCAGAGCGTTTGTCGCTTGCGTTGTTTTTCCGATGCTTAGAAAATAGTTCGCTTCTTGGTTTAAGCTGATCGCCATGCGCGAATCCGGCGCTTTGAATTTTTTCGCTTCGCGCACGCTTTGCTCCAGGTCGCGCCCAGCATCCTCGATGCGCCCTTCCTGCAATGCTTTCGTTCCGGAATCAAGCTTTGCCTGCCAGATTCCCATATCTGCAAATTGCCCGGCGACGTTGATCGTGTTCAGCCCGACAAATGCAATTGCAGCCAATCCAAGCACCCCTCCGAAGAGGAAAAGCAACTGTTTGACCGGCAGTTCGAAGCTCTCTTTTACTCGCTGTTGCGCTTTGCTGATGCCTTCCGGAATTTGCACCTGTTGCTCGCGCTCCGACGGATCGATGTCTCGCTCCAAGTCAGTTTGTAAGTCGCGCACAAATTGGTAGCGGCGCGTATGGTCTTTTGCAAGACATTTATCCACGACCGATACTAAGCGCTTTGGAATTGCTAGTTCCGATCGCAAGACATTTAGCGGAACAGCCTGCTTATGAACCTGCATGGTCAGAACTTCTCTGGGATCATTTGCAATGAAGGGAGGCTGTCCTCCAAGCGATTCGTACATCATGCAACCAAGCGAATATACGTCCGAACGACCGTCCATAGGTTTGTCCTGGAGGCATTGTTCGGGGCTCATGTAAGCGCCGGTGCCGATGAAGTCTTGTCTTTCAGCCGGAGTCTTCAGCGAAACACCGAGCTTGAGATGCAACGCCATAAACCCGAGTCCGTTGACCTTCACAACGACGTCGCCGCTTTCGGGATCATCAAACAAGATAACTCGGCTAGGCTTCAAACTTTCGTGCAGGACACCGTGTTCGTGTCCGTACTGAATCGCCCGGGCGATTTGAGTGAAGAGAATGACCATTTGGTCGGGGTCGATTCTGTTAGTTCTGTTGAGTACTTCCTCGAGGGTCGGTCCTGTGATGTTCTCTGTAACTATGTACGGGATACCCTCTTCCAGAATTCCGTGGTCGATCAGCTTTGTCACGTTCGGATGCTTGAGACCGGTCAGCCGCTTTGCCTCTTGCACGAAGCGTTTGAACTGGTAATCCTCATCGTGCGTTCGGACTTTGAACAGGCGCAAAATGACCACCTGGTCCAGTGGCTCATAAAATGTACGAAAAATGGCGGTGTGCGCGCTTTGTGACAATAAGGTGTCGATGCGATAACGCTTGGGCAGGATTCGCCCGGGCATCGAGTCTATGATTTCTTCAAAGGTTGTGGAGTACGTTTCTTCGCTCATGTTTCCAGCTTAACTACGGCGCCTTCTGGCGATTACTCAATTATGCCCTTAGTCACAAGTTTTATCTAGCGTTCTGGAGCGCCAGACCCTAATCAATAGGGCGCTGTAGGCTTTGGTCTTGAAGCAGGGCGTAGGCTGTGGGAAATACCGGGTTCTCGAATAATCTAAGTCATGTCAAATTAGCAGGTGGGAAGGGTAGATGAGAGGACGCGGTTCCGATCACTAATGATTGCACAGTTTTAACTGTGAAAACCGGCGGCAGATGGTGGGCAATGGCTGAGAGATTTGATTCTGAGGACGCAAAAGTTACGTTGGCATCGGCGAAGAACAACGCTGTTGATTCGCTTATCCCTTGGGACAGAATAACTCCGGGAAACTGGGGAAATGCCGGACGGAACAATGGGGCGATCGACCGCAACACGCCCATGGGTGGCGCCGCGCCTCTGCAAATTGAAGTTCCAAACATGTATATTCCTGGTTTTCTGCCGCAGCCAGGGCGCGATGTCGGACCCGGCTACATTCCGCAGCCCGGAAACAGTCGCCCAGAGCAGTTTGACAGTCGTGAGGTCTCAAAGGCGCTCCAGCAAGGAAATCAGCTTTACGATCAGGGGCGTCCCGAAAAAGCGTTGCCGTACTTGCAGTATGCAGCCCGGGCCGGCGACACAACGGCGCAAATCAAATTAGGCTATATGTACGAAAAAGGTATCGGCGTCGATCAAGATTGGGAAGAAGCTGCGGCCTACTACTATGACGCTGCTCAGCTTGGTGAGCCGCAGGCGATGAAGAATCTTGGGCAAATGTATGAGTACGGAATGGGCGTTCCTGAGAATTGGAACGACGCTGCACATTGGTATGAAAAGGGCGCTCGATTGGGCAATGTTCAAGCACAATCAGCACTAGCGCGCGCTTATCAGTTTGGTATCGGTGTTGAGCAGAACCGTGACCGCGCCATTTATTGGAATAACGTGGCAGCAAGTAACGGCGATCCCGATGCGGCTAATTGGGCTCGCAGGCTATCTTCCCGGACTAACTTCATCGGATTTCGCTCCGATCAAGAGCAAGATATGGTAATCGGAAATCGCTTGCCGACTGGCGCCGCGTTCATTGGCGGAGATCCAGAGGTGAAGTTCAATAATTCGCAGGAGCGCATTGCCTGGTTGCAGAACTTCGCATCTTCGGCGCAACAGGAGCAATCCAGTAGTAATCCACGCTTTCAGCCTTATCCTGGCTACTATGGACCAGGCACCGGACGCATTCGCAATTAACGAGAATCAGAATCGCTGAGCCGCTTGCAGTGGAGCGGTGCACATCTGCCGATCCATTCCTGCAGATGGGTGAAGGTAATTAGGCCATCAAATAAGGCCGAAAATGATGGAAGTAACTTGTGCCGCTTGTAGGTTGGGCGGAGGTCAACGTGCGCTCGTCTGTTAGCCACCATTGCAGAAGGGACAAGCATCATTTTGCTCAGATCGACTCTGGCGACGCGAAGCCAATTATCAGTGCGAGGGGCGCTTCCTTGCATCCTGCCAGTGTAGACGTCCTTATCTGGTGGCCCGGATAGTCGGACAATTTTGGGGTAGGCTAACGATTCTTTGTGGGCACCCTAAATCGCCTTGAAGCCTGTATGGGTTGGGTTTGGCTGTTTTCCCAAGTCTCAATCTGGATGGATGTCAATGATCGGAATTCCGGGCCACTATCTAAGGCCGACGAATGAGCTACTGAACCTTGATCATAGGCGGAAGAGTGCTGCCAGTTTGGCCTTAAGCGAGGACCAGGGCATTAACCCGATTGCTGTCATAATCGGCTGCAGTATGGAGTTAGTTACGCATCACCGGCACTGGAAAAGTCGTTGCGCAGCATGCGGAGCTCTGTCTGCATACGATGCTTCCGAGCTGATCGTCGCGAGCAGATGAATCGGTCCCTGAGGCTATTTAGATTCCAGCCGGCTAATTGCCGCCTTGGCTTGCGACGACGAATCTCCGGTCAACCCCTGCGAAAGACTCTGCTTGTAATACTTCAGCGACTCTTCTTGTTTCCCGCTTTTCTCGCAAGCCTCCGCCAGCATGAACGTCAAGTCCGGCTTTCGGATCACTTGTGCAAACGCTATCTTCAGCAACGATTCGGCTTCTCCCGCCTTGCTCTGCGACAGTAAAAGCCGCGCCTTTTCCGAGAGCAGCTCAGGATCCTTAGGCTCAACGGCGAGCCCCTTTTCGATCATCTGTTCAAACTCAGCCTTGTTACCCTGCGCCAGCGATATTCTGGCTAGGACCAGAAAGCCGTCGCTGCTGGACGGATTGAGCTGCGACGCCTTCTGCGCGGATTTCATAGCCACATCAACACGCCCTGTCTTCAAGTCGACCAGGGACTGGGAAAGAAGAGCGTCCGTGTTACTTTGATCTGCCGTCATCGCGGTCTGCGCAAGCTTACTGGCATTAGCCAAGCCATCTGCCCGTGACGCATCTTCCAGCAATGCTCGCGATTCCAGCGCCCAGGCATCGCATTCAAAACGGCGATCAGTGCCGGCTGAATGTGCTTCTTGCACCGACTCCATGATCAATCCTTGCTTGCGGAATAACTGGGAAAGAGCTATATGGGCGAGGCTCTGCGGTATTTTGTCGAGCGCCGAGCCCTTGGTGCCGGCTTCACTAGCCAGGCGCAGTTGCTCCGTTGCATTTTCAAAATCGCCCTGGGACATTTTGCGCAGCCCATCGGCCAGCATTACCAAGCCCGAGGACGGTTCCTGTGCAAGTGCGGTGTCTACGTCTTTATCCGCCTCAGCCATTTTGCCCATCCGCATTCTGCTGATTGCCCGGATTGCCAGCGCTTCGCCACCCTTTTGCTTGTCCGCAAGAAGCTTGCCTGTGGCCGAGTCCGCCTCGGGGTAGTTGTGTTTCAACAGATACGAAATCGCTTGTATCTTCAGCGCGCCCGTCGAATTTGGATAGGCTTTCAAAACACGACTCGTAGCTTCTAATGCCTCATCGTAAGAGCCGAGCTGCAGCGCCTCTGTCGCTAGCGACTGGTCGAACTCAGGCGCGCCTGCCGATTCTGCCAGCAATCGCTTAAGCTCTTTCTTCGCGGCGCTTTGCTTTCCCGAACGTTTCAAATTTTGCAAAACTTGCAAGCGAATCGCTTGTGTCCCAGGCTCCAGCGCTGCAGCTTTCATCGCCGCATTTTTTGCGTCATCGTCCTGGCGCAGCCGTTTATAAACATCTGCCAGCGCGCTCCAGGCTTCATAGCTGCCCGGATTGAGATTGGCGACCGCCTCGAACTCTCCCGCGGCCTGGCTGTACTTCTCAGCTGTTTGCAATGTGATTGCATATTGAAGGTGAGCAGCCTGCGAATCCGGCGCTGCCGCGACAGCCAGCGCTGCTTCCCGCAAAGCTTCGTCGCCTTTGGCACCAAGTCGGACAATTATTGTGGACAGCATCAAATGTAGTTGTGAATTGTTGGGGCATTTTGCCGATGAGTCGCGCAATATTGCGGCTGCTTTTTCCAATTGGTCTGCGGCGAATTGGCTGGCGGCTTGCGAAACACAGGCTCGGCAGGCGGCGCTGTCTTCCTTTGAAGTGCTTCGAGCTGGGGCGGTGCTTTTCGAACTCCTCGCATATGCTTTATCAGATACTGCCGTTGCTCCTAGCGCAAGGCTAAAGGTGAGCGTTGAAAGCAAAAATCGTTTATTCATTCGTTTGTCTAAAGTCCGCATTGATTGCATCTATAAGCTCTTCGGGGAATGCGATTCCGACTCGGCTCAGCCGATGTGGCGCTGCTTGGTGGCTGGGCTGTATCACGTGTTGACGGCTCATCGGCTACCGGCGGGGCGGATACGCAACACAGCAGATCTTTCCCGTTCGACTGAGCTTTAACTCTGCTCTTTGCATTTTAATGATTTTCTTGAATTTATTACAAGTCGTGTACTATTTGTATAAGGACGTTTGCCCTGTTTGCGCTTGCGTCCATGTAATCTGTGAACAAGCTCACGGGGACAATGGGACGGAATTCTTCGTTGATTACAAAAGTGACTTTTGCGGCGCTTTCTCTTGCTTTTGCATCTGCCGGATTTTTTGCGGCGCCAGCGCATGCGGATGATTCGGAGCGCCTTTACGAACAGGGACTCCAGCTCTACAACCAGGGGCGTGTTGGCGAGGCGGCCAGCTACATGTCCACGATTCTAACCAGCAACGCACGATTTGCAAAAGCGCATAATTTGCTCGGAAAAATTTACCACAAGCAAAGGAAAATCGACCTTGCATTTGCCGAGTATAAGAAGGCGATTGATGATGATCCGCGTTTAGCTGATGCAAAATACAATTTGGGCGTCGCTTATTTTGATCAGGGAAACTACAAAGAGGCTGAGAAGCTCCTCGATGACGCGTGCAAGCTCGATTCTCATAACTCCGAGTATCAATACAATTTTGCGCTGACGCTCGATCGCCTCGGGAAGAAAGATCGAGCGATTGATGGTTTCGAGCGCGTGCTGAAAATTGATCCGCAGCATTCCCATGCCAGATATTGTCTCGGGCGCATTTATCAACAAGAAGGGCATAACGAGAAGGCTGTGGAGCAATACCAACAAGCTATTCTCTACAATCCAAATTATGTTGAGGCGTACAACAATATGGGTGTAGCCTACCAGTCGCTCGGTAAATTTCCCGAATCGATTTCGGCTTTTCAAAGCGCGCTCAAGATAAACCCGGAACATCCGGAGGCTCAGCGGAATCTTGGATACGCGCAGGCGCACACCATGCTAGGTATCACGTACTTCAATCAGGGAAATGTACAGAAAGCTTTCGAGGAATACAGGCAGGCTCTAAAGATTGATCCGGCTTACGCTGATGCACATTACAATCTGGGAATTCTTTATCAGCGCCAGGGGCAGGTCCAGCAGTCGGTGGGTCATTACCAGGCAGCCATTAAATATGCGCCGCAGAATGCGAAGGCACACAATAATCTTGGTGTCGCCTACGCGAAATTGGGCAAGGTAGATTTAGCAGAGGCCGAATATAAGAGTGCGCTGAAGATAAGCCCTAATTTTGCTGATGCCAAACACAACTTGCAGTCATTGCTAAAGGCAATGGGAAGGACGGAGTAATTGTCTCATTCTGGAATCTCGTTTGCTAAAAGTTTCGGCGTTCTTGCGCTGGTTTTGGCGCTGACTTCGTGCGCCTCAATTTCGACTCGCTTGAATGTGAAGCCGGTAAAAGCTAAAGGATATGAGATCGCAAATGAAACCAACACGGGCGAGTCTGTTGACGTAAAGAACTCTCTGGTGTTTGGACGCTACACGGTAATTGAATTTACCAGTGAGTACTGTTCCTCCTGCCAGCAACTTAAACCTCTGCTGGAAACTCTTTCAATGACTCGCCCTGACATTGCGGTTCGGTCGTACTACATTGACCGTCCTGGGTCTCAGGGGATTGATTGGGACTCGCCTCTAGCCAAGAGGTATAACATCCACTCGGTTCCTGCTTTCATTATCTACAATGATAAGGGAGTGAAGATTGCTGATGGAGAGGCGGCCAGGAACCAAATTAAGGATATTATCAATAAAGAGAATGCTCATTGATCAGAATTGACTGGGCTGTTAATTCTCTTTCGCTCTTTTGTCAAGCAACGGTAAGACGCTTTGTTTTTCAGCCTTTCGGGACGTACTTTAATTTCGTGCCCTGAATTATTTTTGCGCTTTTTTCTCACGGAAATGTTTTACTAGTTGAACGCATATGTGCTCGCATTTGCCAATTCGAAATTGAAGATTGAAAATTATGAAATGAGGAGAAGTCCGTGATCCCATTGTCACGATTGTTTTGCGCTTTCACGCTTTCGCTTTGTCTGGCGAACAATTACGTGTGTGTGGCTGCTTATGCTGACATTAAAATGGACTCGCGCCTTCAGGAAGCTGTCAATTTGATCAATTCGAGTCCTAAGAAAGCGGAATTGCTGCTGAAAGGAATTGATAAGCCGGCAGCGTACGCCTATCTAGCGTTTATCTATATGACTAAGAAGCTTCCGATTGCAAATCGCACTGGCGTGGTTGATTCGCTCATGAAGAAAGCGGCGACATCGTCAGGAATCAGCGATGGATTTGCGCTTGAGGAAGTAGGCGAGGAAAAGAATTTCCAATACCATGATCTAGCTAAGCTGCTTCTACATCTGCGTTTGGTTTGCGATGCGTCACCAGAGAGCGCGCCAGCCGCGCCTTGCTTCTTATTCAAAGATTATCCGCGAGAGGCATTTGCGGCGTTTGGCCCGCGCTGGGGATCTCGCAGAGATTCATTTTTTGATACCACCTGCGATGACAAACGTCTCGACGCGAAGCTGCCTCTGCTTCACAAGTTCAATGAGCAGAATCAAGATATACTGGGCGATCCGAATAGCAATTGCACGGGGACTATTGTTTATAGCCATTACAGGCGAATGATACTTGCCGATATGCAAGTAAAGTTGGCGTTTCTCGAGCACTGGTCCAACCAAGAGCTCTGGAATAAAGTGAAATTGCAGAAGTGGAGAGATGCGTTTCAAGCAGCAGAAACCGAACTTGCGAATTATTATGTCAACGACTTTGGATTAGCGGCGCAAGATGCGAAGAAGTGTGCGAATGTAGCACTTTGGCATATGGCGTCTGTTTATCTCAGCATTTTTTCAAGCTCCACTTTGGAGGAGCAAATCGGCACTCCAATCTATAAATGCTTTTCTAGAGAGAAATTGACATTGGACCAAATGAAGTCTGCGATGGCTGGAATCGAGATGAGTGCAGAGGATGCTACGCAAGCTCTCAGTCTGGCAATTCTTAATCATGCTCACATTGAGGTCATTGATGAGCTGATCAAATCACATGCAGTCCCCGATAGCGAACCACCGATAAATTCTTTGTCTGGAGGCGAATCCCCGCTGTTCTCCGCGGTTCTGCGTCCGGATGTGGTGGAGCGCTTGTTGAAAGCCGGAGCGCCTCTGCATCACAAAAATATGGTCGGGAAGACTGTTTTGATTCAAGCTGTTCAATACAACGCTTTGGACACTGTGAAGGTTTTGCTCGCAGCCGGTGCTAATGTAAACGAGGGCATGGCTGCTGCCGATAGCGACGAGGCGTCGAAGGCGAACGATACGTGTTTCTATAACTATTCAGTCGGCAGCCGAACGCCATTAATGTATGCCTGTGCTTTTGCGGGTGCACCAATGATCAACTATCTCTTGGATGCGGGCGCGAATAAATCTGCGCGCGATTCCAAAGGTGCTGATGCGGCTAGCTATTTAAAAGACAACAAATTAGTTTCTGCTGTCGACGGAAAATCGATTCTCGCTCGCCTTAAATAGATGACGGAGGATTCTTGTTCTTCCACGTGTGGCGCGGAGCCTTCCAGCTGCGTCGACAACTCTTTACCTTAACCGTAGGGGGCCGAGGCCAATGTGGTTGGCACCCTGTTTTTGTTGGGAATTTCTCCGAAAGGCGGGTTCCTAAAGGATTTAGGGAAAGTGGTGGGCGGACGCCAAGGTGCCAGCGTGGTTGGCCTTTGCCTATGGTACTGAAAATGAACGGGGCGAGCGTGCTGGATGGGACGCAGCCTTCCAGTCTGTCGAATGGGAGCGCAGGCTTCCAGCCTGCTTCGAATGTCCTACTTACGCGGTGGCTCCTGCGGTGGCGTTGTCTCTGTGTTCCTCTGGTGCCACAGATAGTGGCATTGCCGCTGCGCTCGTGGTGGCATCGGTGGTATCGTGTGCCCGCTGTCTAAATGGTGGCACAGGCAGTGGCAGTCCGCTTGCCCTTGCAGTGAGCTCCTGGGCATAGCGCACCTGGGGGCGGCTGTAAGCGCGCGCTTTTCCAGCTTTTCTTCCTTCCAAAAAGGTGACACAAAAAGCATTCACGCAAATCTCCCGAAACTGAGTTCCATCTCAGGAAAGCGGTCCTTGTATTGCTAAAAATCAGAGGGCGTTAATAAAAGCCACTTTTGGAGCCGTTTTTATTAACAGTCGCTAATGCTTGAGCGTGAAAACCGTAGTGAGGACGGGCTTTCTCGAAAATTCTTTGTCGACATATCTAGATTCAAAGTATATAGTCGGATGTAAGGAAGAAGGATTTCGACAGGAACATTAACACACACTGGCAGCGATGCCGGTGGTTTTCTGTCTGGGGGTTCGGAGGATACAGATGGGTGACAAAGTTACTGAACTAAACACCAAATTGTCCGCAGACGATGGGGCCGCTGCGGCAAGGGAAAAGTTAGTCAACGAAGCAGTTTTCAAACAAGTTGCATCAAGCAAAGACTTGCTTGCAGCGGCTGCTGCTCCAGAATCGGCATTTGGCAAATACAGTCTCGTCACTAGCAAAGGTGTTGCAAAGCTTCCCGAGGGCGTTTGGAATGCCGCTGTGCACAGTGCCACACATCCACTTGAAACTTTGGAGACACTCGGCGCTGCCGCAGCTATGGGCGTTGTGCTGAAGACCGTTCTCCCTGAAACTGGTGCCGCAGGCAAGATCGCTGCCGGTGCAATCGGTTTGTATTTCACATACCAGGCTGCGCGTCCTGTTATGGATGCCTATTCCGAGGCCGGCAACGCAAAAACCATGGGCGACATCGACAACGCTGCGATGAAACTCGGCAATGCCGGTGGTGAATTCATCGTCAGCTCAGCCATAGCTGCAGTCGGTTACAAGGTCGGCGCCGGTGTGACCGAGCGTGTTTTGTTGTCAGAGCGACTTGACGGTTTTGCAAACGCTAAGCAAGCGTTCTGGGATGGCATGCAAAACAAAATTGTCAAAGCAGGCACCACTGTCACGGATGCGATTGGTCTTACAAAAACTGCCGAGCCAGTCAAAATTGCTAGCTCTGTAAGTCTTGACCCACGGCTTGAATTGAGAGAAGGTTATTCGCGCTATCTGCCTTCGGACAAGGCAGCCCCAAAGTCAGCCACCTTGCTTGGTGAGGTTGCCGCCGGTGCTGAAATGGAAGCGACAGTAATGCTGAAATCGAAAGCGTCAGATTTGGCTGTCGATCGCGCATTGCGTCGAATAAAAACTGGCCAACGCGGTTTCTTTACTGAACAAGAATTCGTTGAGAAATTCGGTGCCAGCGAAGAAGCTATGGCGGAAGTGAGCAAGTTTGCAAAAACCAACAATTTGAAGATTACAGAAGCCGATATGCGTTCAGGACGCGTTGTATTGAAAGGCACCGCATCTGATTTCACGACCGCTTTTCAGACGCAGTTGAACGAATACCGCGCCAATAGCGGGATTCTTTTCCGCGGTCGCGAAGGTGCGCTTGCTTTGCCGGAAACGCTTCAACGCAATATTGAAGGTGTCTACGGCTTGGATGATCGCCCACACGCAAGGAACTATTCTGTCAGTTTGTCTGACTACAACAAGATTCAGGCGCAAGTGCAAGCACAGTTGCAGGCACAGAAGGAGGGACGCATCTCGACCGATAGTAAGTTGCTCGAGAACAAGATCATAAGTGAAACGAAGGGACTTCCCGAAGCGAACAAGGGCATTCCGGACGTAAACAAACCTATGCCAGATGTCAGCAAGCCAGCTCCGGTCGAGGCTCCACCTCCCAATAAAGCTGCTGCAAAAGCTGGTGGCTATTTGCCGACGCAGGTTGCAGATGCATATAATTTCCCCAAGAAAAACATGGGAGAAGGATCCACTGTTTCTGTTATTCAGCTAGGTGGTGGCATAGATTTGGCCAATGAGGCTGCCTATTACAAACAGCATGGACTGCCAGAGCCGAAGATTCAGGTAATCAGTGTCGGTGGCGCTCCAACTAAGACTGGCGTGAATTTAGCGGCCGATGGAGAGGTCTCACTCGATTCGCAAATCATTGGCGCGATCGCGCCGAAAGCGCAGCAGAAAGTAATCTTTGCTCCCAATAGCGACAAAGGATTTATCGACGCTGTTACACGCGCTACCTTCCCCGAAGCTGGCGAAAAACCAAGCACGTCTATTAGCATAAGCTGGGGGGCGCCAGAGGAAAGCTGGACTGACCAGGGCTTGAAAGGAATGGCTGCCGCATTCAAGAAGGCAGCATTGAGAGGCATCTCGATATTTGCTGCTGCCGGAGATGACGGCGCCGTCGATAAAGCTCCATCGGGCAAGTTCAATGCTGACTATCCGGCGTCAGATCCGCATGTCACCGCTGCCGGTGGCACGAGTTTGCAAATCGGAGCTGATGGAAAAATCGTGAGCGAAAAAGTGTGGAACAGCAGCGGTGGCGCTACAGGTGGTGGCATTAGCCAGAAGTTCGGAGTGCCGGAATATCAAAAGGGGCTTGACCTGCCTCAGAATCCACAAAATCCAGGGTTCAAAGGACGAGGCGTTCCAGATATTTCAGGAAATGCAGATCCTAGAACTGGTTGGAAGATTAAGGTTAACGGCGTCGATGACGTAATTGGAGGCACCAGTGCCGTTGCGCCGATGTTGGCAGCGTTAGATGCACGCATCAGCGGCGAATTCGGCAGACCTGTTGGTCCCTGGAATCCGTTCGTTTATAAGAGCGGATTGTCCGGCGCCAAGTTCTTCAACGACATTATCGGTGGCAACAACAATGGCTACCAAACCACCAAAGGCTGGGATGCCACCACTGGTTGGGGTTCACTAGATGGCACGTTGTTCCGTGATGCGATAATTGCAGATAGGCTCTCTACGCCACTCTTCGTGCGCGCATTTATGAAGGCTTTGCCACCCAGACCTCTGGATAACAGCAGAAGCGCATAGTCAGCTATCCTTTCGCAATAGTCACCGCCAGTGGTACACGAAAGGGTCCACTGGCAGGTGGTGTATCAGAGATCGGTTGACCGTTCTATCTCACATACGACAAGTCAGTGGACAATTCTGCGGCTAAGCTTGCAGGTCGTTGACTCGTTCCTCATCCGGTGATCCAAGTTGGACGTGCTGATCTGATAGCCAGCCAGCCATCAAGTCGCGGGCGTAGATCTTGCTTTGAAGCACACGAGTTGCGAATTAATAGAGGATTCGCCGAGTCTTACTTATGAATCGCGTCCGCGATTTCTTCGGCATTGCGGAAGCCCTGAAAGCGAACTTGAATCCAATGCTTGCCGGTATGATCCAGCCCGTTGTAATTGCCTTTGTCTACACTCCAGCCATCCGGGATTCCAACTAAACCAGCAGTCCATGTTATACCGCCAGCACCGTCCATGGTGTATGGGTGGAATGGACCTTCTTCAGAGAGTCCTCTATAAGTATTGCCCCGAATCTCAATGGTGCCAAGGTACATGTAGCCGCCGGTGTAGATTTTGTTGACTTCGTAAAGTCCATCTGGCGGTGTGCCTTTTCCTACAACGTGCTTTTCATTTTTATTGATTTGCTGATTGCCGCCTTGATTGCCGGCGGTATTGCCAGGCTTGGGCGCAGGAGCCTGGTTGTTTGGTTTGTTTGCTGCCAACGATGGATCTAGTCCATAGTATGTGACCAGGTTCGGGTCTATGCCACCTTGATTCGGAGGAGCAGCACCACCACCTGGCTTAACCCATTTTTCGTTCATTTGGAAAACATCTTGGTAGTTCACGCCTGGTTTTTGATCCAGTCGCACAATGAAGCCGCCTTTGCCACCATCAAGGGCTTTTACGATGGTGCCGGGAAACCACTGCTTCTCGTCGGAAAATGGAGATGCAAGAACGCGGCTGCCGACTGTAAGCGCGCCTCCTCCGTCTGGAGGTGCGGCACCGTTTCCTGCCGTAGTCTGACCTGCATTTGCGGTGCCGTTGTTTTGTTGCTCTTGTTGATGCAATTGTTGAAGCTGTCTTCCCCAAGGAGTGTTAGCATATCGCTTTTCTCCGAGCCGGTTTGTTTCCACTCCATATCTTTCGAGGTCATTCCTCGTCATGCCGTTCGGCATCACATGAGGATTCGCAACAGGAGCGTGGCCAGTATTTGCAGGGTTGTGCGCAGGGTATCCCCCAGTATTTGCTGGATGAGGGACGACAGCAGTATGCGCTGCAACTCCGCCCGCTCCTCCTGCTACTCCTCCACCGCCACCAGCTTGCGGTACCGAATTACCATTAGCAACTGCCTGTTGGTTTAGTTGGTCGGGCGTGGCAATCCCATAAAAGATTGCAGTCGCTCCATCAACTTTATTCCAATCCGCCGGAGGCTGTCCGCCGCCCGGCTTTATCCATTTCTCCTGAACACTGTAAACTTCGCTGTCGTGATCTGGACGTTTGTCGAGCTTAACTACAATCGCATTTCCGTTCTTACCGACTACCGTCCCTGGAAACCATTGATTCTCCATTGAAAACGGCGACGCAAGAACTCTGCTTCCGACCGATTGTGCAATCGCCGGTGCGCAACACGTCATCAATAACATTGCTACGGAATAGTAGCCCATTCTTTGAATATGTTTGTTCATAAGCCTTCCAGAGAAACGAGACAGTACTATACACGACACGATAAGTCAGTCAGTTGATTCGTAGCAAGATAGTTCTCCTTCTGTTGTTAGAATGTGCGCTTCATCTTCGCTTTATGAGGAGCGCACATGGATTTCCAGAACCAGTCCAAAAGACCGAAACTTTCGCTGTGTTTGATAATGCTTCCCTTGCTTTTCGGACCGGTCTTGGAAGCTGATGCGCAAAAGCTAGATGCTGAAACGAGAAAGAAGTTTGAGGCGATAACTAAAAAAGCTGAGTCCATGACCAAGTCCAAAGTGCCGCCGAATGTGGAATTTCTTCAGGACGGACAAAAGAAAATGGATGCCGGTGATACGGCAGGCGCCATGAAGTTGTTCGATAAATCATTGGCCTGGAAAGATTCACAAGAGGCATATGCTTTGCGCGCGACTATAAAGCACGGCAACGGAGATGAAGCTGGCGCTGCGAAGGATTATGAGCATGCGCTCAAGGTTGCACCGGCTTTGCAAGGATTTCCCAAACCTGCATTGTTGATCCGATACGCTGAAGCTCTCGCGAACAGCGGGCAGTACGACAAAGCACTGACCAATGTAAATGAAGCGATAAAGCTTGATCCAAAAGGTGATTCAATTGCGTATGAAATCCGCGGCGGTATCTATGTTTCTCAGAAGAAATGGGAGCCGGCGATCGATTCCTTCAATACACGGATAAGCAAGGATCCCAACGGCGCAGCATATTCACAAAGAGCTGATGCTTATACGCAAATGGGGAAATTTGCAGAAGCAATCAAGGACTTGAATACTGCAATCAAGCTTGAGCCCAAGGAACCGATTTATCTTGCCGAGCGATCTATTGCTTATTTGAAATGGGATAAGAAGCCTGAGTCTTTGAATGATGCAAAAGCAGCCGTGAAGTTGAACGAGGATTTTACGAATCTCTGCGTGCTTGGACAATCTCTAATTGCTAACAACAACATGAAAGAAGCAATTGCTGCATTAAACAAAGCCATCGCTAAAGGATCCGGCGATGCTGTTGCTGAGCCAACGTACATGAGAGCTTTGGCATACACAAAAACCGGCGACAAAGCTAAAGCTGCTGCCGATTTTGCAAAAGCGAAGCAGATGAAATTTGAACCAGACAGCGTTGTCAAAAAATTGGCGAAATCACTAGGCGTTTAATCGGTTATTTCTCGCCACCGAAGGCTTCGTCGAGCAATTCTACGAGGTGATAAACTCGTGTGTTCATCTTCTCATTGTCGACGCCAGCTTTAAGTTGCAACAGGCAACCTGGATTCGTGCTCACAATGGCTTCCGCTTTCGTTTCCTTGATGTAGTTCATTTTGCGATCGAGAACCTTCAAGCTCATCTCGGTGTTCAGGAGATTGTATATCCCGGCGCTGCCGCAACAATGCTCAGCTTCTTCAAGCGGTATCAATTTCAATCCGGGAATAATTCGCAAGAGTTCGACTGGCGCATCCTTCACCTTTTGCACGTGTGAAAGGTGGCAGGCTGCGTGATAGGTGACGCTTTTATTGATTGGATTTGGCGCGGAAGAAAATTGTCCCTTGCTCAATGATTCGGTGATGTCTTTTATTCGAGAGGAAAATTCATGAGCGCGCTTTGACCAGTGCGGATCGTGCTCCAGCATTTCTCCATATTCTTTGAGCATGGCGCCACAGCCGGCTGATGTGACGACAATGTCCCCTTGCGTACGCTCGAACAATTCGATGTTTTGCTTTGCCAGCTTCTTGGCGATTTCAATCTCGCCTGCATGTGCAGCAAGCGCGCCGCAGCAGGTTTGCTCAGGAACCTTCGCTATTTTTCTTTGCTTGGTGAGCAAGCGAATTGCTGCATGGTTCACATGGTTGTAAAAAATATCCATCACGCAACCAGCAAATACCTGGACCTCTCCTGTCTTCTCACCAGACTGCCAGGACTGAGTTGGAAGCGGTTTGAATTTCGGGACTTCCGGCAAGAATGATTCCCATTCTTGGAGGCGGCGCTTCCATTTCTTCGGAATTGGAAGTGCCGGCAGAAGTCTGCTCAGTCTGCTTTGCTGATACATTCGAAGCATTTTGCCTAGCAGCTGTAGGCGCGGATAATCTGGCAATATTTTGTCGAAGGCAAATGCCATCAGTTTCCGCGCACGTTTGTCCTTGAACCCTTGCAAATGCGGGCGAGCTTGGGTCAGCAGCTTTTCGTACTGCACACCTGAAGGACAAGCGGTCTGGCAGCCCATGCAGCCCAGGCAACTGTCGAGATGTTCCGCCATTCGGGGCTCCATTGCTTGCCCCTCTTGCCACATTTTGAGAATGTAAATGCGTCCCCGTGGAGACTCTGTTTCTCTGCCCGTTGCCAAATACGTCGGGCAAGCCGGCAAGCATAGCCCGCAGTGGATGCAAGCTTCCAGTAACTTAGGATCCAAAACCGACGCTCCCGTAGGACAGTTGAGCGCACTGGATGTGGTGCCCGGTATTTTACTAGCTTCTGCTTGTCCAACGTTTAGCTGTGCGCTTGCGTCAATCGAGCTGTTGATTGGCGCCGCTCCAATGCCTGGATTGGCGGAATTGGGAAGATTCGACGAGTTCGCTTGATTGTCCAGTTCGACCATTGTCCCGTCCTCACCGTCCGAATACTTTTAGCAGTCCAATCGTGAAAAAATACAATCCAAGTAATGCAGCCCAGACAATTACCATGGAAATAAAGGTGGGATCTGGAGTGATAACAGCTGCTGCTACTGAAGAGCCGACCACAGCGTATCGCCATACAGCCATTAGCTGCTTTGAGTTGACGATGCCAGCGATAGAAAGTGCAAATAGTACGATGGGCAATTGGAAGCAAATGCCCATATAGAAAAGCATTGTCGTAACTAGCGAGATATAAAAATCAAGCCGTTGTTGAATTGGTGATATGCCGACGCCGAAGGATGTAAAAAAGGTCAGCATCGGTGGCAATACCAGGTAGTAGCAGAATGCTGCGCCCGTAATAAACAAGAGTGGGCCGCCGAGTACTATTGGTGTGATCAATTTCCGCTCATTGCGCTTCAACCCCGGTGCAACAAAGGCGCTGATTTCAAAAAGAATATATGGTGCCACCAGAACTAGTGCCGCGTAAAATGCAACCTTGCAATATACGAGCAAAGGTTCTTCGATGGAGAGTGCTTGGAACGTCATCTTTCCTGCTGGTTTCTCTAGGAATTGGATGATGTCCTTTCCGAAGGCGAAAGTGATACCCATCGCGCCTACGAAAACCAGCAGGGTTCGTATCAATCGGTTTCGCAATTCATCAAGATGGTCAACAACCGACATGACCTTGTCGGTACCGTCGTCAGGCTCTTCGTACTCAGGCTCGCCATAGGGTCCGGTGTAAACACCTTCTTGCCGTGTATAGCTGACCTCAGCCTTTTTTTGTTCTTGAATGGAATCTGCGGCGTCTATTTCAGAGGAAATCGGGAAATCGTTGACTGCTGTCGCCTGCTGGTATTTTGAATCTTGCGGATGACCTTCTACGCAGAGCTCCTGTGTAAAATCGATAGTTCCTTCTTGCGTCGAAACCTGCACTTCAGCCGCCGGCGGATTGCTAGTTGTTTCTCGTTCCTGCCCCGACACGTCCGCTTACCCTCGACACTTTGCTATCGTTTGTCTGGCCTAATTTGAGAGATGCGCAGCATCGCCTCTGCCTGATAGCCTTTGTCTGTACGTTTCAAATAAAATGATACCGCCACTTATGGCAACATTGAGTGATTCGCTCTTCGGATTCATTGGGATGCGAATCTTTTCATCGGCGCCGGCCAATAAATCCTCGGAAACGCCCTGTCCTTCATTGCCCAGTACCAATGCGACCTTGTCTGAGAGGTCGCATTCAAAGTAAGAAATGCTGCCTTTGGCCTCACATGCTACTAATCGATATCCATTAGATTTGAGCGAATTTATCAAGTCTGCTGGCAATACGTCCGACTTCATCGGCATATCGAATAATGCACCGGCTGCGGCACGGACGGTTTTTGGATTGTAAGCATCGACGCATCCACGCATTAGGACGACGCCTCCGAGTTCCGCTGCAAGTGCACTTCGAAACAGCGTGCCCAGGTTTCCCGGATCTTGCACTGCATCCACGATAAGAATCACTCGCGGCGTCCACTTTGTGATGTCAGCTGAACCTTCCTTCGGTATAGGCGCGACAGCCAGGATGCCGCACGAGCTAGTTGTCGTCATCAGTTCTGCGAAGAGCTTATCTTCGACAACGGTTATCTGCTCTAAATCAAGTTCGTTTAGCTCATCCTTGCTGTTTGTGATGTAGGACTGACTCGCTACGATTGCTTGCAGATCGAGGTCACGCTTACAGGCTTCTTGCAAGCAGTGGCTACCCTCCATAAGGAAGAGCTGTTGCTTCTCCCTGTTTGAGCGCTTATGCAATGAGCGAATCAGTTTCAGAGTTGCATTTGATTCGCTGGTGACGTTGTTGATCTTCATCATATAAAAAAGAACGGAGGCATCATCGAAATGACGCCTCCGTGACTATAAGTCCTGAATTTTACTTGGCGGCTGCTGCGAGCTTATCTTTTGCAAGCTTGAGCAATCCGTCGAAGGCGGCTGGATCTTTGATCGCTAGTTCGGAAAGCGATTTGCGATTCAATAGAACGTCAGCTTTCTTCATGCCGTTCATGAAAGAGCTGTAGGTCATGCCGTTAGCTCTGCATGCTGCATTGATACGGGCGATCCACAGTCTGCGAAAATCTCTTTTTCGCTTACGGCGATCGCGGTACATGTTGCGCCAGGATTGAATTACAGCCTGGTTAGCAGCGATGAATAGTGTTGATTTGGAGCCACGGAATCCCTTTGCGAACTTGAGGATTTTACGGTGGCGATTTTTGAGAACATTACCGCGTTTGACGCGCATCTTTTTCTCTCCTTCTTGCAGTTACGAAATTTGCTTTTCACCTCAGTGCTGATCGCCATCGGGGAGGAGTGCCCTTAGACTAGCGCACTGGAAACGGCGGGCCGTTTCAGTGATTAGCGAAGATATTTTGGATAGGGGAACATCTCCAGTACCGCTTTTTCCATTGCTGGAGAAACGGCAGCCCAACCGCGGAGGTTGCGCTTGACGTTAGCGGATTTCCATTCATTTAAGTGCCGTCTGCCTGCTTGCTTGTGCAAAACCTTGCCGGTGGCAGTGATTTTGAAGCGGCGGGCTGCGGCTTTATTCGTTTTCATCTTAGGCATAAGAGAACTCCACGAAAAAACCGAACTGGCAAAAGCCAGACGCCAGACCCTTTCGTTGGGTTCAGCGAACTTCTCATGATAGCACTGCCCGCAGGTGGCTAGGCGCCGCTTTTGAGCGCTTGAAAAGTGGCGCTGCCGCTGGATAGCTAGCGGTGATAGGCTCTTTCGGCTATACAGGCTGAAGAGCCCGCAGGAGCAAAGCTTTTCAAAAAATTTATTTTGTAATCGTCATAATTCGACCAACTGGAAGGTTTTGACGTAATTTGAATGCGAATGAAGGTAAGGTGGCGCTCCTGATGACAAGCAATGCTGATGACCTGAGTTAATCAAAGGACCCGAAGACGCCCTGCTCCGGACCAAGAACTGTCACTTGCGCTAAGTAAGCTCTAATGACTGAAGTTAGAGGCACGACCAATGGGCGAACGTGATGGAGTTGCTGAGAAAAAGGGTGACCGGGCAAATCTGTCGAATAGTGGCACGGATGCAAGTTCGCAGCGTTTTCTTCAGGAAGTGCAAGACTATTTAAGGCTGGGTCGCCAAAAGGATTCCGGAGAGGTGAAAGCCGACGCGAGTCGAGAGATTCCGGTAGTAACCAAGTCGGAAAAGCAAGGAGAACGCGACTACAAGATCAGTTTCATGTCTGATGGTCGTGAAAGGTCTTTTCAGATCCACCTACCCAAGCATGTGGATTCCAATACTCCGATCATGCTCATCTTGCATGGTGCTAACGCCGGTAAGGCTGATGGGGTTATGTCAAAGATGACTGGCATGAATAACTTGGCCGATAAGAATGATTTCATCGCCATCTATCCCTTGTCGCTAGACCCTACTCGCAAGGGCCTGAATTCTTGGAACGCGGATAATACATTAGCTGGACAAATCAATCCGACTTACGATGATACTAACTACATCAAACATTTGCTGAATGTCACTGCTCTGCAGTTTGGGCTGGATAAGAAACATGTGGCTGTCGTTGGATTCTCCGATGGCGCAGCGTTCGCTAATCATCTGGTTTCGAAGATGGATGGACAGTTCGAATTCATTGCCACTGTATGCGGTACCATTCTTGAAGGCGAGCCAGTCGCACGAAAGCCACCTGAAAAAGCTTTATTCATCCAGTCGGGTAGTGATCCTTATATGCTTCCCTATAGAGGCGGAGAGGGGCTTATTACTAAGTTCAACAATCAGAAGGGACTACCCGGAGTACCGGAGTTGCCAAACTTATCATTGTCGAATCCGTCCCAACAGCCATCTCAATATGCAGAGAGTTCTACCTGGTCGCCAGTAATGTCCGTTGGTTCCAGGGGCACACAGGAATACGTCAACGTTGGTAAAAGGACGACAGTTGAAGTGGTCAATATTCCTGGAAGTCAGCACGGTTGGCCTGGTTCTACCGAAGGATGGCCGGTTATAGGGGAAAGCTACAAGCACTTTAATGCCAGCGAGCGAGTCGTTAGATCGTGGCTGGGAATCAAGCTTCCGACAACAATAAAGCTCAAATAGATTTCGCATTCTTTGGAGCATTATGAAGCCCTGTCGTGCCTACATTGATAAAGAGAGAGTAACGTAACTCTCAGTGGTCGCATTCGCGTATGGTGCGTTTGTTCACTTTCTAGATGTCGTAAATACAGTTTGGTAACGGGAACAACCGTAGTCTTTTCTGTGATACTTACGCGTGCTCTGCAAAGTGTCTAGAGGTGAGACTTTTCCGTCGTCACACAGAACTCACGACAGCAACTTTTTTGTCCCTGTTTTTGCTCTTTTGAATATATTGAATAAACACACGGGAGAAAAATATGCCACCATCAAATGAAGCGATAGAGCAGCAGAGCGCAAACCACGAGAGAAACACCCCGAATGAAGCAGCTCTGAGCAATTCGGTATTCAATGATCCAAAAGAGTTTCTACAGATTCTGAAAGATAATCACGCGGAAATCACGCAGCGTGGATCTGAATATGCAACAAAGCAAGACTTCTTTTATGCTTCAGAACATGCGACAGACCCGAAGCTCAGAGCTGCTGCCAAAATTGCTTTGAACCATTTCGACGAAATAAATGCTTTCGACAATGTCACAAGAAATGACGGCAACACAGGAATACCTGCAATCGGCAAGCTTGATTACGAGCGCGGTTTGAAATACCTTTCCGGTAATTACAAAGGTGATCTCTATTGGCAGCAAGCAAAAAATATTGGCGGTACTGTTGGGTGGGCAGCTTTAACTGCGGCGATGGGGACTCTGACGGCAGTATCAGTGGAGATCCCTCCGCTTGCAGCGTTCATGGGACTTGGTGCGGCAACTATGGGTGGCATAACCGGGCTTTATGGATATGACGCTTACAAGTACCCGAGCATGATGCACCAACGAGCTGCAGACACAAGGACCCGGCTTTCTAGCTGGCCTGAAATAAATAAGCATCTTCGTCGCTAACAAAATTCAATGCTCAATGCTCAATGCTCAAAGCCAATACTGAACAGCACGAATCTGTGCGCAGCTTTGCACATTGAGAATTCCGGTCTAGAAAGTGCACAAGTGTACAGTCACGGAACGTACTATTAGCATTTTTGCACGGTTCCTTTCACTAAATGACTGCATATACTCAAAGATGCGGACGGGGGGATTTCGATGCCAGAGAACAACCAATTCAAGGAAACCATTAAGGAAGTTGATCCTTCACCACAGGAAAAAGCAACTACTCCGTTGACGAAAATGTTGGATGAGTTCCTGAAGGATAGACCTTCTGGCACGGTTGCTAACGCGAGTGATGTTCTGAAAAAGACCAAGGAAGATCATGAGAAACTGAACGACCAGATGAACCCGAAGTATAAGCGCTATGATGGACGCGATGCGCTGAGCCAGATTGAGAATCCTCCAGAAATCAAAGTTCAGACTACCTTAAACGAGAAAGGTCAGCCCATTTCTTTTAGTAACGTCCATCGGGACGTTAACATCGAATACAGCCCTGATGGGAAAATTGAGAAAGTGTCTGTGACCGCAAAGGAAAAATCGGCATCGCCTTATTGGTCAGAAGCAGACCTTGTGAGTTTTGAGAAGAAAAAAGATGGTGGGATGCAGGCAATGATGCAGCTCCAGGATGGACAGCTGTATCCATCGCGCTCTGTTAGCCGCTTTTCCGTTGAGCCGAATGGATCTATTTCGTACTTCGATGATTTTTATAGAAACATGGTTCATATCGGCATGGATAACTCTGTAACCACTTACGGTCGCTCTAATGTCGATGGAGTCCTTAACTTGGACGAGTATCAGACCTTTAGACGAGACGGATCAACCCAGATGGTAAAACATTCCCGGGACGGAGCTAAACTTATCATTGAAGGTGAGCCAGCGACTATTTTTCAGAATGAAAGTAATGTGTATGGGGTCTCTGGAATAGCACCGAAGGCCGCTCTTTTGGAAAGCAAAGATGGTGGCAGGATCGCTTTTCTTCCTAACAAAGATGGAACCTACACACGAGCTGCGTTTGATCCTCAGGGGAATATGAGCGCTGACGTCATGTTTCACAAACCGTTGGCGCACTTTCTTGATGAATTAAAGAGCGTTGATCGCCTGGGTATAAAATGGTCGTCATTTGATAAGAGCGGCGTGCGCTTCACCATGACTGGTACTAGCTATTCGGTCATGGAAAATATCGACCACTATCTGGATTTGAAACGGCATAAAGGCAGATAACACATACTCGCGAAAGGGCTAACGATTAAGTCAATCCTCAATCCTCTGTAGCAGAGAACGACCGAAGGGGCGCTCTGAAGAAGCTTGAAAGTTAAAGCATAACGTCAGCCATATTTTGACCATATGCAAGTTATGGTCCTAAGCGTGCAGCTTCTATTGACGAGTGCGTTGTGGGTTCGGAGCGAGGATCATGATTACGCTCTTTCCTTCGAGCTTCGCTTCACGATCCATGATGGCGAGATCTTCTAGCTCTTTCCAGAAGCGTGCCATCAGACCTAGTGCCAGATCTTTGTGCTGTACTTCACGACCACGCAACATAATCAACACTTTGACTTTGTCGCCTTCGGTCAAAAATTCCTTGGCATGACGGAGCTTAGTTTGATAATCATGCTCCTCGATTTTGTAGCGCATCTTGATTTCTTTGACATCAACAATGTGATGCTTCTTCTTGGCTTCGCGTGCGCGCTTTTCTTGCTCAAACTTGTAACGACCGTAATCCATGATTCTGGCTACGGGCGGACTTGCGTCTGGTTGTACTAAAAATAAATCGTAGCCTCGCTCGCGAGCTATTCCCAATGCTTCGCGAGTGTTAAGGATTCCAAGCTGGGTACCTTCCTCGTCGATCAATCTGACTTCGCGATCTCTGATTCTTTCATTAAGCAAAGGCATCTCACGGCGACCTTCTCCGCCCTTCGGTGCTCCTGCTGCGCCCTGTCCGGGGGCTCCTCCTGGTCCTTGTGTCGTCAAGCTATTTTCGTTTTCACTCCGTATTGCTAAAGACTGCCGAAGGTGGGACTTGAACCCACAAGGGCTTACGCCCACTACGCCCTGAACATAGCGTGTTTGCCAATTTCACCACTTCGGCGCGTTGCCTAATCTTACACCACCGTGTGACGGGAGATCCACTGGTCGCGTTCCCTTTGCATGACTCCGCTTGTTAAAAAACGAGGGATGCCATGAGGACGGGCGCCGCAATTCTGTTCTTTCAGGCGAGCTGTCTTGATGAGTCTACCCCAGTTCAGATATCGATCTTCTCTGCTCACATCTACTTATAATGGCTCACTGAACGGCTATTTCCAGAAGAACACCTAACCTTTATGCTCGACAAAATTATGTCCTACAAACAAATTCACACTGCTCTTTGCCTGACCGCGAGTTTAATATTGGCAGCCACTCCAGTTTTTGCGTACGATTTCCCCGGAAAGGGTGACCAGCAATCGTGGATGCAGGCTTGTGAGCTGAGCAATCAGGCTGGGCAAGTTTTTCAGATGGGAAATTTTGCCGAGGCATTTAAAGGATTTGAAAAATCACTTCAGCTCTATAACTTTGATGCAGTTCTTTTTTATAACGCTGGGGTCGCTCATCAGACTTATGCTTATCTGCCGCAAAATGCGGCCAGCAAGAATGCAGAATTGCAAACTGCAGAGAAGCTGTTTCTCGAAGCGCTGAAATTAAAGTCCGATGAAGTACAAATCTTGGCGCACCTTGCCAATGTACAAACTGAGATCGGAAAGAATCAGGAAAGTTTGGCGAATTTGCAAAAGATTCTTGCACTTCCAAATGCCAATGATATGGAAAAGGCAAGCGCAATGCAGGCGATCGCTACAGTGAAGCAAAAGATATCTCAACAGCCGGCGACTGCGCAGTCCGGCTCGAATTCGTCTGGGGCTGCGAGCTCTCCATCAAACTCGGCGGGGGGAAGCAGTACAAACTGGAAGACATACCAGGGCGCCGGTTCAGGACTAAGTTTGAAATATCCTGAAGGATGGAATGTGTCGACCGATCAAAAGACCGGTGAAATAACAATGACCAATCAGGATGGATCAAAGATTTCGATCTTTCCATTTTTTGTGACCAAAAAAATTACGGTTGCAGAAGCGCCAGGATTTTTCAGTGGATTCACAAAGGTGTTTGAGCCGAAGGAAACTTGGAGTTCTCCTGAGGCAGTTGCTGCGAACGCGTTGAGGACGACTTTCTCTAACGCAAATGAGGAAGCCGTAGCGGCGCTGGTGCTGAATCCTGTTGCCAACGGAACATCAGGAACCATTTGTGTAGTGAGAACTGGGAAAGGAAAGTTACAGAATTTAGCCGCAAGCATGGTGCCGCAAATTATGACTAGCATGCAGATCACAGCACAGCCAAATGCTGTGGCCTCAAATGATTCTTCTAGCAGCTCCAAAAGCGGGCAGGATGCCCGCGCTCCCATTAGCAGTGAAGCAAGTGGGACTGCAAACCCGGATGGTGGCGAAGATGAAGCGCAATCTAATTCCGATGCTCCCGCGGAGCCGATGCCAGATGATGCCACCGCATCTAGTGCTAAAGATGAAACGGATTTGCCAAGCTCCGACGTAGGAATGAACTCAGCCGGTGTTTCGCCAGGACCAGGATACGCTGCTCCAGTTCCAAATCCAGGAGAAGCTATTGGCGCCCCTGCTGGTGTAGCACCAACAGCTTTCAATGGATGGACAGAGTTTAGAGATCCCGATCAGAATTCTTTTACTGTGGAAGTTCCGGCGGGTTGGAAGGTTAGCGGCGGCATGGTGCGTCCTGTGGCGATAGATGCAAGACCTTGGGTCAAGGCTACTTCTCCGGATGGACTGATTACCGCTTTTATTGGCGATGGAAAAATTCCTCCGTTTACCATGCCTACCTCAACCCTCACAACACTCGGTTTTTGGGAAGGGCGGAACTACAATGGCAGCGAGATTCGACGATATATTCCCGCAAAGCGTTTTGCGGAACTCTATGCACTGAAGTACATGAAGCCGTATTTCAAGAATATTCAAGTCGTTGAGCAACACGATCATCCTGATGTCGCTCGGGATGTTAATGGCACCGTTGGCGCTACCAGGTCTGAAGCTGCTTCGATTAAGCTCACTGCTATGTACGGCAATCTGCCTGCCGTCGCCTACTATCTTGCTGTGACAAAAGCAACGGTAATGCAGGGCACTGGTATGTGGTGGGTGACGAAGGTCGCCGGTTCAGTGGGTCCGGCTGATCGCGAAGCCGCTGTGTTGGGTGTGATAATGCACATGCTTCAGACCTTCCGAATTAACCCTGAATGGGGCGGACAAGCCGTTGCAACCGCTGGACAAGTGTCGCGCAATTATCGTGCGGCCGCGCAACAAAAATCCGCTGCGATAATGAACAACTACTGGTCGCAGCAAGCCGCAAATGATCGTCTTCATCAAGCATATTGGGATCGGCAAGCATCACAAGACCGGGCAGCCAATAATTTTTCCAACGCAATTCGTGGTGTGGAGAATGTACAAGATCCGAACACCGGCACAAAATATCAAGTTGAATATGGACCTCGTTATCACTGGATTGACAATCAGGGCAATTACACTAATTCCGAATACAGCTCTCCAGGACCAGAATGGCGCCAATTGATGAGTGTGCCGTAGGTGCTTCGCGGGTAAAACTGAAAACAGCTATAATAAATTGAAGGTGTCAAACTTCGCTTCCAGTTCGAGGATAAATACCGATGTCGGAACCGTTAAGATCTCGAAAGCTGTCTATTCAAGAATACCTAAGTTCGGAGAAAACATCTCAGATTCGCCATGAGTACATGCGTGGCGAAATTTTCGCAATGAACGGAGCCTCTGCGGCGCACGTGCGCATCTGTGTAAATCTATCCACAGCATTAGATAGTTTCTTGGATGGTTCCAGGTGCTCTGTTTATGTCAACAATATGAAGGTCTTTATTGAGAAAGCGGAGTCCTACTATTATCCCGATGTCGTGGTGAGTTGCGAGCCATTCAATCCCAGTTGTTATGTCTTGAACGAACCCGTTGTAATAGTCGAGGTTCTCTCTCCTTCGACAAAGCAAATTGATCTTCGCGAAAAGCTTGCTGTCTATAAGGACATCCCTGAATTAAAACAGTACATCATCGTCCACCAAAATCGGATGAAGATAGAAGTGCATCAAAGATTGAGCGAGGACGAATGGGAGCACTTCACATTGCATCCAAATGGCGTGCTCGAATTTCAGTGCTGCCCTGGAAAGATACTGAAACTGCCTATTGAGCGAGTGTACAAGGGCATCGACCTCCCGCCGGTTGTGCGCGAAGAGGAAGAAGAATATAGCTTTAGCTAGTTGGCATTTAAGTGCAATCATAATTGTATTTAAGCTCAAATTGTTTCTGAACCATTCAAATTACGTACTTAGATCTTGCTTGTGAAGCTAGCGATAAGGCTTCCTCTGGGATCTACTACGACACATGCGCTATAGAATAGGCCAGAAGAGCCGCGCGGAGTAATAGATATGGACAAGTTTGGCAAAGCCGAGACAGCTGATGGCATCCAGATCAAAATGGCAAATGACTGTTGTTCGAGTGGCGAAAATCAGAACAAACTCATCGACGTTTTGACCGATCCTCATGCTGCAGAGAAGGACTGGTTGTCAGCTTTTGATGAGTTGAGCAAGAAGTCGTCTCCAGTACAAAAGACCAAGAGGATGAAGTCTTCTCTCGTTTTAATTGCTTCCTTATTGCTGTGCGTATTTGTGTCGATGTGCGTAGCTAGTAGTTACCACTTCGGACCTCCTGCGCAAACTCAGGAGGTGGATTTTGGACCCTACATGGCTGCGCTCGAGAAGCAGATAAAGTCCAAGTGGCATCCGCCAACAGATCAAGAGGCTATTGTCAAAATGCATTTCAAAGTGCATCCCAACGGAGAAATTTCTGATGTGGGTTTTGAGCGAATGTCCAGACTCTCTGAGACAGATGCCGCTGCCATTAAAGCAATCGTGGATGCAATGCCCGCGTTGCCACCATTGCCGAGCGGCTTCAATGATACGATGGACATTTCATTTACTTTTGAAGTGAATCACAAAGATAGAATCAAAAGCAACTAGTGTTGATCGAACATGATCTTGTTGCCGTCGGGATCTTTGATTAGTATCCAATCTGGTCCTGTTTTCTTCTCGTCGATTTCACGCTCGAATTTGAATCCCTTTTTCTTCAGTGCTTTTTGAATTGCTCGCACATCTTTTGGATTGAATGTGAGCGAAGTCGGACCGTTTTTGAATTCGGTAAAAAGTCCGATTACAACGTCGCCTTTTTGTAAGATGACCCAACCTTTTGCAGGTTCTCCTGTTACTTGTTTGAATCCGAGCTTCTCATAAAAAGCTTTTGAAACCTTGATGTCTTTTATGCCAAGACTCACGGAAAATTGTCCGAACTCATCTGCGTTCGAAGCGATTACGCTGTTTCCAACGAGAAGCAAAACTAGCGTAATGAGAATTTTTAACATACAAATCATCCTTTACGTTTAACAGGTATTCCTAATTCCAGGGAAAAGTGGCTCCAATCGAGTACTTTTTGTCGATCAAGAAAAATCTCTATTGCTGGACAGTGCTCGGGATCATATCCGCTACGCGGCAACCACGAGGAAAACAGAAATGCATAAGCTTCTGTGCATAGATTTAAGTCACCGAATATTCTGGTAGTGGCCAATTGCATTTTGGGAAACTGAATTACTTCAATCTCGCCGGCGCTACTTGCCGCTTCAGAAACGGTCAGGCAAGATTCATAGCGGCATTGCTCTTTCGGTGTCACTTCTGGATCATCCAGCGACATCCCAAAGAAACAGCTATCCTTTCTATAGTTGCCATTTTCATCTGCCCAATTTTTTAGTCGACCGAAAGCTTTGAGGCAACGATCGTCGCTGTAAGAATTCCAAGAGCGAATATATGCAACTCTTCCAAAATCGATGTTTTTAATTGCGACCGGAAATTTTGTTATTAGCTCATCGAAGCCCTTATCGGAAGCAATATATTCCATATCGATTGGGAAAACTTGACGGATCTTGCTATCTTTGAAAGTCTTGCTTCGCCGAAACTCTCTAGGGCTCAATCCATAAGATTCGGAAAATGCGCGGGAAAAACTCGAGGACGATTCATACCCAGATTCCGAAGCTATTTTGCTCAATTTTAGATCTGTGTGCTTGAGCATTCTCACGGCTTTTTCCAGTCTTAGCCGATTAGCGTGAGCAATGACGCTTTCGCCGACAATACCTTTGAAAATTCGATGGAAATGATATGGAGAAAAACCAGCAATTTCCGCCAGTCCATCTAAGGACGGCGGGGCGTGCAGGTTAGCTTGCATAAAGTCGATGGCTTTGTTTATTCTGTTCCGATAATCGGACTTTGTGCTGCTGGAATTGTTTTCCATAGCACCGAATTTCTTATTCGTAGCCGTTTGCGATCAAACAGATTTCGCGAGAGCGCTTCACCGCCAGGGTGATTTGCTTTTGGTGCTCTGAGCAATTTCCGGTGATTCGGCGTCCGAGAATCTTTCCGTTTTCGCTCAAGAACTTGCGCAAGCGCATTGTGTCTTTGTAATCGATTTCAAAAATTTTGTCCTGACAAAGTTTGCAGGATTTGTGGCGTGTAGCGCCAAAGGATTCTCTTCTGGGCATTGCAGTTTACCTATTATATAAAATGTACCAAACGTGGCGAGACCATTTCGAACTTGAGCTCTTGAGCTGCGCGATTGCCAGGCAAGGGGACAAGTTCTTCTTCTCGGGAAAGCTGCTTACTACGCACTACGACGAGCCGCAAGTGGCTTCATGAGTGGGCCGATGAGCTTGAGAGCGTTTAGAACGGAATCTCGTCTTCGCTGGCAAATATAGCGTCTAGATCGTCTGGAGCCGCTTCGGGCTTGCTTGGCTTGGCTGCTGCTCTGACCACGGAGCGACCTGCGTCGGCTGGAGCTGATGCAGCACCGCCGCCATTTACGATCTGTGTCAGATTTTCAACCGAGTTAGCTTCGACTTCGACATCCCGACGGCGTTGGCCTTCGGAATTTGTGTAGTTGTTGAGTTGCAAACGTCCATCTACGGCTACTAGGTCGCCCTTTTTGACGTCTTGAGCCAGTCTCTCAGCCAAATCGCGCCAGGCGATTATTTTGACAGGATGGCTTTCGACGGTCCCATCCTGGCGAGGATTGGACTCAACGGCGATGGTGAAGTCGGTGACAGCAACGTTAGTATTCGGGGTGAACCGCTTTTCGGGCGGTCGAATAACTCTTCCGGACACAACTATTTTGCTCAAGCTGCTCATTTACTTTCCCCCGGATTATTGATTACATGCTGACTTGGAGAGCTTCTTCTTCCAAAGTCACGGTAATCGAACGAATGATGTCTTCGTTCAACTGAATCATGCGCTTGAAGGCGACGATAGCTTCGGGCTTCACTTCGTAGCGAAGGACGACGAAGAAACCGTCACGAAGCTTCTTCACTTCGTAAGAAAGTCTTTTACGACCTTTCTTTTCGGTATTGAGAATGCTGCCGCCCTGACCTTTGATGAACTCTTCGACTGTGTTCACGCAACGATCGACGGATTCATCATCCAAAGTCGGACGGACGATGAATACTGTTTCGTATTTTCTTGCTTTTTCTGACACGATAATTCCCCCATGGGCTTCACGACCTGCTTTGCAGGCAGAGGATAACAATAAAAGCTGCTTTTCAGCAGCCAGGATGAGGATCTTACCACGTTCGTAATCCTCACATAGCGCTAGCTTAGAATTTTCGATAGACTCCGTTTCATAATAGCGAAGCCTGGAAAAGCGGTGCTGCCGCGGACCACTGGCAAAGGTCAGGGAGCGATTGAGAAAAATGAGGGGACTCTCAAAAACAGCGGCTTTGGGACTGCTTACTGTCGCATATGCGGCGTCTATGCACTGTGGCTCCCAAGGCAGAAATCAATGGGAGATTCAAAAGCAGCAGGGCTCGAATCCCGCCGGGACTATGAGCTCTCAGCAGGCTGCAGCTCAGATCGCAGGTATGACGGGCGGGACGATACCGGGTGTTCCAACTACGATGCCAGGTCAAGCGCCATTCCTTCCGAGTCAAGCCCCATTCCTGCCTGGCCAAACAAGCGCTCCGGGGCAAATCGGTCCAAACTTTTGGAAAGGGCAAGTGCCAGCCGGTGTGGCTGGTGTGTCCAATCGAGTACCTGCAGGGGTTGTGCTTACTGGGATTCTTGAGCACACTATCTCTTCTGGCAAAAGCTTGCCAGGCGACACTTTTGCGATAAAGCTGGAGGACGGCTTCGTTCAAAACGGACTACAAATCATCCCTCAGCACAGCAAAATCGTTGGCTCTGTAACGGCAGTCACACCAGCAAAGAAACTAAGAGCCGGAATGCCTGGGCAGATGCAGGTCTCTATCCAGTCCCTTGTTCTGCCGGACGGAACCCACCTTCCTTTTAGTGGATTTATCGACAGCAACCCAGCCCACGCATTTAAGAAACCGCCCAAAAAGAGAAATCTTGGTTTCGATATTGCTGACACCGGCAAGCATTTCAACAGTATGCTCGGCTCTTTTACAGATGGTATAGGCGTTACTCATGCACGCCGCCACCGTGGTAATGACTTCATTCTGGAAGAAGGAGAAGCCATTCCTGTTCGCTTAAATCGTGGACTAACTGTTCCGGAATCGGTCGTGCAGCCAGTTCAGATTGCCACTCCGGGCTTCCAAGGCTTTGCTCCGCCTGCGGCACCGTCAGCAGTACCAATGCGAGGACCCAGTGCGATGGTACCATCCTCGGTGCCTGGCTTGGTCGGAGATGACGTTTTCGCGCAGCCCATTGGACCAGCTCCTAAGTCGCTCAGCGACATGCCTGAACCGTTCTAACTAATGCCCAGAGCTTAGTGCCGGAATTCGTTTTTGATAATCGATTCTTCATTGTCGAGCACCGGCTCCGGTATGATGGGCTCGGTCTTGACGGCGAAACAGTTTCTTCTTGAAAGCATCGTTGCGCTCAAGATTCTAGAGAACGCCTTGTGGATTCGGCTGGAAGCGATGCTCGCTTTCAACGCGAGGCAAAGGATTTGTCTTATCCCTTACTCGTAAAACAAACAGCGCCACCCAAATAAGGGTAGACGCTGTTTGTAATTAACTCTATTTGAATTTGCGCCTTAGTCGTGACGCGGTGAATCACCTTGTTTGTATTCAGAGAGATGTTTCCACCCTTGGTGCAGAATTAGCTGATAGGCATATATCTGCTCGAGGAAACGACGCTCTGCTTCCGGCAAATCTGGGCGCTCGAGGCGGCGTTTGAGATTGGAAGTAATTTGGCGCGTCTCTTCGATTGCCTTTCGGTAACTGCGGACTTGTGTTCGCTGATATACCGGCGGCGTGGTGCCTACTGGTGCGAAATTCAACTGGTCGCGCACCGAGATTTTTCTGGGCTGCTCAATCGGAGTGCGTGCAACCGCAATTGGTGCGACTGGCTCCATTTCCTGAGCGCCTGGTCCTTGCATTTGCTGAGCAGCAGCCTGAGCTTGTTGATTCTTGCTGATTACTTGCTGAGCAATTGGGTTCTGAATCACGTTCTTGTGTTTGTCGCCACCACGTCTTCGTTCTTTGCGCTTGATGCGGTAGCAATCGAGACAGTCTCTCAGTCTCGGATTCATGTGCTCGAATGTTTTTTGGCAGGTCTGACAGGTTAGTGAATATTTGGATTTACCGTCGGCCGTTGGAATAGCGATTGGACCATCGTCCTTGTTACCGGAGTCAGCTTTCTTGGCTTCGATATCGTCGTCTTCATCGTCGCTTTCGTCGTCGTCGTCATCAGACTCTTCGGCGGACTCTTCCTCTGCATCTTCGTCTGCTTCTTCCTCTTCTTCCTCTTCTTCAGCAACTACTTTTTTGCTGACAGCCTTTTTTGATTTGGCAGCTGGCGCTGGCTCAGCCGGAGCTTTGCGCATTGCCTTGCGAGTTGGTTCAGGTTTTTCTTTCTCCTTTTCCTTCTCTTTTGCAGCTGGTTTGGATTTCTCGCTGCTGCCGCCTTTTGAGCGGGTTTCTTCGAGAATCTCCAATACCTTCGGATTGGTGAGTCCATCTTCCTTGTGCTTGCGGATCAGAGAAAGCTCATCCATCGCTTGCTTGGGAAGAACCTTGATGCCGTTTTCATCGGCAGTGGTTTCTATGTTGAACTCGGTTATGTATCTACGAATCGTAACGGAAGTGACGCCAAGTTCTTTGGCAGCCTGGGCTATCTTGGTGCCCTCACCCTTGTTCTTTTGTCGCATCAAACTACTCGCTGTGATGATTGTCTTGACGATGTCCATTTGGGACGAGCGGGAGGGCATCTGCTCTCTCCAGGCTCCGTGCTCACATACATGGACTTATGTAGGGCCGGAATACGCCCAGCCCACACCATTAAGGTACCCTATAACGCCAAGCGCTGAGACTTCTTTCAACATTAAATTATAAGCGCCTCTTGGAAACGCGATCCGTTATTAGCTTGTTCCGGGCTTGCCAAATGGGCATCAGCAGCCCCGGCTTAAGATCTATCAAGATGTATTCAAGGGCTGTGCTCTTCGGCGAATCCAGCTCGGAGGAGATGCGCAGGATTCGTGTCAAGGCTGATTACATTTAGAATAGATGTTGAGAGTAAGGTAGCTACGTTGCCTGCTCGTCAGTCGCGTCGCGGATTGCGGATCTTTCAACCTCTCTAGCAAACGCGAGATCGTCTAACTTAAGCTGTGCAGCCATGTACGCTTTCTTCAAATGCTTGCGGCTCACGTGAGTGTAGAGCTGCGTGGTGACTATGCTGGAGTGACCTAAAAGCTCCTGAACGACTCGAAGATCTGCACCATTTTCTAATAGGTGCGTAGCGAAGCTGTGCCGCAATGTATGTGGGGATGGTGGCTTCTTTACTTTTGCTTTCTTTGCCAAGCGCTTTATGATCTGCCAGACCACAAGCCTGTTTAACCCTTGACCTTTACGATCGGCAAGAAGAGTTGGTGATTCCTCCATTACTCGTCGTCGCCTACGGTTCGGTGCTTCCTTCACCTGTGCTGGGCTGCTCGTCGCTTTTCGTGGCGAATTTGACTTCGAATTGCGCCGCAAGCTCTTGCTATCAGAATCAGTTGAGGAACTGGCCGCGGCATTGAAACGTGCATCATCCTTCAAATATTCCTCAATTGCAAAAATCGCTTGTTTGCCGATTGGTACGATCCGTTCTTTGGATCCTTTTCCTATGCATCTAACGTATCCATGATTGAGGTTGATGTCCTTCATGCGCAGTGTTACTAGTTCAGAAACACGCAGTCCAGCCCCGTATAGCAATTCTACGATCACTTTCTCTCTTGGATTTTCCGCAGCCTGCACCATATGATTTATCTCATTGGTGGCTAGAATCTGCGGTAATACGCGAGGCATTTTGGGATTTACTATTCCCTCGCTTGGGTCCTTGGCTATCAGTGTATTCTGCAGTAGCCAATCAAACCAACCGCGCAAGGTAGCAAGCTTTCTTGCTAGCGAAGAAGCTTTCATCCCCTCGGACTTAAGGTGTTGAAGGTAGGATGTTAGAGCAAAACGATCTATAGCCCCGCCCCGCTGGTGGTGCCATGCAATGAAAGCCCGAAGGTCATTTTCGTAAGCCAGAATTGTATTGTCGGATAAGCCGCGCTCTCGACTGAGAAAACGCAAATATTTGTTTGCATTGCGCGTAGGCTCGTCGCTGACAGACGTGTCGAATGAAAAGTCCGGTGAAGCAGACGTGTTCTTCGCCAAGAAATTCAAATCTTTCTTTTGGAAATGACGTGGAGACAAGCTGCACCAGTGCCGGTATCAACATTATGGTACTACGATAATTGCCGGTGCTACAGATTATCAGACAAGTGCCATGATCCTCTTTTACTTTGATCCCAGTTCAAGAATCTTCTTCTTAAGTTGCAAAACCTTCTCTTGATCCGCGCTTGCCTTCTCCCCCTCTCCTATGGTCTCGTATACGATCGCACGCGATGCAAACGCATCTGGATCCGTGGGGAGATAGCTTATGGCGCTTGAATAATCAGCGATTGCTCGTTCGAATTTCTCTAGCCTTCGATATAAATCAGCGCGGTTCATGTATCCGCCGTATTCATTCCCATGCTTTATTACTTCGGCATAGTCGGCGATTGCTTTTTCATATTGGCCAAGCTCTTCGTAGTTATGTGCTCGGACCTGATATCCGCCATCAAAGTCCGGATGCATTTTGATTAGTTTGCTGCATTCTTTGATGCTTTCTTTGTGTCTTTTGGTGTTGCGCAGGACCTTTGCCCGTCCATAGTATGCCATCTTCTCACTAGGATCGATCTTCAAGCATTGCGCATAATCAGTTAGTGCCAGTTCAAACTGTCCTGTGTTATAGAAGGATTTTGCACGGGTCAACAATGCGGTCTTGATCTCTTCTCTGCAGTAATCCTGATATCTGTTGTTCTCCGCGATGTTCAAATCCCCAAGAGCCTGGCGAAACACTGTTTGTTTTATGTATGTCTGGTAGGGGACGCCCATCTGTTTTGCTGTGTACTTAATTAGGTCCAGCTGCTCTTTGCCCCATCGGATATTAACGCGACTCTCCTGACCCACTTTTGACATAGCTGACTCCGGTTTTTCCACCAATAATCGCTATCTTAGCTGCCCGAAAGCAGGCTGTCACTAGCCTGTGTTGACATTTGCCACAATTATAGCGAAAGCTCGAAAGCCTCGTGCAGCAAGTGGCTGCTGATTACATGCCTGGAACAGGGTGTGGAGAGGCAAGGGGACGGTTTGGCAGCCACTTGAATGATTTTTCCACGGACTGTGTGATCAACTTTTGATTGTCCGCAGATGCAAGCACTTCAAAGCGGAATGCCCGCGGATCGTCATTTGCGATGTCTCCAATAAGTGGAAGTGCAGGCAGATCTTTCAGCTTACGGAAGGTAACTATGCGGAACATTCGTTGAAGAGTGATTTTTCTCGACATGTCACCGATGGCACCAGGAATGATACTAGTGCTTACGCGCGGAACGTTGCCTGCCACATCGAAATCGATTTTGTGGTTGACTGCATCAAACTTGCCGGCGGCGCGCATACGCAGGTTCTCTCCGTCGAAGCGCACTTCATCGAAATCTATCTTTCCTTGTCCAATTGCAATTTTTCCGGAGATCTCGTTGAATTGTCCAGAGTTTACAGGCATCATCGCCTGCAGCAAGTTGTTAACGTTGAATCCGAAGAGACCTTGCTGGATGAAATTGGCTGCATTGAGCTTCTCTTGCAGTTTCCCGAAGTTGGCGACGCTGCCCTGATAAATGCTGAACTTGCCTGAGCCGTTCATGTTTTTGAACCACTGTTCGCCGGCTTTATTACCAATGATTGTGGCACCTTCGTTCTCGCCATCCAAAGTTAAGCTCAAATCTGCAAGACCTGTTACACCGCTTGAGTTATCCATAACATCTTTGACGAATTGATCGACGACTAACTTGGAGATATTTATGTCTGAGTGATAGGTCTGGTCCTGCGGGTTGAAGAATCCCTTCATGCTTAGCTTGCCGCCAGCCACTTGTGCTTGCCCGTCTCGCATTACTATGCCTTTTGCGCTGTCGAGCGCTAACGACGCGTTCGCATCCTTTATATATAATCCGCCGAAGCTCATGTTACTGACGGTCAACTTCGCCGTGGAAGACGTTGTGGCTTCTTTGTCGGCTCTGTTCAAGTGCCAATTCGGCAAATCCAATCTTCCTGTCAGGTTGTCCATATGAATACCTGGCAGTGACACTTTTTCCAATGCCACGCTTCCGTTGAGCACGAGGTCATTTACGGGCCCCTCTATCTTCATATTGACTTGCGAGAAGCCACCGATTTCGGTGCTCGCTCCCGATTTAGGCTTTTGTCCAGTGATTTCGGCAATGGTGGCAAGCTTGACTGGCTGTGGTGTGTTTAATGAGAATGCAATAGATGCCGGTTTCTCCGCCGTCTCAGAGGCCCACTGGAACATGCCGGTTCCGTGCAGTAGGTCGCCATGCTGTGCGTCGTCGCCTGAGATTATGTTGAAATCAGGGAGCTGCAACTGTGACGTTTCTTGGTTAACGTTCATAGCTCCGTTGAAGAAAAGCGGATATCCCTTGGGTTGCGTGAACGTTCCGAAAGCTGTTTTCAGGTACAGCCCTTGTCCCTTCTTTGCCCGTCCTCGGAAGCGAACGTCTGCTTTGTCATTGTCTCCAGATCCAGATACGCGCAAAGCGACGGCGTCGTTTGACACGGACGCGACTTCGATGCCGTGGCCGAGATTATCGACCAATCTTTCAACTTCGGCAGGGAAGAATTGTCCGCGTAGCTGGCCTTCCCAGGTGTACTTTGGAGTCTTGTAGTTAGATATGACTCCGTCCAGTGAAAACGTGCTCTGGCCCAGCTGCCCCGAGGTGTCCTGGAGAACGATTTGTGATTTGGATATAGCAGCAAGTCCTGTCAGCTTTTCGACTTGCATGCCCGAAGATCCGAATCTTCCGCCTGCATTGTGGAAACCGACTACGCCATCGACGTTGACGTCAGCTCCGGCTTGCAAGATGTACATGTCACCGTAAACTTTCCCGTGCAGAGACGAGCCTGACGATGGTACCAGTAAATCAGCCAATGGTGCCGTATTAGCTTTCTTCGTTCTTGTAAGTGGGATGGCGCTGGTTTTAAAGACGCCCTGAAGATCAGCTATCTCGAAGCCTTCACTTCTGATCCGAACCTGCTTGATTTTTAGTGAGTCAAGGGCGCCGTTCAGCTCTCCACTAACCGTCATTTTGCCACCACGACTGGTGACGACAACATCTTTCATATTGAGCTGGTTGTTGGCGTAATTGATTAGACCAGACGAGAAACGGAACTGCTGACTGGTCGACTCGTTGACGCGCCCCGGCATCATAACAACCAGCTCGTTGGGATTCATGGTGAAATTGACGTTGTAACGAGACTGGGAGCCGTCTACATGTGCCTTTAATTCCCGAATCTCACCGCCGAGGCGCTCCGTGTAGGCGACGGGCAATTTCATGCCGAACCTGCCCAACCAGTCCTTTAATTGCGCGACCACAAGGTCATGGCCTTTTATGTCGAGCCGATAACGGCCAGAGCTGCCGCCATCGAACTGTCCGTCGACAAATATGTCACCTGGAGTTTTGTCTGCTCCGGCTGGGATTTTGCCTTTTAACTGAGTAACTTTGACGCGATCACCGTCGTAATTTATCCCACCGCTGACGTTTGAGAAAATGACGCCGGTCTCATTTGAAAACGACATGTTATCCAGTTTCGAATCTATAAGCAGTGATTGTTTGCCCTCGATCAGCTTATAGTTGCCTTTTACGTTCATCCTGCCAGCGATGACTAATGGCCTGCTTTTACCTTTGCCGGCGGTGATCGCTTTGAGAACGTCATTATCTGAACCTATACGCTTTTTGAAAGTCTCAAAACCCAATTTGTCGGATTGGAAATCGATCTCCGTTTTATTGTTTGCTTCATCTATGTAGCCAGACAACTTCACCGATGTGTCATCCATCGGGATTTCGATATCTTTCAGGGTGATTTTCTTGTTCTGATCAATCTTTAGTTCTCCGGTAATTGGAGCACTTGGATCAATGTTTAGAGACTCAAGAAACTTCCCGCCTTTACCGCTCTCGACAAGCTCGGTCAGTGGAACACCATTAGCTTTGATGTTTGTCGCAATGTTTTGCTGTTTCTCATCGCCGGCAAGATGTAGCTCGATGGTGGCGCTACCGGCCAACTTGCCGTCTTTCGTTTTGATGCCGCCTGGCAGTTTAACAGCAGTCGTGGTGCTAGCTGTCTCTGCGGTTTTGTTGTTTCCGGGAACGAACTTGGATACAACCTTATTGAAAAATCCACTCAGATCATTGAGTTTGCCGCCAACGCGAGCCTGATAGTGGTTGTTTCGCTTTTGCCAATTTTCTAGTTGTCCGGATGACTCAAGCTCCCACTTTCCGAGCAGCACTCGCAAATCTTCCCACTTGAAGGTCTTCGGGTCGATGATCAACATACTTGAAATTTTGCTGTGATCTAGCTCAAGGTCTTTCTCTTTGCCTGTCGGAATAACAAGCGCATCGACATCCCCTTTGGCTCTTGCTATGAAGCCTTCGTTGAAAATGCCTTCGCCTTTTATTTCCAGATTCGAGATGCCACGTACCGGAGGCAAATTGCTCAAGAATGGACGGAATTTGGATGGATCAAATTTCTCCAATCTCAAATCAATCTTGTACTTATTCTTCTGCCAATCTTCATAGGCACCACTTCCGGTGGCGAACAATGTCACGCCGGTATCATATGAACCGGCCTTAGCATCTTTGAATGGTACCTTGAAGGAAGCATACAGCGGCCAGTTGCGCTTGCCTCTAGGGAACGTCACCGACAACTTGATGTTGCGCAGGGTGTATTCATCCCAGTCGGGAGTTTCTTCTGCGGCAACTGAATTGTGAAGCGCATGTTCTGCTTCTGTTGTTTTCCCGGCAACATGATCTTTTGCATGCTCTTCTTCAATTGCGCTCTTTTCGCCACGAATCTTCTCAGCCTTCGAAAGCTTTTCTGATGGCTGCTTAGCCTTTTGTTCTGCTGTTTGCTGAGACGATGCATTGTCTAAAGTCTTGTCTTGCTCGTCATTCTTAGTGTTGTATTTCTTTACAGGTACATCGGTCAAACTGGTTGGCTCTGAACTGAATGCAACTGGTAGTGTGTGTTCAACTGTTGTACTTTGCGCAGTCTTTGTGGCGTGTTTGAAATTTCTCAAGTGAAGCACGCCATTTTCAATTTGAAGCATGTGAATTTCTGGACCTTCGGTCATCAGGTCGCTGAAGTTCCAGTTCTTCTCGTCGAAGCGAACAGCCCAAACTTCCGGCTTGTTAAATTGCAAATGTTTTACTACTAGCTTTTGCTGGAGCAAAGGCAGAAAAGCGATGCCTATTTCAGATTTACCGGCGATTATGAATGGTCCACCATCTCGATCTCTAATTTCTAGCCTGTCTGTATCGATAGAGAGCCCTTGCAGGCCGAAACTCCAGGCAAGGCGGCCGAGCGAAACATTGCGATGAAAGGATTGGCACAGTGCCGTTGCAATGTGTCTTCGCGCCCATTCGATGTTGCTAAGCAACGCAATACAAACCAAGATGACCAGCGAACATAGCCACAGACCAAGAAACTTCAGAACCACGCGCATGCGTGGTCCCTGGTCATTCGGGGGACCATTTCCCGCAGTGTTGTCAATGGCAAGTTCTTGCACTCTTTAACAGAACCTCAACGCCAGGTGCCTGTGGCAAGGCAACGGCAAAAAACGCCCTCTATTTGAAAGACTTAATGGAATCAGCAGTGTTCCCGAGCGCTGAATCTTTGATCGCACATCAGGCTATCACAACGACGTATTGACGCCAAGAGGACGGAATGCCGCGCTACCCGTTTATAATTGCCTAAAGTCCTCTCCCTGTGCTCTTGGCAGCATTCTCGGGGTTCGGGACCTGCAACTAGCTTGCAGATTACTAATCAGGATGTAAACACTCAGTTACTTAGTATGTCTCAACCGGATAATAGAGAGCAAAAGATCTACACGAGAGAAGAGCTTGACGCGGCTTGCTTTCCAATTTTTGAGCGGCTTTTCCAGGAGTTGGGTGAACGTTATCGAGACTGGATTGTCGCGATCGAGCCCGAGACAGGCGACTATTTCATTGGACTGGATGATTACGAAGTGTTGAACCGCGCACGAAAGAAACACATTCGTTCACAGTTCTTTGCCTATCGTCTCAGCGAAAATCCCGCTGTAGATCAGCTTTGCTAGGAAGAAAGAATTGAAGCACAGTGTTATTCATGGGCGAATAGACGAAGCAGGCAAGGTTCTCTTGCCGGTAATTGTTATCGCTTCTGACGGCTTAGAGGTAGAAGTCGAGGCCGCCGTCTCCTTGGAGTTTGGTGGCGCGATGGCTATCAACGAGGAGCTGGCCCGTGCCCTGGGATGGCGGCGTTTGGGTGCTCGTCGAGTTGTAGTTGGATTTCAAACCGTGCTGATGGATCATTATCTTGGCACAATGTCACTGGGGGCCGAGCCTCATCAGGTTGTCGTTCTAGGCGGCATTAAAACACGAGCGATCATCGGTGAGAAGTTTCTCTCAGGTCGCAAGCTGACTCTGGACTTCTCGCGCAGCAAAGTCATTCTCGAGTAAGCATCAGCCTGTGGGTCCGCATGCTTAGTCCTTCCGTTGAGGCGTTGCTTTTTGCTACGTCGATTCTAAGAGCGAGCTAAACGATACGCGCCGGCTTCTCCACCTGTCGCCGATAATTTCCTCCGAAACCCTTATGTGGCCAGGGCGAAAGAAATTCTGCAGAATTTCTTCTGTGGGCTGCCGCGATAGAATTTCCACAGAATTTTTCTCCTCTCGCCGGCCGATAGAAATTCTGCGGTATTTCTTCTTCCTAACGATGCGCTCTAGTTACGGGGCGAAACATCCGCTTCAGATCTTCCTCTTCGAGGGGCTGCACCTGCTAGACTCTTTTACTTCCTGAAATGCGGGCTGAACTATGAAAGAGAAGAGAGTCACTGTAATCGGCGGAGGCCTGGCTGGCACTGAAGCCGCATGGCAGTTGGCGCGCAGAGGCATCAAGGTTGATCTCTATGAAATGAGACCGGTCAAGAAGACTGGTGCTCACCATACGGATCGTTTAGCCGAACTCGTTTGTTCTAACAGCCTCGGGTCCTTTGATGAAAAAAACGCTTCAGCTTTGCTGAAAGAAGAGATGAAATTGCTTGGCTCGCTTGTGGTGAATTCTGCATGGCAAGCAAAGGTCCCGGCTGGTGGTGCCTTGGCTGTGGATCGTGAAAAGTTTTCGCAGTTGATAACAGACGCTATCGAAAACAATCCAATGATCACTTTGCGGCGCGAAGAGATCAAATCTATTCCAGAAGACACTCTCACAATCGTTGCCACAGGACCACTTACTTCTGAATCACTTGCCGATTCGATTCAAACCTTGACGGGACAATCTCAACTACACTTCTTCGATGCTGCGGCGCCGATTCTAACGCGTGAATCCATAAATATGGATGTCGCATTTGAGAAAAGTCGTTATGACAAAGGCGACGGCGCTTACATCAATTGTCCAATGAACAAGGCTGAATACGAGGCTTTCTGGAATGCGATCATTGCCGCAGAAAAAGTCGAACTAAAAGAATTCGAGAAGGGCACTCCATTCTTTGAATCCTGTTTGCCTGTCGAAGAGATCGCCTCACGTGGATTCAATACCTTGCGTTTTGGTCCTATGAAGCCAGTTGGGCTAGAGGATCCACGCACTGGCAAACACGGATTTGCAGTGGTGCAGCTTCGACAGGATAATGCTGCGGCAAATCTCTACAACATTGTCGGATTCCAAACCAATCTGAAATGGCCGGAGCAGAAGCGTGTGTTCAGCATGATTCCGGGCTTGGAGAATGTTGAATTTGTGCGACTCGGAGTAATGCATCGCAATACATATTTGAATAGTCCTGTCGTTTTGTCGCGCACGCTAAATTTGCATGCAAGAGAGAATGTTTTCTTTGCTGGGCAATTGACGGGGGTGGAGGGATATAGCGAATCGACTGCTACAGGGATTCTTGCTGCAATCAACGCTGCCAGACTTTTAGAGGGAGAGGAATTGCTGATTCTTCCAGAGACAACGATGCTGGGCGCGTTAGTTCGCTATATAACAAGCGCCAATCCGAAGAACTTCCAACCTATAAATTCCAATTGGGGAATAATTGACGTTCCCGTTGAATTTGAGAAGATGGATAAGCTATCTAAGCGCTTGGAGCTCCGCAAGCGTTCGTTGGCGACCATAACGTCTTTGAATCTGGAACCTTGTTTGTCTTCTATTGGTTCGTAGTTTTTCTAGGTAAATTGGGAGAGCCATGGCAGTGCCTTCCGCTTAACCCAAGTTGAGTGGGTCCTTCGTTGGCCTTAGGTAGTGTCCCGGAATTTCGATCATTGACATCCACGCGGATGGGCACTGGGGCAATCAGCCAAATCCCAACATTCACAAGCTTGTCGGGCGTTTTGGAAGCTCGGGCAAGCAGGAATAACCTACCCCAAAATTGTCCGACGATCCGGGCCACCACCATAAGGACTGCCACCCACCCGCACACGGAGCAAAAAAACACTACCGACCACCCCGGGGTTTCGAGCAACAGACAATTCGGAGAGGTCAGCCAAGGAATGCTTGCTGCCATCTGAAGAAGAACGTGCTTTGCCGCGATCGGAAGAGCCGCTGTCGGAAGGAGGAGCCGCTGTGCAGCGATCGGAAGCGGAGCTGCTGAGCCGCTATCGGTAGGAGCGGCTGACCCCCCCATCGGAAGCAGTTGCTGTGCGATAAGCACACGACATTTGCACATTACTGCAGTTAAAGTTGGTTGTAATCTCCATCGAGTTCTCTGGCCGTTCTCGCTAGTATTAAATCACTGAGTTTACTAACTACCAATTCAACTCAAAGACTTGCCGGCACCCGCGTCATCCGGCGGTTCAATTTTCGCCTTCAACTCAAGCGAGGTTTCACCCCAATATGGATCCGATTTACTCTCAAGCCGATGGTGTCGCAATCTGCCAAATCGTTCGTTCCCTTGTTGAAGAATGGGGACAAGAGAAGCTGGCTATTTTAGCTCCCAAAGTTTGGTCCCGTCGCACCCAGCTCAACGTGCTTGGTGGAAAAGTCCAGTTCGTTACCGAAGATGCTCTTATCTTCATTGTCGGCTCCGGAGATCAAATCTTCCGCCGGGAGATCAAGCTTGCTGATCGTTGCTTGGTTTAGTCCCAGTCCTGTTGTTGTCGCAGATTAGCTCGAAGGATGCTTCGCGCCACGTAGCGCCCAGGCATTAGCTGATTCGATCGTCACGTCGACTAGCTGTCCAACTAGTTCTTCTCCGCCTTCAAAATTGACAATCTTGCCAGTGCGTGTGCGTCCTGCCATGCGTTCTGCATTGCGCTCGCTGCGCCCTTCGACGAGCACTTCGACTTGTTTACCCAGATAGCGTTTATTGCGTCTGTGAGAAACTTCGCTCACAACAGAGTTGAGGAAGCGTAGACGCTCGTACTTTTCGTGCTCAGGCACCTGGTCTGGCCAGTTTGCTGAAGGCGTATGGGGGCGAGGAGAGTAGGCAGCCGTATTGCATGAATCGAAGCAAATCTCTTCTACAAGGTTGACGGTGTTCATAAACTCGGCTTCTGTTTCGCCAGGGAAACCAACGATCATATCGGTCGTGATTGCTGCGTCTGGCATTTTGGCTCGGATCTTCTCGACCATGTTGCGATAGAAATCGACCTTGTATCCGCGCGCCATTCTGCGCAGGGTGCGGTCATCTCCGGCCTGGATGGGAACGTGGAAATATTCGCATGCGTTCCATACATCTGCAACAGCGTCGATGATTTCGTCTTTAAGGTCACGTGGATGTCCGGTAATGAACCTTACGCGTTTAATTTCTTCAATCTCGCCGGTGCGCCTTAGTAGATCGCCCAAGTGAATAGCTGGATCGAGGTCATGACCATACGCTGTGACGTTTTGTCCAAGCAGCACTACTTCCTTGTAGCCTGCCTCAGCCAGCTCTTTCACTTCCTTGACGATTTGGTCGGCGGAGCGACTTTTCTCACGCCCACGCACGTAAGGAACGATGCAATAAGTGCAGTTGTAATCGCATCCATATATTATGGAAACCCAGGCGCTTAACGAACTCTGGCGAATGACCGGTAGCTCCGGTAGATCGTCTGGAAGCTCCTGAATAATTTCAACCACAGGCTTTTTGCTTTGAATTGCCTTGAGCACAAGCTCAGGCAGCCTGAAAAGATTGTGTGTGCCAAATACTATGTCGACTCCTGGTGAGCGCTTAATAAGATCCGCGCCAGCGTCTTGTGCTACGCAACCACCAACGGCAATGAGGCTTCCGGGGCGTTGCTCTTTTAACTTCCGCCAGAATCCGAGGTAGCTGTAGACTTTGTCTTCTGCGCCTTCTCTGATTGCGCAGGTATTGAGGATTTTCAGATCGGCGTCCTTGAGCTCATCTGTTTTCTTGTAGCCAATCTCTTCCAGCAGGCCCAGCATGTTCTCGGAATCAGCTTTATTCATTTGGCAGCCGAAGGTTTCGATGTAGACCGACTTCGTCTTTGTCTCACCGGTGGTATGGTTGCTTGGCTTGTTAATGGTTTGCGTCATGTTTCTGAACCTGCTCGGGACGGAAACAGAGCTGACACCGTCGAATCACCTGATGACGGTTTTGCTGGCACCTGCTTCGAGCACTTAGTGTAACTCGACTGGCCTCAAGAGCGCATCATGTTCGCGAACTTTTTCAAAGAAGCGTTCATATGATTGTCGGACCCAGGCCAACCGTTCTTCGTGAGTCGTTGGCGAGCTCAGGTCGTCAAGTCGTGGCGGCTGGATTTCGCTTCCCGCGGTAGCACCGGCTTGTTTGTCTAGCTTCTTGAGATTTTCGGTTTCCGACATTAATTGACCTTTCTGGCTTAGCCTCATCGGCGCTCAATAGGTTACTGAGTTGCCGTCCTGAATGCTATGAGAGGGGCTTCATGTGAAAACACCTTGAGAAATATTGGCAATCTACGCGCGACCGACAGACTATGGCTTGTCGTAATTGTTGGGATTTTTTTAGCCGACCTGCTACATGCCAATTCACTAAAGTTTTTGTCATATCAGCATTTCGGATGCCAAACTTACACGAACCTTACTGTTTTTCACTAGATTCTGGCTGCTTCAAGGTCCCTTCAAGTAGAAGTTGGCAGCGCTGTTCTCTGGGGCTTCTGTTGGGTCCTTTTTCGACAGTGCTTTGATTTAGTATCGTGCGTGGTGTCACTGCCGGCGTCATCCGCTACCTTCCATTATCAAATAAGCTGGCTCCTTGCGAGGAGAAAAACGGATTGTTATTTAGCGATCCACCCAAGCCATAATTGGGAAGCCCGAAGTCAGGCAGCCCGTAGATATTGTTTGCATTATTTGATTGCTGGTTTTGCTGCTGTTGCTGTTGTTTCTCGTACTGCTTTTTAATGGCAGCTGCAAAAAATGGATCGCTCAATTCCGATGACGGGCTGTTTATAGATTGCCATTGAGCTTGCCTCAGAAGATTGTCGTTGTATCTCTTGGACATTTGAAAGCCCAGGTTTGATAGTGAATCGCTGAACGAACTGTAGCGAGCTGAAAACTGATCGTTGCTTCTGAAATCTTGAGCTTCGACGGATGCTACGCTGAGGGGAGCCAAGATAGACAAGCTGGCAAGGAACGAAAATACCTTAGCTAAATGCATTACTTAATCCTCCTCATTTTATAAAGGGAAGGACTACACTTTTTCGATTTTGAGCCAAGTTTTTCAAATTTGCATCGTTGACTTTCTGAAATGTGCCGATTTTTATTCAATAAACTACAACCTATTTGAATTCTTCCTACTGCAACTAGACCCGCATCATAATTGCTTTTGCTTACCAGGAGCCAGATTTTCTAAGAGGCGACGACCGAATTAGGCTGATCGCTTTTGCACTTAAATTAAACGGTGATTCTTAGAACTTTTGTCTCTGAGTTCCGTCGGTCGCACGGATAAGGACCAATTCGACAGACTTTAGAGGATAGGGAAATGGCAAAGACAAGTGATTTCATCGTTGAACGTCTGTCTCTTTGGGGCGTAAAACGGGTTTTCGGTTATCCGGGAGATTCAATAAATCCTCTAATTACTGCGATTGGGCGTGATGAGTCTATAGAATTCATACAAGCCAGGCACGAGGAAATGTGTGCATTTATGGCTTGCGCTCATGCTAAATTCACAGGTGAACTCGGTGTTTGTATTGCTACTTCCGGACCGGGTGCAATTCATTTGCTTAATGGTTTGTACGACGCAAAGCTCGACCACCAGCCAGTTCTTGCCATTGTCGGACAGCAACCCAGGCATGCGATCGGATCTAGCTTTCTGCAAGACGTAGATCTCGCAGCACTGTTTAAAGATGTTGCGCATCAATATGTGCATACAGCAATGGCTCCTGAGCAAGTGCGGCACCTTATTGATCGATCTATTCGAACAGCCTACGCCGAAAGATGCGTAGCGTGTTTGGTCCTTCCTCACGACGTCTTAAATGAGAAGGCTGAAGCTGAGCCGAAGCGGGAGCACGGACAATCCTTCTCCGGTATTGGTTACACGCCTCCTAATTTCGTGCCTTCGAACGAGGACCTGATTCGTGCCGCCGAAGTATTGAATGAAGGTAGCAAGGTCGCTATTTTGGTCGGCGCTGGTGCCTTAAACGCGCGGGATGAGATCGTTGCGATTGCCGATATTTTAGGTGCAGGGGTGGCCAAGGCGTTGCTTGGGAAAGCCGCCCTTGAGGATGATCTGCTATTTGTGACCGGCTCGATTGGAATGCTCGGCACGGATGCTAGCTGGGAGATGATGAACGAGTGCGATACGCTGTTGGTAGTTGGTTCAAACTTTCCATATGCCGAGTTCTTGCCGAAACCAGGGAGTGCCCGAGGCGTTCAGATCGATATTGATCCGAAAAATTTGAGTTTGAGATACCCGATGGAGATTGCCTTGCAGGGAGACAGTGTCGCGACTTTGAGAGCGCTGGCGCCTTTACTCAAGTCAAAGGAAGACCGATCCTGGCGGCTAAAAATCCAGCAATCTGTGATGCGGTCGAAAGAGACTCTTGCGGCACAAGCCAATGTCGAAGGTGCACCGGTTAATCCGCAGTCTGTCTTTAACCGCCTTTCTGACGTGTTGCCTGACGAGGCTATAATCACAGCTGACTCTGGTACTTCCACCGTTTGGTTCGCTCGTCATTTACAAATCCGCCGAGGAATGATGGCATCAGTTTCAGGTGGTCTGGCTTCAATGGGGTGCAGTATTCCATACGCAATCGCTGCAAAGTTTGCGCATCCTCATCGCCCTGTAATTGCATGTTCTGGCGATGGGGCAATGCAGATGATGGGCAATAACGAGCTGATTACAGTGGCTAAATATTGGCGGGAATGGATTGATCCGCGCTTTATTGTAATTGTGCTGAAGAATAATGACTTGAACTTTGTCACTTGGGAAATGAGGTCGATGGAAGGTGATCCCATGTATGAAGCCTCGCAAGCCTTGCCCGATTTCGAATATGCGGACTATGCGCGATCGCTGGGGCTTCAAGGGTTTTTGATCACAAATGCATCAGAAACCGAGGAAGTTTTACGTGAGGCCATGCTGTGTGAGCGCCCAGTTCTTGTCGAAGTTATCTCAGACCCAAATATTCCACCACTGCCTCCGAATATTGATATCAAGAAAGCTGCGTCGTTTGCGTCGTCTCTGACGAAAGCGGAACCGGAAGGAAGCAAGCCGTTTTGGGGTGCGATGTCACAGATCTGGCAGAAAATTTTTCACCGGCATTGACGGTGGCATTGACGGTGCATCCTCACACGGCTAGTTAATGGCTAAGAACCGCATCGGCAACATTGGCAAGTCCACTCTCGAAGGTCTCACGAACTTCGAGTTGCTGCGGGATCTCGAGGAGCGGAATTTCGAACCAAAATGTGCAGCCATTCTGATCGTTGTTTTTATATCCTATACTGCCACCATGTAGTTCAATGATATTCTTTGAAATTGCTAGACCTAATCCCGTGCCACCATATTTCCTGCTGTCCGATGAGTCAATCTGTTGGAATTTACCAAAGAGTTTGTGACTTTGATCGTCTGGAATGCCTGGTCCCTGATCGGATACGGAAAAGCGCACAGAGCGATCAAGGCATTGAACTGATAACTCAATTGGTTTCGATTCGGAAAATTTGGTGGCGTTCGAAATCAAATTGGTCAGGACTTGAACAATCTTGTCCGCGTCAACGTTCAATTTGGCTGGGCATGGTTCGAAGCGAGTACGAAGGCAGGCTCCGCGATCTTCAGCCATTGCGCTGGTCTCATTGATTGCTTTGTTCATAAGATCAATTGGACAGTTTTCCGACAGGCGCAAATCGAATTTGCCGGATTCGATCTTTTGCAGATCCAGAATTTCATTTATCAATCGGATGAGACGGTTGCAGCTATCCTTTGCTATTTCGACCAGCTCGCTGATAACATCTGGAGGTAGGGCTAGATTATCCGCAGAAATGAGCGTGAGTGTCCCTAATATTGATGTGAGTGGCGTGCGCAGTTCATGTGAAACGGTTGAGTAAAATTCCTTGACGCGTTTCTCAACTTGCTTCCTCTCAGTGATATCGCGAATCGTGATCACATATCCCGTGCGCTTGTGGTTGTGGTCAAGCACGTCGGAAATTACTACAGATGCAAAAAATGTCTGCCCATTTTTTCGCACGCATTTAAGCTCAGTATCACGACTTGCAAGTCCTTCTTGTGCCAACCTATGATTTGACTCAGCCGTGAAAAGGTCTTCGATGCAAGCCCCTTCAGCCTCTTCGTGTGAAAGACCAAAGATTGCCGATGCACCCTTGTTCCAAGTTCTTATTACTTTATCCAGCCCAACTCCGATGATGCCGTCTGCAGAGAATTCCACCAGAGATGCAAGTTGCGTGCTGCGGATTTGTGCTTCCTTCTGCTCCTGAATATTGCGTCCAACAGAATACGAGAGTCCCTTCTCCAAGGCTACAGTGCTGCGCCATTGCATCCACACATATTCACCAGTCTTGGTGCGGCAGCGACACTCTACGATTGACGTATGATTTCCACTGAGATAATTTTGCTCGATTTTCTCAAGAATGAACGCCCGATCATCGGGATGGATCCACTCAATAAAATCACCACTTCTCGATTCATTTCCGAATAACTGGTCGTGAGCGGGATTCGCTTTCACCAGTTGACGCGTGGTCATGTCCGTGATGCAAAAGATGTCTGGCGACTCGTTTAGCAAAAATTGCAATTCATCAGCGCTAAAATCGAAGCGGTGTTTATCGGTGTTAGGCAATGTCTGCATCAATTGTTCCTTTAACAGCGGTTAAGGATGCGTGCAAGCGCTCTGCGCCCAATTATCTATTATTATCGACATCGATAGCTATGTCTTACATGCATAATAGATGATCGGGTAATAATATTCGTCCCCGGAAAGTAGCTCTTCAAGTACCACAATGGGGTGATTTGAAGGGGGACAGGCTGTTCTACCGAAAGTTTTCAGCACTTTAATAAACTGTCATTTTGAGCTTTGCGGAGCTTTGGGAATTCAAACATGCTCATCATTGAGTCTTCCTTTTTCCCTCTTGTATTTGTAGGCACTTTCCGAATTGTGGAATCCGTCACCTGCCATTATGCAACTGGGGTCTAATCATTCTTGAAGCAATATTCAGTCCTGGAAAGTTGAATACCTATTGTGGGTGATTTGATTCACCCTTGTTGGGGCTAGTGCGCTCTCTGTTTATCGAATAGATTTGAGTAAGGGAATGTCGGCGACGAAGTGCTCAGCCAGAGGAGCTCTCAGCTCATAAATATTGAACCTGCTTCGCGTCGGCGCAAAACAATATTTGAATAACTGAGATAGTCCAGAACAATTGGTCCAATTAACTGTGGGGAAGCTTCGTCATGGGCAAAATTATTGCGGGAATTTTTTGTGCAATTAGTTTTCCCCTTCTTCTAAGTACCCAAGGAACACACGGGGCAGAGAAGCAAGAAAAGGGTATTGCCGGAAATCGATTCTTGCCGGTTAATGCTCTATCGCATGCGCCGCTCTCGGGATTTATCAATAAAAGTGTATGCACCGACGTCGAGCCATTGCAATTGATAATCGAAGCTGGCGGTAGCCGGGAGCGATGCTTGGCCGAATCGCTGTTAGCTGACGTGCGAAGAGCTCCAAACGAATGGCTCGTTATTCCGCACCAACGGGTCAAAATAAAGTGTAAGGAAGGGACCTTACATGCAGATAAGGAGTCTGTTCTGCTGATATCGCAAGGTGCTGGCTTCATGGCTATTCACAACTTGCACGAACACCACTCGCACTCGATTTATTTTGAGATAGACAATGCACGCATTCCTATTAGTATGGCCTCGGAACTGCTTATTGCCAAATCGCCTGATGAGCTTACAAAACTCCTTGCGCGCTGTCCTGTAGCCAGGCGCCGTTTGAAGATTGAACACAATAGTGCGGCTCAATGCATCGCCACATCAGAAGTGAAGATGGTCGACCTCCTAAAGAGGAGCAAGATATTGACTGAGTTGCGGGCCGATAATCAATTTGATGCGGACAAAAAATTGAAAGAGCAATTGATAAAGTCTGCCGCTTGTGTTTCCGTTGTGTCCGCGTTTCATGGGCCATACCACCGTTTTATAACTGGAGAAAAAGAATTGGTGCCCGCCGTTCATCCAGATACAATTCATGAAATCAGCAATTCTTCTCAGCACCCTTCCAAAGGTGGCTGTGCGAGTGCCTTGTAGAATGTCTTGTAGATCCAATCATATGCCTGCCTGATCTAAAAGCTTGTGCTTGTCTTCCAAGCACGAAATCGTGCCATTTTTAAAGCTAGCTTTCACGAAAGTTTTGTTAGCTGGCGACTAGGAAAATTCCTGGCAAATGTAGGAACTTTTGGAGCAGCCCACTGTCAATTAATCCTCGGAAAACGCTCCTTGATATTACGTTTAACGCCCTCTGTATGCGCTTCCTGCGTCTCGTTTCATTCTTATTCACCCGGGCTAGTCCATCCTGGCCCCCCTCCCCTAACCACAGCCCATTTGCCGGGGGCTGTGGTCTTTTTTTTCTCGTTTCTCGCCCTCTGATACAGCACGCTTACGATTTGGAAAGTTTCGTCGGACCTACTGCCAGCTAACCGGTAGTTATATTAAATTTTTTAGTCGCTAGTACGCTGGTGGCACCCCGTAAATCTGTTAAAACGTGTCAGGGAAATCCCTGTGGCTACCCCTTTTAGGTGATTGGCGAGGACGGGAAAGTACACTAAATAGGACGTCCCGCCTCTGTGTCGACTTTGAGTGAATCACTCTAAAGGGTGAAGAACGGATGACTGGTCTTTGATTGAATGGAAATGTAGGGGACCGGGTGTAGTAGCGCCAGCTTGGTGGGCGGAAATGAAAATGGAAGCAATTAAAATTCTGATCGCGGAAGATCAGGAGATAGTACGTGTTGGACTTAAACTTGTACTAGAAAAGGAGTCCGCCTTCGTAATCACAGATGAGGTTTCTAATGGTGACCTCGCCGTTAAACACGCTCAAGCAGACAAACCTGATCTGATTTTGATGGATCTAGGAATGCCTGTGATGGATGGTATTGATGCTACCAAAGCAGTGAAGGCTTCTTGTCCGGAAGTCAAAGTAATTATTCTCACAACGCATGACAGTGAACAAGATGTCTTTGCTGCATTTGCTGCCGGGGCGGATGGTTATTGCCTTAAAACCGCCGGTAAAGAACAGCTTCTTTCTGCCATTAGAGCAGTGGTGCAAGGGGGGCAGTGGATGGACCCCGCTATTGCTGGTTGCATTCTAAGGGTTATGGTTGACGCTACCAATAAGTCGCAAAGGAATTCAGCGCGCAGTGATGAAAAGTCAACCTGCGTTGCTCCGCTCTCAACCAGGGAGCAAGAGGTTTTGCAATTGCTTGTTGAAGGATTATCCAATCAAGAAATGGCCGAGCGACTAGTTGTTAGTGTTGAGACAATCAAGACTCACATGCGACACGTGATGGAGAAATTACAAGTTGCAGACCGAACACAAGCTGCTGTCAAAGCTCTAAAGACCAAACTTGTTCCTATGAACTAGAGGAATGTTAGTTTGCCATGACAAACTTCTTTAGAGCCAATGAAGATAATCTACGCCTGGTGATTGAAGCTTCTCCCAGCGGAATGATAATGGTCGATAGCGAAGGCCGTATAGTACTGGTGAACTCTCAAATTGAAAAGCAATTCGGCTACGCAAGAGCGGAGCTCCTCGGTTTGCCAATTGAAATTCTTGTCCCCGATGCGGCAAGGCAAACGCATAAGCATGATCGAAGTGCTTACATTGAGCGTCCTGTCACGCGGTCCATGGGGACAGGGCGTGAACTATTTGGTTTGAGAAAAGACGGATCGCAGATTCCCGTCGAGATTGGTCTCAATCCATTAGAGAGTGAAGGAAGAACCTTCATTCTTGCCTCGGTAATTGATATAACCCAACGCAAAGAAACCGAGCAGCTTCTGAAGACGAAGATCGTCGAGTTGGAGCGCTCCAATAATGACTTGCAGCAGTTTGCTTATGTCTCATCTCACGACTTGCAAGAACCGTTGAGAGTCATTTCCAATTTTACGCAGTTACTTTCGAAAAGGTATCGCAGCCGGATTGATGAGAAGGCAGATCAATACATTGACTTCATTGTTGACGCAACAAAGCGGATGCAGGAATTAATAAATGATCTTTTGACCTACAGCCGTGTCGAGACTAAAGGACATGGATTTGAAAAAACAAGCTGTCTGGAAGCATTGGAGAACGCAAAATCCAACCTTAAGATGACAATACAAGAAACTGATGCAGTCATCAAATGTGAGTATTTGCCAGAGCTTCGAGCTGATGCGACCCAACTGAGCCAGTTGTTTCAAAACCTGCTTGCTAACGCAATTAAGTTTCGGTCGAGTGCGGCTCCGGAGATAACCATTTGGGCCGAAGAGCGGGGGCCTTTTTGGGAGTTCTTTGTGCAGGACAATGGCAAAGGCTTCGACATGAAATATGCCGAGCGAGTTTTTGTAATTTTTCAGCGACTTCATTCCCGCGATGCTTATCCGGGAAGTGGGATAGGCCTTGCGATCTGTAAACGTATTATTGAGCGACATGGGGGAACAATTTCGGTCAAATCCGCAGAGGGTGCCGGTACAACATTCTCTTTCTTGTTACCTAAGGGATAGGCTAAATGAACAACGCTATCAACCTGTTGTTAGTTGAAGATAGTATCGAAGATATTACCTTGATAATGGACGTCTTTGAGGACGAAAAGATTGCTGCTAATGTGAAAGTCGCGCGCGATGGCGAAGAAGCAATGTCTATTTTAACGTCGGATGAGAATATCGATCTAATCCTGCTTGATCTCAATCTGCCGAAAAAGGATGGTCGAGAAGTGCTTTCTGAAATTAAGAACATTCCGAAACTCAAATCTATTCCCGTAGTAATTTTGACGACGTCAGAAGCGGAAGAGGACATACTCCGAAGCTATCAGTTGCAAGCCAGCTGCTATGTCACCAAGCCTATTAATCTTGATCAATTTGTTAGAATCGTGAAATCAATAGATGTTTTTTGGTTCTCCGCGGTTCGTTTTCCGCCGAAGCAATGAACAAAAAAATAAGTGTATTGCTAGTAGAAGATAACCCTGCCGATTCTCAGTTTGTGCAGGAGATCCTTCCTTCAGAAGCCTATAAAATTGATACGGCTTCTAATCTGCATGATGCCAAAATGCGTTGCAGCGACACGGTTGATGTAATTTTGCTTGACCTAACTTTACCGGACGGCATGGGGCTTGAAACATTTCTGACTCTTAGTGCCCATTGTAAGAATACGCCGATAGTAATCCTTACTGGATTGGTTGATGAAGATGTGGCTCTTAAGGCTGTTAAGTTAGGGGCTCAAGACTATTTGCTAAAAAAAGACTTGAGCGAAACCGTTTTGGATCGCAGCATCCATTATTCAATTGAGAGAATGAACCACAGAGAATCGATGCGCGTTATTGCTACACAAGCAAGCGAAGCCGAAGCTAATTTGCGCATGGCCTTAAACGCCTCACACACTGGCGTTTGGTATTATGATTTTGCAACTGATAGGCTCGAAATCGATGAACAAGCTCGTTCCATCTTCGGCTTGCCCGATGATACTCCTTTCTCTTACCAACTGCTCTTCGAAATGGTTCACCCTGATGATCGGGAGCGGATAGAGCAGTTTGCGCAAATGCCTCTTGAGGAACTTCTCGACATTGCCACTGAATATCAAATAATTGCAGCCGATGGGCAGATCCGGCGAATAAGCTCTTCCGGAAAGATGTTTTTTGATGAGAATAATAACCCTGTCCGCGTGGCAGGTACATTCCGCGATGTCACGCAGGTTCGAATGGAGGAGGAGCGTGCTCGGCGCTTGTGCTTATTGGAACAGCGAGAAGACTTTATGGCGACATTGACTCATGATCTCAAGACACCCCTGATCGCCGCAAACTGGATTCTTCAGGCGATTGCTGATAAACAGGTTGGACCGGTCACAGAGGATCAAGAGAAGCTGCTTTTTCAACTGCGCGATACAAATCGAATGTTACTATCGATGATTCAAAATTTGATTGAACTGTATCGATTCGAGCGGGATGTCGGAACACTTCAAAAAGAAAACACCCAACTGGTCGAGTTGATGGACTCTTGCCTGACGGATCTAGCAGTCTTTCTAAATAGAAGAAACATATCAGTGGAACGCATAGTTCCGAAAAATCTGGATGCTTTGTTCGTAGATCGCAACGCAATCCGGCGGGTAATTCAAAATATTCTAGATAATGCTGTTAAGTTCACGCCTGATTCCGGTGAAATTTCAATCAAGGTTGAGCAGACAGAATCAGATATAGTCCTGAAGGTTACCGATACCGGTCCCGGTATCGCCCAGGAAGAACAATCCCGACTGTTTAAGCGCTTCTCCCAGGGACGAGCTGGACGTAACTACACACCGGGAACTGGATTGGGTCTTTATCTTTGTAAACAAATAATCGACGCCCATCAAGGTCAGATCGAGTGTAAAAGCGAGCTGTCAAAAGGCACAACCTTCACCGTCCGTTTGCCGCGTGCCGAAGAACAAGTAGTGCCCAATCCTAGCTAAGGCACAATGCCACCGTCTGTAACGTAAAAGTTGCCGTACGAAATACATGGTCAGGCTGGTTCTTTACTCCGCCGACCGCCGGACCAAATACTAACTAAATAGTGTGATTCACTTATACGGCACTTTGCACGGGGTAATGCCTGTAGTACGATTGTTATATTGCTGGACATTCAAGTCCGGTTATTCTCTCGTGAAGCTATGAATCAGAAAGCATACAGCGTACTTGTGATTGACGACGATGAGCTCATCCGCTATGGGCTTGTTCATGTACTTAAGTGTTCTGCTTGCTGTTCTGGGGCTGATGGTGCGGTCTCCCTGCAAGAGGCCGCCAAGATGCTCGATGCGGTAGTTTTCGATATAGTCATGGTCAAATTCGAGCTAGTCAAAAACAATGCGCAAGTCTTTCAAGAAAGGTTGCGGGCTCCTCATCCTAATACCAAGTTTTTGTTGCTTCTGGAGGAAGACGAGGATTTTTGGGATGCAATAGAGTTCGAGTGCGAGGGGTGCGTGATCAGGCATTTGCCCGCTTATCAGCTGGACGTGGCATTACGAGCTATCGGTGAAGGTTATGCGTGGATCGGTCCTGTGTTATCGCGCTATCTTTTGAAGCGCGGTGGATTGAACCGACTAAGAGCTGTTTCCGCTATCAAGCCGATTCCGAACGATAAACTCTCTTCATTGTCTAATCGTGAACGGGAAATACTTTACCTGCTGAGTGAGGCTTTCACAGGCAATGAGATCGCAGATAAATTGAGCATCAGTAAACAAACGGTCAAATTACACATAAGCAATTGCATAAAGAAATTAGGCGTGCAGGATCGCAGCCAGGCTGTTGCTGTTTTTCTCCGTTCTAAAAGTACATATGGTGATGGCGTATTATCCTAGTCCAACCCGACCGATAGCTAACTAAAGGACTATTTGCTATTACGAAAGTGATATGACATTTGAGTCTACATTTAACCCAATGGTTGTGTTCACGTTTGTACTCTCAGGTGATATGCACGCCGACTGTTTCATGCAAACATAGTAGAACAGACATGGCATAGTTTATTCTGTAAATTTTGGTCCTGCTTGGGGAAGTATGGGCTGTGTGTTTGTGGGGGAATCCTTAATGAGCAAAAAGCGAATTCTTATTGCGTATCATATGGAGTTACTTTACGTTGGGCTAAAGTCACTTCTGGAGCAATGCGCGTCTTTTGAGGTTGTCGCGCAAGCGAAGTCAGACGAGGAAGTCTTGCAATATGGCAAGCAATATTCACCAGAACTCGTGCTTATTGATATAGATTCCTTGGCCTTCGATGGCATTCCGTCAATTGAGAGACTTAAACGCATCAATCAAGAGACCAAAATTCTAGCGATGACGGAACGCTTTGATGGAGACGTTGTTTCTGACTGCTTGGCTGCTGGCGCTGATGGAGTCTGCCTAAAATCCATCAAGCCGCAGCAACTTATTTCAGCACTTCAATCTGTAGATATGGGTTGTTTATGGATCGATTCACGTCTTGCCGCCAAGATTAAAGAGTTCATGGCAAAGAAAGTCGACGCACCAAAGTCTGTATCCGTTTCTAAATCATCGTCAGTGGGTGCGATTTTTCAATGCCTTAGCAAACGAGAAATGGAGGTGCTTGAATTAATCGTAAGAGGTCTTACAAATGCTCAAATTGCCGATCAATTAAAATTGAGCGGCGAAACAGTAAAGACTCATATTCGCCATATTTATGAAAAGCTGTCCGTCAAGCACAGAGCTGAAGCTGTTGTCACAGCAATTAAGTTAGGATTGTGTGCCGCATAAATGTAATTCCATAAGCTGAAGATTCTGCCTATGTTGAAAGAAGATTGTTGGGAAGTACTAACAGCGCTCGCCGATCACTTCAATGCCGAAGGGATGACAGAGGAAGCTGAGCGTTTTTACCGAGCCTCTCTTACATTTGCCAGAGAAAACTTTGGGGCAAGCAGCCTGTTATCGGGTTACAGCCTGCTGCTGCTTGAAGATTTTTTTGAGAAACAGTGCAATTACTGGCAGGTGCGCCAGCTGCGTACCGAGGCCGTGCGCACTTATATTGCCAACGGAGCTCCTGAGCTTTTATTTCTTACAAGACTCGCCTTGCGCAAAGCGTCGGCCAAAGAATCCAAACAAGCGACAAGAAGAAGGCTCAGGCAAAAGACCTTGAGTTCGGTTCACGATAACCTTGTCCAGTTAAATCGGAAAGGGATTTCTGCTGAAACATGCTGATTACATGAAATGTGCTATGCGCTGGTCTAATTTAATTCTGAAATGTTCGCGTTTTCTTCGCGTAACGTGGATTATCCCGTTTTGACTTAGAATTGGCAAACAGCTTGCACTGTTTTTTCGCAGATTGATTTTATTTGCTCTGGCAGTTTCATCGGATCGAATGGTTTCGATATGACGCCATCGGCACCAATTTTGAAGTAGGCGTCTACCTCATGTTTATGGACTTTTGCCGTCATGAAAATGATTGGCGTGTCTGTAAGCTTCCGCATTTCGTTATAGAGTGTTGCGCCGTCCATTCCTGGCATCATAAAGTCCATTACGACTACGTCGGGTTTAAAGTCGCTGACATTCTCCAGTGCTTCTTTGCCATTTGTCAGCAACATAACATTCCAGTGACCAACCTTGGTCAAACTAATTTCTGCAATTCTTCGAATTGAAGCATCGTCATCCACAACCATCACCTTCGATATTTGCATTCAATCCGCCTCCCGCCCGATATACCTCTAGAATCCCATTAGATGACGGATTCAGCATCCCCGCCAGGGTGGTTTTAGAGTGGGGGTTCTGTTCACCCTTTCGGTTGACTGCAGATCACCGTCAGGTAGAAAAACACAAGCAGAGGTCGAACCTCTGCTTGTAGTTGTCGAGAAATGAATCGAACTCTATGAATCAATATGGGGGGTCTCCGAAATTGGAAGGCTCACTGTAATTGTATTTGTATAATTTGAGCTTGAACACGTTAGTTTTCCTTGATGCAGGCTCAGTATTCGATGGCAGAGGTAGAGTCCCAATCCTGTATTTGCGATATATCTTTGACCAGGAATACTTCGCCAGAAGCTCTGAAACCGCCCTGCTGAAATCTCGGCGGGAAGCCTTGGTCCTTTATTCATTATTCTGATAATGATGTGGTTATCAGCTCTGTCCGCATCTATATGGACTTCAGTGTCAAGCTCTCTATACTTGCTTGCGTTATCCAATAAATTGAAGAAGAGCTGTTCCAATGCCTCCGTATTGCCAATCACTGGTGCTAAGGCAAGCTTTTCCGAAAAATGGAATCGTGTCGTTGTATTGTCCTTGAACAGCTCTACAGATTTTCGAAGAACATCCTGAATAGATACTTCTTGCATAACCAGTTTTTCAGTTTCATATTTGTAAACTTCGATTAGCTTCTTAACCAATGCAAGCTGCTTGGTGTTGCTATTTCGGAGAGCATGCACAAGCTCCATTTGTGAACTAGATAGCTCCCCTGCTACGTTGTTCAATAATGCCTCAAAGACTGTTTGCGAGCCAATCATTGGAACACTCAAATCGTGCGCTAGTGTGCCGACGAAATCCTTAATCGCCGCCTGGCGCTGCTTGTACTCCTCAGCTTTCTTACGTTCAATAGTATATAAAATGCAGCGACGCAGGGATTCGTGTTTTACTCGTTGCTTAATCAGAAAATCCTGCGCACCCATCCTAACTGCTTCTAGTCCGGTTGAGCCCTCTTCATTTGCCGTCAAAACTAAAATTGGTGCCGTTCCGCTCACTTGCAGCATAGATTGAAGAGTCTTGAGTCCATAACTATCCGGTAAGCTAAGGTCAAGAAGAATAATATCTGGATCGATTTCCGAAACTTCAGCCATGGCTGCATCCAGCCTTGGGAAGATGAACAATTCAAATTTGGGGTCCAGCGACTTCAACAAGAAAGCTCGAAGGTAAGCAAGATAGTGTTTGTCGTCTTCGACAATCATTAGCCTTACTAACTTATTCAATCGCGCAGGCGTCTTGCTTTGCATTTGCAAAATACCATTCATTGAAATTCTTCCTGTTTAGTTTACCAATCCTAGTTTCAAAGCTTTGATTGCTGCTTGCGTTCGATCGGTTGCGTCAAGTTTTTCGAAAACGTGTCGTAGATGGGTCTTAATAGTTTCCTGGCTAACGAACATTTGTTCTGCCATTTGTTTATTCGTTAGTCCACTAACAAGATAGGAGAGCACTTCCATCTCCCGTTCAGAAAGCTTGTTTGGACTTTTCTCAATGGTGCTCACTATTGTTTGTTTGAGTAAGGTTGGATTCGGCGTGCATACGTTATTTGGGCGAATTAGGTTTACCAGAGTCTTTGAAATAAGTGGGTCTACCCAGATAGCTCCATCCATTACCGAATTGATTGCATGGGTTAAACTGGCAATTGAAATGTCTTTCAAGCAATATGCATTAGCGCCTGCTTTGAACCCGGCGGCGACATCTTCCTCCCCATCGTGGGAAGTAAGCAGCATAACCTTTACATTAGGGAAACTGCCCTTGATAATTTCAGTCGCTGTAAGTCCACTAATACCAGGTAGACCTATGTCCATGAATACTATTTGTGGCTTCAGGCTCTTTACTAATTCGATGGATTCTTCGCCACTTTCGCACTCGCCGATCAATTCGATGCCTGGAACCTTCTTGAGTGCCATGCGCAAACCAAGGCGCGTGATCTCGTAATCTTCAACCAGTATCGCAGTTAGCATCATTCCCCCTGCTCTCATCTGAAAGCATCATTTGTTCGACAGATTCCGCCCAAATTCATCATATTATTTCTTGTGCCTGTGGGGAATTACGCTAGGTGAGTATTTGAGTCACACAAAAGTGTTACTTGACAATCGCCACAAAAGAACTAGATCGCCATATTCAATGTTTTGCAAATACTTTCCCTGTGGTTAGGAGAAGCTTGCCGCAGCTTGAAAAAGAATCCTTTTCTTCTTCGCTCACCCCTCACACTGCTGGGTGAGTAATCACGCAGTCAGCAGGCAGCGTCCTGTCTGGCTCAGTTAACGACCATAAACTCCGGACTTAAGGAATAGTCCTCCTTAAATCGTCAACATGGATTAAAAGGTCTTGTCCATGTTGAATATATTGTGGTTCGTGCAGTTCAACTATTTCGTTCATCTGTCTTGCTCTAATACCATTGAGGGATGGCAGAGCTTGACCGTCCACGAGGAGTTTGGGAGCGCAGAACCAAAATAATTCATCTACAAGTTCAGCTTCTAATAACGAGGCTGCGAGCAGTCCGCCACCCTCACAGAGCACGGTCAGTATTCCAAAGGAGCTGAGCTGTTTTAAGCAATCCTCCAAGCATATTTGCCCATCTAATACCGTCGTGGGTACCAGCTCGATATTTTCGTCGTAATTGCTCCGGTTGTCTTCTGCGACTATTTGCATTATGTTCTCTTCTGTGGTGAACAGAAATGTTCTCACGTTCTCAGTGCATTTGAAAACTCTTGAACTTGGCGAGATTCTCAACTTCGCGTCAAGTATTGCGCGGTGTGGGTCCCGCGAGTTAGGCACGTTTCGGACTGTCAGGGAAGGATTGTCTTGAATGACGGTGTTTGTTCCGACGAGCATGCAGTCGAATCTGTTGCGAAGCTCATGAACATACTGTCGAGATTCGGCACCGGTTATCCACTGACTTTTTCCGCTGCTGTCAGCTATGCGACCATCCAGAGTCGCTGCTATCTTTAAGGCAACCCACGGCATTCCTTCTTTTATTCGCTTTAGGAACGCCCGGTTGAGCTTCGCGCATTCAGTTTCCAGGCAAGGTCCGTCAACCTGGATGCCTGCTTGCCGCAATTTGGCTAAGCCACCACCGAGTACTTTTGGATTGGGATCTTGCAATCCGTATACTACTCGTTTGACACCTGATGCGATGACTCTATCTGCACATGGCGGCGTTTTACCGAAATGGCAACATGGTTCGAGGTTCACATAAATAGTCCCGCCCCGAGCCTTATCGCCAGCCGCATCGAGCGCGAAAACTTCAGCATGTGCTTGTCCTGCCTTTGGGTGGAATCCTTCGCCAACAACTGCACCGTCTTGGTCGAGTACAACGGCGCCAACTAGTGGGTTCGGGGATGATCGTCCCTCTGCTTTGCGAGCCAGTTCTATGCAGCGCTGCATATACTGCTGATCTATTTCTTGCCCGGCAGGCATTTCTAGCCAATCCTAATTAATGAATCGTTCGCAGCTGCATTGCAGTATGGCGCAATTCTGACTGCTCGCGGATTTCGGCGACGCGTTTGCTTATCGCTTCAGCTTCGTCCAAGTGTCCTTGGTTCTTCAGATACTCCACGTATTGTTCGAGAACTCGTGCCGTATCCTCATGCTGTGGACCAGCTGTTGCTTCCATGATTGAAATCGCTCGGGCAAAGGAAGCCTTGGCTTTCTCGTTATCTTTCATAGCTTCAAAACATCTGGCAAGACTCAATTCTGAGAATGCCACCACTGGATGTGATTGTCCCCAGAGATTGCGGTTCATCTCTAGTGCTTTTTCGAAATGCTCTTTTGCTGTTTTGAAGTCAGCTTTTTTCAGTTTGAGTTCGCCGAGCTTAGATAGCAAACCGGTAATTTGTGGATTACCTCCAACAAGAACTTTCTCTTTGATAGCTAAACTGCGCGCATAAAATTTTTCTGCTGCCTCGACGTTATTCTGCGAAACCTCTATGTCTGCTTGCAGTTCCATGAGGCTTGAAACGTTGGCGCTTTCGTTGCCATCGACTTTCTTGCGTAGTTCGACTAGTTCAGCAACCTTTTCCAGCGCTTCCTTAGTTTCGCCGCTAGCATGTAAAATTCTGACCTGACTTTCAAGAAGCTCAGCTAGCTGTGCCGTGGGTTTGGCGTTGTTCTTTTTAGCGACGGCAATGGCGCGATCGATCATGCCTTGCGATTCAGCCCAACGTCCTTGCAGAGCGTGAACGCGAGCCAACGCTTGCAACGTTTGAAGGGTGCCGCTCTCCTTATCATCGTGCTTTTCGTATATCTTCAGCGCGCGTCCGAGCAACATTTCTGCTTCGCGCAAATTGTTCGCACCGGCGTAAAGATCCGCCAATTCAATACATTTTGCTGCTACATCTGCGTGCTCTGGTGTCAGATCTTGTTCCAGTTTGATCAGCTCGTCGGAGCAGCGCAGAAGTAATTCAAGTTGTCTTTGATCAGCTGGATGTTCGCGTCTCCAACCGATTTTCTTGAGTGCGTCACCAACTGAGATATGCAATTTGCAAGATGCCTTCAGCGCGCGCACAACAATGTAACCCGGCACTCCTCCGTCTTTCATCAGAAGCTGAGCGTGCATGACTCGTTGCAAATCTTCCTGGTTCAATTGTTTGATCGAAATGAGAGCTCTTCCAAGTGGGATGTTGTACTTTTTCGCAAGTTCCAGACCTTCCTCAATCTTCTTTTGATTGACCATGCCTGCGTCCATCAAGAGATCGCCTGTTTGTCTGCTCTCTGGACCGTGTTCTGATTGGCGGCAAATCAAAACAAGTTTCCGCAAGCTCTGAATCATTTCCGGATCATCAGCTGCCAAAACCTTTTCTTTTATGCCAATCGAAGAGAGATACAAGCGCTCAGCTTGCAAGTATTCACTCTGTACATCATAAAGTTCCGCCAGATCTTCTAGACATTCAGCCACGCGCAGATCCTTGTCGCCAAGCAGGCTATGCTTCAACTCATATGATTGCCAGTACAACTTTTCTGCTTCGTCGAATTTATCTTGAACGAAATAATGACCGGCCATTTGCCCAAGCAAGTTGGACATTTCCAAGCTTTGATGTCCAAAGCACTCATCAACAATTTTGGATGCAGTTTGATAAAGCGCCTCGGCTTCGGCGTATTTGCGATGGTCTGTGAGTGCTTCTGCCAATCGAATTCGCGCTGCGGCGCTCTCCGGATGCTCTTTGCCGAAGGTTGACTCGGCGTTTTGCAAATGCTCTCTTGCAATCGCAACAGGCATAGCTTCGCCTTCAATGTATTTGTCTGGGAACCAACCGAGCTTTTTGAGTGCGCGATCGATCGACAGGTTATTTGTATGCGCAAGTGTGATGGCGCGCACGGCAAGACGCGCGGGCAGGCGATCCATCTTCATAAGTGCTTGAGAATGCAATGCCGATTCGAGGTCAACCTCGCGAAGCAGTTTGAGAGTAATCAAGACGCGCCCAAGCGGTAAACTATGCCGTTTCGCGTATTCAAGACCCTCCGGCAGCTTGTCTGCCGCCACAAGCCCTGATTCCACAAGTAATTCACCGAGTTTCTTTGGTTTCTCGTCTGCTTCAGCCATTTCCACTCCTGCCAGAGCTGTTCTCGCGCGTCAATTGGCGCCCATTTTCCCATGGGCTATTTGCTCACCGATATTTACGGGTTTTGCCCGTCCATACCCTGTGTCTACCCAAAAACGACGCCCATAAGATTAGCAGGCGGGCGCTCAGGATGCCAGAGGCAGGGGATTAAGTCTATGCGGGCGGATGGATTGAAGCAGGCGGATGCTCGCGCTTCTAGGTAGCAGCAAGTAGAAGCAGGCATCTGCCTGCGCTCCCGATTAGCAGCCATCCGAAGCCGGCTGGAAGCCTGCGCTCCTATTAGCAGCAATTAGAAGCAGGCATCCTGCGCTCCGATTAGCAGCAATCCGAAGCCGGCTGGAAGCCTGCGCTCCCACCAGGTTTAGCCGAAGAATACTTGGGCGACTTTGTACATCTCATCATCGAGCGTCTTGAGCTGGCCGACGCCGGCTTCGATTGGAACGTTGATGATGTTGGTGCCATCAAGTGCGACCATGAGTCCGAATTCCTTGTTGTGTACAAGGTCAGCTGCGCGAACGCCGAAGCGTGTGCCTAGAATACGGTCGAAGGCGCTGGGAGCGCCGCCTCGTTGCAAGTGACCGAGTGTCATTGCGCGAGTTTCGTAGCCGGTTTCTTTCTCGATGATTTTTGCGACCTGGTCGCCGATTCCGCCGAGCTTAATATGTCCGAAGGAATCCTTTTCTTGGTCCTTCAAGACTTCGTCTTCTTTGGGGAATTTAGCGCCTTCGGCAACTACGATGATTGAGAATAGGCGTCCGCGCGCATGGCGTTTTTTGATCACCTGGAGCATCTCTTTAATATCGATTGGTTTTTCCGGAATGCAGATGAAGTCTGCACCACCTGCGATACCGCCGTAGCAGGCGATCCAGCCAGCGTGTCTGCCCATAACTTCGCAAACTAGAACGCGGTTGTGTGATTCAGCTGTCGTGTGCAAGCGGTCAAGCGCTTCGCAAACGATGTTTACGGCGGTGTCGAATCCGAATGTATAGTCTGTTGCGTTCAAGTCGTTGTCGATTGTTTTTGGAACGCAAACGACAGGCAATTGATACTGCTTGAACATCTTGTTGGCGACGCCGGTTGTGTCTTCGCCGCCGACTGCCACTAGCGCGTCGAGGTTGTTCTTCTTCATGGATTCCATGATCTTCTCGGGTCCGCCCTCAACCTTGAACGGGTTGGTGCGCGAGGTGCGCAAAATCGTGCCGCCGCGCTGGATGAGACCGCCTGTCGACTGCAAGGTTAGAGGCATGACCAGATTTTCGATCGGTCCGCGCCAGCCTTCCAGGAAGCCTATTACTTCAGAGCCATAATCTTTGACGCTCTTTTTCACAACCGCTCTGATGACGGCGTTCAGACCGGGGCAGTCGCCGCCGCCCGTCAGGATGCCAATACGCATAGTAATCCCTCTGCTTTCGAATGGGGCAAGTCGCCAAGAGTATTCTTGGTGCGAGCCTAAGTATACTGTCCGACGCCAAGCTCTCGGGGACCATTGACTTCCCGTGGTTAACCAAACGAAAAATTTGGCCGTCGTTTGTTCGGCGGCAAGCTTCGAGAAAGCTTAAATGGCGGTTCGATTGCAGCTCGTTAACAGATAAGCGAACATTTCATGATCATTTATATGTAGTCCTTATAGAGGATTTACAATGCCAAGACCGTCCTTCCAATCCATGAGGGACGCTCACTACCGACTTTTAGGAGACGAAAAGTGGATCTTTACGAATACGAAGCCAAGCGAATCTTCGCAGAATTCGGCATCAAAGTGCCGCCCAGCGCTCGAATCACCAAGCCAGACGGCCTGCGAACCGTTCATCTTGGTTATCCTTTGACACTGAAGTGCCAAGTGCTTTCAGGCGGACGAGGCAAAGCAGGCGGAATCCAATTCGCCAAGGATCTTAAAGAGGGCGAAGCTATTGCCGAAAAACTCTTGGCTATGACCATCAAAGACTCGAAGACCGAAAGCGTTCTTTGTGAGCCTAAAGTCTCCATCGCTAAAGAAATGTATTTGGCCGTCACGCTCGACCGCAGCCGTGGATGCCCTGTTTTCATCGCGGCAGCCGATGGCGGTATTGAAATCGAGTCAAACGATAAAATCGTGACAATGCCGATCACATTCCCATACTCATCTTTCCAGGGCAGAAAAATTGCCAAGGCCATGGGCTTGAGTGGCGCACTTCATAGCAAGGTTGCTGACATTGCAAATAAGCTCTATCGCCTCTACGAAGAACTGGATCTCGACCTTGCTGAAATCAATCCGCTCGTCGTCACCGCTGGTGAAGATGTGTTGGCACTTGATGGCAAGATCACCGTTAATGACGACGCGCTCGGCAGACAAGAGCGCTTCAATGGTTGGGCAGATAAGCACATGGCAGACTTGCCGGAGCGCGAGCGCCGCTCGAAGAAAGCCGGCTTGAACCTCGTTGAACTCGATGGCAACATCGGAATCATGTGCAATGGCGCTGGATTGACGATGGCAACCATGGATATGGTGAAGAATTTCGGCGGCAACCCGGGTAACTTCCTCGATGCCGGCGGTGGTTCTGACTCAGAGAAAACCTTGCAGGGATTGGAAATTATCAACGACAATCCGGAAGTGAAAGTTATTCTTCTGAACATCCTTGGCGGTATCACCGCATGCGATGAAGTCGCTACCGCTCTTGTAGAATTCATGAAGCGCCACCCTGAACGTAAAATGATTGTCCGCCTCCGCGGCAACAATCAAGACGTTGCAGAAAAGATGCTCGCAGCATCAGGCACCAAGCTCTATCCTGATTTGGAAGATGCCGTCAAAGCTGCTGTTGCAGCTTCCAAGTAAGCCCCTTTCTGGTTCAATCAAGGAGATAGAATCGTGATTCTAGTCAATAAAAACACTAAAGTATTAGTGCAAGGTGCAACCGGAAAAATGGGTGCTTCACACACGAAGCGCATGGTTGCATATGGAACGCAAATCGTCGCTGGTGTAACACCGGCACGCGGCGGCAGCAAAGTTCCAGGAACTGAGATTCCTGTTTACGACACCGTTAAAGAAGCAATGGATGCTACAGGCGCAACAGCTTCGGTAATCTTCGTGCCACCTTATCTGGTGCTCGATGCTGCCAGCGAAGCAGTTGATGCAGGCATCAGCTTGTTGGTAGTTATCACCGAAGGCATTCCTCCGCAAGACACAGCCAAGCTCGTTGCTCATGCACGCGCCAAAGGCGTGAAGATGATCGGACCGAACTGCCCCGGTATCATCACACCGACAGAAGCTCTGCTCGGAATTCTTCCAGGCTCCATCTTCAAGAAGGGACCAGTAGGAATGGTCAGCAAGAGCGGCACGCTCACCTATGAAATCGCACTTTCATTGAGCGATGCCAACCTCGGACAATCAACCTGCGTCGGTGTCGGTGGCGACCCGGTAAAAGGTATGGAATATCCGGAAGTTCTGACAATGTTCGAAAACGATCCTGAAACTGAAGTGATCGTTCTAATCGGTGAAATCGGTGGAAGCGCTGAAGAAGAAGCTGCTGATTTCATCAAAGCGAACATCAAGAAGCCCGTTGTTGCTTACATCGCCGGTCAGACCGCACCTCCCGGAAAACGCATGGGCCACGCAGGCGCCATCATTTCCGGCGGCAAGGGGACAGCCGAATCAAAGATGAAAGCCATGAAAGCCGCGAACATCGAAGTAGCTCTCACACCACGTGAAGTTGCTGAGAAAGTTGCGAAGCTGATCAAGCAACCGGTAACCAAGTAAACGATAAATGCGGCGCGTCCTCTCTGGTTTGTTTAGCGGTGTCTTCAAGTCACTGCTCTCCACAGAAGGACGCGTTTGCATTACGTCAACGTGTAGATAGCTGGAATTCAATCCGTCCGTAATGTAAGGAATAAAGTTGTGACTGCCACAAACAAACAACAGGAATCATTTCTCACAGACTTCGATATTCATCTTTTCTCTGAAGGAACGAATGTCAGAATTTACGAAAAAATGGGAGCGCACCCGGGCGAGGTCGATGGAGTAAAGGGGACGCACTTTGCGGTCTGGGCGCCGAATGCAAGACAAGTCTCAGTTATTGGTGACTTCAATAATTGGGACGCTTCGAAGAATCAGCTATCGATGATCGGGCAGTCAGGAATTTGGGCCGGCTTTCTTGCTGGTATTACGGAAGGTACTATCTATAAATACTATGTTGCATCCAAAGTGAATGACTATGCAGCAGAAAAATGCGACCCTGTTGGTTTCTTCTCGGAAGTAAGACCGAAGACAGCGTCAGTTGTGGCGGACCTGGATAAGTACGAGTGGAAAGACCAGGACTGGCAGAAGAAGCGCCAGAAAGCAAATGGACTGGAGGCACCAGTTTCCACTTATGAATTGCACCTCGGCTCCTGGATGCGTATTCCGGAAGAGGAAGGTCGCTGGCTAACTTATCGAGAGCTTGCCGATAAACTGATTCCGTATGTCAAAGATTTGGGATTCACACATGTTGAATTCATGCCCGTGTCGGAGCATCCGCTCGATGCGTCGTGGGGATATCAAACGACAGGATATTTTGCAGTCACCAGCCGCTATGGCAAGCCAGAAGATTTCATGTATTTGGTGGATCAACTACACCAGGCAGGAATCGGAGTTATTCTCGATTGGGTACCCGCGCACTTCCCGCGTGATGGTCATGCTCTTGGATTGTTTGATGGAACGCACTTGTATGATCATGCGGACCCACGTCAAGGCGAGCACCGCGAGTGGGGCACCTATGTTTTTAATTATGGACGCTTTGAAGTTGCTAACTTCTTATTGTCGAATGCGATGTTCTGGTTCGATAAGTATCACATCGATGGATTGAGAGTTGATGCTGTTGCGTCGATGCTCTATTTGGATTACGCGCGCAAAGATGGGGAGTGGCTGCCAAACAAGCACGGCGGACGTGAGAACATCGATGCGATCAATTTTTTGCGCCGACTTAATGAACATGTTTACGGTGAATATCCTTACGCGATGATGATCGCGGAGGAGTCGACAGCATGGCCGAGCGTCACTCGGCCCACCTATTTGGGTGGACTTGGTTTCGGCTTCAAGTGGGACATGGGATGGATGAATGACACGCTCAAATATATGGAGCTCGATCCCGTTCATAGAAAATTCCACCACAACAAGCTGACTTTCCGTGGTTTGTACAGCGCATCGGAAAACTTCATGCTGCCTCTCTCGCATGACGAAGTGGTGCATGGAAAGAAGTCATTGTTGTCCAAGATGCCAGGCGATACCTGGCAGAAATTTGCGAACCTAAGGCTTTTGCTCGGCAGTCAATACACGCTACCTGGTAAGAAGTTACTGTTCATGGGTGGAGAGTTCGGACATTGGATCGAATGGAATTTTGATCAGAGTCTCGATTGGCACTTGCTTGAGCACAGCACGCACACAGGCGTGTTGAATTGGGTGCGCGATCTCAACCACGCACTTGTGAAATACCCTGCGTTGCATGAATTCGATTGCCGCTCAGCAGGATTCGAATGGATTGATTGCCAGGATAGCGAGCAAAGTGTTCTCAGCTATCTACGCAAAGGCAAGGATCCGAAGGAAGCGGTGCTCGTCGTTGTGAACTTCACACCGATCCCGCGTCATGATTACAGAATCGGCGTGCCCGAGGCTGGCTTCTGGCGCGAGATTCTGAACAGCGACGCGATGATGTACGGCGGCAGTGGTCTAGGGAATTACGGCGGTCTTTGGACCGATCCCTACGAACATCACGCACGTCCCCAATCCGTCTCCTTAACAGTGCCACCGCTGGCGATGCTAGTCTTCAAGCACACCGACCACCTCGGCGAAGAGCAAGAACCCATCAGCTAGTTTGGTTGCGTAGTTTGAATCATTGACCGGGCGCAATCTGCAGGAGGTCCGCCGCTATGGGAGCCGCGGGCTTCCAGCCCGCTTCGAATGCCCTTTCCTTGGGACCGCCAGCGTCCCGATGGCACATTTGTTTTGATTCGCTGCACGTCATGATTTTTGCCATGCTTTCTCTTTTGCGCAATCATGTCCGGTGAATTCCTGACGCAGAAAATAAAAAATTCATCAAATTGTCGACGTTATTTCTTGACTACCCCCCCCCATTCATTTTAGGATGGCTTTTGTTGACCATTCATTCGGTGTCTAACTCACCTTTCCGGGTGGGTTGGCCGCTGCGTCTATGAAAGGCCAGCACTCGGGAAACATGATTGAGTGGTGTCGTTATGCGAAAGAAATTGTCTGTATTTTTGGCCTGTTCGATTTTCCTTACTGGCCAACTCTCTCTGCCCTATGCATACGCAGAGCAGGCGTTCACGGCTCCCACTCCGATAGACGTGACAAACAGCGGGGCGAGCACCAACACCAATACTCCCACGGTGCCCGAGTCTGTGATGAACGGACTCAATAGCGCAACGACATTCTCTGGAATGAACATCATTGATTTCGCCACTCTCCCAGGTGGTCACTTAGATTTTGGAAACAACAATTTCGCGAATGCTTCCGGTGGCACGATCTACGCAATATCTTCGAATTCAGCCATCCAATCGGCCCAGATCTCGGCACTCAATATTTTTAACGCAGGCACTATCACCACTATTATTCCTACCGGTGGGTTACCTGGATTTACGACTGCAAATTTGGTGCAGGGACTTAATCTGAGTCTCAACGCCGTTCAGAACATCGTTAACACCGGTAGCATCACTAGCGCCGGAACCCTCGCGGTGTCAGCGCCTGCTGTGTACAATGCGCTTCCTGCAACAAGTGCCGCAAGTATTGCTCCAGTAATGTCAGCGATGCAAGCACTGAACATTCAGACCAACAATTTGATCAATAGCGGCACCATTGTCTCACAGCTTGCGAATCTGAATGTTCTTGCGCATGCAACCGGCAATCTGGCGATCAACTCGACTGGTGGCACATTACAAGCACTAAACGG
>JAKFVQ010000030.1 GCA_021732085.1 Candidatus Obscuribacterales bacterium | reverse complement strand
GATACTTACAAGAATTCTGTTTTCGTTTCAACAGAAGAGATAAGCAGCAGGCAATTTCCGAAAGTTTGCTTAGAGCCTGCGTTTTCACTGTTCCCATGCGTTATGCTGAAGTGATCTTATAGCCCAGAGCCAAAAGTACAAAAAAAACAGCATAAGAAGGGAGCAGCCACCGAAGTGACCGCTCCCCAATTAGTCAGGCTTGCGTCTTAGGACTGATTGCCGTTAAAGGCATCAGCCGACACGACCAGCCAGCCGACGAACGCACCCATGATGACAGCGCCGAAAGCGCCCAGCAGGGTCATCGCAGCGGCCGAGGTGAGGGCGATGTAGGCGCAAGCAGCCATACCGCCGCCGAGGAAAGTGCTGACTGCCTTCTTCTGCGGCTCAACGATGTTGAGCAGGACGAGCGAGGTACCGAGGACGGCACCGAGCACGAGCGCAGAGTGGAAGTCAAATGCCGTCATGCCCAGAAGGGACACGGTGACTCCAGCAACGACTGCGGCGCCCGCGCCGGTGACGAGTCCAGCGACGGTCTTGAAGAAGTTCATGTGATAGCTCCGAAGTTTTGAACACTTCCTGTTCCACAACCGTACCTCTCGCTCGAACCTAAGTTCAACACACAGTTTTGAATTTGAATGTTATTTGTGTGTTTTGGGCGAAAAGTGGTTGATTTCTTAGTGAGAACGGAAGCAATAACAGACTATGAAATAGGTAGATTGAATTCAAAGGACAGACTAGGGTTTTGTACACAAAGAAAGTTTTTTTGGGCCAGTCACCACTATCTGGGCCAAAACAAGGTTACAAGTTCTACGACGCCAAGGCCAAGAGCTGAGATTCAATTTCAACCTGGCCCAATTCTTTAAGTCCTCGCACCATTTGCGATACTATGCCCAATTAGCACTGATTGGGCCGCACATATTGAGAGCCGCATCATAAGCGACCTTTCGACGTGAAATATTAAATCGGTGCAAAGCGGAGTGAACTGATTTTGGCACCGCAGAGGCCTCCGCAGCTGTAATTCATTGACATTGTTGCTGCTCCATCAATAGAACTGAACTGTCCCTTTAATTTGGCTTTTCGAGATCCGGCATCACTGCAACCCTACTCTCATCCACATCAAAAAAATTGTTTCCAAAGCCATCTAACGGATGAGCCGATTTCGAACGTTAAAAGTGGACACCGGAAAAACAAGTTCAACTCATGGAAAGGAAACACCATGATTAAACCGATTGGCGTTTTGCTAGGCGCAACATGCGGCGGATTGCTTGGCTTCACCGCCAGCGTCATCCTCAACTGGATGGATCCGCACTTCATGTGGCCGCTCGTGGCACTCATCCTGACCACTTTCGGCACCGCATTTGCAGCATTCGTCGCCGCACTTCTCGTCTTCATCGACAAGAAATTGGACCTGTCTCTCCAGGGGCTTCTCGCCGCCGGAGTTGGCTCGTCCAACATAATCTATCTGGTTATGGTGCTGGCCGATTTGGGTAAGGGAACCACCCCCGCACCCAACTATTTCGACCCCGGTGCCCTGCTCGGCGTGGCTCTTTTGGGCTTCGCCAGCGCACTTGGGTTCTACTTCGGCACGCGCGTTATTCCGCGCTGGCTGGAGAATCGCAGCCAATAGGCACGACATTTCCTGCGAGCGCAGCAATGCGCTCGCCTCTTTTAGAGCATTTATCATCCACCACTCTTCACGGAGACAGTTATGAAAAGGTCCCGCCTGGCTGGCCTGAATCCTTCCGCTTCCGCGCTTGTGGCTAACGCCGTAAGCGTCGAGAATATCGGATCCATTTCCGCCGTCTGGTACAGCCTCAAACGGTACACCATGCCCGACGGCAAGAAATACACTGAGTATCAGCAAGCCGCAGTGGATAGCATCACCTGGGTCTACTTCCTCGCACTCAAGGACGCCGACGGCAACAACGTCGAAGCCTCCCTCTGGGATGCATCCGAGATGAAGACCTGGTAACCTTTTCAAAGAAGCGAAGGCTCCGCAAATTGCTTGCGAAGTCTTTGCTTTTTGGGGTATTGCTACTACTTCGTTTAGTATCCCGTTTGCGCAGGGAGGACAAAACATCTACTGGTGATGGAAGTTTTGAGAATCTTCACCAATCCACCACTATATCAAAGCAAACTATTTTCTCTTAAGCTCAGACCAAACAATTCAGACGCCCGGAACTATTTAGACGACCCTCTGTCTAGAACCAAACGTCAGAACGCATTTGGGAGAAAAGATTATGTTCAATAGCTTGCTCAATCCAACACTAAAAACAATGCAAGTTGTCTTCTTCGTAGGAGCGACTGCTGGTGCTGTAGTTGGTACGGTTGCCGGCATGACAGCAGGATTTGTCCTCGGCAATCTGTTTGCACCAAAACCAGGCGAAGAGCTGCGACATGATATTGCAGACAAAACCAAAGAATTGGCTGGACAAGTCAAAGAGAAGAGCCTTGAATTGAAAGAAAAAGCAAGCAACCTTTGCAATTCTTTCACAGAAGATCTCAAAACTCGCATGAACGACGGCTCTGCGGCAGAAAGCTCAGTCGCTTAAGCGCTTTAGAACAGGCAAATAAGCGTGGGATAACAAGTCCACATAGTCCCACTTCTTCAGTTCAAACAATAAAAGACGCGAGCGATTCATGTGCGACGAAGTCTGGCTTGGTGGTTTCGTTAGTTTGGAACTATCGATAAACTTCATCTGTTCGGCTCGCGTGTCGCGTTTACACAATTCAAAATATAGTTGCACAGACAACTTATTGCGAAGAGACCTCCGAGCTGCTCGCCCCTTGAGCTCTGTCGGCGTGCCGCCAGGTGGAATTGAACCATCCCCGTGCTCGGCTTCAAGATAATCTTCTCGCTTCGGTCCGCGCATTTCTATCTAGCTTCCAAAAATTGAGAATCTGGTGCGAACTATTTCGCGCTGAGAGGGTGTTGAGTCGTTTACAAAGACGATAAGCCTCTCACTCCGGCTCGCACCAGATCTTACTTCCAAGGATAAAACGTGAACGCGAACGATTTAGATAGTGTGATTAGTTCGTGGAAAAACGATAACCTTCTTTCGTTCGGCTCGCACAGGATAAGCTGCATAGACGATCTATTCGAAGAAGTCATAAACGCATGCCAATAGCTTTGACGTGCGCCAGGTGGATTCGCAAGCCCACCTTCCTAACTGTGTCGATAAACTTCTCCATTCGGTCCATGCAAAACCAAAAGCAATGGCTCGGACAATTTATTTTGATAAGGCGTTTTTGGTGCTCTAACCAACTGAGCTACAGCGGCAAGCCGCTGGGTGGACTTGAACCACCGACCCCTCGTTATGATCGATAACCTTATCAATTCGGTCCGAGCCACCTCCTTTTAAAACGCGATTTTGCGCATACAAACATCACTCCGTATGAGAATTGAACTCATCTTCCCGTCTTGAAAGAACGGTTTCCTAAACCACTAGAAGAACGGAGTATTCTAATCCGGTAACGCGGGGCGCGCACGGTGCCACTGAAGTTAAACAATGCCCCCGGTTGGAATCGAACCAACTGCCTTCGAGTTCGTAGCTCGATGATCATATCCGGTAATCTTCAGAGGCGTGTTCAGTAAAAATGGTGCGAGCAATTTATGCTAAAGAGGGTGGATTCGTGTGACAGACGATAAACCTCTTGATTCGGCTCGCACCGAAAACCTAAAGTGGAAAATAGCTGGTGAACTCGTATTTGCTAAGCAAATTGTCTATCCACCAGCTAGCTCCTTTAGCCTCCCGTCAGGAACAAACTGATCACCGACGGAATGCTTGTGTCAAATCCGTAGCACTCGAGAGTGAGCGGATCTGAGGCGGGCAGTGTTGTGAAGCGATTCGCCGTCATAGCTACGTTAATAGCCTTTGTATTCGGCAAATTCATGCGCTTTCTGTATTCATCCAGAGCAACGATTGGATGTTGGTTCCCCGCCCAGGTTTCGCTGTCCGTGAAGACGACAAATGCGTCAACCGCCAGCTTCTTGTCCAGGGCGTATTTGAACGGAAGTGCGCAATCCGTTCCACCTCCACCGAAACTTTGAAATCTAGCCACAATGTCATCGAGTCTTTGTCTGTTTGACAGTTGGTTGAGTTCAAATGTACCGGTATCGAAAGCGATCAAAGTGAAATCATCTTCCACACTTGCAGCAGCCATTGTCATTACAGCGGCAGCTTCAAAGACAGAGATGTTAGTCAACCCTGATGCGCGAGCTCCTCGCATTGATCCAGATACGTCTACCGCGTACAAGATTCGCTTACCGCTTGGCTCAACGTCCTTGAAAGAAGCATAGAATGCTGTATCCAGTGCATCGATCAATTTACGCTTGGGAGTCCATGTGTTGGTTCCCTTGAATCCACGGCCTGCAGCATAAATGCGCAGAGCTTGGAAGATAGCCAGCGGGTGAATGCGCGCTTTTCGCAGCTGTGTTCGCGAGGTCAGCCTCTCGATCACGAATTCCAGATCAGCTTTTGTGTCCAGAACTCCTTGAGCCGTCAGGTTTCCCAAGTTGCGCAGAATCCAGGTCAAACCAGCCTTGCGCAAAACAGCTTTGTACACTTCACGTGTTCGACTTTCAGTCGGAACAGTTTCCATCGGCAAATCCCATTGGTCAATTGCCAGCGGAATATTTTCCGTTCTTCCTTTTAGAACTCCTTGAGCCGCAGCAAGTCTCAGAACAGGAATATACTCATCGCTTTCAAAATTTTCGAGTTCCTCCGGCACTTCGCCTTTTGCGATGAAGTTATAAATCAGTCTTCGAGGACTTTCCGCATCCAGCTTCAAAAAACGAGCAGGGTGAGAAAGTCTGTATACGTCTTGCTGGCTGTAGCCATCGCGAGATTGATACTTAATGGCTTGATACGCCAGATCTGCCACTGGCTTTTCGTTGAACCAACGCGCTATCGCTCTTGTCAGACCTCGTCCAAAACCGCGCAATTTTCCTTGCTTGATGTAAGTCAGGAAGTGCGAAAGATGAGTGAAGGTTCTGCAAACATTCGGCACTGCATTCAGAGCCAACTGTCTCGTCAGGTCGTTGCTTGTTGAGCAAGCAAGTGCCAGAGCAAAAATAGCAGGGTCATTCTTTGGAGCGCGACCGGCAATTGAAACATCTTCAATCAGCCTTACTGCCAGTCCACCATCTTCGTCAATGCACTTAAGCACTGCGTCCAGGTTTTCCTTGGTCAAGTCGCGTTCACCGATGTAGTATGTTCCACCGGTTGTTCCGAGCAAAAGAAATCTCTCGAACTGCTTCCAGGAATCGACCGCAAATGAATAGCCACCGGCTGAGTTCGGCACGGTTCCTGGCAAGTGTTGTCTCTGGGTTGCCTTGTTGAGTATGAAATTTCTTAGAGTGTTGAACATTTTGCATCGTCCCCTTTCGGCACGTTGTTTGAATTGGAAGTGGACGAGAAACCGACCTGCAAGCGAATAAGCGATGTTGCCAGCACCACCTGCAAAGTCAGGAACATTTACGGTTTCTCGCGATTTTGCAAAGACTTGTGCAGAACTTCCACTGTGGAAAGCTACACCGTCGCCGCTACAATCGATTTACCTGTCAGAGCACTGGGTGAATTAGCTTCGCTGAGAATCAAGTTTCTCTTCGGGGCGTCTACCGTGATCTGAATACATTTGCGACCAGAGCATAGCATCGGAGCGGCCTGTCCGTGGGCACGTGGCCCCCACGCCGCTGGTCGGCAATTGATTTATATTCAATTTTGCGTTCGCCGACTTCATAACTAATACTCCGTATCTAAAGACCAATTTAAATCACTCTTCGAAGTCCTGTCAAGCCGATCTTGCGAAAAATTTCTCTCCCGGTGGGGGCGATCTCCCAGCCTACGGCGTGTCAACACCCTGGCACCACGCCACCACTCACAGTACCAGGAAAACCTGCTCCGGCTTGCACCTGCTCCCTGATAAGTCAAAAAGAATAGCGCCAGACCTGTTATAGATCTGGCGTTTGAGCAAAGAGATTCACCAAGCCCTTAGTTAGTCTCTGAATTCCGATGCAAGACTAGATTAATACTGACGGTTACGATTCCATCCATAAGCATGAGCCATGCGCGCGCGCACCTCACGGTCAATATCGTATGCATCTCTGGTGGCAATTTTTTGACCTACTCTCAAATTAATGGTACCGCCATTGATGGCTTTCAAGCGATGGGCTTCATCAAGTAAATCCCGATAGCGATGCAACTCGGGATGCAATTTTTGCGCAATAACCAACCAATTATCATCCTTCCTTATCGTATAGGTCGAACAATCGACAATATCTTGTCTAAGCCCGCGCGAATATTGATCCGGCGGCATCATCATCTCCGGAGCCATGATTCGTTGGGCAGGAGCGGGCAACGGTCTTACTTCTATTCGGTTCGACACTGATTGGTTAACCACATTCTCCTGAGGCAGCACAGAAGCGTATTCAGTGCGATGCTGCGCTACTCGACCTGTATCCAACAATTTTGGATTGCCTGCATCAAAAACGCGCGTTCCGACGATATCGGCACCCATAGCGTGCCATCCCTTAGAATCGTTGATTACCATAGCGACAACATTCCCATGCCGGTCGCGATGAACAGACACATCTCCTAAACCGCTTGCAATATTGCCATGTCGAGTCCTGCCGGAGCGTTCGTCCTCCTCTTTCTGCCACTGGTAATCACTATTGCGGACTTCAAGATCAGTCGCAATTTTGTTGAATTTCTCCGATGGCAAATTCAAAAACGCTGCGTTCAGCAAACGTTGTGCTTCAGTTAGATCCGGCTTTCCATCACGATTAACCCCATCTAGTATGGCGCTCTGAATTCTGTCCGCGCTGAAATCTCTTTCTCGATGATGCATTTTTTGAACTCTCCCAATCCATCCCTTTGACTTGATTATGTGTTTAAACGAATCTCACGTCAACGACTATTCATGCCGGTTTCACGCAGTTTCGTGCCATGAAACTGACAAACAAATGCCAAGAAAATGCCAAACGGCAGCTTCATCGACAATCCGGCATTCTAGCTCATCGATCCGATGAAATCACACTTAACTAACGGTAGAATACTTCCTTCAGCTGCTAACTAGTTGGGGGGAAACCAAAAATGACAAATCCGGCATCAACGCGCCTCTTGGGGAGCCTGGTTATCATGCTATTTTTCAGCTATTGTCTAACTAGCTCAATTCCGCTCCAGGCCCAAGACCAGAAGATTAGAGTAGCACTTTTCATAGGTCGCGGAGTTTCAGCTCCTGCAAAAAAAAATCTGACTCGAGATCTCCAGAATGCCGACGATTTCAATTGGAAAAGCATCAATGGTGACGACATCACAAATGGTGTGCTCAATGACACCGACGTTCTGATTGTTCCAGGAGGCAGTGCGCTCAAAGAAGCCCAGAGTCTCGGAGCGGATGCTCGCGAAATGGTCAGACGCTACATCGACCGTGGCGGGCTGTATATGGGCATTTGTGCAGGAGCTTATCTTGCTTCCCAAGCAAAGGAAAGCGATTTAGGCTTGTTGCCTCTAAAAACACTTGATCAAGAACATTGGTTCAGAACAGCCGATGGTACACCCGTCGACGTAGAATTGAATCCACTGGGCATGGAAGTATTTAATAGAAAATCCAGCAATCTAAAGATACTCTACGAAAACGGACCCATTTTTGGTCCGCCGCTCGAGCGTCCGGACAGTAGTTTCTCACCGCTCGGCTTCTTTCGTACTGAGGTTGTAGCCAAAGGCGGTGAACAAGGTGTCATGCTGGGTGCGCCAGCAATGGTGCTCTCTCGGTACGGACTCGGACTTGTGCTCGCAATTAGCCCCCATCCAGAGAAGACACCAGGATTGCACGAGATGGAATTGGATGCAGTTCGCTGGCTTTATCGACACAAAGCAAAAGGCGGACCAGTAATCGGTATCGTCCCTAAAGCAGAACCGGAGTCGACCATCGCTAGCAAAACCAACCAAGGTCCAATTGGTCTTACTGAAAGAATTCGCGTGGCGCTATTCATCGACAGTGGCACAGAGGCCAGTGAATTTTCCAAAGAGTTCAGCAGGAACAACGATGAAACTATTAGATATCAGAAAATTGATGGCAACGATATTCGCAACGGAGTACTTAAAGACTTTGATGCGTTGGTGATACCGGGAGGTTCAGCAACAACCGAATCGTATGCAATGGGCCCTGCAGCCCGTGACGAAGTAAAACGCTTCATTCAAAACGGCGGTATTTACCTAGGGGTGTGTGCCGGGGCATATTTGGTATCCAGCCTGAAAGATGCGTACCTGGGCATCCTTCCTCTAAAAACAGTTGACGAAAAGCATTGGTACAGAACTGCCGGCGCACCACTAGTCGACGTAGAACTGACACCTGCCGCCATGGAGATCTTCGGCATAAAAGATAAGATGGTAAAAATAGTATACGAAAACGGTCCAATTTTTGCGCCTCCTTTTGAGACCCCAGATCCTTCGTTCAAACCGCTGGCGTTCTTTCGAAGCGAAGTCGTTGGGGACGGAGGGGAACCCGGTGTCATGATTGGTGCACCCGCTATCATTTACTCAAAGTATGGACGTGGCTCGATCTTGATCATCAGTCCGCACCCCGAAGAAACTCCAGGCATGAAGCAGTCCGAATTGCATGCTATCCGTTGGCTTTACGAGCATCGCGCGTCCACTCCTGAGCGATTGTCTTCTCTGGTTCAGCCATCCGAACACCCAAGCGCAAGTATCGCGGAGTCAAAAAATCAAGTCTTAAAAACCGATGGAAAAAGCACTACGGCATTAACACCGCTGAGTAACCAGGTGTTGCGCCTTGCTGAATCAATTTTCGATAACTCAGTTGACGTTCGGTATTCACACCACGAAGTATCAGCCTCAAGACAAGTGGTTACCAATGCCAACGGTTCAATGGAAGCTCACACCGATTGCTCAGGATTCATTAGTTATGTTGTCCATTCAATCGGCCCTCGACATTATGCAGTAGTTCGCGAACGAGAACCTAACGCTAGTTATCCACAGGCTAAAGTCTGGGCTTCCTTCTTCAACACGCTTGATCCAAATCAACCAACAAACGGCTGGCTTGGAATCTCGAACTGGCGCAATCTCAAACCAGGAGACTTCATTGCATGGAAGGAAGGGTCAACTGAATCAACGAACACAGGACACGTGATGATCGTACTCGATCAACCAAGCCAGATCCGTGAAGAAAACGGCTATCGCTACATTGAGATTCCAGTAATAGATAGTTCTTCTGTTTATCATTTTGCTCCCGAGCAGCTTCCACCAAATGCTCATCAGAGCCATCGTGATGGACTCGGTAAAGGTAGCATACGCTTAATTCTCTCCACCGACGACAATCCTATTGGCTATTGGGCCGGCACATATTGGGGTGAAGGAAACAAGCCTGTAATGAACCCCACCTACAGCAAAATGATCCGTTTTGCTCGCATGGTATCGCTAATTCAGTGAAGCAGGCATTTTCGTTGTTGCAGAAAAATTTCGCGCACACGAGCTGTCGCGCCTCGATGAACTCCGCAAGCTAACAGTGAGCCAAAATTACGCACCCATCCATTCCTACTTGCCTTTAACTTTCCGGTTCATCGCCTGAATATAGGCTCGCGGAAGAAGATCGGGATCACAGTGGCCGCTTCCAGGTCCACCATTAGGATACTGTCTTCCAATTGTAAGATCCAACGGACCAAAAGCGAGCTCTTCCCAACGAGGAGGGCAGTATATCGCAGGCTCTTCATTGGAAGGACCTGGTGGCACAGGCATCCCGTGATTAGGCATGGCCATCATATCGTTCAGCTGTTTCAACCATTTAGTTTTGAATGCAGGGAAGTTCTGCGCTATGTCCTTTTTGCAATCATCGTAGGTCTCGACAGCCCAAAGTTCCGTATTCAGATAATCCCTCGCATATGTCGTCACTCGTTCATGCGTTTCGTCAATCTGAACCCTGGAAGTGCTGTATTCTGTGCCCGCTATGTGGGGATGTTCGACATTCCAAACAAGGTCTTGTTCCATGCTAAAAACGGCACGTCTCATGTCATTTTGTTGTAGCTCTTTTGCTAGCTTGATATGGGCCTGCAACGCCAAGCACTTCGCTTTGATGGATGGTGTAAGTCGCGGACACTTAAGCGCATCGATAATTCGATTCCAAGCAAGAATGTAGTGCCAGTCTTTTGTTCTATTGTCGGAGCAATAATAGACCGCATCGAGATAATGCCAGGCAGCATTTCCTGGGTCACGCAGTTTCAAATAAGCATAGCTGTGTTCCAGCTGACTTTCACAATGCCTAGGGTCAACATTCTTGACCTGGCCAGCATATATCTGGTTGATTAACTGAGTCCAGCAATAGGCTGACTTCATGTTCAACGTCTTGAAAGCGGGATCCCGTGCTTGCCTTTTAATCATCTCATCGTTAGAGCCTGTGTGATTCCTTCTTCCTGCTTCGTCATCTTCTGTTCTAATCGTGTCACCCATTGCTTGATTGTACGCAAATGCTGCCTGCATCCAATCTCCGCGAGCTTCAGCATTTTGCGCTGATGTAAGATACGCATTATTTTGTGATTCGCGAGCACGTTTGCCCGCTGCTTCCCAAGCGGCTCTGCCATCATCGTTCGCCCCGCTTGATTGAGAAACAGATGGCGTGACATGCCTTCTGTAAGACGACTCTTCAGGTCCGTTTGCTTGAGATCCGAGCGCGGGCGAATAAGGCTGCCCTCCTGATGGAATTGACTGTCCATTGGGAATTGACTGTCCATTGGGAATCGACATTCCATTTGGGGAGCTCAAACTCGACCCAAGTCCCTGAATTCCAAACTTTCTACCAAGCCTATCAATAGCATTGGTGCCATGGTTCAACCCTCTTTGTATACCGCTCTGTATGCCGCGATTTACTGCATTTTGTACTTTGGATGGAGTTCGGACTCCGGATCCACCTTGACCGCCAGTTGGATTGGAGCCATCGCTTTGCGCGCTTGAAGGATTTGGAGATTGTCCTTGCACACTAGAGGGATATGGGGACTGCCCTGAAGATGGAGACGAATTCGCTGCACCACCAGTGATGGCGTTACTTGCTCCTGCATTAGTACTTGATGAATTCTTTTGCTGTTTGGCTCTCTCTGATCGCATGACCTGATCGTAAATGCTCTCCGCATCGCTGGACTGCATAAATCCGGCTAATAAGGACAGAGAAAGAGTACCTGCAAGACTAACAAAATAGCCGCTGCGCAAAGAACGTTTTCTTTTGGTCCTTGATCTTGGAATTCCCATTACTAGCTCCAGCGGATCTGAACGACATCCATGTCATTTTTCCTTGTTTTGCAAAATTTCAATCCCCCGAAACATGAACGCCGAAACCAGACTGTCATCAATTTGTCCAAATTCAAAGAAGGTCTTCGTAGGTTCCCGATATGAATTCGCGGTGATTGGAACTGGTTCGACAAACGATAATCGCAAGCCCTACGACACAACCAACCCGTACGGACGTTCCGACAACAATATCGACATCACGATAAAGAAGACCTGGAACTTCTAATTCGACTGTTTCTTAAACGCTAATCACCAACGACTACGTAACGTCCACATAGTCGGACGATTTTGCGTGTCATATCATCGCTTTGGATACCCGCAATCCAGAGGTGCACCCATGGGTGGATCAGCAGAGTTATTTGAGAGCCCTGAGAGCAAGCAGACATCTTTTCCAAGCCTCTCTTTGGACCAATTCGATTTACGAGACGTACGGGCAACTCTGCGGTCTCAGAATCGCATTCATGGTCCGCACGCGAACGAACAGTTGCAAGGAAGTGTGGACCTCAACAAACTGAAAGACAAAAATCTCCCAGCCTATGACTTCGAACGCGACCCTAAGATGTCCGAGTTCTAGCAGCAGAAGGCTGAACCAAAAATACCTTTAGGCAATGATGTAAACGTCAAAATTGGCGGATTGCTCAACTTTACTGTCGGCAAGTCGTGGAAGTTTTAGACACAATTTCATAGATAGCACGGGACGTGAATGCGTCCAGGATGTACGCGCTAGCGGCGGATAGACGACTGCTGTCAGTCGACGTGTTCTGTATCACCTTTTAAAAGCAAAAAAGGCGAACCGAAGTTCACCTAACAACTATTGAAAAAAAATTCGGGACCGACGGGACTCGAACCCGCGACCTCCTGCGTGACAGGCAGGCGCTCTAACCAGCTGAGCTACGATCCCAGAATTTCTTGGACTCAAATCGGACTCACTTCTGTGAGCCGACCAGTGCAGTATATCACAAGGTTATCTAGCCTGCACCGGCATGAGGAGATATTTGTAATTATCTTCCCCTTCACCCTTGAAAATCAGAGGCTTCAAAGGTCCCGTCATTTCTAGACGGACGTCGGATGAGCTCAATTTTTGAAGTACATCAAGAACGTAACGTACGTTAACGGCGATGTCGAGAACTTGTCCTTCGAACTTGCTGGAAACTTCTTCCTGTGCGCGTCCTACGTCTGGCGTGTTGGAGCTCACCTGTACGGACTCTGCCTCGAAGTGCAGCTTGATCAAGTTTGTTCTTTCGTCTGACATGACCGCAACGCGCTCTACGGCTGCCAATAATTCTTCGCGCTTAAATTGCGCTAGATAAGTGAATTCAGTTGGGAAGAGCTCGTGGTAACGAGGATACTCGCCACCGATCAAACGTGTGAGAACAAAGTGCGAATCGCTTTCAAATGCAATCTGTCCGTCTACAACTGCTACGCGAACACGCGCTCCAGGCTCTTTGCTATCAAATATTTTCAGCAGCTCAGTACACGCACGTGCCGGCACGATTGCTTTCAATTCATGTGGCTTCTCGAGAGTAGCTGTACTCGACTTTGCTGCGGTCTCTTTGTCGCCGTCTGTCTTGCGTGACGCCGGCGCGCTTACGTTCAACTCTTCACGTCTATGCGCCAGGCGGCTACCATCTGTGGCTGTCGCTTCGAAGGCACCATCTTGAACGAGCAAATAAACACCGCCAAGGATGCTGCTAACGTCGTAAGTAGCTGCTGCAAATGATGTTTGAATGATTGAGCGGCGAAGAATGTCGGTCGGCATCAAGAAGCCTTCGCTTGCGCTGGCGTCACCGATTTTCGGATAGTCCTGTGCTGAAAGTCCTGATAGAGAGAACTTCGACTTTTGGCACGTAACTGTAGTTTCTTGGTTTTCCGGGTTGATTTGAAAAGATACGAGATCGTTAGCCAACTTCGAAACGACTTCGAGAAGTTTCTTACCGGGCAGCGTTATTGATCCTGACGTGTAAACAACTGCTGGTGTATTCGTGCGGATGGTGAGATCAAGGTCTGTTCCAGTGAATCTGAGTGTTACGCTATCTACTGCTTCGATCAGTACGTTACTCAAGACTGGTTGAACAACCCTGTTAGCGATTGCGTTGCTCACATCTCTGAGAGCTTTTACCAAAACCTCTTTCTGAATGGCAAAGTGCATGGCTTCTCACCCGTGAAGAAAACTATGCTCTAAAGATTACAGATCCCGCGAGGAATTCGCAAGCTTCCCAGCATGAATATTCGCTGACCTTCTGGAACTTGTCGTTTGGTTGAACATATTGATCTGGATCGAAATCGGATCCGATCAGGATCTGATCAGCGTTTTGCATATCGTTTGGATAAGGGGATCGTGATCGATATCTTTCCGGATCGTTGCTACAAGCCAATCTCAATCACTCTTGTTAGTTGCTTCTGTTCTTTCTTTCTCTGAAATAAATAAATAGTATTAGTAAGGGAGCTCGTTTTCTGTAGATAACCCTGGATAACATTGAGCTGCTTAGATCTGGGCTGTAGATAAGATGTTCTCGGCCTGTGTTTATCGATCTGCTTGTGATCTGTGCCCGAAAACTTGTCGTACAGATCTCTTACAGACAATGCACAAGTTTTCTACAGCTTTTCTAAAAGCACTCAACGGTCCAATTGACGGGAGATTTCGCCAACTGCCCTAGCAATTTCGGGGTCTTCCGAGATCGATTGCTTAACCTTATCGTATGCATATAAAGCCGATGTGTGTTTGCGATTTCCGAACGCTTGCCCCACTCGCGGGTAACTTAGCAAGAGGATCTCATGTGCTAGATACATAGCTATATGTCGAGGTACCGTTAGATCCTGTGAACGTTTCGAAGATTTAAGATCCGATGATTCAACTTTGTAATACGAAGATACTGCATCAATTAGTTGATCGATTGTCAGTTGGGGTCGCTCTTTCCGCTGGTTTCCAGTTTGAAGCACTTGCATTACCGACACCATAGTCAAAGGTTCGCCGGTGAGCTTTCCAAATGCGTGAGCGCGCAGCAAAGCGCCTTCCAGCTCACGAATGTTGCTTGAGAAACTACGCGCGATGTAAGCCAACACATCTTCCGGTATTGCCATTCCTTCCTGATCAGCTTTCTTGCTGAGGATGGCCAGGCGCATTTCATAGTCGGGTGGTTGGATATCAGCTATCAGCCCCCATTCGAAGCGGCTACGCAGGCGCTCTTCCAGATGTCCTAATGCTTTGGGAGGACGATCGCTAGTGAGAACAATTTGCTTGCCGCTGTCACGCAGGGCGTTAAAAGTATGGAAGAACTCTTCTTGCGTTGCTTCTTTTCCTTCAATGAACTGGATGTCATCCATCAGAAGCAGATCGACAGTCCTGTACTTCTTGCGAAATTGGATCATGTCATTTTGACGAATTGAGTTGACCACGTCGTTGGTGAATTTTTCGCAGGTTAAATAACGTACCACCGTATTTGGTGCCATACGTAAAATGTGATTGCCGATTGCATGCAATAAGTGTGTTTTTCCGAGTCCTACACCACCATAAAGGAAGAGAGGATTGTAAGACGCTCCCGGCTTGTCGGCGACCGCCATGGAAGCCGAATGACAAAAGCGATTGCTAGAGCCAACGACGAATGTTTCGAAAATGTGTTTTGGATTTAGATTTGATTGTTCCGAACGCAAATTTCTTTCGAAGTTCGCCGTTTCTCCGTGCTCCGAAGAACGCTTCGGCGAGCTGGGGAAACCAGCTCCAGGACCTGCTGGCAGGCTATCCGGGGCGACTGTTATCGAAGCAATAGAAGGCGTGTAAACCTTTGGTTTGACTGTTGGGTCGATTTTGATTTCGATCTCCAAATTGCGCCCGGTTATTTGCTCCAGGGCGTCTGCAATGGCATTCTTCGCGTGCTTGGCATTTTGAAGCCAACCAAGCGCCATGCTGTTGGCAACGCTGAAAGTAGCTTGCGATTGATTTATCGCCGAAAGCGTCATCCCGCGAACCCAGGCATCAAGGAAAGGACCCTTGATCGTCTTCTCGAGGATACTCAGGGCTTGCTCCCAAATTTGTTCAAGTGGCAAATCGAGGCAGACGTCTTCCGGTTTTTCAATTGTCATCAGCTTGTTTCGGGCTTCTTTTGTTGTATTTCGGTGCGGACAATAATGCCCTCTGTAAACTGCCGTTGATTTCTTAGGCACTTTTTATGAGGAGCTTTCATCACCGCTCTTGCTCTTGGCGTTTAGCGGGAATGATTTCTTGAGCCCGGAAACCGTGCTCAATTCGTAAATTTTTAACCGCCTTAGTATGCACTAGCGGTCATAAGTCTCTGGGGGAGATGATAGCATAAGGCCTAATTGCCGACTTCTTAGAATTTTATAGCGAGTTGGCGGTAGAGCCAGCTTCTTGAAGTTGAGCTTTATTAAGTATTGCGCAAATCAATCTGTACGGAGTTATTCCAGTCATGAAACGCACATTGAGAGGGGCTATCCGCAAAGCCAAAAAGAGCAGCGGATTTCTTCAGAGAATGTTTACGAAAAATGGTCGTAACGTCATCAAGTCCCGCAGAGCCAAAGGCCGTTACCGCCTGAGCAAATAAATTCCGTGTTGCCTGATGCAGAGAGGCTTAGAAAAGCAGGCCTCTTTCAGCGCGTCTATACGGCACGCAAGTCAGTGGCAAGCGATGTTTGCGTTTTATACGTCTTGCCAAGGCAACCGAAAAGCAGTCCAAGAATGCCTTTGGCTGCTTTTGTAGCAGGCAAGAAAGTCCATAACAAGGCATGTAAGCGCAACAAAGCTAAAAGGCGCTTTCGCGAAGCCTACAGACTTCTAAGAGCAGCAATAAGAGCTGCAAGCAGTCAGGAAGTCCCAAGTGACGACAAGGTGAATTTGCGTCAATGGTATGCGCTGGTTTGGGTGATTCAAGATAAGGCTCTGGGAGCTGAGTTCAAAGACATTATGTCGAGCATTCAATCTTGTTTGCAGCGAGCCAATCAAAAATTCGGTGCTCGGAGGGCGTCTTCTAAAGAGCCATGAAGAAAATACTCGTATCAATCTTGCGAATTTTTCAACTCAGCCGCCCGCTGAGACCGCAAGCTTGCCGCTTCTACCCAACTTGTTCGGATTACGCGATTCAAGCCATCGACAAGTTCGGCGCGGTAAAAGGCAGTGCATTAGCTGCTTATAGGTTGTGTAGATGTCAGCCGCTGTCGGATGGCGGGATCGACGAGATCCCAGATTCATTTGAGCGGCCGTTCAAACAGTTACAAGATTCGCTGGCAGCGACCCTAGGGATTGCTGCTAAGTGCGATGCATCAGTTGCTAACAAGAGGAGCTAAAACCGAAGGTGGATATTACTTACCTTTTCATGTTGCCCATTATTGAATTCCTGGACAAGACGCTAGGAAGCTACGGCTGGGCGATTCTCGGTTTGACTTTAGCCGTGAGAATTCTTGTTTGGCCGCTGCAATCAGCGTCGACTAAATCAATGCAGCGAATGGGCAAGTTACAGCCAATGCTCAAGTCGCTGCAAGACAAGTATAAAGATCAGCCGGAAGTCATGCAGAAGAAAATGGCTGAGTTCTACATGAAGAACAAGATCAATCCACTTGGTGGATGCTTGCCGATGCTTGTTCAATTGCCCATTCTTTTCGCGCTGTTCGGGACTTTCACTGGGCCGCCGTTTCAAGATAAAGCAATTCCAGTGAAAGTAAAAATTGTTTCCGGAAAGGAAGCAGACAAAACGACAACTACGACAAATCCGACTTCTGGTGCAGACAGCGCCTATGTTTCGAAAGATGGAAAGCTTTGTAAGTTCGTTGTTCACCCAGGCGATCAAACTCTGATTCTTGGAAAGACCGAAGGGCAGACGACCGCGGATGGGTGGAATACAGTAGATTTCACGGTCGGTACCAGCGCGGGCGAAGCTCCTGCTGATTTTAAGCCTCATTGGCGCATTGGTCAGGATCCAAACAAAGCGATCATGCAACCCGATGGCAAGGCGATATTCCCGGTTGACGGAAAGATTACGATTGCTGCGGTTCTTCCGAAGACGTCTGATCAGACTGATGAGAAAACAGTTCCGGTCACAGTCACAGTCGAACCTAAGCAAGGCGGTGGTGGCTTCCCTGTTATAGGCGATGGTGGCGAAGAAGCTATCAAGCAAAAAACCGCTGTGTCAGAAACGACAGCCGAAATGATTGTCGATGGCAAGCCTGTAAGAGTTGCTGTTGAGCCTGGCAATCTTACTTTGCTCGCTGGGAAGAGCGTTCAATTCCGAGTGAAAGCTGTTGAGGGAACGTTACCGGTGAACTTCCATCCTGAGTGGAAAATAGTGGACGATCCTAATGCTGCGTCAATTGATGAGAATGGCAAAGCAGTCTTTAAGCACTCCGGCGAAGTTGTTGTCGATGCGATGATTCCTGGTGAAGCGAAGGACGAGCCATTCTATTTCGTAAGCAGTATCGGTAAGACAGCCAAGGGAATGGATTTGTTGAAGCCGGAGAATTTTGATGTTCTCGGATTGATCCTTCTCTTCGGTTTCACCATGTACCTCTCTCAGAAATTCATGGTTACGACACCACCGACCGATCCTGAGCAAGCGGCAGTACAAAAGCAAACTCAACAGATCATGCCGTTTACGATTACAGGTATGTTCTTCTTCATGCCGCTGCCTGCTGGCGTTTACCTGTATATGGTTTTTGGGAACATCTTGCAGACATTACAAACTTGGATTTTGATGCAGTCGCCAGTGCCGGATTTGATTGATGTTGATGCGCCTGACGACGCTACGCCGGCAGCTAATCAAACGATTGATGTTGAGCCCAATCAAAAGAAGATTGAGAAGAAGAAAACCGATAATCAACAGAAGCAAGGAAATAAAGCAGATCAGGAAAATGGAAAGAAGAATGACAAGAAGGGTCCTTCCGGTCAGGGAGAAAGCGTCCCCTTGAAGAGTCCGGATGATGTCACCATTGACAAGGATCGAAGCTGAAATCGCTAGTTGACAATGCAAAATTGAGTTTTTGAAATGACAAGTAGCGGAAAAAAGATGATCGGACTGGAGAAAGTCAGAAAAACACTGTAATTTTTAGAGTAAGCAACAAGGGAAAAAATGATCACATGAACTACTCTCATGATGAAAACGCCAGAGGCTATTTGGAGAAGATTCTGGCGATTCTTGATATCGATGCCGTAATTCACGAAGAGGACCTAGATGAGTCCACACGTTGCTATCGAATCGACTGCAAACCATCCGATGCCAAATTGCTGATCGGTAAGAAAGGTCAGACCCTGGAAGCTCTCCAATTTATTTTGCGCCAAATGTGCAAAGGCACACGCTTGGAGCAAACCCACTTTTTGCTCGACGTTGCAAACTATAGACAGCGCCGTCGCGAGACAATTGTTGAGCAAGCCAAGGAAGGCGCAGTGGCTGTACTGAATGGTGAATCGGAAGAGATTGAACTCGTTCCTATGTCCGCATTTGAGCGCCGCATCGTGCACAAGTATTTGCAAGAGCATTTTCCTGAACTGTCATCCGCCAGCCGCGGAGATGATCCAGAGCGCCGCATTGTAATAAGCTACGTTGGTGAAGGCGAAGCCGGAGAAGAAGCCCCAGCTGAAGCCGAAGCTTAGTTCTCGTAAGGTACGTTCTCCTAGTCAGAATAGCTCGCTCTGCGGGAACGCAGGCTTCCAGCCTGTTTCGAAAAATTTTCTCTCCAGAACAGCCTAGTGGCGGAGGAAGTGCTTTGCGTGTCGAATCTTTCTCTTAAGCTGTATCCGTGTTTTCGTTTTATAAGCCTTGAGCGTAGAACTCTAAAAATCGAGACAGGTAGCTTTGCCAAACTTGCCGTTAATGTAGTCGCTGAGCCCGAGAAGCTCAGCTTTGAGTTGCCTCCGTCCATCTTCTCCTCTAAAGGGGAGGACCAGCAAGTGGCGCAATAAGTGACTGTAGATGCTTAGTAGCGCTGGGATGGCAGCAGCACCCCGTCTATTCTTCATGAAAAAAAGCAAGCGGTTTCGAGTGTAGTAATAAGATCTCCAAACGGCGAGCTTCCCTTGTGTAGAGGCTCCTCCGGCATGGGTAATTCTTGCTTTCGGTGCAAATAGACATTTCCAATTGGCTTGATTCATCCGCCAACATAGGTCTGTATCTTCGAAATAAAGGAAGTACCGCTCATCAAAGCCCTGCATTTGTCTAAACGCGCTTGCTCGAATCAGCATGTTGCAACCTGACACCCATTGGCATTCGATGAAGTCGGCGTTATCATCAATCACTCCGCGTTCGAATGTTTTCGCCTTCTTAAAGTCTATAGTCCCGGTGCCTGAGCGAGAAAAGCCACTCTTGTCTGGAGTGTAGATGGTGGCGCCGATGATACCGGCATTGTTTTGCTTTACGGCAATTTCCATGAGTTGCGAAAGCGCTGAGGGGTCAACTTCAGTGTCGTTATTGAGAATCCAAATCCACTCAGCTCCGCGTTCAATGCACCAATTGATACCAGCATTAGAACCACCAGCAAAGCCAAGATTCTCTGGCAGACTCAGGTGGTGGCAGTCTGGATATTCCTGCGCAATCAGCTTGCCCGACCCATCCGGCGAACAGTTATCGGTTACCAGAATTTCGAAATCCTTGAAATTCAGTTTCTTGACGGATTCAAGGCAAGCGCGAGTGTTTTCTGGGCCGGTGTAATGCAACACGGCAACAAATACTTTTGAGGGATGCTGTGGGTCCGGAGCCGTGTTCATTGCATGCAGCCAGGGGTTAGTCTTTCAGCACTATGGGAATGATCAAAGTGGATCAAGGTAGGTTCTGACTGATAATACAAGATTTGCGGTGGGAGGAAGCCCGTGGCTGAGTCAGATATTCAAAATGCGGCGGAAGATTCGGAAGCCGAAGGCGATTTTGGTGGCGCAAGACGTGGCGGTTTGCGTAACGTCATCGCCGCCATTAAGCATATCAACGAGGCTTCGGTAACCGAGTCCGTCAAGCAGAGAATATCGGACTATGTAACCATCGGTCTGGTCGTTATCTGCATCATGAGTTTGGTTGCCGCCGTCGCGCTTCCTGTCGCATCAGGATTGAAGCTATTGCCGCTTCTGTTGACCATAGGTGCTGTCGTCCTCTACATGATCAACAGGCTTGGCATCATCGTCAGTTTGAGCGCGCGTCAGGCGCTTATCGTATGGCAGATAGTGATCGCATCATTTTGGCTGGGAGTTACATCTTCCATGATGGTCATGATGTCGTGCATTTATTTCTTCACCAAGAACGGCTCGCTCTAGCGCCGGAAAGTAAGCGATTCGAAGACGCAAGTTTGAGCTGTATCAAGCCTATGGTGCCAATATCTAAAATGGACAGAGGTGGCACGGTACTTAGCGGGACCTCGGGACTATGCTAAAGCTGCAACGACATTGAAATGCATGGTTGCCGTTGAGATCGGGCTGTCGGCGTGTGGACCTCATGAGGCATAGGGCATCCTGACAGCTCCCGTCTGGACTTCAGATTTAGACAAACGAAAAAATCCCACACATCTTGTGCATGGGATGAATTCGATCTTTTGGCAAACGGACGATCTCTCAACAACTTCAAATGGTGAAAGAAAACCAACCAATTTTCATTGGCGAAATTGGTTTTGTCAGTAAAGTCTTAGTAAAGGCGCTTTGTGAGCGCCAGGACAGTTACTGTGGTTTGCCGTTTACGCAAAGAGGCTTATCGCCCAGGTGCTCGCGATACCAGCGAAGTGCTTTTGCCATTCTGTGAATAGCATGGCGACGTGCGCTCGGAATCGAGTAGCTTGGAGGTTTGAGGTGGAAATAACGCCCCTCGTCTCCACATGCTTGAGAGTAAGCTGGTAAGGACATGGTTGACAAAGCTGCCAGGAAAACCAGCGCCTTTTTCATTAGAGGTCCTCTCCTTTCTTGAGATTAACCATTTGCCGGAGCGTAACCCTTGACTAGGTTTACGAACTCCTTAACGATTGTACTACCCATTTTTACTTGCGAAAATGTCAAGTTAGCAATGTAAATGTACCCAATGATTTCTTGATACAGCGGCGTATATACATCGTTCACTAGAAGAATCGTTTTCTTGGCGCTGCTGGCGGGCATATTGCGATCGTCGCCGGTCGCCGCTCAGGCGTGGCAGGAGAAAAAACTCTGAACTATATCGGACACAGCTGACCGAGTGGCGACAGGGTGTTTATCGGAACTTCAGTAATTTTTGGGAGCATAGTTGGCAAAAGGTCGTAAGGCAGTAAGTCACGGGATGGCGCCGCCGGCGGATTCGCGGGAGGCTTTGCAATGGTTCGTCAACACATACGGGCTCTATATGGGCTCCGTTCGCGGACTATTTTTGTCAGACTGGAATGAAGAGCAAGCCGTCAGTCTAGAGGCTGCTGTAATCAATCTGCGTGCTCGAGGATTTGCTCCATTTACTGTCGCCGGGGAAACTCTCTACCAACAGGCCGATTTTCTCTTTCAGGAGTCACAGAGCCGCGGTAGCTTCGGTCGGCCAATGGCCAGCAAGGTTGAGCTTGAGCTGTCCGGTAATGACATCGTAGTGGTCGACGGCTTAGAAGCGCCGGAAAAGCCCCACCACCTTTGGTATCTGTGGAGTTATCTGCTTTTTCCGAGAGTGATTTCAGGAAAGGTGACCATCCTGACTACTCCGCTTGCCTATCAGGAATTTATCAAGTACGGACACGCCTGCCCTGACTTCGACTTTTTGGGTCAGCCTATTAATTGGGAGAAATTGGTTTGGCTGCTTGAATGCTGCACGATAAACCAAGATCTCTATAAATTGGCACGGGAAGAGTCAGTGCCTCCAATGCTGAAGCCTGAGTATAACCTCTATACGGCTTTGAAAGACCGCAATCTTGATCCTGTTCCTCAGTGTGTTCTTGGTGATTATCTTTTGGATTTCGCTCTCATTGATAAAGAGCAGAAGCTCAACATTGAGTGTGATGCATTGTCCGCCCTCAGTGGACACGAAATACATACGAAGGAGGCAAGGCGCGATTTGGTCTTGCTATCGGATGGATGGCAAATTCTCAAATTCAGCAGCGCTGAGATACTGAACAATCGAACCGCTTGTTCGGATGTCATCGAAGATATATGGCGAGGTGGGCGCAAGCGCTCCCATTGCGGACGCTATTTGAGTGGCAAGTCCTTGCCTCAAACTCCGGAGCTGCCGGATGACGACGCTCAACGCAGTGCCATTACATTTGGTGGCGGGCCGATAGCCGTTGTGGGTGGTGCAGGTACGGGTAAGACAGCTTGTTTAAGCCAACGATGCGCTTATCTGTTATCTCAAGGAGTTAGCCCCGAAAATATTTTGATGATCAGTTATTCGGCAGACAGCGCGCGCGTGCTGAAGCAAACAATTGCTCCGCTCGTTGAAAAGTCGGTTCTCCAGCGCTTGAATGTAATGTCATGGCAAGACTTGGGGCTGAAGATCCTCAAAGAGAATTTGCCCGCTATTAAGCGAAAGCCACCAATTAAGCTTGAGACTAGCCCGCAGAAAGTTATTCAAAAGCTGCTCGGCAAGATAAAGAAGGAGGTCGATGCCACGAAGTTAGAGATGGCTGGCGACCTGGATGAGTTTTATCTTGCAGCCATGATCGGCATGTACAAGTCGCATTTGATTTCGCCTAAGAAGGCAAGAGAGGATGCACAGGGCGATGCTGAAGAGATCATTGCGCGCATCTATCAGTCATACGAAGATCAGTTGCAAAAGGCGAATCGCATCGATAAGCACGATGTGACGGCGCTTGCCGTGCAGGTTCTTCTCGAGAGTGCTGAAACCAGGCTTAAGTATCAAACGCTGTACGAGTTCATTCTGGTCGATGAGTATCAAGATGTTACTGTTGCGCAGGACATCTTTATTCGTTTGTTGGCTGCCCCGCAGGACAATCTGTTCGTAGCCGGCGATGAGGATGAAACAATAAGCGAAAATCGAAATTCTTGTCCCGAGTTGCTGGCGGATTTCACTTTGCGCTTTCCTCATGGAAGATGTGTGGTGCTTGAGCAGAACTGGCGCTCGCATCCGGCGCTAGTCGATCATTCCAGGTTACTGATTTCGCATCTGGATCGATCAAAAATAAGGAAGGAATATGTTTCAGCTTGGGGACAATCGCCTGGAATGGCAGTCTTTGGGCCCCAGGTCTGCGCAGACGAAGCAGAGGAAAGTAGGTGGGTTGCGGCTCAAGTAAAGGCATTGCTTGATGCTGGAAGAAGCGCCCGTGATATAGCGATTCTTTATCGGCAGAATAAATATGAACCTATTATCGAGGATGAATTGGGGGCGCTGAATGTTCGCTTCCGGGCAAGTCATTCGGATAGTTCCATGATTCCTGACGAAGTTGGCGACATGCTTGCTTTCTTGAAGTTGGTTATGGATCCAGATGGGCCAAAAGCGCGTGAGGCTTTCGAGCGTGTTTGTCAGTTGGGTACCAAGGAAATTGATTCGAAACTATCTGCCACGATATCTAGTTTCGCAAGCGCCAACAGTCTGTCTTATTTGAAAGCGGTTGAGATATACGCGGAAGCTACAGCCGATCAAAGTTGTCGTGAGTTGGAACAGCTTGTTCGAATCATCAGAGCGATGAATCAGGATAGATTGCCGCCAGCCGAATCTATCGGGTATCTGCGCCGCACGCGCCGCCTGAATGATTACTATAAAGGAATTAAAATTCCGCCAGGTCAATCTTACGAGCCTTTGAAGAAGCTGGGCCAGCTTGAGGAGGACGCACGCAAGTTTACCTCTGTGTCTGAGTTTATTAAACACGCAGAGGAGAAACAAGGCGAAGAAGATGACACTGGCGATGACCAGACGGTTCACATCAAGTCTGTTTATGACGTGAAAGGATTTGAATTTCCCATAGTATTTATGGTCGGATTAGCTCAGGGCCTATTTCCCGTTGATAATGCCGATGATTTGGAAGAAGAGCGCAGGCAGTTCTATGTCGCTTTTACGCGGGCCCGAGAGGCGCTTTATTTGTCCTATCCTTCTCGATTTGCTGATAAGGATAGGGCGCCATCGTTGTTCTTAATTGAGACGCAGCTAGTTGCGATGAGTGCATTTGAACTTGCCCAGGCTTCCGCCGCCGCTGCTGCACAGGCCGAAATATTGGCGAGACAACAGCAGAATATTGAACAGGTGCCGCCGGCGGCGCCAGCTCCTCCCGCAATAACAGGTCCGAATTATGCAGAGCCTGTTCAGCCACAGATCGCCTATGTCGAGCCACAAGGGGCTCAGATTGCTCCAGCTGCGCACTTGTCGAATCAGACACATGTTCAAAGTGTACCTGGACACACTGCACCGCAAGAAGCTGTGCCGTCGCCGCCGCCTATCCCAACTCATTTGCATGCGCCAATAACAGCAGAGATGCAAGGTGTGGCCGCTGGAAGCGTGTATGATCAAGAGGAAATTCGCAAGGGATTGAGTCCTTTTGTGGACAACCCGGAGCCGATCCTGAGCAGGGGGATGGACTACCTGCCGCCATCCAAGGGTGTCAGCCAGGAACCCAATTCATCGCCGCCTCCGCAGGGTTCGCAGCCGGATCCACAAGCATCGCAGAATCAATCACCGGTACCTTATCCACCCCGGCCACCTCAGCCGCCGCAGATGCCTGCCATGCCTGCTTCAAAGCAAGGGACGAAGATCAATTCGTCGCTTCCACCACAACCAGATCAGAATGCAAACCAAGCTGGTGATAAATCCCAATCGGTAGCATCGTCACAGCAGAGGACGGAGCCACGTGAGCCGGTCGCGCCAGCGCCCTCTTCGCGTGCCAACAAGAATACGAGTGAATTGCCCCCGCCGCTTTCGCAACCCGCACAACCTGTAGCACCGCAGGCAGGTGTTGGTCCGCCTTTGACGAATACGCCGAATGCTGCTCAACAAGGAAGTACTAGCGGCTCGATGCAGAGACCTGCCGCACAGAACATCCCAAATAACACATACAGTCAGCCGCAGCAGCAAGCCCCATATCAAACTTCACAAACGGCTGCTCCTACACAAAGTTATGTACAACAGGGCTCACATCCGTCACAGCAACAGGTACCCACGCAGCTCACACCAGTGTCACACCTACCTCAACAAAGGGCTGAGCGACTTGTGCAGCCTGAGCAGCAAGCGCAAGCAGTTCCTCCTCAACAGCAGGTGCCTCAACAGCAGATGCCTCAGCAAGGACCGGCACCACAAATTCCACCGCAGCAGGCGTATGGGGATCCCAATTCTGCATATTCTGCTTCCCAAAATAATTACGTGAATTCGCAGGCCGCTTATGCTGCTCCACCGCAACAGGTTCCTATCTCCGGGGGCTGCCCCTCGTGTCAAATGCCTCTTGAACCTGGAGCACGATTCTGCGGCGAATGCGGTTACAGTATTCCAGCCGAGCCACCGCCGGCGATGCCTCAGTCAAATTATCCAGAGGATTATGCCGTGAACCTGCAGGAGGCATATGTTGAAATGCTCGTGTGCGGCGTCTGCGCCAATGTCCTTGAACCAGGAGCAAAATTCTGCGGAGAATGCGGTACGCCTTACCAAGCTCAGCAAGACTTGCCCCCGAATGCGCAACGTGTTCCAGACGGCAAAGGCGGTTGGATGGTTAAATTCCTGAAGTTCCTGGAGGAATAGTTTCTAGGCCAACTACGCCGTTGGAAAGATCATTTCGATATGAACGTTGTTGAAATCAGGGTCGTCCAGATCGCCTTTGTGGTGGCAGTATAAGCCTCCCGGTAAGCCTTCCATCAGAATTTCTTGGCCTTCTTGAACGACCATTCCGAATGCTTGATGCTCGATAAAGCGATTGCACAATTCTGCGACGTTATTGAAATACTTGTGGGGCACGTTTCGGATACTCAGGTCGGGCCGCCCGAATTTACGCATTCCCCGAGTGTGCACCCAAGTCAATTGTTGATTATTTTCTTCCAGAGAAGTAAGGATAATGACGTGGTGCCGAGGCACTGCAATGGCTGGATCGAATAATTCATTTTCCCAACTCTCAGCAGTCCACCAGGTGAGTCTTTGCGGATCGCATACAGCAATTCCGCCCTGGTCGAGTAAGGCCATTACAAAGCCTACCGTGTCACGCAAATAGTTGAGATTCTCCGGATCAGGCACTTCACCGAGCACCATTAGACACTGAGGCGATGCTAGCACTGCGCTTTGAATTTCTTGTCCCTGTGCTTCAAGTTCACTGCCCAAGTAGTCACTAATGAAAAACTCGGTGTCGGGATTATTCTCGCGTTCATGAATTTCGATTCTCAATCCTGGGGGTGGGCCAGCCGTTCTGTAATGCAGTCCATCAAGCTGCAGAGCCTCTTCAAATGTTCCATGAATAGCATAGAAGATAAGTGCGCTACCGCCGCCGGGCGAGTACTGATCTCTTTTCCAGTCGGGAAGAATGGTGGGTTCTGCCATGCCTAATCCTTGAAGCCTCTTGCTTGGAGAATCAGTTCTGTGCGGAGCTTGTGTAGAGCTGGCTCCAGGCCGACCGGATATTCGTGCGGGTTCAATAGACGTCTCGTTGTTGGGTGGAACTTGTTGAGCTGCTCTTCCACATATTGCTTTATTTCCAGGCGAGATGGTATTTCGTAAACGCACTTGCCTGCTCGGAAAATTGGTACAAGAAGGTCCTCATGGATGGCTTCTTTTGGGATAATTTTCCGGCGTGTAGGATCCAGTGGGTCGACAACTATATGATCCGGGGCTTCACCTGTGCTGGTGTCATATATGGTATCGGCAGTGTAATATCCATCTTGCCGAAATCGCCGCACCTGCTGAATGCCCGGTGTAGATATTTTGGCGGCTTGCTCGGACAACTTAATTGTGTATCGCCATGCTGATCCAGGCTCTCTAATGGCTGCAAGTTTGTACACACCACCCAGAGCTGGTTGATCGTACGCGGTGATTAATTTGGTACCAACTCCCCAAACCCCGATGCAGGCGCCCTGAGCATTCAAGCTGGCGATGATATTCTCGTCTAGATCATTGCTAGCTACTATGGCTGTGTCCTGAAAGCCAGCCTCATCTAATAGACGCCGGGCCTCTATACTGAGATATGCAAGGTCACCAGAGTCAAGGCGAATGCCGAGCAGCTTGTGTCCTTCTGATTTTAGCCATCTGCCAACTTCAATCGCGTGCTTCACGCCCTGCAGAGTGTCGTAGGTGTCGACAAGAAATACGCAATTATTGGGCATGGCCTTGGCGTATTCTTTAAATGCTGTGAGCTCATCATCGAAGCACATGACCCAGCTGTGAGCGTGTGTTCCAGCAACTGGTATTCCGAAAATCTTTCCGGACAAGACATTAGATGTAGAATCGGCACCACCGATGTGGGCAGCCCAACTTCCCGTTAGCGATCCATCAATCCCTTGAGCGCGTCTGGCACCGAATTCGAGAACGGGCTTGCCGCCTGCTGCTTGACGTATGCGGCAGGCTTTGGTAGCAACCAGTGTTTGAAAATTCCAAATATTTAGTAACACTGTTTCCAGTAGTTGGCACTCGATAATTGGTCCTTGAATGCGTAGCATCGGCTCATTCTGAAAGACTACCGTCCCTTCCGGCATGCAATCAATGTCGCAAGTGAATCGTAGATCGGCAAGATAGTTGAGGAAATCAGCTGAGAAAAGTGGCTGCTTGTCCGCTCCTACCAGGGTAGCCAAATAATCTAAATCACTCTTGCTGAATCGGAAACGCTTAACATAATCAATTGTATAATGCAGCCCGCACGACACTGCCAAGCCGCTCTGGAACGGTTTCTTCCTAAAGAAGAGATGGAAAACTGATTCCTTGCTGTGTGTCCCTGATTGCCAATAGCTATAGGCCATTGTGAGTTGATAAAGATCGGTGAGCAAGGTCAATTCGTCTCCATAGAGAGAGTCGATTGTGCTGGCCATTAAATTTTTCCTTTAGGCAGGATGGTACCGCATACAGTGTCGAGGATTGTGCTCAGTTGATTTGTCAACGCCGATCCGGCGCCGCGTTCAACCCCGGCCTTTACCCAAGTTTTGCCCGCTGGCTTTTCCCAAACTGCAAAAACAATTCGACAATTTGGGTCTGCATTATTACACGCTAGGAGTTCTCCTGCAGCCTTGTTCACGTTCGTGACACGATAGCCCGCAGTGTTGCAGGCGGATATGATAGCTTGCATCGTATCCAGATAATATCCGTCAACCGCTCTGCACAGCGGACCCACCTGAATTGTGGAATCCTCAGAGAATCTTTCGCCGCCAAGCTTGTGAGTCTTTGCTCGCCAAGCAAGTGGAGTTTTTGGCTTCACAGGTTGAATAGGTGTCGGCAATGCCACTTCTGAAAGTGGCATCAATGCGGCATGTGATCGCTCGATTACCGGTGGGTGATCCGGGATGATTGGCTTTGTGGGCGCTGCTTCCACTTCTATCGCCGGAGCCATCGGGATATTCAAACTGTTTGGATCATTTACAGTTTGTTCGCTGTCCATATCGCCATAGTTTTCTTGGGCTTCTGATATTGAATGCATAGACAAAACGCATCCAGTGATCGCTAGCAGCAGAAAAGATTTTGATGAGAAAGAAAACATAAGTTGCTATGAGGCTGAAGAAAACGGGTTTTAGTTCACCAAATCCTAACCCCTGGGGCGGAAGGTAGCAAGATTATCTGGGTTAGAGGTTGCAAATAGACGATAATTATAAGCTGCTGCGGCTAATAGCAGTTGCCAGCATCGCGAACCAAGAAATTTCGCACCCCAGGAGGGAGTTATAAATGAAGCGGGCTATTCTCACAGTTGTTCTCTGTGCACTTTCTTTTCCGGCTGTTTCAGCCCCTGCTCTAGCGACTGATGAAGCAGTGAAGAGCATGATTTTGGAAGGTGAAAAGGAAGCAAAGGCGGGCCGATGGAATAAAGCAAGTCAGGCTTTCCTGGAAGCTTGCTCGCAGGATCCTTCTAACGTAGTCGCCTTGCATGATCTTGCGGTCGCCTACGCCCACACAAACAAACTTGACGAGGCGGCCGACTGCGAACGAAAGGCTCTGGCAATCAACGAGTCTTACACTCCCGCTCATGTTGAGCTCGGTTGGATTTTGGGCAAGCAGAAAAAGTTCAGCGAAGCTCGCGAACACCTTTCTAAAGCACTGGCGCTTGATCCTCAAAACAGTGCTGCACGAAAAAATCTTGAGGCGGTAAATCTCGAAAGACAAGGCAAAGTTGCTCAAGCAGATAGACTTCAGCAGATCGTGAACGCCGTTGAAGAGGCTGTCCAATCGCCGATTCCACAGTCAACCGAGACCGCAGTATCTAAGGCATTGATTGCGCGTGGAACGACGATGTTCCGCCAGGGTAAAACAGACGTAGCGCGCCGCCTCTTTGAGCAAGCCCTTGCAAGCTGCCCAACTTCGGCTGTTGCTCATTCGTCCTTGGGTGTAGTTTTAGGCACCACCGGTGATATCGATGGTGAAATCAAAGAACAGAAGAGAGCAGAAGAACTCGACAGCAAAAACACAACTGTAATGTGCAACCTCGCCTGGGCACAAGCTCGCAAAGGCGATCTAGATGCAGCTTTGGTCAACTATCAAAAGGCACTTGGTGTTGATCCAAAGTGCCTTGATGCATTGGTTGGGCAAGGCATCGTTCTGTACAGACAGAACAAGCTGGAAGCAAGCGTTGCAGTTTTGAAGGAAGTTGTACGGGCAAATCCTGACTCAGGAAAAGCACATATGGGACTTGGTGCGGTCCTTCAGGGCGCTGGACGCAACGAAGAAGCTGTGGCTGAACTCGAGTTGGCTGTGAAGCTTTCGCCTGGGAATACAGAAGCAAAGACACGTTTGGCTTCTGCTTATTTGAATGCCGAAAATTACAACAAGTCAGTTGAGCATTACAAACAGCTTGTTGAACGCTTTCCCAATGATGCAGAGCTCAGAATTGGATTGGGCTTAGCATTAACAAAGACTGATGATATCAGTGGAGCAGCAATTCAATTCCGTAGAGCCCTTGAATTGGACCGTAACCTAGCAGCAGCGCACGCATGTCTATCCATGGTCCAGGAAATGAAAGGCAAGTTGGAAGCCGCTCGCGAGTCCGCTGAAATGGCTGCACGTGTTGATAATACGTATAAAGACGTCGCTCAAAGACTGGCAGCTGGAAGAAATAATATCGACATGTAGCGATCCGCTGCTACACTAGGATCAGGTATTTCCGCCTATCCCCGGGTACCACCGTGAAAAATAGGATGCTTAGTGCCTTTTCGGCTGTTTCGCTGGCTGCTTTGATGTCGGCGCCGGTTTGGGCTGCGGCATTCGAAGACGGTCTTGAATCGTACAACAGCCGGCGCTATCACGAAGCGGCCGTTGCCTTTACTAAGGCCAGCATTCAAGAACCTGGCAAGCAGATTTATAGATACTATTTGGCTAATTGCCTGGTGCATCTGAAGAAGCACGATCGCGCCATCGATGAGTATCGTGCTGCATACAGCATTGATCCGAAGAGTTCTTATGGGGACTTCTCCGCTCAGGCGCTGCATGGATATCATAAGGACTTGCCCGGGTCACCGGCGGACAGCCATGAAGTCGGAAAGGCAAAAAGCCTGATCAGGGCTCAAACCAACACTGAGAAATACAAACAGACTGTCCTTGCTAGCCGTGGCGAATTAGAAGTGCGCGCCAAGGTTGATGCTCAAATAAAAGCCATTGATGAGCAAGCAAGAGCTGACATTCAAAGGTTGTACGATCCGCTCATTTTCTTGCCCGCCCCGCGTGCTAACCCGCTGCTGGCAATGCCTGAGCTTTTGAAAGAGAAAGAAGATCAGATCAAGCTTGCAGCTAAGCAAGAGAAGGATCGTCTTTTGAAAGAGGCCGATGAGCGCAGCAAGCCCTTCCATTCGTGGAAAAAAGGTCGTGATGCGGCTTTGGATGAGGTCGCGGCTAATCTTGAATCGCAGATTGAACAACCGGTTGGACCTAGTGGTATCAAACTACAAGCAAAAGGTACAGATTTGTATGTCCGGTATTACGGGAAAGCATTACCCAACAAGCTTCCGGAGGCGCGTTCCGCTACTGCGCGAATAGTTCCTGAGGGCAGTGATTTCGAGTTGCCGACACCGCCTCCTAGCGAAAAAGCGGAGCCGAAAGTTAGTTCCAGGGAAGTAAAGGCCAGGCTCTTAAAGTAGTTATTTTGGGTTCTCGGATCGCCGATATTGGCTGCCTGAAAGACTGCTCTGGTATGTGAATGGAACCCTGTGCTGCGGCTGCGTGATTAGTGCGAATAGCAGATGGAATCTGTGAAATCATAAATTTACCGGAAAACCGGATTCTTCGCTGGGAGCATCTTAAGTGCTCTCGGTTTTCGTTTAAACCAACACCGAACTGGCACCAACTGCGCCACCAATTAAATCGATTGATAGCTCAGATGTCGATTCACCAGCGGATCTTGCTTTACTGTTCTTTTGGCCAGACCGAGCATTGGAATTCTTTTGCTTTGTGTTTTGTTGAAGGGCGTCGGATATAACTCATCAGTTTTCGTTTTCTGGTTTGATTCAGAATCCGTGATTCGCTTTGCCTCATGGTTTGTAGGCCGCTCAGTAGTAAATAGAATACGCAACATGGAAGTACTAACTCGTGTAATGCGCAGAGGCGCTTGCTACGACATTTGTAGGTTAAATTTGAAGATTGCAGATTTTTCGAAACAAACTATGTAAATTATCAAAAGACGGTTCTATAGCCGTTCTTCGGCGAACGACCCAAAATTCTTGGCTGGCAGCCTGTTTTGCACTTCTTGACGGGTTTTGGCAGCAAAATGATCTGCTATGATCCTCCTTAGTCTCGGCCGTAGGATGAAGCTGAGCAAGTTTTGTCCTACAGCTTATGAAACTTCGGGAATCCGACTCAAAGCGTTGAAGTATACCTATGCATCTCTGCTAGGCAGCGAATTAGGAAACGGAATGCGTATTTTGGAGGGTGCCCACCTGGATTTATTCCGGGTCAAAATACTGCGGCGTCGCCCACGGCTGAGACAAACCATTCAAACAAAAGATTGAAGCCAGTGCTCGCAAAGACCGTTCATTTAAAAGATGCGGATGCAACCCGTAATCTTGGAGCACTTATTGGCCAGAACCTCAAATCAGGGCTAGTCATAGCTCTCTTAGGAGATCTTGGCGCCGGGAAGACCACGCTCACGCAGGCGCTGGCGAACGCTTTAGGGATTCAGGAGCCGGTAAGCAGCCCGACCTTCCTTATGCTGAGCGAGTACCATTCTGGACGCTTCCCCCTTTTCCACTTCGATTTATATAGGCTTCAAGAGGACATGCAATCTCCTTCCGCTCTATTTCAAATGAAATCGGATTTGGAGGAGGCGCTAATGTCTAACTCAATTGTTGTCGTCGAGTGGCTGAATCTATGGGAAGAATTTGCTGCTGATTTCGAGCAGCTGCGCATCGAGCTTCGCTATTTAAGCGGCCTGGACGGGCGAGAAGCTGTACTAAGCGCGTCTGGCCCTGTAGCGCAGGCATTGCTAGAGAAGGTTTCGAATGAGTGTCACGTAGAGTCTTAACTTTTGCGCCGATAAGTTTGTAAAGTTCTTGGCGCAGAAATTTTTTTGGACTAACTTGCTATCTGACCAAGATGCCCTTCAGTTGAGCCAGAAGAAAAATTTTGTCGGGGGGATGGCAGGAAGCAATTTGCCATATAAATGAACGAATTTAAGAAAAAGGTCAGAGGGGGGCCATCTATATAGCGTGTTATACTCTCCGCTCGGCACAGTTCTTGACAGGCTTTCTGCCGGTCCTGCTTTGCCCCACTCCCGGAAACCCTTTCTGAGTGGACCTTTTCGAATCTCAAGTCACACCCAATTTCTTCTCATACGGATAGTAGCCTCAACAATATGGCCAAATCACTTGTAATAGTAGAGTCTCCTGCAAAAGCTAAGACGATTAGCAAAATCCTTGGTACAGACTTCCAAGTCAAAGCCAGCATCGGTCACGTACGTGATCTGCCGAAGAACAAACTCGGCGTCAACGTTCGAAAGAACTTTGAACCACAATACGAAATCCTGCGTGACAAAGAGCCTGTAGTCAAAGAACTACGCGAAGCCGCTGAGAAGGCAGACAAAGTTTACCTGGCGCCTGACCCTGACCGTGAAGGGGAAGCAATCGCATGGCATTTGTCGGAGATTCTTGATATTTCTCCGAAGAAATTGCACAGAGTAGAGTTCAACGAAATCACAAAGGATGCGGTTCTTGCTGCAATGAAGAAGCCGCGCCAAATTGATGCGCGTCTTGTTGATGCACAGCAAGCACGACGTCTACTCGACAGATTGGTGGGCTACAAGATAAGTCCGTTGTTGTGGAGAAAGGTCAATGGACGCTCCGCTGGACGTGTACAAAGCGTTGCCGTGCGCATAATCTGCGAGCGTGAAGAAGAAATCGAACGCTTTGAGCCTAAGGAATATTGGTCCTTGCGTGGTGAATTCTCGAAGTCTCGAGCCAAACAAACCTTTGGTGCCAACTTGGTCAAGTATGATGGAAAGCGGATCATTGCTGCATCAGATAAGTCCGGTGCCGGCACGACTATTATTGAATCTCAAAAGCAGATCAAGAAGATCATCGATGCAACCGAGAAGGAAGATTTTGTTGTTAGCTCTGTGACCAACAAAAACAGCCAACGACAACCGCAGGCTCCCTTTATTACATCAACCTTGCAGAGAGAATCTGCAAATACGATCGGTTACACAGTTAAGAAGACCATGCAGGTTGCCCAGTCGCTCTATGAAGGGGTTGAGCTCGGTGCACAGGGACCGTCAGGTCTCATTACCTATATGAGAACTGATTCGACCCGTATCTCGCAACAAGCGCAGGAAGAAGCCAAGGAATTCATTCTCGAACGCCACGGCAAGAAGTATTATCCGGACAAACCACGGGTATATGAGCGCAAAGGCAAAAGTATTCAGGACGCTCACGAAGCCATTCGTCCCTCCAGTGTTAATCGCACGCCTGAATCGATCAAAGGATTTTTGACTCCAGATCAATTCAAACTCTATAAATTGATTTGGGAACGCTTTGTTGCTAGCCAAATGGCAGCGGCGGAACTCTCAACCAGAACTGTTGAAATCACTGCTGGAAAGGCTATCTTCCGTGCATCTGCATCGGAAGTCACTTTCCCTGGTTACACAATTGTTCTGAATAAAGAGTCGAAAGATAGCCGTGATGAAGAAGAAGACAACGAAGCAACTGATCACCTGCCGGAATTGAGCAAGGGTGATGAGCTCAAGTTGAAGGATCTGGATCCCAAGCAACACTTTACACAACCGCCTCCGCGATTCAGCGAAGCGAGCTTGGTTAAGACTTTGGAAGAACTCGGCATCGGCCGTCCATCAACCTACGTTGCAACTGTTGCCACCATCATTGATAGAAAGTACGTTGAACGCGTGGTCAAGACTTTGGTGCCAACCAAACTTGGGCGAGCTGTCAATGAAATGCTTGTTGCCCACTTCGGCAATATCGTGGATGTTGGCTTCACTGCTGAAATGGAAGCGAAGCTTGACCAAATCGAAGACGACAAAGTCGATTGGCATGGCATGCTCAAGGACTTCTATAAGCCCTTCGGCGAGACCTTGAAGAAAGCCGAAGAGAGCATGGACAAAATTGTCATCCTCTCTGATCAAATGTGTCCGAATTGCAATTTGCAGATGGCTGTGAAGTCATCACGCTTCGGTCAATTCCTGGGTTGTACAGGCTATCCCGAGTGCAAGACTACAATCAAATTGACTAAGGATGGCTTGCCGGTTCCACCGGATCGTCCATCAGAAGAAGCTTGCCGTACATGCGGCGGACCCATGTTGATTCGCTATGGACGTTATGGCGATTACTTGACGTGTGCTTCTGAGACTTGCACTGAGCAGCGTCCGATCGTCAAGTCTACCGGAGTCAAATGTCCGCGTGAGGAATGCGGCGGAGAGATTGTCGAAAAGAAATCGCGCCGAGGCAAGATGTTCTACGGTTGCAGCCACTATGGACTGAACAAGTGCACGATGGCTTATTGGTACCCGCCTCTTCTTTCTGGCGGGCCAAACGGCAAGACAGCTTGTCCAAAATGCAGCAGTCTCCTTCTTTACAAGGTGCTGAAGCGCGGTGACCAAATTGCTTGCTCAAGCAAGGAATGCGATTTCGCTCAACTTGCTGACGGCAAAGAAACCCACGCATAGGCGCTTGAAGCTTTTTGCGGCTTTGGCTTCTAGCCTGGTTGCGGATCGCGCATCAAAGCGTGGCTCTACAGCAATTAGTTCAACCGCTAAATGATTTGGTTTGAACTCTAAAGCCCGGCAGCTCTATCGGTTCTACTGAAGCGCAAGATGCAGGGCGAGCTAAGTTCTTCTATTCATCAGCAAAGTAGCTGTCGGGAATCGGTGGCGGTTGTAAGCAATTCCTGCTTACAATTTGGAAACATCAGCTGACCGGGTATAAGGTCTGACAACCGGGCTTCTTGTTCCGGTAGCAAAGACCACCAAAATCCTTGAGCGACGGAACTTTCGATCGAATTTCTGGTCAGATGATTATCAATACGTTAACGGTCCTGACGTTAAAAATCGGGATTATGCCCATCAAAAGGGCGTCCGCGAGCATTGGTTCTTCAAGCGGGTGTTAGAATTATTACATTAAACTGCTAGGGGAGGCGTAAACGCCATGTTTGAGCGTTTTACTGAAAAGGCAATCAAAGTGATCATGCTTGCCCAAGAGGAAGCCCGAAGACTCGGGCACAACTTCGTGGGTACAGAACAGATCCTGCTTGGCCTTATAGGTGAAGGTACCGGTATCGCTGCCAAAACACTGAAGTCCATGGGTGTCAATCTCAAAGACGCTCGGGTGGAAGTGGAAAAAATCATTGGACGCGGTTCTGGTTTTGTAGCTGTGGAAATTCCATTTACTCCGCGAGCCAAGCGGGTACTTGAGCTATCCTGGGATGAAGCCAGACAGCTTGGGCACAATTACATCGGTACAGAGCATTTGTTGCTCGGTTTGATTCGCGAAGGAGAGGGAGTCGCAGCTCGCGTGCTCGAAAACCTGGGCGTTGATCTCACCAAGGTACGCAGTCACGTAATCAGATTGTTAGGTGAAAGCGGAGCCGCCACCGCTGGTGCTACCACATCGGCTGGAACTGGCAGATCCAAAACACCAACACTCGATGAGTTTGGCGTCAACCTAACGCAGTCAGCTCAAGAAGGTCGCCTTGACCCCGTAGTCGGACGCGAAAAAGAAATCGAACGCGTCATCCAGATTCTCGGTCGCCGCACAAAGAACAATCCAGTTCTTATTGGTGAGCCTGGTGTCGGTAAAACTGCTATCGCTGAAGGTCTGGCTATTCGCATCTCTAACGCAGACGTTCCGGACATCCTCATGGACAAGAAAATTGTTCAGCTCGATATCGGACTTCTGGTTGCTGGTACAAAGTACCGCGGTGAATTCGAAGAGCGCTTGAAAAAGATCATGGATGAAATTCGCGGTGCCGGCAATGTAATGCTCGTCATCGATGAGTTGCACACATTGATCGGTGCCGGTGCGGCAGAAGGTGCCATCGACGCAGCTAACATCTTGAAGCCGGCTCTCTCTCGTGGAGAACTGCAGTGTATTGGTGCCACCACAATGGATGAGTACCGCAAACACATCGAGCGTGACGCTGCATTGGAACGCCGCTTCCAACCGGTCATCATCGATCCGCCTAGCGTTGACGAAACCATCGAGATTTTGCGTGGCTTGCGTCCCAAGTACGAAGAGCACCACAGACTCATCATCTCTGATGAAGCAATCGAACAATCCACAAAGTTGTCCGATCGCTACATCTCCGATCGCTTCTTGCCGGACAAAGCTATCGACATTATCGACGAAGCAAGTTCACGAGTTCGCCTCAGAGCCAGCTCGCTCCCACCGGAAGGCAAAGAAGTAGAGCGCGAACTGAGAAAGGTTCGTCGCGACAAAGAAATGGCAATTCGCAACCAAGAGTTTGAAAAAGCTGCTTCCTTGCGCGAATCAGAAACGAAGTTGTCTGAAAAAATCCGTGAAATTCAACAACAATGGAAAGCCAAGCAAGAGACCGAAAAACCGGTCGTCACTGGCGAAGAAGTCGCTCACGTTGTGAGCACATGGACAGGCATTCCGCTCCTCAAACTGACAGAAGGCGAGTCCGAAAGACTTCTCCATATGTCAGATGTCTTGCACCAACGAGTTATTGGTCAAGACCAAGCTGTAGAAGCTGTCTGTAAAGCTATCCGCCGCGCTCGTGTCGGTTTGAAAAACCCGATGCGCCCAATCGGAAGCTTTATCTTCTCCGGACCAACTGGTGTTGGTAAAACCGAGCTAGCTAAAGCTCTTGCCGGATACTTCTTCGGTTCCGAAGACAACATGATTCGTATCGACATGTCCGAATTCATGGAGCACCACACAACTTCCAAGTTGATCGGATCTCCTCCCGGATACGTCGGATACCAGGAAGGCGGTCAGCTCACCGAAGCCGTAAGAAGAAAACCGTACTCGGTTATCCTCTTTGACGAAATCGAAAAAGCTCACCCGGATGTGTTCAACGTCCTCCTGCAAATCCTCGATGACGGACGCTTGTCCGACAGTAAGGGACGCACGGTTGACTTCAAGAATGCAATCATCATCATGACCTCCAACGTTGGTGCGCAATTCATCGACAAATCAAACTTGGCTGTCGGCTTCCAAGTCCAAGACACCAAGCAAGAGCAAGGTGAGCGCTACAAGAAGATCAAAGACCTGGTTATGGACTCGATGAAGAAGACCTTCAGACCAGAGTTCTTGAACAGAATCGATGAAATCATCGTGTTCCAGCAGCTCACCAAAGAAGAGATCCGCAAGATTGTCGACATCATGTCGGCAGATTTGCAAAGTCGAATCAAGTCGCAAGGAATGGAACTTGTTATCACAGACGAGTGCAAAGACTTCCTGGCTAAGGACGGATACAACCCGACCTACGGCGCAAGACCTCTTCGCAGATCCATCCAACGCTTCCTGGAAGATGCACTTGCCGAACAAGTTCTGCAAGGTCGCTTCAAGGACGGTGACACCATCGTCACAGCGCTCGAAGGCGAAATTGTCCGTTTCGATAAAGCTGAAAGCAAGCCTGTTGAAAAGGAAACTAAAGCCAGCAAGCGCGAGAAGGCTGAAGCTACAGCCGGTGGCGACAAGGGCGATAGCAAGAAGGATGACGCAGAGAAGAACTAAAAGTCATTCCTGTACGTGGCAATTGAGAAAGGGCTCCCTCGTGGGGCTCTTTCTTTTTTGGGTGTGATCCTGATGGTCAGATGTGTTGTGTGTTCTTAATCGTTTGACCTGATCTGAGCTAGGTTAGCGCTAGATTTGGCCCAGATCTGAACGAAGATAAATGTTTCGCTTCTTGAAAACCATGGTTTTCTGGACCTGTAATCTCATAGCGTTTTTGCACATCACTTTTTTTCCCTTGGAGTCAAACAGGCTAATAGCCAAATAGCTTGAATATTCGTTCTCGCTCCGCGCGGCTCATTCCGAGTTGCGAAATCGAACGAACTTTCTGGAGAACCAGATGAAAAACGCTTTGACGAAGTTCTTCAGGGAGGCCTCGGTCTCTCTGCAGTACCGGAATATGCAGTTCTACTGCGTCGGTGCGCTCATTTCCCTGCTCGGCTCGATGATGCAAGAAAGCATGATCGCCTGGGTGGTTTATGAGATGACCGGCTCGACTGCGGTTCTCGGTAATATCATGGCGGCTTACATGCTGCCAATGATCGCTGCCAGTATTCCTGGTGGTTGGCTGTCGGATCGCTTCGACCGCAAACGCATCGTGCTCGTCACGCAGTTTGTTGCGCTTCTGATTGCACTTGCGTACATGCTGATGACCTGGACCAGCTCACTGAACGTGATGCTTGTTTATGTCCTCTCGGCTGTGCTCGGCATCAACGTGGCCTTCGAAATGTCCGCCCGTATGGCAATGTTGCCGCAGCTGGTCGGCAAGCCTGAGCATATTGGTAATGCCTTTGCTCTGGACTCGCTGATTTTCTACAGCACACGCTTGCTCGGACCTGGCATGGGTGCATTCTTCCTCGCTCTGACTGGACCTGTTGGTGGTTTCGCTGCTAATGCTGTGAGCTATATTCTCGAGCTGTGGGTACTTTGGCAGTTGAAGCCAGCGCCCGCGCTCAAAGACGAGAAGAAAGCTACCATGCGCGATGCATTTGTCTTCGCGTATGGAGATCGGCGCCGCCGGCAGGTCATGCTGCTTTTGGCTATGATCACCTTCTTCGGCGTCTACATTCAGCTCATGCCTGCTTTCACAGCAGCGCGTGCCGGCGGTGCTTGGTCAAACAGTTTTCTTATCTTCGCTTCGGAGGTTGGAGCTGTTGTCGCATCGATGATCATCGCTAACAAAACTGCGGATGCCTCATTCGCGAGCGTCTTGCGGAATGGAATTGGGTGGATGGGGATCTTGTTCGCGGTGTGCTTGGCGCTCTTCGCCATCACTCCGAACATGGTGACGTCGCTGCTGCTCATGATTCCGACAGGTTTTGCGATGAGTGCGGTGTTCTCAGGCTCGCAGGCCATCCTGCAAGTCGAGGTGGATGATCGCATTCGTGGTGCATTCACTGCGATGTTCTACAACTTCTCTTACTTCGGAATGCTGGCTCTTGGTGGTCCGCTGCTCGGGCACGTCGCGTCTGAAGTCGGATTGGTCGCCACTACTTGTGGTGCTGCTACTGTATGTTTGTTGGGCTCGGTTTATTACCTGGTTCAAGACTACCGGTTGCAGGCAAAGGCGTAAGAATCTGACCGCTACTGGAAAGCCCAGGAGAGCAGCGTTGAGAAATCATCGCTGCACTCTTGGTCCTTTCTAGCTTTTTCTACTTTTTCTGGTCACTTTTTGTATTTTAAAAACTGGTATCGCTATCCATTCTAAATGGACTGCCATGCCGAAGATATGCTTCTGTTTGCATCTAGCCCAGCCTTCGCGATGGCGCGACGGAATCTGTTCATTGCGGGGCCTACAACTCTTCTGTAGCGCTCTTTGCATTTTAAAACCTGGTATCATTCTCTGTAAAAGAAAAGGGCTGCGCTATGCAGCCCTTTTCTGAATTCGAGATCAGGTCTACCAAAATTTAGTAGAGTCTGCCTCTGTAAGCATTCTCTCTATCCGTCAGTTCCGTGCGCACACGTAATTCAAGGTTGTTCACGGCTGTTTCGAATGCGGAACGATTCCATCTGTTGTGTCGACCGCTGAATCCAAATTGGTTTGGAGTGCTGAGCTTGTTCAGGTCCGCTTTCAACATTGTGTATTCGCTGGCGGTGAGTCGTCCGCTCATTTTGCCGCGCTCAATTCTTTCCGATAACTTGCTCAGGCGTGCGACCATGCTGGAATTGAGTGCACTGTTCCAGCTTCGATTCCACCAGCTCTTGTCGTAAAACGAGATTGGTCCGTTACTGTTATTGCTGATGTTGATCGAAATCAATGAAGACAGAGCATCTTCTGCTGACTTAATACCCTTCACCAAATCGTCCTTTTCAGTGGAATCGATTTTGCCATCAACCATAAAGGATGCTTGCTTTGTGGCGTTCGTAGAAAGTATTGCTCTTACTGATAGTGCCTGCGGATCGGTAATCTGTTTGGTGTTAACTGCGGTGGCAACCTTCGTTTCTGCTGTGGCACGCAAAGAGTTCACCTCATCTGCAAACCGTGTTCGTCTGCTGCTCCAATCGTTTCGCCAGTCGCCTGAACCACGCGGAAATCCCTGTCTGCCGAAATTATACGAATTTGAATTTTGTGCGATTAGTGTGCTCAATGTGGACTCTACACCATTTAGTCCAGAAATGATTTCTTGTCTTTCGCGGTAGCTCACTGATCCATCCATCATAGATGTATTCTCAATGTCGCGATTTTTGTTCAATTCTGCTTTCAAGGTGCCAGCTTGGGATGCCGTGATTTGTGCGGAGCTCAAAGCCACGTCTATTCTTGTTTGCAAACTAGCTCTTTGCTGATTATGCGCATCGCCTTGATAGTGGGATCCGGCATATTGTGCGTTGGCATCGCCGATGAATGCGAAGCTGAAAGCGAGAGCGAGAGCGTTTGCACCGATAATTGTTTTTAGAAAAGACATTTGCTTTTCCTCCGATGGATGAGTTTATCGAGGCGCCATAACAAGCATGCTGTGTTTTACGACGGCCTGAAGAGTTTAGTGTTCCTAGTTTTTGAAGGAACTTTCAAATGTCCATTGTGCAATGCTTTTCCGCTTTCGGGAGCATGGAGTCTAGCTGCCAGGTACCAGCGGGAAGCAGCCAATTGTTCCAGCAGACCTAAAGATTAAGGTGTACGGTAGCCTAGTTCTTTCAATGCTTCGTCGAAGCTGCTATGCATGCGTTGACAGAAGTTGAGCGCCAACACGGCTTGTTCTTCAGTAATTGCATTCTGTTGTAATAAGTACTGGCAGCGAAGACCATTTTGAAGTGTTGATTCGCCAATTTGCCCTGTGGTGACAAGAATTTTTCCTAAGAGAGTTGTATTGAGAACACTCAGGTTGATGGCATGTTTGATGTCTTCTTCCGTAAGGATTCCAGATAGCTTGAACAGTTCACCTAAGCGGACGGTTTGGCGACGATCGAGTTTATCTACTCCGATCTCTGCCACTGCCTGTGGTATCGTCATTTTATTCTCTGAGACCGACTTGAGGATCATGCCAGCAGCTTGGGGAGCGACCACATCATTGGTAACCATATCCTGAATCTTCAACGCAGCTTCCATTACACGCTTGCTGAGCAGTCCCTTCTGAACAAGAACTTCACCCACTGGGCTTTCGTTTAATAGCGATGATTCCAGTGCTTCACGCAATTTCTCTTCGGTGAGTAGACCGCTCAAAACAAGCATGTCACCAAGTTTTATCTTGCGGGTCGGCGGCTCGACTCTATTTGCATCAGATGTGGGCGAATTCGCGTTATGTCTGCGATGGGCGGCTCTTAGTGCCGCTATTGCTTGGGCTCGCGTGATGCGGTTGTCGCGGAGCAAAACTTGGGCATTTAGGGCTGCCCACACAACCGATTCGCTTACAACTTTGTTTACGACCAGCACTCGCCCAAGGGGAATTTGCGATTTGGAAGCTGAATCCAAAGCGTTCTTCAGTTGGAACTCGGAGACGATACGGGCTTCTCGCAGTAACTCGCCAAGCTTGCTGAAGAGCGAACAGTCATCCGGAGACCAGCCGCACTTGGCAAGAGCTGCGGTGGCTGTCAATCCCTGCTCAGCTACGAGGCGGAGCGCATCTTTCAGCGTATCCATCTCGATCAGGCGATCCCGTTGCAATGACTGCATTTCCACGGACGCGACCAGGACATTCCCGTTGATGAAGCCCAACATGACAAGCACTTTCCCAAGGGGAAGATTCAGCGCCGATGCCATTTCCATGGCTTGATTCATCTGGCTCTCGGTAATCAGACCGCTTATTAGCAGCAGCGAACCCAGGCGGGCGCTGACTTTTGCCTCTTCGCTTTTGTTGGAGCTATCCATGCTTTTTTCCTAAGTGCCCCCTTATGTTAACCCGCTGGGAGCACTTGTATATGAGAGGATTTTCGTTCTTTTCTTAAGTGTTTCTTTTCCTGCCGCAAGGTGCTGCCGTGTGCTAGTGTTAGGGCACGGAGGGATTGATGATGGTGACTGAAATCAGCAAAGAGACGACTTTGGTGTCTCTCAATCCGGCAACTCGGGAACAGATAGGAAGAACGTCTTGTACGCCGCTGGCGGAGATCCCGGGGATTATATCCCGCTCTCGTCAGACGGCAGAGTCATGGCGCAAGCTCAGCGTATCTGAGCGACTTGAATATGTGAAAGCTTTCCGCGATTTATTGTCAGAGGGCAAGGATTCCGTCAGCAAGCTTATTACGGAAGAAGCCGGTAAGCCCTTTACCGAAGCGATGGTCTCGGAGGTCTTTGGTATTCTCGAAACGTGTCAGTGGTTGGAGAGCCGGGCAGAGCATATATTGCGGTCGAAGCCTGTGCTGCTTAACGCTGTATTTTTCACCGGTAAACGCGCATACAATCTCTATCAGCCTTTAGGGGTGGTTGCCGTTGTTTCTCCCTGGAATTATCCTTTTTCAATCCCGGCTGCATCGATTCTCCTGGCTCTGGTTGCCGGTAACGGAGTAGTGCTGAAGCCTTCGCCAAAGACTCCGCTGGTTGCAGCAGCACTCGTTGGTTTGTTTGAAAAAGCCGGCTTTCCGCCCGGTCTGGTCGGCTTAGTACAAGGCGACCGTAGTGAGTGTGAAAAGCTCATTACTTCAGGTGTTGATCGAATTGTTTTCACAGGTTCTGTCAATGGTGGCAAAGCTATTATGGCGATAGCAGCACCGCAGCTGATACCACTGACTCTGGAGCTCGGTGGTAAGCATCCGGCAATAGTTCTTCCTGATGTAGATGCCAAGGTTGCAGCTTCTGGCATTGTTTGGAATGCATTTACGAATGCTGGTCAGGCCTGCGCTTCGATAGACCGCTTGTATTTAGTCAAGCCGGTGGCTACTGGGTTGCTCGATGAGATCGTTACCCGGGCGAAGGCATTACGCTTGGGTAATCCGATGGATGCAAATACAGATATTGGGCCGCTAATAGACGCTCCCCAGCTCGCTCGTATAGAGGAGCTGCTAATTGATGCTGTATCAAAGGGAGCAAAGATTCTCTGCGGAGGGAAGGCTCGTCCTGAGCTTGGCGGTTTCTATTTTGAGCCCACGATCATAACTAACTTGAACGAAGATATGCGAGTCCTGAAAGAAGAAATTTTCGGACCATTACTGCCTGTTGTTGAAGTGTCATCCGAAGAAGAAGCGATGCAGAAGGCTAACTCTTGTGAATTGGGCTTAGCATCATCCATCTGGACGGCGAACACGGAGCACGGCGAGAAGCTCGCTGAGCGCATGCAAGCCGGTATTGTCTGGTTGAATGACGGACTCTTCTCTCACGTTTGCCCTGATGCGCCATGGGGTGGAATTAAGCACAGCGGTTTTGGCAAGGCGCATTCCGAATACGAATTGCTCGACATGGTTTCGATCAAGAACGTTGCTGTTAGCGGACAGGGCGTTCGTGATTGGCATTTCCCTTATTCGGAAAATGCACGAGATTACATAAAGGCTGGAATCGATTTGCTCCACAAAAGATCGATTGGTGAAAAGATGCAATCGCTTATGAACATTCTTTCTTTGAAGCCAAAGCTGAAGAAGTGAGATTGTCGACTCCGAACTTTACTTGACCTCCTCGGATGATGTCTCCTACCTAGCGCACAACGAAAGGGTTCAAAGCCGGATGGCTCAGGAGCGGATTGAACAGCGGCTAAAGAGTATAGATTTTGCACGGACGATTAGCATCCTAATGGTTCTTGCACATCATTTTGGATTTACGCGGGATCTTTCCGCAACTCCGTCTGCTTCCGCTTGGTTCACCGACTTTATGGCTGTTTTCGGAAGGCACGGAGCGTACGGTGTTTATACATTTTTCATTGTTTCGGGATTTTTGATCGCGCGTATGACGGATCTCCGGTATGGCTCAATCTTTCAGGTGAATCCACGTGATTTCTATTGTCGCCGAATAGCAAGAATTTGGCCTCTTCTTTTCCTTGTTGTTGTCGTTAACCTCTTTCTTGTTTTCTATGCGAACAACAATAACCTAGGTGAGATCACTGCCATCAGGCAATTTCTGAGCCCACAGAGTTCTTTGTATGATCCATGGTTTTTTGTCTCTCTACTCACCTTCACGTTCAATATTCTTTTGCAAGTTAGGTTTGATGAGTATGGGCTCGTGTGGATTATTCTCTGGTCCTTGGCGGTTGAAGAGCAGTTCTACTTGGTGTTTCCATGGCTTTGTAAGTGGACTAAAGAGAGAAAGAAATTGCTGTCGGTTCTGGTCATCGTTTTTATGGGTGGAATGCTTTGCAGGGTCTTATCGCATCACTTTGGAGGAGCACTCGGCGCAGCTCTTCATTCATTTTGTCACTTTGACTTGTTGGCTTTAGGCATTCTGTTATTTCTCGCAAATACTCATTGCCAAACCTCTTTGCAGAACAGGCAGACGCTCTGCTCCTTCCTATTCCTATCCGGTTTTGTTGTTGCGGCGTTTGTTTATGTTTTTGCGAAGGAGACAATTCTTTTGCACTATGTTTTTGCTCAAAGCCTTTTCGGTCTGGGTGTCTTCGTTTCATTGCTTGGCGCGCTGAGCTGCGCTTCCTTCGCACGAATCCCGGCTTTTCTACTAGCTCCGGGATTCTTGAGCTATGGGATGTATTTTTATCATCCAATCGTTTTGCTATTCGTAGGCATAACTTTGAACGGTGATCGCGGTGCTGTATTTGGCGCATTTATGCTTGCATTACTCTGTGTTGCAAGTTTGTCTTATCTATTTTTTGAGAGACCAAGCAATCGACTCATTATTGGATTCTGCTCACGTTGAGTGGCGGCATAGATCCCTGGTATGCAAATGCGATGGCGCTACTTCTTGCGTTTAGGTACAAGCACAAACGTGCTGTGATATGTGTCCCCATCATTCGGCGGTCGATGTACTTTGGTGACAATGTCTATGTCTCCATAATCTTCGCCGCCCCAGCTTGGTCGATCCTTGACGTAATCAGGATAGTGATAGCGGCCGAGAATGTGACCTTCTTTCAGATTCTTATAGCCAAACTCCTTAAGTGGGATGACGTCGAAAAGTCCAGTGTCAGCCAAGTCTTTTGCCAGGATGATGCCACTGCGCCAACCGTTGGGATCCTTGTTTATCACTTTGTCGACGACTCCACCCTCAATATTCCAGTGCGGCAATTCGTTGAATGCAAGGCGTGCTCCTTGGGCGCATTTTCCTTTCGCCCAGAGCTTATGCGCTCCAACTTCTATTGCTGCGGCCGCTATGTCTTTCATGAATTGATCTGGATTGTCGATGCGGTCTGGTCGTGTTTCGCCGGGTCTATTGCGGGCGTCTAAAGGCACCGGCTTTGGTGGCTCAACGTCGGTAAAGCCTTCTTTAACGCGGTCCACTATCTTTGTACGAAGAGCGGGATCTTCAACGCGCATAAGTATTTGATAGATGTTGCGCTCGGTGACGAGCGGATAACCTATGCGGATTCCCTGTGCGTTCGGATCTTTGCCTGTTTCGTGAGCAAATTGTTCTTTTAGGGCTTTTGCTAATGCGCGTTTCTCTTCGATGTTCGCGTCATTTCCGAGGATTCGCTCTGCAACGTGGAACGGACCTTCATCGAGTTTGACGCGCACGTCTTTCATGAGGTCGTAACTCATGTGACGTTTATCGCCCGCATTCCAAGGTAATACTATGTTAGCGCCGATCTGTTTGTCGCCGATGCTTAGCTCAGGCAAGGCAGCGACAGACAATCTCTCTGTAGTGTTGGATGGCCATGCGCGCTGTGACGGCGCATCCTGCGATTCTGAATCCGCTTGCTTGCTAGAATATGCTGACAAAAAAAGAGGTGAATCTGTTTTTTCCACAGACTCAGGATTCAATAGCTGATCGCTTGTTTTAGCTAGAACGTCTTGTTCTGCCGCCACAAAAATTCCCCCGAACGCTGTGCAGCACTACGATAGTGCCGAAATACCCAGGTGTTGTCAAGTTGCGTTTTGTTCACTTTTGGGGAGACTTACTCAGCGGGATTTCAAAAGGTTCACAGGTTGAGGGCTTTCGATCAGGGCTTAAGTGAATCCGCTCAGAAGTCCCTACACGGTTGTAGGTGGCGTGACTGTGCTTGCTTGAATTTGTTCTGTAGTCGGGGTGCTTGCTTGGAGTGGTGTTGCTGCACTTGATTGATCGTAAAAACGCTCCCGGCGTCCAGCTTTGATTTTTAGAAGATCTGCAGGCATGTAGCGTTCGCCCTCTACTTTGGCAAGCAATGCCATCTTGTCGAAGATTGTTCGGACGCCCTGGCTGTCGGCATATCGAAGAATGCCGCCTTCAAATGGGGGGAAGCCGGTGCCAAAAATCAGTGCTAGATCCAGTTGTGCAGGATCGGTGACCACGCCCTCTTCCAGAAGGCGCACTGCTTCATTAAGCATTAGAAGGACCAGGCGATCCTGGATTTGTGATCGTTGAATTTTTTTGACGGGTGCTTTTATCGCAGCTTGCACGTCTGGATTAACCACCATGGAAGGTTTACCCTTCTTTTTCTTTTTGCTCTCTTCGTAGAGGTAAATGCCTTTTCCGCCCTTTTTGCCTAGCAATTTTAGTTTTTCGATTGATGCCATCAGTGGTGGCTCGCTCATCCTGTCGCCGAGTGCGGCGTGCATTACGTGAATGACTTTTCCCGCGATGTCTAAGCCAACTTCATCGAGCAAGGTCATGGGCCCCATCGGCATTCCGAATGCCTTCATTGCTTTATCAATGTCTTCGATCGGTACGCCTTCACCGGCAAGAACAGCTGCCTCTCGCATGTAAGGTGCAAGAATTCTATTAACAACAAAGCCTGGTGAGTCTGTGGTGATCACTGTTGTTTTGTCTAGTTCTAGTGCAAAACTCATCGCTTGTGAAAGGGTTTCGTCGCTCGTTTTCTTTCCCTTAACGATCTCAACCAGTGGCATTTGATGCACAGGATTGAAGAAGTGAATCCCGACGACGTGCTCTGGTTTGCGCGCCGTTTCCGCCATGGCATCAATCGAGAGCGATGATGTATTGCTTCCGAAAACGAAGTCTTTGCTGATCACGTTCTCGACTTCTCGCAACACTTGGCGCTTGGCTTCAATATCTTCAAGCACTGCTTCGATGACAAGGTCGCAGTCGGAAAGCGGTGCGTATTCAGTCGTGAAAATTATTTCCGACATTATGCGATCCATCTCTGCCTGCTTCATTCGCCCTTTTTCGACGAGTTTGCTGAACAGATTTATGATTGTCTGTTTTCCCTTTTGCACAAACTCAGGTTTGATGTCTTTGACTATGACCTTGTATCCGGCTTTGGCTGCGGCTTGCGCAATTCCAGCACCCATAACACCAGCACCCAATACAGCTACAGTTTTTATCTCTTTCTGCTCGGAAATTTGTGCCGGTAATCTTTTCGAATCTTGTTGCGCGAAGAAAATGCCGACAAGATTGCGTGAAACAGGACCCATGGCTAATCTAGCAAACACTTGTGATTCCAAATCAAGGGCTTTGTCTTCAGGCAGAGTTTGCGATTTTATTATTACGTCCAGCGCTTCTTTCGGCGCAGGATATTTTCCTTTTGTTTGCGCCATCATGCCTTTGTATGCAATGTCGCGCATTATGTGCAATCCAATTGGATTGGTTTCAAGCAGGGCGGTTTGGATTCTGTCTTGCAATTTTGCCGGGGGCTTAGATTCGGTAGTGCCACTAAGTGCAATTGCTTTTGCGCGTGGCAGCAGTTGTTCCGGCTCCACTAGTTCGTGGATAAGCCCGAGCTTGAGTGCTTTATCAGCATTCACAACTTTTCCAGCCATGATTAGATCTAGAGCCTTGGCGACGCCAATCAGCCTGGGAAGGCGAATACAGCCACCCCAACCCGGCACGAATCCGAGTTTAATTTCCGGCAACCCAATTTTTGCCTTTGTTGATGCAACTCTGTAACGGCATGCCAGTGTTAGCTCAGCGCCGCCTCCGAGACAGATTCCGTTGATCGCTGCAACGGTATTGATTGAGAGATCAGCGATCTTTTGAAAAATCTCCTTCCCCATCTTGACTGCGTCATGAGCTTCTTTGATTGAGCGATCTTGGATTAGTTGGACCTCTTTGACGTCAGCGCCGGCGATAAAGCTATCCGTCTTCCCGGAGCTGAACACAAGTCCGCGGATTGATCTGTTGCCTTTCACTTGCTCAATCAGCTCGTTGAGTTGGGTCATCGAGCGTTTTCCGAGTGTATTTACTTTGCTGTCTGGCATGTCGATGGTTATCGTTGCCACGCCGTTTTCGGCTATCTCCAGCGTCATGTCCTTGTCGGATTTCCGTGCCGCAATGGAGATGGTATCTGTCGGTTTTTCTGCATTCACAATCGTTATGTTGGATTGTGCAGTCTCAGGCGTCCTGGCGGTCTGCGATGCATCAACCATCTCTTTGAGATCCTGGTCTGATGAAAGAGCGGGATCTAACTGCGCATCGTTCTGTGTTGATTCGCTGGCATCAATCACTGGATCTTTTTCTGGGATATCTGAAATCATTTGTGCACCTCTACCAGCGTTGCGATGCCCATACCGCCGCCAATGCAGAGGGAGGCGATCCCTCGCTTCAGTCCGCGCTCCACAAGCTCATGCGCTAGTGTCAGGATAAGGCGCGCACCAGACATTCCAATTGGATGCCCCAGTGCTATGGCTCCACCGTTGACGTTTACTTTTTCTCTGTCTAAGCCAAGAAGTTTCTCGCAAGCGACATACTGTGCTGCAAATGCTTCATTGATTTCAAATAAGTCGATATCGCTCATATCGAGCTCGTTTCTGCGAAGCAGTTTGCGAATTGCAAAAACAGGGCCCAGTCCCATTTGTTCGGGATCGAGTCCAACTACCGCGCAATCAACTAGTTCGGCAAGTGGTTTGTATCCCGTTTGTTCAACGTAGGCATCACTGCCGACAGCCAATATGCAGGCACCGTCATTGATACCAGAGCTATTGCCTGCTGTTATATTTTTCGTCTTATGTACGCCGCGTAAAGAGTCAAGTTTTTCAAGAGAGGTATCCCGCATGTGCTCGTCTTGTTCAAAAATACCGCGACCTTTTACATCGACCGCTTCAATTTCTCTATCGAAACGGCCGGATTTGCGTGCTGCTGCGGCTAATTGTTGCGAGCGAAAGGCGAACGCATCAGCTTCTTGCCTGCTGACGTCATAGGTGTCTGCAAGCCGCTCTGCTGTGGCCGCCATGTGCGTTGTTTTTGTGTCCCACAACAATGATCGAGGGACCAGGCCATCATCAGCAAGAACTCCAACTACTGGGCGTGGTCCGAATTGACCGAATTTCTTTCCCATTTGTTGAGCGATTAGTCCCTTAGTGCGCGTGTATGCTGGAAGGAGATAGGGGACGCCGGACATGGATTCGGCGCCGCCCGCCAAATAGAGGTCACCATTTCCCAGGAAGATGTCTTTCATAGCCAGATTGACTGCTTCCATCCCAGATCCGCACTGGCGCTGAACTGTCATGCAAGGAACAGATGCGGGCAAGCCTGCCGCAAGAGCTGCACAGCGTGCGGTGTTAGGCGCGTAGGAAGACTGATACCCGTGCCCGAGGATGAATCCGTCGATTTCCTCCGTGGACACCTTAGAGCGGCGTAGGCAGGCTAAAATGGAGTTCTCTGCCAGTTTTTCTACAGGTACGCTGCGAAGTGTTTTTAGGAAGGTGCCTATCGGCGTTCTCGCTCCGGAGAGCAGCCAGGCCCGCGCTCGTTCAGAAGCCATTGTGCTTCACTCCCTTCTTTGCTGCTAGCTAGCTGAGTAATTTATAGCAGTTGTCGCTTGCCAATAATTGAAATCTGCGCGCCTGCTTCGGAATTATTCATAGCTTCCGGTTACTTTGAAACTGGCTGCAGTGCTGACGTTTTTGTGATTCGAATCATGACCGGATGTGGAGTGCCGATGCGGCAGCAAAAGTATCCGGGACTATCGCAAGAGAAGGAATGCCGTCTTGTTGTAGCTTTGCCGCTCACCGTGAGGCGGGAGAGTTGAATTTAGGGAATGCATACACGCCGAGCATCGACCAGCTTTAATTTATACCCGTCCCTGTTCGATAAGCAGTATGCGGCTACCAGTTATCGCGGCAGGCGTGACGTTCAAGAAGGACTGAGCATCGTCCCCAGATTCAACCTTGTCTTTTGTTTCGATGTACGTGTTGATCAGGTCATTTAGATTGGAAAGTTCGGTTACGCGCCAGTAGCCCCCGGCATCTTCCATTTTGATTTCAATAACGATGTCGCGCTCGAGTTTGTCCGAATGGAACTTGAAGCCCACGAAAGCTGTGGCGCCTTCGATTTTGATGTAGTCAATGCCTTTAAAGCCTTTCTTGGAGAGACCATATGCTTTTAGTTGGTTATTGACCTTCAATTTCTTTGCATACTTTCCAATTGAGCTATCTGAGAAACCTGAGCGGCGATGCTCGAAAACAGCAGACGGAGATTCTTCTTGTTGCTCACTGTTGGTGTCACTATTAGTATCGCCAGCGCTTTGCTGCGAGCTACTTACGGACGGAGCCGGTTCATCTTTTTTGGCGAAGGGGTTGGCGCTTTTGGTAGCTTCCACCAGGGATTTGCTCAGTGTGCCTGCTTCGATAAATTTGAGAACCTGTGTTTTGGCGATTTCCGCTATTTCTGGTTTGAACAGTCCGATGATGCCGACCCCGATCATGCTGTCAAAATTCCCGAACATGCCTGATTCGCGAGCTGGTCCGTGCAAAACATCATCAATTGCGCGATACGCGATACTTTCGATGTCCACATACTTCTCGAAAGTTTCGCAGTCTCTGTTTTTTACGGCGCCCACAATTTGGGACAGTGCATAGGACGGTGTCGTCGTCCAATACCAATAGGCAAGTCCGATGACTACTGTCACGAAAAACAAAGGGTAAATTAAGCGCTCTAGAATTCTAATCAAGAGGCGTCATCCAAGGGGGTATTTCTATTATTCCCTAAGACGGTCCGCTTGGGGTTAAATTCCGGCGAGCGATTTTGCCAAATTGTCCAGATTGGAAATTCGTTTTACTTGCCAATGGTTTTCGACCTTTTGAAGTTCTAGTTCCACGACGATCTCGGCTTTGTCGGGGGGCTGAAATCTTAGACCGACATGACAGAGCTCATCCTTGGTTTCGAAAGAGGTCAAGCCGCGGTAATTTTCCTTTGTGATTCCGAGTTCGGTGAGAACATCTTTGAGTGATGGCGGCTTCAATGCTTGACCCACTCGCTTGATGACGCGTCCGAGCGTTTGTTTTAGCTGTTGTGTCAGACTTAGCTCCGCGCCACCGGGTGCATCTTGAGGTGGCGGTGTTGTTGGAACTGCTGTTGCAGCTGGCTTTGCAACATAGTTGTTGATGCTGTTCGAAAGCAATTGCACGATTTCTGGTTTGAAAACACCGATAATGGCATTGCCGAGGAAGCGCTCTAAAAGCCCGCTTCCACCCGATTCCCGGACTTGATCTGAGAGCAGATCGTCAACTGCGTGATTGGCGACGCTTGGCACATCGACGTATTGATGGAAAGTTGCAGGATCGTGCGTTTTTACGGACTGAGAGAGTTCTTTCATGGAGTACTGTGGTGTGGTAGTCCAATACCAGTAACCGCCGCCTGCTAAAAGGCAAACAACGATTACCGAGAGCATTATTCGAAGTATCATGTCATTCTTTCTCTTTGGCAGGCACCATCTACGGTATCAAGACGCATAATGAGTATCATAGCGCATGTAGTGGTTTATGGTCAGATACATCGACCGGGAAGCTTATCGGGCGCTAATCTCTCCTCTGCCCGAAGTGACTGGATGTCGATTGGATATATGGTTGAGGGTTTGTGCTTTGCTACAAAGCCGGAATCGTTGTGCTGTTTTGACTTTGTGTCGCTGTTAGCCAGTTGTGGTCCGCTTGTTTTGACGCCCTATCGTGCTTGACACTTGGCCTTAAGGCCTTGCTGGCAATTTTTTGCAATGTCGCTGCTTCAGTAAGGGACTGGAATTGTTTGTGCTGGATGCTTTCTGGGTGTTGGCTGCTTTGCGTCAGCATCTTGGAACCTTCCTTCCAGTGCGGCTGGCCTTTGCCTTCGGTCCTTAGTGACATGCTTTTAGGGAGTCTCTCGAAGAGGTGAATCGAACCGGGCTTCGTGGACTGTACCCATAGAGGATGTCGAGTGGTGCCTGTGGTAGCTGCACTAGGACTGGTGCCACTTGGCAGGGTGGGCCAGCCGCGCTACCCGATCCCCCCTTTAAAACCCTAATATCTATCTCACAGCCGCCTGTGGCGCATTGTGATTGGGCCCCTGGGGCGCGTAGAAGTATAGACGTTCACCCACTCCTTTTCACTTCAGGAAATCCCCAGTCGCCAATCGTCCTTTCGCAGCATCGTCATTTCCACTCGGATTTGTCTTCGCTGTTAGAGCACGCTTTGTTGACTGAGATTTTTGTGTCGTGAGACTGAGTGCCGTTGGAGTTCAGCTGCGACATTGTGTCTCTGCTGTGCCTAGCGGAAGTCTAATTCTCAACGCGGTGAATCCGCACAGAAAGGACGCCATTATGGCTCAAAACACCACTCCCGTTCGTTCGTTCCATGGCATTCTGCCTCCGTTCATGCTGCAGACCCTGGCGGCAACGACCAACGATCCGCGCTGGTTCCAGACCCTGGCCCAGACGCAGTCGCTGTTCGCCAATTCGCCGGTCCGCCTGAACCCCGTCAATCGCTTCGTCGGCGCCACCGGTCCGCTCGCGCGGCTGGAGACGTATGATGCGAAGGGCCGCCAGACCCACCCCGGTGACCGCGCTCGCTTCGACGGCGACGCCCCCACCGGCGACAAGGAAGTCGACGACGCCTACGAGTTCACGCGCGCTGTGCGTGACTTCTACGTCGAGGTCCACGGCCGCAACGGCATCGACGCCAACGGCATGAAGTTCGTTTCGACCGTCAACTACGGCCAGAACTACGAGAACGCGTTCTGGAACGGCACCCAGATGACCTACGGTCGTCCCGGCGCCAACAGCCCGTTCGCGACCTTCGTTCTGCTCGACGTGTGCGGCCATGAGGTCACCCACGGCGTCACCGAGTTCGTCGGCGACATCGAGTACTACGGTCAGCCTGGCGCGCTCAATGAGCATCTCTCCGACGTGTTCGGCGAGCTCATCGAGCAGAAGATGAAGGGCATCTCGGTCGCCAACGCCGACTGGATCATCGGCAACGGCATCTGGAAGCCGAATGTGCGCGGCGTCGGTCTGCGTCACATGCTGCATCCGGGTACGGCCTACAACGATCCGTCGGTCGGCAACGACCCGCAGCCGGACCACATGGACCGCTACGTCGACACGTGGTCGGACAACGGTGGTGTCCACTACAACAGCGGCATCCCGAATCGCGCGTTCGCGCTGTTCGCGATCGAGATGGGCGGCTACGCCTGGGAGAAGGCCGGTAAGATCTGGTACGCGGCTCGCGCCACGGCCGGTCGCAAGCCGAGCTTCGCCCAGTTCGCCTACCACACGATCGAAGCCGCCAAGACCATCGGTTTCGCTGCTGACGTCCCCACGCTGACCAAGTGCTGGGCTGCCGTCGGCATCTCCCCGTCGGCGACCGCGGTGGACACCCGGACTCCCCCGTTCCCGGGCGGTCCGTTCGACCCGCGTCGCCGCAACAGCATCGTCTGGGGCTAATACCTCCAGGACGGTAGCTGCATCCTCTTGGGGCGGGCAAGTCTTCGGGCTTGCCCGCCCTTGTTTCCTTGGAGCACGCGTGTGCTCTGAGGCTGTTCTGAACTAAATCTCGCGGATTTAATCCGCATAAGGAGACGCAAGTATGCCATTCGTTCCTCGTTTCACCCGCGTTCACGGCGTGATCCCTCCCTACGTTTTCGAAGCCCTCGCCGCGCGCCATCCCCTGGATCCGCGCTGGAAGTTCACCGAGGCCAAGACGCAGCTCCTGCTGGCGCAATCGCCGGCGCTCGTCAATCCGACCGTTCGCTTCATCGGCGCCGGTCCGGATGCGGCTCGTGAGGTCTACGACGCGAAGCGTCAGGAAGTCCAGCCGGGCGACCGCGCTCGCTTCGAAGGCGACGCTGCCACCGGCGACAAGGAAGTCGACAACGCCTACGACTTCACCGGCGAGGTTCGTGCCTTCTATCGTGATGTGCACGGCCGCAACGGCATCAACGCCAACGGGATGAAGTTCATCTCGACCGTGAACTACGGGGCGGACTACGAGAACGCGTTCTGGGACGGCAGCCAGATGACCTACGGTCGTCCCGGCGCCGATAGCCCGTTCGCGACCTTCGTCCTCCTGGACGTGTGTGGTCACGAGATCACTCACGGCGTGACCGAGTTCGTCGGCGACATCGAGTATTACGGCCAGCCGGGCGCTCTCAATGAGCACCTGTCGGACGTTTTCGGTGAGCTGATCGAGCAGCGGTCCAAGAAGCAGACCGCCGGCGATGCGGATTGGGTGGTCGGTAACGGCATCTGGCGCCCCGGCGTCAAGGGTGTCGGCCTCCGCCACATGCTGAAGCCCGGCACGGCCTACAACGACCCCGCGGTCGGCAAGGACCCGCAGCCGGCTCACATGAAGGACTACATGAAGATGTCCGGTGACAACGGCGGCGTGCACTACAATTCGGGCATCCCGAATCGTGCGTTCGCACTGTTCGCCATCGCCGTCGGCGGCTTCGCGTGGGAAAAGGCTGGCAAGATCTGGTACGCGGCGCGCACGACCTGCGGTCGCAAGCCGAGCTTCGCCCAGTTCGCCTACCACACCATCGAAGCGGCGAAAACCCTCGGCTTCACCGCCGAACTCGCCGCGCTGACGAAGGCCTGGGCCGACGTCGGCATCGCGCCGTCCAAGACGGCGATCGACACGGATACCCCTGCGGCCGTCTAACAATGGTCCGCTAGGGTAGGGAGAGGGCGTCGTCTGCTCATGTGGGCGACGCCCTTATCCCACCTTTGCAGACACCAGCATTGGTGGCAAGCAAATGCCTAGCTACTTAGTGGCGAAGCAGTGTTGTTGCCTGCAAAGGCAGTTTGTTTGAATTGCGCACGACGGAGTCGTGTTGCAGGAGACCGCTTGGGCGCAGTGCCCCGGTGGAACCAAAAAGACATGGAGTCAAACCATGACTAATCTTCTTGCTGCTGGACCGTACACGAAACCGACCCTGGTGGTCGACAACGTGGGCTTCGTGAAGCCTTATCACAGCAGCAACTTGCGAACGCGCAAGAAGCTCACTGTTCACACCAACCCCGGTTGGCGGAACAAGGACGAGCGCGCCGCAGATATCTTCGTTAACTTCCTGGAGGGTCGCTTCCGGGAAGAGCTTGCACGCAATTTCGGCGGCAGTGAGGCGGACATTCACGTCTCGCAACTGCCCGAGGATGCAATCCTCAAGATTGCTGTGAAAGCGCTTCGTGAGAGCAAGGGCTATAACGTCACCGTCGTCCAGATGAAGGACAAGGCCGCCGCCCGCATCACGATGAGCCGCCGCAAGCGGTAATGAATTGGCAGGAGCCATTTCCCAGGTCCTTGTTCGCGAGGCTCTGGGGATGGCTCCTGCTCCTTTTCACCGCACCATGGATGGTGCACAACGCGCTCCCACGGATGGAGACGATCATGAAAATACAGTCTGTTTTCCCGATGCCCCAGGCTCTGCTTGCGGCGTTGGCTGTGCTACCCGACGATCACCGCGGCACGATCACTCTTGCCGAGGTCCGCGTTTGGGCGAACAATGCGCACGCCGAAGTCGGACAGACTTATGGCGATCGCCCCTACAGCTTCCACCTGGATGACGTGGAGAATTCCGCGATTCACTGGGGATTCGGCGACGACGAGGAACTGCGCATTCTGTGCCGTACCCACGACGTCTTCGAAGACACGGACAAAACGTTCGTGCAAATGCTCGAAGCTGGTTTCTCCGCAAGCTCCGTCGTCCTGGCCTGGCGTCTCACTGACGAGGGCGAGAAGGATGATTCGCGGGCTGTCAAAAAGCACAAAACGCTTCCGAAAATCTCGGAGGACTGGCGTGCTGTTCTCGGCAAGCTCTGCGATCGCCGTGCAAACGGTCTTCGCAGCCGTGTCGAGCGTCCCGACAAGTTCGCGCGATATTGCCAGGAATATCCGGAGTTCCGTGAGGAGCTTCGTGACCCTGACGATGCTCGCGTCGCTCACTGCTGGGAGGAGTTGGACGAAATCTTCGGCTACGTTGGCTGAAGCGCTCCTCCCTAAAAGTTTTGACCGAATCTTAGGAGGTTTGGTATGGATTTCAACTTGAGCCAAATGGTTGTGGAAGTGATTCTCACCGGTCTGTTCTTCTGGCTGGTGATGCCGAAAGTGCGAGGAGCGCAGTTCAGCGGTTCGCCGTTGGAGGCCTTCCTCTACGCCGGGATCTTTCAGTTCGTCAAAGTCGCCGTCATCTGGGCGCTCGGCCTCGCTGCCGTGGCGCTGGGGTTGGCGACGCATGGCGTTGGACTGATCCCGGTTGTGTTTGCCGCCGTCTTTCTCTTCTGGTTGCTGCCGGCTCTGCAGCTCCAGGTGATGGCGTGGGTTTTCCCGCGCGTGATGGCGTTCGACTCGTTCGGTTCTTCGGTTCTCTGCGGGCTGGGACTTCTGGTCATCAGCTGCCTGTCCGGAGACATCCGCATCAATCTCAACTAGAAGGAGGATAGCGATTGTCCATAAAAACCAGAAGAGTGCGCAAGGTCGTCGGCGTGAACGAGTTTCACTGCGACGGTCCCAAGCACGAAGGCGACACCTTCATGCAATGCGATGCCATCACCGTTGAACACGGTTATGGTTCGCCGCATGACGGTGACACGCACCACTTCTGTGGCGTCGCTTGCTTGAAAGACTGGGCAGGAACCCAGCGTGTAAAGCGCAAGAAGACAACTTCGAAGCGCAAGTAGTTCCCGAAACCGGGACGCCCTGGGGCACTCGATTCGATCGAGGCACAGGGCGTCCCTTCCCATTCCCACTGCTCGAAGGTCACGCACGCGTGGCAGCCGCACATTGTGCGGGTTCGAGTTTCACCTTCAAGGAAAACACATGGAAACTTTGATCGCGAAAGTTGCAGTGCTCCTGTCCATGACCATGGGTCTGGGCACTCTCGGCGTCTATCTCGGACGCGAAATCAAGTCGTTCGGCGCCTTCATCGGTCTGGCGATTGCGTTCGTTGTCGGCGCCATCGGCGTCTTCTTCGCTGCCCAGGTCTCCCCGACGGTCGGCATTGCCGCCCTGGCAGTCTGGGCGCTCATCTCCGGTCTCTTCACGGGTCCGGCGATTCAGAACTACGCTGAGCGACTCGGCTGGCAGACCGTCGCCGGTGCCTTCGCTGGCACTTCAGGCGTCATGGCCGTCTGCGGCAGCATCGGTCTGTTCAGCGGCGCCGATTTCTCCAGCATGGGTTTCTATCTGGGAATCGCGCTGTTCGGCCTGATCATCGTCAGCGTCATCGGCCTCTTCTGGCGGATGTCGCGTGAGATGAACATCGGCATGGCTCTGGTCGGCATGGTCATCTTCGCCGGCTACTTCATCTTCGACTTCTGGCGCCTCGGCAACTCCGAGAACACCTGGGCGAAGGCGATCGAGCTGACACTGAACATCTATCTGGACTTCCTGAACTTCTTCCTGCGCCTGCTCGAATTGCTGGCGCTGCTGAACCAGAAGTAAGGAAGTCTGCATAGTCGAGGAAGGATAAAAGCATCTCGACATGCATGTGTGACCTTCTAGTTGGGAGCAGCAGGATAATCCGAAAGGGTTGTTCTGTTTGCTCCCAAATTTTTTGCTCCCCTGACAGATACTATACACTGTAGCAAAAGTCTGAAAAGCTTTGGTTGGCAAGAAAAGAGAGTTTTCGGCTGAGGCTCGATTGGTGGTCGGTTGGGGCGAAATTGTTTAATGCGGTGTGACTATTTCTCTGACTGAGAATGCTGCCAAATTGGTCCGCGCATTTCGAATTCCAGCTGCTGAGAAAGTCCGATAGCCTTCTCCGGACCGCCGTATCGATGAACCAACCAGATTCCCAAATCCAAACTTGCTGTGATACCAGAAGCGGTGATTATGTCACCTTCGTCGACGACGCGAACATCAACTACTTTGACGTCCATTTCTTTCAAGATATTGTGAGCTTGTCGGTTAGTGGTTGCGTGGCGGCCTGTCAGTAAACCCGTTTTTCCGATTACCAGAGAACCAGTGCAGACTCCCGCAAGTATTCCGTTATTCTTCTTAGCGCCGTCGTGGAAACGTTTTAAGACCTCCAGTATTTCGCCGCGTCTGACTTCGGCTTCTGCGCCTACGGGATTGTCTCCGTCTGCTGCTCCAAGTAGCCACCCGCCGCCCGGTACTATGAGCACATCAGGAGATTCTGAAATATCAAATGTGCCGGCCGGAATTATCTTGACGCCCGCAGAGCTGGTAATGAAATCTTGTTTGCGCAATGATTTGAATTGCACAGAATATGACGCCCAGTGCAACGCTTCAAGAACACCAAAAGCATCCATATCGTCAAATCCATCAAAGATGAGGATTTCAAATTTGGGTTCTCTCATGCTTTTTCCCTGTCGTTTCTGAATGAATTGCGAACCGTTTCTCCTCTTTACCCGTCAAACTTTTCAATCAAGCTCCTTGATAATCATCGAGGAAAAATTTGATTTCCATTCACTTGGTGTGAAAATGTAAAAAAGGGTTTGAAAATGTCAAAGAGAAATGAGGAACGGGCTGTTTTGAACCCGTTCCTCATCAAGGTGTTATGTCTTATGTTGTTCTTCATTGGCTAATCTCGAAGGAGTCCAAAACGGATCCGTCTTCGGAGATTTGCTTGATGCTGAGCTTGTTAGCTGTCATGTCTAAGCAAGTGAAGGAGTGAACATTGTCCACCATTGTCACCGTGAAAGGCGGCAATGCGACAAGCTTTCCTTCCGGGTGCTCTGACATCAGCTTCTGGCGTGCGCCACCGCCACCGGTGACGATGTAAATTACACCGTTCGGGCGGGTCTTTGTTGCGCCGTCAAATTCCTTGTCCAGCGTGAACTTGCCGTCAACGTGACCGTTGTCGGCAATCAGTTTTCCGTTGGATTGAGGAGCCGGCTCAAAGCGCAGCGGATAACTACGCTCGTAAGTGTGGTTGTGTCCAGAGAACACGACGTGCACACCGTGCCGTTCGAAGACTGGCGAAAGAATGCGCATCCGTTGTTCATCGAAGTGTTTCCAGTGCGCCGTAAACGAAGCGTGATGGAAGCTCACAAGTTTCCAGCGGGCATCCTTGGCAGACTGAAGATCCGCCTCGACCCAAGACAGCAGCTGTGCATCGGTCCAGTCGACGTAGACGTTGGAGTCGAGCACAAGCCAATGGCAGTCGCCGGCATCGACTGAGTAGTTGCCGATGCGAGGGTAGCGTTCTCCTGCCGCTTGTAGAAACGCATTCAAGCGTTCTTGTTTTCCGGCTAGTGGAGCGACGTGTTTTTTGCTGCCAGTGGTGACGGGACCATTCAGAGGGAGCGACCACAAAATGTAGTGCGCCATCAAATCCGGTGCCAGATCCAGATTTGGAATATCCGACTCTTGAGGCATGCCAACGTCGTGATTACCTACTTCCGTGAGAGCGATGCGAGACCGAATAATAGGCGCTCCAATCTCCTTGCTTGACGTGTCCGAATTGTAGACCGGCAGGAAGTACTTGAGATACTCCTGCAGTCTCCCGGTTCGGTACACGAGGTCACCAGCCATAAGCAGCATGTCTGGATTCGTTTGGGCGATCTGGAAGGCGATTTTTCGCGAACCCGGACCACCCTCTGCCATATCGCCGACAATGACGATGCGTTGTGCTTGTCCGCGAGCCTTGCGCGTCAATCCGCTCGAGCTAAGCTCAAGTTGTCCGGACTTTAGCACCTGGTACTCGAAGTCAGTTCCTGGCAGCAAGCCGCTGAGGGTAGCAGAGAACCTGTAGTTTTCTGCATGTCCTTCGATTTTGATTTTATTGCTGCGGCTTACGGGAACGGGCTTCCAATCAGCCTGTGCCGATTGACGGTATTGAACGCTCCAGTCGTTTTCCGGCGCTTCAGCGTGCCAGTGGATTTCCACTTCCTCGCTGGCGGTGAGCTTCGGACGGTTGCCCAGTTGCAAAATGGGCTTGATGAAAAACGGGCTCTTCCTGTTCTCGAGATCGGGAGGGACGCGATCTTTCGACCGTGTGTCTTTCCGAGGCCAGAACAAAAGGAGCACCAGCAGTAATACTGGCACTAGAAGCCAGATGTTCGAGCCGAACATACGTATCTCCTGATTATCAGCAGCCGTCGTCGGGAAGAAGTCCCCCGTCAACAGACCAGTGGGGCGGATCAGCAACGAGCTTGATCACGCCATAGCTTGCACCGACTCGGTGTAAGGCGCTGTTTTGTCCGCTCTTCGGATTGCTGGAGATCTTGATGTCATCCCCATCGGAATCCTTGATCGTGAGCGTGCCTTCCCAGCTGATCGACATGTCGATAGCCAGGCGTGCGGTGTGTTGGGAAACAAGAGCCGGACGGAAGGCGATGCCATAGGCTTCGACCATTTCTTCTGCGGCTTGCTTCGAGGCGGCGCGATCAACGCTGCCGTTGGGTTTGCGATGAACCCAATCGATATCGACGCCGTCCATCTTCGGCACATCGGTGGGGCTGAGTTCGCCTTTTGCAATACGATACGCGTAATGCATCAGGTAAGCACGCTCTCGCGGCCGGTAGGTGGCGTTGATCTCGATCAGCGCGCCGGCGTTGAGCATTGCATCGAGGAATCGTTTGCAATTCTCACGGAACGGCGACGCAAGGTCGTTGGGGTCGCGGCTGGTTGGAAATTGAAGAACCCAATCAGGACCGCTTAGAACAGCTCGATTCTGCTTTCGCCTGCGAGTTCGAGATGCTCTGCGATTTTTCATTTTAGCCATAGCGGTTCTCCTTTTGCTTGCTAAAGGAAAAGTTCACTCCCGGCCCTTCGTCGCAATGCTGAATCGACCCAAGCCACACTGTGGCTGAGGATGATTCAAAATTGGGGTTCGGTGCCTGTGGGTGAAAAACTAGTTGAGGGAGTGAAAAGTGGTGCTATATACAAAGCAAATACAGCATCTCGGAACAAGGGTCGGCACAACTGCAGCTCGCTGGGTCGCTGCGGTGCGCCTGGGGCGTGGACCCCTGGAAACGTTGCCTGGGACGATGGTTCAGCTATTTGCGTGCCCCGTCATGGACGTGACACGCTATAAATATGCGTATCGCGCTACTAGCACATCGTGACAACGACTTAGGGTGTCTTAACTTCTGTGAAAACTGTTTCTTCCGCTTTTCTGGCTTGGTCTGTAGCCCAAGTGCAAGGAATGTGTGATGTTGCGGTGCTGCTCCAATACTGCATGACTCGCGCTCGGAAGGAGAATCGTTTTCCGCCGCCGAAGAAGTTGATTTCTGCTGAGCACGTTTGCCTTGTCATATTTGGGCAATCACAGCCACCATAGGCAAAAGCTTCTTTCGTTGAAAAATTTCCAGTCCCAGCTTTACGTTTGGCATTTATGAAGACTGACTTACCTTGTGCCCAGGGATGCTTAATCCATTTGGCACCCAGGCCGCCGGCGTCTTCGTAGGTTCGAAGGCGGAAGCTAGGATCACCTTGCTTTTCGTAGACGCCGATGTAATTTTGGGCAAGCTTGACCTTTGTGGTATTAGCTGGCGTGGTTGGTTTAAGCGGAATTTCATTCTGATCTTTGACGAAGAACTTTGGTGGCAAAACCTGATGAAGCCATAGCTCGGTGTCACCAGGAATTTTGTCTGCAGCGGTCATGGGTCTGTTTGACCACCTTGGGATCGTTTTGGACCAAGGAAGCTTTTCTTGAAAATGATGATATGTAGCCCTGAATGGATCGAATACTCGCCGTACCACAGTGCCATCAGGCAGCGTTTCGTTCAAATATATCGCCGTATCGGTGCCATCGAAGCCAGGAGCATGTGTTCCGGGAGTGCCAATTTTGTCACCGAAAAATACTTGGCTGTCGACACCGCCTCCACGCAAAACGTCTTGGAAGAACATGCTGAATTCTGCACAGTTGCCTCGTCCTGTTCCTTTGAGCGAAGCAGTGCCTTCCGGATCTAAGCCATCTAGTTGCCGCTGCGCGCCCACGATCCAGTCGGATGCCTTTGTGCCAGTGCCAGTAACGAGATTGTATTTGTCAACAATATCCGGGAGCCTTGACATGTAGTAGTTTGCTTTTTCGATATCCGAGCCGCCGAAAGGAAAGTTTGGTTCATGTGATATTGCTTTTCCCAAGCGGGCAAATGTATCAGCTCCAAGTAGGGTATTTGGCCAGCCGGTTGTGCGTCCTTCCCGCGCTATTTTTTCTTTCTGAACTTGGGGATCGGCAACCACGTGCTGGGCAGGGCTTGGGTCTTGAGCGGCAAGTAAGATCAGGAAGCACGCGCTTGTTGCTAATTTCAATTTCATAAGAACTCCAGCATTGTTGGCTTGCTATTTTAACTCTGAGCATAGACTAAGAGCAAAGAAAGGGGAGCAAGTGCCCCCCCCTTTGAGCCATGTGTTTACCTTCGCATGGAAAGTGAAACTCTTCCTGCCTCTGGATCAATGCTCAGAATGCGGACCCTTACTGTATCATGCAGCGACAATCGTGAGCGAACAGGATCAAATTCGTTCTTGTGCAGAAGTCCATCGACGCCGGCTGGCAGTGCGATAAAGGCCCCGTAGGTGACGCGTGAGTCTACATTGCCACTCACGATGTCTCCCGGTTTGAAGCGCTTTGAGAATTCCTGCATATTGTATGCCTTCATGGATAATGAGAGCGTGCGGTTTCCATTGGTTTTTCGCGGCGGATTGATGCTTTGGACGACAACATGCACCATGCATCCAACTGGATAGCGCGAGCTGAGATTTCCCTGGCGTGCAAAGGGAATTTCGCTGCGATGAAGAAGACCTCGTATGCCATCGACTTCCACAAAGAGTCCGTACTCGTTTCCATCCTTGCTCGCGATTGACATGACTTTGGCATTCTCAAATATTGTGCCGGCGATCATGCCATCCAATCGGGTGTTCTCCAGTGCGCGGCGCTCGTCTTCAAGCACCTTTCGGTTTAGCGTCACTCTGCCGGTTTTAAGATCGATGTCTTCGATCGCAACTTCCATTTGCGAATTGAGCAGGTTTGCGACATTGGAAGCCCTCACGGCAAGCAGGCTAAATGGAATGAAACCACGAAGGCGCTCGTCGCCTAAGCGAACTCTCACTCCGCTGATTTTTCTTTCGTCGCGCTTTACAGATTCCACATGGACCATTATTGAGAGACCAGCTTCCTTAGCCATAATCAGCTGTTTCCAGATCACCGCTTTCTTGCAGCTGACGATCATCGGACCTTTTGCGTCTGCTTCGCTAAGAACTTTGAAAATGACTTCTTGGCCGGCGCAAGTGCCATTTTGCAGCTCGTCCTCAGGCGCAAAAACCTCGGATTTACATCTGTCCATTCGTATCCATGCACCATGTGCGGTGCGCACTATAACGTTGCCTCTTTCAACTTGCCCAATTATGGGCATTTGGCGAGGCTCGTATTGTTCGAGTAGGCTTGCAAATGACTGGTCTTGAGATTGATTTGAAAAGGAATTGTTCATGATGAATCCTCGCTATTGAATGCTGCCCTTCTGGGCTAGCGGTCTCCACCATTTGCGATGTGCGTGCCAAAACAGACCAGAGATCTGGCTAAGCTAAAGGCAGGTGCAATCGTGTTCAGAATGTTGTTTCTATTTGGATTGGGGTGGGCTGAAACTAAGGTGGGACCTCACCCTAGCTGGAGCCGGTCCCTGGACCAAAACTACGAACCTCACCAACATGATGCCCTGTTTATTCGGAGCTGCTGTATACGCCGCTTTTCGGTTGTCGGCAATTTCGCGCTAGGTGCTCGAGCTTGCAAACGCACGTATTTTTCGCACTAGCTTTCTTGACGAAGCCAACGCGAGCACCATATTAGCGCCATCGCTACCAACTCCCGCTTCATCTGCTCGACTGCTTGCCGTTTAGTCACATGCAGCATGCCGACAAGTAGAAGCTTGCCATCTGGACCTTGAAGCTCGCGTTCGCTTATCTCTCCCGCTCTCTTGTCTATTTCGGACCTTGAGGAAATTCGGTAGGGTTGCGCTTATGACATCTCCTCATTATTCTTTGCGCTATGGTTCGTACAAATTCTTAGTAAAGAGACAGGTCCGCCAGTGGTTGTCATTGACCTCAGAATTCCAAGAAATAGCGCCAGCGGGCGAAGGAACGCTATAATCTCTGCGTGAAGCGGCTCAGACCGTCGCGTCCGTGAGGATGAGGAAAGTCCGGGCACCGCAGGGCTGGTTGCTGGGTAATGCCCAGTGCGCGTGAGCGTGAGGATAGTGCCACAGAAATGAAGACCGCCGGCTAGTCCGGTAAGGGTGCAACGGTGCGGTAAAAGCGTCACCAGCAGAGTCGAGAGGCTCTGGCTAGGTAAACCCCGCTAAAGGTGCAAGGCGAAGGTATATCTCGAGACCGCGGTGGCCCGCCGCCTTGAGTTGCCGATGCCGCTGGAGGGTCTGGGTAACCAGACTCCAAGATAGATGACGGTCTAAACAGAACCCGGCTTATGAGCCGCTTCGCAATTCATCCAAATACTTTTTGTCTTCTTTGCTGAGCGTCATTTGCTCAAGCAGCTCCGGTCGCCGCTCGTAGGTTCGCTTCAAAGCCTGCTGGCGCCGCCATTTTTCAATCTCTCGATGATTGCCGGAGCGGAGTATCTCGGGGACTTCCATGTCACGAAAAACTTGCGGTTTAGTGTATGCCGGTCCTTCGAGAAGTCCATTAACAAACGATTCATTGGCAAGAGAAATACTCTTGCCGACGACTCCTGGAACCAATCTCCCGACTGCGTCGATAACAATCAGCGCACCAAGTTCACCACCAGTTAGAACGAAGTCGCCGATAGAAACTTCATGCGTCGCCAGATTACGAATGCGTTCATCGAATCCTTCATAGTGTCCGCAAAAGATGATGATGTTTTCTTCCTTTGCCAGATCGTCTGCAAAGGATTGCTTGAAGGGAGTGCCTTGTGGACTCATAAGCAAAGAAGGACAAGCATTCAAGCCAAGGCTTTCAAACGCAGCATAAAATGGTTCGGGCTTCAGTACCATTCCGGCACCGCCACCATATGGAGTATCATCGACCTTCTTGTATTTGTCAGCACAGAAGTCGCGAGGGTTACACGTCTTGACTGCTATCTCACCTTTTTCAATTCCACGTGAGATGATGCTGACCGAGCAATATCTCTCGATTAGGTCTGGAAACAATGTTATGACGTGAAAGGTAAGCACGGACCGAAACTCCTGCCGGCGATTTTAGCAGATTAGGGCAAGTCATCTGCTGTGTACATTCAGATGACCAGAAAATTCAGCTTTAACAAAGACTGACTCGACGCAAAAAATGTCGGAGAGATCTCAAAATTCACCTGAAAATGTCAAAAAGGGCTGAGGAACGGGGATTTAAAAGTCAAAATGAGCTTTAAAAAAGCGAAAGCGGTAGAGATGAGGAATGCCCTTGTTGGGCGCCTGTAAGATCCGCAGATCTGCAGGCGCCCACAAAGGCTATTTCAGAGCGTGATGCTCAGGTGACGCTTACGAGCGGCCCTTGTACCAACGCGCGAACTGGACGGAGCCTCCGCCAAGCAGCAGACCGACGGCGGTCGGTGCGACGAGGGCGAAGAGGACGGGCTCGCCACAGAAGGCAGCGATGACGCCGATGACGAAGCCGACGATGGCCGGACCGAAAGTGCCCGACAGCATCAGCGACGTGCTCCCCGGAGGGGTCATGTTGCTGGAAGCATTGCCGAACGTCAGGCCGATGAGCAGAGCGAGGATAGCGGAAATGGCGAGTGCGAGACCCATGATGATGTTCCGTTGTTGGTGTGAAACTATTCAATCCACTTCCATCCAAAATTATTCCGACCGAGTCCAGATAGCTGCGTTTCATACGCAGGCTTAAATGCTGGATTTCGAGAGAATGTAAGAAGCTTGGGTCGTGACGAGGTGATGGGATTGGATTGATATCTGATTCTGGGAAAATCAACGTTATCAGGTCAACTTTAGATTTGTGTATTTAGCTGCAGTTTCCTGTGAAAGACCGCTCTGTAAGGGCGGCTGTGAGTTTTAGTCTGGCGAAGCCAGTTCGATCCTGGGCTAGCTATGTTCGCGCTAAGCCTACTTGTTATGTTCTGTTACACAGACTTTGCGTGTGCGTGCCGCTAAAGCATTGAGAGGCGGCTAAGTTTTAGGATGCCAGCGAATGCTGTTCCGACTCGTAGAACTCTTGCTCTGAAATGTGCATGCGTTTTAAGAGTGCAAATGTGTGCGACTGTTTTCCGGTCGACCAGTAGACCCAGGCTAGTTTGAGAACGCGCCGATGAGCATTCTCTGGCAGCTCCTTCTGACGTCCTTCGTATATTTGCAGAGCTCGCTCGAATAATGGTTCTGCTTGACCATATTTGCCTTGTGAGAAATACAGTTCCGCCAGATTAATCAAAACGTTGTTGAGATGTGGGTGGTCAGGCGAAAGGCGCCTTTCATATCCGGCAATTGCAGACCTATAGATGGCTTCTGCCTTCCGGATCTCACCGGTGTTGTAAAATGTTGATGCCAATTTGTTGAACACCGCAGGCGGTGGCATGTGGAGGTAACCCATGCGCCGCGATTCTTCCATCGCCGCCTTTAGCATCTTGTCGGCGAGATCTGTTTGACCTAGCCTCTGCGCACTCGAGCCTAGATCGATATAAGTTGACCAAAAAGAGTTAGTTGTTTGCATGGGGGCAAATCCTGTATAAGAAGCTGGATTAGCCACCCAATCACCCGGGACGAATAGTAGCGTTTCAAAGTGCAGGTTGGGAAGTGTGGAAATACGTAGGCACTACTGCTCATAAATGCGGTTTTGCTGCAATCCCTTGGAGAGTGAGCGTTATGGGTCGCAATTTAATTCAGGTGTTGTCAGCGGTAAGCTCGTTTATTCTGCTTTCGAGCTCATGTGTCAGCGGGGTGGGCGCTGACCCCGATGCTGCCAAAGAGCCCCAGAGCGCCGCAGCCAGCAAAGTGGTGGCTCGTTCAGTAAATTTGGATGAATGCAAAGGCAAGCTTTTTATCATTGGCGGCGCTGCTGACAAGGTATTAAAGCGCTTTGTTGAAATAGCCGGTGGCAAAGACGCCTTTATTCTTGTTATCCCGCATTCTAGCGTCTCCCCAAAAGCATCCGGAAAGGATATGAGTAAGCTTTTCAAAAATGCCGGTGCGGCGCGTGTTGAAGTTTTAGCAACGAATTCAAGTGAAAACTTGCCCAAATGTAGTGCTGTTTACATGACTGGTGGTGATCAAAATCGTTTGTTGAAATTGTTGAAGCCACATCAGGTTGAACAATTGAAAGACCTCTTTAGAGATGGATGTGTTATCGGGGGCTCAAGTGCCGGGGCAGCTGCCGTTCCTATTGAGATGATCGGCGGAGGCATGGAAGACCGAAAACCTAAGAAGGGTTCACTCATGATTGAAAAAGGCTTGGGCTTACTCCCAGGCTACATGGTCGATACACATGTCAATCCCCGCGGCCGGCAAGATCGGCTAATGGTGGGCTTGTCCATGGTGGATGGAATCGGCGGAATCGGATTGGATGAAGATACGGCAGTGGAAATTTCGAAGAATAGCGCCACTGTGCATGGTGTGGGAGTCGTGCATGTTTATAAAAGAGCGGCTGACTTTTCCTCCGAGCTGAAGAGCCGTCCAGCCGGTGAAATGGCCTCAATCAAAAATGTAATCTACTCCATTTATCCAGCCGGTGAAAAATTCTCTTTGCGTTAATAGTGGGTGCTGTTAAAAAGTTTGCATCGAAGATTCGTCAAATCTAAGGGCGCATGCGCTCTTCGTCAACCCACTCGTCATCAGTGCTTTCATAATCATCGTAATGGACCAGATAGCTCCCGTTGCGATATTTGATTATTTGCGCCGGGTAGTATTGTCCTTCGAATTCCACTTTTAACCGTGTTCCGATTTGCCACTTTTGTGCCGTCGCTTTCGGCAGCTTAAGCGCCTCTGGACGCATCGGGCGAATGTTCTTATTGATCACCCATTCGTCGGAAGCTGGTGCATCCCAACCGATCTCTATCCAGCGAATGCGGCTTTTGCCTTGCGCTTTTTCTACAACTTTTGCCGGGTACCATTCCTTCTCCCAAAAAACTTCCACTAGTTCCGGAATTGTCTCGTCAGGAAAACGAACTTTGGAGATTGCGAAATTCGGATCGAATCCACTCGACCGGGAAGTAGCTGTATTCTGCTTCTCGATGGTTTGCATTTCCGACTGAAGATATTTTGCAAGCTCACTGTAGGTTACGAGTCCGTTATTGTCGTAGTCGGCATAACGATGCCCTTGCAAGCTATCGAGCAGACCGGATGTGAAAGTCCAGTTCCCGGTGGACGAAATCGCAGAAGTTGAAGAGCTGAGCGTTGCGTAATTGAAATCTGTTTTCTTTCTGCTCATTTCTTCGCCGAGAGCGCCGGAATGGCAGCAATCAGCAGTGAGCAGTGCAGATGAGCCTCTGAATTCTTTCGAGAGTTTTTGGACAAATGAGGATACACGCCAGCAGTGATTGTCATTATCATCGGCATCATAGTTCCCGAAGAATGCTTCTCCGTCGCTCGTCCAGCCATGTCCGCAGTAGTAAGTGAGAAGGAAATCTCCGGGCTGAGTTCGCGCTAGCATTGCGGATAATTGGTCGTTGATTGTTTTGAGCATCGCGTTTTTGTCTGAAATGAACACGATATGGTCGGCTGGGACTCCTTGTTTGAGCAGTTCGTCACGCAGCTTCAAATCCTTTCGATTTTCAGTGTCGAAAGCATCCAGCCCCGCTTTTTTCGGCCAGCTCATCACACAAACAAGGAACGCCCATGTGTGAGCTGGATCCCATGACTGCCTCTTCCCGGAGCTTTGTGCGGCTGGTAGTTGTGCAATCATTCTCGTCCGAGCATCTTTTGACTTGGCTGCTTCCCATTCAATCTGCGAATTTTGCGTTTTCAGGACATTGACCGAGGATGCTGCGTGATCCTTCTGCGCTCTGCTTTGTGGAGGCATTGCAATAAGCAAGCTGGACGGAAGCAGGATGCTTGTGCCAAGAAGAATGCTGACTGCCAATCGGTTCATTGTTTGTTGTCCCGTAACCGGATACTGATGCGATTAAATTAGCAGCTTGTAAGAAAACAAGGGCTCTTTACAACACGCAATCATGATACGGCTTGTTATAAATCATGCGAGCTTAGCATTTGCCGAATCCCCGAAACCTTGAAATAGCAAGTGCTTCTGGTTCGCTAGCGCAGATGGAGAGGTTACTTTAGCTGAGTCTAAGCCACACTGGGCCACTCTCACTTGACTACGCATATAAAAAATAGAACTGTTGAGTTCTATTCTCATTTCGCGTTCTAGATCTCTAAAGCCCAAATTGCATCTTGCTTTCACCAACACTCTCCGAGCAGCTCGCTGCTCCAGGATGCATCGCGAAATTTCAACAAGGACAGCCGACATGGCAAGTAAAAACACTGCCACGGCTCAAGTGAAGAAATTGGGGGCTGCTGTTATCGCCTCGCTCACTCCAGAGCTCGTGAAGGAAGAATTCCAGTTTCTCCAGAAGAAGCATCGACTCGGCGGACACTGCTACGTGGCCACCGAAGCGATGTACTATCTGCTCGGCGGCAAGAATTCGGGGTATATGCCTGCCAGTATCGTGCATGAGGGCGTCAAGCACTATTATCTCAAGCACCGTGAGACTGGCGAGGTCATCGACCTCACCGCCGCTCAATTCCGCACTGCGATTGCCTACCAGAAGGGTCGCGGTTCGGTCTATCGTCAGTTCAAGCCAAGCAAGCGCACTGCTACGTTGCTTGCGCGCGTGAATAACCGGTTGAGCAAGAAGAAGACCGGCAAGAGATAAATTTCTTCGCTAAAACTAAACTCCAAAGTCAGAGAAACCTGGCAGAAAGAGGTGAGCCATGCTCAAACATGGTTTTCGAATTTTGGTATCGAGCCTCGTACTCGCGTTGACACTCACTGCTTTGCCCGCAAGCGCTGCCGAGACGTCCAAATATCAGGACGCCTTCAATCAGCTTTGCCGCGAAGTCGCTGCGCGTCATCCGGACGGTGCTCGTTTGGACTGCAACAAACTTTCGGCTGAATTCGCCGGCAAGCTCGACTCGGCTGAAGCCGTGCGCGCTGCTCTAAAGCGTGCCTTCGCGTCTGCCGCTTTGAGCGAGTATCAGGTCCTTTCGGCACCGGCAGCGGTGGCGCAGGAGCTGAAGGTGACCAGCAGCGAAATCGGCATCGGGGTTTCGATCAACGAGATCCAGATCGTCGAACGTGGGCTGGAAGTCAGTTCCGTCATGGACGATTCGACCGCGCAGGAAGCTGGGCTTCGCAAGGGAGACATCATCGTCGGTGTCGACAGCAAGCCGGTCTCCAACAAGACACGGCACCAGGCAATCGAGATGTTGCAGGGCACGCCCGGCAGCTACGCAACGCTCGGGCTCTTCCGCGATGGAGTCGCTCGCGATCTAAAAGTGCAGCGTGACATCGATGAAAAGCTCGGCATCGAAGTGAGCCCGTTGGCGCGCACTGCCTTCGAGGTCCGCGGGACTTGGGGTAAGTCGCCGGCAAAGGCTGCCGGTGTTAAAGATGGCGACATCATCGTCGCTATCAACGGCGCCAGCATCGACGGCAGGTCTTACGAGGAAGTTCGCAAGCTGCTGGACAATGGTGCTGCCGGTTCGTTCGTGGACCTCAAGATCTTGCGCGATGGAGGATTTGAGTCCATCGCCGTTCAGCGCAAGGCGATGGAAAACTTCATGCTTACCATCTGGGACCTTTCTGGACAGATGGGTGGCAGCGACGACTGGTATCGGATGTCCTTGAGTCATCTGGACTGGCAGATGCTGCCTGAACGCATGGATGAGTTCCTGGAGGACTTCAACCAGCATCAGGATTTGATCCTGGACCTGCGCGGCGCCAAAGGCAACGACGCTGAAATTGCCGCTCGGTTCGCAGCTCGCTTGATGACGGATGGTTTTGTGCTTAGCACCGTTGATGGTGCGAGTCTGCAGACCTCTTACGTCCTCAAGGACGGCAAGCTTTTCCGCAAGGAAACCGGCACTAAGGCGGACTCTACGGTGGAAATTACCATCTCCGGGAAGCGCTTCGACAAGCGGCTCACCGTCCTTACCGATGGTAATACCTCCGGTACAGCCGAAGCGCTCGCCTCAGCTCTGCAAAAGTCAGGGCGTGCTCGCGTCATCGGTCACGTGACCGCAGGTAAGACCGTGCTTACGGCAGCATACACTGTCGTGGTCGACGGTTCGCCGGTCACAGTGCTCGCACGAGCCGGACGCGTGACGACAGCCGATGGGCAGTTGCTCCCGCAAGTACAGCCGGATGTGACCAGCTGGTCCTCCGGCGAGATCGTGGACCAGGCTCTTGCCGAGATCCGCGGCGATGGACTGTGGATGTCGCAGTACGTCATGTTCTTCTGGGCGGTTATCTTCAGCTCAGTGATTTGCGGTCTAATCGTTCTGTTCAGCTTCTACTCCCGTTGGATGACTCCAGCCAAATCCGAGGAAGAGCCGGCTGAGTCAGACGAGCCAGTGGAGCCTTCCGAAGCTCCCAAGGACAATGTGGACACGAAGAAGCCGTTGGAGAAAAAGCAGTCCGCCGGCAAGCTGATTTGCTTCCTCCTTGGCATTATCTTCGTGCCAGTCGCGGTAGTTTCCGGCTTTGCGTTGCTCTCGAAGGACAATGCCGACCGAACGCCTGTGCGTGGCGAAATCGTCGTCAAGGCGTTCGTGGACGGCTCGGAGCTGAGCAAGATGCAAGCTGCCATAGTCAACGACGTCAGCAAGCAGTACGAGGGTGCAATCAGCTTCAGCATCGTCGACGTTAAGGAGAATCCCGATGCCGCCGGCGAAGTGAAGAACTTCCCGACTGTCGAGATCGGCGTGTTCTGGTACAACGCAGAAGGCAAGACCGTGTCGTCGCAGCGCAGCTGGCGGCATGGCATGCCCAAGCGTGAAATTCATCAGCACCTCGAGATGTACAAGAAGTCCTCACGGGGCTCCAAGGACATCTCGATCAATCGCGTCCAGCGCTGACTGCGCTGGGCATCTCATCAACAAGTAGGAGAACAAATGATGAGCAAATTCCTCGCCACTGCCTTTGGTGGCAATGATGTCGTGATGCGCCTGATGGCGATTCAAGCAGGATTCGATGCTCGGAAACAGGCAGCTTCGATCGGGCACCAGGCGATCTGGGGTCTCGAGTCGAACGGCAGCACCGAAATCGCGCTGCTTCGTGGATTCAGCGTCATCGGTCAGCTTCCGTTGGCGATTGCCAAGGCGATCGCTGCCAGCGGCGCCGAGCAGACCGAGGTCAAGGTCTCGGCTATGCAACTGAATGCGCAAGAGTATCCGGGCACTCTTCCCCGTATGCTCGACGCTGGGCAGCCGGATCCGTCCCTCCTGCAATTCGCGGGCGAGATGGTCTTCTGGCATCTTCGCATGTCGGGTCTCGAGCCGAAGCTCGAGTACGTTTACGACGGAGACACCCGCACGTATTCGCTCGACATTGTCGTCACGGTGCAAGTCGGCAAAAACTGAGGCATAATCGCTAACCAGTAATGCAAGGGGGAGAGCAGGAGTTCGCGCTCTCCCCCTTGCTGCACTCGGCACCTGGCGCATCTGCCGCCATTTCACGAGTCGTGCTGCAGAAGAAGACGGCGAATGCTTGCGCATCCCCGTGATGGCTTCCCTAGTACTACTACTACTACTTCCTCTTCCTTCCTTCCTTCCTTCCTTCCTTCCTTCCCTCCCTCCTTTCTTCGTCCCACCGCCACTCTCTCTCTCTTCCTTTCGCCCTTTCTCCCTTTCTCCTTTCGCTTTGTGAATGCTACAAGAGATAGTAGTCGGTCGATTTTTGAAAAGCGGTTGAGAAGGGAATGAGCTTTTTGGAAGGCAGTAATGAGAGAGAACCATCGGCGCGCGCGAGGCAGCACCGATGGTTCCCGTTCGAACGGAGACGATTTCGCTACTTAGAGTTACTCACTCTCGGTTCTTGTTCAGTGTGGCTCAGTTGCCGAACGCCTTGCGGATGGTCGCGGCGACGATGTTGCCCATGACGGCGGCGCCGAAGATCCAGAGCGCGTCCTGCTGAATGAAGTAGCCGGTGACGAAAAGGCTGATCAGCACGAAGACAGCGAAGCACCCTTCGGCGTCGCTGGTCTCACGCGCACCGCCACCGGAGAAGAAGTTGAAGAAGTTCATGGCGGCAGCCATCACGACGCCCGCGCCGATGTAGAGCAGGTTGCCCGGGAAGAACATGTAGCCCATGACGCCGGCGATGATCGCTGCGAGCACGTAGAAGGTCACCGAATGGAAGTCGAATTTCATGGTTGATCTCCGAGTTTTGCTGAGGAACCAAGTTCCCCGCGTGTTGAAACATCTGCATCTCGATGAAGCTCAGCTAACACCAGAACACCGAGGTGTCCATTTGGAAGTAGCAGATACGTTGAATAGAAGTTGGCTGAGACCCGGGATGGAGAAGAGATGTAGTTGACACTAATGGCTTTGCAGAAATGTGGAATTCGGATCAAGAAAACTTTGCTTACGACTCATTGATTCTTGGTTTTTACAAAGTCTGAAACCATTCCAGCATTATGCTTTCCAGTCTCACGCTGCTTATAGCTTCCTGCGCGTAAGCAGCCGTGTCCCACCCAAATCCAACTAGCATGCCTGCGCTAACGAGGACGCGTTACACTTTGACAGCTGTTCTGTGGGCGATCAAGGTGAGTCGCGGATCGGTCACATTAGTACTTACAAAATGTTTTTGCCGCCGGAAGTTTTGATACTTCCTGGGCATCTCGTTCGGCTTGAAAGGAAAACTCATGAACGGCATTTATGCAATAAAGCCACTCTTCCAAAAGGCATTGACTCCTCTTGAGGACGCCCTCGTTAGTGCAAAAGTGCATCCGGACGCAATCACTCTGGCTGCCTTTGCTGTCTCGATTGCTGGCGCTGTTTCTTTGGCGATGTGCAGCCTACCTGGAATGCTCTGGTTGCTTTGTACTTCGCCCGTCGTCGCATTTGTTCGTACCGCTCTCAACGCATTGGACGGAATGGTTGCGACACGCACAGGAAGCGCGCGTGCTTGGGGGGAAGTGTTAAACGAGTTTTCCGACCGCCTGTCGGATCTTGCAATATTTGCCGGACTATTCCTTTCGCGCCAGGCCAATGGACCGCTCCTTGCAAGCGTTCTTGTTAGCGTTCTTCTTTCCAGCTTCATGGGTGTGCTGTCGAAAGCTGCCGGTGCAAAGCGACAGTTTGGCGGTTTGATGGGAAAAGCTGATCGCATGGTCCTGTTTGGCTTAATGGGTCCGCTAGCTTTCTTTCTTGATCAGAAAGGCGTTCTGCCAGCATGCACGGTTATTGATGGCTATCTTGCCATCGTTTTTGTAGCGACGGTAATCACATTGCTTCAGAGAGGAGTGAGAACTTATGTGGATCTCAAATCCGCTGGCAAATAGTTTGTTCGTTCCTCTTGCCTCCACTTTAAGCGGGTTGCTATCGGTCGGCCTGTTTGGTGTTTTGGCGGGGCGCCGATTCACCAGGGATCTTGATTTGAAGAAACAGCTTCTGCTTCGTTGGTTTTCCTGGTTTACTATTACAGTCGTCTCTTTAGCTTGCACTTTATCAGGGCTTATACCTTTCACGCTTCTTGTTGCACTCGTTGGTGTCGCTGGCACCTTTGAATATTGCAGAATCACTAAGCAAAGCAAAGAGGCTGAGATCGTTCTGTTGCTTTTTGCGTTCGTGTTGCCATTCGTCACGGTTTTGCGTACTACGTTCTTGACGCCGGCTGTATTTCTTGGCTTCATTTTGCTTGCCGGCATTGCTATGTCAAAAGCAGAGAAGTTCGACCATCTTGCAATTAGTGTGCTCGGAATCTTCTATGTTCCGTTCTTGGCCGGTCACATGGTTGCCTTATTTCAATCACCAGCTGGCGGAGTCGGGATGGTTTTGTCCGTTATAGCGTCCAGCGCAATTGCCAATATTATGGCATTTGTGTTCGGAAAGACTCTCAAAGGACCGAAGTTGGCGAGCTCTCTTAGCCCGAACAAGACCTGGTCCGGCGCCGCTGGAAGTGTCTTTGGTGCTTACGCAGGATTTGCATTAATGACAATGTCGTCGGGTGTTCACGTTGCTCCGCTGGTCTTGGCGATGATACCACTGGTAGTAGCAGTGGCTGGAATCTTTGGTGATCTTTTCGAATCTTCATTGAAGAGATACTTTGAAATGAAAGATGCAGGGACCTGGCTGCCAGGCTTCGGTGGTGTGCTCGACCGCATTGATGGGCTCTTGTTTGTTGTTCCCTCGGTTTACTACGTACTGCGCTTATTGCAGGGGGTCTAGTTTATGAGTTATTTACACATTTTCCTGCAGCACTTGTTCGTTTTCCCTTTGTTCAATACGAATCTGAGAGGGCTTGAAGTAAGTGGATTAGAGAACATTCGTGAATTGGAAGGTCCAGTTATTTTTGTGGCCAACCACAACAGTCATGCAGATACCGCTGCGATACTGCGAGTACTTCCCAATCCTTTGAAGCAGCGTCTGGTTATTGCTGCAGCAGAAGACTACTTTTATAAAAACAAACTGGTAGCAGGTTGCGTTTCCTCTGTGCTCAATACTTTCCCCTTTGATCGCCATGATGTTCGGAAGAGTCTGGCGGACTCCAGGCACCTCTTAGAAGCAGGTAACTCGCTGCTTATTTACCCTGAAGGCAGTCGAGATCAGCGCAAAAAGAGCTTCAAAAGAGGGTTTGCTATTCTGGCAGCAGAGTGCAATCTGCCGGTTGTTCCAATATTTATAAGTGGCACTGCAGAGATGCTTCCGAAAGGGCGCTTTCTTCCGACGCCAAGTAAAGTGACGGTTTCCTTCGGCAAGCCAGTCTACATTTCCAAGGGAGCAACTAAGACGTCCGTCGCCACTATTGAGCACGCCATTTTTGAAATGCGAAATACTGCCTAATGTGTGCGAGGCAAGATTGTTCTTCTTCCTGATTTTGTTCGATTGCAAGCTGCCCGATCACCGTTGATTGCCGTGTTAACACCGGTCACGTTGTCGATGAGTTCGTGCATCTCTTTCATGTAAGAGTTTATTCGTTCGACCTGCTTTTCATTGCCCGTGCGTTCGGCCTTCATGCGACGCAGAAGAAGACCGATAATCATGCGGTTTAGCTTGTTGATGTATCGGTCGCCCAAGCCATATGCGAGTGTCAAAATCACGTGGTGAGCGCTTCCTGTGTGACTGTTGATCTGTTTAAGTCGCTCCAGTGATTCAGGCGGCATGCTTGCCAGCCATTGTTGGAGCTGGCCTGTGCCTATATTCTCATTTGGGAGTGCTATTTGCATGCCAACTCATTTAGAAGTCAAAGCTAAGCCGCCAAAAACAGTTTTTTGGTTGAGAGAATATTTGGTTCTTTTCTTTTTCTACTGTACAACAAATTTCACAGTTGAGAATGAATTGCATACATTGTGAGAAGGCATACTTTCCGGATCTCCTTGCTGTTTCTGCTTTACCAGAAAGATAAAATCTGCGTAGATGCTTGTATGGTAGTACTTTCGGATTGAGATGGGAGCGGGAGCGGCTTGTAGCTTCTTGGCAAATAAAATCCATCTTCGTTCATATCTCTCATATGACTTCTTTTGGATTGTTTCGAATTGGCAAGAATGTCGATCTCTTATTGAGAACAAGTGGCACAATATTCTGATTACTGATTTGAAGGAGCGTTGAAATCCGATGACCATTTCGTTGTGGGGCGGTCCCTTTGATGGAAGTGAGAGAGCTGAGCTCTTGAACTTGCCATTGTTTATAGTTGCCAACTTTCATTCAGACAAGCCAATCTACAAGCGTTTCGCTTGTGAGGCCTGTATTAATCGCTGCGAAGCAGTGCCCTATGTCTTTGTGGGCTACGAAGATCATTTGCATTATCCAAGTCCGGATTGTGGGAAGCCGGAACAAGCGCATTAGTGCGTTTTTGGCTTCAAGTCCAAATCACTTTTCCATTTAAGGTATTCGACTAGCGAGTCGATTTCTGAATCGCTCAAAGGACCGCCAGCAGTTTTCAAATATCCAGGCATGGAGCGGTGTGCTTTGCTGCCGAAAGCAATGATTTTCCTCATATGCGCGGCGAAATCTTTTTGGTGATAATCAAATGGTGTTAAGGCTGGTGCCACTCCCGGAATGCCTTTGGCGCGCGCCCCATGGCACATGCTGCAGTCAGCCATGAATAATTCTTCGCCGATTTTCCCCACTCCTTTTTCGACATGACAGGCAGCGCATCTTCCGGTGAATATTTTGGCTGTTCGTTGTTCGCCTGATGAGACCAAGTCGGCGTGCGGTCCGCGTACTTGTGCTTTAACGTGGATCGTCAATACCCTCTTCATCGGATCGTTGCTTCTGATCGTGATTGGTTTTGAAACGTTGCCTTGTTTCATTGAGGTATCCATCACAACTTCGAGGTCCACTGTTTCACCAGGTGCGATGAGATCCTTTTTCACCTTTGGGACCGTACAACCGCAAGTTGCTTTGGTTTCGAATATCTTTAACGGTTTCTTGCCCTTGTTTGTAATTTTGAAGGTGTGGCGCGTTTCAATCCCTTCCTCTAACTTTCCGAAATTGAACTCAGTTTCGGAAACGGAAATTTCTGGGACAAGAACTTGGTGCGGGCCGCCAAATCCAGGCAAGGATGCCAGGAGACACAAGCATGATGCCATCAGGAGGCTAAGCGTAATTGTCTTTCTCATTCCAATATTGTCGTTCAAAAGCCCGATTCTGCAAACTCGGCCAGCTTCACTAATAGTTCCAAATGGAGGGATAGAATTAGACTTTTCTCGGCTTGCAGCTGATGGTGTTCTCTTGAAAACGTACTTCCGTACGCCTGCTGCTCTTATCCCCGGCAAGAAAGTGCTGGCGCACTGGTAGTCAAGTTCAGGGCTCCTATGTTGAGATCTACTGTGGGACCCTTCTATCCTCTACGCGTTGTTTCTTTCCCCTACCCGTAAGCTAAGCTGGCTATTTCCCACTTTGGTCTTTGAACAAAGTTGCGCATTTTTTTGCGTATAAGGTTCTGCTTAGTTTCGGGTGCTAAACTGGCTTAAGCCGATTTTGATGTCCAATTTTACCGGTGTATCTCCCTTAGGGAAGTGCGCCCAAGACGCGTAATGAACGCACACAGGAGCTAAGATGAACGATCAAACTCTTCCGAAACGCGCTGATCTCCCGGTCGAGATGACCTGGAATTTGGAGAGCGTTTACAAGACAAACAAGGATTGGGAGGCTGACTTTGCAAAGGTCACCAAAATGCTTCCCATGTTGACTGCTTTCAAGGGCAAGCTGACCAAGACCGGCAAGAACTTGCTGGATGCGCTCAAATTGCGCGACGAGATCGGCTCCCTGGTTGGTAAACTCTACTGCTACGCGAACATGCGCTTCCATCAAGACACGACGGATGCGACATACCAGGCGCTTTCTGACCGGGCTGATAAGCTTTCCACCGATGTGTCGGCAGCCTCTTCCTTCATCACGCCGGAGCTTCTGGCGACAGAAGGTAAGCGCCTCACAGGTTTGCTGGCCCGCTCGAAGGAACTACGAATTTACGAGCACGAGTTCGACGAACTCGACCGGCAGCGTCCGCATGTTCGAAGCGCCGAAATCGAGGCGATTCTCGCTCAGGCTGCTGAACTAGCTTCTGGACCCGACAAGGTGTTCCAGATGATCAACGATGCAGATCTGAAGCTGCCCAAGATCAAGGATACCGCGACCGGCAAGGAAATCCAGCTCACGCATGGAAACTATGCTTCTTTCTTTCTCGAGCACCCTGATCGGGAGATGCGCAAAGCGGGTTTTGAGGGGCTTCACGGTACGTTCGGGGAAATGCGCAACACGATGGCGGCCAATTACGCAGCTCAGGTGAAAACGAACGTGTTTTTCGCCAAGCAGCGCAACTATGGCTCGGCCCGCGAGGCTGCGCTGGGTCCTGTGAACATTCCAACCAGTGTTTATGACAACTTGCTGGCTACGGTGGACAAGAATCTGCCGAAGCTGCACCGCTATCTCGAGCTGCGCAAGAAGCTTCTCGGGCTGGCCGACTTGAAGCCATACGATCTGTATGTGCCGATGGTCGAGGGTGTCGACTACAAAATCAGCTACCAGGACGCCGTCGAAAAGTGCCTCGAATCATTGGCACCGCTCGGTGACAAGTATGTCGCTGCCTTGCGCAAAGGATTCGCCGATCGCTGGGCCGATGTGATGGAGAATGAAGGCAAGCATTCGGGCGCTTACAGCTGGGGCTCATACAACACGCATCCGTTCATGTTGCTCAACTGGCAGCCGACGATGGATTCGATGTTCACTCTCATTCACGAGTCGGGTCATTCCATGCACTCGTATCTAACACGAAAGAACCAGCCATACTGCTATGGTAGTTACACCCTGTTTGTGGCTGAAGTCGCGTCGATCTGCAATGAGATGCTGCTTGCACATTACCTGCTCAAGACGACGCAGGATCGCGGGTTGCGCATGTACATCATCAACCATGTGCTCGAAACGTTCCGGACGACCTTGTTTCGCCAGTGCTTGTTTGCCGCTTTCGAAAAGGAAGCGCACGCAAAAGCTGAGGCTGGTGAGGCTCTGACTCCAGACCTGCTCTGCCAGATCTACAAGGACCTCAACCAGAAGTACTATGGTGCAGTGGTCGATGTGGATGGACTGCTGGAAGTGGAATGGTCACGCATTCCGCACTTCTACAACTCCTTCTACGTGTATCAATACGCGACCGGCATGTCTGCCGCTGTTGCACTGTCCACGCAGATCGTGACGGAGGGTGCTCCGGCTGTGAAGCGCTATCTGGACTTTCTCTCCAGTGGCTCTTCGAAGTACAGCCTCGACCTTCTCAAAGGTGCAGGTGTTGATATGTCGACCCCAGAGCCAGTGCAGAAGGCGCTTGATGTATTCGAGCAATACATCGGTGAGTTCGAGAAGTTGTCTGCGACTGCTCCCGTGACGGCAGGCTAAGGCAACACACGAGTTAAAGCGAGGTGGGAGCTGCCTATAAAAAGGCGGCTCCCACCCCCATCTCGTTTTCTTTCATTTTTTTAAACTGCTTTTTGACTTTTAAACTGCCGATTCCGTTATCGTCTGGCTAGATCTGGGGAAGCAATTGGAAGGATCCGTTTTGATCATTCCATTCCTTGGACAAAATGCGTAGAAGTACTCGATACTCTGCTAAGTCGTTTCGGCAAACGGTTTGCACGGCGCTTTCTCTTGTCCTTTTTTCCATTTTAAATGGGCAAGATTCTGTTGGTAATGCTGCCTACGCCACGACCATAAGTGCGGCAAATTCACTTTATTTGCTTGACCAGGAAAATCTGGGCGACAAAATATTGCGGGTCGATGGACATCTGATTCCATTGACGGGGCAACTATCTTTTGTTGAGACAGCTGAATACAGAAATCAAATTCTGCCCGTTTATGAAAAGCGCTTGGCAGATTTCGTAAACGCAGGGATTGCTGAGAATTATGATCTGCAGATATCGATTTTACGTGAGCTGACTTCGATTTGCCCTGACGATTTGCGCGCGCCCTATTATCTGGCTGGTCTTTTAGATCATCTCCAGCGCTATTCCGAAGCTGGCGATGCGTACGCAAGGCTGTGCAGAAGATTTTCGGACGCGGATGCTGTAAATCGCTATGGACGGATTAACAGTGCTGCCTGCCGGAGTATCTTGACCCTGAAAGAGGCAAACTGCTATCAAAATCGTGGTGATTTCAATACAGCTCTTGGAAAATTTTCGCAAGCTTGTGAGATAGATCCTACAGATGGAGAAGCTTTGTTGGGGATTGCAGAGTGCCAAGACGCCTTAGGTGCAAAAGCCACTGCTCGGGATGTCTACATGAGGATCACCGCGCAGATGCCGAACACTAGTTTTGCCCGGCGTGCTCAGCAAAACTTGATGGCGATAGAGAAGGCGAGCCAAGAGGATTTTGCCGGAGCTGATCACCACGGATGTTGGGATTTCAGTAAACCGATCACAGTCTATATCGATAGCGGAAAGAACTGTGAGTATTATGAGCCCTATATGCGGGACATGGTTGTGCAATCGCTGCAGGCTTGGTCAGATGCATCAGCTGGACACCTCAAATTTTCCTTACTGCCTCCGAGCCCTTACGAAGATGAGTCGGTTAAGAACTTCGAGGCTTCAGGGCGCAGTGTGGTGGATTTTCCGGATCCGATCCGTTGCAATATCCACATCATTTGGACCGATATCGTTCGCGGGGGGCACACACTTGGAGTAACTGGACCGGTTTATCCAGGGCAAAAATCGCTTATCGAGAAGAAAAACATAGCTATAGCAACGGCCTTAAGTGCAGGTGGAGTCGTTTCTTTGGGAAACGATCTAGCTTTAGCGGAGGCTAAGCAGGCCAGAAAGCGATCTATGTATTTTACGATTTTGCACGAAATGGGACATGCATTAGGTCTTGGTCACTTGTCAGACTCGGAAGCTATTATGTTCTTCCAGGTTTTTGGTGGCAAGGCGCACGATACCGTCGGGCGCTCACGTCTGACTAGCCAGGACGTAAAAGCTCTGGACCGACAATATGAAGGCTTTCATCCTAGTGTTATAGCCAGTTTGGAAAAGACTTCCGGAACTCGACGAATTCGAGTTGAACTCCCTCGAGCAGTCGGGTCCAGAAATCTTCCTTCCGCGTTGGCATCTAGTGTTTACGGCTCGGTAACAAATTACGTTCCGTTCGCTAGCAGTTCTTCGGCCGGTTCGTCAGTTATTCTGAGCGGATCGCATTCCTCGCTTGGTGCTGCCGGCGGTGAGGCGACGTGGTCACAAAATGTTATTGGGCTTATGGGAAAAGGCGACTATGAATCGGCGTTGAAAGCAGTCAATAATGCCTTGTCAGCAAAGCCCAAAGACGCAGAGATGCATTACCTGCGAGGAATTTGTTTGACGAAGCTGAAGAACTTCACAGAAGCCAGAACTGCATATCAGCAGGCAATCAAGCTTTCACCCGATTCGAAGACGGGCAGTCTTGCTCGCCGCGGGTTAGAAAAACTGGACTAGACCAGCAAGGGGATGCTAAATCTTGCCCCAGACGTGCTTGATTTCCCAGATGGCATTCTCGTGACTGCTTTGTCCCTCGCGGACTGATCGTTGTGATTTGAGAGCGGCTACAACTACCGAGCGGGCGACACAGCGAGATTCTACGATCGCATGGCCTAGCGGCATCTGGCGTTCTTTCGAGATGCGCAAGAGTTCGTCTACATGCTCTTTTGTCAGAACTTCTGCATCAATGAGCAGATCTCCAAGCTTGTCGGTCTCACCCGGACGGGGGACAAAGCCGATCTCGCGGAGGGCGTCCTCCAAAAATATACCTTCCAAGGTTCGTCTTGCATGATCTTTGACATAGGGATTTTCATCCCATGAGGCAAAACGTTCGAGCAGATCTTTAGGAAGGGTGTAATGCCCTGCTAATGCATAACGCACTTGTACGCTGGGATCTTCGCTCAATTGTTCTAGTATCGCTCTTGGTGTCGTTTCGTTTTCGGCAACCGCGCATCTGACGTCTGGATCTTCATCACTGGCCAGTTGCTGGAGCAGATCTTCAGGTGTGCGTGGGTTCTCCGCCAGGCGGCGTCGCACAGTGCGATCAGCGCCGTTAATTAGTGTTCGCAGGACTTCTGCGGGTGTCTCAGGATTTCCTGCCTTGATGTAATTTTCGTGTACCACTATCGTTACCTACAGGGGACCGCTGACTATCTATGACTTCTTTACCCGTAATCGGTCAGAATCTACTCAGGGTCTGCCCCTAAAAGGGCTCAGGATTACCCTAGATTTTTGCAGAAGAAAGTAGATGCTTACCCTATCAGCCTTTCGAGGGATGTGGAAAAGTATCATTTCGGTAACAGATGAATGCGTGTGGCGTTCCGAGCGCTATTCCGCGACTGCCCTTCCATGAATATGCCATTTGCTGTGCGATCACAACGACGGTGATTGGCTCTAAGCTATTTCTGTTGAGAACCGGTTCCGGCGCCCATCTTCCTGAGCATTTTGTCCAGCAACTCTAGTTTGGATGAAAGACGGCAAGCTTCACTAAAGTTTTGCTCTTTTTGTTCTTTTTCCATCAGTCCTTCAAGAAGGATTCGTTGCTTTCTGATGTCTCGTAATTTGTTTTGCTTTTCTTTGGTGATGAAAAAGTCAGATGGCTCGGAAGCATGTTTCTTTGGAATCACTCGTGTCTCGGCACCCTTGATTGGCCGCATCGCGACCCGCAGTGGACGAAGTTCAAGCTGGCGAGATGCATAGCGGATATAAGCATCGCTTTCCGGGTCCTCTCCGTTTGCTCGTTTCTTGCGCATTAGAGCCTCGGCCGCTGCAATTCTGGCCATCTCACCTTGAAGCCCTCGCCCTTTCTCGAGCAAGAGCTCTTCTGGGCTCTTGTCCATTCCGTCCATTTTTCCTAGCATGAAAAGAGCGGACAGGAAACCCAGTGGCATAAGGGGAGACGCGAGTGCAAAGCAGCTGCCGACAACAGCCATATTCTGTTTTTCAGCCTTGGCGTGTAGATAACGTTCTTGAAGCTCCCGAAGTTCGGGAGACGATTTGAATGCGCTTCCGGACTTGAAGTCCAAGCGCCCGTCAAACAGATTCTCAATACTTGATTCTGGAGTCTTCATGAAGCTGCTTATTTGTGTCTATATCCGAGCCGTGCCGGTAAATCCAACATGTATTCTTTTTAGCTTAAGGCCAGCTTAAATTCACTGGGGAAACCACGCATGAGTCTGTCCAGAAATGCAAAAGCCAAGCGCCTCTTGGCTAAACCAGTTTGCGGTAATTACTAAGTCATAAATTGATAACAATGAGAAGAGTTGAAAAGCGCCAGGTCCGATTTGCTGGCTGACCATTCGACGAGATAGCACAAACCCCATCCTGCTGCAGTTCTCCTCGACTTTAGAAGCTTACACCCACCTGAGCTCTAAGCTGTGTGCCTTCTTAGCGGCGGATGCGGAGACGCAGAATGCGGCGGGAGCATCCAGAGCGTTTACAACCGGAACTATTCAAGTGCCTGGAAGTCGTTTAGCAGATGAAAGAATTCTAGAATCGCTCCGGGACAGGCGGGGACAGGCGTTACCGGAAATGATTCGCTGACCGCGCTGGAGAACAGTACACAAACTGTCCGGATTGGCTATGCTAGTGCTTTTGAGAAATGCAAAAATTCTCGATTTAGTAGAGGAAAGATCAGGTTGTCAAACGGGGTGGATGTCGTTGAGGATACGGGGAGGCGGCGTGCACAGCGGCGCTTTCATAATCCGATCGACTTCTTAGAGCAATATTTTGGCAGCGGCGTCAAATTGATTGGTCACGCAATCATCATGCTGATCAAGGTCTGGACTTTAATTGCACGTGGCAAAATTGATTGGCCAGAAACTTTCCGCCAATGCAACATGATTGGTTTGAAATCATTTCTCGTTGTGGCTATAACCGCTTGCTTCACTGGGTTTGCAATGTCCTTGCAAATTTCTCGCGAACTTGTGCTTTTTGGCGCTGATACTGCAATTGGTGGCGTTGTTTCCTTAGCTCTTATTCGCGAAATTGGACCAATTACGGCTGGGGTCATGCTTGCCGGACGGGTTGGGTCTTCGATCGCTGCTGAGCTGACTACGATGATGATTACCGAGCAAATAGATGCGTTGGAAGTGATGCATATAGACAAGGTCGAATTTCTTGTCGTTCCACGTTATCTTGCCGGTGTCATGATGATGCCGGTGCTCTCTGTTTATGCCATGTTTATGGGCTTGCTTGCAGGCGTGATCATTGCTTCTACTGCAGCAAACCTGCCGGTGGCAACTTTCTTGGACTCCGTAAAACAAACAATTCTAGACCGCGATTTTCATGTTCATTTCATGAAAGCCTTTATTAATGGCACAATCGTCACCATTATGTCCTGTGCCATTGGCTTGAGCACAAGAGGCGGTGCCGAGGATGTGGGAATCGCCACCACAAGGTCGATCGTCTGGACGATGACTTTGATTTTTGTGTTCAACTTCATCGTTACCTCGCTGACTTACGCACCACGCTGAGGTAATTATGGAACCAAGAGCCTCATCACTCAACATAAGTCAGCCGGCGCTGAAAGTTGTCGATCTCAAAAAGAGTTTCGATGGGCGCGCGGTGCTTAAGAGTATCAGTTTTGAAGTCTATCCTGGTGAGACTCTCGGTATCATCGGGCCGTCCGGATGTGGTAAGTCGACTATTCTTAAGTTGGTTTGTGGACTCCTGGAATCCGACGGTGGCCAGATCATCAAAGCTTCAGAAGAAATCGGCTTAGTATTCCAGGGCTCAGCCTTATTGAACTCCTTGTCTGTCCGCGAAAATTTGCGCTTGGCTTTGCGTAACCGCAAGATGTCGCGACGAGAGCAAGACGAACAGATTGAGAAAACTCTTAGATTGGTTGGTCTTGGGGATCACATCGATCACTACCCGGCTGAGCTGTCAGGTGGTCAGCAAAAGCGCACTAGTTTTGCTCGTGCTGTTGTCTACAATCCGCCCATTATTCTTTATGACGAACCTACAACAGGGCTCGATCCTGTAATGTCAACAATCATTGAAGATTATATGATTGAACTGGAGAAGGAATTACACGCCGCATCAATCGTGGTGACCCACCAGTTATCGACATGGACCAGAACAGCAGATCGAGTAATTATGATGCATGCCGGCCGTATAGTCTGGGAAGGCAAACCCAGCGACGCCATGGCATCGGACAATGCTTTTATTCATCAGTTTGCTCACGCTAGTCGTGAAGGCCCCATGCTTCAGAAGTAGGAGAACACGAGAAGGTAAATGAATCAGGATCGCTACGATTTGCGCGTTGGATTTTTCAGCTTGGGTGCTCTCATCCTCTTGCTTTATGGATGGGGCTGGCTGAAGAGTTTCTCGCCATTTGACCCACCGCAAGTGTTTTGGGTGCGCTTTCACGACGTCGCTGGTTTGAGCAATAATGCCACCGTAAATGTTCAAGGTGTGCGCGTCGGTGTTGTGGACCAGATTTCCTTCAAACTTCCTGAGGGTCAAACGGAACCACCGGATGCAAATTCAAAAGAACCGCGGGTATATACACGGTTGAAGATATCCGGCATCAAATTGCCGATTCCCAAAAAAGCTGCCGTGACTATTCAAACTCTCGGACTTGTGGGCGCAAAATACATTGAAATCACACTTCCGCAGGACATGAGTGCTGACCTGGAACCAATCGATCCGAAAGTTATAGTAAGTGGCAAAGATCCAGTTCGTGTAGAGCTAGTGGTCAATAATATTGCTGAGAAAATCAATACTGTTGCAAATGCTATCTCTTCCGAGGAAGCTGCATCGGCAGTACGAGATCTTGGCGCCGCCGCGCGCAAGATGAATAAGACTATGGACAAGATGCCGGCAATTACTGCCAGTATTCAGCGCAGCTCCGACGCTATTGGCGCCACCGCGAGTCGATTTGGTAAGACCGCTGAGCGAGCTGACCGCATGGCCGATAGTGCCAACCACTTCTTCAATGAAGGAACTCATGCTTTCGACTCGGTGGAGACGCTTGCTGGCGGTTTGAGCAATACGAACAAGAAGGTCGGCAAAATGCTTGATAATCCGGACTTCAGCAAAGACCTTCGCGAAACCGTTCAGATGGCTAAGAAGACAGCCGATACAATTCAATCCACAATAAATGATCTTGGCACTTCGACTCAGGGGAAAGAACTGCGGCAAGACATGTTGACCATTCTTGGTCGCATTCAAACCTCCACCGGCGATATTCGGCAATCCATGCAAATGATCAACAAGCTTTCTGATGACCAGGGCTTGCGCGCGGACCTTAAAGATATTGTCCGAGAAGCACGAGAGGCGATAAGCAAAGCAAATGATTTGGTGTCGGAGCCCACTTTCAAGCAGGACTTCAGTCAAACCATGGGCCGCGTCAAAACGGCCGCTAATAACGTAGACCTTGCCGCCAAGCAACTGCATCAGATTCTCGGCAAGCGCGCCCCTCTGCTGCAAATGCTGTTTGGAAAGCCTGGGGAAATTAAGATTCAAAAAGTGGAAGATCCCAAAAAAATTGAAAGTCCGGATGGAACTTCAGTAAACTCTTCCGGTGGCTTTCACTAAAGACGAGGGCACTATGGTCGAGTACGAAGCAGTAATTGGGCTTGAAGTTCATGCCCAGCTGAAAACGAAGTCCAAGATTTTTTGTTCTTGCTCCACAGAGTTTGGTGCTGAGCCCAACCAGCAGGTTTGCCCCGTTTGTTTGGGAATGCCGGGTGTGTTGCCTGTCCTAAATAGAAAAGCCCTTGAGTATGGTATCAAATGTGGTATCGCGCTCAATTGCCGCATTCCCGAGAGAAGTAAATTCGATCGCAAAAACTATTTTTACGCGGACCTACCGAAAGCTTATCAAATCTCGCAGTACGACCAACCAGTTTGCGCAAACGGATATCTGATGGTTGGGGACAAAAAAATACGGATTCTGCGTGCTCACTTGGAAGAGGATGCTGGAAAGCTTGTTCATGCCGGGGCGGCCGGCTTGCATGGATCCGACTATAGTCTTGCTGATTTTAACAGATCAGGGGTGCCGCTCTTGGAAATCGTATCGGAGCCTGACCTTAGAACTCCTGACGAGGCAAGGCAGTATCTGACAGAGCTAAGGACCATTTTGCGCTATCTCGATGTTTGTGATGGCAATCTGGAGGAAGGCAGTTTTCGATGCGACGCGAATGTTTCGATTCGGCCAGTTGGTGAGGAAAAGCTTGGAACTAAGGCTGAGATCAAGAATATGAATAGCTTTAAGGCTGTGCAACGCGCTATTCAATCGGAAATTGAAAGACAGAAAGATCTTCTCTTGAAGGGACAGCGAGTAGTTCAGGAAACACGCTTGTGGAACGAGGCTACCCAGAGCACATTCTCAATGCGTTCAAAGGAAGAGGCGCACGACTATCGCTACTTCCCTGAGCCCGATCTTGTCCCCATCGAAGTTTCTGCCGCCGAGGTAGAGCGCATTAGAAGTGAACTACCTGAGTTGCCTGAGGCCCGTCGTGCGAGGTACATGAACGACGCCGGATTAAGTCTGGAAGACGCATCCATCCTCGTTGAAAACATGGATCTAGCCGACTTTTATGATCAAGCGCTTGAACTAGGGGCTGCTTCCAAAGCCGCTGCCAACCTCTTGCTTGGACCGGCAATGTCTCATTTCAACAAGTCATCTGGCGCTTCTCAAACAATATCGGAAACAATACTGTCTGCCAAGAACCTTAAAGACATCGTGGACAGCATCAATTCTGGCGTCTTGAATTCGACCACTGCAAAACAAGTTTTATTGGACTTGCTGGCGATGGATAAAGCGACTGGTCCAGTCGAGGTCAGCCAGTACGTGCAAAAGAAGGGATTGAGTCAGGTTTCTGATGAAAATCAAATCTCTTCAATCGTGCAAGCGGTATTGGACGGAAAGCCTGAGCAATTGGCAGAATATCGCGCTGGTAAGGTTAAGGTTCGTGGATTCTTCTTCGGCGAAGTAATGAAAGCGCTCAAAGGTAAAGGCAATCCCGAAATAATTAACAAGATTCTCGATGAGAAGCTCGCTGGTGAATAGCACTGTGCAGTGGGCTGTTAACGTGACCTTCCTGGTTTCCAGTCGAGCAGGAAGGGGTTGTTGACAACCCGCGCTGAAGGGTATGCCCTGAGTGTCTTATATGGGACCCCGCCAATCGTGGTATGAGACTGTGGGGTCTCAATTACTCAGAAATGAAAAAAGCCAACTTAATCACTTTGAGCTTGCTTCTTGCGGCACTGCAATCCATCGTCGCCTTACCTTCGCTTGCCTATCATTTCGAAGGCTACTATGTGCCCTGTTTTCTGCTTTCGCCGATGAGGGATGACCAGGTATATACCCCTGTTGGTTTGGGTCTGGTGACTTCGAAAGCCGGTTTCCGAAGACATCCAGTCACAGGCAAAGCGGGAGTCTTTCATAACGGAGTTGATTTGGCCGCACACCTCAATGACAAGGTTTACAACTTATTGGATGGAATGGTCACTAAGGTCGGATATCGTGGCAATTTGGGCGTAGCGGTCGAGGTTTACCATCCATATCCGAATATCAGAACTATTTGTGGACACTTGAACGCCTACTCTGTTCAGCCCGGAATGTGGGTCCGTCGCGGACAGGTAATCGGTTTTGCCGGTTCTACCGGACGTTCCACTGGCGTTCATTTGCACTATACGATTATCAAAAATGATACCAATCAGTACATCGAGCCCATGGTTTATCTTGGGCAAGTGCCTGAGTACGTCAAGGCTTTAAAGAGCGCACGCATTCAAGCTGCATTTAAGAAAAACGCCGAAGCATTCAAAAAGAAGCAAGCCGAAAGCAAGGGCCAGTCAAAAGAAGAAGACGACGATGAATTGCCAGAAGAAGGATCTGAAGAGGCGACAGCACAAAAACTATAGACAGATACAGCACGCGCACTTTCACTATTGCATTTGCGCGTTAGAATAGGACAAACAGAAAAGGACAGTTGTGGATTCCACCGGACAAAAACCGACAGGCGAAACCGCCGCCAAGCAACAAACCAAAAAGATGTGTTTGGCGTGCAACCAGACTTTTGAAGGCAATATGACTAATTGCCCGAAAGATGGGACTCAGCTTGTAACCTTCGGTGGTGATGACAATCTTGGAAAAGTAATAAACGAGCGCTATAAGATCTTGGAAAAGGTCGGACAGGGTGGCATGGGCGCTGTCTATCTAGCTGAAGTTTTGGGCAAGAAGAACAGTTGGGTAGCAATAAAAATGCTACACGCACAATTGTCAGAGGATAAGGTAAGTGTTAAGCGCTTCCAGGCAAGTGCCGCCAGCGATTTGCAACATCCAAATTTGATCGCTCAATATGACTACGGCATGATGGATGGCAAACAGCCATTTCTGGTCATGGAGTATTTGGAAGGCGAAAGTCTCGCCGACATGATCAAAGAGCAGGGTCCAATAAATCCGGTTCAATGCTGCCGAATATTTTCACAAGTAATGGATGGACTCCAATACGCACACGAGAAGGGCGTCGTACATCGTGATATAAAGCCGAGCAACATTTTGTTGATTCGTCGTGACGGCGAGGAGATTGTGAAGGTCCTCGACTTTGGGCTTGCGAAACTCATGCCATGGTCAGGCAAGGAATCGCAGCATTTAACCAAAACTGGCGAGGTCTTCGGGAGCCCAATTTACATGAGCCCTGAGCAATGTATGGGCAAGCAATTGGAGCCGAGTTCCGACATTTACTCGCTTGGTATTACTTTGTTCGAAGCACTCACTGGCAAGCCGCCATTTAAAGGTCAGAACGTGGTGCAGACGGCGTCGAAGCACTTGTCTGATGCGCCACCTACATTCGAGTCGATAAGACCCGATCTTAATTTGCCGCTTAATTTGCAGAATGTTGTATTTCGCTCTCTAGAGAAAGAAACCACTCATCGCTTCCTAAGCATGAATGAGTTTAAGAAGGATCTTGTATATGCGGTTACTGGACAGGGCCAGGCAAGCGCGCGAGCAATGGCAGCATCATCCTATGCGGTTGATGCAACACAACCTGTAAAACGTGTTGATCTCGACAACCTAAAGGCCAGTACTTCATCGAGCAGTCAGTTACGCGCGGCGGAAGCTTCAGCTGCCGGTAAAAAACCTCCAATCGCCATTATTGCCGGTGTTCTTGGTGCGCTCCTTCTGGTAGGCGGCGGAATCGGCGCATTCTTCTTTTTTTCAAATTCTGACGGACCACGAGAGGTCGAGGGTGAGATTTTCTATATCGACACCGACGTCAATCCTCCTGAAGCTACGGAGCGGATTCCTATAAACGAGATCCACCTCAATACTAAGAAAGGGTTGCTTAAGCTTTCGTCGTCAGGAATGAGAAAAGACGATAAAGCTAAAGCATTAGGAATTGAGTTGGCACTTGGTAAAGGGTGCCAAGTGAATTATGTAGGCAATGACAAAACTGGAAAGCTGAAGAAGTTTTCCCGCAAGAAAGGTCCAGATACCGATGCGGAAGTCGCGGCCAATGTTGTAGTTAACTTTTTTCTTGTTGGTTCGGCCGAGGCTGATCCGGCGCGCTTCTTTAGCAAGACCTATTTGGCAAAACATTATGCCGGAATGTCAGCTGAGAAACAAAATGAGAAGTTGCTTGATGATCTTCGCAAAAAACCGATGCGCATTTTCAATGGCGAAGATGCGAGGCAGTTGCCGACTGGCAGTGAACCTTTCTTATCCACGACTGTCAGTGGTTCTGTTCCGATGAAGGCTTTCAAGATATTCTCATCCGCGCCCGGAAGAGTTGAACTCTATGCAGATGGGGACATGCTTTTCAAAGATCCACAGGGCTATCTGAAGTTCACTGTAATCAGAGAAGCTGAAGAATGGAAAATTGACGACATCAAAGAAAGAATCGAACCTGATGATTGGCGCGAAGCTCAGTTGCTTCCATCATCAACTGATTCTCTATTCAAGGTAGTATAGATTTCCATCTTGGCTGCCTACGCACACTCCTTTGTCTCCAATAGCCGGTGAGCTTATGATTGGGCGCTGTGTTTTGTACTTCCATTTGATGCCGCCGTTGCGGGAATCAAGGCAGTAAACATTTGCATCGGAGCTTCCTACAAAAAGAAAGTTGCCGCCCAGAGCCGGAGAAGATGAAAGCAATGGGATTGGACTGCTGATCGGTGTTTTCCAATTTAGCTTTCCAGTTTTTACATCAAGGCAATAAATTTTGAGATCGTCATTGCCGACAAAAACCTTACCTTTATATCCGACTGGTGAAATACTGAATGTCTCGGCACCGGCAAATTTCCAAACTGGTTTTCCGCTGTGAATATCGAGAGCATAAAAGGTTTTATCCCATCCTCCAAAGAGAACCAGGTTTTCCATTAGAAGTGGCGATGAATAGACTTTGTTCGCTGTGTGGAATTTCCAGATTAAGCTACCGTTGTCAGCAGAGACTGCATAAAGGTTGCCATCGTGCGAGCTGATGAAAATGGTGCTGTCGTTGGCGCCTGGAGAAGAGGTTATGCGTCCTTGCGTTTCAAATTTAAATGAGAGCTGTCCAGTTTTCATATCAACGGCATACATATTGCCGTCCCAACTTCCTATCAATACATTTGTCTTGCAAGGAATCGGAGATGATGAAAGCTTGTGTGGCGAACTGTCTCCCGCTACGTTCGCATCGAAGGTCCAATTAATTTTGCCGCTGCGTGCGTCAAGGCAATAAAGCTTTCCGTCCTCTGAGCCAACAAAAACATTCATGGCGTTAATCATTGGGGATGATTTAATAGGTCCACCAAGTTTTGTCCGCCAAAGCATTTTGCCCAGTTTGCTATCTACTGCGTAAAGGTAGCTGTCATCGCATCCGACATAGGCGACGCCTTTAAAAATGGCGGGTGAGGAATCAATTCCACCTTCAGCGGGAAATGACCATTTAAGCCTTCCGCTCACAGGAAAAACTTGATCAGGGTACAAAGCGCCCGTGTGCTCTGGGTTTTGGTGGAACATGAGCCAGTCTTTTGGGGCAGGTGTTGTCGGAGCCGCAACTGGTATCTGAGCATTTTCTGCATTGCTGGGGACACTGAGCGTAAATAGAAAAAGCCCAAGCAGTGCGGCTTTTCCGCTTTGTCCCGGCCGGAAACCGAGTTTTTTCGGTAACATGATTGTCCTCAAACTAATAATTTAGCTCAAATTATAACCCTGAGAGGTTGGTCCTAAACCGGCTTAGGATAAAGGAAAGATGGAAGATCATTTTTCAGAAAAACATTTGGCTTGACTTCCGAAATTTAGATATCCATTCCGTCACAGAAGTATATAAAGCTGATGGTGTCCGGGTCTTGTTCAGTTCCCCGTATTCCTCCTTGCGAATCCCTGCTTTCCATGCCCTGTCTGTGTATTCGGCTTTTTGGCATTCTTCTGGGAAGCTCTTGCTCCCTCAGTTTGAGCAAAACGCAAAAAAAAAATATTGCCGATTTCCAGTCAGAATCACTTGTCTATTAGAGATCGGTTTGATATCATCCCTTGCGAATGGGTTGGAATGGGTTTTTTCGTAAGGAGGATCTTGAATGAACCGAGCTGAGCTCGTTGATGCAGTGGC
>JAKFVQ010000013.1 GCA_021732085.1 Candidatus Obscuribacterales bacterium | reverse complement strand
TGACCTTCACCCAATACTCTTCTCGCTCCTCGGAGCTCTCACCTGGTGTCTTTTGCATAAACATCGCCTCTCTATGAGACAGCATGATCCAATTAGTCCGCCAACGCAAGTGTTCTTTTTCAAGAACGCCGACAGAAGGCAACTAGACTAATTAAACCGTTGTATTTGTCTCACCAATCATAGACACAGAGGGTAGCTAATCCCCATAAGGAAGTATAAAGCTGTCTCTAACGAAGACGCTGCATTTGCATTTGCATTTGCATTTGCATTTGCCTTTGCCTTGGAAAAGCTTGTGGGTCGTGTTTGATACCACAAGCGGAGCAAGCTCTGCATGGAAGGTGTCCGCGGGAAGCTCACTTTGCGGCGTAAAATACAAGTCGCGAGCTATATTTACAGCAGCAGCTTTCAGGGACGAGAACAGAAAAAGTACATGGGGAGTAATTATATTACCCGGTTTGGCAAATTATCTAGTGCATTCAACTTGTGAACTGCCGCGATATCTCCAACACACAAAACATTTCGCCAGTGAACGCAAAATAGCTCGCCAATAATGCTGCAATAGTTTTCAAAATTACAGTTTAACACCAGGATTTACCGCTGATGATGGGTTCCAATTCGGTAGTTCAAAAAGTCGGTGCGGCCATGTGTTCAGTGTCAGCTTTCGTTTTGCTGCCCTCTTTCGTTTTCTCTAATTGCATTGTGCGCAAAAAAAAGTCTCTGGACAAGACACTCTCGTCTGATATCTGAAAGAGTTCGGATAGTGATATCCACCCCCCGAATGCTTCCCCTTGAGACTCTGGTATTTGGCAAAATGAACAATTCCTCAGTACAGAATCAAGCCGACAAAAGAGTTTGAGTGTCGCTGAATCGTTTACCGTACTCCGGTAGTCAAAGTGACTATTTCCATCACTAAGAATTTGGTAGAAGATCCTAATGTCTGGACGGGTTCTATGCTTTTTAAGTACCGAATCCTCTTTTATGTGTTGTGCCATTGTAGCTAACACATGTTTCCTAAACTCTTCACGAAACAAGCGCTTCAAGCGAATTTCCGTGGCTTTTTCCTCTGTAACGACGTCTATATCTGAGGCTCGCTTGACCGAATAACCATACATTCTTGTTTCAAAATCGCTCTCATTAGCCAAAACCGCAGTGTCGCCCAAAAACACTGCAAAGACCATCAAAGATAATATCTTCATTGTTCAAATGCTCCGTGAGAGGCTGTTGTTAGCGAGTATGCGGCACAGCTTTTTTGAATCCGGTTGACGAAGCTCTTATACTTTGCTGAGTTAAGCGCAGCCAGAACCCGAGATTGCGCCAAATAGTTACTTAGACTGAATTCTGACTTTGTAATGGCCCAACCATTTTCAGAATACCATTCCTTTTTTCTTCTTGCGGCAGTGTTGCCATTTGTCAGTTCCTCACCTTTTCTTACAAACTGTATCTCATCGCCCATGGACAGAAGAAAAATTGAGCCTGATGCCGACACACACACAGCGTTTTTCTGTGTGTCATGAATAATTTGGGCTCAGCAACAAGCTACACCAACGCGACATCCCAGTTACAGTTTTTCAATGCTCAAAATTACCTTACGGCTCTCCGTCCGGATGGATTAATCGATTCGGTCATCCTATCGAGGTATTCTAAATAACTTTCGGCAGCCAAGTGTTCGAAATCCATTCAGTGCTGGCAAATTCCCATAAGGCTATCTGAGCGGTGGAGGTACGAAGAATGGAGACGCATCAGCTTCAGGCTTGCTTTTCTTCGTACTGTTTTCTGCCCCCTGCTTTTTTGTCCCGGCAGTCTTCGGTTCCGGCACCCGAGTATTAGTTGCTCCTTTTTGTGCGGCGCCGGTACTGACCGCATTTTTGTCCGCGGACGTCCTCCCCCTAGCACTTGGCGCTACTGGCGGTGGCACGAAAACAGGTGGAGGAATGTCGTTGCCCCCTTTTGGCTTCGAATCCGTCGCTCCCGCGGCACTGGTATCCACCGGTGGAGGCTGAAAGAATGGCGGGATCAGCTTCTCCTCTTCCCCAACCGGAGGCGGCAAGAACATTGGAGGAGTAATATCCTTTTCATTGCCAGGTAATGGTGGCATGAAAGTCGGGGGCGGTTCGAACTTGATCGCTGGTGGCTTCTGCTCCAACGGAGCCAAGGCACTTACTGGATATGATTGATACAGCCGAGCGATTGTTGCCTTATCGCGGCTGGTGAGCTCGCCTGTTTGCTTTGACGAACTGCCGAAAAACATAACATCACTCATTGATGTTGAGTGATTCAAGCCCAGCGAATGCCCAATCTCATGCAAGCAGACGAAAGCAGTTTCGCCGGATTCCAACACTTGCGTTGTACGCAACGCGTTCATTGTATCCACTTGTACTTTGACAGAATCGATCGTGTCCTCTACCGATCTTTGTGTAGTTGCAAGTCCTTGCTTGATCCGCTTCTTCCCATCTTCATCCATAACAATTGGATCATCGAGCCAAACTACATTCAGATCCGCGGACTTCTCGTCGCTAACAATCTTGAATGACAGCTTGCGTCCGGACGCTGTACACCAAGTATCCAAAGCATGTTTGATAAAAGACGGATATTCAGACTTAAACCCTTTAACTCCAGCACCACTGTTAATAAAAACCTTGATCGGTAACTTCGACTGCGGCCATCTATGTAGTTCCCTGGCCGATCCAACCATAGAATCCAAATAATCAGGAGCCTTATTTGCCGCGCTATTTAGTTTGGGCTTGTCAGATTCGAGCTCGGAAATCATATCGCTGGCATTCTTTCTTCGAGAAGGATCTCGCTCGTATTGCAAGGAGCGCCTTAGCCACTGAATCGCCTCATCGTATTCACCGATGTCCTGCAGACACAACGCAATCGAGTACATTGTGCTACTGTCGGAGCCGTCATATTGAAGAGCCTTCTTCCCCTCGGCTACAGCCAATTCCGGCTTCTTCATCTCTCTGAAAACATACGCTAAATTCTGATGAACATTCTTGGACACCGCAGACGGATCATATTTGGCCGCATCCTCTAATAGCTTGCGAGCCTGGGAAAAATGTCCTGCTTTTATCTGATCAGTAGCACCACGCGCTTTGCCATAGGTTTCGATATCTCGCATTAAATCCTTTGCGCGGGCGGCCCACTGTTTGTCCTTAGTTATCTGCAACAGCTTGTTTAGATAGAAAGTCGCTGTATCGTAATGATCAGTGCGGTAATAAAGTTGCGCTAAGTAGTAATGCGCCTCACCGGAGCTGGGGTCATACTTCAAAGCCAGCTCGCCCTCTTTAATCGCCTTATCAGTCTGGTCAGTTTCGCTATAGCACTCAGACAACTTTTCATGCACATAATCGGAATAAGAAGTGGGATCAAATTTCGCAGCTTGCTGAAGCGTAGTAATCGCCATACTATAGTTGGACGCGCTCATTAGACTTTGAGCGCGCGTACATAACTCATAAACTTGATGTTCTATCTCATAGCTCTTAACTGACTGCCGCTCGAAGCTGAATACAGATTGACCACAAATTGAAGTAAGCATGATCGATACCGCGAAAATAGTTGCGGTGAGCTTCCTTCGGCTGCAAACAATTGAGGGATATTGCATTAAGATCATCTGACGGGCTAACAGCAATCTGCCCGGAGCTTGCCAAGCTAAACGGATGCTGCCGAATTTGATAAAACTATAGGAATAACCGAGGGAAGGATCACAACGTGACAAGCTCAAACCCAAAAGGAAAGGGATCAAGCGCCCTGGGGGCTTTGACCGATTTCCTCATTCTAGTTCTGCTGGTCGGTGGAGCGGGCTTTGGTGGTTATTACTGGGGCACGACCCAGAGGATGGCGCCGGTGCAATTGGTCCCGCCAGGAACTCCAGGCGCAATATCGGCTGACAAAACCCAAGTCAGCCCGCCTATCTCAAACTTTAAAACAGAAGGCACTGGAACAAAGGCAGGCCCATCAGGAACGGCAATTTCTGTTACAGGCGATTCGACGGCAACAACGAAGACCGGAGCCGAGACGACTACCGCAACGAGCACTCCGGCGCCTGGAACTGGAGCCGCGAATCAACAAGCAACAAATAATACAAAAACAGCCGCGACTGAGACGCCGAAGAAAGCCGGATCTACGAAGTATTGGCTTGTTTCCAGTGGATCAGATTACGTTGGATACGTCATCACAGTCAAAGTTAACGGAACTCCGGTAGATAATTTTTACGGACCAGGAAAAACGCTGAATATTACTAATCTAGTGAAATCAGGCGAAAATGATATTACCTTCGATGCGAAATACGACGCAAAGTACAACAAACACAAAAACGATGAAAAGGCAGAACTAAAACTTGAATTGGTTTCCGGTCCTGTAGTGCAAGAAGAATTTGATAAATCAGCGGTCCTCGAGACATACAAGAGAAATGCGGCTGAAACAGAGAGCTTCAACGATACAAAGCACTTTGTGAAAGAATAGACTTATGAAAGCGACTGGCATTTTCATCTCCACGCTTTTGGTTATTGACGCCTTTCTCGGAGGCTATGCTGCCGGCTTCAATAGCCGAAAGATCTATGTCATAGATCCAGACATGGCCCCTGTTGTGCAGGAAACGAAGCCAGATAACAAACGCGTTGAGGCGCCTGTTAAGAAAGAGCCAGCCAAAAATTCTAAGAACGAAAAGAAGATTGACCAATCGAAAAAAGACGCACATAAAAAACAGGGCGAAAAGAACAGCACTGCTCACAAAGCGGACAGCACCAAGAAATCCGATGTGAAGAAATCTGATTCGAAAGTCCAGCCAAAAGCCGAGACAAAAAAATCGAACGATGCTAAATTGAAAGCACAGAAGTCGAGTACAACAGCAACGAAGACGGACAAAAAGGCGGCGAAGACGGATCCGTCGGATTGAGTCAGACAATTGATTTTCAATATGCATTCAATGAATCTAGAGGCAAAGTGCAGCAGTAGCCGAAGAAATGTTATTTCCCAATATCCTATGGGCAATCTTCTTTAGTAGATGCAGAGAATGCCGAGATGGGTGATCTAAAAAGTCCTGGACTTATCTGTCTCAAAGCGGGCTTGTTCCTAATTTGCGGCATGACAGCGGCGTTTCTGTTAGTTGTCCAAACCTGTCGCTGGGATACGGTTTTCCTCCTGGCTGTCACTATCTGGTCATGCTGCCGTCTTTACTATTTCCTTTTTTATGTGGTCGAGCACTATGTAGATCCTAACTTTAACTACTCCGGTTTGCTTCCAATGTTGAAGCACCTGTGGATGAACTACAAAAAGAGTTAATTGCAGCATCATTGCAAATTTGGTATGCATTCGAAGCGAGCGAGTTGTTGTGCAAGCTCCGCTGCCTAATCGGCGGCATCTTGATCACACAAAACTCATCCGTCAGAGAGCGAGAGACGGTCCGTGCATCGCTTGTGAGATCCTCGATTGCCGGCCCGGGTATATAAAGGGTCGGAGGTTCGATGTCTACGACACCAGAGATCGGTGAAATATTTGATGGACGCTATGAACTTCTGGAAGTCCTTGGTTCAGGCGGACAGAGCACTGTCTATAAGGCTCGGCAATTGGATTTTGACCGAATTATCGCCCTGAAAATAGTGCGATACACGGGGTTTGACGACGAGGACGACAAACAGCGTTTTCTCAGAGAAGCAAGTGTCTTAAGTTCATTGTCGCACGCCAACATCGTCACTGTGTACCACATTGGTTTTTGCGACGATATACCATATCTAGCGATGGAGCTTATTCACGGAGAATCGGTTCAACAGCGTATTGAACGCGAGCGTTCGCTCCCGACAGACATTGCTTTTGGAATCATCGATCAGTGCGCCACTGCGTTGACCGCTATTCACAATGCCGGCATCGTTCACCGAGATGTAAAACCTGCAAACATCGTGCTCGTTGATAAACCTGAAATAAATACGGTCAAGCTAATCGATTTCGGACTCGCTCGTTTAACAGCGCGAGAGCAAAAGCTCACGCAGACCGGAACATTAATTGGATCCGCGCATTATATGAGTCCAGAGCAATGCCGCGGCGAACATGTTGATTTTCATTCAGACATTTATTCATTGACCGTGTGTATGTACGAGATGCTGACCGGCTCGAAACCATACGACGCGGACAACGCCATGGGAGTCATGTATAAGCAGATCAATGAGCCAGTTCCAATGCTGCCTTGCAAGACGTTTTCCGACGAACAAATCGATGCGTTCATTAGCAAGGGAATGGCGAAAGAGCCAGCAGATCGCTTCCAATCAATGGCTGAACTCTCCGCTGCGTTGAAAAAGATCGAACCGACAAAAGAGAGTCGATATGCAGTTTCAAAAAGCGGGCGCAGTAAGCACCCGCATCCGGTGTTTCTGCTTGCTGGTTTGTGTTTACTTGGATTTGGGCTTTCGGTTGCGGCTTTTCAGTTATACAAAAAAAGCGCTGAGACAATTCACAAGGAGTCCGCATTACATCTAAGGCAAGTTAACACGAGGCGCCCTGAGCCTAACAAAAAAGCATATGAATGGGTCAAGCTGACGCCGTGGGACGTCGGCACTTGGCACTGCACAAGCAAAAAGGTCATCGAGTATTACAACATTAGAACGAAGGATCCAAACCAATACAAGTACGGAAGCATCCTACCAGGAGATGCTGTTCGCGGGCATCAGAAAGACGAGCATGGAAACGTATGGCATCTCAATAGCATAGGAGCTCAAGAAACCTGGAACGGGCCCAACGTCAAACGCACACGCTTATCTTACGCTGACCTTGAAGCACCGATAAGGGACGAGCATCATGTTCGCAGGCATTACAAGGAAGTGCTTAAGGAAACCGTCGTTACCGGCAATCGTGAATGGACAGCAGGCGTGGTCTCCTATGACATAATCACAGAGACGGTGCCGATCGATGAGAACCGAATCAAAATGAGCGAACGCTCTATCATTCAATCCGACGCAGGAGCCGATCTATTGCGTATTGAGATGATTTGGAAAAGAGTAAAACCATTTGAGGAAACAAAAACCATCGACGGGATGGATCTAAGGCAATCACTCGCAGCTCATTTGAAAAACATCAATAGCAATCACAAGAAGGAACGGGGGCTTTGATCTGCATTTGATAAGTCCCAGATTCAGCTGCCGAAATTTGAAAAAATACTTGTGGAGAGGATACATTCTACACACGCCAAGTATGTAACGGTGCGCCCAACACAAATGGACGATGAAAAACCAAGCAGATTCAGTATTCGCCAATGGTCAGCGGATGCATTTTGCATGCTTTTTTTCACAATCCTCGGCATATGTCTTATCGATCCTATTTCGGAGACGGCACAACTAAATCCTCTGGGGGCAGATCCGACTTTAATGGGAATGGTTCCGCAGGCGAAGGAAATTTGCTCGTTTACAATTGCAGCTCAATTCATCCTTTATGCACTAAACAAATTCATTCGTCGCAAGCTGGAAAACAAAGAGACTACTTTTGCCAATCAGCTGCCTCAGATCTGTATTTGCGCATGCATCATTTTTTTAATTCTGACGCGCGCGATGCAATTCTCGTTCGGCTCCGACGATTCATACATCTTCTTTAGATATGCCGATAACATCCGGCACGGTCTGGGACCAGTTTACAATGCCGGTGAACGCATACTCGGATTCTCTTCTTATACGTACATGGCTTTGCTGTGCCTGGCAAACTCAATCGTTGGCCATGTTGTTGTTGCAGCGAAATTGTTGGACCTGACGCTACAAATCGGTTCCTTCTGGCTCTTGTATTCGCTCGGCTCACGAGTTTGGTCGAATCGTTGGCTGACAGTTCTTGCGCTCTTTCTATTTTCACTCAGCCCATTTCTGATCTCGGAGCAGGCTCGCATGCAAGAAACAGCGCTGGTTTGTTTTCTGATGCTGGCTTCACTTTTGGCATTCCAAAAGGGAAACAAGACTCTGGTGGCGTGGACCGGTGCGATTATTTTTCTGACGCGATTGGAAGGAGTATTTTGGCTTGTAGTCTCCGCACTTGCTTCGCTTATACAAAATACGGGAAACAGTACCCTTTCCGGAGCAGGCTGGAAGCCTGCGCTCCCACCAGAGGCGACCCCGTCGGAAGCAAACACTGCGCACCCACCTACCGAGCTTCCAGAGCAGACTCCTCTCCTCCAAGAACTTGCGCTCTCACCCACAGCGCTCCCTGAAGAGACTCCTCTCAAAGAACCTGCGCATCCACGGGTCGAGATCGCACAAGACACTCAGCACCCGGAAGACTCTGCGCTCTCACGAGAGACTACGCTCCCGCGGAAGAGACATCTCTCATGGGTTGCATTCCGACGGACCGCACTCCAATGGGCAGCGCCCGCAGGGCTTATTGCGCTCGTCTATCTGGCTGTTTTTGCATATTTCAAAACAGTTCTGCCTCATGGTGCCGTTGCGAAAATGAAAACGTTCTACAACGTTCCCTGGTTTATGTCACCGGGAGATGTGCTCGTTGGCATCGTGAGAACGTGCTTCGATCTTCCCGGCGCCGGAAGCATTATTAGCGATCATCCGATTCTGAGTATTGTGCAAATTCCTGCCTGGCAAATTGCAATCACCTTTACTGAAGCGCTCGCTCTATTGGTCCTGGGGGCCGTTCTGTCCCGAAAGAGAGCGTGGCTTGCCATCTATTTCTATTCCATATCTTTGATCGCGCTTTTCCTGGCTCGCGCTCCCGTTATGTTCAGCTGGTATCTGTCTTGGTTCGCATTGATTCCGAGCTTCTTCGTGCCGACATTGATCGAAGAGACAGCTAATCGACGGAATGGATTTAAGTTCTTCGGCACCGTGTCACCATATGCAGTATCACTGATTCTGGTTTACGAAATTGCCTTGCCATTCTGGCAATATCCAGTAAACACCGCTGGCGCACCAAGTCCGTTCTTCATGTTTCCGGAGAATCAGGACAAAATGATTGCCTACAAACAAATCGGTGAATTTGCGAATCAACCGTATTCGGGCAAATACATTCCAGAATCGCTGGCAGCATTTGAAATAGGCCAGATAGGTTACGCGTACAAGGGACGAATGATAGACCTTGGCGGACTGACCTCTGAGGAGGTTTTGCAATACTATCCGGTCCCCCCGGAAATGCGATCAGACAGTTCCATTTGGAGCACTCCACCCAAAGCAGTACTAGCAATGAATCCAGAGTTCGTTGTCGTCACAAGAAACTATGAAAAGAAGGGACTACTTCGCGACCAAGAATTCCTTTCTAAATTCAAGAAAGTGAAAACCTGGCCGACATCGATGGGTCCAATTGACCTGTACACCCGAAGCAAATATTCTGGAGAATGGTCCATCATCCGAGATTTGAACCATTGAATCCGGCAGTTAGTAGTCCCGAGGCGCCTTTCTCCAAAGTAACGGCGGCGATCCTTGGTACTTAGAATGACGCTGCTATAATGGATACACATATTGTCGCGGAAAGCTTACTATGGTTACCGGCGCAGACAGCGCAGTTGCAGATAAAAATTTGCCATGGCTCTTGATTCGCTCGCTTCGTCCGAAGCAGTGGACCAAGAATCTGATTATTTTCGCGCCCGCTTTATTCGCCCAAAAAATTCACGACCCGAGGCTAGTTCTGGCGGCCTGCTTGTGCTTCGTTGCGTTCTGCATGGTTTCAGGTTCGGTATACATATTCAACGACTTGATCGATGCACCCAGCGATCGAAATCACCCGAAGAAGTCAAAGCGCCCCATTGCTTCCGGTGCTTTGAACCCAAAACTAGCCTTAGCAATTGCAATTCTCGTTTGTGCTCTCGGAATAACACTGGCATTCGTCGTCAGACCCGCCGTTGCCGTCATTGTAATTACCTATCTAGTTTTGCAAGCGGCTTATGTTCTAGTTCTAAAGAATCACTCTCTGATCGACATTGGGTGCATTGCTTCAGGGTTTGTATTGCGCGCTGTTGCAGGAGCCGCAGCTGTGCACGTGCCTGCCTCGGCGTGGTTTCTTCTCTGCACTGGCCTGGTATCGCTTTTCATTGCGCTTGAGAAACGAAGACAGGAAATAAAGGCGCTCGATACGAACGCGGTCGCATGTCGAAAAGCCCTCAAGGACTACTCCCTGGAACTAGTAACGAGACTTGAGTCTTTGATCCTTTCAGGACTGCTGTTCTCGTATGTCCTCTACACCATTTTGTCGTGGCACGGGCAATGGATGATGCTAACCATTCCTTTCATTCTTTACGGTATGGGCAGGTACATTCAAATCTCGATAGATAGCACCCTTGCAGCCGCACCAGAAGACGTTCTTCTCAAGGACCGCCCGATCCAAATTACGGCTGTGTCCTGGGTCATTGTTTCAGGATTGATTGTGTATGATGTACTTCCGAAATTCATTATGAGTTCGTATCAGTACATTGAAAGTTTCAAGCACTTACTCTGATGTCTGGCACCGAACCTTCTCCTAACTCAAAGGCAATGCGCCTATCCGGCTGGGGAAGGTACACGCGCTTCGACTGCCGTGTTCTGCGATGCGAGAAGATGTCCGAATTTGAGCACGCCGCAAATGAAAGAAACGGCAGCACCTTGATAGCACGCGGATACGGACGTAGCTATGGTGATGCAGCCATCAATGATTCAGGATTCACTGTTCTTTCAGAGCGCCTAGACCGCATTCTCGCGTTTGACGAAAAGACAGGAATATTGACGGCAGAGCCGGGCATTTCACTGGCGTCTTTGCTCGACGTTTTTGTTCCACGCGGATGGATGATACCAGTGGTCCCGGGGACAAAATTCATCTCGCTTGGAGGAGCAGTAGCAGCGGATATTCACGGAAAGAATCATCATCTCGAGGGCAGCTTTTCTAAGCATTTATTATCGTTCAAACTAACAGATGGGATGGGTCAAACGCATCATTGCTCGCGGGACAAGAATCCTGCATTTTTCTGGGCTACCGTTGGCGGAATGGGGCTTACAGGGCTCATATCCGACGTGCAATTGCAGTTGCAGCGGATACCTTCCGCGTTCATAGAAATGAAAACTGTGCCAGCCCGTAATCTTTCGGAGTTGGTTGATTCATTCACGCAGTATGAAGACAAGCATCAATTCTCTGTGGCATGGGTTGATTGCCTTGCGCGGGGCGAATCGCTGGGTCGAGGAATTCTTATGTTGGGTGATTTTGCACAAGGACACTCACATGCATGGAATCCTAAAGCACCACTTTCGGTGCCTCTAGAAGCACCGAATTTTCTTCTCAACCAGCTCTCCATGGGAATGTTCAATGAACTCTATTACCGCCTCCCCCGGCCCGAAATACAAATAGTAGATGCGGATAGATTCTTTTTTCCGCTTGACCGGATTAGCAATTGGAACTGCATGTACGGACCGCGCGGATTCATTCAATATCAATGCCTTCTTCCTCCGGGACCGGACGGAGCAAAAGGGTTAGAACGAATATTCAAAACCTGCCAGCAGGAGAATCTGCCCTCATTTTTCGCCGTACTGAAGCGCTTCGCGAAAGCAGAACAAAAAGAATTCGCTACACTTTCATTTCCTGATGAAGGCTATACGTTAGCCATCGACCTGCCTGGCGACGAAAAACTTGTGGGTCTCTGCACGAAGTTAGATCAAATAGTTTTGGAGTACGGCGGCAGAATCTATTTGGCTAAGGATTCTATGCTGAATGCCGACACCTTCGCGAAAATGTATCCGCAGGCAAAAGCATGGCAGGATGTCTGCGCGAAACTAGGATCGGATCGCGCATTCTCATCCCATCTAGCGCAACGGCTAGGCATTCGATTGTAATGTTACTTCGTGTTAGAACTGAATGTCTTAAACGAAGCCCAACAATTGTCCAATGTAGCTTTCTGACCGGCAATATCCTGACCGGATACGGCAAAAATTCCGGCAGAGCTCTCCGTTGCCGCAATAAAGCCATTGAACTGACGACCGCCATCAACTCGTCGATAGGTGACGAATTTAAAGGGTCTTCCGTTCACTTGAATTTCCTCTGGAGCAGTCTTATCCATAGACTCTGCCTTTTCCTTTCCGGAAACGAACCAAGTCTCTATAAAACTTACTGGAGTAATATCGGGATTATCGTTCGGTCTCACGACTGGCAGCACCATAAACAACGGCGTTGAACCGTCGTCTCTTTTCTTTCCATGCCAAAAGAAGTTCGCACCGCCTCCAGGTCCCTGCTCAACGCTAAGGTCGAAGCCTTTCGGAGGCTGAACCGTAAAAGACATACCTTGCCAACTCAAATTGGTTGCCGCTGCTAAGTTTGCTTCTGTAGCTTGATCTGCCGCCATGCGCTCAGGGGCCGCGACCGTAATGGCGTCGACGGAGCTGACTACAGACAAGAGAACCAGACGAAGAAGCAACTTACGCACAGCGTTTCTTCCTAGAGAAAATTAGTCGATATATTCGCGGAGGCGGCGGCTGCGGTTTGGATGGCGCAGTTTGCGAAGTGCTTTGGCTTCGATTTGGCGAATACGCTCTCTTGTTACACCGAAGAGTTGCCCGACTTCTTCCAATGTGCGTTGACGTCCATCATCTAGACCGAAACGCAAACGCAGTACGTCACGCTCTCGGGGCGAGAGCCCAGCCATAACTTCGATGATGTCATCGCGCAGCAATTCTTGGGTAACAGATGAAGCAGGCGTCTCTGCTTCGCGGTCTTCGATGAAATCGCCAAGCTTGCTGTCTTCTTCTTTACCAATTGGTGTCTCAAGTGACACCGGCTCTTGTGCAACTTTGACAATTTCGCGCAATTTCACCAGTGAGATTTCCATTGCGTCGGCAATTTCTTCTTCTGTGGGCTTGCGTCCTTTGTCTTGCGCTAATTTGCGCGTTACTTTCTTGAGCTTGTTGATCGTTTCAACCATGTGAACAGGAATGCGAATAGTTCGTGCCTGGTCGGCGATTGCTCTTGTGATAGCCTGACGAATCCACCAGGTGGCGTAAGTGCTGAACTTGTATCCACGCGAGTGGTCGAATTTCTCTGCAGCACGAATAAGTCCGAGGTTGCCTTCCTGGATCAAATCGAGGAACAGCATGCCGCGACCGACATATTTTTTGGCAATCGAAACGACCAGACGCAAGTTGGCTTGTGTCAGTTTTCTTTTTGCGATCGCGCCTTCTGCTCCACCGGATTCAATTTTTCTGGCAAGCTCAATTTCTTGCTGAGCCGTCAGCAATGGAATACGACCAATTTCACGAAGATACATGCGAACAGGATCGTCTGAGGATAGACCAGTGGAAACCTGCTTATCGAATTCAGCAGGATCTTCCTCGATTTTCACGTCTTCGTCGTCGATGAAGAACGCTTCTTCGCTGTTGCCACCCTGGCCTCTAGCTGCCGGCACGCCAAGGTCGCCGTCATCGTCCCCCAGAATTTCCTCGAGTTCGGAGCCCTGCCCACGACGGCGGGATTCCTCCACGCGATTCAGGTTCTCTACGAAGCTTTCTTCTCGGTCCCGGCTTTTGCTCACAACTTAGTCCCCACAAGCAGGTCGTCTAATTTTCGCTTTACTTCTTCTATTCCGTCAGGAGCCCGTTGCAGCTCCATTTCAATGCCTTTCAGCTGGAGTATCATCAGGGATAGCTTTTCTTCTTCTTCCTCGCCGGGCTTCTGCTTAATCTGTATAGATAGAGCATTTGTTGCTCTTATTAATTTTTCCCGGACTATCCGTGACTCGGAGTCCTTAAGGATAACGCTAATCGGCAATTTTTGCTGCCTTATCTCCTCGGCCTTTGCACTCAAGTCCCAAAGTCTTTGAGTTGCTTCAAGATCGGGAGCCAGTCTATCTTGCAACTGAGCCCAGAAATCTTCAGCGCTAATAAAGCGCCCAAGTCCGTCCATGGCTTCTTTCATTCGCTGATAGACTGCGTCGTGCAAACGCTGATCAGCCAAACGCCGCCGCATCAAGTCATAATCCTGACTGGATTGTAGATACAGAGCCAGAAGTTGCAGCTCCGCCTCATTAGAGCCAACTTTCGGCGCATTCTTAGCGATTGCCGGTCGAGCAGTTTCCGGTTCACCGATTTTGCGCTGACGCCGGTATTGAGCCACATCAGTCAGAAGGTCCTCCTCTCGGACCGCTAGCCTCATGGACCAGGTGCGCGCGTATTCCCCACGTGCCACTGCATTCTTTATGCCCGCTAGAATAGGAACTACCAACTTAGCGGCCTCGATCTTCCCGCCTGCGGTATGAACGTCAACCTGAGCGATTGATTTTTCCAGCTGATAGTCAAGCAGAAGCTGCGCATTTTGCACCGCTTCATGAAATCCTGTTGGACCAGCAGAGCTGTCGGTAGAACGTAAACACTCATCGGGATCTTTTCCCTCGGGCACCTTGATGACCCGCATCTCAATGCCGATACCTTCGGCAATCGTGCCGAGCGTTTCCATTCCTCTATCAATTGCCTTCTGGCCGGCGGCGTCTGCGTCAAAACACAAGAACACGCGACGACTTTCAGTGAAGCGAACGAGTAACTTGCCCTGACGCTCAGTCAATGCGGTTCCCAGCGTTGCAACGGTGTTGGTGAATCCATAGCGATGCGCCGTAATCGCGTCGAAATATCCTTCGACAACGATAACCGAATCGCGCTCGCGAATAGAATCTTTCGCCTGATGCAGAGCGAAAAGGTGCTCACCTTTCGTGTAGATAGCAGACTCAGGAGAGTTGATGTATTTGACTTGATCGTCGCCCATGGTTCTGCCACCAAATGCGATGACACGTCCTTGCTCGTCGTGAATTGGAATCATCAAGCGATTGCGAAAGAGATCGTAGAACTGATTGGTGTCCGGCTTGCGTCGGACCAACCCAGCTTCTGCCAAAGTTTCCGGGCTTGCTTTGCTCGCCTCGCTGAGATAATTCAAAAGCCCATCCCATGCCGGTGGAGCGTAGCCTAGCTTGAACTTTTGGATTGTGTAGTCATCTAGACCGCGGCGCTCCAAATAATCACGAGCGACGGCACCTTGCTGTGAGTCCATCAACAAGCGTGAAAAATATTCTGCGGTCTGTTGGTACAAAAGTAGCATTGAACTGCGTCTGTCGTACTCAGCTTGATCAGCTGCTGTATCCAGGAGCTGGACGCCCGTTTTCTGCGCTAAATCTCTAACTGCATCGAGAAAATCTATTCGCTTCGTTTTTTGCACGAAAGTAAATACGTCACCGCCTTCATTGCAACCGAAGCATTTGAAGATGCCTTTTTCAGGATTGACGTAAAAGGAAGGAGTCTTTTCGTTGTGGAACGGACATAGTCCCTTGAAGTTATTTCCAACCCGCTTCAAGACGACAAGCTCAGAAACGATGTCCGTTATCTTCGCCCGATTTCTCACATCGGAAATGACTTCGTTGTTGACCCCTTTCACTGCTCGACTCCGAAATAGGTGCTGTCTATCGGGGACTGACCCAAACGAAGCGCCATATATCTAGCGCGTATCGAGGGCGTGCCGGCTCCCGATGATAGTGTTGCACGAATCAGCAGATTTCAGGTTAAATCACCAGACTTCATCTTTCTTGCGCTCGCGCCGAGCGCCAAGATCCAAGCCCTCAATAATTTCGTGAGAAATAAAATTATCCATAGACTTTCGCTTGGCGGGCGGAATAGTCACAAGAATGTTTTGAGCTCGCGATGCCAGTTCGTCAATTTCAGAGCCGTGAGAACCGCCCAAGCTCAAACAACTGGACAAATTTTTCAGAGCTGAGACGGTCGCAACACTCTTCGCTCCGAAGCGCTTCTCTTTGACTGCAAGAGCTTTCCGCAAATAAGCCTCTGCAGATTTGTAGTCAATTTGTTTTACGTAGACGCTTGCGATTCCATTTAAATTAGCAAGCGAATCGAGCGATTGAGGACCCAGCTTCTTTTCTTGAATTGCAAGAGATTGCTGAAAAGCCTCAAGAGCCTCTTTGAACTTGTTCTGGCTCAACAACCGGTAACCCAAATTTGAAAGCGTAATTGCAACTTCGAGATTCTCTGCACCAAGCTTTTTCTTGTAAATCTCAAGTGCCTTCTTTGCCAGCTCCTCCGCGTCTTTGAAGCGCCCGGATTTTGCATAAGCCGTGCCCAACTGATCGGCTGCCGTCGCTACTTTTATGCTGTCTGCACCGAGGCGTTTCTGGCATATGCTGAGCGCATTTTCCAAAACAGAAATTGCTTTCTTGTATTTGCCTTCAGCGATCATTTGCAAGCCAAGGTCGGACATACATTGCGCTGCTTCTAACGAATCAGCTCCCAAATTCTTTTGGAAGAGTTTGATGGCAAGTTCTTCTTCCTGTTCGGCCTCGCGCAGACGCCCCATCTGTTGGTAGAGCAATCCGATGTTTGCATGGATAGTTGCTGCGTCGGTCGAATCAGCACCTTTCTTCTTCTCGACAATGCTCAGCGAACGCTGATAGGTTTGAAGAGACTCCTTTCCTTTCAGCTGCATCTTGTAAAGTCCGGCCAGCTTATTCAGGGCAACAACCAATTCGTCGCCTGGCTTCGCTTCAAATGTTTGTAAGACCTGATTGTAAAGTGGCTCTGCTTCGGCGTATTTCTTTTGGGCGCGATAAAGATCTGCCAATTGCAATAACACCTGTGCTCGCCGAGCCGGTGTAGCTCCATCCTTCTCTTCGAGTTTCAAGGTCTCCTTGAATGCTAGCTCAGCCTTACTCGCGCTGCCTTGCTTCAGTGCTTCTTGCCCAGCCTGGAAACCTTTGTCGAACGCGGAAAGCTCCGCCGCCAAAACGTTCACGCCCAGCAATTCCAAGAGAATAAGCTGAGCGACAAGCGCAGTGCGGGCTACGGATTTTGGCGAGCTAAAGTTCAACATTCTCTAATCTGTCCTCAGACTGCCTGAAAGAGTCAAGCTTTCAGCTAGTATGTGTAGCATTTTCGGCCAATTGCACATCTAATGTATTAGCGAATGGCCATCCGTCGTGCCACAACCACAGGACGAATCATGAAAACACTTATCAAGAACGGGCGAATTGTCACAGCAGTCGATGATTACAAAGCAGATATTCTGATTGAAGGTGAAACGATAAGCATCATCGGGCAGAGCCTGGTCATGGAAGCAGATAAGGTGATCGACGCCGCTGGACGTCTGGTGATTCCGGGCGGAATCGACCCGCACACCCACATGGACATGCCATTTGGCGGAACGACTTCTGCCGACGATTTCTTGACTGGAACACAGGCCGCTGCGCACGGTGGCACAACCACGATTATCGATTTTGCTATTCAAACAAAAGGGCAATCGATGCTGGCCGCCCTTGAGACATGGCACAGCAAAGCCGCTGGAAAAGCAGCCATTGACTACGGCTTCCACATGATCGTCACCGACTTGACACCAAAAGACCACGTACCGGAGATGCGCCAGCTCATGAAGCACGAAGGTGTTCTCAGCTGCAAGCTCTTCATGGCTTATCCAGGCGTCCTCCTAGTCGATGATGCCACCATCTTCCGCGCCATGACAATCGCCGGCGAAGAAGGCGGCTTGATTTGTATGCATGCAGAGAACGGAATCGTCATCAATGAAATCGTTGCCAAAGCGCTTGCCGAGGGCAAAACAGCACCGAAGTATCACGCACTGACACGGCCGACCAAAGCTGAATCGGAAGGTGTTCACAGAGCAATCGCTCTTGCGGAAATGGCTGGTACACCTGTTTACATAGTGCACCTTAGTTCAGCCGATGCACTGAAGCAAGTAAAGATAGCACGCGATGAAGGCGTTCCTGCATTCGCCGAAACCTGCCCTCAGTACCTCTTCCTGGACTATTCTTATTACGAGAAAGAAGGATTTGAAGGAGCGAAGTATGTAATGACTCCTGCTCTTCGCGAGAAGTGGAACCAGGATGAATTGTGGACCGGACTGCGCATGAACGATCTGCAATTGGTATCGACCGATCACTGTCCTTTCTGCTTCAAAGACCAAAAGCAGCTTGGCAAGGACGACTTCAGCAAGATTCCGAACGGCGGACCCGGTGTAGAGAATCGAATGAGTTTGATCTTCAACGGCGGCGTTGCCCAAGGAAGAATCACTTTGAATCGTTTTGTTGAGATAACATCCACTGCTGCAGCCAAGATTTTCGGGCTCTTCCCGAAGAAAGGAACCATTGCTGTGGGCTCGGATGCGGATATAGTTATCTTCGATCCAGATAAAAAGATGACAATAAGTGCCAAGACACATCATATGAATGTCGATTACAATTGCTACGAGGGCATGGAGGTTACGGGCGTTTCCGACATCGTCCTCAGCAAGGGCAAAGTTATCATCGAGGATGGCAAGTACTTAGGAAAACCTGGTTACGGTAGCTACCTGAAGCGGTCAAACATTCAGCAAGCGTTGAGACCAATGGTAAGTACAGGACATAATCGCTAAATCAATTGCTTTTCAAAGCAGGGAACACAAGGGGTGGCTCACAAATGGCTAAAATTACTACTGCTATCAAAAGCCTCATAACCGAGGAACGCAATGATCGCACGATGGAGCTTGATACACTCAACACCGAAGAGCTGGTGAAAGCCGTTCAACGTGAAGATGCCGATGTAGCACAAGCAGTTGCAAACGTTTCAAAAGACATTGCCAAAGCAGTCGATCTGGCAGCAGCAGCACTGGCACAGGGCGGCCGAATGGTCTACTTTGGAGCAGGCACCAGCGGACGCCTCGGTGTTCTCGATGCAACAGAATGCCCACCAACATTCGGCGTCGAATCGCACATGGTGCAAGCATGGATTGCAGGCGGCAAGGAAGCCATGTTCCAAGCTTTTGAAAATGCTGAAGATTCAATAGAACTCGGTGAAGAAGATGTAGACGAAGCTGAGATCACAGAAAAGGACATTATTGTCGGAATTTCGGCCAGTGGTCGCACGCCTTACGTGATTGGCGCAATGAAGAAAGCGAAAGAGCGCGGAGCAAAACTCGTCTGCGTGGTCAATAATCCGATATCTGAAATGAGCAACATGTCCGATGTAACCATCGCGGCACTGGTTGGACCAGAAGCAATCACCGGTTCAACAAGAATGAAAGCCGGCACCGCTCAAAAGATGATCTTAAATTTGATCTCGACATGCACCATGGTCAAGCTAGGCAAGGTCTACGAAAACCTGATGGTTGACCTTAAACCAACCAATGAAAAATTACGTGAACGTGCCGTTTCGATCATCTGCACAGTATGCGATGTGCAAAGACCAATTGCAGAAGGCGCACTTGTCGCATCGAACAACCGTGTGAAGACAGCCATTCTGATGATCAAACGCAAAATGGGACGTGCGCAAGCAGAAGAGTTGCTCACGAATTCGCATCACTCGCTAAGACAAGCCCTGGTTAATCATCCAGGTACACAAAGAAGCTAAACGCTCTGCAATTCGTCATTTTGATTCGTCAATGCCATGTTCATTTGAGCATGGCATTTTCGCAGCGAAGTCATAATCCGCACGGCAGCATCGTAATCCCGACCTGGCGTGTTCTTTTCGCCGAGATAAGCGCTGCCGACTTATCGCGTTTTTGTTGAAAAAAATGTACACTGCCAATGGCAGCTAATACAGATCATGACAAGCGAAAAACCGACCTCCAAAGAAAATTTCAATCGATGGTTCTTCGAAGGAATGAAAGAACCGCGGCGCAACCCATCCGAGAAGGAAAGCGCGCACAAGAAATCCTCGTGGTGGCAAGTAATGTGCCTGACTGGTGTGGATTACTTTTCCACACTTGGATACCAGCCCGGTATCGCTTTTATGGCAGCTGGTGTTCTTTCTCCAATTGCCACCCTCATCCTTGTCCTGCTCACCCTGTTTGGGGCGCTGCCTGTTTATTCCAGCGTTGCCAGAGAAAGTCCCCACGGTCAGGGCTCCATTTCCATGCTGGAGGAACTCCTCACTGGATGGAAAGGGAAAGCATTAGTTTTAGTGCTCCTTGGTTTTGCTGCCACCGATTTTATGATCACGATGACTTTGTCCGCCGCTGATGCGGCAGCACACTTTGTCGAGAATCCGATGGTGCCGGATATCTTGCGCAATCGAATGGGAACCACGCTGTTGCTGCTGGCATTTTTAGGCGGCATCTTCCTCAAGGGCTTTCGAGAAGCAATTGGATTATCAGTATTTCTAGTCAGCACATATTTAATACTGAATGCTGTTGTTGTGGGCGTCGGAATAGATCACGTCCTGCACAACCCGGACAAGGTGATGGACTGGAAGACGGCTCTGTTTCATCAACATCACTCGGTCCTGGAAATGGTGGCAGTTTCCGCCTTACTGTTTCCGAAACTGGCGCTCGGTTTATCAGGATTTGAAACCGGTGTTGCTGTGATGCCACTGGTCAAAGGGGCGCAAACAGATACCGAGGATGCTCCCGAAGGACGGATAGCAAACACAAAATGGTTATTGCGTACGGCTGCAATTATCATGAGTTTCTTTTTGATAGCAAGCAGTTTTATGACAACAGTGCTCATACCAGCTCATGAATTTGGGCACGGTGGAAAGGCCGATGGACGAGCACTTTCGTACATAGCACACCACTTCCTGGGAGAGATATTCGGCACCGTTTACGATACCAGCTCCATAGCAATACTGTGGTTTGCGGGAGCATCGGCCATGGCTGGGTTGCTAAACCTGGTACCTCGCTATCTGCCGCGCTTCGGGATGGCGCCAAATTGGGCAAAAGCGATTCGTCCGCTTGTATGCTTTTTCACAATCATCGCTTTTGTCGTCACCGTACTTTTCAAAGCAGATGTTGATGCACAAGGTGGAGCGTATGCAACGGGCGTACTAGTGCTGATGACCTCCGCCGCCTTTGCCGTCTGGCTTTCGTCCAGAAAAACAGGACTATTGAAGAGCATTGGATTTCTAGCAATATTCGTCGTCTTTGCATACACCTCGGTAGCTAACATGATCGAGCGCCCGGATGGACTGAAAATAGCATCCTTCTTCATTGCTGTCATTCTGCTTACTTCCCTCATCTCACGGGCGATCCGCAGCACTGAGTTGAGAATAATGAACGTCGAACTAGACAAGACAGCGAAGGCATATCTGGACGAGCTTCAAGAAAGCGAAATCAGGCTGGTGGCACATCGCTCCGGTGCTATGGACCACAAAAGCAAGGAAGCCGAAGCAAGACGCGTTCATAACCTTAGCGGAGAATTGATCTTTCTAGAAGTAGAACGCACGGACGCTTCTGAATTTCTTGAAGACGTTCTTATTGTGCGCGGAATGGAACTATACGGATATAAAATCCTAAAGTGCAAAAGTCCAGCCGTTCCAAACGCGATAGCCGCGCTTTTGTTGCACATTCGAGACGTTACGGGCAAGCTGCCGAACGTATACATGGGATGGACAGAAGGACATCCCCTTCAATATGTACTGAAATATCTCTTCTTCGGTGAGGGCGAAACCGCGCCAATAACACGCGAAGTATTGCGGGAAGCAGAGCCGGACACACTTCGCCGCCCACTTGTGCACGTAGGTTGACGTTCAAAATCTGAATACAAACATGACTGACCGTTGCTCATTTCCGCATTGCCGCGCAAGAGCAACATGAGATGACCTTGGGCTGAGGCGTCGAATACGGCTTTTGCCAATTCAAGCGATCTTGGAACTAACTTGTGCTTGCATGAATCAAAGACATAAAAGATATTCTGCGGGAGGATAAGATAATGATGCAGTTTTTGTTTGGTGCTTGCTTGGGCGCGGGCGCGGCATTACTTTTTGCACCAATGACAGGACAAAGCGCAAGATCGCGACTGCTGGATCAAGTTGCCAAATCCGGACATGAAGCTCGTAAGCTCCGTGAGCTCGCCGAGAAAAAGCAGAAACATTTTTCCAATAAAGTGATTGGATACAAACACAAAATGAACGAAGTGAAAGAAGACATGATCAAGAAGATTGATGCCGTCCAAACAACTATCGTTGACAAAATGGACGAACTCAAACAGAAAGATATGGAATCAACAAACAATCTGCCGTACAGCTCACCAAGCACATCTTACGGCGCCTAAGATTAGATTGAATCGCAAAAATCATAACGGTCAGCAGCGACGCAACTCGCCTGCTGACCGTTTTTCTCGCAAGGGAAACTCAGCGGATGCTCAAAGTCCGCGAATTTGCCCTACGCACGCCCGATCGATTCTTGTCTTGACTCAGTCGATGCTGTGACCGCGGTGACAAGGGAAATATTCCAACGTTTTCCAAAGGCACCATCACACCACGATACAAGTCCTCGCCCTCGAGCTTCCAGAGTGACAATCCCATGGACGGAATATAGTTCAGAAGGTTAACTGCAATCTTCGCTTGCGCCATTGTTCGCGGCATTACATCATTGATATTCGCATCCAATTCATCCCAAGTTTTTGGCCGTGGAGCAGCGGGAGCTATCGGCCTTTCCGGGCTCTGCCCTGGCGCTGGCTGCGCATCTTGCCTTGTCATCGGTTTAGAAAACGCCTCCTGCGAAAGTGCGTTCTTCCCACCTTCAACAGGACCACCAGGTACTTCGGGCTGCCATTCTTGTACATCCATAGTACTTTTATTCTCCAACCACCATTGCAAACATCATCGCGAATTTCCGTTAATCGAACAATTTGCATTCGCGTAATGTCCTTGCGTAAATCCGCAAGTCTCCGCGAGCGCCTGAAAGACTGATGACGGCATGCTTTGCTCCAAAGCAAAGATTTCCCAAGATAGTCTGCAGATCGGTTTGAACCCACTTAGATACCTGCTAGACTTGGCGCAATTCAGAAGAGGTATGCCATGAGAAACCTACTACTAATTCTTTTTGCCAGCTCAATAATGCTGCAAAGCTGTGGGACAAAACCGGATCAGGCCGGACAAGCTCCTCCCGCTACAAGCCCAGGGGGCGCCCCCTCTGGTGACGAAAAGGGCAAACAGCCTGAATCTCAAAGACTTTTCATGGAATCAGCCTCAAAACTCGAACACGGTGATCCGAAAGGTTGCGAAGAACTTCTCAACCAAGCAGCAGAAGCCGCTTTGAAAGAAAAGGATGACGTAGATTACATCCATATTAAAGAGACACAAGCCAAGCTTCGTGTGCAACAGAAGGACCACGCCGGCGCCAAAAAGATTTTGGAAGATCAGATGGCGAAATACGGATCATCCACGGATCAGCGCATTACCAGCCGCATGGATGGAGTCAGATATTTGCTGGCAAAATTGTATACGGTAGATGGTCAGAAAGACAAAGCTAATGAGCTTTTCAAAAACTTTGAAGTGAGAATGGATCAAGCTGCGGTCGCCTCAAAACAAGCAAAGGATTGGCCGAATTATTTGCAAGTCCGAGAAGCTCAAGCCAGGTTGAAAGCTGACAGAGAAGACAATGTCGGAGCCATGAACATTCTCGAAGACGAGATTGCAGCCTTTGGCAAACCCGGGGCAACAAAGGACATCGAACAACGAGTTGATCTTTTCAGAATGCTGAGAATCAGCTTGATTGCAAAGACCGGAAAAACAGCGCAGGCGGAAAAAGAATATAAGGATCTGATTGCCAGCGCCAGAAAAGAAAAGCCGCTCAATCATCGAAAGCTGGCTTTTGCGTTGCATGAGTATGCAGAATTCTTGAGGTTCTCGAAACGGCTGCCAGAAGCCGAAAAAATGGACGCCGAAGCCAAGGCGGAGCTGGGAAAAAGTAAGTGAGCAAACCGGACAGAACTAACAAAAGTAATGTCCCGATGTCTGCAAATCAAAATAAATTGGCAGAGCATATCGCAGCACTACAAGCGTGCACGCTCTGCCCTTCTATGATTGGTCCTGTTATAACGCACGCCGTGGTATCCAGCAAAATCTATCTGTGCGGCCAGGCACCAGGAGTGTACGAAGGTGATCTTGGCCGACCTTTCGCCTGGACTGCCGGCAAAACATTATTCAAATGGTTTAGCAGCATTGGCGTCGACGAGGAGATCTTCAGAAGCCACGCATATATAGGAGCAGTTTGCCGTTGCTTTCCCGGTAAGACATCCAGCGGTGGTGACCGAGTACCAACGCTTGCTGAGGTCAAAAATTGCTCAAGATGGATGGAGGCGGAGTTCAAACTACTGCAACCGCAGCTTGTAATTCCCGTAGGGCGCCTGGCAATCGACGTCTTCCTGCCCAAGCAAAAGCTTTCAGAGGTGATTGGAAAGCAATATCACAAAGAAGCATTTGGCACTGCCTGCGATATCATTCCACTGCCTCACCCATCCGGCGCATCGTCCTGGTTCAAGGTAGAGCCAGGCATAACCTTAACAAAAGAGGCTTTGGTCCTTCTTTCCGCACATCCAGTTTGGAATGAAACTTTCAAACAAATTTGAAATTTCCACGAAATCACTTCACAACCTTCTGCAAAATCTGTGTAAAAACAGAACTCAAGAGGTGTAGTCGTTGATCTCCGATTTCGACTTTACTCTAAAATACACGCGATCCATCAACGCCAAATCAGAGTTTGGCGTGCAGACACTCTTTACTAGCATCCTCTTGGAGACGAACTATGCGGAGCATTTCGGTTGCAATTATAGGCATTACCACTGCATTGGCACTTATCGGCGGCATCGACCCCGCATCTGCCACGTCAGGCAAGAACCACAATTGTAAAGTCCAGTGCGGCATGAAAAAGTGCAGCTCGAAGAAATGCAAAATGAAGTGCAATGACGCTATGTCAGTGCTCGAAAAGAAGGGTTGCAAAAATGAGTTAGCCTGGATGAAGAAAGCCGGCGTATCGCACATGCTTAACTCAAAGGGACCGATCACAGTGTTTGCACCGACTGATGCAGCCTATGCAAAACTTGGAAAAGCCCGCGTCGATGAGCTTACAGCTGACCCGAAGAAGCTGGCGCACACAATGAAGTACCACATCGCCAACAGGAAGATTAAGTCGTCAGACATTCAGGAAAAGGGTGCCATATTGACCTCCATGGGTGAATTTTTGATGACAAACGTCAAAGATGGCAAGCCCACGGTTGATGGTTGCTTGTTCACCGAATGGGACATTCCATGCACCAATGGTGTTATCCATTTAATTGACGAAGTGCCGGTTCCGGAGAGAGGCAAATAAGCAATCAGTTTCCGAAATTCTCGAATCCCTATGATTGATCGAATTTCCAAACAGTGCATCACAGTAATTAAGACATCGTCGTTGAAATACAGCGACGATGTTTTTCTTTTAGGAGGAATTAGCAGCGCCATTAGGGAAAACTCTTAGTGCAGGAACCAGCCGCGCTCCACTGCCGTCATCAAGACAACGATGAATAGAGGGCTAAACAATGATCTTTGTAACTCGAATCCAGCAAGTAATTTCTCTTGTGACTGCAGTAACCGCTTTTGTCATAGCCGTAAGAGAGCTAAGGCATGCAGTTGATGGCTTCAAAAAAAAAGATCAGGACGATAAGTTGAACTCAGCAGTGATTGATCATCCTGCCATTAGTGCCGGCGCAGAATAGCAGTCAACGTTGGGAGAATACACATCGTTCGTTCAATTTAGAGCGCAGTCGACATTCCATCGATTCTAGGAGAAAACTTTCCCATGTCCCGATTAGCGCTCCACGCACTAGTCTAATTGAGACTAGTAAGAAGATTCTGCGAAAGACACCCGGGAAGTTTTCTAATTCATAAATACTTGCCGATTTCGAAGCAGGCCGGAAGCCTGTGCTCACGCTCAGCTACACTCGAAGCAGGCTGGAAGCCTGCGCTCCCACTTAATTACATAAAAGTGGAAAGATGGTTTCGATGTTTCGGTGCAACAAGAAATGTCCGGCGGCTGGAACTAGCTTAAACTCGGCGTGAGGCATGCTTTCTGCCATGATTTTGGCGACCGACAGGGGACACAGATCGTCCTGTTCACCGTGCCAAATCAGTGTTCGGCTGTGAATCCCGGAGGGCAAGAACCCCCATGGTTTGCCAACGGCAGCATAGTCTTCAATGACTCCCATGCCACCTTTGCGCACGCTCTCATAAAGAAATGCAGTGGCATCCTTTACCGGCATAGAACGTACAATTTCGCGGTCGCTGGCTGAAGTGAGATGGCTTATCAGAGTTTGCTTCAAAGCCGCCGCTGGCAAGAATGCTGCAGCTTGTAAGCCCAAAGCAAAAGGTCCATGCAACCAGTCAGGAACTGTTAAGAGCAAACGATCAACCAGTAAACCTAGCTGTTTTATCGCTTCGGGATCATCGAACTGGCCAGCACCACCGATGGTACCGACAGTCGATATCCGCTCAGGAAATGAATAAGCACAAGCAAGCGCATAGGGTCCACCTAACGACCAGCCGAGGACGGCTGTCTTCTCAATACCCAATTGGTCCAGAAGTTCGCGGCTATCTGCGCCCCAGTCGAGTAAGCGCCTCCCAGCTAGAGGGTCTGAATCGCCAATGCCAGGTCTGTCCGGCGCGGTCAGGAAAAATCCGTTTTCCTCGCAATACCTTTGGGCAAATGCAACGTCCGCCTTGCTGCTCACACCACCATGGCAATAAAAGATCGGCTTGCCGGACGGGTCGCCATACTGAGCAAAAGCAAGCTTTCGTCCATCTTTGAGTTTGATGCTGCCTTCATTGCGCATTGCGCCGAATCACTTTCGTTTACTTGGACTCTTGCGATTCCGCAGATTTCTTCTCAATTGCCGGTGCAGATTTTTTGTGCGGAAATACTGATTTGATCTTATCAATGATCACATGCTGAAGATGCTTCATTGTCGCTTGCGCCGGCTTCAAACCTAATGCGGTGTAGACACTGTGCATGCGGTTGAGGAAGAAACGAGTCTTCATCGCGCAATAAATTTTCTCCTCACGGGCACCTTTCATTTCCGGGCGATATTGGCTCTTGTGTCTTGCCAGGTTCTTGAAGTTGTATAGATAATTCGCTTTTTCGTAAGCGAATTGGAAGTGCGCTTTCAGCAGCTTACTGTGCTTGAACTCATGTCCATCGTCCACCTTGTACATAGGCGAAAAGCCGAGTGACAGATCGCGCTTCCCCTCTTCCTTGAAGGTTTTTAAGGCTTCCAATATTATGTAATCAACTACAGAAAAACCTTTTTCGTAGTTGCTTCGCAGTTGGTTCGCTATATATCCAACGACTTCGCCATTCTCGTACATGGGATCAAAAATGACGAAACCGACAATCACATCATCCTTGATGGCAATGAAGCGGCGCACATCAACCTCATCCACATAAATGATTGGGCGAACAAGAAACTTCATCTCTGAGTTGCCCGCAACCTTTTGCTTGATCCAATCATCGCTGATTTGCTTGAGCGCACGCAGGAAAGAATCATCTACCGAAAGAAGCTCACGAACCTTTATACCATCCTTTTGAGCGCGATTGCGCGCCTGCTTAAGCTGCTGCTTTTTATTGCCTGCCAACTCGAAGTCCTGGATCTCGATAATGGTTTCAACACCAAGTTCGTTCACCACATAACCACGATCGTTTAGGTCGCAAGCAACAGCATGGGAAATGTGCAGGAAAACGGGATCTTTCCTAACCTTCAAGAATTCATCCATGAACTCTTTCAGTTTCTCCCGACTGCAAATCGGATCAGATAGTACCAGTACTGAGTCCGGGCTATCACCGAGCGGAACATATGAGACATAACCGAGCTCTTCATGCATGTAATACTGCATACCTGCTTGCAAGGAAGAGTAAGCCAGTGACCCGAAGCCGAACTGTTTAAGTTTATCCAAGCGGAATCCAGCGGTAGTGGAAAGATTTGGATGCTTCGCCTTGAGCAAGGCAGTTTGCAGCAGCTCTTGCTCCACTTTCAGAGATTGCAAGGTTTGCCCCAGCGGTCGTCTTTCGACCTTGAGCGCCCTTAGCGTGCTCGACATGCGCTTGCGAGCATCTGCATTGGCTGCGCTCGCGTCAGCTTGCGGCTTGCTTTCTAGTTCTTCCACTTCCATATCTCCTAGTCGCGCAGAGCACGCGGTCCCCGTTCACCGGTTCTCAGACTCACCACTTTGTTGATGGGTGTAACCATAAGTATTCCATCCCCTTCTTGGAGAGTGCTTACGGTAGCGCAAATTAGCTCACAAATTTTATCAACCTGTTCATCATTCACAGCAACCTCAACCTTAATTCGAGCCATGGTCGGCTGAGGGTTTTCTTCGATTTCGTGCCACGAGCCGCTTACTTGCGTGACCGTATAACCAGGCACGCGTTCCTTTCGCAGGCGGCGAGTGAGCCGATCCAACATGAAAGGTTGAATGATCGCAGTTATTAGCTGCATGGTGTCCTCAATCGTTCATTCTTTGCAGGGCTTGACCTAGCAACTGCAGGCTTCCGCGAACCACTACTTTATCACCAGCGCGCAGTCCGGAGAGAACCTCCACCACGTCTGCAAGGTGTCGTCCCGTGTTTATTTTTCTCTCACGAAAGCGCCCATCAGGCTGTGCGATATAGACGACAGTGGAATCACCAATCTTTTGGATCGCGCCTTGCGGCACTGTCAACGCATGAACTGTACCGGTTTGAATGTGCAAGCGCGTGAACATTTCCGGCTTGAGACGGACGCCCTGGTTTTGGATAGTGGCTCGCACAGCCAGTGTTCGTGTGTGACTATCAACATGGGAATCGACAAAGTCGAGCACACCGTTGAACGTTTCGCCAGGAAGGCTCTCTACTGCGACCCTGACAGGCAATCCCTTTCTTACGAAACGAACTTGATCTTCAAGAACATTAGCTACCAGCCAAACGGATGAAAGATCAGATATCGTAAAAAGTGATTTGCCGGATGTGACAAGTTCACCAGGATCCGCGTCTCGCTCAGTCACAATACCATCGCGCGGTGCGGTTAAGTCAAAGATATACTGAATTTTCCTTGTCTTCTCGACCTTGTCTATAACCTCTTCGGGAATGCCGTAGAGCTTCAACCTCTCTTTGCTTGATGCGATGAAAGCTGAGCGTTTATCCTCAGTTGCATGGACTTCAGCTTTGGCCTGCTCCAACGAATTCTCAGCTTCTTCGACCTCTACACGAGCTGCAATCTTCGAGTCGAAAAGCACCTGTTTTCTGTCGAACTGTTTCTGCGCGAACGTTTCTTTCAACTCGGCCTGCTTTCTTTCGGCTTCCAAATCGAGGAGGCTCGCAAGCAAATCGGTTTGAATTTGTCCGACCTCGTCACTGCGAATTTTCGCCAGAGGCTTGCCGCTTTTCACATAGTCACCGTGCTGAACCCAAACATCTTCTATTCGCCCGGGAAGCAGTGAGATGACGTTTGTTGAAAGATTCGGATTCTTGCGAATAATACCGGTTACGTCAATTTCAATTGGAAGCGTGCGACTTGTGACGGTCTGCGTTGATAGCTGAATCTTTTGAATTTCAGCCGGGTCCAAACTCAGAGGCGCATCAGTATTCACATGCGTCTTCTCAAGGACAGGGTCCTTGGTCGTTTCCGGCGGATTGAATTCGAAAAATTGATTACACGACGACAGAAAAAGCGTGGAACAGATAAGCGTCAGCGGCACGAAATTCCGCGTCGTCGAAGCGCATAACGAAAGTTTCTTGAGGTCAAACATCAGCCTTGTACCTCGATGCCGCTTCACCGGTGCTTGAGTCTTCCCTTAGTTCCTTATCCTTATCCGGCAATGAGTCGGCGTCCTCGCCATCGTTCACGCCAGCACTCGAATCGACTGGAGGCTGACCGAAGAATGTGATGTTCAATTCAGACTTCTTATCGGCGAACTTATTCTCCAAAAGGCTCTCCGCCGAGGCGCCCGCCTGTGAATTTGGCGTCTCTGAGTCGGTACTGATGGGATGCTCGACTTCAACAACTTTAAACCGTCCTGATTGGGAAAGCAGCGGATCACGTTCGCGTCCACGTCGTCCGGGGCTCGGACTGAATTTTAGATAGAGGGCGGGCAGAACGTACAAGCTCAAAATCGTGCACGAAATCAGTCCGCCAATAATTACAATTGCAAAGGGCCGCTGGCTTTGGGAACCAATTTCGTTCGACAGCGCAGCAGGCAGTAACCCAACGGCGGCAATCGTCGCCGTCATCAGCACCGGGCGCATACGAGTTAAGGAGCCTTGATAAACCGCATCGCGAATTGATAATCCGTCATGCCTCAATTCGTTTACGAAGGAGACTAACAAAATCCCATTCTTCACGGCCAAACCAAAGAGGGCAATCAGTCCTACCCCTGCCGAGATTGAGAAATAAGTTCCAGTTAGATTCAATGCCAGGACAGCGCCGATGGCAGCCAGTGGCACAACAGAGAACATGATGATGGCGCCGCCTAAGGTGCCGCATGCAAGATAGAGGATCGTGATTATTACAACGAGGGTGACAGGCAAAATAATAGACATCTGATGAGATGCTTCCTTTTGTCGCTGGAACTCGCCGCTCCATTGCACTCGGTATCCGGCAGGAAGCTTCACTTCCTTATCAACTCGCTTTTGTGCATCTTCAACGGATGTAGCCAAATCGCGCCCACGAACATTTGCTCTAATCGTCGCCATGCGGAAACCGCCATCGCGCCAGATTTGCGTTGCGCCATTTTCTTCCTTCAACCTAGCCAATTGAGATAAGCTGACAGCCAGCCCCGATGGTGTATCGACTAGAATATGGGAAAGCAATTCTTCGCTTGATCTGTAGTTTGGAGCAAAACGAACTACAACATCGAAGCGCTTTTCGCCCTCAATTACGGTTGTTGCCGTTGACCCGCCAATGGCGATTTCGACAAGCTCTTTGAGATCTTCTTCATTCAATCCATATCGCGCAGCTTCATCGCGATCAATTTCAATCACGAATTGCGGCTGTCCAAGCAGTGGGTCAACAATCACGTCAACAATTCCCGGGGTCTGCGACATGATGTGCCCGACTTGATGGCTGAGCGATTCCAATGTTGCAAGGTCTGGTCCTGCGACCTTCGCGACTAATGAACCCTGAACTCCAGACAGAGCCTCGTCCAAAGTAGTTTGGATGTATTGAGTGAAGTAGTAACCGACTCCGGGGATTTTCTCCAGCTCTTTTCGCATATCAGCAATCAGCTTTTCCTTGTTCTCTTTGAACTGCGGACGCCACTGTTTTGCCGGCAAAAGATCGACGTAAAATTCCTGATCGGCAAATCGCGCCGGGTCGGTGCCGTCATCGGGACCTCCGACTTGAGAGAGCACGTGCTTAACTTCCGGGAATCTTTTTAATGTATCGCGAATTTGCCTTGCCACTTTAACCGATTCGGAAAGCGTTACGCTACCAGGCTTCACTGTAGCTCTCAACCAGATGTTGCCTTCTTCCAAATGAGGAAGGAACTCGCTGCCTGTATGCAAGAAAAGATTTGCCGCGGCGGCAACAGCTACAAGTGCTGACAATATGATCGGCAATGGATGGCGAAGGCACCATCCAAGTGTTGGCTTATATATGGCTCGAGCTATCATCACAATGAAGCTCTCGCGTTCCTTCATTGGTTTCTTGACCATCAGGAAGGAGCAGAGGACAGGCACTAATGCTAACGAAAGGATTCCTGCGCCGATCAAAGCGGCGACCATGGTCATGGCCAAGGGGCGGAATAACTTGCCTTCCACTCCGCCGAAAGTGAAGATCGGAACGAATGTTGCAATGATAACGATAATGCCGGAAAGAATTGGTCCGGCGACTTCCCGCGCTGACTCACCTAACAATATCAATCGCTCGTGTGGAGATAAATCGCGACCTTCATCCGACAGACGGCGAATAATGTTCTCGGTCATTACGACAGCGCTATCAACCAAAATTCCGAAGTCGATTGCGCCCAAACTGAGCAAATTAGCCGGAACATTCAGCAAGCATAGACTAATGAATGCCACCACCATGGACAATGGGATAACGCAAGCGGTAACGAGGGCTGATTGCAGGTCGACTAGAAATACGGCAAGCAAGACAACAACCAGAGTAATTCCGATGCAGACGTTTGTGCCAACAGTAGTGAGCGTTTGATTCACCAGCCACTCGCGATCGTAGAGTGTATGGAACTGGACGCCAGCCGGCAGTCGGGAAATAATTTCAGGCAACTTCTCTTTTACGGCGTGAAGCACCGTCGAAGGATTCTCACCGCGCCGCAGCAAGACAATCCCTTCAACAACATCGTCCTCTGAATCCTTGCCGACTTGACCTCGGCGCACAATGGAATTGACGGTTACATGTGCAATATCGTTTATCCGAATCGGCAGACCAGCCTCTGTTGAGGTGATCACGACATTGCCAATATCATCTTCATCTTTGACCACGCCTATTTCGCGCACAATTAAAGCGTGTCCATTTTGCTCGATGAAGCCACCGCCTGTAGTTGCATTCGAATTAGAAACAGCGTCATAGACCATCTTCAGCGTAATGCCGCGCGAGCGCATTTTAACGGGGTCGATTTGAACCTCGAAAGTTTTTGTCGGACCGCCTTCGCTAATTACGGCGATTACGCCGGGGATTTGCCTGAAGAGCTTTTCAATGTCCCATTGTTGAATGGCACGCAAGCTCATCGCTGAATAGTAGGGACTTGATAGCGAATAGCGGAAGATTTCGCGCAACGACCCGGCATCTGGCTCAAGCGATGGTTCGAGCCCTTCGGGAATATTGGCAGCGCTGATTCTCTCCAACGATTGCTGCCGCGCAAGTGTTGTCGGCGTCGATTCGTTAAATGTGCAAATAACAACAGACAGGCCGTAGAGCGACAGAGAGCGCAAAGCTGTTTGACCTGGAATGCCGTTAAGCTCTTTTTCAAGAGGGACGGTAACAAGCCGTTCAACTTCTTCGGCGCCCTTGCCTGGAACAAGCGTGATAACTCTGACTTGGGGGTTGGCAAGTTCAGGATAAGCTTCAATCGGCAAAAATTTAATTGCGAAAGTGCCGGCGATGCAGAGAAATACTGCAGCCAGTAACGTCAGATAACGCCCTTTTAGAGCGGCGTTTATGAATTTATCAATTAGCCCATACATTGGCTAACTCTTTCTCTAGCAGTGATTCCGCACCCTTGACAAGCGGCATGGCGACTCGCTTTTGCGTGCTTCTGATAACACGCCCCGCCCCCAGGCTGCTATTGATATGCCCATGGATACAACTTTCAGCGCCGAATGAGAGAAAAGACTCAAATTCGTCAGATTATCGGCGACTCGCTCTTGGTGCCATCTTCGAACCACAAAACGACCGATACAGCGCCGTCCCGCTTGCCAAGCAAAACGAACTCCCGCTGGCTAACAACCACGACTTCAGCGATGGATGGATCGCTGACCATAACTCGCTTGATCTTTTGTCTGGTTCTGAAGACGCGTGATTTAGACGCCACAACGTTCATCGAGCTCGCCGGCTTCGCTTCGACCATCTCGAGAATGCCAGTTGTAACTGGCGGAATCGGTAGTTTTGGCGTTGGCGATTCGCTCGAGGAATCAGCCAGCACTGGGGCAATGTTACCCACCATAAACCAGCCAGCTAAACAAAATCCCATTCCAGCATTTTTCAAAATTGATTTTTTCATCGCGCCAAATCACCCGGAACCCCATTGAAAACAGCTTATCAACAGGTTACGATTGGCGCTCGGACCCCAAAAGACGGCGGCACATAAAATTCTTTAGGGTGGAAACCGGGTGGTCTTCCGGAAATGCTTGTGGCAGAATTAATCCGGAATATGGGAACCGGCCGTTTGCTCATCCCGTCCGCAGCCAAGTGGAGACTCGAGGCAACTTATGAAAAAGACACAATACGCTCTAGCAATCGCTCTGACCGCCTGCGTTTTGTCGATTCAACCGAGCTGGTCCCAAGAAGCGGTCGCTAACGACGCCGAACTTAGCTTCAACGAGCCCGTCATCACCGCAATGGCTCTGCCAACAACAGTTTTAGAAGCAATTGCTCTACCGACCGCAGTTATCGACGGGAAGCGCTTCAATGTGCTCGGCAACAATGACGAGAGCATGAGCTTTCGCAAGTACCGCGAAATGAATACCCTTCGTTCGCACAAACACGGTGACGGACTTTATGGGCACCACGTCCGGATCTCAATCGGACTGGGCGCAGCTTTCGTCTACTAGAAATCCAGGTTGTTAGGGCCCGGAATCGAAAAAAATGAATGTGGACCGCGAACTCCGCTAAAGCGCCCTTAGCCGCTTCCGGCGCTGAGCTAGTCCCGGAATCCTCGATTCAGTTAACACCGTAGAGCACAAGGAAAAAGTAGTAAGTGCTCCTGACTGTGCATTTTGAATTCCATGACTTGTGCAGGGCATAGCTTCGTCGCTGAGCTTATCTGGTGGCCCGGAATTCCGATCATTGACAACCCGCCTCTATGTAGTGGTTTCTCTTATGCCTGTTGCGTTTGCGCCGATGCGAATAAAAGAGACTACCCCTTAAATGTCCGGAATTCCGGGCCACAAAATAAGGTGAACAGATGACCTTAGCAACCTATCTCAAAGCTTCCATTTGAAACTGTCGTTCAGTGCTTGGATTTGTGATGATTCAAAAGATGCTTGATCCAACTTGAAACTTTCCACACGGCGAGACAGAGAGCGGTCCTGGCTATGCATCTTAAATTCCATGTTTTTATGCAACGCGCTTGCTGCTGTAGAGGTCTCCGCTTTATTTTCGTGGCGCGGGAGGAACGATAATGGCAAGATAGGCACCACCACGACCGTGCTGCGCTTGGCCATTAGCGCCTCAAGGGCTGGAATATTGAAATTGATTTCTCTTGCAATTTGCGGTGCATCTGTTGGAAGCGCTCTCCTTGGAAAAGCTTCTGAAGCCAGCAAACTAGGATGCTTGGCGGCATCAAAAAGCAAAGGTTTAGGCGCAGGACTATCCATTGGCATACCGGGCCTTGGAAATGGATTAGGCTTTGGAAGCGAAGCTCCATCGGCAGCGAAGAGCGGTTGATATCCGGCTGACGGCAATTCAAATTGGGCCATTCGCAATTTGCTATGAACGACCTGGGCGATCTCGCCGAATTTTACCTCGGCAGCGGCCGCCATATCCGCAGCGCGATTGCTAACGAGTTCGGACGATGATAGCTTCGTTCCGCCAGTCAACTTGTTTTTCAAGCCGACACCAAATTCGGTACCACGCACGCCAGCATAACCACCGGCCGCCAAAAGCGGGTAATCAAAAAATGCCGAACCAAGATAGCGGCCAACGGTTTCTTTGTTGGCTTCGTAATTCTGAGGATTTGTCCAGGTATCAGCCATTGCAGACCCGGTCTTAAAGAGGCGATTGGCAGCGTCCGCACCGCCGGCAATCAAGACCACGGTGCCGACGGCATGTGCAGCTTTTCCCCAAGCACCACCGGCATCGCTCATAAGTTTCATTCCGGCAGCTAATCCAGCAGCTCCGCCAAATTCAATGGCAGTCAGAGTAGGGTTCTGCCAAGCTTCCTGGACCCGCTTAACGAAACCACCGCCGGCTCCACCTGTAAGCAAAGCAGCTTCCAGCAAGAGCTTGTCGCTTAAGCCGTTTTGATGCGCTGACAGAAGTTGTGAGTCTTCTGACGATAGCTTGTTAGCATTTATCTCGAAGCGGTCTGGCATCTTGTGCTCACGGACATCAATCGTCTATAGCTTAAGTTCCATTCACTGTTTGGGGAATGGTAGTTCTCCCAATCAGGAAGCCGCTTACAGCCAAAAAAAAGAACTCTAGTAATCCTGGCAGTGCCGACTGCGAAGATTCGCAGTGTATTTGTAGCCTAAGCAGTTCAGCAAGCTTTGCTGCCGCAACTGATATCATTATCTGAACGCGAAACTTACAACTCAATCTCATTCTTAGACATCATGCCTTTGAAGAAACTTTTTTCGTTTTCTCTAAGCCTCCTACTATCAATTTCTGCAGTTAACGCACAAAGCGAAGAAGCCAGAAATCGTGCCATAGACCTATACAACAACAGTGTGGTTCTCATAAAGAACGGAGACTTTGCGGCGGCCGAGAACGTATTAAGCCAGGCCGTACAAGTACTTCCTAACGATGCGAACATTCTCTGCAATTATGGTCTGGCATTGATGAAAATGGGGAAGCTGGAAGAAGCGAAGGAGCGCTTACTTAGAGGGACACAAGTAAAACCTGACTACGATTTGATGTGGCTAAATTTAGGATTAGTACAAGAGGGCTTGGGAGATCTGGTGTCCGCCAAAGCATCATTGCAGAAGTTTGTGGCATTGGCTCCGCATAATCCTTATAGCGAACACATCAAAGCTCATATTCCCGAAATCGATAAATTGCTCGCGACTGGCGTTGGACCGGATTCGCTCAACAAACCTGACTACATTGATGAGCTATCTACAGATCAAAAACAGCGCTGGTCAGCCAGCCGCATGCCCTTGAAGATTTACTTGAAGCCAGGCGATGGAGTGCAGGGTTACAAACCGAGCTACGGACAAGCACTCGAGAATGCGCTCGATGATTGGATTAAAGCTCTAGAGGGAAAAATGAGCATCGTAAAAGTAGACGATGCCACCAAGGGTGATATCGTCGTAAAATGGACGAACGACCTGACTGCCGGAGTGAATCGCTCCGAAGGCGGTGATGTCCGCTATTCCGCGACCGCAGCCGGCATTGACCACGCGGACGTGACCTTGCTTACACTAGATCCTTCCCCGACTGTAAGACTAAACGATTCGCTAGTTTATTGGATTTCCTTGCACGAGCTGGGTCATGGGTTGGGCATAGTTGGGCACAGCCGAAATCCCGCTGACATCATGTTTTTCTCGGCTCCGCAAAAAGTGAATCCGCAGCTCAGCTCGCGCGACGTGCAGACAATTCGAAGGCTTTATTCAGAACAGCTAGAGAACTGGATGACCCTGAATGACCAGGGTATCAGACTCATGAACGAACAGAAGTATGATGAAGCGCTCAAAAAACTGGACAAGGCATTGCGCTTGCGACCGGACAAAACAGTGATAAAGACGAACATCATCACTACAGAAGGTAACCACGCCCTCAAACTGCTCAACGAAAACAAACTTGCCAATGTCGAACAACATTTTGCAAGAGCTCTGGCCTTAGAGCAAGAAGTGCGCGACGGTAATTTACCGATGCTTTTGAATAACTATTCAGTATTCTTGACGAGAGTAGCGCGCGCCGACGAAATCAATGATTTGTACAAGCATTTTGGAATGAAACCACCTCGCGGAATGACGGCATCAGGAAACGCGCCGTGGCAAAAACCGGTGTATAATCCTGCCGCGCCGACAGGAGAGCCGGAGCCCACTAATCCAGGACCAGAGCCAGGCACCGATGGTGATACCAGTACAGGCTCGAGCTCTACAGACAGTTCGAATACACCAACGACAGATGCAGATATTTCGCCTGCCGATACCGGTATGCCGCCAACAGCACCGGCATTCTCCAGCACAGGATCTAAACCTCTGGCCAAACCGGGAGTTAAACCGACGGCAAAAGCCGGTGCCAAACCAACAGTAAAAGCTGTTATTGGTAAACCTTCAGCGAAGAAAATGGTGCCCGGTTTAAAACCCGGAGCGGTACGCACTCCTTCAGCAAAACCGACAAGCAGTTCACCAGCAAAACCAGCAAGCACTCCAGCAACTAAACCAGCAAGCACTCCAGCAGCTAAACCAGCAAGCACTCCAGCAGCAAAACCGGCAAGCACTCCAGCAGCTAAACCGGCAAGCACCAACGCCACAAAGCCCGCTAGCGCCCTGCCGAAAATAACACAGCCAGCGGCTAAAAAGCCCACCGCGCCAACAGCACCGCGCACAACTCCTAAATCAATAGCCCCAAAGAACAATTAGCAAGCATAGCTTGCGACAGACCAAAAACACAGCCGAGTATTTGCTCTGTCGCAATCGCGCAGTCGGAATCCGCTTGCTAATCCCGAGCTATCGCTTAAAGCAAGAGCTCGTTAGTTCTCTTTCTTGGAATAGCTTAGGACAACGCTTCAACTAAAAGCCGGCAACGATCAAACGAACGTCGTTCCCGCTGGGAAGGAGGACATCCATCACAAGATTTTCCATTTTTATTCCATAAAGTGTCAAAGCACGCGATGGCGGCAGAGGGCGCAAAAAACGCGCAAGCCATTTGCCTGATAGTATTTTACTTCCTGCCACTTACGATCGCGCACCATGTAGAGCCTGTCATCAGCCTTTCCACGATAAGCAATATGCACTTGCTCGGAGCAACAGGGCACAGTGATATCTTCAGCTGAACTGTCGTCACTCTGCTCGTTTGTTTTTGATTCTTCTTTTTCGCTCATGCTTTAACCAATATCACACTCTCTACCAGCTTGCCATTTAGTCGCGTTATTGCTCTGGAGCTGTGTTGAGAGCGCCCTTTCCTTGATCCAGCGCCAGCAAGTTTTTAATCGGAAGCCGCACGGTAAAAGTGGTGCCTACCCCAGGCGTTGAGTCGACTGAAATTGCACCATGATGCCTGTTTATTATTTCGCGAGTAATTGCCAGACCCAAACCAGTGCCGCCGGCTCCCGAACGGCTTCTAGCTTTATCTGCTCTGTAAAATCGATCGAAGATGTGTGGAAGATCTTTTTGCTCAATTCCTGTACCTGTATCGCTGATGAGAATGTCGACGTGACCATCCTCGATCGGCGAGACAGATACTCGCACTTCTCCATTAGATGGAGTGTAGTTCACTGCATTAGTCAGCAGATTGATGAACGCACGTTGCAGTTGTATGCCGTTGCCAATTACAACAAATCCATCCGGCGGCGATTCAATCTTCAACTGCACCTTCTTCTTATCAGCTTGGGCTCTGATTTGCTCTACCGCTTCTTTTATAGTGTCAGAAAGTCTAATATCTTCAGACCACTGAATCTTGACGCCGGCATCTAGTTGAGCGACGTCGAGAAGATCGCGTAGAAGGCTTGTTTGACGTTCCACCAGATTTTCCAGTGAACGTAAGAAGCGCGCACGCAGTTCTGGATCCTCGGCAGCACCAGCCTGCAAGGCTTCTACAACAGAACCAATAGCCATCGTTGGTGTTTTCAATTCATGACTCGCATTTGCGATGAAGTCCTGCTTCAGCTTTTCCTCTTCGCGCAAACGGCCGATCATTTGATTGAAGGAAGTCACCAATTCGCCAATCTCATCCTTTCTTTGCACCGGCACAAAGGCTGTAATGTCGCCCGATTTAGCAATCTCCTGCGACAGTTGACTGATGTGGCGGATAGGCTGAGTCACCCGGCGCGCCAACCAAATACTGATTAACGCCGTGGTTATCAACGCGGACACAATAATCTCAAGAAAGAATATGAGGTCCTGATTTAAACGTTGATTGAGATCGGTCAATGGAATTCCGACACGAATCACTCCAAGTGTTTCAAACGGAGAGCGGACCGGATATGCAACGTACATCCATTCTGCTTTTTTGGCTCCGACAGGTCGTCTGTATTGCCCCAAAATACCGGCTAACGCATCGCTGATTTCGGGATCGCTGGAAATATTCTGGCCTTCCTGCGGCTCTTCCGAACCAGCCTCTGCCAAAACGTGCCCTTGCTTGTTTACAACGGTGATTGAGTAACCTAACTTGCTGGCATGGCGATCGACAGCAGCCTGGATGCGCTCAGTGGCCTTTGCGGAGTCAAGAGAAAGGTCGTTGTCAATTTCAAGACCAAGGTGCACCGCTTCGACTTCAAGTTTGTTGTGCAATTCACGAGTGGATTCGGCTTTGATAGTAAAAAGGGCCCAGAAAGTCACGATAGCAAGAGCAAAAGCCGTGACAAGTAAATAGGTGCCAAGCAATTGATTGGCAAGGGATTTGAAGAACCAGTTGTAGGTGTTTTGAAATGAACCCATGAAAACTAAAAAGAAAATTGCAGGCAGAATCTGTCTATTATTTGGTGTGTACTAAGGCTTAAAACTATGGGATAAATGTGTTTTTGTGTGATCACTAAATCTATAATGTCATCAACCTGCACGAAATGGTATTTAGTGCTAAGGTTTTGGAATCAGAGATGGCGAGGGAGGTTCCTTCCAAATGTCCAGCGTTGTTAGCGTGACCGACAATACTTTTGAGCAAGAAGTCCTCAAGTCCGATCTCCCGGTCCTGGTCGATTTCTGGGCCCCCTGGTGTGGTCCTTGTAAGGCTGTCGCTCCGGTAGTAGAAGATTTGTCTAAAGAATATGACGGCAGACTTAAAGTTGTTAAGTTGAACACGGACGAGAATCCGAAAACGGCGCAAGCATACTCTATCAAGGGTATTCCTAGCTTGTTCTTGTTTAAGTCCGGACAAGTTGTCGAGCAAGTGGTCGGAGCAGTTCCGAAGTCCACGCTCGCCAACGCAGTCAACAAGCATCTATAAATTCAACCTTCATAGAAGTTGACAGGTTCCAAAGAGGTTTGGCGAATTTGACCTCTCTATTTCCTTGTGCCTGCTTGGCTTACGAGCTTGGCACTTGGTAAATGAATGGGAGCAGATCCGTATAAATGCTATGGACAGTTGGCATTGAATTAGGGTATGTGTCTATTAGGATCCGTCCTTTTGGAGTTGCCTGCTCGTGATTAAAGATATGGTCATTGCGTTCCTCGTCTGCGTCGTTATCGGCGCAATGCTGAATGGAGGGCTATTTGGCCCTTCAACGCCGCCTATGCCTGCACCGACTCCAACGACCGATCAAAGCACGACCGATGGCAGCACCAATACCGAAGCCACCTCAACTGCTGCTCCAGAGACCAGCGATGCCTCCTTCGACCAGGATGTGTTGCAGTCGCAGCTGCCAGTTTTAGTAGATTTCTCAGCTCCCTGGTGCGCTCCTTGCCGCGAAATGGGACCGATCATCGATCAGCTTGCCCATGACTACGAGGGCAAATTCAAGATCTACAAGGTAGATACCGACCAAAATCCATTGTTGAAAGAGAAGTATCAGATTCAAGCCTGGCCCACCTTCATGGTGTTCAAAGACGGGAAGCAGCTACAACAATTTCAGGGCGCTATGCCAAAGAACTCACTGGCAAGTGTTCTTGACAATGAGCTCCAGGTTAGATAACGGTTTTCAAGATGTTAATTCTCAACAGTGGGCTTCCATGCTTGCCAACTTGCTGCCGCATATTTGGAAGCTTTGAACAGGAAAGCTTCCTGTCCTGCGAAGGGGAAGACTAGCTCCAAGTTCGTCCATATGACGGATTTTTATTGCGTTTCGGAACATCCCCCGATGTCGGTCGTCGAGTGGCCAGATCCGGTCCTGCGGACTGTTTTCGGGATAAAGGCGAAAAACACTGAATTAGATTCGGCGTAAATATGCTGATAGACAGGGAACAATAGAGATAAAATATACTTTAACGGGTCCTTACCAACAGGAGACTTTCCTCCCCTCATGAGATTCGTCGTTAGCTTCATAGTCTGCCTTGTGCTGTCCTGCATCTTTAACAGCATTGGGGCAGCTCTTGGCGTTTGCCCTGCTTATCTGCCGGTCGAATGGCCCTCCGGAATCGGGCAAATGAAAGGGACCACCACGGGCTCAGTTAAGACAGGCGACAACAGCCTCGTCGGCGAAATCAACATAAATGAGAAATCCCGACCAGTGATTTTTACTACCGAAATCGAGGACAAGAACAATCCTCAACCCGCCGAATTCCCATTCGGCGGAAATATGTAGCAACAGGAGCGCAAAGCAAATTATGTTAAAACCTTGGGCACGCTGGACCGTCTTGATCGTCTGGGTTTTGCTGCTGTTAACGACCGCGGCAGTCTGGAATCCATTCACTTCGTTCCCGGCGTTATTGAAGTACTCAGTGCTCTCACTGGCTTCAGGCGCAATTTTCGGCGGCATCATCATGATTATTCAGATGTATGTGCTGTTGATGCTGATCTTCCCGATGCCACCGCGAGCAGATGCCAAAGCTCCGGTCGGATTTTGGAAACGCACATTCCCATGGCTATTCTTGGATCCACCAATTAGCCCCAAGGCACCTCAAACATTAGATGCCCTGATCGGGAACGAGCGGGCAAAACAAGAAATTCGCGAAGTCATCGATATGATTTCGCATCCGAAACATTACGAAGAGTCCGGCGCAGAGCTACCCAAAGGCATGCTCTTTGTAGGACCGCCCGGTGTTGGTAAGACTTTGTTCGCAAGAGCAATCGCCAATGAAGTTGGTTGCCCCTTCTACTGTGTCGAAGGCGGCGCTCTCAGTGGCATCATCATGGGACTAGGAGTTCTAAAAATTCGCACAATGTTTGCCAGACTTCGCAAACATGGAAAAGCGATTCTATTTATCGACGAAATCGATTCCATTGGCAGCGTGAGACAGGGCGACAAAGGGTTCGGCGGTCAAGCAGATCTCAACATGTCTCTAAACACATTACTGACCGAAATGGATGGGTTCCGCGGATGCAACGTCATCGTCATTGGTGCCACAAACAATGATGGTGCCCTCGACCCAGCACTTATGCGTGCAGGACGAATGGACAGAAAAATCTACTTCCAGACACCGACACCAGACGAGCGCAAGGATCTATTCAATTACTATCTGAATAAGGTCAAACATCAGAAAGACGGAATTGATCTCGATGAGTTTGCAAAGCTTACACAGAACTATTCGCCGGCAGACATCTCAACGGCAGTCAACGAGGCCGCGTTGATAGGACAACGCCCAGGCGGTCCCGGGACTGTGAACGCAGAAGTGCTTAAAACAGCTGTCTTCAATGCCGCCGAGAATGTGAACCGAACTCTAGTCGGCTCTGGCGTAGAGGTCGGAACAGCTGACTCAACAGTTAGATTAGCTGACGTGATTGGAATCGATGATGTTAAACAAGACATTCTCGAGATCGTAGATTTTCTCAAACATGGAGATCAACTGCGAGAAATTGGCGCAAAGATTCCAAAGGGCGTCCTCTTAATTGGACCACCCGGTGTGGGTAAGACCATGCTTGCAAAAGCAATGGCGAATGAAGCGAACGTGCCATTTTTCGGAATGTCTGGCAGCTACTTCGTCAGCAAATTTGCAGGCGAAGGAGCTAGTCGCATTAAGGCGCTGTATTCGCAAGCCAGAAAAAGTCCGGCTGCAATCATTTTCATCGACGAGATCGATGCAATCTCTGGAACCATGTCCGACACTGGCAATCAGCGGACCAGCGCTTTGAATCAACTACTCATAGAGTTGGATGGGCTCACCCGAAGCAATGTGATTACCGTTGGTGCAACAAACAATGAGACGAACCTCGACCCTGCATTTGTACGGTCCGGTCGCTTCGATAGAAAAGCTTATGTCGGCTTGCCCGATGCCGAGGCACGCAAACAAATCTTCCAAAGATATTTGGGTCAGATCAAAATGGCCTCTGAGCCAGATTTGGATTCATTAGCGCAAATAACGACAAACTTCTCAGGCGCCGACATTGCCGCAACAGTAAACGAAGCAGCAATCATCGCAGTGAGATCAGGTAAGACGCATGTTGAAGAGAGTGATCTTGAAGCAGCGGTTGACCGATTGTCGGTAACGGCTGGGCACAAGCTCAATACTTATGGAATGAACCTTGCCCGAGTTCCGGACCTCGACGTCAGGCTCGAAGACATAAAAGGAATGGAAGAAGCCCGGGGAGAGGCGGCCGAAGTCGTTGCTCTCTTGAAAAATGCGGACAAGATTCGTACAACTGGTCTGAAGGCCCCAAAAGGCGTTCTTCTGGTCGGACCTCCTGGAACAGGTAAAACGATGCTTGCAAAAGCAATCGCTAATACTGCCGGAGTACCTTTTTACGCACTCTCAGGTGGGGACTTCCAATCGATGTGGGCGGGCGTTGGTGCAAACCGTGTCCGTGCCGTGTATGAACAAGCTCGAAGAAGCGGCAAGCCAGCGATCGTCTTTATTGACGAAATCGATGCGATCGGTGGCAAAAGAGGAATCGACCTGGGTGGCGGAGCAATCCAAGATTCAAACAAGACACTCAATCAGTTTCTCGTGGAATTGGATGGCTTTGGCAAGCACAAAGTGCTCACTATAGGCGCAACCAACCACCCCGAACTTCTTGACCAAGCGCTTCTCCGTCCAGGCAGATTCGATAGAAGGATCGATGTACCACTTCCAAACCTGGAAGGACGCGAAGGGATTCTCGAACATTACTTGAAGAAGGTGAAAGTTGATTCCAAAGTCAACATCAAAGAAATTGCTCGCATGACTGTTTGGAAGGCCGGCGCTGATTTGCAAAACATTGTCAACGAAGCCGGATTGAATGCCGTACGCAATGGGCGTGAAGAGGTTACTCAAATCGACCTTATCCAAGCGATACAGCGACAATCCTTCGGTATGTCTTACAGCAGACATATCCTCCTTGACGAACTCAGAGCGACAGCCATTCACGAAGCAGGACATGCAGTCGTCGCTTACTTCCGGAACAAGCACCATCGTATCCAAATTGTCACCGTAGTTCCAAGCGGCAACGCACTAGGGTACGTGTGGCGAGTAGACAAGGAAGAAAGGCACGGCAAATTCAAAGATGACTACTTTGTAGACATCGAAATCTCGCTGGGCGGTTTAGTTGCTGAACGGCTCTTCTATGGTGAAAACAGCAGCGGCGTCAGCCAAGACCTAAGAAACGCCGCCAGTGTAGCAAGAAACATGATCACCAGCTTCGGAATGGGTGACTTCACTTTCAGCGCCAGCTATGCATATCAAAACGACAGATCAGGACAATTCGCAAGCGATGATACGTCGCGCGAAATTGAACTGCAAATCAAAGAAGTAGTTGAGAAATGCAGAATTGATACTGAGAAATTGTTGATGACCAAGAAGCCGCAACTTGAAGCAATTGCAAACGCATTAATGGAGAAAGAAACCCTGTACTTCAAGGATCTTGTCAGACTTCTCGAACCGAGCCGTACTGACGAGGACATTGACAGAGAAATCGCTGAACTTGCCGAGCGCAAGCTCGTTGGAAAAACTCCACAGCTTTCGCTACACGGATTCATGGGATTTGGCGGTGGAGCCCCAACAGGAGGCAGCACCGGTGGAAATGGAGGCGGAAATGGCGGGGCGGGAAACAACCGCGATATCGTCATTCGCGCCCAGAATCCTGAAGAGGAGCCAAACGCCTAGGTCTCACGGCTAACGAAATCCACAGAAAAAAGAAAGACCTCCATCCGAAAAGGACGGGGGTCTTCTTTTTTTGCACAGCTCAGCTCTACTCAACTAGCGAAGCACTTCAATACGTTGGCTTCCCTGGGAACGACCAGTGCTTTGACCGAATTCGGCTTCACACGCGGGTACAATCTTTCTAGTACTTACGTAATCAACCAGTCCGAGACAGATAGATTGTGGACAGCCCAAATCTAGTTGGAACCATCTTTCAAGACAAGTACCAGATACTGTCCGTTGCTGGAAGTGGCGGCATGGGCGTAGTTTTTCACGCCAAACAAATAGATCTCAATCGCGATGTCGCTATCAAATTACTTCACGCGAGCCTGATGCACGACCCGGAAATTCGAGCACGCTTCGAAAGAGAGGCGCTTGCGCTCGCCAACTTGAATCACAAAAACATAGGGCGTTTTTACAGCTATGGACTCTATCAGAATCTTCTTCCTTTCATAGTGATGGAATATGTGGCAGGAAAGAGCCTGCGATCTCGTTTGAGCACCGCCGAGAAACTGCCCTGGAAAAGAGCTAGCGCCATCATCAGACAAGTCGCCGATTCAATGTCATATGCGCACAACCTGGGCGTAATCCACCGCGATCTAAGCCCGAATAACATAGTTCTTCTTGATGAACCCACGCCGGACTTTGTAAAAGTGTTGGATTTCGGACTGGCAAAAATTATCGCTCCGGACTCGAAGGACGTCCAAAAGCTCACTCAAACTGGGGCTTTGATGGGCAGCATCCACTATATCTGCCCAGAGCTTGCCGCCGGACAAATACCGGATGCGCGCTCCGACATTTATTCCTTAGCTTGCATTTTCTACGAATGCATTACCGGTCAAGTACCACACCAGGCTGACAATCCAATCGGACTCATGCATAAGCACATGACCGAGTCTGTTCTACCACCATCAAAATTGACGCCAGCTCTGCCTGCTGGACTTGAAGAAGTAATGCTCAAAGGTCTAGCAAAAAAGCCCGAAAACCGATACCAGACCATGCAGGAATTCATTTCGGATCTTGACCTCGTGCTCACAGAACGAGGAACACAGAGCACAGCTTTCGCTAACACGAGCAGCGCTATTCCAGACAAGAATACAGGATCAAAACAGAGCAAGCCGGTGTTCTTCGCGGGCATCGCGATCGGCTCTCTGGTCCTGCTTGCAATCGTTATGTGGTTTACAGAAGCAGGGCTGAAAATCTTCAGCGATGTTCTTTTGGTCTGGAAGCCGGACAACTTTCGCCTTGCGATTCTGCGAGAAATTATTCAACAAGAACGCCTCTTGGGCGCGTCCACTGCGGCCTCACAACTGCAAAAACGCATCTACGAAAAATACTATTCAAAGAAGGGTTCAATAAAAGCCTTTCAGTTCGCGCTGGAAAATTCAAAAGAAGTCAACAAACTGAAGGACGCTTCCGATGCCAGCTACTGGGCTTGGGAAGCTATCCGTGTCTTGTCCCAAATGGATCAGCACGATTTCGAAAAAATACCGCAGCTCAAAGAGGCAACTGCGTACCTGAGCGATATTTGTGCTGCAAAGCCAATACAAAGCGGTAGCGTACTTCTGCATAAGATTGAATCGAAGTCGCCTTTTATGACCGACGAGCAGTACATCCCGCTGATAAAGCTTCACACAAAGCTTATGCGCAAGGCAAAGCCTTCCCTTGACCTGGTCAAACTCTTGAACAATTTGGCCGAAAGAGAAATTGCCGCCAAACAATATGATCTTGCAATCAGCGATTCAAACGAAGCCGTTACAATTTCCCGCAAAGTAAAGCCGTACGACTATATCGAAGCCCTTTCGAACAACGTCACTATCTACATTCTGGCGGGCGATTTTTCACAGGCCAAAAACAGCTTGGAGAAAATTCGAGAAGCATTTAGAAGCTCACCGGAGCTTGCTCAGATTCCACGAACTTTGATCCACTACGCCAAATCAGCAATTGAATGTGGCGAGGATTCAGACCTTCTAAGAAACAAGTATTTGCCAAGCGCGATCGTCGGGTTGACGACACAGCCAAATGCCAACGACAAACTCATGATTGCCCGCGACGTCCTATCGTTTTCAAGGCAACTGCACGATCCAGCACTTGCCAGAAGCGTAATAAGCGCTGCAAAGCCGGAATTGGACAAGTTCTCCTTTGGCGCAGATGAAGCGGATACATGGGAGCGTGTGCTAACAGATTACTTCGAATTCTTTCGCCAGGAAAAGAAATACACAGGACTGGCAGAGTTTGCCAATGAGAGAATCAGGCTCAACAAGAATAGAAATCGTCCACAATGGGAGCTACATTGGACCTTTCGACTATCCGATCTTTTAAAAAATAAAGGCGAATTTCAAAATGCATTGCGAATTGAAAATGAAGCCCTAAAACAATTCGAAGACGCTCCCGAATGCGAGCAGATTGTGCCTGACTGTTATTGCGCCCATGGGATCACGTATGACCTTCTTCACGACAGCAGCAATAAAAGAAAGAGCTTCCGCAAATCCGTTGAAATGTCTACAACCGATCCAAAGCGAGTTCAATCTATTCGTTTTTGGTTGGGTCAACATGATAACGATCCCGATTTGAATTTCTGCAGGGAAAAACTTTCGCAGATTGATATCAAAAAACTGAAAAGCGGTGCCGAGCTGGCGCTCTACCATCAAGCGAAAGCTTTACTCTTCGAAAAATCGCGCGACATTAATTCGGCCCAACAGGAGTTCGAAAAAGCTCTATCAGCTTCTCAGCGAGATCCAAACCAATACTATTGGACGCTAAACGATTATGCCGACTTTTGCCAACGGCAGCGTGAAGGAGTTAAAGGGGAGCAGCTCTATCGCGAGTTGATAAATCTTCGTCCGGACTACAGATCAGTGCATACACTGCACCTTTGCTCAATGCTCCGGCTTCAAAGAAAAGACCAGGAAGCGGAGAAGCTGATCAAGGACTGGCTACCACAAACAACCGGTCTAACGACCTTGGCCTGTTACGCTCACCTGATGTGGATTTATGAAGATCGAGGTGACTGGAAAAATGGTGTCTCGACTTATGAACAAGCCTACAGGTACGCAAAGAAATTCAAAATGCTGGATAGCAGCGAAATGGAAACACTCGCTGGCTCCTTCTTAAACCTCGTAATGGCAAATAATCCGGGGCTCAAGATTAGCAAGGACGTGGTTCAGGAACGAATAAAATTATGGCAGTCGAAGGGAGCCGAAAAGGAAGTTCTCATTTGGCGATTTTATTTAGGGGAACTCTATTTCAATAGGGAAGAGCTTTCGCGAGCGCTCATCATTCAACAAGACGCTCTCGACAAAGCGAAGTCTTTGAGCCAAAGCGAACCAGCACTATTGGCAGCCTACTGGCGGCGGCATGGGGAAAGGATGGGATGGAGCAAATCCTGGCCTCATGTCGAAGCCGCATTTCAGCATGCGCTTAACTTGTCAAAAACAGACAGCGGACGCATGAAGAGCCTTTCTAGCTTGCTGCTTCTTGCCGTTAGTTCTAATGAAAAGCAAAAGACAGACAAATATCGAAACGAACTCAGTGAATTGCTCGAAAAGAATCCAGAGCTAATTGAGGGAAGGATGGAGGCACTAGCCGCATTGAGCGCTTCCTCTTATCGCACAAATCCGAAGGTAGCTGACAAACAGAAACTCGAATGCATAGCACTGCAAGGAAATCGGAACGCCACGGCGCAACAGCTGTGGGAACTATCAGCATGGAGGCTTGATTACGATCTTGATGGTTCACTATCAGCAGCTCAACAAGCGTTATCAATGGCCAGTGGTGGAAACAATCGACTCAATTTTGAGTGCCGAAAAGTGATGACGGAAGCGTATTTGAGAAAACACGATCCTCAAAAAGCCAAAGAGCAAATTGGCCTAATGTTGAAAGCCGCAGACGGTGCATCAAACTACTTAAAAGCGCTGATCTACATTTCCGCTACTCAGATGTACATCAAATTACACGAGCCAGCTAGCGCAGAGGAATTTTCAGAGAAAGCTCTTCAATGCAAAATTGACAAGACACTTCAAAAACCATTCGATGATACGGTGCGCGAAACTGCGCATTTTTACAAAGTTTCCGGATATGCAGAGGAGGCAAAATCTCTTCTCAAACGACTGTCCGAACGCCAATAGCCATGCTCAAAGCGCAATAGACTCTTAGACTTTGCGTAGTTTACTTGCAGTTCTTCTGTATCTTGCAGCTTTCTGCGGATTCGATTTCTGGCAAAGGTCGGCGGCATAATCGTACAGCATATCCGCATTAGTATGCTTACGGGCCGTCTTTGCCGCGCTAATTCCCCGCTCCGCAGCCTGCAAGGCTTTATCATCGTTCCCGAGTTCTTTGTAAGACATTGCCAGGTGCAGAGCGCAATCACAATAGGCAGACGGAATATGATCTCTTCTGCCTTTCGGCTCTGCTTCTGAAAGCAGTTTCTCGTATATCTCAATTGCTTTCTTGAAGTTTTTATTTGTTTGATAGAAAAGGCCCATAAGCTCTTCTGCGGTGAAGCGATCATCTAAAGAAACATCCTGAAGCTGTAGGAAGGACTGGCGCACCGCCATAAATTCTGGCAATTTGTTCTCGTAAATCAAGCATGTCATTTTCCCAGTCAGCGCAGCTGCAACCCCTTGCTCATTTCCAGCAGACGCAGCAAGCTTTCTGGCTTGCTCATAGTATGCCCCTGCCTTCTTGGAATTTCCGGAGTAGAGGAAAATTTTGCCTAGAGTTTCATAGAGCCGGTGAGATCGACTGGGATCAATTCCTTCACGAGATTTTGCCTTGGCTAAAATGAGCGGCTCCAGTGAGCTTGCATCTATTTTCCATACAACCAACATGTTTACGACTTGCCTTGAAGCAGTCACGTAAGATGAAGCAGGGACCGTCTCGAGATAATTTCTGGCTTGCGTAAGTACCTCTTCCTTTTTGTTTTGTTTATACAATATGGTAAGAAGGAGCCGCTCGGCGCCAAGCACTTGTTCAGACGGCTCGCTGTTTCGTATCTCACCGATATTGCTCAGGTAAATCTGCTTAGCTTTCTCTAGCTGATTTGTATAAAGGTACGAGTTCGCCAATTCACACTCGACGTGCCGCCAATTTCCATCTGCACGTTTCTTTTCTTCCGTAATCGGTGGCAGCTTCCCCACTATCTCAAAAACGAGATCAGGCCGTTGAACCTGATTAAGGCGACTAACAACAGAATAAATAACGTTCGGCTGGGGCAAGCTTCCCTGGTCCATCTGGCTTTTCAATAAACTAGCAGATTGCAGTGCAAAGGGCCTGGCACTTTCAATGTCCTTCAGAGCGACGTAGTTCATGGCGATACCATCGTTGTACACGATTTTCTCATCGCCACTGAGACCGGTAGCGTCCTCACGCTTAAGCAAGAGCAGTCCATCAGAATCGCGTCCAAGCTCCTGGTAAATTGTCACGACATTGAAAATTGCCGCATTCAAAGCCTTTCGCCGGTTTGCTTCATACAGGGACTCACCGCGCTTCTCAAGCTCGCTAATATACTTCTCAACAGAGGCGTCGTCAGCAAGCATTGATGAAAGAAACGCAAGATCGCGCAGGAGTCCATAACGACCTTCGGTCACTTCTGAATTAGCAAGTAAATACTCCAGCCTCGCTTTAACAATTTCACCATGAGGCGGTGGCACCGGACGTCCCTGTTCCCGCCTGTGATGCCAACAAAGGGCATACAGCTCGATCAGCTTTTTCTGCTCTTCGTGGCTTCCATTTTTCGCTATCCATCGCTCCCGTTGGTCTGTCGCTTTGACTGTTCGGTTGCCTTCCGGTGGCAACATTCGTCCCGTCTCTTGAAGGCTCGATTGTGTAGTCGGGGCGATATTTGTAATAGCCTTTTTAGTTTGCTGGTCCTGCCAATAGCGCCATGAAGCGAGTCCACAAAGAATAATGACGGCTGCCACAGCAATCGATGCAAACATCCACTTTCTATTACTTGTTGCTTCCACCCTCTCCGAAAGCGATGCCTGGGCACAATCGCGAAGAGAACCCTCGAGTTCACTTGCAGACTGAAAGCGCCTTGATGGATGTTTTGCCAGGCAGCGGAGAATAGTTTCCTCCAATTTTTTCGAGATACCATAACGAGCAGGTACGCGATCAATGGTCCGCTGCATCTGATTTGCCATTATTGCCATATCGGAGGAATCTTGCATCGGAGGCTGCCCGACGAGGCATTCATACATCAGACACCCAAATGAATAGATGTCGGAACGATCATCGATGTCCTGCTGCTTACATTGCTCAGGACTCATGTAATTGGCGCTACCAACTAAATAGCCGGTCTTTGTCAAACTCTGGCTGGAGTTGTCCAGCGATTTGAATATTCCGAAGTCTAAAATTCTTGCTTTGCCATCGGCATCAACCATCACATTGGCCGGTTTGATATCGCGATGCACAACGCCACGCGAATGGGAGTACGATAGAGCCCCACATATTTGTTCAAATATTGCAATTGCGCGCGAGTACTCTAGCGGTCCGGACTTTGCAATCTGCTCAGATAACGATTCACCTTCAATAAACTCCAGTGCCATGTACTGCCTTCCATCCGGCAATATTCCATATGAATGCAGTTTGACGATATTGGGATGATCAAAACTGCTGAGCAGTGTAGCCTCTTTTTGAAACCTTTGAGCGGCCAGTTCAGGGTCACTAGAGTTTTGATTGATTACTTTAAGAGCGACGAAGGTCTGCAGCAACAAGTGGCGCGCCTTGTACACGACTCCACTAGCTCCGCGCCCCAAGACAGAAAGGATTTCAAACTTATCCTCGAACAGTTTTCCAAGTTCCAAAAGTTGCGGTTCTATTTTTTGCTCGCCCAAATTTTCTTTGCTGCCTCGTATTCTCTTATCGCCGCTGTCTCTACCGAGCCATCAGCAGGAGCGTCGGTCGCAGATTTTGCAATAGACACGGCGTCCTTAAATAAATTAGCAGACTCGGACTGATTTGTGTTAATAAGCTGTTTCGCCAAGAGTATCTCTTGTGCGGCCATCCTGGAAGTATTGGGCGCACAAAACTCCCTCGTCAAGGACAGCGCTCGGCGCGCCGCTGGGATACTCTTATCAACCTGCCCGGTACTCTGGTAATAACGGCACAACGTTGTTAGCAGCGCCGCTTTTCCTTCAGGTAGGCAGTCCGAACTCAACAGCATTATCCCCTGATCACTATAGTGCTTAATCAAGTCATTCCTGTGCAGCCCGATGCTGCTGGTCAAGCCGATGACCGCACGTTGCATCTGGAAGTCTGCCGTGAGGAAAGGATCCCCAAATGATCTATTTATGCCTGCCAGCAAATCGATAGCGGCCTGGTACTCCTTCAGTTCCGCTTTCACACCAGCAAGTATTATTTTTGCCGTTAGCACATGATCCCAAAGAGCAGCTGAATTATCGTTAGCAGCAACGACATGTTGCAGCAATTTTTCAGACAGCTGCAACTGACCCATCTCGGCTAATGCACGCGCAACCGCTATCTGTTCGGCCAGGCAGCTTTGCCTGGCTGAAGTACGAACAGAAATAACCTCATCGACAATGGCGGAATATTCCTTTTGATGATCGCCGGGAATTAAGCTCAGGCGCTTCAAGCGGAAATAGCCCAGAACTATTTCGTCCTGCGCTCGATCGTCTCGCGCTTCGGCAACCTTTCTATATTGCTCGATCAATTGATCACACAGTTTCTGATCTCGGATGGATACGGCGGTAATAAAATACTCGCGAAGACACTGTAGCACCAACACGTCATAATGCCGGTTGCCCGCGTACGGCAAACATTCGGAGAAATACTTGGCAGCCTCGCCCTGGCGATTGAGAATCTGAGAAGTTGTACCAGCAAGCACGAGCACTGCCAACTTGCACTCGACTACTTCCCTTCGATTTTGATCGGGCAAGCAAGACAAACTTTCCAGGACAATATTGGAAAATTTAATAGCAAGTTCAAAATTTCTGCCTTTTTGAGCATCACCGGCTAGCGCCTGGTAAGCCAAAGCCATGTCCCATGGAGACTTGACCGTCGATGCAAAGTCCGTCATAAAGGAATAAACCTTCATCGCATTGCTTTCCTTCTTGAGCGCAATTTGATTTCTGTAGAGCGCTGACAAGAACGCCATTCGCGTGCTGACGGCTTGCGGACCAGCAGCAAACTCCGAGAGCTCAGAGGGACTAGCAAAAACAAGTTCGTAAGCGGGCTTATTGTTAGGTCCGAGGCGCATTGCGCGAAGAACCGATTCCTCATCGACATAAGATTCCAGCGCATGCAATGTTCGGCAGATGGAAAGATCCTCGACAATGCTATCTTCCGACCCCGTAGGTTGGGCAGCCCGAGACAGCCGCCAACGAAGGCTGTGATATTTAGCTGCATCGGCTGGGCGCCCCGCCTGAACAGCCAAATCTCCGAGTGATTTGGCACAATTTGCGCCAATAGTTGCGGCGATAACAAACTCGTAGGAAGACTTGTCCGTCGAAGTCTCTATTATTTTCGTCTTCTCCTTCAGCAACTGCTGAAAATACCTTTCCGCTTTCTTTTCATGCTCACTGGCTAGCTTAGAATTAGCCAATATCTGCGAATAAATGAATAACTGATACTCTGCTTTAGCCTTATGGAGCAACTCGGACTTTGGATGATTCTCTAGCCAGAGTTCGTAATACTTCATCATCACTTCGGTTTGGCGAAGCGTATTTTGGATTTGCCCCTCAGGCGCCAAAACCGGCTCCTGAGCCATTCGCCTCGCCTTATTGAGAAGCTGTCTTTGATCGTTCCTCTTTGGAGTCACTTGAACAATTTCATGACTGGCTAAAGTCGAATGCTTGGATCTTCCTGCTATGAAGATCCCAATCACGGCTATCAAGCAAATCGTAACAGCGACGGCCGCCCAGACCACGGCACCAGATCTGGTGCCGGGACTAATAACATTATGAGCCCGCATGAATCTGGAAGAAAGTTCGCCATCCAGGCATCGGCGCAAATGATCTTTCAATTCACCTACGGTTTGATACCGCCTGGAAGCATCCTTTTCCAAAGCGAGCCTGATTATTTCTTCCAATCCAGGAGGCAATGAGTCCTTTTTGAACTGACTCAGTGGCGGCGGTTCTTCATTGGTTTGCTTCGTCATCGTGACAAAGCCTGCGTCATGCCCGAACGGAGGCGTTCCGGCCAGACACTCATACATCAAACAACCGAACGAGTATATGTCTGAGCGCTCATCAATTTTCTTCGAAAGGCATTGCTCCGGGCTCATATACGCAGTGCTTCCGAGAATTTGTCCGGTCTTGGTGATTTTGGGATCCGAGGATTGAAGCTCCTTGATCAAACCCAAATCGATTATCTTCACACGCTCGATGGCGCCATCAGAGCTGACCATAATGTTGCCGGGCTTTAAATCGCGGTGAATAATACCATTGCGATGAAGTGCTTCCAGTCCATCGCAAATCTGCATAAAGAACCCGATAGCCCGCTCAGGCTTTAAGGTCTCTTCCGCCATCAATAATTCGCAAAGCGTTCTGCCTTCAATGAGCTCGATAGCCAGGAAAGGACGACCATCATCCAGTGTTCCGTATGCAATTAGCTTTGCCAGGTTGGCGTGGATAAGTTGGCTGCTGACGCGTGCCTCTTTCTGAAAGCGGGCCAAACAGTCTTCTCGCCCGAGAAGGCTGAAGTTGAGGAGCTTGAGAGCGACGTCCATTCCCAGCAGGCGATGGCGAGCTCGATAAACAGTAGAGGTGGCGCCGCTGGATATGAGAGCGACGATCTCGAATTTGCCGTCGGCAATGTCGGCGCCGGCGGCTAAAATCACATTCTGGTCGACGCTTTCAGACCCCACGGCGCCACGCCTCGTCCACGCTCAATCCTGACGTTCCCTGCAGTAGGAGCTTCCAAACCGGCGGTCTGCTGCGGCATTGCCTGACGCACGCGATGCGATGACTCATCAAAACGGTGTCCAATGATTCGTGAAAAATCTTACACCGACATTTTCCAGAGACGGATCGGAGGATTCCATTCCTAAAATGAGTTCCTAAATCATTGATTTCGTAACTCATTGATTGCTTGATTGGAGCTCCGGGAATATGCACCACCTGCCGCCGCTGTACAGCATCCAACAGCAGGAGACTGACTAGTAGAGGCTCTAAGGATTAAAGGCGAACAAGAATGTGGAGATAAAGTTGAACCCAACGTGCGTGATTATCGTAGTGGTGGTGTTCGTATAACGCCGAATAATGCCCATGATTGTGGACCAGCCGAAGACCTGCAAAATCAAGATAGGAGCATGCGAGAACTGGGCATGGAGTGCGCCGTGCAAGAATGCGGAAGGAAGAATTCCCAGCACCGGCTGTAGTGCACCGCGAGAAAGAATCTCCTCGCCGATACCAGCGCAGATGCCGGTCGCTGATGCCAGCATTCCAGCAGAGGAGGCTGATGCAGTGGGATTGAAGGCGCCTTCGTTATAGTGCGAAATTTTGTCAGCGTAACCCAAACCCTCTTGCCCGTGCGTGTAAGTGGACCACAAATAGTCATAGGCAAAGGTGACGAAGATTCCAGCGATTCCGATAAAGACCTGAGCCAGGGTCGGCTTTACGATACCCAGCCTTCTCAAAGTTTCCATAGGTTTTCGTGTGACAAGAATGCCTACGCCGCAAGCTGAAAGCATGATCAAGCCGAGAAAGTTATAGGAGAAGAGCTGATCGAGGCTCACCGGCAGCGGTATCATAATCGAAGGCATTTGAAAACCGGAGCTCATCTCAGTATGCGTCAACAAAAATGCGACAACGGTGAGGTAGATCCACAATGCATTCATATGTGGAATAGAAGATGGGACAAAAATGCGCTCAGCAAAAAATGCCTTGTGAAATGGGATTTTTTGCATTACCCAAGCAGTGGCGGTTGGCGGCTCGCCCTGCTGAGCTACCGGATCAGGAATATGCCCCTCGTCGTCAGTTACCGGCTTCTCGATGGCAGCTGAAGCATTAGCTTCAGCGCTTTTGTCCATTTCAGAAGAAGAAGAAGAAGAAGAAGAAGCACCAGTGTCGCCAGTGACAGAAGCGCCTTCATCTGAATGATCCGGGGACTCTCCCGAGTGTCCTTTAGCAGGCTCAATTGCTTCATCATCTTCTTCAGCCGCGTTCGCTCCTACAGAGGACGCTGAATTTACTGAATCAGATACGGGATGATTTTCAGCAACAGGCAATGTGGGAGCACCGCCACCGCGGTCCGAACCTGGGCTCGCTTCCACAGCGACAGGTACCGGAGCCACCAGCTTCCCGAAAAGTGCCAATAAGACGCGCCCCGCGACAACCTGCTCGAGGGCGGTGAAAAGAAGTGAGAAAAGCTTTCTGCCTGGTTCAAAGAGCAAAACGCCGGACAACGCAGCGCAGGCAACCAATAACGAGTACCCCCAGGGATTGGTCGTCATCTGAGCAGTCGGCTCGGCGTTGAGTATGTAGAGACACTCTCCGCCAATGAAAACGCAGATGGTGACCCGGATTACCCATTCAAGCCATCGCTGCGAGCGAGAACCATGAGCGATTAACCCTAAAATACAACAAGCAATGATTGCGATGATGTCGTCAGACACGGATGGAAACCTTTAGCATACAAAGGCGGAAAATTTAACCTAATTCATGCAAGTTTAATGTTATTTCTTCGTGTTATTATAATTGTCAAGAACGCACAGGGTACATAGTATTTATCATAGAGTTTAGCTGAAGCTAAGCACTTATCACAAATAGAAGTCTCGAAGAAATGGAGGTCTACGTATGCGTCTGAAAAGCATGTTTTTGGCAGCAGTCGTAGCAGGAGCTTTCGGAGTCACGGTCACAGCCGCGCTCGCCGGTCCGCTCATGCTCGGCCCGACTACTGTCCCGATGGGTCCGAAAATGATGTCGGTGCCTATCGTCAAAGTAGGAATGGTTCAAACGAAACTACTCAATACGTACCGTGAGGTACGGGCATTCTGGCTCTCAAGAGCCCTCGTCAGATAGGCCATATCAAGGTTTTGCTTCGGACTTCTATGGAAGGCCGCCTCTTAGGGGCGGTCTTCTCTAGTTTTAAGCGCTGGGGAGCTGAATGGTTGGCCGATTGAGCTTTGCCCAAATTCTCCGGACGAAGAATACATTTGCATATTTGCCAGAAGGACACCGGACGCTTAAGCACGTCCAAGCCAAGCCTTCTTCGCTGCAGCTCATCAATGGTGGACGGGTTTTCTTCCCGCAACAATCACCGCGCGGTTAGCACAACGTGCAAGCGAGGGTCTTCGACTCCCCTAGATTTTTGGATTTTTTTCTCACCATGACAACACCCGAGATTTCCCCAGGGGAGACCCAAAAGCCTTACCATTGCTCAATTGACTTGAAGCGCCAGCAGGGTTGTCATGGTGAGAAAAAGATGCATCGACTTAGGCGAGCAAAATACCCTAGCCGATCCTGCTATTTGCTGATTCTGACTATTATTTCGTCTGCGCCGGACAGGTTAAGGCGTTCGCGAGCAAGCCGTTCAATTCCAGAGGAAGAACGATAGTTGCTGAGCCCCTCGCGCAACTCTTTATTCACTTCCTGCGCCTGAGAGTGTCCAGCCTTCAAGGCAATAGTCTGCTTATGGAGGAAAAATTGGTGCTCAATACTTCCGTAAATAGATTTGCATGCGTGAAAAATGGCCAAACAGGTCACCATCATCACCAGAAGCTCTCTAAATAGCCGAGTTTTGTTCATCAAACCAGGAGGAATACCGCGCGGGGTCACAGAACTTACATAAATGTCCTGACGCGCCACTAGCGTACCTTGCCAATGGCAATCTGTCCATGTCAGCCCGCTAAGGTAGCCAAGGCGCCCAGCAAGTGAAGCAAGATATATATATATATACTTCGTAATTGCGGACGGTAATCTTCTCAGGATTCTTCCATAGGTCAGACGGTAAACATATCGAGATAAGAATGACCCAACTACGCATATTGCGGATAAGAAATTCAATAATGCGGTGCAGGTTCGGACTCGCCTGCTTATACCTTGCACTGGCATCATATTCGATACCATCGCAAATATGCAGGGCCGAGGATACGCCAATGCTGCAAGCGGTGCAGTACGTCAAAGAAATTGAGAGAATAACGAGATCAAATTGGCATCCTCCGCGCAGCAACGATTCCAGCCCCAGAATAAGAGCAATGCACGTTGAGCATTACGCTAAACACAAGAATAAAAGCACCGCCATTCTTAGCGTCATTCACCCGAGCGAAAGCGCCGGCGGAAGGAGAGGCGTCCCGAACGGCTCAACAAAAGGCTTCCCGCTCAGAAATCCTGGCTGTAGCATTTTACAAGCGGGCATCAATTTCTTCCACGCTAGCATCGCCGGATATTGCTTGTCCGAGTACCAGCCCGAAGTCGTTCTCACTCAACACAATAAGTGGATCTAGGCAAGAAATAAAAGATCAGGCGTGCAGAGCCAGAACTTTAGCGCCCATACCGGCAAGCATATCATCGATCATCTTGTCGAAATCATTTTTCAGTTGATCGACACGCACCGCAGATGGTGCTTCAAAATAAAGTCGGACGAGAGGCTCAGTTCCACTTGGACGAATGAGAATCCAGCTGTCATCTTCAAGATAGTACTTGAATCCGTCAAGGCGCCCCACCTTGGTCACCTTTGTGCTTCCGATTTTTTCGAACGGCTCATTGGTGAGTTTATCCACAAAACTCTTTTGACTCTCGGCAGTAAGTTTCAAGTCTCTGCGGCGATAGGCGAATTCAACACCGCTTGCGGCAACCATCTCAGCCCAAATTTGCGAGAGCGGCTTCTTCTCATAAGCAAGCATCTCAACTATCAGTAAGTTGCAGAGAATGCCATCCTTCTCAGGGATGTGTCCTTTGACTGAGCAGCCGCCGGATTCTTCTCCACCGAGCAAGACATCCTTTTGGCGCATTAGCTCGCCAATGTATTTGAAACCGACTGGAGTTTCGAAAATCTCGAGTCCGTGCTCTTTGGCTAAGCGATCGAGGAAGTGAGTGGTAGCAACCGTCTTAACCAAACATCCAGTGACTCCGCGATTCTTCAAGAAGTGGCGAGTAAGCAAGGAAAGCAATTGATTCGCCGATACGTAGTTGCCTTTCTCGTCGATGATAGCGAAACGATCAGCATCACCATCGGTGGCAAGGCCGACATCCAACTTTTCATCAACTACCAGCTTGCTCAAATCAGTAAGATACTGTGCCTTAGGCTCAGGCATACCGCCACCAAAAAGCGGGTCGCGCCAGTTATGCAGAACTTTGTATTCGACTCCATTTTCTTGAAGTACTTCATCAAGATATTCACGACTCGTACTGTAAAGACACTCGACGCCGACTCTAATTCCGGACTTAGCAATGCGATCGAAATCGACCATGTCTTTCAGCGCCTTCATATATGGTGCTTTGGGATCAAAGCGTGGCACCTCAATTGAGTGCACATCAATTTCATATGGTACATCGGTGAGGTGCGCGACGATTCGCTCGGTGATCTCGTTTGTCGCCGGTCCTGCGAAGTCAGGAATGTACTTCATTCCGCAATACTCGGGAGGATTATGGCTGGCAGTTAGTTGAACAGCACCAGCAGTCGGTTCCGATTGAGTAGCATATGCGATAACGGGAGTTGGCACATCGCGATTCGCCAATTTAGCCGGTATGCCCATCGAGATAAAAACTTGGGCAGCACGCAATGCGAATTTGTCAGCCATGAAACGGGTGTCATAGCCGACAAGCACTGGAACGCGATTGCCGTTTTTGTGGTAAGTTTCGTTGATATATCGTCCTATTGCATAAGCGACTTTTTCAACATTGGCAAAGGTGAAGTCCTCAGCAATTACCGCTCTCCACCCGTCGGTACCAAATGTTATCTGAGACATTGTTTCGGAAGTCCTCCTACGATCAACGAACTGACTAACTAATTAACTAACTAACCCTTGAGAGATATTCTTTCACAGATTCCCAGGCCGTGTGAGCCTGGCGGGCATGAATCCATGTAGAGTTTACCGGAAAAGATCCTGGCGGCAACGAGCGCGACGGGCAATACTCGCGTAGATGATCTTCACTTGCGAATTCCACAGCAGTTCCATCTCGTCCGTAAAATCTATAAGTAGTCGCCCGCAGCGGTTTGCGCGAAGGGCTGCCGGACGCCGAGGCATACAAAGTGGCCATACGAAAACCATCATGTGCAAACGCTGAAGTTATATACTCAACTTTTCCATCTGAATTGATCAGGCGCCGACGCTCACTGTGAATCCCGCCTACCAAATCCAAACAGAAGTACTGACCGTCTTTAGAGTGCAAATAAAAGCATCCCCACGGGTCAACACTCATACATTCGCCGATCGCTTTTACTCTTCCCTCGGCATCACGAACGGTGACCGAATCGGGTCCGCGCTCGCCCCGGCTGTGTACCTTGCCGGATTTACTGGTTCGCGTGAAGGAGAACAACTCGCCATGTTCACCATAAGTGAAATAAAATGAGTCGCCAAAGCAGGAGAAGATTTCAGTGACCCGCCCAAGAACATCCTTGCAGACAATACTTCCGTTATCAAATGTCTCTACTCGTTTTCCGCAGGAAAGTACTTCAACATGCAGATGCATGCGCTTCGACACTTTCTGCAAATAGTTATCATCGATTGACTCGCGCTCGCATGAGTAAAGCGCATCGCCTGCAGAATTTGCCTGCTCACTAAAGAGAATCTCACCGCCATCTTCGAAATTGACTTCGTCGTCTTGGGCTTCGTTAAGACGTCGACGCATGCTTTCGATCAGGGCAAGGCGCTCCGCTCCGTGCAAGTCGACGACTTCGGAGTCAGCTATATTGGCCAAGTAATTTGCGCCCGCTCGCTGGACGCTTATATCGTCTGCAGCCGGGCTGAAGTCGAATTGCTGACCGTGCGTAGATTGAATTTCAGTTGCAAGCATAGCCAGAAGCCTGGCGCCATCATCACCCCCGGAACGCAAAGACGACGTTAATGGTGGCGGTGAAAAATCGATAATCTCGCATTCCTGGGCTTCAGGAGCATTAAGTGCGCCTAAGATTCCGCAGGCTGACGCATTCACTTTGACAGTGAAATCCCGCCTGCTATGACGTGGAACCTGATTGAGAACCATCTCAAGCTACCCGATCTCCCTGCCCTAGCCCGTCAACGGCATGGGAGCAGGACCATAGTAGCTCAAGCCGAGCTATTGCTGCTTTAATTCTTCGATAGGATTCTTGACCTCGGTCTCCAGCCAACCTCGCACTTGCAAGGACTCAGCCATACGAAGACCAGAAGTCCGCTCGTCGTACATCGCGACCTGGAATTGCGCCATGCTTATCTTTCCGGAAGACAAAAGATCTTGCGCCAACTTTAAGGAGGCGAGCTCGGTTCTCGTTGCATATCCAGCATTTATAACGAGCTGCTCTGCAGGGATATTCGGCGCCAGAACCATTTGCGCTTTAATTGCTTGCACTTCCAATTTCCCAATCAAGTGGGATGCTTCCATCAAACGGATAATGGAAGGTAACTCGACGTAGACCTCGGGCTTACGCAGCTGGGATTCGTCGAATTTGAACTCGGGAATTGCCGGCTCTTGTGACACTGCCGGCGGTGGCGCCATTTTAGGCTGTTCCGGTGGTGGCGGGGGCGCCGGTTCCTGAGCAGGCACCGCAGATGGTGGCGATACATCGGCGGGAGTTTCATCGATTTGCGCTTTTTGAAAGCGTGAATAGTCCATGTATGGAACGTCGGTCTGCGGTTGCTGCCACTGGGTTTGAGGCGTTTCAGAAGCAGGCGGCGATTGTTCCGGCGTCGTATCATATTTAGGTTGAGCAGCTTGATTGGCAGCCCAAGCGGCTTCCGCCGCGGCCAGTGGATCGTGAACTTCAGAGGCAGCTGGCTGAGGCGTCGCTTCGCTACCGGTGGCAGCTGGATGCACATGGGGATCCCGTACAGCTGGCTCTTGAACTTTCGGCTCTTCTTGCGGAGGCAGCGGAGGGGTGTGTTGGGGTGTCGCTGCTACCGGAGCGGCCTCTTCGTGGTCTTCTGGAAGCATTTCCTCGTCGTCTTGAGCTTGGCTGTCGTAAAGCCAACGCCTTGCAACAACAAGATCATGACTCAAACGCAGACGAGGTTTTCGCAAGACGAAACCAGCGTTGAGCATTGTGTTGTAAAACTGACGGTGATCTTTGGGATTGTAGTCTTTAAGAAATTTTCTGACGGTACGCAGATAGCCGACTACAATCGAATTCAAGCCGGACTGTGGCCGCACACCAAGGACTTCATAGTAATTTGCTTTGTTTGTGCTGACACGCTCTTCCGGTGGCGGTAAGAGGTCGGGAAACAAGTGAGACAATTCTCGAATGGAGGTAAAGGCGCCGACCTTGTCTCGCCTTACCCAACTCTGTCTAAGCGCAGCACAAAGGACTTGACACTCCAGCTCTACTCGATTGACTGCGCCGGCTCCCTTGCCCTGCATACCTAAATTGCCCTCTACTTAACGCTCCGGATGCTTCCGCCGATTCTGCGTCCCCGCATCCTTCGCCGCCCCTTGAATTTAATTCCTCAAATCAGCTCAAAACAAACAACTCACTACAAAAAATGGAAGATCAGATCAGTTTCACCGATTCTGATTCTGTCGCCTGTTTGCAGACGTTCACGCTCTTCCACTTGTTCTCCGTTCAATAGCGTGCCATTTGTCGAACCCAAGTCCTCAAGCCAGAAAGCATCAGATTCGTAGGTGATCCACGCATGATATCTTGACGTGTAACGATCATCATTCAAAACTATCTGGTTGGAAGGGTCCCTGCCGATACGGACCCACCGGCAATCAACTGCAAAGTGCAATTGACTTCTCTCCAGGACAATTTCTGCCAAGGCACGCTCTAGCTTTTCATCGCCATCTGGTTTGCGAAAACAAGAGGTGCAATAGCCCTCTTCACCAATAGGTTCGCCACAACAAGGGCAAAAATTTTCCTCTGCGGGCTCCTTCACAGCGAATGTCCTTTCACTATCTTCTGAAGATTATAGATTAGGCGCATACGCGATCCTAGTGCAGTTTCCAAATGACAGCGTTCCAGCTGCTCATTATTTACTTATTTATGCACGAGCAAAATCAGTTTCCATCCGCTCATGACAGCCAGCCGAGAAAGCTAAAAGTCGACTTAGCTGTGGCGACTTTAATGCTGAAGAAATCTTTGCAGCAGCGGACCAATGCCCGAGCGCACTTTGATACTCAGACTGTGCTCAGCTAATGAATTTCGGTGAACTTGCCCGCGTAGCAATTCGTTAAACTAATACGACTTGCGGAACCTCGACGGCAACGACGGACTCTTGAACGTCGAGGGCGTCTTCTTTCTTTTTGATCTGAAAGCAACCGACGCAATAAACCGGCCGATACCCTTTAGGCTTGAATGGCACTCTGGTCGGCGTGCTGCAATTGGCACACGGCACTTCGCATGTGCGATTTAAGTCATCACCATTTCTCTGAACGCGCATTACGAGGCGACAGTTTGCACAACGCTTGGGTTCATTCTTAAGACCCTTTTGCAAGAAAAACTCTTGCTCTCCGATGGAGAAAGCGAATGGTTGACTGCAATCGCGGCAAATAAGTATTTTTTCGAGAAGTGACATCGGAGACACCTGTCAGACAACAAGGGTAGGCGTAGACATTTCGAGTCATAGTAACATATCGCTGACATTTTTGATAGATATTTCCAGCACATCTACAAAATCTTTTTTCGATGTCGAATGGCTACAGCCGCCTCCCTCGATCGAGGGACTCAATCGCCTTTACAAGCCAGAATGCAGAGACGAAGATGCTCCGAGCTTTTTACGAGGTGAAGAGAAAGCGGAGAAAGCGGACAATGCGGCGGAGCATTGGAGCGCTTGAACTAAACCACCTGGCGTGAATAAACAGAGGCATCAAGGTCGACAGGCTTGCCGCAAAAGTAAGCAGCGGCAGCAACCATGGCCGCATTGTCCGTGCAGAAGCCCATCTTCGGAAAATGCACTGGAACCGGCGACTGCTCCTGAAGCGTTTGCCTGAGCGTTTTGTTTGCAGCAACACCGCCGGCAAGCACGATTAGCTTCGCCCCAGTCTGCTGCTGCGCCAAGATCGTCTTTCTAACGAGCACTCGGCACACGGCGTCTTGAAAAGATGCCGCCAAATCATTCATTGGCAAAGGTTTGGGAAGTTTTTCCACTGTCCTAAGTACAGCCGTTTTCAACCCACTGAAACTGAAATTCAAGCCAGAAACCACACCTTCGGGAAACTTGAAAGCAGCTTTGTTGCCTTCCTGTGCAAGGCGATCAATAACGGCGCCGCCCGGGTAGCTTAATCCAAGCAATCGAGCGACTTTATCGTACGCCTCACCAGCCGCGTCATCCAAGGTAGAGCCCAAGATCTCGCCGTTTTGATAATCTCGGAAATAGACAATCTGAGTATGCCCGCCGCTTACCAAAAGGCAAATGAAGGGAGGCTCGATTTCGCTATCAATATAATTTGCCGCTACGTGTGCCATTAAGTGGTCCACGGCAATCAGTTTGAGGTCATAAACCCAAGCCAAACTCTTGGCTGCGAGCATTCCGGTCAGCAACGTGCCCACCAAGCCAGGACCTTGAGTGAAGGCAATACCATCTAGCTCCTGAAAGCTAAGCCCCGATTCCGTGACCGCCTCTAGAATCACTTGGTTAACGGTCTCAAGATGCGCTCTGGCCGCGACCTCCGGCACTACGCCCCCGAACTGCTTGTGAATGTCAATCTGCGAAAGCAAGCAGTTGGAGAGGACTTCCCGACCATCCTTCACAACGGCGGCGGCCGTCTCGTCACAGCTTGTCTCAATTCCCAAGTACGTCGGCATTCTGGACCTCCAGCCTCAAGTTTAAGCCAGCACTCAAGTTTCTTTCAGAAAGATCTAGTAAAAATGCCGTATTCGTCACAAAATCGAAGTGGCAGAATTTAAGCTCAAGCGCCCCGGAATCGCGTTGACAAGGGGTGTCAAACGGAGTACGATCCTGGCATCACGGCTAATTTTGCCCCCTTTTGGGTATATAAGTTAAACCGCGAATTCAGGAACTGCGCACTTACTAAGCGACCAGAGCAAGCAAATGCTTAAAAGACAGGCGATTATTGGTATACCAGGTGCGGCAGTGCTATTGGCGCTGGCAGTCAGCCTTCCTGCCAGTTCGCAATCTGCCGTGAACTCAGGCGCAGTAACAGGCGACTTCGGAAACAGCACAGAGAAAAGCTGGCAAGACAGCGGCGCCTCGCAAGTAAATCAGCAATACCAAGCTTTCGATCGCTACCGACCGCTAGGCAGCGGCTTCGGCAACAATAAGGACACACTGCGCACGCGCACACAAAATTATTTGATGAATTCCGGCGGGTTGCCAGAAACCGCAACCGGACTGAATGCGACAAAATCCGTCAGCCCATCACCGATGAATAGTGGGGGATTCTCGTTAGGCTTCGGCGGTGGCGGATCGCGTCCTTACACTGGACCTTATCGCAGCGGACCCTATGGCGACAGCCTTCCTCAAACTTCCACAAGTTCAATCGACTTCGATGTAACCAGCGGCGAAGGTGGATTCAACCTTAGAGCTCCAGGAGCGGGCGCCAAATTTCTCGACTTTGCTCGAAATGGCGGGTACTGGGAGCCCGATTTCAATGTGAATAATATTCAAAATACCGTTCAACAAGTTCAAAACGGTGCACAAAAAATTCAGGACGGAAATGTTGGTGGCGGAGCCACCCAAATCAACAATGCTATTCAAAACCACGCGAGTAACGGCTTCTAAAGCCAACCAAGCAAGCTAGTGACGATAAAGAGGATTGAAACATGATCAAACAAACAATCAGCGCAGTAATTGTGAGCTTAATCGCAACAAGTATTGCGCCGGCACTTGCTCAAAACGCTCTTAACTCGTCTGGCAACACCGGCAAGACTGGCGGTTATGGACACAGCAGCTGGCGCGGAACCGAAACAAACAAAGATTACGATCACTCGGCAGCACCAGGAAACATCCAGATGGCACCACAAGGATGGGCCGACTGGACTTCCACAAATGGCGTCGGCTCACCGAATGGACCTGATATCAGATACGGTACCACCAGCCAATTTGCAGGTCCGGGCGGATCAAGCGGCGCCGCATCCAGCGCGCCTTTCGCCGGAACTTACACTGCGCCAGCGAACATGGCATTAAAAAACATGGGACGAAACACGCTCCCGCCAACACGCCTTGAAAGCTTTGTCAGAAACTCCGGATTCAACGATGCCATTTACGGTGACGAAGGAGAAAACGGCTTGCCACCATATTTTGGTTTCGGCGAAGGACATAGAATTGAACGCGGCATCAACGCACCAGAACTAACAACCGGACATAAGAGCGACGCTCCGTCCGCCTGGGGCTATCCTCACTAATTCAAAAAAGAGTCAATGGAATTTTGCAGGTCGTTGAATGTGCAGCCACAGGAGCGCAGGCATCGGTCATTATCCAATGCCCTTCGATCGCTTGGCGCATTTCTGGTTTTGTTTTTATTTGCATCTTCAAACGAGCTTTGTTCGCCCGTTTACTTGCAAGAAGCAAACGCACAGGATTCAACCTCCATGTATGGACGTCAAGACGACGGGGCTTTGCACTGCGAGCCAATCCCAGAGAATTCAAAAGTATCCACAAAGACGTTGGAGTCGCCAATGTGCACTGTCGATAACTCAGCAACAGGAGCACCGCACCCAGGTTCCGGTGAACAAGATGCGCCATGGAAAAACTGGTGGGAATTTCCCAACGAGAGCATTTCGCGCTTTGTCAAATTGCCATAAACAGCGAATTGGTTTGAAAACGAGCACAACAAATCCACAAATCTTCTACAAAGTTCTGATGAAATAGACATGTAGATTTTCGGGCGGTCACTTATTTCGACCGCTTGCTGGTGAGGAACTTACTAAATGCTCAAATATGCTTTGCTGGCTGCCGCATGCGCAGTTTTCTCGCACGCTCTGATTTGTCCATCTGCACTTGCTCAGGGAAGAGAAGTAAACGCGCTTGATTCCATGGGAAACACGGGACAATTAGGTGACTACGGACACAGCAGCTGGCGTGGCACCGAAACTAATAAAGATTACGACCACGCAGCTGCGCCGGGAAATGTGCAAATGGCACCAGAAGGCTGGGCTGATTTCACCAGCACGCAAGGAGTCGGCTCGCCCAACGGACCGAATATTCGCTACGGTACAAATGCGCAATTTGCAGGACCAGGCGGATCGAGCGGAGCCGCAACTGGTGCGCCATTTGTTGGCACATATACAGCCCCGGCGAACATGGCATTGAAAGCGCAAGGACGTAACACATTGCCGCCCACTAGACTTTCAAGTTTTGTGAAAACATCAGGCATGAACGATCATGCATTCGGCGATGAAGGCACAAATGGATTGCCACCATATAGCAGCTTCTCAACACTCGACTGCGGCGTCAGCAGCCAGTGCACAACAGGACACCAAAGCGACTGCCCATCAGCCTGGGGCTATCCTAACTAGAGTACCAGCTGCATTTCTATCATTGCTGCTAAGCTCCTGGGAAAACGCAAGCTTTCGCGTTGAGACGCAATTGGAAGCCCTTCGCTCTTAGAAGTGGAAGAAACGTGGGCGCATCCTCGGTCAAGCGACTGCTATGTGTTAACCTATTTGCTCCCATAGAACCAGAAGGTAGGAGCATAATGACTACACTGCAAGTAATTTCCACTGACAAGGCTCCACAAGCCGTGGGACCGTATTCACAAGCGATTTGCGCCAATGGATTCGTCTTCGTTTCAGGACAGATTGCAATTGATCCGTCCAACGGACAAATTATTGATGGCAATACAGCCGATCAAACCAGACAAGTATTGAAGAATCTCAAAGCTGTGCTTGAGAGTTCAAGGTCCGGCATGGACAAAGTCGTAAAGGCAACGGTGTTCATCAAAGACATGAATCAGTTTCAAGCAATGAACGAAGTTTATGCGGAATTTTTCGCACAGAACAAGCCGGCACGCGCATGCGTAGAAGTTTCGCGGCTGCCTAAAGATGTGCTCGTAGAAATCGACGCCATCGCTCTGCACGGTTAGGCTTTTAGATCCGGGCAGGTCATTTGAAATCAGGCCGCGCTACGGGTCCTAAAAGCCCTGGATCAATGGCCGGCTACACCGGCCACTAGCGCAAGAGAACAAAACACCCAAGAACCCTGCCAGGAAACAAGTTGCGGCATTATAAAAGTTTGCAGGGATGGCCGGTGTGGCCGGCCATCCCTTATGCTGGATCAAAGGTCCCGATTCATTTCGATTTCGGCTCCAAGATGAGTAAAAATGGAAGATGGGTAGATGATTTATATTGATATGAAAAAGGCGCTTCTTCAATGAACGGACTCCGCCAGCCACAGCTACTACCGAGCGCATCTTAAAGAAAGGCGATCAACACAAAATGTTCTTTGTTATTCCAGGAATTGTTTTGCGAATCGTCGCGCTAATCGTGGTGAGTATAGCTTCGGCAACCGACTTAAAGTCTCACAAAATACCGAACATCTTGACCTTCCCTGCTGCGCTGGTCGGCATAGTATTGCAAGCCTTGTACTTCGCCTCATGGAGCCGCGCGCACGACATCGGGTTGTCACTTGCGGCCGGCGCCACAAATGCCATTATCGGCTGGTTCACAGGCGTCTTTGTTATGGCTTTGACAAAAGCATTTATGAGTAAGTTCGGTCACGGCGACACGAAACTAATGGGCGCCGTCGGCAGTATCATTGGTCCGGGACCGGTGCTCATGGTTTACTTCTACTATAGCCTCTGCTTCGGCTTTTACAGCCTGATTCGAATGGTTCTGGCCCTGCCCTGGAAACAACTTGCAATGTCCATTGAGCTAAAGCAAGCAGGCGGTGAGTGGCAAGCCGCAGATATGGACGCGTTAAACGCAATTCGCAAGGAAATCATTCCGGTCGCGCCGTTCATTGCACTCGGCACGCTTTGCACATTCCTATTCGAGAAACAAACATTGCTCTTCTTCGGATTTACGGAATAAGCTGCGTTTCGATCTGGTCTCCAACTGAAGTCCCGGTATCACGGATGACACCAGACGGAAGCTCCAAACAGCCATGAGCTTTAGAAAACAATTTTGACATCTGCCCGGGCGCAATGCTCTCCACTAGCCCAACAACCACTCCCTGCCGATCAACAAAAATAACATCGATAGCATACTTCATACCGAACATGTGAATCTGACTACAGGGCACAATGAAAAGCCCGTCGCCCAGGACAAAGTTCTCTGTTTTCAAAAGACCTACAAGTCGATCAAAAAATCCATCGGCAATACGTGCGCGCTCGGCAAGCATTACACCCTTGGTCTTGTTGAAATAAGTTGCCTTCCTACTTGTTCCCACCGAAAGCCGGTCCCAATGCCTGAATGATCGTGATAACGGCAGGTCCTAACATTGGGCAAAGAATCAAAGGCATAACGAACAACATGATGACAGGCACCATTTTTACAGGAGTCTTGGACGCTTCTTCCTCTTTCTTACGCTTCAACTTATCGCGCAAGGCAACTGCTTGTTGCTTGAGGGGATAGCTAATGTCAGAACCTTTCGATTCTGCTGAAATGAGGGCGCTAGCCATTGAAGTGATGTCTTCCACACCACAACGCTCACCCATATCTTTCAACGCAATCGGCACTGATTTTGCGAACACTTTGACGTCGTGAATCAATTGTTCAAGTTCAGAAGAAAGATGCGGACAGGTGTCGTGCGTTTCCTTCTGCACTTTGTCGATACACATGAGCAAGCCAAGACCGGCTTGGGCACAAACAATCAGCAAATCGATCACAGTTGGAAGTTCGAGCAAAATCAGATCTTGCCGTTTTTTTACGCGACCGGCAAGGAAGAAGTTGGGCATCGTCCAGGCAACGAAGGCGGCACCGACCATAGCTGCCACTTTCAATAGAATGTCCATTCCACTAAACATACAAAGCAAGTCAATACCAGCTACCATCGCGGTCTTAACACCAATGAAGGTGGCAAGGTGAGCTGGAGTTCGATAGTCGGCGTGAATCAGAAGAATCTTTGTTCGCTCGTCGCATACCTGGGGAAAGGTCGTGAGAACCGCTTCACCAAGAGCCTTAAGCGCATTGTTAATCGCCGATTCTTTTTGCTTCTGCGCTTCCGATGGACCTTCGGTCTTCTTGCGCGGGCGAACACGCACACCATACTGGTCGTAGTTCATCTGAGCAATCGGCAAGTACAACGCCAGCAGTCCAAAGAGGACCGCACCAAACGTCATCATTGCACCCATCATTTCCATGAATTCTTAGACCTCAAATGTCGTCATCTTAACGAGAATGTACGCGCCGATTGCTTCCCAAATCATCATGCCAATGAAGATGATGCGAGCAATCGGGTGATTCAAGAATGGCGTGATATAACCGGGAGCCATCACGTAAGTCATTGCAGTAATGAAGTAAGGCAAGCTTCCGATGAAGAGCGCCGTCATTTTACCTTGAGCCGTCAGAGAATTCAGGAAGTCGCGCAATCGGAATCGTTCACGAATTGCCTCGGCAATGGTGGCAACCACGTCTGCCAAATTAGCACCGACGTCCTGACTGATGAAGATTGCCTGGGTCAAAAGTCTGAAGTCAGCAGTTCGGATACGGGTGCCCATTTCAGCAAGAACATCGCGGAAGGGCTTACCAAGCTGCAGGGAAACCAAGCCTCTTCTAAATTCAGATCGAATCGGCTCAGGAGCAGTTTCAGCAAGCAGTTTAAAACACTCCACTACCGGCGAACCGGCTTTGAGTGTACTCACCATCGTTTCAAGAACCTGGGGAAGTTGAGAAGTCAGCCGCTTTTGGCGCTCTCCCCCTTGCCACTTGATGTATTGGACAAAGCCGAAAGAGCCAATACCGGGACCTAATACGACGCTAAATGGCATAAGTATTGGTGCTTGCAACATGCAAATAACAATCATCCCAACGGTGGTGCCGACAACGGCAAGAATCCAGTTGGTTTTCATCTTGTCGTACTGCGCTTCCAGACCCGCTTGAGACAATAGCTTGCCAAGGAAATCTTCCTTTTCTGTCTGGAAGATATCAACCGATTCCGGCTTCGCTGCATCACGCGCTTCAATACGCTTACGCTGCTTATCAAGACGGCTTAATTGCTCGGTATGAGGTTGGCGTCCTGTTAGCCAGGCAAAAACCAGTATTCCCGCTATGAACAAGGGCGCACCGACGACAAGGCTGTCGACCGGCATCCCCATGAACATGGAAGGTTCAGTACTTGGCGTACCTGTCGAAGTCGTGGTACCAGACATGGTGTCAGTACCAGTACTGGAATAACTGGACGTATCAGTCGTGGTACCGGACGATTGAGACGGGTCCACGGGCGTTCCGCTTTGCGACGGATCAACAGGTGTAGATCCTTGAGAAGGATCGCCTCCTGTCGGAGCAGTTTGAGAAGGATCACTACCACCGGGCATAGGTTGCCCGGTGTTAGGATCGGTTTGTGCGATTAGTGTTTGATTTGGATCCATAAGGTCTTCTACGATCAGGAAGCCATTCTAGCGAACGAGCGGAAAATAAACCTTAGGCGAACCTTAGCGCAGCCATTCCAGCTTGAATGGAATAGCTTCCTGTTCAATCTGATCCATGAACTTCGGCGGCAAGCCGGAGCCGACGTGGCGGCACTTGAAGAAGCCTCTTGAGTCTCTACCTTCACGCTCGAGATGGAAGAGAGTAGAAATAGCGATGGTTTCGCCTTCCATACCAGTTATCTCGGCAACTTCGGTGACTCTTCTTGTACCGTCCTCAAGACGTTTGATCTGAACAATAACCTGAATAGCTGACGCTATAAGCTCACGCGCTGCTTTTGCCGGCATGTCCATACCACCCATGAGAATCATGTTCTCAAGACGCTTCGTGCAGTCGCGTGGCGTATTGGCGTGGATTGTGGTCATTGAACCAGAGTGACCTGTGTTCATGGCCTGCAACATGTCGAACGCTTCCTCTCCCCGGCATTCCCCGAGGATGATACGGTCGGGACGCATACGAAGGGTGTTGATAACGAGCATGCGCTGGGTGATTTGACCCTTGCCTTCAATGTTTGGCGGTCTCGTTTCCATGCGGACCCAGTGCTCGTGCTGCAGTCTCAATTCAGCCGCGTCCTCGATCGTGATGATTCGTTCGCGCGGATTGATGTGAGCTGAAAGTGCGTTGAGCAAAGTTGTTTTACCGGAACCTGTACCACCGGAGACGATAAGGTTGATACGGGCTTTAACGCATGCTTTCAGCACCTCAGCCATCTGCAATGACATGGCGCCTTTTTCAACCAACTGACCAAGTGACATGATCGTTGTGCCGAAGCATCGGATCGTGACCGTTGGACCGTCGATTGTAACTGGTGGAATTGTGGCGTTAACCCGTGAACCGTTTGGAAGACGCGCGTCAACCATTGGTGAGTTATCGTCGAGACGTCGGCCCAGGGGCTGGATGATTTTGTCGATTGTCTGGCGCAAGTGGCGGTCGTTTTCAAAGGCGACCGTTGTTTTTTCCAGACGACCGTGACGTTCTACATAAATGGAATCGAATTTGTTGACGCAAATATCGCCGACGCTCGGGTCTCTCAGCAGTGGACCAAGCGGTCCGAAACCGAAGATTTCGTCCAGCACGTTCTGCAGGAGAATACCCTTTTCCATCATCGTGAGAGGAGCCGGGTCGCTGTTCACCATTTCACGGATACGAGCACGTACTTGAGCTTGCGTGTCTTCGCTGATTTGCGTAAGTCTTGATGTATCGAGTTCTCTTCTTAGTTGCTCGATGATGATTTTTTCGCGCTCACGAATGAGCAGAAGGTTGGCTTGAAACTTGCTTTGATCGGCATTAGGGTCATGGATGACCTGACCGTGCATGTCTGAATCGTCTTTGCGATCGAGCCTTTCGAGGTCCGATTTGTTGAAACTGCCTGGTGATTCCATTTGGGTAGCTTGCTGCTGACCCGCCATGTTGGTCTGCGGACCCCGACCAGCCATACCGGCGCCTGGACCACCACCGGCCAATCCACCTTGTTGCTGTTGCGGCGCCACTTCACTGGCTTGGCGCTGGCGCACCAATTGACCCATCAAAGATGAGGCCTGGCGAGCAGGCAGATTTTGACCACCACCGCCCTGTTGGTTGTTCTCGTCGTCAGACATTTCTGCTTAACCTCTTACTTTTGTTTCTTGGGTCCACCGAAAATTGCGGGGAATTTGAATCCGCCGCCGCCCTTCTCTTCTTTTTGAGTAAGAAGCAGCTGCTCTCCTCCCGTAATTTTGCGAGCAAGCGATTCCATCGACCTGCCCAGTCCGGTGTGAGGTGGAGCTATTTGACCCTGGTTGATAACCCATTTGGCTGTCTTCGGGTCGTTCTGTATCTCATGATACACAGGGTAGTTGAGGTTGGCTCGGCATTCGCTGAGCACGTCCTGAGGCAACCACTCCGATTTGTTGATAACCAGGAGGAGTTTCTCCTGGTTGTAGTGAGCCTTAAATGTGTCTAAGCATTTTCTGGTGTTCAAAATTGAAGCCCAGTTGTACTCAGTCAAAACTAAAACGTGGTCGGCAAGGTCGAGCGTGGCAATCGCGCGCTCATCGAGCAAGTTCTTCGGCAGGTCAACGACCGTGTAGCGGAATTCTTGCTTAGCCGTGTAGAGAATTTCTTGAACTTGAGCGGCATAGATATCGCCGATGTCTTCAAGTTCTGGTGGTGCAGCCAGCACTGAGAGCTTGTCGTCATACTTGGTCATTAGGTTGCGCAAGTATGTCGAGTCGAAGTTGGTGTGTGAAAAGTCAATTGTGCTCAACGAGAAGGAAGGCTCCAGATTGAGATAATGTGCCACCATGCCGAACTGCAAGTCGAGGTCAACGATGCAAGCCTCGCCATATTTACCGAGATAGCCGGCAATATTGGTCACGACAGTGGTGGCGCCGATACCGCCGGTGGGGCTAAATACAGCAACGACCTTACCTGACGCGGTCGAAACCGATTCGGATTGGTGCTTGAGCAAAATGCTTTGAACGGCAGCGGGCAAGTCTGTGCGCCAACGTTCTGCGTCGAGGAAGTCCGACGCCCCGAGTCGATACGCGGTGCGGATCAACTCGGGGTCCGGTACTTCATAGCTGACAAAGAAATAGATTTCGGGGAAGGCCTCTCTCAGTTCAGCCAACAAAGAAAGACCTCGGACCGGAGCCGGGCTCAATTCGATCCAAACTAGCTTCGGGTGCAAACTTCCAATCTGTTCTCTCGCCATCCCGCCGGAAACAGTGCTCACAAGTGCCAGCGAAGGCTGGCTGTGAATCAAGTCTTCGATGGTCTGGCGTTTGTCCAGACCGGCATCGCATACCAACAGCGTAGTTAGTTTCATGACCCTAAAGCTCTCCCGATTTACCTATTATTACTAGTGAATATTTACCCACTAGCAGTACCTTCCTCACGGAGGACTCTAGCCCTGAGGGACTGAGAGGACCTCTTTCTTGCTGCCAGACCACAGCTCGATTTCATGCATCGGCGGTGGCGGTGGCGGAGCAGCTGGTGCGTTAACATCAGCGGCTGCCGGAGCACCAGGCAACGGCGGTGGGGGAAGGTTGGGCGGCGGCAAGCTGCTTGCCGTCATATCGCCTGCATCCTCAGCCTTTGGTGGTTTCGGGAACAACGCAGTGATGTCCACGGTAGCCAGAGGCTGGTGATCTTTTTCGTTACGCAATGTCAGGTACGGTTTACCTGCAGTAACGGCCTTGACGAGTTTTTCAGCATCGTCCGGGTTGACCAACACCGTGATGGAGCTGGCTTGAGTCGCAGTGGTCTCACCAGGTGCCTTGCGGTAGGTGGTACCAACGGCGATTACTTCAACATCGGAGAGAACCGGAGCTGCTTTGGTGTCAGCTGCCGATCCGGTGATGCAGAGAACGTCGACATGGCTGCCGGGAGCGATGAAGCCAGCAACCCCGGAGTTGGAATCGATACCGAAAGTAACGGCGCGATATCCTTCCTTGATTTTGCCTTCAAAGCCGACTTGTACTGCTCGAGCCTTCACTGCGTTCATGAAAACCATCGTGCCAGCTTGAACTGGGTAGGCGGCCACGCCACCCACACCGGCACTCGGGTTGGTCATTGCTTGCGCAGGAATTTTCGATTGTGCTTCTTCTTTGACTTCCAAAGCGTCAGCTGTAATTTCCGTTCCTTCAGGAATATCCTTGGTCGCGTAAACTACTGGTCCTTTCAAGCTAGCTTGCGCTTCTTGAGCGGACTTTATGTCTGTGATTTCTTTCCGTGCCTTATCTGATTGTTGCATGTAGAGCATGGTCGCGGTAACGGCCAGACCCACAATGATCAGAAGCATCAAGAATGGAGGCATTCTTGAAAGGCTCAGGAATAGGTTTCGCATTTCTATCCCCCTTACTAATTACAACGGCGAAAAAGATTAACCAGATACTATTAACGCATATTCCTGAGACGCGGACAATGATTCTTTCAATATCCTTGAAATCTTGCCCACATCTTGGAAAGAGAGGATGCACCAGAAAGCTCGCGAAGCGCACGGTGACTAATCAAGAGGTATATCAGCCATGCTCGAATTCTCTCTGTAACTTTCTTAGCAATTCCTCTCAGGGCGGAGTTCTTCGGCTACAGCGATCCGCCAGATGACGGATCTCCAGCATGGCAAGCTACTTTCAATCAGTAAAGCTTGTTGGCAAGATGCCACTACTAGTGATGTTAGGATGACGCACGTGCATCCAACAAATTAATTGGAAGCGCATTCTAAGCAGATTGCGTCCGGCTGATAACGAGTTGGTGTTTCGGTAAATTCGAAGTAGACAAAATACCTCGAGCTGCAAAGAAGCAAGCTGCGCCAAAACTCTTGTGTGCAAAATTTTTTTCCACCGATTTTGGTCAAATTGTTTTCGCGTCAGCACCTACGAAGAACAGCCCGTTAGTGTGAGCAGCCCCGTGACTGCTCAGTCAAAATCAATATCAGCCAGACGACAATCCTCAGGCTTGCAGTTTTCAACAGAGCCTGGCTTACCAGTAAAAAAAAATAGCTCATCGTGCCCCAACTGGCCAAGAGAGAAAGAAAAGTAGTGGGATTCGTTGATGCTTCCCTGAAATTCTTGCAGGGCCTGAAACCTGATGCTTCTTTCAGAGCCCTCCAATCGTAATGCTTCCTACGTTGGTGGTGGGAGTAAATTCAGCTCCGTTGAAATTTGGAGTTTTTCCTCACCATGACAACAGGTCGAAAAGACAGGTCAAGAGCTGAAAACGGTGTCAGAGCGGCATTCAGTAAAAGCCAGCCCGCCGTTGTCATGGTGAGAAAAACGGTGCATCTCCCTAGGCCGGTGAATTGCCCCGCCTAGCAAACCTTGGAATTTATATCGGCGTTCCGCGCATTTTCAGCCTGCACGAGATTCAGGTCTAGCCGGCGCCTGTTCAATCTTCTGAATGTTCGTCAGCGCGGTAAATACTTTTTGGAATTGACGTTTTGGACTATTCGGATATCAGCTGACAAACGCACGCCAGAAAAGCAAAAAGCGGCGAACGAGGAGGAATAATCCCCCTCGTTCGTCCCCAGTATTTTTTCTGGTGCCTCTCGGTTTATGTCGAACCGGTTGAGGTTACGCTGTTGAGTTTGTTGAGCTGCATAACGATGGTCGAGAACGACTGCGAAATCGCAGAGGTCAGTGTTCCTTGTGCGAAGCTGAATACTACAGCGACGAGCAAGGCTACGAATGCAAGGATAGCACCGTATTCTGTGATACCTTGTCCAGACTCATCCGATACGAAGTTTTTGAAAGTGGTCATCATGGATCTTATTCCTCCCGGCCTGGACAGACTCGCGATTTCCAGTACCAAAGTGTGCATAGTAAAACTAGGCGATTCAAAGTTGATTCGACCAAGCTCTAAGCAGCAAGAGTACTACAAATTGGAGCAGCTCCAAGCCATTTATTCAAATTGTGAGTAGTAAAGGGCAACAAAAAAAATTAAAGTAGAGAAAACAAAAGTTGTGTCTTACAAGATTAATAATTGCATCGACACTTCACCTTGTCAAGAATGTTATACCTCTCCCGTAGTGAAACTAACGCAAAGAGTAGCTTTAAAAGTTTTAATAGGCTTTATCAGCGACTCTTCTAATTTCATATCGCCATTGTGTCCAACAAGTCTATTGACCTCTCACTAAAAAAAGCGCAAGACTGTTTGCATCAATGGCAAACAGAAAATGGCTTGTGGCCGTATCTTTCCGGGAAGGATGGTGCCATTGAACCTGCCTGCTGGGCGGCGCTAGCCGGCAGATCAAAAAAAGAATCGTTGACACCTTTTCTCAAAAAAATCTTCGAGTCGCAAAATTCCGACGGGGGATGGTCAAACGATCAAGCTCGCATTGGAAGCGATTGGACAACATCTGTTGTATTAATGACGCTGCGTATATTGCAGTCGTGCGCAGCCAATGAAAACCTTCAGCTGGAAGTACCAGATGAGAAGTTTCGAAATGCGATGAAAAAAGCCATTGATTGGCTCCTGGAAAATCGCACGGAGAAATATTCGCCAGAAGCCCGCTTCGCCCTGCTTATTTGGAAGGGTCCGGAGTACGACTACAATCGTGGTTGGCCCTGGACGCCGGCAACATTCGATTGGGTCGAACCGACGGCGTACTCGCTTGTCGCCTTACGCAACACGCAACTAGAAGAAAAAATCAGACGGGTCGTCGAATTTGCAGAGTCGTATCTGATAAAAGTGTCGTGTCCAACTGGTGGTTGGAATTGCGGTGACAGAAACCCGCTTGGTACTGTCATTCCAGCCGATGTACAATTTAGCGTACTGGCATTGCTGGCTTTGCGATCAAAAGAAAACGATCCGGCAATTCAAAAATCAATCGACTTCATAGAAAACAGGAAGCCCGAAAGCCTGGCGGAAAGTGCTTGGGCAGCGCTAGCATTGAAGAGTTTCCGCAAAGACAATAGCAAATTGCTAGAACAAGTGTTGTCCGCACAAGATGCTAACGGCAAGTTCTCCAACAACATAATCACCCAGTCGGTCGCCTGCTTGGCGATGGAAAATTCAAACATCATGGACTACTTCTAAATGGATTCCGAAGATAAATTACCGCCAGATGACACCAGCCGTCGCAAATTTCTGCAGATTGGCGCGGGGTTCGTCGCCGCAGGAGGAGCGCTTGCCGGTTGCGCACCGGAAAGCGGGCGCGGAAGCATGCAAGTGACCGAGCAGCACAGAACTTTTAAACGAAAAACTCGTTCCAATGTCGCACTCGACAAAGCTACATATGATGATGTTCTTTCGGTGCTGGAAAAATATTGGCAGCAAATTGGAATCGACCTCAAAGGAAAAAAAGTCTTCTTGAAAATGAATCTGGTCGATTGGCGACCAGACCGACCCTTGTGCACAAATCCTCGATTTGTCGACGCAGTTATCACTTTGTTGGCAAAGCAAGGTGCTTCCGAAATTAAACTAGGCGATGGACCCGCAAACTCACGCGACACCGACCGGCTGGTCAGCGTAAGCGGTGTCGGCGAAGTTCTAAAGAAACATGACATGCAATTTGTTGATCTCAATATCGATGACCTCGACGAGATCGAAAACCATCTCAAATTCACGAAGGAAGACAAATACTTATTGCCGCGCACGATCACTGGGGCCGACGTGATCATCTCCATGCCCAAACTAAAGACACACCACTGGGCGCTTATGACAGCATCAATGAAGAACTTTTTTGGATGCCTGCCAGGCCGCAAATACGGCTGGCCTAAAAACATTCTACATATAAACGGAATCGATCGCTCAATTGTGGATCTTGTCGGGTGCATAAAGCCAAGCTTTGCAATTGTGGATGGAATCGAAGCGATGGAAGGCGACGGTCCACTTAACGGAAAAGGCGTGGACTTCGGCGCCGTTATCTTGGGCGATGATGTTGTCGCAGTAGACACTGTTTGCGGAAGCTGCATGAAACTTCCTGTAGCAAATATCCCTTACCTCAAAGTGGCGGGGCAATGCATCGGCAACTCCGACCTCGGACAAATTGATTTGATCGGCCGACCAATCGCAGAAATGCAAAGACAATTTGAGCTGCCGCCTACTTTTGAAGCCGATGGCCGCCCTAAGGATCTGAAGTCACTAAAAAATTCCTCTGATGGCGGCTTAACTTAAGGAGAGCCAAAGTGGATGTGCAGCCACGGCAAAATTTATTCCAACGTTTTGTCGATTGGCTATATGCACCGGGTCCCCTTTCTCCAAAGATTGTCCGTTTAACAGGCGCAGTTCTCTTATATACCTGGTGGATTCAGTTGATTAAGATGCCACCGCGCCCTTATCACGTCCCATCGTGGAGACTTGGAGAGCAGCTGTTTATGCTGCCTGACTTCCCCTTAGCTGTCGAGTTTACTCTCTGGGGAATCTTTTACTTTGGCTCGCTAATGATGGCACTGGGCGCCAGACAAAAATGGTTCATCGCCATAATGGCAGCAGTTTTCATCTACCACGGCAGCAGAGAAGTTCAGATATTCCATATGAACTATCAACTTTTGCTGGCGACATATTTCATCGCATTTCTTTTTGACAAGCAAAAGGGACCGAGCTGCAGTCGCCGCTTGATCCAGATCAGCCTCGCGGCATGCTATTTCTATGGAGCGTTTGGCAAGTTGCATCCAGAATGGCTGAATGGGGAAACGCTAAACAACCTTCTATATAATAGTTGGGATATTCGCGAAATATGGCAGCCTCTCTTCAAACTGGCACCGCTTCCGATGCCAATTCTCGGAGCGTTATCCTACGTCGTGTTCGCAACTGAAATGTATCTGGCGTTTGCCTTTTTCTTTGAACGGACTCGCAAATCAGCGCTTATAATCGGCATCCTGCTGCACCTCGCGTTTGCTCTGTTCATTCAGCAGGTCGAAGGATACTCAGCAATTATGCTGATCGGCTACATGACTTTCTTCCGGCAAGGCGAATGGGGGGCGGCAAGCAGTTCCGTCGAAGCGCCCGCCAAAGACGCACAGGATGCTTCAACAAATTCTCAAGCTGAAAAAATTGCAAACGCCCCGCTCTTTGAGAGAACCGGCGCCATTCTATTTGCGCTTGCTCTAATGCTGATGCCCGCGCGCTATTACCTTTTCCCAAAATATTCGCTCACTCAGGAGACGCTCTTCGATCACTCGCCCTGGGGCTTCGGGATGTATCTGTTTCAGCAAGATGTGAAAGACGTAAGAGTAGAACTCATCCTAAAAGATGGATCGAGTTTCAACTTGCCTATAAGCAAACGCATGAAAGAATGCGCTTCCGACACCGAGTTCCTCACACTTGCGCAATACCTGTTCAAAAAGCACCCTCAAGCGGAAGGATTGCGAATCACATCAAGCATCGTGATCAACAAGAAACGTGAGTTAAGGAAAACAGGAGTCTTCAAAAGGAATAGCAATTCTGAGATTACAGTCGATTAGTGGTTCTTCAACCTATTAAAGAAGCAGCCCATGGACGAAGCAAACAAAAGCGCATTGGCAAATACAAATGGAATGTTGAACTTGTTTGCAAAATCAGGCATCAACAAAAATCCGCCAACACCTATAAAAGGATAGGCTAAAACCACAGCGTGAAAGATTTTGTCGGAGCAGCCAGACAGCAAGCCCAACTTTGAAGGCGCAAAACTCTTCAACGATACTGCAATCGCGGCCCACACTATGATGGAGTCGTACATATGCATATAAGGGAACCAGAATTGCACCGAGGCGATGCTCGCAGTGAAAGCCGGCGGAATCAACCGCCGTTGACCACGCGACTTCCAGCATACAAACCAAATACAAGTGAGGCAAATTATCAGCGAAAGTCCATTCAAAGCAAATTGCCATTCGGGCGGCGCCATATTGATCAACCATCTGGTTGAAGGCTGGCGCTCCGGGTGCATTGAGCCATCGGCGTTTCTGGACCACTCTTGAAAATAAAGGAGATAGTCACCCCAGATCTTGAACCCCCAAATAAGGGAAGGAATCAACATACTCAAAGCAAAAATTCCGCTGCCATAGATCACCTGCTTCCACTGACCTAACGCAATGGAAATAACCGAAAGGATGAGCGCAAACGGTGGCTTCATCGCCATCAATGCGATAGACAGTGCGGAAATTAACATGCGTTGCTTGCAAGCTGCAAAGAAAAAGATGGTCAAAAACAAGAGCCAAAGCGGACTAGCCTGGCCTGTGACCATGTAAAAATACATCGGAAAAATTGCGAGCAACGCAAAGGTGAAAGCAATTCGCTCCACCGTACTTAGCTCAGAATTCGATTTACACAACGCAAAAACCGAAGACAAAGAGATGAGGATTCCGCCTAGCACCCAGGCGAAAAATGAAAGATGTATTGGAAGCAATGCCGGTACAACCATTAGCAAATAGAGCTGCGGCGGGTATGGCAACAATGGCACGGAGTGAAATTGCACCGGTTTTACGGAAGCATTCAACACACTAAGCTGTGTCACCGTGTCATAAAGGCTCTGCGCACCGAGCTTGGCGGCAATCTTGCCGGCGTAATAAAACATCGGATAATCAGAATTGATTACGTATGCGCCTTTTTGGATAAGGCTTATGCTTTCTCCTGAGGCGACTTTCGAGGATACGATCGAGAGCGAGCAGAAAGCTATCAGCGCACAAAGTACATAATAAATGATGTCAAAGAAGCGCAGCTTGCCCTTTGTCCCACTTGGCTCACCGCGATCTGCCTGACCAGTCATATCATTATGCTTTGCAAGTAGATAGCATTATAAACGAAAGTATTAGAGTGCGACATCGATTGCTCGATGCTTTATCATTTATGCACGACCCTTTCATTCTTTACATGTTGAGAGCGCAATCATAGAAGCTCAGAATAAAAGCCAATCGTCTTTAGCCTTGGGGTTGGGCGCTCCAATCTTGCTGTTTTTGTTGGCGTTGTTTCTATTTGGGCGCCCACTGGTGCTCCTTGGTGATGGTGGAAGCTGTCGGCACTTCCTCACAGGTATGTATATCGCCCAACATCACGGACTTCCAGTCACGAATTACATGTCAGCCCTCGAACCTAATGGGCCGTGGGTAACGCACGAACTACTGTGCGATCTCATTTTCGGTCTTCCGTTTTCTGTATTTGGCCTGAACTGGGTCGTTTTAGCCAGCTCCGTAGCAATTGCGCTTGCATTTGTATGGTCGTACCAGATGGCTCGCTCGCGTGGTAGCGGCTTGCTTCCCACACTAATTTTGATGATTGTCTCAATGGAGGCTTGCACCGTTCACTGGTCAGCGCGTCCGCACGTGTTCAGCTATTTATTATTCCTAGCCGCCTATTATCAATGCTTCATTGCAGCAACAAACCTAAAAAAGAACTGCGCTATCCTGGCTCTGATTTTCTTTCTCTGGGCGAACCTTCATGGAAGCTTCCCTCTCGGGTTGATGATGATCGGTATGCGCGCAGTAGGAGATCTGTGGGAGGGCTTCATAGCAAAGTTTGCAGTCGTGGAATCCCAGACCAAAGGCTTCTCTGACTCGGATGAAGCAGCGGAAACAGACACCGCATCCTACATAGATTCAAGCAGTGCAAACAGATGGACACTAAAAGAAGCCCTCGCTATCGTAATATCGTGTGTGGTGGCATGCTGCATTAATGTGCGCGGCGCATCATTCCTCACATATGTGATCGAGTATTTAACCAATCCCAAAATACAGTTTCACAGCGATGAATGGCGGAGCCTCGACTTCTCTCTGGGGCTGCCCGCATGGTCATTCTTGATTTTATGTTTCGCACTCCTGTGCGTCTGGGTTTATGCAAAAAACAAACCACGCATCGGGGAGTTCTTGTTTCTTGCAGCGTTATGCTGTTCCAGCATATATGCAATGCGACTCGTCCCCTATTTCGCGCTTGCCGTCATCCCGGCAGCGGCTGCACAGCTTGCGAATTTGCAGAATAGCAAGACGGCAAACTCCTTACCTATTGTCAAATCCATTCTTGCAACTGACAAACAAGCAAGCCTGGCAGAGAAAAACTCAGCAAAGTTATCCTGGGTTCATCTTATCCTGGTGCTGGCAATGTCGGCCGCATTCCTTTTTGTACCTGCCTTCAAGATCGCAGATTTTGATCCCACCCGACTGCCAGTACAAGCAACTAATTACTTGCAAAAGCACAAAGTAACCGGGCTCGGTTTCACCAAGGACAACTGGGGAGCTTATCTTTACTGGCGCCTGGGCGAAAGCATTTTTCTTGATGACAAAACCGACTTCTATTCGCAAAATCTGTTAGACGACTATATGACGATCTTCATGACAAAACCAGGATGGCAACAGGTTTTAGACAAGTACAAATTTGCCTACATTCTGATTCCAACGGGATTGCCTTTGCAGTTCGACCTGGAAAAAATGAGTGGATGGAAGCAGGTATTTAGTGATCCAGGATCTGTGCTTTTCGTTCGCGCAGAAGATAAAGGAGCCCAGCCACAGGTGCAAGAAGAAGCCACGCCGCCAAAGTCAGAGGACTTAAAGCATGGTCGATAAAAAGCGCAGCGATAATGTAGCAGTTTATTCCGAAGAGAAAGAACAAGAGCGGCCGCGACATGATTCCGTCCCGCCAGCGAACGGCAATTAAAGCCGGCAGCATAAAGATGCAGAGGTCATAGAGCAAAAGACGTGGTGAGAAAATCGGCAACGAAAGTAGAGCCAGCATCACGATGCACTGCTCCGCCAAAGTCCTATTTTCCTGCCTCAAAACCAAACGATGTAGGAGAAAACAATACGCGGCTTCCACCGCCAAACATCCTCCGTATACTAGCCACTTCCAGTCAAGTCGCAAAGCAGAAGGCAGCTGCGATAAAATCGCACCCGGCAGACTGGCAATCAGATAGTTCCGACTCTGAAACTGCGTCCCACTCAAGATGGACTCACTGATTCCTAAGGACGAGAACCAATTCAGCAGCAGATCAACTCCGAAACATAGGTTTGCCAGCAAAAAGACCAGGCTTCCACAAATGAGCCCGAGGACTGCTCCAGCACGCTTCTGAAACAGCAATAGAAAAGCGCATATGCAAGCTGCCGGAAACAGCTGCGGCTTCAAAAGAGCTGCGGACCATAGCAATCCTGCCAAAAAATCCTTTTGCTTCCGCAGGAAATAATAGCCGGCACAAAAGGGAAGCAAACCAAAGAGTAGACCGAGTTGACCTATCCAAACAGTAGTGATCACAGGTAGGAATGCAAAGGCGGTAAAGAAGCTTTCTTTCCCGTAGCCTTCTGATTTAGCGAAGAGCAAGCAGCCAACGGCAAGAGCCGTAACAGACAGAGATTGAAAGATCAACAAGCCCAGATGGGGAGGCACCATAGACAGTGGCGCGAAAAACAAAGCTACCAGGGGACTGTACATAAACATAAAGACATATTCTTTGGATGCAGCCGAAAACTTCTCGTGAGCCAATTTATCAAAAGGTTGTCCAGCGAAAGTATTCACGCTCTTTGGCGGATAAAGCTCGGCGCTTTTCCCTTCGGCAAGCATCGCTCCGGCAATGTAGAAACTCGTATGATAATCAGACTCTACCTTGTTTTCCGGCGTGCCAAGATCGGCAACGACAACAAGGGACATGAAAAGCAGCGACCAGATTATTGCAAGAATCTTGAGTGGAAGGCGATATGAGCCGGCGCCTTTCTCCTGTACATGCATATTGCAAATTTGTCCGAGATTGCTTTCGTTTATAATGCTAATCTAATTGCCTGAAGTAGTAAAGCATAATTGATAAATTGAAAAAATTTGCCAATGCCATTTTCTACCTGATCTTAGCGCTCAGCTTCATTGCGCCAATGATTGAGATCTGGGCCTTCCTCAACCTTCTTGGAACGGTCAGCGACTTTCCAGAATACTATTGCGCGGGCAAGCTAGCTCTTGCAGGTAAAGCAACGGATGCGTACAACATCGCTGAGATGGCAAAGTCCCAGCATCAGCTCTTCGAGACATCCAGTGAGCGGGTAGTTGGATTCTACATGCCACCGCCGGCGCTATTATTCATGGCGCCATTCGCGCTACTTGGCCCATTCCCATCAGCCTGCATTTGGATTATCATTCAGGTTGGAAGCCTCATCACCAGTATCTTTTTGCTTCGAAAACTTTGTCCACTGAACGACTCTTATTATAGATGGCTCGTGTTGTGTTTGAACCTAAGTGGTCCCCTCTACGAAGCCTTGCGGCTTGGTCAACCAGTCGGGCTGTTCTTGCTTTCGGTTGTGCTTTCGTTCTACTTCTTACAAAGGCATTCATGCGCAATGGCAGGAGTGGCATTGGCGCCACTGGCGATGAAGCCACAATTAGCTCTGCCCATCCTACTGATATTTCTTGCTTTGCGCAAATTCAGGGCAGCAGCTTGGAGCGTGGGGATTCTCGCTGCCATCTATACATGCAGCCTGTTCTTGTTCTCGTGGGAATCCTTTGCAAGCTACACTCAATTCGCCGCAAAAGGAATCGAAGGTAGCATTAATACCATATCCGGCGGCATGGCCACCTATCTCAATCCGACCGTCCGCGGCCAGCTACTTCGGATAACATCTACGTCTCTAGCAAACAATGCTTCCCTTGTCGTTTTCGGGATATCCATGGCACTATCTTATTTCATCGTGAGAAAAGCTGCCACCGCACCTGGCGCGATGCAGTCCAGCAGCCCAGAAAGCCGCACACTTGACTCACTGCACAGCAAAAGCACCAAGGGAGAACTCCCAATAGGAGATTGCTTGGCACTAGCTATTGCCCTGCCCATCGGCTTCATTTCAAGTTTGCATTGCCATGATTATGACCTCCTGCTTTTGCTGCCGGCTCTAATTTGCGCAAGTTCACTGGAAGCCCGCCAGGCTTCCGCCCAGTTATCGAGCAACCCAAGAAGATTAGCTCAGATGTTACTGGTAACGATTTATTCACTTCCTCTCTTTATTTACTTCCACTACAACTGGCTTCTTGAGCAAAAGAATCCATTGAACCCGTTTTTCATAGCGTTACTAATCTACTGCAGTGTTAGTATATGGAGCTTCAAGCAAGAATTCTTCCAAAGGAAGCCAACACCTCATTAGGATTGCTATTGAACAATGCACACGAGCAGCAAACCACTCATTTCCCTCATTACCTACTCGGGTTTGCCGGACTTGGATCCAGATGATCGCCTCGTGCAAACAGAATTAGCTCGGCGAGGCGTGGAAGCGGTTCCAGCAATATGGAACGATCCGACGATTGATTGGTCCAAGAGTTCGTTCAGCATTCTTCGTTCAACGTGGGATTATCATCTGCACTACTTGCAATTCTTGAGCTGGGCTGAACAAGTATCAGCACAGACCGAGCTGCTCAATCCATTACCGATGATCAAATGGAATAGCAAAAAAACGTATCTAGCCGATTTGCACGAAGCTGGGCTCCCTGTCATCCCAACGGCGTGGATACATGATTCAAAAGGTCCATCGCTTGTCCAAATCCTCCAAGAAAATCAATGGAACGAAGCAATCATCAAGCCAAGCATTGGATTAGCGACAGCTGGTGTAAAGCGCACTAATTTGGAGAACGCCGACAACGATCAAGTGCACGTGGAAATGCTTCTTCGCTCCAGCGAAGTGATGGTGCAAGAATACCTGCCGTCAGTGCATCAGTACGGCGAGCGCGCATTGATTTTCATAGACGGCGAGTATTCACACACAGTTCGAAAGGCGCCCTTTCAGATCCTAGCAGCAGCGGGACAGGCGGGTGAAAGCCGAGCGCAATGCAATGCGCAAGAGATCGAAATCGCCAAATCTTTTTTGGACTATCTAGACACAACACCACTTTATGCACGAGTCGATCTCGTCCGCGACGCCGCAAACCAAGCACTTCTCCTTGAACTGGAGTTGGTTGAGCCGTCCCTCTTCCTCGCATTTGCACCAGAATCAGCTGAAAAATTCGCCGAAGCAATTCTGCGCCGAATCTCTTAGACACCTCGACTTTTCGAGGCGTTCGCTCCATCACTTGCTTGAGTTAGTAATACAACGCTACATGAACATCATGTCTTCAGGCGATACCTTCACGAGTGACTGGAAGCGTGTCTTATCGATGGCTTTGTCAAATGCCTCTTCAGGCGAAATCCATTTCTTAGCCAGGAGCTCTTGTATGGCATCATCGAGCGTCTGCATGCCTTGCTTTTTTCCAAGTTGCATTGCGGAGGGAATTTGGAATGTCTTAGCTTCGCGAATCAAGTTACCGATAGCAGCGCTACAAACCAGAACTTCAAGAGCCGCACAACGCCCCTTCACATCAACGCGCTTGAACAAATTCTGCGCCACAACGCAGCGCAAGCTCGTAGAGAGAGTACTGCGAATTTGGTTCTGCTCTTCCGGCGGGAAAACTTCAATAACACGGTCGACTGTCTTAGGGGCGTTGGTTGTATGCAATGTGCCGAATACAAGGTGACCAGTAGCAGCGGCCTCGACAGCCAGCCGAATAGTTTCCAGGTCACGCATTTCACCAACGAGAATAATATCCGGGTCTTCGCGCAACGCCCCGCGCAACGCTGCCGCGAATGACTGGGTATGCAAGCCGACTTCACGGTGGTTGACCATGCAGCCCTGGCTTTCGTGCACGAATTCAATAGGGTCTTCAACTGTGATGATGTGATCGCGACGCATCTTGTTCGCGTGGTCGATCATAGCCGCAAGAGTAGTAGACTTCCCGCTTCCCGTGGGTCCGGTGACAAGCACTAAGCCCTTCTTCAACATTGCTGCCTGCAGCAACACCTTCGGAAGACCAAGCTGCTCAGCAGTAACAATCTTCGACGGAATCTGACGAAATACCGCAGCGCAGCCGCCTCTTTGATTGAAAAAATTGCAACGAAAACGCGCCATACCGGGGATTTCATAACCAAAGTCAACGTCGCCAGTCTTTGCGAAATGGTCCCACTTAGCCGGAGGCGCTATCTCCTCGAGAAGTTCCAAAAGATCAGAATGCTGCAGTGGAGGCAATTCTCCGACAGCCTCCAGCTCGCCATGCAATCGGATCATAGGCGGCTTGCCAGCCGAGAGGTGCAAGTCAGAAGCACCCTGATCGAACATGTATTGGAAAAACGCGTCAATCTTCTTGCCAGACTTCGTCGCGGTTTGTACGGCTGGTGACATTTTGAGAATTCCTTTGGTCTATACGTAACATTAAACTTGGATTCTGGGGCGATGCACCGAAATTCAATCACTTCAAATGATTTCCCGATGTGCCTCATAGTCAAACACTTGGAAAAGGTGGTTTAATCTTGCCGGATATATGTTGGATCCCGGCCGGAGCGGGAAGAACATGGATACGCCTGCCTTTCGCATACGGAGAAAAAAATGTCCCAACTGGATTCCATGTTGAAAGAGTTGAAGAAAACGCTTTCAGATGATGTCAGCAAGAAGACGGCAGCCATCGGCAGTGAGATGTCAGAAGCAGAAGCCAGGCAGTTAATCAAATCCCAGAGTGGTGCGCTAAAGGATTTTTTGAAAAGCAATGGTGCAAAAGTTAGTGGCGGCGTTCCACAAGAAAGCGAAGACCCTCAAGTCATTGTAGCCAGACGAAATGCTTTGTCAGCATTTGTCGGAGTGCCACTAAAGAACAACGGGAAGGCAATCCTATCCGGCACTATCTCAGTTCAGGCGGAGAGCCACGCAAACAATAATGGACATAAGCCTCCTCATGAAGCAAAACGGACAGAAGGGAAGCATGAGGCGAAGGCGCAGGCTGAGCTGCCTTTACCCCAGCTGACTCCGCCACCGCAGGTAGTGCTGAAGTACGTAGAAGCACCTTGCAAAAAATGCGAGGAGTATGAGAAGAAGGAAAAGGAAGCTGCAAAAAACGGCGGCAGCGGTGGAGCATCCGGTTCTCGAGGCGGCGCGACAGCAGCTACATCCGGTGCACCCGGTGCCAACGTAGCATCCGCCGCGGGCGCTTCCGCTAACTCGATCCCGCTCGGGGGAGCCGCTCCTAGCTCGGCAATAGCCGGGTCTACACCTGGTGCAGCTACGTCCATGCCTGCCTCTTCCTCCGAGCCAACATCCGGGATGGGAAGCATGGGTTTTTCAAAGCCCGTGTCGCCGCGTCCTGAAAGTGAAGAAAAGAAACCTGCAGAAAACGAGGAACGCAGAGGCGAAGAAAGAAAAGCAGAGAAAGACTCAGCAAAAGACAACAAGACTGAAAAGAAGGGATTTGGCCTCTTCAACGTGTTCGGCAAGAAAGAAAAATCCGAAGAGCGAAGCAAAGGCGACGAGCGGAGGGACGAGAGCGAGAGTCCTGCCGCAGCAAGCCCAGGGGCTAGCCCACAGGCAACACCTGAGAAGTCAAAACCAAATGTATTTGGCTCGAATGCTAATGCTGCAGCACAAGTCGCCTGGTTCAAACACATCCAAGCCATCGAGTCTGCATTGCGAATTGGCGACATTCATTTTGCCGAATCATTATTATCACTTCTAACGGAAGTCTCGCATTCGGTCGCAGCAGGCGGAAACATCAACGCAAGGTTGGATAGCATGCAAGCTCGCATTTTTATAGATCGCAAGTTCTTTGGTGAAGCAGAAGAACTACTGAATAAAGCGATTAAGAATGCCGAGGGTACACCGCTTGAACAAAACATTGCAATCGCATATTGCTGGCATGCACTGGCGCAATGTTATCACGCACAAAAGAAATTGCCAGAAACCGAGAAAGCGCGAAAGAAAGCAATCGAAATAGCGACAGAAGCTCTGGGCGAGAACGATCCCGAAACAGTTTTGCTAAAAGCTCCCCTCTAGCTCATTGATTTGATAAGACCCACGGGCGCCCACCCACTCCAGGAACAAGTTCCCCCTTCGCCCCCGTACCTACGATGCAATAAGAATTTCCTCCATCGAAAACACTGTAGTAAACTCTATTCGGCTTCGACAGTCTATACACAGTCAATGGATCACCGTTTATGAGCAATTCCATTTCACGTTGATCTAGGGTTTCTATAACGACGGCTTCATTTTCAGACTGCCGCGGAAAAGCCTGACGCACTCTGTCAGACCAAAACCAGCTGATTATGCAACTAAGTAATACACCACCGACGAAAGCAAGCAATGCACGCTCCTCGGACAACGTGGGAGACTGCTTTAACTCTATTTTTGCCAGGTGAAACTTGTGTGAAGTCTACTTACCAGGCTACGTCATTTGTGGCTTTGCAAAGACTTAGTGAACGTATCGAGTAGTTTAGTGCCATTGATGGATCCCAGTCCGCTGGCAGCATCCCATCCAGGTACGGCTTTGTAACCACCGTTGTCGCCAGCAACAATATCATTGAAGAATCCCTTGTTGCGATTTTCGTATAGCCAAGGGTTAAGAGGACCATTCACATTGCGCCCTAAAGCGCCGTTTATGCGCAGCATCAGAGCAGCATACAATGGAGCGACAGCACTTGTTCCGCCAGTGACTTCTTCTGCTCCATGTACCCGAATGATGTAGCCGGTTACAGGATCGGCATTGCCGGCGACGTCCGGGTAACCGCGTCCTGGTTTACCAGTATTTGCATTTGGCGGAACGCCGACGCCCTTTTGATATTCAGGAAGGGGAAAAATCTCACTTACGCCACCACCACCGGCATCGACTTGCCTGTTGTTATTCCAAACAACTTCGTCAATACGCTTGCCGCTGCCGTCGACAATTAAACGCGTGCCACCAGCAGAGGTGACATTGGGGTCGGATCCAGGATAATGCGCATTGAACTTGCCATTGTTCACTCGGTCGCGCACGCCGTCATCGCCTGCCGAGGCGAACACAGAGATTCCTTTGAGCGCAGCTTTCTTAAAGGCCGAATGCATTCCATTTATTCCTTCACGGCTCCAACCATTCTCGTGAAGTCCCCAGGAGATACTAATGACATTATTCGGAATTTCTCCCTTTTCCGGAAACGTCGCACGTAAAATGGCGTCAGCAAAACCACGCTCACTGTTTGCGGCAAAGATGATGTTTTGCGTGGCTCCGGGGGCGACGGCTCCGATAACTTGTGAATCCAACATGACTTCACTGTCGAATGCGTGACCGGGTTTACTCTTCGCTTCGCCAACTTCTACGACATTAATCTTCGGCTCCTTCAAGCCATGCTGCAAATAATATTTTGCATTGTCCAGACGGTCCAGCCCACCGCCGAGCTGAATAATAGCTACAGACTGACCTTCTCCCATTGATTGCTTGGGAAAGTTATAGGCATCAGCTACTTCATTCGGGAGAAATGGACGACGACCGCCCGCATCCGGCACCGCCATCGGTGGCAAAGCATGCTTGATAAAATTGGGATGCGCCTGGAAACGATTATTCAAGCCAAGCACACCGCTTACATGTGAGTCCAGCGCAGACGGCATTACAAGAGGCTTCTCCGGAGCAAAGAACTTCAGTCCCTCTGGCATTTGGAATTGACTTATGCGCGTACCGAATGCACGCGACAGTTGTTCACTTGTTCCGGCCAGCACAACGCGACCGGAATTCAAATTCGCATCCTTCACCGCTAATCCATGGGTGGACGCGAAGTCCTTCACGACTGCCAGAGACTCCTGTCGGGCGGAAAAGTCTTTGGCAAACTGCGCATCGCTAAGTGGTTGTTGCCTTCCCGCCGCGATTCTAGCTAGCGTACGGTCGATGCGCAAATCACTAGCTCGTGACTTGAGCATCATCGAAACTTCCATCGGTGTGGCCGGCTCTAGCGGGCTCTTGCTGGCGAATTTTGCGAGGGCGTGCTCTGCGGCTGAGAGACTAGAGACCGGGCTAGCATCCACGCTGGTAGATTTCGGATTCACACCGAAAGGCAACTTTTCAAACAAGCTGCTCCCAGCTCGCTCCAATCCCGCATAGAAGTTCGCCTTGCGATCAGCGAATCCATCAAAAGCCTGAGAAGATAACATTCGTCCACTGTAGTGCGATCCAACTTTGTATCCTGCACCAGCAATTGCAGAATCGACCACAAAGGTTCCCAAAGCATCACCGAGCTGCCTGGAAGCCGCATCCATATCTTCCGTCGACCGAGCGTCTTTTGCCTTTGCATAGGATTGCATAATAGGCTCGGCGGACTTGTAAGTGAAATAGAGTCCGATTGCGGCACCAGCAACCTTGCCCGCAGTTCCTCCTTCTGGCAAAACAGTCTTCAAAACAAATGCCATTCCTGCGCCCATGCCAAAAGTGGTCGCAGCTTCAAGCGGATGAGTTGCGTTGTGCTTCGCGCTATTCCACAAACCCAGCGGTAAATAGCCCAACCCTTGAGCCGTCACAGCAGCATAACGATTGAGGGTTCCTTCCGGAGCCTGGGCGGAACTCAGAAGCGATCCGCCGCCCGAGGTCTTTTGAACTTGGAAGAGTTTGTCTGCAGTGAGCTTATTTATTAGCGCGTCAGTTCCATCCCCTGAGCTGCTCAGCGTGTCTTTCTTCTCTGCACTTTCACGAAACTCGTTCATCCCCGACTGCTAAGTCCACATAACTCAAGCCTGAGTACAATCTAGGGCAGGCCCCACCCGACGTCCATGCGGTATACGCGAAGGGGGCGCAGAGATGAGTCAGGTTTTACCTTGTCACAGCCCGGACTCATCCGGATCCCGCGGTTCCAAGATGTCAGTAAAGCGGGGCTGATGGGGGTTCGGGTAAGGCGTATCGGGGGGGGACTCATGGGCTCTTGATGGGAGCTCAGGACTGGACGATTCGGCGCTTAATGGGTGAGCAGGCATCCTGCCTGCTCATGATGGTTCTGCATAACATTCTGCTGATTGAATTGAGTTCGCGCCCAGGTATCGGAAGAGATTTTGTGGATCCAATTATTTAGGTGCGCTCGATGTAGTTCATTCGACTTAGTCTATTGCGTGTAGTCCTTTCGAGGGATAAGGTTTAAGTGGAGCGTGCTAATGTGAGACAGAAATTCAGTCTGTGTATAAGAATCCGTGCTTGTTATCTGTCTCTTGCGAAGGTGTGATTTTGTTTTCCATTGATGATCCATTCGTCAAAAAGAATTCCATCTGAATGAGCAGACCAATTTCCTTGTCAGGAAATTTCTGACAGGAGCCGCATGGGCAGCGGATTTTCTTCATTAGAAAAAGTAAAGATTTTTCGCGTGCAATTTTGTTCTGTGTTTTGAAAGCGTCAACAGTACCTTCGCACCACTCATGGTGCCGACACGAAATTTGCACTTCGCGGCTCTGGCTGCGGGGAAGCAAAGTACGGTGCTGAAAATTCTAGACCTGTGTTCACTTTCGGAGACTGAATTTGTTGGCAGGTTGATTTGCGCAACATATTCAGAAGTGTTAGTTTGGATACTAAGGTCTGCTAATCGAGAGATTAGATTGATCAGTTGTAGGAATAAGCGAAGGAAAATCCGCTAGCCGTCCTTCCCCTATTCGCAAATTCAACGAGCTTACGACCAGACACCAAATTGATGGTGGCTAAGTAATCTGTTCGCGCCGCCATCAATTTGGTGCAGCCGCTGCATGCTTGCAAGTTTTGCGTGTGGTGTTCAAAAGGGAAAATCAGGAATCTAGGGGGAATCATATGTCGTCCTATGGCACGGTGTTCGCGTCTTTAATTGCTGCTACTCCAGCCTCGTCTGTGATTATGCAGAACAACTCCAGCTCCGACGGAAATGGAACTGTGCTTCCGGTTTCTGGATTCGCACTCGCCCTCCTGCATATCACCGCAAGTACCCCGATGGGTGGTGGTACAACAATCCGCTTCGAAGCAAGCGTCGACGGCGTGGATTGGAACCCCATTCTAGGCTCCGAAGTCGGGACGACAAATACCGCCACTGGCACCATTGAGCCTGGAGATTGGCAGATAAATATCAGCGGATATGGCTACCTGCGCGCTCGCGTTTCTGACTACAGCGCTGGTGTTATTACAGTGGTTGGATACACATCGGTGTTCACTGCGGGAGTTGGCACCGGGGGCGGTGGCGGCGGTGATGTGAATTTGACCGAGATAGTGGGGAGCGCTGTTGATGTAGGTAATGGAACTGCAGGCGGTGCCACAATTCGCTGCACTCTAGCAAGTGATTCAACAGGGCAGGTGAAGCTCGCATCTGGCGCCAACAACATTGGTTCATTGACTGACATCACTGGCAGCATTTCGTTACCCACAGGAGCTGCTGTAGAGGCCAAGCAACCTAACTTCGGTACTGCAGGGGCTGCCTCACCAGATGTGTTGAGCGTTCAAGGCGTTGCCTCAATGACACCGCTTAAGGTGGATGCTTCGGGGGTCTCTTTGACAGTAACCGCTCCTGGCTTAGAGCTTGCTCAGGATTCGGCGACAAGCGGACAGCCTGGGCCGTTGGTTCAAGGTGCCGTATCAACCTCTGCGCCGAGTTATACCAATGCGAAAACAAATCCGCTGTCGTTAACTACGGCCGGTGCTCTCAGAGTGGATGCGTCTGGCACGACAGTGCCTGTTTCAGCTTCGAGCTTGCCACTTCCGACTGGCGCTGCGACTGCCGCGAAGCAGCCAGCACTTGGTACTGCTGGGACTCCCAGTAGTGATGTGCTGTCGATCCAAGGAGTTGCCTCGGGAACTCCCCTGCCGGTTAGTTTTTCTGGGAATCAAGATGTGAACGTTGCTGAGATAAATGGCAATACAGCTGCTACCGGATCCGGTGCAAGCAATGCCGGCACCATTCGTGTGATCACATCTTCTGACTCATCCATTGCGCAAACGGCTTCGATAGTTCCGACTTTTACGACGCTTCAGAATGCCAGCGCCGGAAACGGGAATGGTACCGCCATTAATACCAGTGGCTATGGAACTTGCCTTCTGTCTGTAACAGGCTCACTTGGTGGTGGCACTACCATTAACTTTGAATCGAGTGCTGACAACGGCACGACGTGGGTATCTATACTTGGCACCCAAGTTGGTAGCACTACGACCGCAACTAGCACCACGAGCACAGGTGATTGGGTATTCTCCTGTGCAGCGCAATCTCAAGTCCGTGCGCGCATTTCGTCCTATGGCTCCGGAACCATCACTGTGAAGGGATTTCTGTCCGTCATCTCCACTGGCGGCGGAGGTGGTGGTGGCGGAGGGGGAAGTGTCACTTCGAATCTAACACAAATCAACGGGACAACAGTCTCGCAGGGGAATGGCACCGCCGGTAATGGCTGCCAACGCGTCAGTATTGCCAGTGATAACACTGCGTTCTCGACCATAGTGTCTGGGGCGGCCAAGGGAAGCACCTCTGCAGCCGCCAGCACAGTGACATCCGTCGATTCAAATCATAATGCATTAGACGTGTACATAAGAGGTGGCGGAACTGGCGGTAGCACGACAATCTCGCCTGCCACCACTGTTACATACATGTCCTCGGATACTTTTTTCACTCCTGCAGCTAGCGCTACTGATATCTGGACGATGACAGGTTCATCGACCAAAACGATTAAAATTTTGCAGTTAGCCATTTCGTACACAGGTAGCGCCGCAGGAGCTGGAACATTTTTTCTGCTACGCCGAAGTTCAGCTAATAGTGGAGGCACATCGTCAAGCACAACTCCTGGGAAAATGGACGTTAATGATGGTGCCAGCACTTCCACAATAAAGACTTATACGGCCAATCCGTCCTCACTGGGCACAACGGCATCTCAATTAGCCTGTTTCACAATGACACCCGTGGCACAGGTGTCCACGGCAATTTTTGCTTATACACAAGCCAGTACTGACGTTCAGATCTTTAACTACAGCATAAGTGGGCAACCAATTATTCTACGCGGCACAAGCGATATCTTGGCATTGAATTGCAACGGAACATCACCGAGTGGAGGCACCGTCAAAATCAGTGTTCGCGTCATTTTCACAGAAGAATAATAGTCCAAGGAGAAGAAACGGACATGCCTAGCGAAACATACAATTACGATTCTGATGGCAGGCTCACCAGCATCTTCTACGAAGACGGTGCTCGCACGATATACAACTACGATTCATTAGGGAATCGCATAACGACATATGAGGTCCCAGAATGTTGCAGCCCGCGATTCATCATCCTCGAAAAGGGTGGCAATTTCGAAGCCAGTGACGGCGCCGGTGTCTATTACAGGATAACCGCAAGCGCGACAGTGACGTTGCCAGCGAGCCCCGCGGATGGTGGCGTGTACAAATTCAAGGTGATCGCCGGAACGTCGACGTTTGCTTTTGATGGCGCCGAAACCATCAATCATGCAAATGGAGATAGCGATCAAGACTTAGTGCTGACCGCACGCTCAGGAGTCATCGAGCTCATCGCAGTCGAAGACGGATGGGACGAAACATAATCCACTTGCCTGTCATTACAACACATATAGAAACTTAGGGAGATCAACCATGACAGAGAAGAAGGGACGCGCCGGTTACATCAAATATGAGAACAAGGTTGAGGTTCCTTTGTCTCAAAACGAAGCCTGGGAGAAAATCGCGAATCGAAAGCTACCATCGAACATCAAGTCTGTTGAATCGTCTGCCGCAAGAGCGGCTCTGCGTGGTGCCATCCCTGCTCCCACTTCTATTTCTGAGATGGCACGAGCACTCCGCCACAACGTGGATTTGATCTATGAGTGGGTTTATTCGAACGTCGATTTCTATTGCATGTGGGGTTTGCACAAAGGAGCGTTTGGCACACTCATCGATCAAGTCGGAGGCTCTTTTGAACAATCTGCATTGATGGTGGCGCTGTGTCGCGAATCCGGCTATACAGCTAATTTTGTAAAAGGCAGTATTCGGTTAACCCGTACGCAATTGGAGAATTTGCTTGCCACTACTGAATCGGATGTAGCTCATCCGAGCGAACAAATGATATCCACTGGCAACATTCCTTATACGGCTGTGTATGACGTTGAGAACCTGCTGGAGTACATCGATTTTGATCACGTTTGGGTGCAGGTTGAAATCAATGGCGTTGACTATGTGTTTGATCCGACCTACAAATTATTTGACTACACAGCCGGAATTGATCTTGCAACAGCCACAGGATTTGACGAAGGAGCTTTGATTACTGCTGCGCTGGATGGCACCAGCTCCTCTGCCTTTGGCGTAAAGGATTACAACGCACCAAACATTCGAAGTGCATTCGCAACCTACGGGACCAATCTCTTAAGCTGGATTCAAGCGAACGCTTTTTCAGCCGGAATGATTGACATAATTGGCGGTCGAACTATCCAGCCTCTTTCTTCAACGCCCGTGCGCCAAACAGAACTGCCATATCAAACACCTGAATCAGAACCCACGATATGGGAGGACATTCCAAATGTCTGTAGGGCGACCTACCAAGTTGAGTTCGCCGGTATTGACGAAACGTTTTACTCCGATGAAATTTACGGTAAGCGTTTAACAATCACTGTAAATGGCGACGTTGAACCCGAGCTGAAATTAGATGGTGCTTTGCTAGCAACCGGGTCTGCTCAAACTCCCGATGACTTTGCTACGGCGACATTTACGATCGAGCATCCATTTGCGTTTCCTTCTGCGGATCAAATTTGGCAGCAGGGGATCTTCATGTCGATTGGATCAATTTATTTTCTTGGCAATTGCTATGCAGGACCTTGTTCACAAGCCATGGTTGACTATCACCGCCGGATACTTCAGCAAAACATCGCCAATGGGGGAGCTGATGGCGACGAGGATGTCTTGGGTGAGTCGTTGGCTGTAAATTTTTACATGCATTTCACTCAAACAGCACAGTTTGATTCAATTATTCAGCAAATATCAGAGTGCACATTCTTCCGTTTTCATTTCGCTGGATTATCGCAGTACAACTCATTTTTTCAAGGACCGGCTTTCGACCTTGCCGGCGTACTTACCGGAATCGTCAGCAATGTCGATGATTCTGCGGCTACAGGACATGCCTTTGCTGCAAGTATGTATTATGCAGGAGCTTTGGAAGGCGGGATAATTCAACAAAATTTGCCAGTGAAAGGAATCTGCGCCGCAAGAATGATTACGGAAGCAAACGAGCAAGGGCAATATTTTTACAATGCCAATTTGCTTTCGTGGTCCTCTGTCGACGACTTGTTAGTAAACTGGGACAGCTCTATGGCTGCATTGAACTTCGCGATTATGTTTAATGAAGGTGGCGTGATCATCCACGAAGATGGTGCCACCACGTTCGAAAGCGCGCAAGGTGGCGGCTATTATACATATTATTATGGCAGCATGGCTGACACAATGACGGCGCACATTCATGGTGGCGGACCGGCCACCCCAGCAACCGAGGGACAGGTCAAGACTGGTGCAACAAGCTCACCCCCACAAACCCAGAACAGAGGAGCTGGAGAAAATAAAAGCTCTGACCCCGTCGGGTTCTTCTCTGGAAGCTACTACTACGACCGCCAAGACATGACCGTTGGAAGTAGCCAATTTCCATATTCGCTGGCATTCTCACGCAGCTATAGCTCTGACTTGCAATTCACAGATGGTCCGCTCGGATTTGGCTGGACGCACAATCTAGCTACGAAGGTTTCGTTACAGAGCAATGGGTTGCGCGCGATTGGCGAAGTCTCACCAAAAGAGGCCGCCGCCGCGATTGCTCATTGTTTTGCAATGGTAAATCTAGAGCTGTTTTTCTATCCGGCATTCATAGACCAGACAAAAGTGGTCATAGCTGCGATTGCAACGCAATGGTTAATGGATGAGTGTCTTACAAATAACGCCGTTGTATTAACGCAGGGATCAACGTCTCGTACCTTCATAAAACTGATCGATGGCACATGGAATCCGCAGCCTGGAATGATGGGCATTCTCACGCAGAATATGGATGATACATTCACTCTGAAAAGTCCACATGTAATGCGCACAATATCGTTGCCCTCAAACGGCCAGTTTGAACAGAATATCTTTGCCTTCTTAGAAAAGGAAAATTGACAGTTGCACAAAAAGGGAGTCTGCCCTAATTTGAAGTTACTTAGGCTA
>JAKFVQ010000026.1 GCA_021732085.1 Candidatus Obscuribacterales bacterium | reverse complement strand
TTGCCAGATGGCATGCAGAAAATCCAAACCAGCCTCGCAGACCTAACCGTTTACGTGAGTTGCAAGTATCAGATTTTAAATGAGGCAAAAGTGATTGTCAGGATAAGATTTTTAGATGAGGCAACGGTCTTGTCATGGTGTCATTTTTCAGTGAGGCAACACGAACCTAGGGTACTAAAACAGGCTCAAGCAAGGTTGCGCACTTACTGTTTTTTTTACAGCAAACCGCCGCCCTGACGACTTTGCGTTAAGGCGGCTAATCTTCAATGTCTAGGGATGCTGATCTGATTAAGATCTGCGCTTACGGGCGGCTTCGGCTTTGCGTTTACGCTTAACGCTAGGCTTCTCATAGCGTTCACGTCGCTTGATTTCAGAAAGAATGCCTGCTTTCTGGATTTTTTTCTTAAAACGCTTCAATGCGGCTTCGATGCTTTCGCCTTCCGCTACTCTAACCTCGGACAATGAAATCCCCTCCTACGGGTGGCAGGAACAAATAATAAACATATCGATTAAGGCTATCATCTCATAGGATCAACCAAATTCAAAAGCAGGGGCACCTGTAAGCTTTTTGAGGTTTTCACTGGAAGAGCTTCTTCAGGCAATCTTCAGTTTGCTAGACGAAGCTCGAAACAGAAGCTGGGCTAAGTGCTTCACCGTCTAACTCTAAGGTCGACACGGTTTCCGGAGCCTGAAAAACTATTCGTTTATGTAAAGCCTCGTAACTGCCCAGTTTAGACTAGGCCCGGAAGCTGATCGCCCTTGCAAACCGTGGCGGCTTGGATTGGCTGCCAAAAGCAGATGCTTGGAGGTTATGAGCGCCATTTGCCAAGCGGGCGGTGAATGAAGGAAGGTGGAAGCGAGCTTCTATTCGTCTTCGTCTTCGTCCTGGTCCCATTGCGTCTTGGAGTACTTCTCAACGTCTACCCCGCTACGCTCGAGGGCGTTGATACTCTTCGATTTGTCAGTCTTAATATCAGCCGTGAGAATCCTGAATACTTTCTTCCCAGCCTTCTTGAGAAGAGGAAATTTATATGTGAACGGCGGTTGGTAAGTGATTGCTGGGGGGATTCCAGGGCGATTGCCGCAGGTAACAACCCAGTTGAAGAATTGGCTTCCATTCAAATGTGCCAGGTCTGCTCCAGAAACAAGCGCCATTAGGCTAAACAGGAAAAATGCCGGACCCCAAAATAAGTGGACCCAGCCAGCCGTTTTCGTCTTGAGAAGGTTCTTCTCGGAGGGCTTTCCATGAACTAGAAGTGGAGTGATTAATATTGTTAACGGAGCGAAATACCAGCCGAAGGGGCGCAATCCATCCCAGTAGGTGTATTTGCCCAAAACCGAAGCCTGGTAAAACTTGTAGGCATATGACACGCCTAAGCAGATTAAGACGACCCCACCTGCTATCTGAAGTGGGTCCTGAAGTTCTGGGGGAATGAATTGTGACATCGTGTGAGGTCCGTAAAAGCTAGTAAGGTAGAGGAAAAATAGTAAATTGTGGTCGTTGGACTAACTCCAGTTTACAACACTTCTGTCCACAGGGGGCGCGACTGGAGCGCTGAGCTACAATATAAAATTCCCGAATCTTGATCGGATGAATCCTCAGGAGCCGGGCTCAGTAATATTTCATGCAGGAGTGAGCCGTGAGCAAGCCTTTGAAAAGAACCCATTATGCCGGTAAGTTGACGGTAGCCGACGAGGGACAGGAAGTCTGCCTTGCCGGATGGGTTGATGTGAGGCGTGATTTGGGAGGAATGATCTTTATAGAGCTGCGCGATCCGTCAGGAAAGATCCAGCTCGTTTCCGATCCAAATCGCAATAAGGAAGTGCACGAGAAGTTCTCATCTCTGCGTTCGGAATACGTAATCATCGTTTCTGGAAAAGTGAGCAAGCGCCCAACGGGCAGTGAGAAGGGCACAACAACCGGGGCTCTGGAAATCTATCCCGATAGAATGGACCTTCTAAATACGTCTAAGGCTCTGCCATTTCAGCTGAGCGAAGGCGCAAAGGTGGATGAATCCTTGCGATTGAAATATCGATATTTGGACCTTCGTCGCGAAGAGATGCATAAGAATTTAGTGCTTCGCCACGACATCGCGTTTGCGATTCGGAATTATTTGAATTCGTGCGGCTTTATTGAAGTTGAAACTCCGATTTTGACCAAGGCTACGCCCGAAGGCGCTCGCGACTTTTTGGTGCCCAGCCGCTTGAATCCTGGAGATTGGTATGCGCTGCCCCAGTCGCCACAGTTGTTCAAGCAAACTTTGATGATTAGCGGAGTTGATCGTTATTATCAAATTGCACGTTGCTTCCGCGATGAAGACCTGCGCGCGGATCGGCAGCCAGAGTTCACCCAAGTCGATATCGAGCTGTCTTTCCCGGACGAAGAAGACATTATCTCCGTAACGGAAGGCATTGTTATGGCATCGTTCAAGTGTGCGGGGATTGATGTTCCAGCGCCGTATCAGCGCATGACTTATGATGAGGCGCAGGAACGATTTGGCTCAGATAAGCCTGATTTGCGCTTCGGATTAGAGCTCAAGGATTTGAGCCAATTTGCTCAGAATTGCAATCTGGCTTTCTTTAAGCAGCCAGTAGCAGAAGGCGGACAGCTCAAATGTTTGACCATTACAGGTGGTGCCGCGAGTATTTCGCGCAAACAGATAGATTTATGGACCGCATTTGCTAAGTCCGCAGGCGCTAAAGGACTCGCATGGCTCGCATTCTCGTCGGATGGTATGCGCAGCTCCGGTATCCATAAGGATCTGACAGATGCCGATCAGGCGCTAATTAAGCAACTAGCTGGAGCGGCCGATGGGGACATGCTTCTTTTGATGGCCGATAAAAAGAAGGCTGTTGCTAACGTGCTTGGCAGGCTTCGCTTGAAGATTGCGGAGGATTTGAAGCTCATCGATGAGTCAGCGCACAAACTGCTTTGGCTTACTGATTTCCCTGCATTTGAATATGATGAAAATGAGGGGCGCTTAGTTGCGGTGAACCATCCATTCACGAGTCCACGCTTGGAAGACATTCCTCTTCTGGACAAAAACCCCGAAGCTTGCAAAGCCAGGGCATATGACATCATTTACAACGGTGTCGAGATTGGTGGCGGCTCCATAAGAATCCATTCTAAAGAGGTTCAGGAAAAGGCCTTTTCCGTGATCGGATTGACAGCGGACGCCGCGCGCGACAAATTTGGGTTCTTGCTGGATGCGCTGGAGTCAGGCGCACCACCGCATGGTGGCTTGGCGCTAGGGCTGGACCGTCTGGTTATGCTCCTTGCCGGCTGCAAGTCAATTCGGGACGTAATCGCGTTTCCGAAGACTCAGTCGGGCACCTGCTTGATGACTTCGGCACCGTCCATGGCGTCAGCCGAACAGTTGAAAGAACTGCAAGTGGAGTTTAGACCAAGCAAGACCTCGGAAAAACCCGAAGTAGTCTCAGCTCAGGGCACGTGCTAAAATTCGGTTCAGAGCCTTCGAGCTCTTTTTGGGGATCTCCCAGATGCAAGTAAATCTGGCGAAATTTAGAAAGAACTACTTCCTAAAGAGACAAGCTCCGAGGTTGCTTTTTGCTGTCGCGTTTTTAGCTCTGTCGCTAAGTGCTTGTGGTGATATCCGAACGGCAGCTGATTGTCTGATTTCAGGCAATCAGTATTTCGCCGCCAAAGATTATGAACATGCCGCTGCCGAATATAGAGAAGCTATAAAGCGTGAACCGAAGAGTTCCACTGCTTTAAACAATTTGGGCGTCGTTTTAAACGAACTTGGCAAATACGATGAGGCCGCCGATGTATTAAGCAAAGCGCTTGAGCAGGATCCCAAGAATATCATTGCTCAATATGCTATCGCGCGATCACTCACGCATTTGAAAAAATACGACGAAGCGATTACTCACGCGAAGATAGCTGTAGAGCTTGCCCCCGATGAACTGGCTGCACATCGTGCTTTAGCTGATGCCGGCTTGGCTTCCGGGCAAACTGATGCGGCAATTGACGAGTACAGATATATTGCCAAATCAGATCCGGACAATGATGAAGCGCATCAAAAGTTAGGCGAAGCCTTATTGAAAAAGGGTGACAATGAAGCCGCTTCAACAGAGCTTGAAAGAGCCTTGCAATTGCGGTCCGACAACTCCGAAGCACGCAGAGCTTACGCCGAGGTATTGAGCAACAAAGGCGAGAAAGATGCTGCTGTCGCTGAAATTGATACCTTGCTGAAAGAAAAGCCGAACGATTCTGAACTTAAAGATCTGCGTAGTTCGTATTTGGCAAAGTAGAGTTACGGCCGCGCCGTGAATTGGAGCGCACGCTTCCAGCGGGCTTCGGAGTGCCGCGAATTGGAGCGCCTCAGGCTTTAGATGAGCGGCTTGACGGGACTTGCGCGGCTATGACTTGGCCTGCGCATTGCTTGTTATTTGTGGTGCAGTCGCTTCTTGCTCAAGTGCTTTTGAACAAAAATCATGATGCCGCTAACTGCAAGGATTGCTGGTGTAAGTCCGACGAGCAACCATAAGAACTTTGTCGTGCTTCCGCCGATGCTTCCAAAATGCAGTTTAGTTAGCGTCTGCAGGAATAGATCGCCTGCCGGTGTGCTCTCCGACTTGGACACGGCTAGCACGGAGCCAGAGACCGGGTCGAGGAATACCTGGCATTTCTCTTTGGTGGCTTTTGATTTTAGAAGCCAGACGCGAACTGACTTTTTCTTTTTGTCGGGCATAGAAATGCGAGACACAAAATCAAAATCGATGGCAGCGGATCGTGCGTTGTTGACGAATGAGTCTACCGTCATTGATGTGTTGGCTCGGACTCCTGGATTGGCGCTTTGTATTTCCGGTTCCTTCTTCTGCGATGAAACAGGTAAAAACAAATTGACTGCACTTTCTACAAATGCAGGGAAACCGAAGTAAAATCCACTCAGTCCCCAGACCACTAAAAGCGGTGCTAAGCACGCGCCAATTGTTGCATGCAAGTTCCTCGTCAGAATCACTGACACTCGCCTTCTTGGCGTTACCGTTGCCTTCTTGGGGAGAAGATCAAAGCTGGCTTTGATTGATTGAATACCCCGCCACCAGATCGTTAATCCGGTCACTGTTAAAGTAAGCAGAATCAATGCACCGATTCCATTTGCGGTTCTGCCTGTGCTGCCATTCAATAGATTGAAATGTAATTCGCAAAGAAATTTGAGCGCCTGGTTTCCTTCCCTCAAACGAATGAACTCTCCCGTAAATGGGTTTGATTCGCAAGTGATTTTCTTCCCCTCAGGACCCGATCCAAACACTTGCGTTGGTCGGTGCCAGGGATCTGCAATTAAATTCCCAAATTCGAATTGCGGGAATTTCTCCCTGCATTTCTGGAAAATCAGGTCATTTGATGCGAGTGATGTTCCAATTATGGGCGCAGATTCCGGGCAAAGCCAGGATTCTATTTCATCATGGAAAACAAGCGATGTGCCGCTTAAGCTCATCATCAGCATGTAGGCCGCTGCAACAACTCCGACATATTTGTGTACCTGGAAGGACAGTTTTTTTACTTTAGATGGCTTCTTTGCATGTGGCGCCGCCGTTTTAGCGATTGAATGATCGGCAAGGTGATTCTCGTCTTCAATTTCTATCTGCGTATTCATGTGCGGCTGCTTCCAACTGCCACGTGTTCCTTCTCGGGAGCCGCTGTGTCGGGACGGATTGAAGGCTGTTTTCGAGCGCTTGGCTTGTGTTCAACTGAATCTGTGGAGCCATCTAGTGGAACGTTCTTAAACGCGAAATACAAAAGCAGGTCATAGGCACTCTTTGCGATTCCTGCGCAAATCAGTGGACTTGCAAGAAAGAAATGCTGCATAAGAAAGCCGCTAATTGAAGGCGAAAGTGATTGCGCAATCGCCCTTGAAGAGCTTGTGAGTCCGGCTGCAAATGCGCGATCTTTTTCAGCAACAATGAGCATGCTGTATGCTTGCCGAACGGGGATATCCATCGATGAGAAAAAGCTGCGAGCAATAAGAAGTCCAGCAGCCCATTCCTTCGACGGAAGAAAAGGAAGTAAGCATAGTGTAAGACTGCATGGCAAGTGCGTAAACACCATTGTTTGCAAGAGTCCAATTCGTTTCGTAATCCATGGTGCCAGCAGGAAGGAAAATGCGGCAATGATATTACACCAGAAGAAAATGCTGCCCAGGAAAATTGCATCGAGCTGATACTGCTGGTAGAACCATAAAGTAAGCATGGATTGCACTATGAAGCCGCCGCCGAACGCGTCCAGGCTTTGGAGGGCCGCAAATTGCCAGAGTCTATTCAGCTTGGGAGCGTCCTGATGCTGGCCATTGAGATCTTGTTCACCAATAGGTTCAGGACCTTGCTTCTTTTGCGTAGCCGAATCGTTTTCGCTCGTTTTGCCAACGGCTGTCTTGAGCAGTCCGTAGAGAACTGCAAGTAATGGAGCACAGAATGCATAAGCTAACAAAATCGATTGGTAAGCATGGAGCGGAGATGCCGGTTTTAAAGCACCGCTCAGGAGAAGCCCTGCAAGCAGTGCGCCCATTGCTGCACCACCGAAACCGAGCATATTGTAAATTGATAAGGCTTTAGTTAGTGATGATGCCTGCTGCGTTTTGGCTACGATGCTTTGCTCTAGTGCGGCAAAAGGTCCACCTTCAAATCCAGCGGGGCTAATGATCCCACAGATCACAGCTATGGCTAAAACCCATTTGTCATTTGCAAATGCAAGCACGAGTGCACCAATGAGCATGACAGAGCTGGAGAGGAAAAGTAACTGTCGCGACGAAAATCGCGATGCAAGTGCAGATACTGACGTAGTGAGAATTGCGTCCTGTATCAAGGTAGCCGAGAGAAGCATACCGACTTCAGGTTTTGTGAATCCTCTTTCAATCAAGTAGAGAGCCAAAACCACCGATGCAAGCCCGAAGCCCATTGTTCTGATTGCTTTGCAGCAACAGATCAAAATGTAATCGCGCGAGGCGTTGGTGGCGTCTGGGCTCTTAAAAAGATTCACTGCTTCATGCCGTTTGCAATGTGAGTTGCTTATCCGTGTTCTTTTCCAGTAAGTTGGAAAGATTTTGCAAAACGTTCTCCATAGAACCTGAGGCCAGATAAGTTTCTATCAGGTTTTTTGAAGGACAGTCATTTGCTTGTAATCTTTGCTCCAAAATCGCTAACTTCTCACTTGGTAGTTGATAATGCCTTGCGATTTTGCGCGCACTGAAAATGACCTCTTGGGCGATCTCGCCTTCTTCGCGGCTCAGTCCGTCTACCGATAGTCTTCTGAGTTGTGCAATTCGATCGTCGTTGCCTGCTGACTTGTTCAGCGCGGGGTCGAGAAGAATGGCCAGGCTTGTGAGGAAGAAGGCATCGTAGTCCTCGAAGTTTAATGGCATTTCGAAGCCTTTGAATTCAAAGCGCAGTTCTGGTTCTTTGTGCACGTAAAATAAGGGAGCGCAGGTTGATCGCTTGTAAGTTCGGACAGACAGTCCTTGCTTTCCGTCAACTTCCCAGAGCTTCCCTCTTTCGAATGGTGAGGCGAATGAAAGCGCCACCAGTGGTGGCATGTAATAATTGATTTTTTCTTCTAATGCATTTAGATCGATAGAATTGCCTATTTCAGCCGGAACGCTAATGTTTATGTCCGGACCGAAAGTTGTCATTGCAGTTAAGGCCCACTGCCAATAATCATCTCTCCGGTAGTTTCTCTTAGCTTGAAAATTAGTTTCGACAGGATGATGAGATAGAGAGCACAGTGCCCAGTCCCGATCGGAGACCGCTAGGTTCAATCTTTTTGTCAGCAAGCGAAGAGTTTGGATGGCTTCTTCGATTGACGGTGCAATTGGCGTCCTAAGCTCGATTCCTTTCGGCAGGAGCTTGAGAGGCTTCATGTCGTCATCGGTTAAGTAGTAGCCTTCTATTAGATAAGGAATGGCTTTTCGATGAAGCGGCTTGATGTTGAAACCGTCAACGCCGATGTCGGAAACGGGAATCCTTTCGACGAGGTTCAGAAGATCGTCAGCATCAAGATCGTCGCAGAATAATGGGCGAAAGCTGTTTTTATCTATTAATAGGTACTCTGCTTCGAGGCCAAAGCCGAATTCTGTTCTACGAATAGTCATTTGTTTATCTCATTTTCTCGGGCGTTATTGTCAGTTTGAGAATGATTCTCAATTGTACGCCTCTTCGAATCTCTCGTGCCGCCATGTTGACAACTCGCTAAACAGGGCTAGCCACAGAGTTTTACTGAATTTGATGTGCTGTATATGCTTTGGGATTTCTAAACATTTGGTCTAAAAAGTGTAATGAGGGAAAAAAGTTTTGAAGAAATTTGAACCCTTGGCATGGTTTTGTCGTTATTAGAGTAGGAAGCAATTTTTTGTTTACAAGAGGTGACGTTTTCTGCTCTTGCCGATTTGGCGGGCGCGGCGTCTGCGCGCATATGGGAGGAGAGGTCTATGTTCAGCAGAGTCTATTCCGGTGCGGTAAATGGAGTCGATGCTTATCGCATTGAAGTGGAGGTTGATTGCAGCGGCGGTATGGGACAGATCCATATTGTTGGTCTTCCGGATACTGCTGTTAAAGAATCACAAGACCGGGTTCGTTCTGCTATACGAGCGTGTGAAATTTTGATGCCCGCCGCCAAGAAGTGGACAGTAAATCTTGCACCGGCTGACACGCGAAAGGAAGGTCCATTCCTGGATCTTCCGATTGCTGTGGCGATACTTTCGTCAACGGGACAACTACCGGTTGAGCGATTAGGTGATTTTTGGATGGTGGGAGAACTGGGTCTTGATGGCTCCGTCCGTGGTGTCAATGGTGTTTTGGCTACTGCCATGGCGTGCAAAGCAAGCGGCGCATCGAACATCATTGTGCCTGAGGTCAATGCCCATGAGGCGGCGCTTCTGGCAGGGCTGAACGTTTATGCAGTAAGTCATTTGAAACAAGTTTGTACTTTGCTTTGCCAACCGACTTCGATGAGTCCGATTTATTCTTCGGCGCGTGAGCGATTTGAAAGCTTGTCGAATCCGCTCAAAGAATTTCCTGACTTTGCCGACGTTAAAGGACAGAACGGAGCTAAGCGCGCTCTGATGATTGCAGCGGCAGGACGTCACAACGTGCTTATGGTCGGGCCACCTGGTTCAGGTAAATCTATGCTTGCGCAACGCATGCCTGGCATCATGCCAAGCTTATCCTTCGATGAGGCGCTTGAACTCACAAAGCTCTACAGCGTCGCCGGTAAACTCAACGAGAAAATGGGAGTCGTTTCGCAACGCCCTTTTCGAAATCCGCATCATTCGGCGTCCTTGCCAGGCTTAGTCGGCGGCGGAACGTTTCCGAAACCAGGCGAAATTTCGCTCAGCCATCTTGGTGTTTTATTTCTCGATGAGATGACAGAGTTTTCTCGCTCGCATCTTGATTCATTGAGGCAACCGATGGAAACTGGCAACGTGACGATTAGCCGTGCCCAAAGTTGTTTTACGTTTCCAGCGAATTTCCTTTTAGTCGGTGCGTGCAACCCTTGTCCTTGTGGCTATCGAGGAGATCAAATCAAGTATTGTGTTTGCTCTCCATACCAGGCTGACCGCTACTGGGCTAGGATATCCGGACCAATATTGGATCGCATTGATATCCAAATCGAAGTTGGCCGCATAACTGAAATGGAAATGTCATCTCAGCGTCCGTCCGAATCCTCAGAAATGATGCGTTTGAAGGTGATGAGCGGCGTTGAGCGGCAACGCGAGCGCATGCCAGAGGGCAACTTCCTCTTCAACAGTCAGCTTGGACAAGCAGAGTTGCGCCGCTACTGCAAACTAAGCGATTCCGTCAGAGAAGTTCTTGCGCGTGCGGTAACACAACTCGGGCTTTCAGCGCGCGCCTATGATCGGGTTCAACGTATAGCTCGAACTATTGCCGACCTGGAAGGTTCGGACGATATCCAGCCCATGCACATTGCCGAAGCGGTCAAATATCGCCACCTTCGTTTCGGAACCTGCGCCTAAACTTCACTTTGGAGGTATGAAAATGTGTCATACTAATAGTATGGTTGTTGAGGAATTGCATATGAACTCGCGAAAGGAAAAGGTTACAGTTTCCGTTAGTCCGGAGCTTCTAAGAGCCGTCGATTCGTATGTCAGCGATAACGATTCCTTGTCTCGAAGCGCTGTCTTTGAAGAAGCCCTTCAGCTGTGGACAAGCACTTTTATGGATAAGTTCGATGCGAACTATTACAAGAACCAAGCACATGAACTAAATGACCCAGCCTGGTCGAGAATCACTACAGAAGCCGCTAAGAGAATTTGGAATTCTCAAGAAGGTGAATAATGACCACACCGCAGAAGACTTTCCCGCGCAATGGCGAAGTATGGCTGGTTAATACTCCGAATCAACCGAATGACCCACAGCAACCCCGAACAGCAATTGTGGTTTCAACATCGGGGCGAAACGAATTCGCCTCTAATGTAATTGTGGTGCCGACGACTTCCTCGATTGGCCGTCCTCATCCTCGCGTGCATGTGCACATTCCGGCAGGTGAAGGTGGTTTGAGTAAAGATTCCTATGCCCGGTGTGATCAAGTCACGACAATAGACAAGGTGCTTTTAGAGCGGGGACCGTTGGGGCCTCCTATACACCTTAGCTATCGCTGGCGAATAGTCAATGCAGTGAGAAGCGCTTTAGGCGATACCTTTCTGTAAATTAGTTCGCTTCGTCTTCGCCCATGAGCGCTTTCACACGCGCCTCAGTTTCGCTTGCCTTGTCGTAGCGCTTTTCGCTTTCGTATATGTCTACAAGTTTTCGCAGCGTGCGAAGGTGACGCTCATCTTTGTCTCCGAATTGTTCGGCTAATTGTTGCGCTTTAACGTAGGCAGTTTCTGCTCGATTGATGTCGCCATGCTCAATGTAGCGCTGTCCCTCTTCATCTAGTTCTCGCCATTTTTTCTCGGCTGCACTCTCCTGTTCTACAATTCGAACTTGATGTGGATGCAATGCCATTCCAACAAGGACTGAACCGAATATAACTACAAATCCAAGGATAACCGGTACTGCAAGCTTGACCTTCAGCGCGCTATCCATGCCCAGCAATTCTGCGATATCTTCAATAATTGATGAGACGACTTCTGGCATGATGCCTTTACCGGTGGTGCGCCGAGGCGCTTCCTCCGGCATCTTCGCTAACTCGTCTCGTGCATGCAGCAAGTCGTCGCGCAGCTCGGTCATGGTTTGTTGGCGCTGATTCAGATTCTTCCGCAGAGATTTTAGAACCAGCAAATCCAGTTCAAGCGGAAAGTTCAGATCGTCGCGGCTCATGCGTAGAGGCTTTGCTTCTTCGCCGACATGCATACGCGTCACTTCATAAGGACTCTTGCTCAGGAATGGTGGCAAGCCCACGAGGCACTCGTACATAATGCAGCCAACAGCATAAATGTCTGTGCGATGATCCGCTGGCAAAGCTCCGCATTGCTCGGGACTCAAGTAAAGAACTCCTTCGGGGAACATCTTTAGTTCTTCCGCGGGGTCGATTTTTAGATCACTGAGATGACGGGACAATCCGCAATCTAACAGTTTGACGATGATGCAATCGTCGCTGTCGGAGAGGAGTACTTTGCGTGGACTGAGCTGTAGATGAACAAGTCCATGCTCGTGCAGATACTCGACTGAGGAAGCTAGTTGAATGAATATATCGAGAGCTTCTTTGAGTTCGACTCGCCCCTGGCGATTCAAGAGCTGATAAAGACTTCGACCTGAGATGAGATCGTGAACAAGAAAACCTGTCTTCACACCATCTTCTTCGACAATTCCGTATTCCCGCAAGCGAGCAACGCCGCGAAAGTGGATTTCGTTTTTTACCTTCTCCGCATCTGCCAAAAATCGGTCGATGCCATTCTCATTAACAACCGGGATAACTTTTAAGGCCTTAATGATTCCATCCTGGCGATCTTTAACCTTATAGACGACAGAGCTGCCCATCCGATCGATCGGAGCTATAAGCTCGTATCTTTCGGATAGTTTTGCACCAAGCGTCGTATTTTGGCTCGTCTCGGTCATTTCAGGACACGCAGTCCCTTAATGCTGCCGCCTCTGGCGGTCATATTTTTCCCCCTGGCAAAATGCCTTGCAGCTTTATTCTTCCCGGCTGCGGCAAAATGCTCCGCCCTTGTAAACAAACTTGCCCAATGAGCGTGACCGTGAGACATAGAAGGACAGGTGCCCGGAGCTATCGTCGGGCGAAAATGCGCTGAAGCTAGAAGCGCTCCGAAATGAGTCAGGCTTCGTTATGAATGAGAGCCTTTCTGTATGAATGACGGCGTTACGTTATGAACGAGCGTGTTCTATGAGAAAAAGTGTTTCGTTGTGAACGGAGGCAATGCCGACTATGCAAGCGGTAGTGAACGGAGTCCGGCGCCTACCATGCAGTGGTGTGAGGCACCGTTATCGGATATTAATTCAGGTTGCTTAGACTGATCGCAGCGAAGTAGAAAAACTTGAGAATTTCTACTGTAGCCGTGGCGATGGGAATTAACAACCGGAACGTTATGCAGACAACGAGTTATTAGACTTGGTCGAGCTGGCGTTGAAGAACTCGGCATGCAATTGGCGAACGGCTCTGTCCGACTGATCGGCCGACACTACGAAGCTGAGGTTAATATCTGAAGCGCCGCCTGAAATCATCAGCACAGGAATATCGCTCAGTGCTTTGAAAACCTTACCGGCGATTCCGCTTTGATAACGGAATTGTCTGCCGACGACGCTGACGATGGAGACCTCGCGCATAACCTGAACATCGGCACATTGCGCCAGCTCCTGATGAAGCTGATCGAGCTTGTCCGTTGTGTCTATCGTAAGTGCGATCGACACTTCAGATGTTGAAATCAGATCAACCGCAACTTTGTGCCGATCGAATATTTCAAAAACTTTTGCAAGATAGCCGTGACTCATCAACATGTTCGGTGAGCTGAGATAGATCGCTGAAATATTTTTCTTAGCTGCGACCGCGCGGATCATGTCGTCGCCACTGGTAACCGTTCCCTTGATGATGGTGCCCGACGCCGTCGGGTTTAAGGTGTTCAGAATCTTCACCGGAATATTTTTTTCGACGGCCGGATGTATGGTCATCGGGTGCAAAACCTTTGCTCCGAAATAGGCAAGTTCAGATGCTTCTTGAAACGATACTTCAGGCAGAACTTTTGCTTCTTTGACGACGCGCGGATCTGCCGACATCATGCCGTCAACGTCAGTCCAGATCTGAATTTCATCTGCGTCCAGTGCAACACCAATAATTGATGCGCTGTAATCCGACCCGCCTCTTCCTAAAGTAGTGTTGATACCGCTGTCGGTGCTGCCAATGAAACCTTGAGTGAAAACTGCTGCACCCTTTTCCAAAAGCGGTGAGATTTTGTTTTTGCAAAGAGGGATTAGCTTGTCCCAGAGCGGCTCTGCTTTCCCAAAGTTCTCATTGGTGATCACCATTTGTCTGGCGTCCAACCATTTGCAGTTCATACCCTTCTCTTCGGCGAAAGCTGCCACCATAGCCGATGAGAGTAATTCTCCGAATCCTGAAATGGCATCAAGCGAGCGTTTTGAAAGTTCGCCCAAATAGGCCACGCCTTTGTACAGAATGAGCAGCTCATCGAGCTTTTCATTGAGCGTGTCCATTAGCTCTGCTCGTCGTGGTCCATTGCTGAAAAGCTTGTTGATAGCATCGACGTGTTTGTCGCGTATCTTGTCCAATACTTTGACCGCTTCTTCCAGTTTACGGTCAAGTGCTAGTTCTGCGCCTTCGATCAACCAATTGGTTATTCCCGACATTGCCGATAGCACGACTACCGGCTGTCGCCCTTTTTGTTGCGCGCTTTGGACCAGGTTTATTACTTCTTGCATTCGTTCGGCGGAACCCACAGACGTGCCGCCAAACTTCATGACTATCATGGAGTTGTCCTCTTGCACTATTTTGTTGTGATGTGACTGTTAACGCCGATAGACGTTGGCGCCTAATCCGCGTAGTTTTTCTTCCAGCCGCTCATATCCGCGATCTAGGTGACGAAGGCCGCTCACTTCAGTGATGCCCTCGGCTCCAAGTCCGCTAATCACGAGCGCAGCTGAGGCGCGAAGGTCAGGTGATTTTACTTCTGCGCCTGTCAGTTTCGGGACTCCTTTGATTACCGCGGAGTTACCCTTAACTGTGATATCGGCTCCCATTCTTCTCAGTTCACCAACCTGCATGAAGCGATTTTCGTAAATCGTTTCGGTGATGATTGATGTTCCGTCGCCAGTCGCCAAAACTGACATGAGAAGCGACTGCATGTCTGTTGGGAAGGCTGGATACGGAAGAGTTGTAATTTCAGTTGGTTTGCAACGACCTACCATCTTGATTTTGATAGTGTCTGGAGCATAGATCGCAATTTCAGCTCCCATTTCTTGCATTTTGCTTATCAGTGAGTAGATATGGTGGGGATTGACCTTCTCGACGACGATTTCACCACCTGCCACCATACAGCCGGCCATGAATGTGCCAGCTTCGAGGCGGTCCGGAATGATATCAAATGTAGTACCATGCAATTCGTCGATGCCGACACCATCTATGGTGATTTGATATGTACCGGCTCCATGAATTTTTCCACCAATCGAATTGATGAATTCTGCAAGGTTGAGAATTTCAGGATCTTGAGCTGCGTTCTCGATGACTGTTTGTCCTTCAGCAAGAACAGCTGCCATCATGATGTTTTCGGTTGCTCCGTTTGACGGGCGATCAAGATAGATTCTGGTGCCTGTCAATTTTTCGGCTTGAGCCAGAACATAACCATGCTCAAGTGCTACCTCGCAACCGAGCAGTTTCAAACCACGCTCGTGGAGATCGATGCGGCGCTCGCCGATCGCGCAGCCGCCTGGCAATGAAACCTTGGCTTGGCGGAAACGTGAAACAAGAGGTCCTAGTACGACGAATGATGCGCGCAGTTGGCTGACCAGCTCGTATGGAGCTTCGATATCAGCGACATCGCGTGAATTGATAATTACTTCGGAATTGGAGACGGTAACTTTGGCTCCGAGATGACGAAGAACTGCAGCCATCATTTCGACGTCAGTCAAATTCGGTACGTTGCGCAGAACGCAAGTTTCTTTAGTAAGTAGAGCTGCAGCCATGATTTTCAAAACTGCATTTTTGGCGCCGCCTACAAAAACTTCGCCTGAAAGGGGGCGGCCACCTTGAATAATTATTCTCGATTCTGGCTCGCCATCGCCGGGACGCTTTGGTGGATCTAGTCTTGTTACCTGAGTTGTCATGTGAATCTCCGACGATTGAGCTGGTGATGACTAGTGAATTGCTGGGACTTGCTAGCTTTGTTATATCTGTTGCAAATCCAATCGGAATGCCGCAAATCCTTAACCCATCATGAATTAGTTTACACTGGCAACGTAAACCCTGTGTTAAGCGAGAGCTAATTTAGCTAATAGATTCACGGATTTCCTCTCTCAGAAGCTGATAATTTTTCCCCGATTGAACAGACTCTAAACTTCAAAACTGTAAATCAGATATGCAATGTTGCACCAGTGCTACACTGAAGGATGTCTTGCATGTCAAGTCGTTTGAGATTTTTATGCGAGCGAAGTTTTATCATTATGCTTATGCAATTATTTTTGAAACCGCTGATTTTGTTTACCTTGCTCATTTGTCTCTCTTCTTGCTCGATGGGTGAGGAAATGCGACGGATTGAAGCCGCCAAACAAGCGAGTCAGCTGCAGCAAGCATCGACTTCGACTAATTTGACTGGCGAACAGATCTTCGTGCGCAGTTGTAACACATGCCACCCTAGTGGAAAGCTAGGAATGGGTCCGCGTCTTGATCTTGTGGCTGAACACTTTCCGAGTGATCCTGCATTGACAGCATTCATCCGCAGAGGTAAAGGCATCATGCCTCCTCAGCCTAAAGACTCCATAAATGACGACGAATTGAATAACTTGATTGGTTATTTAAGAAACCTGAGTGCCGACTTGAGAGATGCAAATACAGCCGGAAAGGTTCCCGGCAAGTAAGCACATAAGCTACTGGTAAAGTGCAGCTCTTGGCATTTTCAATGGCCGATCATACTGCCATTCTTGTTCGTTTCTCTGTGCTTTTTTGATCTTGTAATTGCTAACAGGGTTTGCCACCAGATTCGGTGCTTCAATTTTTTAAGACACTCAATATCCAAATCACGACGGCAGCAAACATCAAAATTTGAAATGTGCGTGTGATCAAACCTGGATTCGCGACCAGAACTGGTTCCATTGGCGCGTACTTTGAAATGCTGTCAGCTATTTTGTCTTTGTCAGCCAGATACACTGAGTGAATCAACAGTGGTCTCAGGCTTTTCGGCTTGTCTGATAATCGATAAATAACAAGAATGAGTTCGGGACTGACGTACATTTGCACCACGTTTGTCCAGTTGACCGTTTTTCTCTGGGGCCAATAAGGTCCTTGATACTTGATACCGTGCCTACTTATTTGGAGGCTGGACGGGGACATGTATGGGCGGGCGCCCAAGAAAAGGGCGATGATGGCGACGAAAATGAGGAAGGCTTCAAACTCCCAGAATAGCCAGGAAACCTTTTTTAGAGGCTCCCAGAAATAGCGAGCTAAACCCAAATATATTGATGCCAGGATGATGCAAAACATCAGTTCTGCAGGTTCTTTGTTCTCTACAAAGTTGTCCTGCAAGTCGATAGGCTCCACTTCACTATTTTGCTCAGTGGCTTCCTTTTTATTTCCTGGAACAGAAGACTCTGGCTGCTTGGCGGATGCTGTAACTTTAAAATCAGGCTCAATATCTGCATATGGATCATCTTCGAGATCTGCATTGCCCGAGGCGCTATTCTCTGCTGAGCCGCTGGCGTCCTTGCCTTCGTCAGCCGCTTTTTCGATCTTCTTATCAGGCTCTTTGAACATCTGTTCCTTAATACATAGCCCGGTCACATCTTCGCTATATTAGTATTCTAACAATAGCCCAGATAATACTAGCGTTGCAAGGGTTAGCTGCCACCAAATAGTTCAACTTGGGCTCGTTTAGCTCGTGTTTCTCTATCTTGCTCTTGATGATCAGCCTGCAAGTCACGGTAAAAATCATTGTCGAATGATCTTGTTCTGATAACAACGGGCATCGGAACTGCGTAACCAAGCACAAGCGCTTGCTGTTTTGGATCCATTTGTGAGAGAACCGTCCTTAATGTTTGGCTGCCTGAAACACCGGTGAATACAGCATCTATATCCTTATCGTCGTTCAAGAGTGCCGTAACTCGCGTGCCTAATTGGCTCAAGATCTCGTTGTCTATGCCGGACGGACGCTGATCGATTATCAACAGTGTGACGAAATACTTGCGCATTTCCCTGGCAATGATGCCGAAGATTGTTTGTTTCGCTAATTGCGGCGAGAGAAATTTGTGCGCCTCTTCGATCACAATCATCAGCTTTCTGGGAGGGCGCGTGCCTTCCGGATTAGCCAGGTGTGCCTCGGAGAGGCGGACGTATTGTGCGTGTAGTCGCCTTGTGATGATGTTTGTAGCAAGCATGTACGAAAGCAAGTTGTTTTGCCGTCCGAACTCGAGCACGATATGTTTGCCGGCTTGTATATGCCGGAGAATCTCGTCGATATAGTTCTGTTGTACTTGTGTTTTGAGGTAATGTGTTTTCTGCACCACCGTATTTAATCTGCGCTGCAGCGTTTTGATAGAGCCAGGATGACCTTTGTACATCTCGGTGAATTCTTCTATTTCTTCGCCTGTCATCTCTAGCAGCAGCGATATCCAGTTGCTGCCTAGCCGCTCTTTTATTATGTATGCATTTTCCAAAGTTGGCTCAGATAGAGCTAACTCGGACTTGAGCAAATCAAGATCTTCGATCTCGATTTGGTCCAACCCGATGTATAACTCTCTTGCATCCGGGATACCGCGCGCCTTTGAGGACTCCGCATCGAGGCTGTAAACAATTACATCATGACCGAATAATTGCTTCAGCCCTTTTACGCGCGGTTGCTTTTTGTTTTCTGACATGGCTTGCCAGCCGTATTCGTTATGCATGTCAAAAACGAGCAGTGAAGCCAAGTCTTTCTTGATAGTTCCACAAAGAAAGATGCGCGTCAGAAATGATTTGCCCGTTCCGGACTTACCAAAGATACCGTTCGAGCGTTCGATGAAGCGGCTCAGATCCACACAAATAGGGATGTCCATATTGAGCGGTTGGCCGATATTGAAGAAGGGATCGCTTTTTGTCTCATTATTCTCTTTGCCGAATACCAGACCGAAGTCGTCTGCGTTTGCTTCAAAAACTTGCGAGAAATGGCTTGGGATCGTTTTTACCGGGCGTAATTCCTTATCTGTGCCTTCCAGCATAAGCATCGGTTGCACCTTCACAGATCCGAATGTAGATACGCCTGAGAGAACATCAAGTAAAAAACGATCTTGCTCTGGCGGGAAATTCAAAATCTGTGGGCTGCTTGTTGCAAGGCTAACGTCTGTGAGCATGCTGAAGAAGCGGGTGTTTCGTCCTTCGACAACGACGAAGCGGCCGACACGCAAGTCCTCTACGGAAGTTTTGCGATCAAGACGCATTTCAAGCCCGTGTGAAAGCGAGCCTTGCGTGATCATGCCCAGATATTTCGCTTTCTTTTTCAAACGGCATAACCCCACTTATCTATGGCATTGTGCCGCTGAGCGCAGATCTTCAAACAAGATCGACTATTCAAAAGCCCAGCAGTTTTGCGAATTGATTGATTGCTTCGCTCTTTTCCTCTTCGGAAAAGGTTTTCTCATTTAGTGGTCGCTCTTCGTTGTTGCCATCATATTCAACGAATTTATAGACGGTCGGTTTGGCAAAGCTGCGCTCAAGCCTCAGCAGGTTACCGGTTTGACTGATGGCGCCGACCACACCCCACACTCCATCAAGAGCTTTGACGATGTCATCCACGGTGTGCGGCCATTGTGATCTAATGACTGGCATTTATAGCTCCGATGAACTAACGTCGCCGACAAAGAGTGCTGGTCTCAGCAACCTGCTCAGCCCGTCAATTGGATTCATTTTGCTTAGAAAAAAAATGTCCGGAGAGGGACTTGAACCCTCACGGTTGCCCATACGCCCCTCAAACGTACGCGTCTACCAATTCCGCCATCCGGACTTGTAATGTGCAACGCATGCGTCGCACGACGCCCATCCCAAATGGGAGGTCAGATAGATAGTTTACACACTTTGACGGCCTTACTGTCAATAGTTCTTATATGTCTGCGCAAAATACGGAGACATGCATGTACAGGAACTTTGCAGGAGGGGCTGCGTCTTTGCAAGTTTGTAGGAGCAAGCAATAACAAGAAAAATCTGCTTATAATTGATTTTACGTTTGTTCGTTAAGCCTCTTGTAGAGCCGATTCCGCCAAAAATTTAACTTGATGACAACTAAAAGCCCGTATTTTGGGCATAATCCCAGTATTGGAGGCAGAAAAGGCGCAGCATGATTGAGATGTACGTAGCTGGAATTGCGATGGATGCTCGAAACGGGCACCCAATCGTCGTTTTGAACGATCCGCAAAAAAGGCGCGCGCTTCCAATTTGGATCGGCATGTTTGAAGCAAACGCAATCACACGAGCTCTGGACAACTATAAACCTGAGCGTCCGCTTACTCATGACCTCTTGTTGAGTACCATTCAACAAACAGGATTCAAAGTAAAACACATAGAAATAAACGAACTGGCATCAAATACTTACTTTGCCACTATTGTTCTTCAACCTCTTGCAAACGGCAACATCCCACAAACTCCGCCAGGCTCTCCAGATCGAGAAGGGCTAAAAACCATCGACGCTAGACCATCTGACGCCATAGCTCTGGCGCTAAGAGCAAAGGCACCAATCTTCGTGGCAGCGCAGGTGGTGGCAGAAGGCACCATCTCAGCCGATTTCGAAAAAGACGAAGAAGAAGCTGAGGAGTTCAAAAAGTTCATCGATAACTTAAAAGCTTCGGACTTCGCCACCTTGAATGCCGAGGAAGGAAAAGCCGAAGGCGAATCGGAGCAAGGTAGCGACTAACGCATTTCGCTTGTCTATTTGCTTTTCCAGGGATTGAACAATGGAATCTTCGAATTCTTAAAGTCGGCCACATTTCTTGTGACCAATGTAAGTCTGTGGAAGCTCGCGCTGGCAGCTATCAGCGAATCAATTGCCGGCATAGGAGTGCCGTTCTTATCCAACTCCGCCACCAAGGAGCCCCAGTGAAGAATAATGGATGTATCCACAGAAATGATATTGCTCTGGAAACGAACGAGAATACTCTGAAGCCATTTTTCCAGCGTCTTTCGCTTGCTGGAAATCGGTAATCGGTCAATTCCGCGCCTGATTTCGCCCAATGTTATTACACTTAAGTAGATATCCTCGTCATTCAGGTCATCAATCCACGCCACAACCGATTGGTTTGGTTTCGTGGATGCTAACTCGGAGATAACGCAAGTATCAAGAAGATAGGTCATCGTGCGTCCGAAGCCCACTCTTGTCTCTTTCTAGGAATAGACCTTCTAATGACACAGAACCAAAGAACTTTGATAGCGGCTCTTTCTTAGCTTTCAATTTTAGAAACTCGTCATAAGAGATGACTACCGCAACTGAATCACCATGGCGTGTGATTATCTGTGGGTCGCCTTTGATCGCCTCGTCCACAACCTGGCTGAATTTGTTTTTCGCTTCTTGTAATTGCCAGTTTTTCATTGGAAAATCCGTCTAGACTGTCTAGATTATAGCAGGTGTAAAGGTACTTCCCCGCTGACCTTTTGGGATCTGTGGAAGAACTCTCGCTATTTATTGAGCGCTTGCTTCAAAGCGGCTTCCAATGTGGCTATTTTTGCTTCGAGTTGCTTTTCTTTGTCCCTTTGGACTTCAATGGCAAGCTTTTGATCTTGAGTCTGCCATTCTTTTAGTTTGGTGACGTTCTGTTCATGGACATTAGCGCCCATGGCGTAAGGCCACAAAGTACCAAAAATAGTGCCGCAAGCAAAAAACATCATCGCAAGCGTGCCTGAATTGATATCAAAACCGAAAGAGTACAGATGAAAGCTAATGAGCTGGTCATTCCGCCCCATCATTACGGCGTTGCCCACAACTGCGCCGACTATTACGAGGAGGAAGGGTAACACTTTTACTTTTGAAGGCATTCTTACAGGCTCTCGATCAGTTTTTGAAACTCAGCTGGCGGTTCTGCTTCAAATTCTAACAGTTCACCTGTTGCTGGATGTCTGAAGGATAGATAAGCTGCATGCAATGCGTGTCCCTTTAAGCCCAGTTTCTTGCGTGCAGACTCGTTACCGGTGCTTTTGCGATTGTAAACAAGGTCACCAACAACGGGACAATTGAGGCTGGCCATGTGGACTCGAATTTGATGCGTGCGCCCAGTTTTTAAGCTGGCCTTAATCAGAGTGAAGCGATTTGTGTGCGTCAGAATCTGCCAGTGTGTTTGTGCTGTTCGTCCGTCTTCAACAATTGCCATTTTCACCCGGTCGGTTTTGTGGCGACCTATAGGTTTGTCCACTATCCCGCTTTCTGTGGGCAGTTGCCCTTCCAACAATGCAATGTAGACACGTTTTGCTTCCCTCTTGCTGATCTGTTCGGATAGGCTCAAATGAGCTTGATCCGTTTTTGCCACCACCAACAGTCCTGAAGTGTCCTTGTCCAAACGGTGAACAATTCCCGGTCGCATGCTGCCGTTTATGCCTGCTAAGCTATCCTTGCAATGCGCCAGGAGCGCGTTGACGAGCGTACCTTCACTAACACCTGCACCCGGGTGTACGACCTGTCCGCATTCCTTATTAATAACGATGAGTTGCTCATCCTCATATATGATTTTGAGCGGAATATCTTCCGCTTTCAGCGTGAGCGGTTCTGCTTCCGGAACGGATATTTCGATGCTTTCGCCACCATATAGTTTGAGGGCTGACTTCGCGCGTTTGCCGTCGACCAAGACTTTCCCATCATCTATTAGCTTTTGAATTCGCGATCGGCTGAGCGCTCTGTCGGCGAGCTGTGCCGACAAGAATGCATCAAGGCGGGGCACATCGATCTGCTCCTCAACCTTTAGAGTGATGATCGCTTCCACAGCACTCTCCATTTGCATGTTTTTCTTGCGGCTTTGAATAGAACAAGGCCCCGATAATTATCAGGCCCGCCCCAACATCAATCAGCGCATCTGCAACGTTGAAAACGGGGAATTGGACAAAGGCGAATTCGAGGAAGTCGGTTACTTGATGTTGAGTAAATCGATCCCACAAATTGCCGAGGGCGGCGCCCACAATAATTCCGACTCCGCAGCGTTCGATAGTTGCCAACCCATCCGCTGATTTTTCGCGCTTCCAGGCCCAGGCGATTATGGCAATTACTATCGACGAGGCAAGTATTGTCATAACAATTCCATTCTCACGGCCGATACCAAATGCGCCACCAGTGTTGACTGTGCGCAATAGGTTCAGGAATCCGGGCACGAAGGTCTGGCTATGACCGTAGTCGAGATTGGAGCGCACCCAGGTTTTGGACAGAAAATCCGCTGCGAACGACGATACGCCCAGCAAAATGGGAATTGTCCAGCGCCTGGTAAATTGCTGCATCAGCTTATTGGACGGGCGTTCCTGGGGCTGCGTCTTTCGTTTCAGCGTTTGCCGAAGTCTCAGCCTTGGCTGGATCTGCCTCCATCGGAGGAACAACATTGAGGCGGCGTGTCAAAATCACCATACCGAGAAGAGAGTTTCTCGAAGCATTAGTCAGGCCAATGGTCGCCATCAGCAACTCATTTCTGTTCTTCGCATTGGCGGTCATAACGCGCTCCAATAGCGGACGATCGTTCAACGGATCGCCCATTGGCTTATAAACTTCAGGCGGCTTCGGCGGTGGATAAGAAAGTGTCGCCTGGCTAATTGTGCCCATCGCAGCTAGTCCTGTGGGCATATCAACTTCTAGCCGAGCGGAGAATTGCTTGCCGGATTTGACTTGTTCCGGGGCGGCAAACGAAGGCTCAAGCTGCCGTCCCAATCCGTAGCTGACCTTGTTTCTTTCGTAATCGATGCGATCACCGATGATCTTCCATGCGGTGCCAGTGCGTTTGCAGAAGAGTAATCCTTCTGAGACAGATCTCAATTCACCTTTTCCAAGACCTTGTGCTTCCGATGCTGTCGTGCCGACGACATCATCGTGAGTTCCGATCGTGGCATAAGGTCCTTCAACGCGAATGCTTTTTGTGAAAGATGATGACTTGATGTCCGGGTAGGTTTTCCAGAGTTCACCCATAAGTTGGTTGATGATCTTTTTGTCGAACCCGTCATTGTTGACGTAATCATCAGCGTAATTCGACATAACTCCTTCGAGATTGTGACCGTTCCAGTCTTTCTCGAAGTTAGTCAGGAATTTTTCGATGTCTTTTCTATCTTGTGCGCTTACTTTGGAATCCACAACTGTTTGTGGCGTCGTTACTTCGCTTCCGCCGTCCTTATTTTCACCTTCGCTCAAAGCGATGGTTGGAAAAAGGAAAGTTGCACAGAGGCCTAAAAGGGTGCTCTTTAGAAGCAGTTGTTTTTGCACGGTGATCACGACTCTCTCCAATTTTGCGGCAGGTCCACATTATAGCGGGCTTGAGCTATGCCCGGATGACATTGGCTACATGACAGCGCAACAAATATTCGTCGCGCCGGCGCTTCTGTCAGGCAATCGCCTAAGCTTTGCAGTCATAGCTTTATAGTTCGTTGTTGACATCCTTGTGAAGAGAATGTTCCTGGTTCTCAAGTGTGTGGACTTGAATTGCTAGGGCTGTATTTGTAAATGTTAAGATCGTGATTAGGCGTGGCCGAGGGGAAGAAATGTCAGTTCCAGCTGTTTCAGTTGAAGACTATCTGACAGCTGAGGAAGCGTCCCAAATTAAGCACGAATACGTCAATGGACAAATTCATGCCATGGTTGGGGGAACTCTTGCCCACAATCAGATCTGTATGAACATTGCTAGCTTCTTTCGTTCCAACACAAAAGGATCTATCTGTCGAACCTTTATGAGTGATGTCAAAGTGCACATCGAACAAAATAATAGTTTCTACTATCCTGACGTACTTGTGGCTTGTGGAGCATTTGACCCTAACTCGTACTTTGTAAATGAGCCGGTCTTGATAGTCGAGGTGCTATCCCCATCTACTTCGGATATTGATCGCCGGGTTAGCTGCGTACCGAACACTTCATTCTGTTCGTGATTATTTGATTGTTTACCAAGATCGAGTCAGAGTCGAGGTTTTCTCGAAAGATTTGGAAAGCGCCTGGATTCAAACAATTATTGAAGATGCCGGTGAGGAACTAGTACTTAGTTCCTTTAATAATGAATTGAAACTACCACTCTCCTCCGTATACGAAGCCATTGATTTAGCGATCTAGGTCGGAGTCGTCTTTAATAACCCAGGCAAGCCCAAGCACTCGGGACTACAAGACTATCCTCATACATAGCAAAACGCCCGATCTCATTATGAATGAAAATCGGGCGTCCATGTTTCGGATTCGGTTAGCTGACTAGACTGTGGCGGCCAGCAACTTGTTCATTGCATCGATGTTTTCTTTGATCGAATCGGCTGATTTCTTGAGGGCAGCGCTTTCGCTATCATCAAGTTTCAGGTCGATGATCTTTTTGACGCCTTCGCGTCCGAGGACGGTTGGCAATCCAACATAAACATCCTTCAAACCATACTGTCCATCAGCATAAACGCAGCAAGGAAGCAGTCTGTTTTGATCCTTGAGGATGGCTTCGACCATCAATGCTGCCGATGCTCCCGGTGCGTACCAGGCGCTGCCTGATTTGAGCAATGCGACGATTTCAGCGCCGCCATCGCGAGTGCGTTGGCAAAGGGCTTCAACCCGATCCTTCGGCATCAATTCTGTGATCGGTACGCCGTTGACGGTCGAGTACTTCGGTAGCGGAACCATGAGGTCGCCGTGTCCACCGAGAACCATGGCGCGTACATCTTGAACGGAGGTCTTCAATTCCATTCCGATGAATGTTTGGAAGCGACCGCTATCGAGAACGCCAGCCATTCCCATGACGCGATGTGTCGGCAATTTGGTTGTTTGCCATGCCAGGTAGGTCATTACATCGAGAGGGTTGGTTACGATAATGAAGATGGCGTTTGGTGAATGCTTCAAAGCTTCTTTCGAACAGGTTTGCACGATGCCGGCGTTGATTTTCAGCAAGTCATCGCGTGACATGCCTGGTTTGCGGGCGATCCCGGCAGTAATAACGACGATGTCGGAATCCTTCGTGTCGGCATAGTCATTGGTGCCGTGAATTTTGCGGTCATGTCCATGGATGGGAGCTGCTTCCATCATGTCGAGGGCTTTGCCCTGGGGCATTCCTTCGATGATGTCGATCAAAACTACGTCTGCAACGTCTTTCTCGGCGACGCACTGGGCCACTGTTGCTCCGACGTTACCGGAACCGATTACGGTGACTTTGCTCACGGTTTTTCCTCCTTGCGCTCGGATGACTTGTCGTCTGGAGCAAGCGTGCCGAGCCGGGCTGTGTAATATCTGTGAGCCCAATCTAGCACAGCCATATGGCGGATGAGCGAGCGCAAAGGCTTGCCCAGCCTGAGTCAAAGCGAATGTCATGAGCGGATGAAACTTAAGACAGAATTTTGATTGTCCGTATTTTTCCTGAGGTGGAGATGCCAGTTGGGTGGCATAATCAAAGTAGACCTATGGGAACAGAACAAGGACCTTGACGTCTGTCTGCCAAATACTCTTAACGACTTTGTGCAACGGTGGGCATTTAATATGCAAAACAGCAACCAATCAACACGTAGCGGACTTTCGGCTGCCTTGATGCTGCTTGCTCTAACGGTCATGCCAGAGGTAGGGGCTCAAGCAGCCAGCTACCAGTCGGCAGAACCGAAGCTCGACAGCTTTGCTGCTCCGGCTGAGCCAAAGAAAATTCACGGACCTCTTCAAGGAGGGGTTCAGCACGTCGATAAGCGTCAGCAGAGGTCAGGCAAGCTGATCTATGGCATTAAGAGAGGTCAACAAGATACCCTCCGTGCTCGAGTAAAAGATGAAAACAGCGCGCTCAAAGCGCAGGCTGAATCTTCAATCGGCATTGTCGGTGTCAAATTCGTTGCCACCCTTGGGCATCCCCCGGTTATCAACGAAGTCTTCCCGAATACCCCTGCTCAGCAAGTTGGCTTGCGTTTGCAAGATATGATTGTTGCGGTTGATGGCGTTCCCACCTCAGGTCTGACAAAGGATGAGGTCTTCGATCTCATTGTGGGCACTCCCGGCACACAAGTCAGCCTGTCAATTCTCAGAAACGGCGATTATCAAGTTGTGACTTGCACCCGCATGGATATCAATGAATTGAATGATCCACGCGTTCGTCGCGATTACATGATCCACATGTAAATAGGTAGAGTTCATTTAGTCCAAAATTTCATGTGATACACTGACCGCATGCGTCTTTGTTACGATGCCACCAGATTTGGTTCAGGCTTGCAAGAAGCCGTTGAGATAGCAGCTGAAAAAGGTTTGTCAGCTTGCGAATATTCCTTTGATTCTTTTGAAACAGGCGGCAAGTCTGCCAAGAAATTAAGTGCCGATGAGACAGAGCACTTGAAGTCAGTGGCAGATTTCTGCAAAGAGAAAGATGTGGAGATGGCCTGTTTGAGGCTTAACACACTACTTGTGGCTAGCGATAAGAAGTCAGTGCGATCATTCAATTCGATGATCGACAAATTGGCCTCTGTTGCTGATGCCCTCCATTGCAAGCGAATAGTGTTTTATTTGCTTGCTGAATCAGCTGATGGCTGGATGGATAGCATTGAATCAGCCGTCGGTCCCATAGTTGAAAAACTCAACAAACAGGGCATCCGTTTGTTGATGAGTACCGGCACTCCTGCTCCTTTTCGCGGACGCTCGCTGAAAAACTGGCGTCCACTTGAGCCACAGGAATGGCGAGAAATCATTGCTCGTATCCAGGAGCTTTCCTTGAGTCTTTCGATCGCTGACTGCGTCTGGCAGGGCATCGACTATCTGCGCATGCTTCCCAATCTCGTTCAGGTCGTAGATCACGTCGAAGCACAAGACGTCGAGGTCATAAGACAAATCATTTCCGACAACGGTTATTTTGGACCATTGTTCTGGCGCTACAAGATAGTAGGAAAAGGACAGGTCGATTGGGGACAATTTGTGGAAGCTCTAAAGCTGTATGACTATTCAGGCAGCTTGTCCATTCAGTTCAATGATGAGTTCACCTCAGAAAATGAGCAAGGACTCTGGGATGCCCTCGAATCCGGCACGAAATTGCTGGCTCCTTTAGTTAAGTACTAAAATCCTTATATCCAGAGGTTCTTATGAACAAAGTATTTGTTTACACCCATACGCATTGGGATCGCGAATGGTATCAACCATTTGAAACTTTCCGTACCTATCTAGTCGATGTGATCAAGCGCATCGTGGATGAGCTTGAGACGGGGAAGTTGCGACGATTCTATTTGGATGGGCAATCTGTAATTCTCGAAGACGCGCTGGCAATTGCGCCAGAGCTAGCTCCGCGTGTTAAAGCGCTTATGGACAGCGGCGAACTGGCGGCAGGTCCATGGTATGTGCTTTCAGATGAGATTCTTGTTTGCGGAGAGAGTCTAGTTCGGAATTTGAAACATGGAATCGCGGCGGTGAAGCCGTTCGGCGAGCCGCTCAAGGTCGGATATTGCCCCGATACATTTGCACACACGCAAGACTTGCCCAGAATTCTGACCGGCTTCGGCATCAATTCGGCGTTTGTATGGCGCGGTGTTCCGCGATTGAATATGGGACCGGTATTCTGGTGGCAAAGTCCAGATGGTAGCCAGGTTCTTGCCTATCATTTAAGGAAGGGCTACTACCAGGTCAACCTTCACGAAGCAGAAACTGCAAATGGTGGCAGAGATGGTGCCCTCATTCGCGTAGCAGAGGAGATTAGCAAGTTCGCTGCCGATCGTGGCGATTGGGAAAATGACAGCTTATATTCTAAGACTGCTAATCAGCTCCTGTATCCAGTTGGCGGGGATCACGTTGCACCACCGCGCGATCTGGTTGGACTGATTGAAGAGCTGAATAAGAAGCTCAAGAAACATGAGCTTGAGCTTGAACCGCTTCATCTGAACGAGTTCGCTCATATGCTCGAAGAGCGCGTCAAAGCACCAAATACATTGGTGGGTGTCGTGAGAAAAGAGCTGAGGGATAACGCTTGCAGCGCTGACAACGGTTATGCCTATCTTTTGCAAGGAGTTCTATCAAGTCGGCTTTATTTGAAGAAGCAGAATCGGGAAGCTGAGCGGCGATTGTTCCGCTTTGCTGAGCCCTTGTATAGCCTTTTGGCGGTGCGACAGCTCATGGAATATCCGGAAGCGGAGTTGAAGCACGCAACTAAATTGCTTCTGAAAAATCATCCCCACGATAGCATTTGTGGATGCAGCGTGGATGCTGTCCATGATGAGATGGAAATTCGCACCGGTCGCATCCATCATGTGCTGAACGCCCTGGGTGAGCGCGCCGAATTCAAGTTGTCCGGCATGGGAGATGAGAGCGCGAAATCACCGCGCGATCCTGGCGTGAAGTTGAATTCACTCAGAATAATCAATCCGACTGGAAAGCATTTCACAGGTCCTGTGCGTTATCAATGGCACGAAGCGCCTGGCTATCCTATCGAACATGCTGCCAACACGACCCAGCATGAAAGCGAACACACAGGCATGATGCTTTATGCCGGATGGGGACGAGTGCCCTATTACGAGCATGTCAGGGCGGTTGACGGTTGGATTTGGGTGCAGGACATGGCTCCATTTGCGGAAGCCAACGTCGCATGGCCGCTGGAGAATCACGCAGCCGAGCCGGTCTCGAATCGGGTGGCAATCGTGACTGCGCAAGGTAAACAGCTAGACAATGGCATCCTGAGAGTCAGCGCGGATGAGCGTGGGCAGCTCAATGTCATTTGGACGGATAAGAAGAAGCAGGCAGAATACAAGTTGAACTTCTCTTTCCGTGATACTGCAGATGGTGGTGACTCTTACAACTATGATCCGCTTCCAGGCGATAAAGGTATCAGCTCCAAGCTTATCTCAGTGCAGGTCGGGAAGAAGGGACCGCTGCTGGCATCCTTGATATTCAAGCATGAGTTGAAGATTCCCGAAGGGTTGATTGAGGATAGTTCAAATGGAGTTGATCTTCCGGCGTTAAAGCGTTCAACAAATCTAATCAGCCATGAGATCGAGACGGAAGTCATTTTGAAACGCGGTGCGCGGATTGTAGAATTCGAAACTCGCTTTGAGAATAAGTCGAACGGGCATCGCCTTGAGGTGCTGCTCTCGACTGGGCTACCGATTCATACCAGCTTCGCTGAGAATCACTTCTCGCTAGCCCAACGCTATCACCAAACCAAAAACGAACAGAAGATTCAACTGCCAGTTGGGCCGGGCTGCGAGACTCCTTGCGATCGATTTCCCGCGCAGCGCTTCGTAATCGTCAATGGTCAAATGATTCTGAACAAAGGGCTTCCCGAGTATGGCGTTGATGGTGAGAGTCTGACGTTGACCTTGCTGCGGTCGATCAATCGACTTTCGCGCGGTCGGATGCAGACGCGCGGTGGTGGCGCGGGTCCGCATATGCAGATTCCTGGTGCGGCATGCATCGGCAAAAGCAGCGTTTGGTATGCCTGGGCACCATTGAATATGCAAAGCCGGGCCAAGTTGTTGTCTGATAGCTTGGGCACTGAGAATATCGCCGAAGCTTATGAGCTTGCTGAATCCTATGAGCAGGAGCTCTTTTGTGCACTTTCCGAAAGTGAGGATACAGCTTCCGGTCCATTGCTCCTCTGTCTGAATCCTGCGATTAAATTCGGATCTATATATATGTCTGATGAGCCGAATACTCTGATTGTCCGAATGTTAAACGTCGGCAATGAGCCGGTGACAGCGGAGCTTCGCGTCGGATTCGAGTTCCACGCCGCTCATCTTTGCCGGCTGGATGAGGAACCGGCTGACCAGCTCTTCCTTTATCGAGAGTATGAGAATTCTAAAAAGGAATCAGCAAAATCTGATGACCCCAAATCCAAATCGAATGCATGCTCATTCAAGATCAACTTTGGAGTGAATGAACTGAAGACTGTCATGTTTAAGCTTTCTGAAGATCTTGAGGAGAAAAAGGCTCGCAGCGCTGCTCGCCCGAAACGCAAGAAGGCTAGCAAGATATCTTAGATGCAACGAGTTGAGGTCCGGTGAATTGAGATCCGGACCTCAACTCTTTTGAACGTACTAAAAGGAATCCGATGATGGCTAAAGAGACTCCAGAAATCTATGTAAGCACCGATATTGAGGCGGACGGACCTATTCCAGGCGTCTATTCGATGCTCAGTTTTGCCTCTGCTGCATTCTCTAAGGACAAGGAATTGATTTCAACATTCAGCGCAAACTTGCAGGTCTTGCAGGACGCAAAGGAACATCCGCGGACAATGGAATGGTGGCGAACGCAGCCAGATGCATGGGAGGCTTGCAGAAAGGATTTGCAAGATCCTGCCAAAGCCATGCGGGATTATTTGAACTGGCTCAAAGACTTGCCAGGTAAGCCCGTCTTCGTAGGATACCCCGTCTCATTCGATTACATGTTCGTCTATTGGTACTTAATTCGCTTCTGCGACGAGTCCCCATTCTCACACTCCGCGCTGGACATTAAAACCTTCGCGATGGCAATGATGAAACAAGACTATCGCGCCTGCACCAAACGCAACATGCCAAAAAACTGGTTCGACGATCTCCCCCACACACACGTCGCCCTAGACGACGCCATCAGCCAAGGCGCCCTCTTTTGTAATATGCTCAAAGAAAATACTGAAGCTTAGTCTCCACTCCGCTGCTCATGTCCTGCTGCTAATATGGAATTGGGCTTGGAGTTTTGCCTGTGAACGAGTTCGGAAAAGTCTACCGAAACGATTTCTTCCACGACCTAGTTAAGGGCATAACCTTAACCGGGAGTATCATTCTTCTGCTCTTTGGGATCGCGGTCGGGATTTATCTAAGCTGGCTCTGGCGCTCACAATGGTTCGGTGAATTTGAGAACCCTTCGTCTAGAATGCTGGATTCGAGCTGGAGTCAGAAGCTAAGAATTTCGAGCATAAATGGTTGGGCCGCTTACGATGTACTAATTAGAAGAATAAAAGATGATGACGGGGAATTCGTCGGTGCTGCTGCTCAGGATCGCCGCGCTTTCTTGCCGAAGACCTTTGAGGGGAGCCTCTCCATTCGTGATCTTGATCCAGAACGCGAACGGCCAGTCCAAAAAATTCCCGTAAGATTTGTGAAACTCGAGCGCGGTTCAGATCAATTAACAGGCAGGCAAGAAGAGTGCTTTCTCGCCAGCGGGAAATTTGAAGATAAGAATCGAGTTCTTTCTTATCGAAGTCTGTTAGGGTTGGAATTTACCCTAAATGCAAATCCACGCCATTGAAAGTGTTATTGCAGTTGCTATTACTCTTGTGATTTTTTGTTGGCTTCGGCTTTGAGTTCTTTGATGCGCAGACCTACTTTGGTGGCTTCGTCTTTTTTGCTTTGGATGAGCAAGTGTTTTTGGTAGCCCTTTAAGCAAGTGATCAGTGCCACTGGATCTTCTATTTTCTCCAGGCTTGCGATGGATTTCTTGTAGACGCCCTGCGCTTCTTCGGATTTGCTTTGCATGTCCAAAACATCGGCAAGTGCGACGCTCTTCATCGCCACATCTTTTTCATCGTGGTTATTCTTCTCGAAGATTTTGATCGCGCGTTTGAACATCTTCTCTGCTTCGGCAAAGGTGCCTTCGTCGTATTGCAATCCACCAAAGTTGTAGAGGATGGTCGCTGTTTCTTCGCTATCAGCACCGTTCAATTTCTCTGAGAGATCGATCGCTGCTTGAAACAAAGGAATGGCTGGTTTGTATTTGCCTTGCACGCAATAAAACTCGGCAACTTGCGCTTTGTCCTTCACCATTTGCTTGTCTTCATTGCCGTATGCAAATTCGTCCAGCTCAAGCATGCGTGTGTAGAGCGGTTCAGCTGGCGTATATTCGTCATTCTCGGCGTAAAATCCTGCCAGGCTGCGGATGGCATTAGCGAGGTTCTGCGCTGCTTCCTGGGCTGATGACTTTCCCGCTGCCGCCTGCTTTGCCTCCTTATCCTTCTTCTCCCCAGTGTCGGCTGTCGTGTTTGGCTTCGTTTCTGTCGCTTCAGGCTTCTTCTCCTCGGCTGGAGCTTGGCCTGTGGCTTGAGCGTAAATCTTTTCAAAAACGGCTATAGCACTTTTGTAGTTTTCGGCTGCTTTGGCACGCAGTTCCGGTTTGGCATCTTCGCCTGCCTGTTGCACATAAAGGTCGGCCATATCGAGGTAGACCTGTCCGACTCTTTGGTGATCGGCACCATAAAATCCGACGAAAGCATCCTTTGCTTTCAAGAACATTTCTTCAGCTTCTTTGTACTTGCCTTCGGCTTGATAGACCAGAGCCAGGTTATACATCGTTGTCGCTGGGCGCTTGTCACCTTTTTCCAGCTTGCCGGATTCGTTTAAAGCCTGCAAAAAGTTCTTTTCGGCTTCCGGGTAATCCTGTGCTGCATAAGCCTTTTCGGCTGACGTGCTGTATGCTTCAAATTTTCCTGCCGCCCACGCCCCTTGCGATGTGAGCCCTGACGAGACCAAGGCTATGGTCGCGGAAAGTAGTAATGTCAACGCTTTGGGCTGTTGTTTCTGTGTCATAAGTCTGTTTTTCACTCTATTTCCGTAGTTGGTGAGTCGCCATGATTGGGCATGTATTGAACAGAGTAACCGTTATAGCATTGGAATGGCAAATAGGCCGGTTCTGGGCTAGACTGGGTATTCGGTGATTCAACCGGAGAGTTGTGATGAGCCCTCATCTAATTTTTGCCCGAAACCTTCTGCTCGCATGCACCATTGCAATATCTGTTGCGAATTTTAGCGTACCAATAGCTGCCAATGCTGCCAAGTCAAAGCAGTACTGGGTCGATTCGCCCCTGCCTGTTGAGTCGCAGGTTGCACTCGAGCGAGCCGGTAAGTATTTGAAATCCGGAAAATATGACAAGGCGCGTCCGATAATTATTTCGGCACTGCAATCGGCAAATGATGTTCCGAAGTGTTTGGCGATTGCTCAATACACGGAACCCTATGCCTTTCCGATGATGGAAATTCGCAGGCAGTGCTGCGTTAAAGCCCTTGAGCTTTGCCGGACTGAGGACGATTACCTTCTCATGGCGTTGAAGGCTCGCAAATATCAGTTTTTTGAAGTGACACGTTCGGCGATAAACAAGCTAATCGAGAACGCAAAAACTATGCCGCAGTTGTATGAGCTTGCAAAACGCGCACAAGAAGTTGCTTTGAACGATGTGGCCCACCTGGCAATGGAGAAAGCGTACACGGGTCTGAAGACGCAGGATGATGCCTTTGCCTTTGCTAGCACATGTAAGTCTCTCGGCATCGATGATCTTATGCGCAAAGCAATCAAGCAAATGATCGATGATGAGGATGAAAGTATTCCGCTCTGCGATCTTACTTTGAATATTCAGCGCTATGGAATGCGCGATGAGACTCGCTATGCGCTAAAGAAGGCATTAGATCATACTTCGAAGGATTTGCCGACTGCGACGCAAGAAATGGCGAAGATCTCAGAGACTGCTCGCATGGTCAACGAGCCCGATGTAAAGGCTCGAGCTGAATATTTTGTCAAGAAAGGCAACCTCATGTTGCGCCAAAAGGAACAGGCCGAGGTGGATGAACGTTCTGCGCGCGCTGCAAGAGAACGGGCTTCCCTTGATGCCGCCAGGGAGGCAGATTCGCAGCGCGAACAATCCGCTGGCTTTGGGCGATCGGATCCGTCGAATGCTAACACGCAGACTCAGCAAAATTCTCACCCAAGCACGGGCTACTAACAGCTAGTAGTGGAGTTAATTAACTGCAATTTCTAAAGCCCGTAGATTCTTGCGCAATGCAATATTTTCGGGATCGTTTTTTTGCAACTTATTCAATCCCTCTTTCAAGAGCTTTCGTGCTGGCTCTTTCTGCTCACACCTGGCCAGTTGAAATATAACGGAACTAAGATCGATTCCGCTTGTCCTCTTATTTTGGATCGCAGTGCTCATGGTTCTAACAATCTTGTCCGTGATTTGCTGAAATAGTGTTGGGTCTAACTGCTTTAACTTCGTATAGACTGTACTTCTTGCTAATAAAGACAGGGTTTCTGGTGTTACATCGTAGAAGCTATCATCTATGTTCAACTCTTCTTTGATGTATGGAATGGCTGCTTTCCACTCTCTGCGAGCATCAAGTTCCATAATAAGTCTTCGCAGTGCCCACAGTGTTCTTGCCCCCTCGAGCTTGTACTTGTGACAAACTCGAAGGGCATCTTTTGTTGCTGACAGAACGAGGTCTTGGTGCCCATGGACAGAGAAGAACTCTGCTGCTTGCAACCACGAATTAGTTAAACCATCTTTGAAGAAAGTGCTTCCTGCATTAATCAGATCGGGGGTGCTGTCAATGAATTCCTCAGTCTTTCTCAAGTGTGTATGTATCACTTCAATGGCTGCTTGTGGCTTGCCCAAGTACTCAAAATTAGCAGCTTGTTCTAAAACTGGCAGGCGCAGGTCAAATGGTCTGGAGTGAGAAGAATAGGTGAAGGCTATGACTGATGATATTAAATCCGCTGATTTTTGATAGTTTTTTCTGGCATGCTCATATCTGCCTAGCAGCATGTCGAGCTGCGCATGTTCATGACCGTAGTCGGGATCCTTGGCTAGAATCTTCTTTATTTCGTTAATACCCCTTACAGCTTCGTCCAAGTAATTCAGATTGAATGCAATTTGGGCTGTATCGAATAGCATGTTGAGCTTCTCGCTGTCATCGCCTTTGCATGAGAGTGCCGTATCCATCGTTTTCTTTACTACATACGAATATATTTTCGGGTCTCGCTGGGGATAATCCATCATCGTTTTGAGCGCGGATACCGCGTTATGTGCAGCTTCTGTGGAGTTAGAGCCATAGGCGACTTTAGATGACCTTATTAGTTCGTTGATCAAGCTCTCATCTAGGGACCCTTTGTGTGCAACCGCCAGGGCCCTGCTTTGGGCCAACGCCGCTAATTCTTTTGGTGTTGAAGCTTTTCGGTTCTCTAAAATGTAGTCGTAGAGATCAGCCAGATTCTTGTGATCTATGATGTCGCTATTTAATGCACTCAAATAAAATTGGAGTTCTTTGATTTGCGCCCGGTCTAGCGAGAGATTTGTTTGTCGAGCAACAAGTAGAGCTTGCTTCAATTGATTAACAAGCGCAATGTCATTTACTAATTTCTGGTTTTGTTGATCGAGACGGACGGTGCTAACTATTGCGTCAAATGCGCTTTGTTGCGCCTCTTTTTGCTTTCCATCCTTCAAAAATTTTGTTGTTGTAGCTAAATAAACTTTGCCAAGTTCGAGCGGATCTTGCTTGGCCCTCTTCAAATTTAGTTCGACAGACCTCCTGAGCTGATTCGCTAGCTTCAGCTTTCCGTCGGATTGCAAGGTCTGTGCTTTGATCAAAAGGTCAGCGAGATCTTCGGTGTTTAGTTTGCCTTGAAGAGTTACGCGTGTTCGCTGCTCCTGCCCCTCATCACTTAGATAAAGCCATGCGAAGACCGCTCCGCCCATGATCGCGATTGTGGCTGCCGTTATACCGGCCACTTTTGCTAATGCATTTTTCTTTTTATCGCTTGATGGTGACTCGGGTAAGGTAGGTCCTGTCCGTGCTATTAAGTTATCTTCTTCTCCGGAAAGCAGCGCTCTGAGATCATGCTCGAATTCTCTCATCGAGCTGTAGCGGTTGGCTGGATCTTTTGTCATTGCTTTTGAAACAATCGCATCAATGTTGAGCCAGATCTTCTCTAGTTGTTTCTTCTTTATCTGCTTGCTAATCTCTCCGGAGCCAGGCATTGAGCCACTAATGGATTGTTTATTTGTCGTCGAAACCTGCATGTCCTTCGATTGCTTTGACGTGTCGATGCGCTTGCTCAGTTTGATCGGCGTTTCGGACATGTGGGCGTGTAACATTGCGACCGCGTTCTCGTGTTCGAATGGTGGACATCCGCACAAGAGTTCATAGAGTATGCAGCCAAGCGAATAAATATCCGAGCGCTCGTCCGATTGGCGCCCCAGGCATTGCTCAGGGCTGAGGTAGTTTACTGATCCGATGAGTTGTCCGGTTACAGTAAGTTTGTTGTTGCCTGATGATGCTGTGCTGAGCTTAGCTAGTCCAAAATCAACGATTTTGACAAAGTCAGCTTGTGGCCTGTCCATCAGAATTACGTTATTGGGTTTGAGATCGCGGTGAATTACACCGGCCTTGTGCGCTGCTTCCATTCCCTCGCAAATCTGGGCGCAAATTCCGAAGGCTCGTTGCCAGGGCAGAGGGCTTTCGTCATTGATTATCTGCCGCAGGCTTGGGCCAGAAAGATACTCCATTGCCAAATAAGGCATGGTGCTATTCAATACGCCGAAGTTGTAGAACGTGGCAATATGTTCGTGCTGAGCAAGCGAAATTGATTTTGCTTCGCGCTCGAAGCGTTCGTAATTGTCGCCTTCCCCAAGCAGCGCAGGATCGAGAACCTTGACGGCAACCTCACGCCCTAAGCCAATTTGTTTGGCGCGATAGACGGTTCCCATGCCGCCAGAACCTGCGACCGACAGAATTTCATATCTGTCGTCCAGGGTCGTACCGGCCGCTAAAGTTAACATCGTTGCTACACTCCCAGCACTATGTACCCATCCGGGCATAGTTTGCCCGGGGCTATCTGACCAGAGCCTTAGGAGCTTTCGCGCTGATTATTGACGCTCGTCTGGTTGTCGCGCACAGTGTGCTATGCGTATAGCGCGTAACTAAATCGTCGATGAATTTCTGCGCTCCGTCTGGGTTCAAGTGAACTGTGTCCATAAAGTCGGCGTCGTTCATGACTGTGTTGTTCTCGTAATCCAGGTAGAGATCCGCGCTGCTAGCGATTCTGCTTAAGTTCTGCAGGTAACGCTCCCGTAATCCAGGTGGTGAAAGCTTTGGATGTCCAGAACTCACAGGCATGTTAACCACAATGAGTTTGATATTATTCTGGTGGCATCGCTTGATAAACCATTCTAGCTCACTCATTTCTTCTTCGAGCTGGCGATAATCTGCCGGACTATACCGTTGCACGTAGTCTAAAGAAGCTAGGTTTCGGGATGCAACTTTCGCCGTGTTATCGTCTCCACTAACTGGTTTGCTGGTGCTGGTCGGTGCAGAAATGCTGCTGTCATTCTTTGCGGCCAGCTCTTTTGCGCCGGTGAGCTCCTGGCTCTTTTTCGATTCAATGGAGTTCTCTGTTTTGGAAGCGGATGCGCGTGGGGACGCAGGTGTCGGTGCGGATGCGGATACGGATACGGATACGGATACGGATACGGACGAGGATGTGGATGTGATTGCCGTTGACGCTGTGGATTCCGGATTCGCTGCTTGCACCTTAGACTCAAGAGTCGGACCAACGAGGTTTTCTGCGGTTTCTCGGTTGGGCTTTCGATGAAGTAAATCGCACATTTTGTGCTCGAACGCTACCTTGCATTCGTTGCGCAATCCGTAGGTCTTAAATACCGAAGAAAGCAGCAAGTGAGGAAATGCTTTGAGGTTAACTGTGTCAGACAAATTGTTCAGCAGATAACTGGTATCGCATAATGCGGTGTAGATAGGCGTCTCGCCCGGCGGAGGGTTTATGTTATCTGCGAAATCTCGAAGTCCGACTGCGAAAATTATCGTTTTCGGTGATTTTCCTGAAGCGATCATTCTATCCAAAATAACGCGCGCGTCTGATGCCATGCATGCCGACATCGAAAAATTGAAAACGCTTGTATTGTTGTTGAGTTCTTTGCTGAGCTTCTTTTGCAGATAGCCGCTTGTTGGATACGATTGCAACAAATTCATGCGCGCACGTTGAATGCGCGCTCCTTCGCCGGCGACAAAATAGCCCATGCGATCTGCGCAGAAGAATGCGCACATTGGAAGAGACGAGCCGAAGATCGCGAAGTCCGGATTGTTCTTTTGTTCTTTTAGCCGTTGAAACTTGTATGCAGTTGCCGCTTTGGTTAGAACTGCCGGCGGCTGTGCTGCTTGTGGAACATTCTTGAGCGGATTCAAAAGTCCCCACGCCAGATTAATGCCCATAAGCATTATGAGCATGCAGACAAAAGTGCTGCCGGATACAAATTTGTATTTGCTGTGCATCCGAGTAACCGAAACGACCGGAACGATAAGCGGGTGGTCATTTTGAGTTTACAGGAGGAAGCCCCAAGGTAAATGAGCGGAGGCTCAGGGTCCTGTGTCCAGGGTGCATGTGGGGGCGATTCGGTTCCTGATCATCTTAAAAATCGCTTTATCTAAACACTCGCTGAGCTAACTGCCGATACGTTGAGTAGCTCCTTCGTAAGCCTTAGGTAGTGGCCCGGAATTTCGATCATTGACATCCGTCCGGATTGCTACTGGGGAAAACAGCCAAACCTAACGGACGCAAGCCTCAAGGCGATTTAAGACTCAAGCAAAGAATCGGTAGCCCTACCCCGAAATTGTCCGGCTATCCGGGCCACCATCTAAGGACGTCCAGGCTGGTTGCCGCCGAAGAGAAAAATAACGCAGCTGCAACTAAGCCTGATGTTTCAGAGAATTCGACAACAGCGCCATAAGTATCGCCCGTATGGCCTTTCAAAATTGCGTTGATCCAAAATGCCAATAGTGCCCCGGGAATAATTGTTGCGGGGAGCAAGAGGAGCAACAGCGGCGACTGTCCGTAGAAAACCGCGCAGCCCGTAGCGATGACTGGTAGTATCGAACTTGGTATCAACTGGTAGCTGCGCGTGGAGATTTTCCAGATTTTGCCCATGCCTTCTTCGCGTGCGTAGGTGTAACGAGCGATGGTGTAAACCTCCGTCCAGCGAGCCCATGCGGGAATAAGTAGGAGGGATAAAATCATAGACTTATTGTCCATGCTTGCAAGAGCTGAAAATTTGGAAAGCAAAAGCATTACACCGGCTATGACACCATAATTTCCTACGCGACTGTCGCGCATTATCTCAAGCATCCGTTCTCTGCTGCGATGTGAGAACAGCCCATCAGCGCTGTCCATCAGTCCATCGAGATGTATCGCTCCCGTGATCAGAATCCACGAACTTAAGATTAAAGCCGCAGTTATGAGAGGCGAATGTGAAAAGCTAGTGATACCAAAAGCTAGTGCCGATAGAATCCCGCCGACTAACACGCCAACCGCTGGCAAATACTTTGCCAATCCAAACAGTTCTGCTTCGGATTCAGGCTTTCGCAAAAAAGGAAGTGTAGTAACGTACGAAGCGGCAAGCAAGAATCTGTTTAGCAGTTTCATTTAGCAGGGAATTTCCGCCGTATACTCCGGTCGCTCAGGGAAAGCTTGGTGGTTTGAAAGTACGATCATTTCGCGGCGCGGATGGTAGAACGTGCAGAGCAGTTCGAGTTGCCTGATAATTTCAGTATTGGATTCCAGTGCGCTCGCTCGTTCCAAAATTGCTTCTGTGGCTTGTTGCTGCACAATATTCATTGGGTGTACAACGCTGTTTTCATCACGTTTCTCGTCGCTATCTTCCAATTCCTGAGCCCAGGGCATCGAGCATTCGACAGCCAAACACCCGATGATGTCCGGTGTTACTGGGAGTTGCGCCAGTGTAGTCAGCCCGTAAGCAAATAAGCTGCGCCGCGGCGATTGATTCACGAATGTCTTGTGCGGGCCGATAATGTCAGATGCCCATGCCATCATCAGCAGTGCCCGCTCTTGCCTGTCGGGCCCTTTGTATGCTTCTGCCCCCAGATCCAACAAGCGGGCAAAAGCTTCTGCCAATGGACGCGATAGAGGACTGTAGTATTCGATGACATCAAATTCGATTGCCATCTCTTGCAACAATCCGCGCAATAGAAGTAGCGTTGTCGCAACGGCGTTGTAATCAGCCGCCGTGCTGCGCGGTTTACCTGCTAAATCCTTTGGCGTCGTATCGCTGAGAAGTACAGATCCATACAACGCATAGACCCAGTCTCGGAAGTGGAGCTGATGATGCTGCTCATATTTTTCCAGCCGCTTGATCACGCATTTGCGCAATTGCAGTTCCTTTTTCTCTTCTGTATTACCAGCCTTCTTCTCTAAATCGCTGAGAAGCGCCTTCGCCTTCTTGATCTGGCGCGTTAATGAATAGCACACTGTCAAATTTAGGCGAGTATCAAAATCGTCTTCGCATTGAATCAAGTGTTCGAAGTGCTCAGTAGCCTCTGCAAATAGGCGCAGTTGCATCAAGGCAAAGCCAAGCTCGTAGCGCACCATTGGCTGATCGGGCACAAGGCTGACGCAGCGACGCAGCAGCATCGCAGCCAATTCCGGTTCGCGTTCTTCTATGAATTGATAACCGGCTTCGAACAGCGATTGAGCATTGCGATTCATTTCTTCGCTACTGCAGCAAAGCGTTTTCAAATTTTTATAGAGGTCTTTCTTGCCGTTGCGCCTCATAACTTCAGTGAGGATTTCAACAGCTTGCACATCGTCCGGATTATTCAGCCAATGCTCTTTAGACAAAAGAAAACAACCAACCAGGTCTTTTCTTTCAAGAAGCTGGCGTGCTTGCTCCAGGAGGTCTAGCGAGCTATTTTGCTCGTCTGACTTTGTGGCTGAGTTGTCGGTCATTTAGAGCCTTCAATTGCCAAGTTGCGGACGGGTCGCGAAATGAAACTGAAATTAATTGTAAGGCAAAAATCCGATATCACTGAAAAGGGTTTTAATATATCGCCTCAATCGGCTCTCCATTTCGTTTCTTTACGGGGCTCCATTTCATATTTGTCTGAGGCTCTAGCCGCGTCGCCAGTCATGATCCGGCATTCAGTCCCGCTACGATGTAATACTTAGCATTTCTTTCGCGATTCGAGCAGGGTAAAATCCTCACGATTGACTGCTTTGGTAGGAATTGAGCAATGAGAAAAACGATAATAGCCGGCAATTGGAAGATGAACAAAACCCGCAAGGAAGCCAAAGAGCTTATTGAGGGCATCGTTGCGGCCGTTAAGAGTGAGAAGAATCTCCCCGAAGTAGTTGTATTTCCTCCATTTACAAGCATTGATGTTGCATCTGCTGCTTGCGCCGGGAGCTCTGTTCAATTTGGAGCTCAAAATCTGGCGACGGAAGAGTCTGGCGCTTACACTGGCGAAGTGTCCGCCCCAATGCTTGTCGATGCTGGCTGCAAGTACGTAATAATTGGTCACTCTGAGCGCCGTCAGTATTACGGAGAGACCAATCAGAGCGTCCCAGTAAAAGTAAAAATGGCTCTGAAGCATGGCTTGACGCCGATCATCTGCGTCGGTGAATTGCTGGATGAACGTGAAGACGGCTTGACCGACCCGGTCGTTAAGCGCCAAGTGGGCGCTGCCGTCACCGGGCTGAGCCAGGAAGAACTTCAAAAAGTTGTATTTGCATACGAGCCGGTCTGGGCAATCGGAACGGGCAAGGTCTGCGAATCTCCAGAAGCTGCTCGCGTGGTGAAGAACGTGCGCGAAACTTTGAAGCAATTTTTCGATAGCAAAGAAAAGGTCGAAGACGTGCCGGTGCTTTATGGTGGCAGCATGAACGCGAAGAATGCAGACGAGCTGCTGGCTCAGGATGAAATTGATGGCGGGCTGATCGGCGGCGCCAGCTTGAAAGTCGAAGACTTTGTTTCTATTGTCAAGTCGGCTACAAAGCGCCCGCGTCTAAGCGCTGTTTAGTCTGACGGATTATCCAGGGTTGCTGAATTTCTGCGGTTTTCACCATGCCGCTTGCTCTCGTGTCACAAATTCTCCTCATTTCCGGCCTAAGCTCAAATGCATAGCTGTGTTGGGGTGGATTGATGATGGCAAACTTTGACTTCGATGAGTTTGGCAAGAAAGCGGAGGCAGGTAAGGGCTGCCAATTGAGCGAAATGCTGCAAGATGTTCCCGTGACAGAGCAGTTGGCAATTGTTAGAGAGTTTCAAAAGAAGCAATCAGCAAACGCATCTGTTGATGTGAAGATCTCGGATGACAGCAAAGATGCCAATTTCGACTTCTCCATTTATCAACGTAAGGCGCCTGAAAGCGGGCTGCTTTCGACGCTGGAATCTTTGCTTGGACGCGGACTTGGCGATGCGCAAAAAACGATAGAGCAGGCTAAAGGAAAAGACCACAAGTCACTTTATGGCGATCCTATTTTGCACCGGATTAATCGCGATGGCGATTTGACAATTAAATCCACGCAATGCCGAGATCGATTTTGATCAGATTGAGGGCTGCGCAGGGACATAAACTTTTATGGCTTCAGGTCCGCAAATATTGCTTTGGGCATCCCAAGCAATATTTGCGTGCTTTCGAGGCTTCAGGGGGAAGCGTTTGGTCATTTCAAGAGCTGTCAACTGCTTAAGAGCCGGATGTCTGCGATCCGGCTATGGGATATAATCAATCTCTTGGCACTTGGAGAGGTGTCAGAGTGGTCTATCGTGTAGTCCTGGAAAGACTATCTGTGTTAAAAGCGCAGCGAGGGTTCGAATCCCTCCCTCTCCGTGTCTTCCCTCTCGAAATGTGAAGGTGCTTGTTGGGCGTGCTGGCGCTCGGCTGACTTTTCCTTGACAATTTCAATAGAACGCAGCGAAGCTCCACGGATAGCTGGAATAGCTTCGGCGAACGCGTTTAATTGATAAGAATTGCCTATATAGATCGCCTGAAATAATCTGGCTGGGGTAAACTTTGCAATTCAGGGACTCGCCCGCGGGCATTTTTTCAAGGCTGAGAATCAGATTCAATGGACGTTGAACTTAGAAGAAAACTGGATGAGATTGTTGGGGCTTTTAATGAGCTTGAAGAGAAGCTCGCCGATCCAACTGTGGTCAGCAATCCTGACAATTTGAAGCGCCTTTCGCGGGCTCGCCGCCAATTGATGCCGACAATCGATTCCGTGCAACGTTACGACCATTTGCAAAAGGAAATCGACGGGGCGCTGGCGATACTAAGGGAAGAGACTGACAAGGAAATCCGGGAGCTTGCCGAAGGTGAGCTTTCTGAACACAGAAAGGAACAAGAGGCGCTATTGGATAGCATCAAGCTTCTTCTCCTTCCGACTGACCCGAACGACGAAAAGGACATCATCGTTGAAATTCGCGCGGGAACAGGCGGTGATGAGGCCTCTCTTTTCGCCGGCGATCTTTATCGCATGTACAGCCGTTATGCAGATCGCATGGGCTGGACAGTTGAAGTAGCTAATATCAACCAGGGCGAACTTGGTGGCTACAAAGAAGCGATTATCAACATTCGCGGCGAGAGCGTATATAGTAAGCTCAAGTTTGAATCTGGCGTGCATCGTGTGCAACGTGTCCCTGCCACCGAAGCACAAGGGCGCGTCCACACTTCGACAGCGACCGTTGCGATTATGCCTGAAGCCGATGAAATTGACGTTCAGTTGAACGAGAACGATCTTGAAATATCAACGATGAGATCTGGTGGCGCAGGTGGGCAGAACGTCAACAAAGTTGAGACTGCTGTGCGGATAGTTCACAAGCCCAGCGGAATTATGGTGGCGTGTTCTGAAGAACGCAGCCAATTGCAAAACAAGGAAAGAGCAAAGCAAATTTTGCGAGCCAAGCTCTACAAAATCGAAACAGAAGCGCGGCAGAAAGCGCTGGCTGATGCAAAACGTTCGCAAGTTGGAACGGGCGATCGTTCCGAAAAAATTCGAACCTACAATTTCAAGGACAATCGCGTAACCGATCATCGCTTGAACATGAATTTTAGCTTGCAGGCCGTGCTTGAGGGCGACCTCGACAAGGTTATTGAAGCTTGCATTCACGATGAGCAAAAGCGCTTGCTCGAAGCCGAAACCGACATAAGCGGTGATGGCAATGGTAATGGTAAGAAGTAAGCGATAAGTTGGTTGGCGCCAATGGGCACGATTGCTGATCTGACCAAATTTTTGGATGATCAGCTCAAGGCGATCGGTATTGAGCAGTCCGAATGCAGAGCCGAACGCGAGCGTATCTTAGACCACCTTACTGACACGCGCCCAGCGCAACGCATGGCAGATCCTTCACGGCAGCTTCACGACGAAGTCTTTGAACGCGCAAAGGATGTTTTAAGGGAACGGCAGGCGCGCGTTCCGTTGCAGTATATTCTTGGCGAAACGCATTTCTACGGCGAACGTTTTCTGCTTCGCCGCGGCGTTCTGATACCACGTGCCGATACAGAGACATTGGTTGAAGCTTTCATTGAATACTTCGGAACGGAGCGCGTTCGAACGCTAACTCTAGGGGAAATTGGGATCGGCAGCGGCATCATCTCTGTGAGCTTGCTCAAAAAGATTCCGGCAGCCAAAGCTGTTGCGTGCGATATAAGTAGCGAAGCGATTGAAGTATCGAAGGAGAATGCTGCACTTAATGGCGTGGGTGAGCGCCTGAGTCTATCTTTGTCTGATTGGAGAGAATGGCTGCCTACCGTGTCCGAAAAATTGGATGCCTTGTTGTCGAATCCACCATACATTCCTGCGTCGGATGCCGAGACACTGGCTCCGGAGGTACGTGACTACGAGCCGCGCTCCGCGCTCTTCGGATCGGGCGACGATGGGCTGGATTTTTATCGGGAGCTTGCCGCGCTTAACGGAGTCAAGTTTCGGCGCCAGATACCAATCTTTCTTGAGGTCGGAGACGGGCAGGCGGCGGCAGTGTCGGCTATCCTCGCCGAAAATAAATGGGTTGGCATTCAATGCCAGAAAGATATGAATGGCGTCGATAGGGTTGTCTCGGCTATATCCCCGGCGTAGGCTGTTTCGATATTTGTCTGCTATCCATTGGCGGGCTTGGCTTTCGGCAACTTTGCCCCCTTTTGGAATTCTGAGAAACTGCTAAAATAGAAGGACTTTGTTCCGAGGAAGCAGCTATGGAAGACGATGGTTTGATACGTGCAGTTGATGTCCATGGCACCATCCGCGCTGTTATCGTATCGACCACGAACCTTGTCCAAGCTGCTCGCGAGAAACATAAACTATCTTATACGGCCACTGCGGCGCTCGGTAGAGCATTGACCGCAGGCTGCCTGGTGTCACCTGTGGTGGCGAGGCGCGGGCAGATCAGCATGAAGTTTCAGGGTAACGGACCACTAGGCAAAGTCGTCGTGGACGCATCCTCCAAAGGCACAGTTAAAGGCTACGTAGAGAATCCCCAGGTTGAGTTACCACTAAACTCCTTGGGGAATCTTGATGTTGGGACCGGAGTCGGCACCAATGGCTACTTACACGTTACAGTTGAAAATGGCTTTGGATCACAACACACGTCGACCGTCGAGCTTGTCTCAGGTGAGGTAGGCGAAGACGTTAATCGCTTTCTGGTAAATTGCCACGACGCTGGATCCATTCTAATTGTTGGCGTCCACATTAGCAGGGAAGGTGTTGAAGCAGCTGGCGGACTGCTTGTGCAACTTTTGCCGGATCACACCGAAGAAACAATTTGCAAGTTGGAAAACAATCTCGCTTCATTTGGAACTTTCACGTTCTTGATGCGCAGAGGTATGGAACTCAAGGATATTCTTGAACGAGGTTTGCAAGGATTTCAGCTCGAGGCTCTAAGTGAGCGCACTCCCCTGAGTTTCGATTGCCAGTGCTCGCATGAGCGTTTCGTGCAGGCGCTGAAAGTTCTCGACAAAGAAGATCTCCAGGAAATGATTGATAAAGGCGAAGAAGCGGAAGGACGTTGCCAGTTTTGCAACGCTGTTTATCTTGTCCCTTCCGACGTCATGCGAGCCATTGCTCAGGCAATGTGATTCCTTTCGTGTTCTTTACCTGCTATGGTCTATCTAAATTTGGGCAAGACGGCGCCGTTGACTTGTGAAATTTTCGTGGACACCTAAATGTGCAGATCGAGTCTGTCGAAGCCGACATTCCATTTCGTGTCAGTATTTTCTACGATGTACTCACAAACGAACCCAAGCCTTTACCCTTTCGAGAGCCCTGCCACAAGCGGGGTTTTCGATTTTTAGTAGTTCGCTTCGACACGATTCGTGTACGAGCGAAACAACCTGTGTTGTAGAGTAAGTCCGACTTTTGGAACCGAACGCGCATATCTGCGTCAGCCTTATTGCGTATGCTCCCGACTGAAAGAGGTTAAAAATGCCGCACGGCTTGAACCTGGCTTGGAACACAGTATTGCGTATGGTTGACGGATTCTTTTCGATCTTGCCGAATTTACTCATTGCCGCATTACTCTATTTGGCGATTTATTTTCTTGGCGGAGTGTTCGCCCGCATAGTTAGCTCAGTTGCACGCAAATCGAGAATGGACTTCACACTTGCTCACGCCCTGGGTAAGCTCACCGCTGTTGGGACCAATGTTATCGGCTTGCTAATTTGTGCTGTCATTGTTGTGCCAAATTTTAGTCCAGATAAGTTGATCGCAGGGCTTGGAATAACATCAGTCGCTATCGGCTTCGCTTTTCAGAACATACTGCAGAACTTCTTTGCCGGAATGCTCCTACTCTGGCAGAAGCCGTTTGGCATCGGTGACGAAATCAAGGCAAAAGATTTCGAGGGGTCTGTTGAAGATATAACTATTCGAACAACTATATTGCGAACGTACGGTGGCGAAAAAGTGTTTATTCCCAATGGAGTGTTATTCACGGAGCCGGTAATCGTGAAGACTGCCTATGGGCGCCGTCAGATCCACTTGCAGTTGCCATTGCAGAAGGAGGCTGATCCATCGCATGCAGTGGAAATCGCGAAAAATACACTAGCGCAGCTGTCCAGTATCTCGAAGGATCCAGCACCGGAAGTTTATATAACGGCCAGTGGTGCGAATCCGACGCTCGATGTTTATGCCTGGGCCGGTGCAAAGAATAATCAGATCATCAAGGCAACGGACGAGGCTACTTTCCACATAAATAGAGCCTTGAGCCAAAATGACAAAGCAGCGTAACTTTGTGGAAAATTCGTGGACACCTAAATGCACAGGTGAAAAAGGATCAAAGCAACATTTCAATTCAAATGTGTGTTGGCTATGATGTAATCACAAACGAACCCAAGCCTTTACCCTTACGAGAGCCTCGCCACAAGCGGGGCTTTCGATTTAGATGGCTCTGAAAACTGGCGCTTCTGCGACGCATTCGTATATACAGTTGTGAAAAATTCGTGGACACCTAAATGCACAGGTGAAAAAGGATCAAAGCAACATTTCAATTCAAATGTGTGTTGGCTATGATGTAATCACAAACGAACCCAAGCCTTTACCCTTTCGAGAGCCTCGCCACAAGCGGGGCTTTTGATTTAGGTGGCTCTGAAAGCTGCCGCTTCTGCGACGCATTCGCATATACAGTTGTGAAAAATTCGTGGACACCTAAACATGCAGGTGAGAAAGGATCAAAGCAACATTTCAATTCAAATGTGTGTTGGCTATGATGTAATCACAAACGAACCCAAGCCTTTACCCTTTCGAGAGCCTCGCCACAAGCGGGGCTTTTGATTTAGGTGGCTCTGAAAGCTGCCGCTTCTGCGACGCATTCGCATATACAGTTGTGAAAAATTCGTGGACACCTAAACATGCAGGTGAGAAAGGATCAAAGCAACATTTCAATTCAAATGTGTGTTGGCTATGATGTAATCACAAACGAACCCAAGCCTTTACCCTTTCGAGAGCCTCGCCACAAGCGGGGCTTTTGATTTAGGTGGCTCTGAAAGCTGGCGCTTCTGCGACGCATTCGTATATACAGTTGTGAAAAATTCGTGGACACCTAAACATGCAGGTGAAAAAGGATCAAAGCAACATTTCAATTCAAATGTTTGTTGGCTATGATGTAATCACAAACGAACCCAAGCCTTTACCCTTTCGAGAGCCTCGCCACAAGCGGGGCTTTCGATTTATGGTCCTTGTCTGCTTGCTGCCAAAACTATTTCTCGTATGCAGACCCGCTGTGGCTGCTGCCCCAGTGATAACGACTAATGGTGTTTGGCAGACAATTCGTGCTCCTCGGTTCGTTGGATGGTCGCAATGTGCGAAGCCAACCTTTCTATCACAATTTTGCTCAGACTTCGAGTAACTGTGTACCGCTGTTTGTGGAATTTTCGTGGACACCTAAATGCACAGTAAGCTCTGTTGTACCTGACATTCCAATTGTCTGATGCAAAGCATATTATGTAAGCACAAACGAACCCAAGCCTTTACCCTTTCGAAAGCCTCGCCTCAAGCGGGGCTTTTGATTTAGTGCCCGTCTGCTTGCTATTGCCCTGTTCCCGGGTAGAATAGGGACAGGGGCGGTTTGGTAATGGGTCCGGAAAAAGCAAAGCTCGTCGATCACAAATGTAAGTCTTGCGACGCTGATATATCGCATGATACGCAGGGTCACGTTTGCGTGAGCATTCAAGTGGAAACTGCTTCGTCTGATCCGATGATCGGCAAGGTCGTCCATGAGCGTTATCGGATACTGGAGCCTTTGTCTGCCGGTGGCTGGGCGAAGGTGTATTTGGCTCAACATCTTTCCCTTGGTACCAAAGTCGCTTTCAAAATTCTCAATACGGATCTTGCAGAGCAAGAGGACAAACGCAAGCGTTTTGAGTTCGAGGCGCAATGTGCAAGTAAGATTGACCATCCTAATATTGGGCGCATCTTCGACTATGGCTTGTTTGAGGGGCGCCGTCCGTTCATTGTAATGGAGCTACTATCTGGATCGACGCTTGCTGAATATCTTGCCGAAAAAGTGTCGATGAAACCTGATGAATTCAAACGTATCTTTTCTCAACTTATTTATGGAATAACAGCTGCGCATGCCGCTTCGTTGGTTCACCGAGATTTGAAGCCTTCCAACGTTATGTTTGCTAATGCCAATTTCGAAGAATTGAAGGTGAAGATTCTAGATTTTGGAATCGCAAAGTCGGTTGACTCATCGCCTGAATCTTCATCGGCGCATCATCTGACGAATACGGGTGAGATTCTTGGAACCCCGGCATATATGAGCCCTGAACAAATATCCGGGCGCAAAGTGGATCAGCGCAGTGATATCTACGCACTTGCCTGCATGATGTATGAGTGTGGAAGTGGAAAGCGTCCTTTTGAAGCGCTCAATTCGTTTGAAGTGATGGTGAAGCATTGCCAGGAGGATCCAAAATCAATTGCGCCGCAATTGGCTGAACGTAAATATCCTTCCAAGCTAGACAGCTTTATTCTGAGATGTTTGAACAAGAATCCGGACGAGCGATTCGCTGATTCGAAGGAGATGCATGAAGCTTTCGAGCAAGTTTGGCAGGGCACATACTCCGGCAAATTTAACCGTACTCAAAAGAGTAAGCCCACGAACAAGCTAGTTCTCGCCGTTGCTGCAATTATATTGGCCAGTGTTGTGCCGATTGTGGTTTATTTCGCACAAGACAAAGATGAGAAGAAGGATCCCGCCGCACAGACAACGACTGCTTTGTCTGGCACCAAAGCGAACTCGGACGTTAATGATGCCGACAACGAGCCTTTTGTGCCAAAGAAAAAGTCAAAGGAAAGCACCCTGGTTACAAACACCTTGAACCTGATCAAGAAACAAGGCGGAGTCAAAAACGCACTAGACTTTCTAAAATCGCTGAAAGACAAAGCGAAGACGCAAGAGGATAAAGCGAAGGTCGCTATTCAGATTGGGTCGCTCTACGAATTGTGTTTGCAGCCTATGGATGCCCGAAAGATCTACGAGAAACAGCTTGCCAGTTTGGTTAAAACATACGGTGCTAATTCTTCGAAGCTTCTTCCCATTCTTTGGCGGATTCGCAGGAGCTTTGCTGAATCGGAAGAGTACGCGAAAGCTCAGGAATTTGATCAGCGACGCTTGAAAATTTTGGAAGCAAACGGAATCAATAACCCCGAAGAAAAGTCCATGTTTGCGCTCAATCTAGTTGAGGATTGTTTGTATCAATCGAAGATGGAAGAAGCTGCTGCTTTTCTTAATACTGCGGAGTTGGTGATCTACGCGAAGGGTGACAAAATCCCTAAACTTCAGGAGGGTTACTCATTTGCACTAAAAGCACATCAATCGTTCCGGATTCATCAAGATCAGGATGCGTCGGTATTGGCTAACAAAGCATTTGAAATTGCCAGCGGTGTTAGCGAAAGCGATCTCTCTGCTGAGGTGTTGGAAACTGCCGCGCAAATTTTCGATGAGTTGAAGGATCGAAAGATGGTTGCTCAATGCTTGCGAAAAGCAGTTCATGCTCGGCGAGCAGCGAATGATGATGCCAGCGATGAAATGATTTCCGACTGTTTGAGCGTTGCTCGAGATTATTCAAAGCACAATGTTTCTGACGGCGTTATTCTATATTTGAAAGAGTTTCCGAAAGTGGCTGAATTGCGTCCGGGACCGCCTAGTAAGGAATTGGAGGCGGGCCTTAAGATATACATAAAAGCTCTCAATGACGACGGCAAGATAAAAGAATCAAGTGACGTTCAAAAGCAATTGGACACGTTGAAACTTAGACGGCTTGAGCATCTGCCTGCAGTGTGAACCAGAAAATGTTGCCTTCGCCTTCCTTTGTTTCCACTGTTATCTCGTCCGCCTGCTGATTCGCCAAATCCATCAAAGACTTCGCATGCCGATCCACTACATTCTCGTTTTGATTTCCATCACAATTCTCCTACTTACAATTGAGGATAGTGGGCTGTCGTTACAGGGCCGTTTAATTGCTCTCAATGGATTCGAGTGCAGCAAAATCGAACAGGATCTGTGGAATTTTCGTGGACACCTAAATGCACAGTCGGCTCTGTTGTAGATGACGTTCCAATTGCCTGGCGCAAGGGCTATTATGTAAGCACAAACGAACCCAAGCCTTTACCCTTTCGAGAGCCCTGCGCAAGCGGGGCTTTCGACTTAGGTAAGGTTTTTCGGAACTCGGAACTACCCAGGAGCTTGAAGCATTTGTTCAGCCGCCTTAGTTCCGGCAGGGCACTGTCTTGGGACGGCAGATCTTCGGTCGAGGCTATTGGAATGTTGCCCAGCGAAGAAGTGATTGACAAGGACAATTCGATGGCACGTGTGTTGCGCGAACGACTTCGAAGTTGCGCGAACGACTTCGAAACACAAGCCTGGATCCGGCAAGTGGACGCTTCCAATATCGGCTTTGGTTTTAGTAACGGGCGAGCTGGTGCTAAAGAGGGTCGTACATTTGGGATTGGGAAGCACGTGACCCCGTGAGCTTTACAAGAGAACATCGTTTCTGGGAATTCGCCGAGCGTCGACCAAGTACATGCTGAAAATCATGCTAAGCGATGTTACGGAAACTGCAAAAAAGAACAATTGCCAGCCAACTGAAATTTGTTGGCCGGCAAGGTAAGAATTTTAATTAACTATGCTTTATCCAGCCTTGTGGATTTTACCTGCCTTAATACAGGCAACGCACACGTTCATTCGCTTTACCATAGAACCTACTTTAACGCGAATGTTTTGCAGGTTCGGTAACCAGCGTCTCTTATTGTGCGGGTTGAAGTGTGAACGCAAGAAGGTATATCCCATACCGGTTTGCGGTCCTTTTCCACATGATTCACAACGTCTAGCCATGACTTATAGTCCTATTTCTTTGACACGAAAGTATTGCTGGGTGGCTCGTTTGCTCGTTTTATGAGACATAGAGTCTACGCATGAATTGCTTTGACCTGGGTATGTCTAATTCAGCAACGGAGGCGAGAGGGGCTTTCGCCCAACAAACCTCCAGAGCTTCAAAACGAGCTTGTGTCCCTCTTAGAGGAAACAACATGAGCTACCAGCTCCCACGAAGGTGAAATTATATCACGAGCGGAGTATCGTTCAGAATCTCTGAAGGATATAGGGTCCTAATAGCCTGACAACTACATTTCTGGTTGTAAGTTGGGTACAGACCTTCAGTTCGTGGTAGCCTGTATCGGTAGCATTTACTACGCTTACCGAGTCGCCCGAAGGGCTAACTAGTAAAGAGAAGAAATTGAAATTGCTGAGCAAATCAAGCGCTCTCAATACTTCAATCTGATGCAATAAACGCTTCTAAACGTTTTGAAATCGTGGTATCAATCAGTATCGTCATCGGTTGGTTCAACAGGTCGACAAGAGTGAGTGAGGGAGACAAGGATTAGGGGATGGCACTCGTAAACTACGCCGCGAGGGAAATCAACTGTAAGATCGTTTACTACGGCACCGGTCTTGGTGGCAAAACGACGAATTTGAAGTACATTCACAGCCAGTTGGCACCATCAACTCGCGGTGAGCTGATAAGCCTTGCGACTGAAACAGAAAGAACATTGTTTTTCGACTTCCTTCCGTTGGACCTAGGTTCAGTTCAAGGATTTAAGACAAGATTCTCTCTATATACCGTTCCGGGTCAGGTGGAATATAACGCCAGCCGCAAGCTCATTTTGAACGGCGTTGACGGCATCATCTTTGTGGCAGACTCTGATGTCATGCGTGCCAAAGAGAATGCAGAGTCGCTTCAGAACATGATTGATAACTTGGCTGAGTACAATTTGACTCTCGACAATATTCCGTGGGTTTTGCAATACAACAAGCGAGACCTTGCCAACGCCATGAGCGTTGAACGCATGGAGCGCGATTTGAATATTCGTGGCGTACCAAGTTTCGAAGCTGTAGCTTCTGAAGGTTTGGGAGTGTTCGCTACGTTGAAAGCAATTTCGAAGCTCATTCTCAACCGTTTGCAGTAAGCACCACATCTAGTATCAAACGATAAAGGCAGAACCTAAGTTCTGCCTTTATTGGGTTTGTTGCGTTTGTTTGATCGGTTTTGTGTGTGCGTGTTGCGAGTTATTGGAAGTGAAGTGGTCCTCCATCAGGTTGCTTTGATTCTTTGGTAGAGGGCATCAAAGCGGTTGTCAGAGTTGGCATTTCTTGGGGTCTCGGTTCCCCGCCAGCCATGTATACAAAGTAGCAGTCTCATTTGGCAGCAACTTGGCTAACAGAATTTTTTTTGGAGTTTTTTGAGTCCCGTTCGCTATTCGAATTCGCATCCTTGTATATGCATTCTATGGCTGAAATAAATGCACCGAAAATTTAATAGCAAAGTGAGGGAATCTGGCTTAGGCTAAGGCTTGTATCGATCAACCTGGGGCTAACGGTGGGTCCTTTCGGAGCCATTCCAATCGACAAAGATGCTGAAATTGCGTCGCTAAAAAAAGCGATGGAATTTGAGCGTCGTGCCCGTTTTACCAACTTCAAAGGCAAGAGTACGACCTTCGCCGAGTTTATGCGCCGTTCCGCCGAGCGGCTAGGAAAGCGATTTCCGCTCGATCCCTGCTGGTCAACCCTTCGCGGGCTATTTCGCCAGTATCCGAATTTGGATGTAGGTGCGCGTGTGTCGATCATTCGGCGAACGGAAGAACTGCTATTTGGTAAAGTGCAAAAAGCAGAAGAACCGGCAGCGAGCCCAAAGGTTCATATGCACTTTGAGCAAGATCCTTCTCTGAACTATCCTACGTATAGGCAAGGCGACGCCGCGGATGCTGCCAGGCAGAGCGGTGGCTCACCTATGCAAAAGATGGCGAACTCAAATCCGCAGCCGCAACAGAATTCCCGCAGCGGGGAAGGACTTCGGCCAAATACAGCGAACGGAATTGTCTCGAAACCGACAACGGGATCTCGATCTGGAACCGGTAAGTCTAAACCGCTGCAGTCAGGTGACCCAAAGTCCAACAGCTCGCCGAAGTCGAAGGTCACGCCAGAAAATAAAGGTACAAGCTCAGCTCAGCCAGGCCCATCTCGCCCCATTACGAAAGGTACGAACCCAAGCACGTCCCCTGCTCCTGTCTCCGCTCAGCGCATTCAGATTCGCGAGCACGCAGTGCAAGATTCCACCCCTATCATTTCTTCTTCTTCTTCTTCTTCTTCTTCTTCTTCTTCTTCTTCGGACTCCGCTGTCCGTCCTCAGCCGAGTGCCAACTCCCCATACAAAGTAAAGCCGGCAACAGAACGTGTTGCTGAGTCAGCCCGCTTTGCGCAGAAAGGAAATGAACCAGTCATCAGCGGCCGGGATGTGATTCTTTCACCGATGCGGGAGTATCAAAACGAAAAAGCGGACAAGTCATCCGAAAAGATCAATAATGCCTCTAGAAAACTACCCTCTGTGCCAGGGAAGAATGAGGACCCGCAAGCCGTGAATGTGCAGTATGTAAAAGGCGTCGGACCTAGACTGGCTGAACTCCTGGCTCGCCTCGACATTCACACAGCTGAGGATTTGATTCGCCATTATCCGCGGCAACATCTAGATTTCCAGCAACATATGCCTATTCGTAATGTGCGTCCCGGCGAGGATGTCACCATATTCGGTACTATAAAATCGGTTGGTGCCTTTCAGTCTAAGAAAGGAAATATCTCAATCGTCAGTATATTGATAAATGACGGCACCGGAAGCATCACGGTCAGTAAGTTCATCGGTGGTAAGTCGAACAAGTACTTGCTGGACCGCTACAAGAACTCGTATCCAAAAGGCGCTCAGGTCATGGCGTCCGGAAGAGCTGAGCGGGATAGCTATGGCAACCGCTTGCAGCTGAAGAATGCTGAACTTGAAGTGCTGGGCAATCTTGCTGGCGCCGATGAAGAAGTTGATTCCTTGCATGCCGGGCGTCTCGTGCCGGTCTATCCTCTGACAGATGGGCTCTCTTTGCGTGTCTTGCGTAGCATCATCCATAGCGCGCTGGAAATGCATGCGCCAGCGCTGGCAGATCCGCTGCCACCACATATACTTGAGCAATTCAATTTGCTTGATCTGCAAAGCGCTCTCTGGGGAATTCACTTCCCGGAAAGCGAAGAGCAGAAAGAAGCTGCGCGCAATCGTTTAGTCTTTGATGAATTGCTTAGCTCGCAGCTGCATTTGGCGATGCGCCGCCACCGCTTCCAATCAGAGAACGAAGCTATTGCGATGGAAGCTAGCGAAGGCAAGCTGATCTCTGAATTTAGAAAGCTACTGCCTTTCAAACTTACCGGCGCGCAAGAACGCGTGTTTGGCGAGATTGCGGCCGACCTGAGATCCGAGCATCCGATGCATCGCCTTGTTCAGGGTGACGTCGGATCCGGTAAGACAGTGGTTGCCGCTATGGCTTCATTGATAGCGGTCGAAAATGGTTTCCAGGCCGCCGTAATGGCGCCAACTGAAATTCTGGCTGAACAACATTTCCGCCAGTTCCAGAGATGGCTTACTCCTTTGGGATTGAGTTGTGCGCTCTTGCTCGGTAAGCAGGGTGTGAAGGAACGGCGTCAGGTGCAACAAGGATTGCAGAGCGGTCAGGTGCATGTAGCTATCGGAACTCATGCGCTCATTCAAGATGATGTTGAGTTCCGCAATCTTGGATTTGTAGTAATCGACGAACAGCATCGATTTGGTGTTAAACAGCGCGCACAGCTTAAGGCTAAAGGCAAAAATCCTGAGCTTCTGACAATGACTGCAACGCCGATTCCGAGAACACTGGCTTTAACTTTACATGGTGATCTTGATGTTTCGGAAATTGATGAGCTACCGCCGGGTCGTAAACCAATTAAGACTGAACTTGTAAAAGCAAGTGCGAAGCGAGAATTGCATGCAAATATCAAAACAGAGATTTTGAAAGGGCGGCAAGTTTATATCGTATTTCCCCTGATTGAAGAATCGGAAACATTGAGCGCGAAGGCTGCTACGGCGGAGTTTGAGAAGCTCAGAACTAACGTGTTTCCTGAGTACAGTATTGGTCTGATGCATGGAAAGTTGAAACCGGAAGAAAAAGACAAAGTCATGGAACAGTTCCGTAAGGGCGAATTCCAGATTCTCGTTTCAACTACGGTGATTGAAGTCGGCGTCGATGTTCCCAACGCAACCGTGATGGTTATTGAAAATGCTGATCGCTTCGGATTGGCTCAGTTGCACCAATTACGCGGACGCGTTGGTCGCGGTGGCGAGCAGTCTTATTGTTTCCTTGTTGCCGACGTGAAATCAGAAATGACTCGCCACCGACTCGGAATTATGTGTCAGACAAACGATGGTTTCGTTATTGCAGAGAAAGATCTCGAGTTGCGCGGACCGGGAGAGTTCCTGGGAGTGCGTCAATCTGGAATGCCGGATCTCTTGCTGGCGGACATAGTGAAAGATGCGAAAGTTTTGGAGGCTGCTCGCAAAATCGCCATCGAAATAGTCAAAGAAGATCCCGAACTTGAGAAATATCCACAGCTAAAGCGCTTGCTTAGCGCCAAAAACTCCGGCGAGAAGACGGATCTCATCAGTTCCGGTTAATGCTTGCGTGCAAGGACTGGTCTGAGGCTTACGACCCCTCTATTTCTTCGATGGCGAAGTAGTTGCAGCACTGCCTTCTACCTTTTCCGCGGTCTTGCTGGCTGCTTGTGGATCGTCATGCAGATAACGCGACGGCGTATCCGGTACGACGAGAATAGAATCCTTCATTAGCAGGAACATATTTGGTTGAATCTTGAACTCTCCAACAAACGGCTGGCTGTACGCGCCAAGTAGCCAAATATTCAAGGCAAGCGCAGTGGCTACCAACGTGGTCATGAAACTTTGCACCTTGGGAAATCGTGAGGCAAACACATAACTCAAAGCTAGAGTGAGAAAGGCTCCGAATCCAACAATCGCCCACATAGCGGGCGGTACAGTGGCTTGAGCCAGGAGAATTCTGGCGCGCCTGTTTTCGCCGAGACTCGTCATCGAAGCGACCAGGCCTTGCTGGAGATCGTTCTGCCTGTCATTCTCCGGCACCACTGCGACAACCGCTTCCCACAGGTTTTGATAGGTCTGCCAGCCGTGATTTATCTTCTCGCTTCTCTCCATCTTCGGCCATTCTGAGCTTATTACATCCTCCGTGTAATCCCGGCAAAGCTGCCGAATTCGCGGCCGGTCAATGTCAGAAAGACCTCGTGCAATTCGAAATACGCTTGCGACATTAGTGGCTTCTTGTTCGCAACGAATCTGGGTGTCGTGATAGCGCTCCATGGCACCAGCTACCATGAAACCAAGCAACACAGAAAATAGTGTTCCAACAACGCCCATCATTGCTTCGCCGGCGCTGTGATGATGTTCAAGAATCTCTCTGCGAACAAAGCGATTGACAGTGAATTGCCCAATCAGGGCTACGATTGTAAATACGACGATTAGTATCGCTGCGTGTGCGAGCGTGTTCATCTTTAGACTTCCATCAAACCAGACTAGTTTACACGATGGTGCGTCTTTGCACTCGCAACTTAGAAGTTTGCCAGGAGTACAGCGGTTCTGCGCCTGGACTCTTTTCCCTTTTCTTTCATATCGCGGACCAGCGCTTTTAGAATGTTGGAATTGCTACCATGTTTCTCTAGCATTTTACGATATTCTTTTTCTGGCGTCGTACCTCTATCTGCACAGAATTGTGCATACTCAGCTTTTTGTTTTTTCTTCCAATATTCCATAAACTGCTGTTCGCCGCCGAATTTCTCAAAGCGACGCTGTCGGCTTTCTTCAAGGGTATAGCCTGGTTCAACAAGCCTTGATAGGACTGCTGCGCGAAGTCGCAAGTGGCGAAACCGTTGAACGTCCGCTTTTAAAACCGTGACTGGTGTGTATTTCACGTCGGTAGTATTCTCTGACACCGCGCCGTCTGACGACCAGTTTGGAAACAGGGACTCTTCGATCATGTCTAGTCTAGTGGCGTGTTGTTGATGAAAAGTTTGCATGAAGTCAACGGATTGACTTGTTCCTGCGTGCAGATCCTCGTGTTTGGCCAATAGATCCTCGTGTTTTGCAATCATATTCGGTATTAGATCGCGGTGACGCTCATAGCCGCTCTCAAGCATTTGAATCTTTGAATTATCCCGTTGTGAATTGAATTCGAGAATATCGAATCGACCCCTTAATTGGGTTAGGGTTTCATCAATTTTATCCAGGTCACGATCGATGCAACCGAGCTTATGCTCGGCGATATCAAAGCGTTGCTCGATGACGCTAATCTGACCCTTCAGTGAGTTCAAATCGATACTGATCGCAGTTTGCCGTTCTTCCAGAGCAATCACGCGTTCTTCTAGTTTAGTGAAATTCGCAGCCACCATCGTTCTAAACTGCTGCCACTCTAGCTTAAAGGCTTCGTTCTCTTTCTTAAACTGCTGCCACTCCAGCTTAAATGCCGAGTCCTCTTCCTTAAACTGTCTCCATTCCTGTTTGAAAGATTCACTCTCGGCTCGCGATTGCTGCCATTCGCGGAGAAAGGCTTCCCACTGCTCTTGCGGTATGGTCATGATTCACTCCAAGAGCACGGCGAAGCGACACCAAAAATGGTGCGAATCGAAGCGCTCGAAACTGTGGCTACTTGCAATTGAATTTTTTAAGTGGAGCTATTATAGCTAGCTGGATTTTCAGCGGATCACTTTCCTTGCTAGAAATTTGATGAAATCTTTTCTTCGCATGTGGTCAAGATCCTAATGGATATTACCAGTTGCTTTAACGGACATGCCCAGATGTGCTCGGCGGAAGTGGATATGCACTTGCTATTGGCGGGGGCAGCTACTAGTTTATTACGTAATCTACTTGCTCTTTGAAATATTCTTTGTTTGATTCGAACGCACGACGCTCTACTATGGCATCTCTATCGATAGCGCGATCGACAGCAAGAATTCCATCGAGGTGATCTATTTCGTGCTGGAGCAATTCGGAAATGTCGATAGGAAGTTCGCTCCACGAATGGGCTGTTCCTTCTTCATCTGTGAATTGCACCGTGATTGATTTGTGCCTGCGTAAGCGCACCAGCAAAGAAGGAAAGCTCATGCAGTCGTCCCACATTGTGAATTCTTCTTCGCTCTTCCAAGTTATTTCCGGATTGATAATTGTGTGCAATTCGCCGTTCAAGTTCATCGCGATGAAACGTTTGCATATTCCTATTTGTGGCGCTGAGATTGCCCTGCCAAAGCCATGCTCAGCACGAAATAGCTCCAAACGCTTGTGCAAATCGACAATGTCTTTTTGAATTTCCGGATCGCTTAGCTCTGTGATTTCTTCGGAGACTATGCGCAGCTTTGGGTCACCTAATAAGAGCACTTCCCGAGTGTCTACATCTTTTGCATTCTGTGGGATTCTCATCGCACTTCCTTGAGATCTGTTGCCTTCAGTTCTATTGAGCTTTTACCGAGTACAGGTGCCACTTTCGGCTTTCTGCAATGTATGTGGAACCGGCGGGAAACCAGTCTAGCCTGGGAAGCATTTCACGAGGGATCAAGACGTAGTGCGGCGCGGGTCGTTTGGCTAAAAACTCTTTTGCATCCACGTCTGACATCAAGCGCGATACCGGCTTATGTGTTAGCCAAGGAACAGATGGTTCTTCTGCCGAAATCATTGCGATGCTCGCATTTGCTTCTTTGGCTGTGAGGACAAGTTCGGAGAAGCCAACTTGCCGCTCCTTGTAGAAAACTTTCAAGCCCTTTGGCACTACAATTCCGCAGGCAAGCATCGCGCACGCGGACAGCGCTACGGTTGTTCGTCGTGTTCGTTTTTGCACTAAGCCTGACCAAAAAACAGAGAGCAGTAAAGCTATGGGGCCAATCAACCACATGCTTGAGGTAGCGATTTCTTTGATGTAGCCTTTAAGAACTAACGGGGAGATGGTGATGCCGACAGTTATCACGAGGGAAATCAGTACCGCGGGGACAACTTTGCGTTTGAGGCTTAAGCGGAAAAAGTATGGGAGTTGAATTGCAACAAGCATTGCAAAGGCGGGAATTGCCGGGAGTATGTAGGTTGGGAGCTTTGTTTTGATAATCGAAAAGAGAGTGATTACGGTGATGAACCAAGTGGTGCATAGGCGGATGAATGCCGCCGTGTTGTGCAGGGGGCGTGCTTCGACTCGTTTTGCTGCATTCGAAGCGGACTGGAAGTCCGCGCTCCCATTTGAAGTGGGCTGACCTGCGCTCCCATTTGCTGCTTTTTTGAAAGGCGCAAAGCCTTTCCATGCGCACTTAAAAATTCCCGGTGCGGACAAGCTCAACAATGACCAGGGAAACAACCCGCAGAAATACACCGGAATGTAGAACCAGAATGGTCCCTGGTGATTTACCGTCCCCATCATTCGACCAAAGTTCTGCTCCCAAAAGAAGGTGTGCAAGAACTTGCCGTTTGTTGCCATCGCTGCAGCAATGTACCAGGGCAGGTTCAACAAGAGGACGATGCCTATCCCAATTAAGGGTTTGATTGATAGGACGTTATTTCCGAAATCTCTTAATCCCTTCGAAATTGAAAGGAAGTATGGCAAAAACGCTAAACCGCAAAGAATGATCGCGATCGGTCCTTTATTCAGAACTGCAAGACCTAAGCTTGTGTATCCGATGAGCAGGTCCCTTGTAGAGCCATATCTGCTGCCCTTAAAGAGGAAGAGGATGGCGCCTGTGAGAAACAAGCACAATGTCATATCGGTCAAGCAGACATGGCCAATAATCGAACTTAAGGGATTAGCTAAAAAGACAATTGCAGCAAGTGCCGCAACACTGCGACTGAGCGTCGGTCTGCAACCGGCATAGATTACCAGTCCTGCAAGAATTGCAGACAGAGCTGCCGGCAACCTTCCTGCAAATACATTTATTCCGAAGAGCTTGTATGAACCGGCCACCAACCAGAAGAAAAGAATTGGTTTGTCTAGCCAGGGGACATAGTTATTCAGGGGAAGAAGATATTGATTGAGTTCGATGGACTCGCGACCGGATTCAAGGAAAAAGCTATCCGTTGGATCGAGCGGACCATATGAGCCCAGCCAGGGAATATAGGAAATGATACCAGCAAACAAAACTAGAGCCGGCCAGAAGTACTTCGCGCGCTCGTCTTTTGACTTTGTCGTAACTGTTGTTGTCAGCGTCTCCTGACCTCCTGCCGGCATTTCGGCAAGCTGATCTTTTACAGCCAGGGGCTCGTCTTTTTTGTTGCTAGCCAACTTTTAGTAGACCGCTCCTGGCGGTGCGACTCCTGATTGAATTGGTGGTGCTGCCTGCGGTGCGCCATTGGGGGCTCCGGTGATTGGTGGTGCAACAGGTGGAGCGCTATTTGCCGATGGCTGTGTAACCGAACCCGGGTCTGGTACGCCGGTCTGGGAATTTGCATCAAGTTGCATCGGTGCTGCCGGCTTGAGCTTGCTCAGATTGTCCCTTGATTGCTGGCTGTACGGCCCTGATGGGGCGATACCCAGATAATTCTCGAATGAACTGATTGCATCGGCGTCATTGTTTTGCTTCATGTATAAAATGCCCATTGCATAATAAGCGGCAGCATATTTTGCGTCGATCTTTAGTGTTTCCTGGTACTGAGCCAAGGCGCCTTCAACATCGTTCGAGCCAACCAGAGCTAATCCAAGATTGTAGTGTGCCATTGTGCTCTGCGGATCCAGGTCAACAGCTTGCTGATATTCTCGAACTGCTTCCGGATAATTCTGCTGCGACAGATAGATATTGCCGATGTTCACATGAGCATCAATGAACTTGGGGTTAATTTCTGAGGCTTTGCGAAACATCGACATTGCAGCATTCAAATCGTTATGCTTCTGCAGTGCCAAACCCAGCGAGTTGAATGCATCGGGATCGCGCGGCTTTAACTGGACGATTCGTTGATACAGCGATATGCACTCTTCCGTTTTGTTTTGATCATCCAGGTTCTCAGCCAGGTCTTCCAAAATGTCTATGTCATCAGGATTGTTTGCAAGCAGTCTGCGCAGCATCGACTCGGCTTTTGTGAAATTGCCGCTTTGCGCCTCGACTGCCGCTAGCGTAAGCTGCGCTTGTTTGAGATCCGGATTGAGGTTGAGTGCAGCCTCTAACGCAGAACGTGCACCGATTAGATCTTTGGTCTTCAGCAGTGCTGTTCCCAGCTCGACATAAGCGCCTGGATCGTTGGTAACAAGGCTGAGACCCTGACGATAATATTCAATCGATTGCTGAACATTGCCACCCATCAAATAGGTTCTTCCAAGGTTGATCATCGCGGCGCCGTCTTCCGGATTCAGCGTCAAAACCGTTTTGAACTCTTGCTCGGCATCACCCAGCTGTTTATTGACTTGCTTGATGATTCCTAAGTTGTAGTGGGCGCTTACGTTTTTTGGATTGGCAGCGATTACCTGTACATACGCAGTTTGAGCGCTGTCGAGGTTGCCTTGCAATTGTTGGATAAAGCCGAGGCTGTACAAGCTGTCCATATCCTTCGGATTAATGCGCACTGCAGCTTGGAACTCATCGCCCGCGTTCTTAATGTCTTTCTGTTTGTATAACAAGCCTCCAAGCTGGGCGTGCCATTCTGCGTTGTCTGGCTTCAGCGCAATAGCGTTGCGCAATGAAGCGCTGGCATCTTTAATCAGTCCTTGGGCCGATAAACATCGCGCTAGGGTCGCATGTGTCTCGGCAACGGTTGAGTCGATTGAGATTGCTTTCTTCAGTTCTGCAGTGGCTCCCGGGAAATTTTTCATCGCCATCATTGCTGATGCCATGTTGTAGTGCAACGAGAAATTGTTAGGGTCGTGCACAATGACTTGCTGATATTCGTTGATGGCTTGTTGATATTGCCCTTTGTCCTGAAAGCTGGCTGCTAGCTGTGAACGGGCTTTCAAATTATCCGGATATGCCTGCACGACTTGTTGCAGTTGGGCAATGGCCGTATCCAGGTCTCCGTTGATGCGAGATGCTATGCCGAGATTCATACGCAAAAGCGGAACGTCAGGGCGCAGCTTTACGGCTTCGTTGTACTGATTAATAGCTTCGGCAGTCTGCCCTTGTGATTGCAGCAAAAGTCCAAGACTTTCGCGAGCGAAAGCGTCATAAGGACGCAAGGTGATGGCGCGCTTATATTCAGCGATTGCGTCCTCAACGTCTCCATGCTGTTGTAGCGCTGATGCCAGGCTTATGTGAATCAACGGATCTTCAGGCATGCTCAGTGCAACGGCCCGGAACTGGATGATGGCATTTTCGAGATCGCCGGCTTTGAAGAAGGCAACCCCCTGATAATACTTATCAAGGAGTTGCTTCGGCATCGGTGTTCCGGCATTTACGGGAGTGGAAACTATTGATGTTAAAGGCAGGGTGAGTGCCAGTGCGAGAATTAGCCGCTTCATCAGTTCTCCTGTTGTATTTCTGCCCATCTATAAAATGCGAGCGCTTAGTCTCCAATTATGCAGGATGACAACTCACATTCGCCAAAACCATGTAGCAGTTATGCGCCCTTATGAATCGAATTTTAGGTACTCTTTGATTCTGTCTTGGGCGTTCCTGCCTGGCGTTTGCTTGTCTTGTAAGCTTTGGTGGTTCTTCCTTGCGGCGCATCATTCGTAGCCTATTGGTGATTTTTCGCCCCCCTTCTATTAATAGATGGACTCGAGCTGGAATTCGCGTTTTGCTCCTGTCGGGTTTGAAATGCAAAACGGGCGCTTGGTTTGGATATTTTGCCGCTATTTGTTCGCCTGGATTCGGATACAGATTAATGTGTGTTTTGATGGCTGATTTGGTATAAATTTCGATCCTTGCTGTCAGGCTCCCCGTAACGGTTTAGCCCCTGTTTATTAGATCGGACTCAGCGAAAAACGCAGCTTGTATCTGCGTCCGATATCCCGTTCTGAGCTGCCTTTAATACTGCTTATCGTGCGTGGTCACTTCTTATATAGAGTCGGAGTTTTCAAAGATCAGATAATTGGTCGTGTCTCATAAAGCGCGGCGTTAGAGCCTGTTCTATATTTTCCGCAGGCTTATTCGATCTCGACTGCATAAACGCACAGTGAGTCGCGGCTAATAAAGCAGGTCTTGGCGTGAGAAAAATGCAGGATTAGCGGAAATTTCGAAAATGCTCTAAAAAGACGACGCTCAAAACCCTTGCTACAGAATGGGCCGCAAGTTTTTAGACAGAGTGGCGAATTTCTTGATTCATTTTTTGGACAGGTTGCACATTGCCCGCGATGGGTCTATTCGTGTACATTGTAAATATAAAGCAATAGAAAACAGAAAGCCCTCGCCGAGAGCCAGTTCTGTAAGGTGCATATGAGTAACAAGAAGACAAACGCACAGAAATTTGGTTAGCGTCACCAGTCCGGTTACCGCACAGCTTTTTCAGCATCAAAATTGAAATTCGAAAAGAATGCCCGAACAGAGGCTTAGGCTCGTTTGTATTCGATTCGGAGGCGGCGACTTTTATCTAAGTCGAGCTTCGCTGTGAGCACAAATTTGGAAATGTTCCGTCAATACATCAAATAGAAAAAAGTGGTGAGCTGTCATGGCCGTTTATAAACGCAGAGTAACTGCAAAGAAATTTACCAGAGTCAATTATGGACCTGAGCATTACGAGCGCATTGCCGAGAATTGTCTCGAGAATTCAATCAATCACCTGAACACCGCTTATTCGCAAAAGCTCGCAGGAGCGGAAGGCGCAGTTGAGTTCAGAGATCAAGGCGTTTATACCTTCGATAATCACGGAAAACGCTACTTAGATTGCCTCGGTGGTTTCGGAATCTTCAACGTCGGTCACCGCCATCCACGTGTAATCGAAGCTGTGAAAGCTCAACTCGATCAAGTTTGCTTGCACAGCCAGGAGCTCTTGAATCCATGGGCAGCCAATCTTGCCAAACAGTTGGCTTCGCTGGCGCCAGGCGACCTTCAATATATGTTCTTCTGCAATAGCGGTACCGAGGCAGTCGAGGGCGCATTAAAGCTTGCTCGCCTTGCAACCGGAAAATCAGAAATCATTTCCACAAAGAACGCTTATCACGGCGTCAGCATGGGCGCTCTTTCCGCGACCGGGCGTGATGTTTTCCGTAAACCATTCGAGCCATTGCTTAACGGTTTCAAGCACGTTCCGTTCGGCGATATCAAAGCTCTGGAAGATGCAATCACTAAAGATACAGCAGCTGTAATCCTTGAACCAATTCAAGGAGAGGGTGGTATCAACGTGCCGCCAGTTGGCTACTTGCGCAAAGTGCGCAACCTGACCAAGAAAAAAGGCGTGCTGCTGATTCTCGATGAGGTACAAACTGGTCTTGGACGTACAGGTCGTATGTTTGCTTGCGAACACGAAGGCGTCGTTCCGGATATTATGTGCCTTGCCAAAGCTCTCGGTGGTGGAGTAATGCCAATCGGCTGCTTCATGGCTACTAAGAAAATTTGGAAAGTGCTTGAGCCGAATCCGAGCATTCATAATTCAACTTTCGGTGGTAACCCGCTGGCTTGTGCTGCCGCCACAGCTACGCTTGAAGTTCTGGTTGACGAACACCTTCCAGCTCGTTCTGCAGTCATGGGCAACTACTTTATGCGCAAGCTGGACGAGATCAAAGAAAAATATCCTCAATACATCATGGATGTTCGCGGACGTGGTCTGCTAATCGGTTTGGAATTCCAAGCCAAAGACATTCGTGAATCCGTCCAAGCCGAGCTTTTCCACAGAGGCGTTCTGGTGGCTGGCACGATGAACTCGAACCGCACCATCAGAATTGAGCCACCGCTCATCATCACTGAATCGCAGATCAATTTCATGGTCGACACGCTCGAAGGTATTTTGGCTGAAAAAGCTGAAGCAGATAGCAAATCTAAAAAGAGAAGAAAGAAGAAATAATGGCTCCGCAGATTGACCAGATCCTCTCTCATAGGCTCAGGAAGCTCACTGAATCAGGCGCTTCGCAAGAAGAACTGCACGAAATAATGCGGCTGTTCCTGAGCAGCCAAAGAGAGCAAAAGTTGGCTTCTGATGAGGCTGAAGGTGCAATTGCCCACCCACTTTTCGCTAAGGAAAAACCATTTCTCAGCGTCGTGTAAGATTTTCTCTGGTTTCAAGTTTTGGAGTCACATTAATGTCAGCTGGTCGCGGACATATTTGTCCTACTCGCAGAAAAAGCAGGTCGCTTCGTAGCGTAATCACTAACTGCTTACGTCAGGATGCTAGCATCGCCTTGCTCGAAGAGATACTTCGCAGCGGTGCCGCTCAGGGCACCTCGACTCCATCGCTGAATTACAGACGCGATCCCTTCGTTAAAGACAACAGCATTAACTGTGAAAGACCGCGACGGCATGTTTCGCGCAAGCAACACCGCAGTGTCCAAGATCATCGCGTCCTGCTGGCTCGCTAATAGAAATCAGAGTTGTTTGCCAGAGACGGTAAAAGACATCTTCATTAGCCCGTAATCTTTAGGTCGGGCATTTGCGAATTCTTCTTGTCTAAACTTACAGTCGGCCGAATTGGTGACTAGAGTTGCGCCTGGGGCATTCATTCATACAGTGTTAGCGCCAGGGAGATGCTCTCGGACGCAGCCTGTTGTGTGTGGTCGCCACTTGTTTTTGGTTGTTGTCGGTTAAATCCATGTTCTTATCTTCTGCGCTTGCCCATGGAAGAATCCTATTTTGGGTCCGGTAAGTTTTTTGTGACGAGATTTTTTCGGGCATTCCAACCTTTTTGCTACTTATATTGATTTTTTTTGTCCGGACGTGAGCAGTCTGTTTTTTTTCTTTTTCTTTTTCTTTTTCTTTTTCCTGATACCGTATGTGGTGCGTATTTCGTGGGCGTGAACTTAGCAATCTGTTAAACCTTAGTCTGCTTTTGACCGGCTATTGAAACCCAAACATCCGTCACTTTTAAGAAACTAAGTAGGAACTTACATATCCCGACTTGAGTCTCTCAGGCAGCCGACTAAATTGCGCATTGCCCGAACCCCCGCAGAGGCTTCCGAGGTACATATAGATGATCAAGATGAGTTCCCCGCAAGTGGCGGCGGCGCTGCTTTTGCTTGCCTGCACTTTTTTCTCAATTACCATGTCGCGTGATTGCCTGGCCGGGCAACTGACGATGTATCCACAGCCAGAGCCTGTTGCTGATGAATCAGTCAACCCTGAGTTCAAGAAACTGATGAACTATGACATTGTGTTCGTTGTGGACAAATCAGAGTCGATGCAGCGCAAAGATTGCTTCCTAATGCCTGATCGTGATGAAGATGTGGCTCAAGTGACACCGCCGGATCGTCACTTGAGCCGCTGGGTCTGGTGTCAAAAGCAGATTGCGAATCTCTTTCGCATAGGTGGAAAGTCGTTCCCGTTAAGTAAGTTGATCTTGTTCTCTGATGATTTTAAGGTCTATGAAAACGTCGGAGCAGAAGAGCTCACCGCCGCATTTATGGACAATAAGCCGAGAGGCACCACACAAGCCGCTAAGGCGATCAAGCCCCAGCTGAAGCAGTACTTTGCGAACAAGGCGCGTTTTGGCGATGTAACTCGTCCTCTCTTGATCGTTGTGATTAGTGATGGCGGTCTCACGTCAAAGCTGCCTTTGCGCCGGGCAATAATCGAAGCAACCGATCAAATGGAGCGCCCCGACGAGATCGCAATTACGTTTTTAAAAATCGGGCACGATATTCGTTCATCAAATCTCGAGCACGAGTTGAATAAAAAGCCTTCGCACGCAACAGGCAAATACAATATCGTCAGCGTAAAAGACTTCGACGAAATCAATCAGATCGGACTTGCCAGAGCATTGCTCGACGCAACAAAAGCTAAGCCTCAAGATCGCTCTGATCAACAAACCGCAAGCCGTTCTTCCACTGGAACGATGTAAGGCGTCGAGGAGCGCTGAAAGCAGCTGCTGCTGTTAGGCAGATAAGCGGCGTGATCACAATGTGTTCCTCTTATCTTACTATCGTTATTCCTTTATGTTGTTAAGACAATTGCAGCTGCTCCTTTCGAAACTCCCGTGACGCCAATGTTTCACGGAAATCTCCCTTTTGCCTTGACGTAACTTTTAAGGCACAAATCTTGCTTGTGCATTAGACTACCTGCAGCAATCAGATGGCTGACACTAAGTTCAGGCAAGCACGGATCGCCAATTTGTATGGGCGATGCGGTCATTGATTGCTGCTTTGTTGTTGTTATCTTCTAGGAATCCCATTATGAGCAATATAAGAAATCGCTTCCGAATTTGTTTTTCGTTGTGTTGTTTAGGCTCAATTACCTTGCTCATGCCAGCGTTTGGACAAGGGGTGAGTTTGGATAGCAGCCCCAATGCAAATCCGGCTGGAAGTTTGCAAGGACCAGGAAGCACCGCCACTAATACCAATGCTACAGCAATCGGCACGGGCGCCAATGCCGCAGGAGATGCTAGCGTGGCGGTTGGTCCTTCCACAGCCAACGGGCAGTACGCAGTTTCTGTAGGGCAAGGGGCTACCGCCGCTGGTCAATACGAAGTATCCATCGGGACTTACGCAGGAGCCAGCAATACAAATTCTGATTTGAATACATCTGTCGGAGCGTTCTCAGGAGACTTTACTGACGGCGTCCGAAACAGCGCTTTTGGTTATGCTGCTGGACAGGGAACGACCGGAACACGCAACACGGCTCTTGGCGCAAATGCCGGTCAGCTGGTTACTGGAAACAGAAATGTAAACTCCGGTGTGCTTTCTGGCTTTACTTCTACTGGCGATTTCAATATCGGACTCGGATTTCAAGCTGGGCAGTTCATCAATGGCAATAACAATGTGTCGATTGGAAACACTGCCGGCGCAGGCACTGCGCTGACCTCGCTAAACGTGGCAGACACTGTTTCAATTGGAACGTCTGCAACGGCCAGAGCGAATAATGCTACTACCATTGGTGCTCAGAGCAGCGCGTCAGGATTGAACAGCTCAGCATATGGATTTGCTAGCACGGCAAGCGCAGCCAATAGTGTGGCAATTGGTGCTAACTCTCAAGCCAACCAGGCCAATACGGTCTCACTAGGCAGTGCCGGAAATGAGCGAAGGCTGGTTAACGTCGCGCCTGGAGTGAATCCAACTGATGGTGTTAATGTTAGCCAATTGAGTGGCATCATTGGAGGCAACACCACCCAAATAATAAACCAGGCTAACAGTTACACAGATCAGCAGGTCGCCGGAGCTTACAATTATACTAACCAACAAATCGCGGGCGCAAACAAATATACCAATGATAAATTCGCTCAAGCTATCGGTTATACAGCTGCCAGTAATTTGCAAATCCAGCGCGAATTGCAACAAGTCGGCAAGAGTGCAAATCAGGGGGTGGCGGCTGCTGTTGCGATGCTTGGGACTATTAGAAGTCCCAGTCCTGGCAAAAGCACGGTCAATATTGGCGGCGGTTATTATGGTGCGCAGGCTGCAACAGCCTTATCATTTGCCCACAGATCACGCGATGCAAGATGGCAAAGTACCTTTGCACTTGGCGTACCCGTCAGCATGGTATCTGGTGGCAATGTAGCCGTAGCTGGAGGTTTTGGCTTTGAATTCTAAGTGAGTTGAGACTGCACTAGGAAACATCCGTTCATTGCTAAAAGTGGTAGTTTCTTCCTCCTCTTGGTCGTTCCTTAATTCTGCCGCCGATCACAGTGCGCTCACAATTGCCCCTTAAAGTGGCATTAGAAGATAGCTGGGGGCAGATTGATGGCAGTAAAGGCCACGGAGATTAAAGCCAGGCGGGTCAGACTTGTTGACGCGCAGACGCCCATTGCGCTGGCTGAGCTTGGAGATTCGGTAGACGCATACAGCGTGCAGCCAAATCAAGCGGGAGAGTACTCGCTGCTCGCGCTTGATAAGGTTTTGTACTCCGGCACGTTGCCAGCAGGTCAACAGGTGTTAATTGCTGATTGCCCGAAATACGGCCGGGTAGTTGTAATGGATGGGGAGTTGCAAGGCGCAGAAATTGACCAGCAGCTTTATCATGAGTTGTTAGTGCATCCGGCGCTTTTAATGCATCCTAATCCGCGTCGCGTTCTTTTAGTTGGCGGTTCCGAGGGTGGTGCTCTTCCTCAGATATTGCAGCATCGCAGCGTTGAGTCGATCACCATGGTCGGATGCAATTCAGAGCTCATTGATCTTGCAAAGCAACATCTGCAGTCTTGGCATAAAGATGCTTTTGCTGACCCTCGCATTAGAATCGTTGATGGATGTGCACGCGAATTCCTGAGTGGCGATCCTGTTAAATACGATGTGGTCATTTGCGATCTGCTTGATCTAGACTTGAATAGCGAAAATCGCAGCACTTACACCAAGCAATTTTTCGCTCTGTTGCGAAGCCGACTTTCAGCTGGTGGAATGATGGCTGTACAGGCAATGCAATTGGCGCAAGCACGAGATGAGCATTTCGTTTTGAAGAGAACTATAGCCAGTGTATTTTCTGAGGTTCATAGCTATCACTCGATGATTCCTTCGTTCCTCTCCGATTGGGCGTTTATAATCGCGTCTGATTGGTTCAATCCCAAGAAGATGACGGAGAAGTCTTTCAATGATGTTGCTGCGATCCGACTGAAAGCCAATCAGCTTCGTTATGTCGATGGCGAATTTTTGCTTTCCTGTTTCTTGTTTCCAAAACAATTGCGTGCGCGCATGAGCGAATCAGGTAATTGTCTCGAGGACTAAGAATTTAGTTCAGAGGTCCGATCGCCGATTCGACTGCGGAAACTATCGCTCCGCTCATCACAAGTGCCTTGGCTTTTTCAAGATCCACGTACATTTCTCGATCCCGATCGAGAAATGGAATTTCGCTGCGGATTACGTTGTACGCAGCTGCGATACCGGGTCCAGGTAGTAAATCCGCTTTGGGATTTTTCGCTTCACTGGCAGCCGTGGGATCATCGAACATGCGAAAATCGAGTCCCTGAGCGGCGCAAAGTAACTCGATGGCAAGAACGGTCGCACTGTTTTCAAAGATTGCTCGCGCTTTGCGTCCTGCTGTTGCTCCCATGGATACATGGTCTTCTTGATTGGCCGATGTCGGAATTGAATCGACACTGGCCGGATGTGCCAAGACCTTGTTTTCGGAAACAAGAGCGGCTGCTGTATATTGAGCGATCATGAATCCGGAATCAGTGCCACCATATTGCGTTAGGAACGCGGGCAAGCCATTAGATAGAGCTGGATTTACAAGGCGCTCCGTTCGTCGCTCGGATATGTTGGCCAGCTCTGCTATTGCGATCCCGAGATAATCGAGAGCGAGCGCCAATGGCTGTCCATGAAAGTTGCCACCAGAGAGAATTTCATCCTCAAAAACAAGCGGGTTGTCTGTTGCCGAATTCACTTCGATTTCAAAGATTTGCCTTGCATGAGTTACTGCCTGCCTGCTTGCGCCATGCACTTGCGGCATGCATCGCAATGAGTAAGCGTCCTGTACCAGTGGGCAATCTTTATGGCTCTCAATGATCTGGCTGTTTGCCAGCAGCTTACGAAGATTTTCCGCTGAAGCCGACTGACCTGGATGTGCTCGCAGGTCATGTATCTTTTGGGAGAAAGGACGTCCGGAGCCAAGCTGCGCTTCCAGCGACATTGCACCGATAATGTCTGCAAGCTTGAGCAGGTATTCGCTGCGCAAGACTAATTGAGCCCCCATGGCGGTCATTGATTGGGTGCCATTGGTGAGTGCCAATCCTTCCTTGGCTTCCAATTGCATTGCTGAGAGTCCGGCGCGTTGCAAGGCTTCGCTGCCTTCCATTATTTCGCCTTTGTATTCGGCTCTGCCGCGTCCGATTAGAACAAGCGCAAGATGTGAAAGTGGAGCCAGATCGCCGCTTGCCCCAAGTGAGCCTTGCTCAGGAATTACAGGGTGTACACCGCTGTTAAGGCAGGCGATGAGGAGTTCCAAAAGTTCTTTGCGAACGCCCGAGTAACCTTTTGCCAAAGCGTTCGCTCTCAGCGCCATCATCGCTCGCGTGGTTTCTCTATCGAAAGAGGGGCCGACACCGGCTGCATGACTGAGTAGCAGGTTGGTTTGCAACTGTTTACGATCTTCAGGTTGAATAAAAACATCTTTGAACTTACCGAAGCCGGTAGTTATTCCATAAATAGCTTCGCCGGAGTGCAATGCTTTATCTACGACGGCCCGGCTCTTCAGGACCTGTTCGGCAGCACTTTGGGAGAGCTGGGCCTGTGCTTGCCCGCGGGCTAATCTGGCCAGATCCTCCAGCCGGAGAGAGTTTCCATCCAGTTCAACGACCGGAGAGCGCGCCAATTCGTTGCTAATGATCACAGACATTATCTTCCAGAGATTTCCAGGGGACGTTGCCTCCCATTTTCTCTAATTGGAAACATAAGTTGCTGCAAAGCGTCTCATTTTTCATGCTTCTCTGAATGCTTTAGGAAGAAAGGGCACCTTTTGCCGGTTCACTCCAGGGAAAAGGAGCTTTTGGGGTACCCTGAGCCATGGTAATATGGCTATGCTGGTTACGTGCATTTAGTAGATGTGGTGCGACAAAACACACTTCAGGAACCCTGGACGAACCCCAATGATGAGCCGGAATTCAGAACAGAACAATAGCAAAGCAACTCGTGGGCGATCATCACGCCAGCGCGCTGCATGGGTGCTGGCTGCCAGCCTTTCAATTATTTTTTCAAGCGTTATTCCCAGCCCTGTTTTCGCCCAAGAGTCTGCTGAGAGCAATATTAGTAAGCTAGAAGAAAAATACTTTCAGCATGACTTCCCGAAAGATGAAACGGTGGATAGGCTCAATCGCCTTGAGCAATTGGTGTTCGGCGAGAGTAAGACAGGCAGTGTTGACGACCGCTTGAAGAGCCTGATGGCACTTGTGCCTAATCTCAATGCCAAGGTTGAAGAGCCTAAAGCTCCGGCTGAGCAAGCGCCTCCGACCGCTGAGGCTCCTAGACAAAGTAAACCGGCGCCGGCTTACAAGCCCTCTCCGAAGGAGACGGCTTATGACGATGAGGTCCCGAGCAAGGATCAAAACAGCTACCCTGCGGTCTCCGCAATTGAAAAGAAGCTGTTAGGCCGGGACTACGTTGGGGAGAGTTTGGGCAAGCGTCTCGATCGGCTGGAAATCAAAGCTTTTGGTAAAACTAGTTCGTCAGACGACTTGCAGGACAGGGTTGACAGGCTGCGTGGTTCATCCGGGATAGATGTTGCCCGGCAAAAACCAATGGGAAGTGAATGGGCTGACGAAGAAGAAGATCCGCACATCGCTGGTTCTGAGGGCATTCAGCCATTTACAGGTGTCGGTGAGGATCCCTCACTTAACCGCAGCTACCGCAAGCAGATGTCTTCTGATTATGCGCGTCCGAAACCCCCGGCATTTGATCCTTACTCTGGTTCCGGCACTTTTGGCGCCGGTGGAGGAAGTCGTGGCGGTTCGTATGGCGGCGGCGGCACTTACGGCGCAGGCGGCAGTTATGGCTCCGGTATGGCTAGTGGCGGACGTGGCGATGGTATGCCGCCTTCTGCTCCCGACTTTTCTCGTGGTGGCGCCGGCGGTGGCGCTCCATCTCCCGCACCAGGAGTAGGTGTGAGTCAGCAAATAAGCATGCTTGAGAAAGAAGTTTTTCAAAAAACGTATGGCAGTGAGACACTTCTGAACCGGATCAATCGACTGGAAGTTACCGTGTTTCCTCAAGACAAGCCGCAAGCCGACAAGTCTTTGCCTGATCGTGTTAGCCGTTTGGTAGCCGCAGTGCCGCTTTCGAATGACAACATGCCCCCGACGGCTCCGCAGAAGCGCAGCCGTAAGGATCCTGACTTTCCAGATCTTGATTTCAATGGACCAAGCCAAATGTCTAAAGGACCAAGCGGGCTGTCGAAAATCATCAATGGTCTAGGTAGTGCATTGGGCGGTGGTTACACCGGCAGTTACAATGTCGCGCCTGGAACACTCGTGAACGACCCTCAAACCGGTCTTTTGTACGATCAATACACTGGAACGCTGATTGACCCAATGACTGGCGCAGTTGTCGGACGTCGCAGCGTGCAAACAAATGGATTCGGTAATACCGGTTATGGTGGCTTTAACAGCGGCTTCTCGCCGATGAGTCCGTTCGGTGGAATGGGTGGCGGCTCCGGAATGCAATTCGGTTTCGGTGGCGGGGGAATGCGCTTCGGCGGCTGGCCATAGGAACTTGCCAAAAGGTAGAATCCGTCGTTTTCAGTTTGATGAAGCGCACGATATATTGCGATTGCAGTGGAAGAAGTTGTTAGCTATCATTCCAGGCATCATCATGCCGAATATTATTATCATTGCTCCAACTAGGAGCGATGCTGTAACTTCGCAGCCCGAGCGATGTTTGAAGCTGAATACAGAGACCCACATACCATAGCCTGTGAGGGTCATGGAGATAATGTTTATCGCCATCCAAACTGTTGGTGTGCTTATGAATTCCAGGATGCTCGACATTGCTCTTTCCCCGCATATTAGTTCGCAGGTTCAGAATACAAAGAGCTCTTGAAATTTTCTTGAGAGCCAAGCCGACTTACGCTGTAGCTATCGTACGGTGAATGTTCTCCGCGTTTGCCATACGCTGACCGCGAGCATGTCCGGAGCTTCTTTCGTAGTACTTGTCGAATATGGCTGCTGCTTCACCCGGTGTTTGTGCGTGTTGCAATTTTGCCCAGGATCCTGACTCGCTACCCTTCAGTTCATGCATCATGAAATCAACTTGTACGCGCCAATCCGTTACTGGCTTTCCTTCGTTCGATGCGAAGCTTTCCAAAGCCTGGCGTCTTGGTCCGAGCCATTGAATGAGACCAATTGCTCCTTCATTTGGATTGTAAGCGTCTGTGCGCAAATTGGACTCGGTCATCATGTTGCCGAGAATGCCGGATGCGATATGAGGAGGAAGCGAATGCTTCTGAGTCATGTAATCGAAGATTTCTTTTGCTTTTACAGTTTCGCCTGGTCCCATTGGCTTACCTCTGTCTGATCCACCTGTCCACAGGCTGCCATCGCCGGCGCCACCATTACCGCGGTAATTTCCGCCGCCATCGAATCCGCCGTTGCCTGCAAATCCAGGGAGTCCCGAAGTGCCGCGATTGACGAAACCATTTTCCGGTGGCGGTGCTACGGGTCTGTTTTGAGCTGGCTCAAATGGAACGAAGTTAGGCAGATTCGGTTGTGCGCTTGCCAAATCTTCCATCCATCCCGGCACGGGCTTTCCAGGATTATTCTTTTGGAAGAGGCGAATCATATCCTTTGCCGCCGCCTTCTGCATCTCGCTTTGATGAAGGATTGCGTCTCGCAAGCTCTTGTTATGCTCTGGCTTTGCGCTTTGAATTTCTATATTGATGCTGCCGTCCGGGCTCGGTTGTGCGTTCTCGTTCTTCACGAGCTTCCCGTCAGTGGTCAGATAATAATCCGGCTGGCGAGCGGCAGCCTGATTCTCTCCTGCGCTGCTGAAACGCACCGGCTGTGCAGTGTCCAGCGCTTGCATAATTGGTGCCGGAATCTCTACAGCTCCAGCAGCGGGCGCTGCCATAGCCGGAGCTTCAATGCTGCGTGGTGCTTCTGAGGAACGGAAAAAATCGGCACGCAATGAATCTGCGCCCGAGGATGACGAAGCCGAAGACGCTTCCCCGCCCGAGGGAAACGAGTCGCCTATAGTTAATCGCATGACAGTACAACCTCAACCAACCAACCGATAAGGCCCTGCATCCTTACAAATAAAATATGTGTAAGAAGTGTTCTGGTCCATGGGAGAATTCCCCCTGAGCCGTGTTCGACCTGTAGTTCTAATATTAGGACTCAGTTTTGAAAATAATTTGAGTCGATCTTTTGTCGCAGAGATTTGGATTTAGAACTAGCTGAATATGTCAGCTGTGCGGACAGAATCGATTGCCCAGTTGAAGGCCGGGGGGGTGCACAGCCCAAGAATTATTGGAATTAGTGCAAATGCAAAGGAGCGGGCTAGTCCCGGCTTCCCTATTTTGCGCAAGCAGGCAAAGATAAGTCCAGCCCCCCAAAGGAAGCAAACAATTTCAGCTCCGTTTGCGCAGATGTTTATGAGGGCTTCGAGCATAGCAAGATTATTTACTTTGACCGTCCCGGGACCTCCTGGCACTCTTTCTACGCCGGATAAGTTGATGGGGGAATCTGAAAGTGCAGTGCCTTTCTTCGGTACGCGAGGTGCCGAATTCTCGACGGGTTTAATCATTAGGTTTGTCGTCGAGACAGCCTTGCTTGCGTGGCTATCTTCGCCAATATATTGTGCGTTCGCTGGCTGCGTTAGTCCGACAATGACGCTGCCTGCGATTAGCGAAAGAATTATAGATTTCAATTTCGAGTTTCTCCCCCAAGATATGGACTAAATAGCAATTGCCTACGAAAAAAGACCAGCATCGCGAGCCGTGGCGACAACCCAATTGATGGACCCCGGAGTACATACTCCAAGAATTATTGGAAGCATGGCAAACGCAAATGCGCGTCCAAATCCTGGTTGATTCAACTTTCTGATGCAGGCCCACAGTAGAATCGCTCCCCATATGATGCCGGTGAGTTGCGCTCCGTTGGAGCAGATATTCAATAATGCTTCCAGATTGGCAAGCATATTTACACGCACTGTTCCGGCTGTATTAACGCCTTGTAGTAGCATCGGATCCGCGCCTTCCGCTCCTATTGAACGCTGTTCAGCATTTTTGATGTGCTGCGCTGACTTGTCTGCGAATGCATCTTCGGAGACCTGTGATTCGTGGCTGTCACTACCCATGTATTGTGCATTCGCGGGCAGGTTGACTCCGACGAAGACAACGCCAGCAGCTAGTGAAATAAGGAGCGATTTTAGTCCCGAGTTCATTTGATTAGTCCTCTGTTGCGCGTGAAACCATTCTACGATTGAAGTTATGGAAAGTGTTTGAAAGGATGACTGCTACGGTTTCTCTTGTGACTGTAGTCATCTGAGATTGACTTAGGTCATATATTTCGTATTCGCTTCGGGTGGATTCTAAGAAAGTAGATTCATATCTCGGGCTGACGCCACGAGCCAATTTATACATCCCGGCGTGCAAATTCCTAGCACGATGGCGAGCACTCCAAGCATAAGCGCTTGCTCCGAGCCTTGTTTTACCTGATCTTCTGAAACCAGAAAACAACAATGTCGATCCCCAGATGATCGAGATAATTTCTCCTGCAGCCGATGTTCATAGCAGTTTCGATTGGTGACAAGACCATGCTTCTGACCTTGCTGCTTCCATGGTTTCCTCGTTCATGCGCATGGTCGGCGGAATTAGCAGTCCTTGGTGTAACAACTTGCACCACATTAGTCTCATGGGAATCGTCACCAAAATATTGTGCTGTTGCAGATGGCGCGAAGAGCATGGCAGTTGCTCCGAATGCAAATGAGCTAACTAATACTTTCAATTGCGTGTTCATTTGGTAGCTCCAGAAGGTAATTTCAGTCTATCTCTGGAATCTGAAAAATTCTCGAAAGTGTTGCAGCGGGGATGTTTTCGTGACTGTGGTCATGCCTCGGGGATGACTTCAGTCATATGTCATACACTCGAGAAGGCCTCAACCGGATAAACCTATGCGATAAGAATGTTCCGCAATTTTTCGTTCTTCATCTTCCAAATGGCTGCGTCAGTGAGAACATGATGGAACTGCGCCGTGGTGAAAATTACCGCTGTGGCGGTTGCAAGATTGAAACCAAACTGCGCTAGCATTTGCGGGAGCCCCATGAATAGCGCTAATCCTGCGATTGCAAGAAAACCAAGATATCGAAGTGTTGATTCTGTCTTCAGCAGCGAGCTGATTTGATTGGGGGAGACACCTTCAGGTAATCCACGCTCCTTGAGGTGATAAGCAGTTGTCGCAATGACATACTGGCTGCCGTGAAAAAATGCGGGAACATAGATCCAGAGTACTCCTGTTATTTTCGGACCAAGCACGAATATGATCACTGCCGTAAAAACTAAAAGCAGTGACGGAAATGGAAAAATCATTTTTGACTTGATGAAGTTGCGAATAAGGCAGCCCGCAAACACCATTGCTGAAATTGCGATGCAAACTGCTGCTCCTTGCTCAATCCATGTTGGGAGTGGTCCCCAGAATGGCAGTGTCTGACCAAGAAATTTATCGCCACTCCATTCTTTGTAAGTGCACTGCCTAAGAATGGCAAATGCCATTGTGGAACGCATCAATGCGGACATGGCGCCCTTGTCAAAAGCAGACATGCGATATCCGCGTTTGATGCAATAAAGAAGTGCAAAACCATATGCTTGCGCTGTGAAATGTTGAGAGACAATCAACAAATAGATACGGCAGTAAATTCCTGCCAGCGCTGGATGTACACAACCGGCTAGAGCCAGTGTTGCGCAGCCCAATGCCGCCCAGTAGCTGTAAAGCGAGAACTTCTCTTTCATTTCCGGATCATTGTAGAGCCGAACCAATGTTGCGATTATGTGTGTTTGACTCAAAAAAACTGTGCCGAGAGCTGCTATCACCACCATCCATTGCGCAAGCATGGAATCGTTTTTGCCACCAAGCAAGAAGTAATGAATTGGGAAAACAATCCACAAGAGCCCGCCGCAAACAAATAGTAGGTCCAAGGTCGGATGCAAAATCCACTCATAAGGCTTTGGCTTCGCAGACTTTTCAGCTGCTTGTTCATTTTGTGTTTGTGATGACTGCAAATCGTCATGGCTTTGCACGGGATTATCAGCAGTGTTTGCTTTCACTTCTAATAAGTGGGCTTCGAGGGCGTCGACTGGATTGGATAGCTCGGACACCAGCTCAATCGTTTGAGTCACACTGCTCGTTTCCAACCGTGACGAGGCGCTGGTAGGTTGCTGGCTTTGATCTTCCGAATCGTCCATGATCGCCTCAATCGCTAGCAGTTAATATACCCGCAAGCTTGCGTTAATTCCTCCAAGAAGAGAGCTCAGCGTTGTCCCAAGGCTTCCCATGACCTTGCTAGCCGCTTTAATGTTGATTTCGAGTAGTCCTGGATTAACTTGGAGTCCTTTTTTATGCCCTTGGGCGCTCAATTTAAACTAGGAGTAGAATGAAGGGACATCAGCTTCGGTCCTCACTAATTTTGGGCAAAAAGATTTAGTTAGGTGAATGCTATGACCGTGTGGATCACTTAAATGGACGAACTGAAGAAAGCTACCTGTTTACCTGAATTCAAGGAACTTGAAGAAGTCGTCTTATTGAAGGCTGTGGAGGACAACGCAGGGGTGCCGCAAGACGTGCAGGTATCGGAATTCCCTGGTCCAACCAAAACTTCGACGAATCAACGCAGTTATGCCCCGAATGGACCGTCAGACCATTTGAACGACCAGCAATCAAAGCCAAAGGGTCCGCAATCCGGGGACAACAACGACTCCGGATTCGAAACTAGTCCTATAAGCGCAACGCGAGATAATGGAGACTTTGAAGACTTTCCATCGCGGCCGAGTGTTATCGATCTCGACAAACAGAACTTCTCAAGACGCTACGACAATCGAGGTTACATCCGGCACCGGTTTATCCTAGCTACGTGCTTCATTTTTTCGGCAAGCATCGTGGCACTTAGCGCAATGGATCTAAAACCGCTAATCGAGCGGATTGGCTTCATAGATCGAACTGGTCATATAGCTTTTCAGCAAGCTCCGGCTGAACTTCCGGCAAATATTAGTTTTGACCGACAAGATGCAGGCGATAATTTGCGAGCAATTGTGGAGTCTACCTGGGGCGGTGAGCGCTTTGGGTACGCTGACGAATCAGGAAAAATAGTCATTAAACCAAGCTTCAGTAATGCAGCTCCGTTCCATGATGGCTTGGCGGCCGCTAAGCCAATCGGCAAGGATACAAAATTTGGATTTATTGACAAACATGGGAATTGGAAAATTCCGGCAAAATACGATAACACCGTCGCCTTTGAGCATGGGGTTGGAGCGGTGCAGCTCAACGGTGAGTGGTCCATCATTGATCGGATGGGGAAAATTTTGGAAAGCGCCGACAAAAGCAATTCTTTTACGCCGCAGCCTGCTGGTAATGGGATGGTGATAATGCGGTTTGGAAAATACGGGCTAGTAACTGCCAGCGGAGTTGCGCTAAAACCTGAATACGATTCAATTGCTAATCTGAAAACCAACGACCAATCGTATTTTTTTCGGGAGCAACTTTTCGCTGAACCCGGCGTGGATAAGGAGAACGTGCTTTTAATAGGCAAGGCAGGGAAATATGGCGTTGCAGATGCGAACGGCAAAATCTTATTAGAGCCAAAGTACGACGACATCAAATCGTACAATCGTGGCTACGCGGTATTCGAGAAAAGCGGCACGAATAAAGAACAATATGACTCGCACGGAAGAAGGTCTGAAGGGGATCAATATGGAATGCTCAAACCTGATGGCAGCATATTCGTAGAAGCAAAATACGACAATATCACTCCGTATGATGACCTGATTGCCCTTCAAAAGGACGGGAAGATAACGTTCATTGATGGTGCTGGGAAGCCTGTTAAAGCACCCGAAGTTAAGAGCTTGGTCACCGACGGCTATGGCGATTGGATTAAGGACGGACTCGGAGCCGTCGTAATTGATAACAAAATCTACTTTATGAATACGAAGGGACAGCTTGCATTTGCCAGAGGGTTTGAGTTCGCTACTCCTTTTCAGGAAGGCTTCGCGGCGACTTGGGATGGTAAATGGTGGCGATACATCAACACCAAAGGGGAGAACGTTTTTCATAACAAATTCGGGAAGCTGGAACTGTTTAAGAATGGAAAGGCAAAAGTTTCTGTACCTGGTGTGCTTTTCCATTTTACGCATCCCAACGCCCGGATCAATACGTCCAACGCTATTAAGAGCAACTTCACTCACGAAAATCCTGTTCATGATGACTAATATAAGAAAGTCAAAAACAATTGATTATGGCGACTTTAAAGCGCACATGTTTCTGTGGCAGAAAGCGATCACGCTTGTGCCACTCTGGGCAATCATCGCGATTCCAATTTTTGGATTCGTGTGCAGAGCATTTGGAAATCTTCCAACACAGCTCGGCTATGGCGTGATGATTGGACTCTTGGTAGCTTACTTTCTCGAGGATCTGCTCAAGCGAAAAATCCGGATGGATGACGAATTCATTTATTTCGGATACCGCGCGATTCCAATTGATTCAATCGTTGATGTAGACGTTCTGTATAAAAAAGGAAAGTTCCTACCGAACTCGTTGTGTATAACACAGGCAACAGGCAGGAAACTGAAGTTGAGCCTAAATGGCTTGAGCAGCGATGGTGCTGCCACTCTGCTGAAACACATTGACGCCCGAAATTCAAACTTGAATACTTCTCCGGTGCTTAACACTCTGATGAAATGTCAAAGCGCGAAGCGGAAAATAACGACCAAGGCAGATCGATTCGTTTTGGCATATCACTCCCGCCAAATAGTTGATGAATCAATTGATGTGTTCAAAAGCTCTGCGCATTCATGGGCTCGCGTTGGTCCAGTTCTCCTTTTGATATTAACGGGATCTTTTTGGTTGAATATGATTGCCGGAATCTTTGTGTGCCTGCAGCCCCACGCATTTGCACAGTTGGAAAACTTAAGCATGCATGCATTCATGCTTCAAATGGTTGAAGCTATCAGGGACGCGATTTTCAGAGGTGCCGGAAAAGCTTTCGAATCCACACGACTTCTTTCCCAGCACTTAGCGGTCGCGATAGTCGCTGCCAGCTCGCTTCTCGCGTTCATTGTTTTTGTGATGCGAGCTTTATTGAGCCCCAACTTTATCAAAGGCGATACCAAGGGATTAACGTTGACGCTAACCCTTGGAGAATTATCGATACCTTTGGCTAGCGTGCCGTGGAATGCCATTACCAATATTGATCTAAAGAAGGCGGCAAACGGTCCAGGGAAAATTTCAATTAAGCGCGACAATGGGCGAAGCACTGAGCTTGCACTGGAGTTCCTGTCCGTAGAGGACAGAGCCGCTCTACTTAAGCATATTGAAAAGAATGTACCCCACTGTCAAATCGATCATAATTTGACCCAAGCTATGTTGCCCAAATCAGAAATGAGTTACACAGAGATTTGGTTACAGTCGCTAACTCAACCGCCAGAGAGAAAAACTCTCGATCCGCTGGAGCCTGGGCAAATCATAGCGGATCGATTTGAAGTATTGCGGCCCATTGGGGTTGGCGGACAGGGAACAGCTTACTTGTGCCGTTCGCTTATGGCAGGTGCTGAGGATTATGCAAACCAAAATGAAGTGAAGCATGTTGTGCTCAAGGAGACAATCATTCCAGCGTTCGGTAGTGGAGAGCTTCGACGCAAATCAATGGAAAGTTTTGAAAAAGAAGCTGCTCTTTTGAAGAAACTGAGTCATCCAAGTGTTGTCCAACTAATCGATTATTTTGTGAATGACCACCGTGCATATCTCGTGCTTGAACATCTCGACGGTTGTGATTTGCGTGAACTGGTGAGACGCGAGGGTCCGCTTTCTGAAGAGCGTGCGCGCGAAGTAGCATTTCAAATGTGCGAAATTTTGAAGTTCCTGCATGAGAATTCGATCGTTCACCGGGACTTCACACCAGACAATTTGATTTTCGATTCGAAGGGGCGCTTAAAAGTAATAGACTTTAACGTGGCACAGAACATGTTAGCTAAATCAACAGGAACCATTGTGGGTAAGCATGCGTATCTGCCTCCTGAACAATTTAGAGGTAAGGCAACTCCTCAAAGTGATCTCTATGCGTTTGGTGCTACCTTGTTCTATTTGTTGACGGGTAAAGATCCGGAACCCATTTCACAATCATCGCCGCTTGCTGCACACGTTAAGATCAGCGAAGAATTAGACCAAATAGTTAAGAGCTCGACAGCATTGGATCTGAAGAAGCGTTTTCAATCTATTCAGGATATCGAACTGGCGCTCCAAGCCGATGAGTCTATACCTGATTCAGCAGCTTCAGCAGCCGGACTGAACACAAACGCAGAAGCCGCAGTGGCAGGGCACGAAACCCCAACCGCTATTTCTTTGAAAGACGAAATGCATGACGAGCATCTGGAGGTCTTGCATTAATGGCCGAGCTTGTTGTTAAAACAAAAGCTAAAAGTGCTTTGAGAAATGTTCTGGACAGGGGATTGAGTGTCACATTTCCACTCTGGGGAATTGTTGCGCCAATTCTTGCTCTTTGCTGCATTGGCGGAGTGGTTTCCTACCTTCAGCAAACCGATTTTGAAAAGATTTGGGAGTTCGTAGAGTTCTTGCTTGCGCTTTTGAGCTTCAGTGTTTGTTCGCTTTTGTTGAAGCGGCTGCTTACATATGACACTTTGACGGTCGACAAACAAGGCGTGAAACTGCCAGTGCTTATGGGTTCCAGCATCAATGTCAAAACTTATATCGCCTGGAAAAGCATTGACTCAGTCAAAGCTATAGTAAACAGCACAGACATTGACAAATCCTTGATCACAATCAGCCGCAAAAAAGGGCGCACAGTGAAGATTCCTTTGAATCAACTGGAGCCTGAATTCGTAGAACAGTTTTTGCTTGCAACTCAAATGTGGGCTCCATCCGCATATGATGCTAGTCTGGAGAATCTCCAATTAGCGGTGCGAAATGAAGCAAGAATAACAGCAACTGCAAGTCATACCGATCTCTGGGAAGAGGAGCTCGGGCGAAGATTCTCGCCTACCAATTATGTGCCGCTGGAAACAGGTAAGGTTTTGCGAAACAGCACCTTGCAGGTAGTACGACAACTTGCCTCCGGCGGGCTATCGGCACTTTATCTTTGTCAGGTCGATGGCAAAAAACTGGTTGTGTTAAAGGAAGCCATGATCCCAAATCTGTCCTCAGAGAGCGTTCAAGAAAAAGCGAAAGAACTTTTCGAACGTGAGTCGCGACTTTTGATGCGCGTGGAGCACTCGGGCATTGTCAGAATTCTCGATTGTTTTGCCGAGGGTGAACGCAATTACATGCTCCTTGAGTACGTGAACGGTATTGATCTTCATCAGATGGTGCAGCAGAACGGTCCTCAGAAGGAATCAGAGGTGCTCGAGTGGGCGCTCCAAATCGCACTTGCTTTGAAGTATTTGCACGAAAGAGAAGAGCCCATCATTCATCGAGATCTGACACCGGATAATATTGTCTTACGAAACGATGGCAAAATCGTCATTGTTGATTTCGGCGCTGCCAACGAACTAATTGGAAACGCAACAGGCACTTTTGTAGGTAAGCACGCTTTCATTGCACCGGAGCAACTTCGCGGAAAAGCAACCGTGCAAAGCGATATTTACGCATTTGGCTGCACCCTCTTTTATCTTTTAACCGGTGTCGAACCTGAAGCACTGAGCGAATCTGTCCCGCGTACAGTGAATGAAAAAATTTCAGAGGAACTTTCTGAGCTAGTTGAAACCTGCACAAAACTTGAGTGTACAGAACGCTATCAGACGATAGCTCAACTTCTTCCTGTGCTGCGTCGTTTAGCAGCACAAACACGAGTTAGTTAGATTAACCTAGTTTGTCCGATCGCAGCATTTTGTTAGCAAGTCGTTTTTATCCATTTTCACTTTCGGAATGATTTCATTCTGCGGCCAGCTTTCGGCGGCGTCGACTCCGCCTGCACTGGATGCGGTTTTTGTGAATCTTGCTAGTGCGTTTTGCCGACTTAGAGTAATCGTCCCCTTGCCTTGCGTACCCCAATCATCTATGAAAATGAACGAAAGCGTGTTCGCGCCGATGAATTTAGCGGTTGCTGTAAAGCTTGATTGGTGAGTAGTGGCGGGAGAGTATCCTTCGAATTTAACGCATGGTTTTCCACCGACAACTGCAACAATGAGATCTATCGAAAATGGATCTTTGTAATCTTCAGCTCTGACATCTTTGTGAAAATGTGCCGGCAGACCTCTGGAGTCGTTCGCCGGATCCTTAGGTGATGCGTTGGCTGATTGTGCGAAAGAAATGCAAATTGCTAAGGTTGTGATGGTGGGTCGCAGATTTGTAAGCAACATGTTTCATCCTTCAAGCTCATATCAGAGTAACGTAAGAACGTACAGCTTTTAGGATTTTCTGAGTGATTAGGTTGTTCCAACTTTTGCGGGACAGTTAAGCGGACATTCTGGCGGACATTGAATGAGCACAGAATGTCTAAAAAGTGTGATATGCTTCCTTTTGAAGGTTTGTAGATGGCGGTCATGGAAGCGGACATTCTGGCGGACGAAAATCCTAGAGACAACGGAGAGCGAGTGGCTTTGATGGAGCCTTTGATTCTCTCCAGCGATTCGCGCTATAGATCTGAATTGAGCGACCTAGCTCTTGAGCTGAGTGCTGCGTCTTCAGGATTTCGTAGAAGTTTGCCAGCCGCCGTGATGAGTTCGCTCTCCAATTTAGTTCGGTCGATGAACTGCTATTACAGCAATTTGATTGAGGGTCATAATACACACCCCATTGAAATCGAACGTGCGATGAATGGAGAATATAGCACCGATCTGCATAAGAGAAATTTGCAGTTGGAAGCACGCGCGCATATTGAGGTGCAGCAGTGGATTGACGGCGGTGCTCTTCGTGGGCGCTCGTTGGAGGTAGCTTCGATTTTGGAAATCCACAAAAAATTTTGTGAGTCGTTGCCAGATGACCTATTGATTGTGCAGGGATCTGTCAACCAAAAAGCAATCAAAATAAGCCCCGGAAAACTTCGACTTCATGATGTTCAAGTCGGTCACCATATTGCCATCAGCCCTGGTGCCATCGATCGCTTCTTGAATCGTTATGAGGAGGTTTTTAGCAAGCTAGGAAAGTCGGATGCCTTATTGAATGCTGGAGCCGCACACCATCGAATCTTATGGATACATCCTTTTTTGGACGGTAATGGGCGTGTCGCAAGGTTGATGTCGCATGCGCAATTGCTAGACCTCCTCGATACTGGCTCTGTTTGGTCGGTAGCTCGCGGATTAGCTAGAAATGTGGACCAGTACAAACTTTTATTGATGAAAGCGGATCAGCAGAGAGCAAATGATTTTGATGGGCGGGGCAATTTAAGCGAAATGGCGCTAGCCGATTTTCTTCGTTTTTTTCTGAAAACCTGCCTTGATCAAGTTCAATTCATGGAAGGTTTGGTACAGCCTGATCGCCTTCGAGAGCGCATTGTTGCTTGGTGTGACGAGGAGGCAAAGCTAGGCGAAATTCCCCCCCGTTCTGCGATCTTGCTTGAAGCAATTCTCTATCGCGGAGAGCTTCCGCGAGGCGATGTGGCGGATTTGCTTGGCGCTAGTCCGCGTCATGCTCGCCGGTCCATCTCAGCCCTTCTGGCGGCTGGAGTGCTGACCTCTGAATCGGACCGCTCCCCTCTGCGCATTGCATTTCCTGTGAAAGTTGCACAGCGTTGGTTGCCAGGTTTTGTTTCCTGAATGATATTTGCGTTTTGCAGACGAATCAGAGTTGCCGAGGGGGTATTATCGTTGATGTTGAGCGCTGAAACAGTTGTCTGATGATACTTGTAACTGGAGCTACTGGATCTGTTGGAAGCAAGGTCGTAGACCTTTTGCTTGAGCAGCAAGCGGAAGTACGCATTTTGACTCGTGGGCAAAGTGATTGGGCTGAGAGCCGGCTGCCGCAGTTCCGCCGCCTTGGCGTTGATGTCATGGTTGGAGATATGCGCAGCCGGAAGACAGCTGACAAGGCTGTTGCCGGCTGCAAGGCGATAATTAATTGTGCAGGCGTAATGCGCTCAACCCCTGAGGCAGACATCGAGTCGGTGATTATCGACGGTGCGGTGAATCTGACGGAAGCAGGCAAAGAAGCAGGCGTTCAACGCTTTATTCAGTTGAGCTGCCTTGGTTCAACTGAACACGCCACTTCGTTGTATTTCGCTTGCCAATGGGATGCAGAGGAAATCGTGAAGGAATCGGGTTTCCACTGGACTATCTTTAGGCCGTCGCTGATCTTTGATCCGCACAGCTTTCTTATGCAGGTCTTGGATTTTTGGGTCGCTAAGGCACCGGTGATTGTGATTGTAGGAAGCGGACTCAACCGTTTTAATCCTATTGCTGCTGAGGATGTAGCAAAATGCATTGTCCAGAGCATCTATGATCGGGACTCCTCTGGAAAGACGTATGAGCTTGTGGGTCCGGATACATGGGACTTGCAAAGTATGCTGGACAAGATGTGCGAGACGCTCGGTAAGCCCATGCGGTCGATTCGCATTCCTAGTTTTTTGGGTATTCCCCTGGCGGGGCTCATTGGACAGCTCGCTCCTAAAAGCCCCATTGATTCACATGTTATGCGGGTCATGACATCAGAGATGATTGCTGAATCGGCTCCAATGCTTGAAAAATTTCAGATAAAACGGATTTCAATGAAAAGCTGTTACAAAAGCCTGGGTCAGATAGGCAAAGATGAAGACGAAGACGAATAGAGAAAGGCGTTTTGTGATATTTTGACAAGGAGAAATTTGTTGCAGTAGAAGCGCCGTTTTCAAGCGGCGGCTGTCATCAGGAGCTGTCAAAGCATGATCAGGTTCGAAAAAGAAGTAAAAATCATGGAGTGGGGAACGGGAACGAACACCACTAATCAAATCTGGACTGAAATTGGCAAAGGACGCTTCGTCTCACGCAACGTTGTAGATGGCATCACGACTTTGACCATCGAACTGCAAGGTGGATTGCAGCGAAAAAATCCAGACACAGACAGCGTAAAACTCGTCCAACTGAGCGAAGGCATGGCTGCTTGCTCTGATCGTTGGGGCGAAGTTGCTATGGGACACATCAAATCCGTGTCGGGAAATCGCGTCGAAGTAACCATTCCTTATGCCACCAAGATTAGTGGCGCCGCAAATGCGCTGCAGAAGTTCTTAGGACTGCCGTAGGTCCTAGATCAAAAGCGCATTTTAGCTAATGCAAATAACGCAAATGCGCCCACACGGGGTGAACGCATGCGAAATAATGTCATTGTGATTTAGTTACTGCTGGCGCGCTTGATTATTTGTTCCAATCGTTCACGCATCTGAGGAGTTAGCCCTGAGGGCTTCGCGGGGCCGTTGTCTCCTATGTTTGGATATCTTCCGTCAGATTGTCCACGGAGGGCGCCCCAAGGATCTCTATCCATGCGACTTCTGTCGCCTGCGCGATCTCGATCGCCACGCTGCATGCTCGGAATGTCACAAGAATGTCAGTTTGTAATGCAGCGGTCGGTTATTGAGCCTTAGGCTGTGCGCCTTTATCTGCGGGGGCATCGCCTCCAATTTGCGATTTGAAATCCCATTTCTCTTTATCGATTTTCCAGCTGCCGTCTTCCTTTATTAGCGTTACAGTGCCAGTGCCCGTTTCATTGGGATCTGCTTTTGGGGCTTTGCTATAGTCTGGCAGTAAATTTAGCGTGGCGCTGTCGCCATCTACTTTCTCTGATTCGATTTTTACTGGGCCTGTCATAACTGCTTTCAAGAAACCAAACATCATTGGGCGCATCATGCCTGGTGTGTCATTGATTTCTTTGTTTACTCTTTTGCATAGATATTGTTGGACGTCTTCGATTTTGTTCGCGGCTAGCATCGCGGCATGATACTTGTTGTAGGTCTCTTTTGGTGTCTGAGACTCTGCTGCAAATGCGGCTGAAGAATGGAAGCCCATGCCCACGGCGGACAGAAATAACGCAGTGCTAAGCTCTTTTAAGAATCGATTCCTATTCATGATATCTCCCAACTAACCCACTCTTTGTGATCACGGGTTGTTTCTATATTTTAGCTGGTACTGAAACGAAGTTTAGGCGTGCGTCGTCAAGCGCTTGTCGGGATGGCTTATCCATAAAAAATGCGTACATGCGGTGAAAATCATCGCAATGAACAGAACCACTGTGACGCACGTACGCATCTCTGCCAAGCAATCCCATCGAAGTGAAGGCTTTGCTACTCTTGCACTTAGTGATACCACTGTGAAAACAGTGTCTTTTCATTGCGCATTTGCACGCGACGAATCAGCATAGTGTCGATTCCCATTCTGGTTCTTCCTGTTACTTGTCCGAGCGGATTGATAACCATGGATGGTCCTGTGTTGGCTGCGTAGACGAAGTAACGTCCGGTTTCGACAGCGCGGAACGTTGCACATGCTGTTGTTTGATCGCCGATCATCGAATTATGGAACCAGGCCAGATCACTTATGTTCACGAGTACTTCGGCACCATTTCTAACGCTGCTGGTTGCTAACTCGGGCGCGATGGTTTCGAAGCAGATAAGCGGACCAACTCCCATTCCTGAGAGATTGAGTACTGTCGGCTTTTTGCCTGCAGCGAATCCTGTTCCTGCTGGGGTGTCGGTTAACTTTTGAATGAAGTCAGGAAAGAATTTTACAAAAGCAGGAGTGTATTCGCCGACTGGGACAAGGAACCGCTTGTGATAAGCCTCTGTCAGCAGGTTGCCTCTGCGATCGATTCCGAATGCGGAATTGTATGGACGATTTGCATCATCTTCATCGATCGACCCAACAACCAAATCAAGTTGACGAGAACGTGCTGCTGAGGCTAGAAATGAAACTACATTTGGTGATTGACGCAGATAGGTAGGCAACGCGCTTTCTGTAAAAACGCAGAGACCGGAGGGGCAATGCTTAAGCTGTGATGCGTAAAGTTGCAGAAGATCCTTCAATGTGTAAGCCTTCGTCGTTTTCTGCATTTCAATGTTTATGTTCCCTTGCAATACAGTGAGCGGAACATTGGGATTCAGTTTTGTGTTTTGCATTTGCACAAAACCGAATATGACGGTGCCGGCAACTATTAAGGACAGCGCGAGAAGGCTGCATACTGCAGATAGTTTGCTCGACTCAGCGATTGACTTGAAATCGATTTTTCGCAATTGTGTGGCGATCAATGAAGCGATTGCCACGTTAACCGCGACGATAAGGACACTTAGTCCGACACCGCCGATGATACTAGCGATTTGTATGAGCGCTGTTTGTTTGTATTGCGAATACTCGATCATCGACCAGGGTACGCCCACTAAATCGTGCGCGTTTCCAAGCTTTTCAAACAATGCGGTCCAAAACAACGGAATGAATACGAGTGCTGGAACCTTCCACTTATCCTCTACTTTTCGTGGTATCACACCGCCGCAAAGAGGAATCAAACGAATGGCAAAAGAAAAGATTGCGGTTATGACACCTTGCCAGGCGCTAACAAAAAACCAACAGAAGGTGGCAAGCGGAATGCTCTGCCAATCAGCCATCCCCATCCAGGAAAGCGGATGCAAGTGCAGATACCAATTCAAATAAACTAGATTGTATGCCGTGCCAAATAGCAAGCCTCTTAGTGATGCATGCCAGATATTTGGCGACGCTACGCTCAGCAATAGCAATGGAGCCAGCCCCACCCAGGCCAAATACCATTGATCGAATCCCGGTGCCGATAAGCCGAAGATCGCACCAGCCGTTACTGCTTGAGCCAGAGGACGCCAGGCGATCTTTGGTGCCGGACTTTCGGCAGCCTTCTCTTTGCTCTTGCTCTTGTCCTTTGACGGCACTTTCTTGCTTTTGCTTTTACTTGCTGTCGGCATTTTTGAGGCTCCGTCGCCGTCGCTTTTGGCTTGGGCTCTTTGCTTGTAACTACTCTAGATAAAATCCGGGCTCGTTTCCAGTGCGTCTAGTATACGCTGCCTGTTACGAGCCCGGACCAATCAGTTGTTCTTATTCAGCTTCTGCTTTTCCCGGTACTTTACCGGTTTGAATGGCAGCGCGAACTTTGGCTTCAATCTCAGCCATCATCTTGGGATTTTGCTCGAGGAATGTACGAGCGCCGTCGCGACCTTGCCCAATGCGTTCCTCGTTATAGCTGAACCATGAACCGGCTTTCTTGACGATTTCCATTTCGGTTGCCATGTCGAGAATGCAACCGGATGTGCTGATGCCTCTTCCGTAGATGATGTCGAACTCGGCGATGCGGAAAGGAGGAGCCATTTTGTTTTTGACTACTTTGACTTTGACGCGGTTGCCGTATTCGGTCCCATCTTTTTTCAGGGTCTCAATTTTTCTAATATCGAGACGAACTGAAGCGTAGAACTTGAGTGCATTTCCACCGGTCGTTGTTTCGGGGTTGCCAAACATGACGCCGATTTTTTGACGCAGCTGGTTGATGAAGATGACTGCAGTGTGTGTTTTGCTCACGATACCGGTCAATTTTCTTAGTGCTTGGCTCATTAATCTAGCTTGCAAGCCTGGCAATGAGTCACCCATGTCGCCTTCAATTTCAGCCTTGGGAACAAGGGCTGCTACTGAGTCGACGATGACCAAATCGACTGCGCCGGAGCGAACTAACTGCTCGGTAATTTCCAGAGCTTGCTCACCTGTGTCAGGTTGAGAAATGAGAAGCTCATCGACATTTACGCCCAGTTTTCTGGCATATTCTGGGTCCATCGCGTGCTCGGCATCGACGATAGCGGCAATACCGCCACGTTTTTGCACTTCAGCGGCAATGTGCTGAGCGAGCGTTGTTTTACCAGATGATTCCGGTCCATATATTTCAATGATTCTGCCTCTCGGAATGCCGCCGATTCCCAGGGCCACATCAAGTGCGAGCGCTCCGGTTGGGATCGATTCGATTTGACCATGCCTGGAATCACCAAGCTTCATGATCGACCCTTCGCCAAATTGCTTCTTAATCGCGTCCATTGCAAGACCAAGAGCTTTCACTCTTTCAGTTGAAACGTTCTGCTGCTTCGAGTCTCTTGAATCAGCCGGTGGTTTCTTTTCGTTGGATTTATCCTTATTGTCCAAGGTCTTCTCCTGGCTCTTTTCGAGCTTTTCCAAGTTCTTTTCTAAGCTCTTATCCGCGTTCTTGTCGCTGACTGTTTTATCGCCGACTGCTCGGTCTTTGCTAACGAATGGCATATCCTATTCTCCCTGTTTTTGACGTTTATGCTGCGACTTTCGTGCCTAGATGTCACCAGCAACAATTGCGGAATCCGCTTTTGGATATATGCGAAAAATAGAAAAGAGTTATCGCACGGATCTTCGCAAATTATAGCTGTAGAGCGCTTCTCGGCGAATTAAAAAGTGTCCCCCCGAATGATTTCGCGGAAATACTGGTTGTCTATTTCGGATGCAAATGCACAGCACTATTTGCAATCCGTTGGTCATCTCTCTGCCTCGATTTGCCTATGTTTGGCATATCGATTTGGCTTTTGATCGAAACTTCTATTCCGGATGAAGTGATATCTGCAGTGGTATCAAAAGGAGCCTTCCTTTTTTGTCGGTAGACGTTCAATCATGTTCAAAAACTGCGTGCAAGACGAATGAAGACAGCGCCCTGGCTGAGCGCAAAATCAGTCGGGATAGGGAAGTACCTCTGCGTTTCAAAGGTACGGGTGAGGGTATAAGAAATTATGCTACCCGCAAAGCTGTATTCAGCCCGTCTATCTTTAAAGACGCCCAAATGCTGCCAAGGGTTCAAAGTTTCGAAACAAATTTTGGTTGAAAAGAATCCGATTTATTTTTGGCAGTAATGAGGTTCTGATGGGTTCGCAACGTAAAGTCTCTGCATTACAGAGAAGTGAGGTCTTCGAAGCGCTGAGCCCCGGAGAAATGGCTCGCTTGCTCGGAATCGTTGAGCAGTTGGATCTGCCGAAACATCATCAAATTTTTGGACCAGGAAGTCCGAACACATCTCTATATTTCATTGAACATGGATCGGTTCGCGTAACCAGACCATCTCCGGATGGCAAGTCTTTCGTGATTCTGTCTCTCTTTGGACCCGGCGAGTTACTAGGTAACATTGATTGGGTTGAAGATACGCATGATTGCTCAGCAGAAACGCTTGAAGAAAGCCGAATCTTTCAAATGTCAAGGCGGGACTTCGAGCAGCTTGTACGCGAGAATCCATCCTTTGCTTTGTCGCTAATCCAAATTCTCGGTACCCGGTTGAAGCAGGCTCAAAGCCGCATCGAGGATTTGGTATTCAGGCAAGTGCCCAGCCGGGTCGCAAAACTATTCCTGAACCTGGCTGACAATCACGGAAAAATGACACCGGCGGGCATCATACTTGACCTCCCGCTAACTCACCAGGAGATCGCTGATATCGTTGGCTCTTCTCGCGTGACTGTAACGCAGGTCCTAAACAGATTTCGCTCTATGAATTGGGTCGCTATCAAGAGCAAGCGGGTGACCATCAACGATATTGCTGCGCTTGAAGACTTAATTGCCAGTGATGCGAATCCGCGCAAACGAAATCGGGATTTTGCATCGGTAGACGGTGAAAATGGCGCCACCTACCTTCATGACTACGATGATGCGGTTGAAGAAGTCGCGGTACAGTAGCTCTGATTCGCCAAGCAGATTGCGCTGATCTTGTATTTAATCGAAAGCAAAGACGTATATAATGGACCAAAGCTGTGCCCGTAGCTCAGCTGGATAGAGCGTCGGTCTCCGAAGCCGAAGGTCTCGAGTTCGAATCTCGACGGGCACGATTTCTTCTACATTCTCGATGGAACGAGCTGGCTGAGAGTAGTTATTGTTCCAACCGTGAATCTTCAGCATTTTTGCGCTAATTTGACGGCAGATGACGGCCACGCTGTTACGCCAGGCTATCTAAAATAGCAGTTCGCACACGTGCAAGCGGAAGCGACCAAGAATCAAGAGAATTCCAGAGCTCTTCGCTGATGCCATGCGAAGCCACCGGAAACAAGTGAACGAACTGAGTCGAGCAGCAAATAATGCTACTACGAAGCAGCGAGGACGCAAATAAAACAAAGCGATCAAGCTGAGAGGGGCTGAAGCCCAGCGAAGCATTTAGGAATCAAGATCGAAACAAAGCGATCAAGTAAGAGCGGAGGAGCTGAGAAGGGCGATAGCCCAGCGAAGCTCCGGAGCGTTTTAGAAGGGAAGCTGAGAAGGGCGATAGCCCAGCGAAGCTCCGGAGCGTTTTAGAAGGGAAGCTGAGAGGGGCGATAGCCCTGCGAGGCATTTAGGAATCAAGATTGAAACAAAGCGATCAAGTAAGAGCGGAGGAGCTGAGAGGGGCGATAGCCCTGCGAAGCTCCGGAGCGTTTAAAAAGGAGAAGCCGGTATGGCAGAGCATTACGATATTGCGGTAATCGGCGGCGGTAAAGCAGGCAAGACACTAGCCATGGATATGGCGCAGTCAGGCCGCAAGACAATCCTTATTGAACGCAGCATGATCGGTGGAAGCTGTATAAATGTAGCGTGCATTCCAAGCAAGACAATGTTTCGTAGCGCGAAACTAGCGCAACTGATGCGTGAAGCCGAGATGTTCGGACTCAACGCCGTCCCCGTCAATCCATCGATGGAAAAAATCCGGGCACGCAAACGCAGCATCGTCGATGCAATGCGTAATGCTAATTTGGCCAAGTTTCAAGAGTCTGGTTTGACTCTTCTCATGGGCGAAGCGCAATTCGTCGGACAAAAGGAGCTGAGCGTTAAAACTGACAAGCGCATCGAAAAACTCAGCGCCGACAAAATCTTCATCAACACAGGCACGCGTCCATTGATTCCCAACATTCCAGGGTTGAATGAGTGCCAGCCCCTTACTTCTGAATCGATTATGGAGCTCGATCGCTTACCTGAGCACCTGCTCGTTTATGGAAGTGGATACATTGGCATTGAATTCGCGCAAATGTTCAGACGTTTCGGCTCGAAGGTCACAGTAATTTCCAGAAGCAGTCAAATACTGAACCAAGAGGATACAGATATCTCGAACGAGATTCTCGAAATCCTCAAGGCTGAAGGTATCGAGTTTCGCTTAAGCACAGAGATTAAAGGCGCCAAGCGCATAAATCCAAACAAGATTGAATTTGACTTGCGCAGCCAGGGTGGAAATCAAAAAATTAGTGGTACAGATATCCTGATTGCGGTGGGTCGCGTTCCCAACACCGAACGTTTAAATCTTAATGCCGCCGGCATTCAAACGAACGAGCGTGGCTTTATCAAAGTGAATGAGAAGCTTGAGACTACGATTCGCGGTATTTGGGCGCTCGGAGATGTGAATGGCGGACCGCAGTTTACCCACGTTTCGCTGGATGATTACCGCGTTGTTTCGGCTAATTTGCGTGGTGGCAGTCGAACGGTCCGCGATCGCCTGATACCATATACGGTGTTCATTGATCCAGAGCTCGGACGGGTCGGGCTGACCGAGAGAGATGCATTGAAGGCCGGTCACGATATTCTCGTTGCGAAATTGCCCTTTGCAGCAATCGCAGGAGCCCGCACACGTGGCGAGACCAAAGGTATGATGAAAGCGATTATCGACAATCGTAACTCGAAGATACTTGGTGTGTCCGTACTTGGCGCCGAGGGCGGTGAACTGATGGCGGTTGCCCAAATGGCAATAAAAGCCGGCATGCCTTACACGGCTTTGCGTGATGCGATTTGGGCTCATCCGACGATGGCCGAAGGATTCAATCAATTGTTCGCGCCGGAAGCGATTCAAGATATAAGCGAAGAAATGGAAGCCGTTGCCGCTCGTTAAGCTGATTCGCTGCTTAGCAACGCGGATGAAATGCCTTTAAAGAGAGTCGACTAAAAATGATCAAGAAGTAAAGTGGTGGGCTGCCTTCCATCAATTAGACTACCTCTAATGAATATTCTTCGGAGGTCGCTATGGCTTTTCTTCGGGCCCTTATAGCTGAGTTTCTTGGAAGCGCGTTCCTGCTAGCAACTGTGGTTGGCTCGGGCATACTTGCGCAGCGCCTTGACTCATCCAACCTCTGTCTTCTGGTATTGACTGTGGCGATCAGTACTGGCGGCGTTCTGACAGCAATCATTTTTGCCTTAAGCACCGTCTCGACGCACTTCAACCCTGCAGTTACGTTGGTCACAGCTCTGCGCAAGGAAATAAGCTGGAGGAAGGCCATTCCTTATATAGTGATTCAATGTCTGGGGGCAATTTTTGGAACTGTTATCGCTAACTTGATGTATGAGCTTCCAGCGGCGCAACTTTCGGAGACTGTTCGTTCAGGACCGGGCCAATTGCTAGGCGAAGCTATTGCTACATTTGGTTTGATTGGCGTCATACTGGGGACCGTTCGCACAAATCCAGCCGCTATTCCGATAGCCGTGCCCTTTTACGTTACTGGTGCGATTCTTTTTACCTCTTCAACTTGCTTTGCAAATCCAGCGGTGACACTCGCTCGCGTATTTACAGCTACGCCGACAGGCATCTCAGCGCTTTCAGCGACGCCTTACATTCTTGTGCAATTCGCTTCGGCAATTGTCGCCTGCTATTTCTTTGGATTTCTATTGGCCCAACCTACCAGTAAAACAAAGCAAGCTTCGGAAATCGAAGCTCTCGATCGCGCGTTGAAGAATTCTCCAGATCCAGAGCTGGTTCGATAGTATTCGGATTGGCAGAGAAGCAGTTTTCTATTGCACAATTTAATAGAGCTGGTTCCATCGTTAACTGATTTCTGGTGCTCTTGTTCGTGAGCCTTAGTTGGTGGCCCGGATTGTCGGACACTTTTGGGGGAGCCACCGCTTCATTGCCTTAAGGGCTAAATCGTTTGTCATGCTTGTGTGTGTTGCGATTTGGCTGTTTCTCTAAGTCCATGCTGTCTGGATGTCAATGATCGTAATTCCGGGCCTCTGCCTAAGGCCACCAAATATGGTTTCCCACTTTTTGTCAAAGCACTCAGCATGGGTGTGCTCCATCGAAGCCGTTCACATTCCGCTAAAAGTTCTAGAAATTATTTGATTTCGGCATTGATTTCATCAAGGAATTTTTTGTGCATGTTTGGCGCGGTCCCATTTGCCATCGTGTTACATGCTTTGACCCAGTGTTTGTATGCAGCTTCATTGCCTTTGCGCCGCAGTTTGACGGACTCCAGTACTTTTCTGTAATACCGTTCAGCTTCTGCATAGTTTTTTTGTCTGTCATAAATGACAGCGATCTGCACATAAGCAAATGACTCGGCATCACTACTACTTACTTGTTTTCCATCTCGAAGCACTTCTGCTGCTTCCAAGAATTTGTTCTTTGCTGCATCCAGGCGACCTCTCTGAAGATCCCAATGCGCTAACGCGCAAAGCGCCGACCCCTTTTCTCCCGCCGCCCACTTCCCATCTCCGTGAAGAAGGGATTCGAGTTCTTTTTTCTCCGGGAAGGAATCGGGACTGTTAGCCTGCGAACCAATCATTACCATTTCGTGCAGCACGTGCATGTAGAATTTCTGCTGCGGAAATTCGCGGGCTTTGTGGACTTTTTTGACTTCTGACCAGAAAGCTAAGCTAGCAGCATTGCTTTCTTTTCTCGAAATCCATCTACCAATTCCCTGAGAGGCAGCTACTGCTGTCGAACCCAAGTGGGCAACGGTGAGTCCTTCTTCGGTTTTGAAGCCCCGAAGAAACTCGATGCGCGCGGAGTCGGCGTCAGTCTTTTCGACCAACCCCTCGCGTTCCAAAAATGGTGCGAAAAGTGATGCGCTGTACTCTACCTCATTGGCAAAGGTCCACATGTCTTTACTTATAAGAATTTGACGACCGTCTTTCCAGAATTTTATTCCGTCGTTTGCTTTTCCGCGTGGGTGTTTTTCAAGCTCGGCAGCCATGATATTTAGCTGAACTCCGACGTCAGGCAGATACTGTGGTTTGTATGTCTTCAGGCAGTTCAAATACTCCTGCTTCAACTCCTCAATTCGCGAAGGAGAACTTTCATTCGCCGCATGCAGTCTGATCAGGTGACAGAGATTATCTAAGTAGAAGCGATAGCTCAATTCCATCAACGAGTGATTCTTTAGGCAATCCTCCCGTGCTCGTTCTGAGAAAGAGATAGCTTCTGAAATGTGACCTCTTTCTTGTAGGAGGTTTGATTTGAGCGCCATATGTGTCTGCTTGCCTTGCGGAACAATGCTAGCATTCGCTTTAACGTATACTTCGTATTTCTCCAAATATTTTTCGGCGTTATTGAAATCCTTTTTGCGAATGAACAAATTGACCAAATCGCCGATTGTGTGAAGCGTCCAAGCAGCTGTGGTTTTGCGATCCATTGCCCGGATTAACGCAGGGCTGTCCATTAACTGCATGGCGCGAGTAAATTGCTTTTCGGCCTCATCGAGCTGATTGAGATTGATAAAGCAGTTGCCGATCTGCCCAAGTGCTCGCACCTGTAGTATCGTGCTTCTTGGTCGGTGGCTGCCTTTAAGGCGATCTACGCAGTTTTGAAAGTGTTTGATCGCGCCGAGGTTATCCATTTGACCGCAAGAAATCTCACCTTCTCCAAATTCCTTTTCTGCTGCTGTGAACATGCTTTTTGATTCAAAGGAGTCCGCGTTGGACGTATCAGAGGAATGCTGTTTAGCGATCTTGATACCGGTGATTATTGAAGATATGGCAATAATTGCAATTGCAAGCAGAGCAACTTGTTTATTACGCTGCTGCGTTGCGTTTGCATTTCCAGCATGAGCACGTTTTGTTACGCCTTCTTGGCTGGCACTTATATTGCCCGTACCCAAGAGAATTTCAGTTAGATCATTTTTTAGATCGTTCATTGATTGATAACGATCACCTGGTTCTTTTGCAAGCGCTTTTTGAAGGACCTCATCCAACCCCGCCGGAAGTTTTTCTTTCATGCGGGATGAAGCCGGCTCCGGTGCTTCATGAGCATGTTTATGGATGATGCCGATTGCATTGTCCGCGGAAAACGGTGGTGCGCCCGTTAAGCACTCGTACAGGATGCAGCCAATTGCGTAAATGTCGGAGCGATGATCGGCTCTCAATCCTTTTGATTGTTCCGGACTTAGATATTGCACGCTCCCGACTAGCATTCCAGTTTGAGTGAGCTTTTGCGCTTCCCTCCCGTCGGGATGAAACAATTTAGCCAGGCCGAAATCCATTACTTTTACAATTTCACCATCATCTTTATCTGTGATAAGGACTATATTGCTAGGTTTCAGATCCCTGTGTACAATGCCGGCTTCATGTGCATATGCCATAGCCTGGCAGATTTGGCAAGCCAGTTTTAATGACCTTCGCCAGCCTATTTTTTCTTCCTTCGCGATTGTCTCGGCCAGTGACGGTCCATCAAGTAATTCCATAGCAATGTATGGAACTCTTTCTTGCCAGATCCCATAGCTAAAGAATGTGGCAATATTGCGATGAGATAACTGCGCAAGACTCAGTGCTTCCCTTTCGAAGCGCGACCAGGACTCGTTGTCTTTAGTTAAACTTGCCTGCAAAACCTTCAGCGCGACAATGCGCCCCAGTCCCTCTTGTTTTGCCTTATAAACCGTTCCCATGCCACCTTTGCCCAAGCACGAGATGATCTCGTACTTATTGTCAATTATGCTTCCGGCTGTGAAAAGGAGGTCTTGCATGATACTCACATTTGCTGCAACTGTTGCAAGAGTTTGGTGTGCTTGTTATTCTTCAAAAAAGATTTCTTGATCAATTCTTTTTGATGTTGGTTCCATAGTGCCCGGGGAGCGCCTTCCGGTGTCGTTTCAGTACTCGCTTTCATGGATTCCAAATAATATCTGTCCGCCTGCTCGAGATTCTTTAAATGCTCATAGGCTAGTCCTTTTGTACGAAGTAGCAGGACCTTTACCAGGCTGGGTGCTTTCAAATAGTCGATTTTTGCCAACCCTTGGTTCAACAAGTTTAGAGCCTCCGGGTAAGCGCCTTCGGAAATAGCAAGGTTAGCTAAGCTGTAGAAAGCTAATGCTTGTGTCGTCTCCTGGTACCCGTTGGTGGAAATGATTTTCTTTAGTTCTGCAATAGTTTCCGCTGACGTGTTCTCTGGCGATAGGGTTGCTTTTTCGATGCTAAGTGCTGCCAGGAACTCTGGTGAGTCCATGTCCTTTTTGACAACTAATCCTGCAATCTCATCGAGGAATTGAATGGCTGCCCTGGTCCCCAAGTGACCTTGAATGTACCTGGTCAGTGTTACTACAAGCGGCGCCGGAATCGTTTCTGGTATGCATTCCTCTTTTGGAATATTTTGCAAGAGCTTCCGTAACTGGTTTTGCATTTCAATTAAGCGCTTCTTGGATAAAGGTGCTCTGCCTGCAATATTTAGTTCGGCAAAGAGCAAGTAGAACTCGTTTTGCACTGTCCATGATTTTGTTTCGTTTCGTATTTTTTTTGACTCGCTAAGCAGTTGATACCAGCCACCGTTGTCGTATGCACTTGCGGCTTCTATTAGAACGTTGCGGGGATCCACCCCTGGGGGAAGTGTTCTGAGTTGCTGAAGAAACTCAGTCCGAGCCTTCTGTGCCTCTGTAGGATCTGGCAATTGCTTGCTTACAAAAATTCTTTTTAGTGATGCTTCCAGTCCGACTGAAGATCGCGGATGTTTTTTGGCAAACTCAGTGAGGAACTTTACCATTTCAACGAGCAAGCCGTTATAACTAAAGTATTCAATATTGGCGCGAAGCAAGGTTCGTTGAAGCTCTTCGTTAGCTATGCTCCTGGAGCATTCGGCTTGTAGTTTCTTTAGCTGAGCCGGCACGTCATTTTGGTTCAATCTTAGTAGAGTACTGATGTAGTGGCTCCGTGAGTCTGCCGCCGCGTTGTTCCAATCGAAAGACTGTACGAGATTCTTTGACTCTTCGTCGCAGAAATCAGCAGCCTTCTTCCAATATATTGAAGCCGCTTTGTGATCTTCTCGATTTGAATCAATAATTGCGTGATAACGCAACGCGCGTAATTTTTGGGTTGGTTTTATTTGGGCAGCAAGAACCTTATTAACCGTCTCCATCGATTTCTCAAGGTTGCCGAGTTTGAAATCTGCCAGGGCGTCGTCAAGCAATTTGTCTGCTTTGCCTGTGGACATTCTTTGACCTTGATAAAATTCGTCCGGCAATTGCTTCTTCTTCTGGTTGATCGAGGCGAAAAATGTTCCTGCAGCCGCAAGCAGGATGATCATACTTAGCAATGAAAATAAGATCTTGCGATTACTTGCTTTTGCAGTTGTGCTTCTTAAGTGCTCAGGCACTTGGATGCGGTCTCCGGTCCCAACAAGTACGTCGTTAATGTCTTTGTGCATCTCGGACATGCTTTGATAGCGATCCGAGGGTTCTCTAGCAAGTGCTTTTAGCAAGAGTTCGTCAAGTCCTGCTGGTAGCTTCTTGCCTGATTTTTTCGAGGCTAATTCGATGTTTTCATTTGTGTGTTTGTGCAGCAACCCAATCGGGTTTTCAGACTCATGCGGTGGGCTCCCAGTTATGCATTGATAGAAGACACAGCCCAGAGAATAGATATCGGATTTCTGATCTGCTGTGCGACCCTTGCACTGCTCCGGGCTCATGTAATCAACACTACCGATTAGAAAACCAGTCTTTGTCAGCTTGTCGACTTCGGAAGCTTCACTGCTTAGCTTAGACAGACCGAAATCCATTACCTTGACGAAGTCTGCATCTTGAAGAATGATGTTGCTCGGTTTTAGGTCCCTATGAATGATGCCACCGTTATGGGCATACTGCATCGCATCGCAGATCTGGGAAATTATTGCGCTGGCTCGTCTCCAGTCGAGCGCGCCGGTTTCTTGCAGTAAATCGTGCAAGCTCTTTCCATCGATCAATTCCATGGCAATGTAGGGAATTTTGCCGTCCCAAATGCCATAACTGTAAAAGGCGCCAATATGCTGATGAGACAGCTGGCTTAGTGCTAGGGCTTCACGTTCGAAGCGGCGGCAAAACTCACTGTCATTCAGCAGATCCATCTGCAAGAACTTAATTGCGACTTCCCGCTCAAGCCCTATCTGTTTTGCTCGAAAGACACTGCCCATCCCGCCCGTGCCGATCTGCTCGAAGATCTCGAAGCGTTGGTCGACGATGCTTCCGCCGTCTAGAATGAGCTCCACGATTTGGACATCCCTCAATCCCCATCTAATTTTTACCCAGGCAGTCCCAATTCGAACAGTCCAGGCCGAACGTCCGCGCGTCCCAAGTCCAGCTCCGGCTATTTGCATTCTTTAGTTTGCTTCAATGACTCGTTTGCCCTATTGGGCCGTCGTTTATGGTCTTTTTTCCAATGGATTTGTTGAAACTAAATGTCTAAGATTGATTTGACATGGCTCATTTTTTCGGTGTCGCTGGCTCCAGCAGGATGCCACTCGGAATCCTTCGAATATTCCCTCGGCTTATTTTGCGAGAAAACTGATTATGAATTCACCCAAGAAAGAAGATCTTGCTTTTCACTGGCTTACTCAAATTGTGCACGACGTCTCGAACAGTGATTTGAGAGGGGTCCGGCCCACAGGTCCGTGGTCGACTGTAGATAGCGATGCGCAATGTCTTCTAACACGCCTCTCCAGGACGTTGTCGTCTCATCGTGATTCACCGCCGGCGGTGCTCGCCTGGTTGGCGAATTTCAATTGTCCTTACATTCAGGAACGTGTTGCTGAGCATCCGAATACGCCAGTCGATACGTTGCATCATTTGTCTCGTTCTGCGCATGCCGATGTGCGGGCGGCAATAGCCGATAATCCTGCTGCATCTCCTGAATTACTGAAGGACCTTGTTCTTGACGAATCTGTTGATGTTCGATATCGATTGGCGGAAAATTGTAATTTGTCCGCCGAATTGCTAGAGCTGCTTTGTGAGGATGAGAATCCGTTCGTCGCTGATCGGGCGCGGAGATCCATTGAACAGTGCAACGCGCCGCTCCACGAGAAGGCGGATCATTACAAATTTTCTGTCCTGCTTGTCGATGATGACGATGTCACTCGGTTGATTCTTTCCCTCGCTTTGAAAAATGATCCGTTGGTGCGCGTGATCGGACAGGCTACGAGTGGGGCTACGGCCATTCAGATGGCGCGAAGCTTGAGACCCGATATTGTGCTAATGGATATTGGGATGCCTCATATGAATGGGATTGTAAGTACATCCTTCATCAAAAAGGAGCTGCCCGATACCAAGATAATTATGGTAACCGCCCATGATCATGTAGATGAGATCATCGGTGCTTTCGGACATGGCGCTGAGGGCTATCACCTCAAAACGTCGTCCCGGCAGGATCTGAGCAAGGCTATTCGAGTAGTAGCATCCGGCGCTTTCTGGTTGGACCCAGGAATTGTCAGTACTGTTCTTCGCCAACTGACAAGAACTTCGATGCCGATTGTGCAGAAGGAATACTATGCCACCCACGAAGCTGAGCCTCGTCGCCTGAGCGATCCGGTTCAGTCCTTAATGCAAATTGTGGAAGAGTATGCCAGCAACAAAATGTTGGAGCAGGCCCGGCAAATCTGTCGCAATGCTGTCAATTTATCCCAGCAAATGTATGGAGATTCGCCAAGCACGACTGCCGCGCTTAACAGACTCGCGGACCTGTATTTTATCGATCAGGAGTACAGTACCTGCGAAGCGACATATCTGGATCTGGTTAGATTGCAGTCTCGACTATGCAATCTAGATGATCCTTCGCTGGATAATTATCTCGGTTTTCTGACCGACCTATACCAATTTCGGGGCAGTGCCGAACAGGCGGAACTCTTTGCCTCCTGGCATGTTCGGGTTCGCGAGAACCTGGGCGAGCCGAACAAACTAGCCGAAGCCCGCGCCCGGCTAAGCAGTATCTTGGAATCCAAAAAACACGAACACCACTACGCGGACAAGGTAAACTAGAGGCGCGGTCCTTGTTCTGACATATCAAAGTCGACATGTTCAATTCGTGGCTGGATTTTTCCACATTTATGCCTCACGGCTTCTGTCTGCGGTGGGATCCCGCGCTGTTGGGAACTATGATTGTTGCCAACTTGATGATTGCCGTCGCTTATTTTTCCATTCCTAGTGCACTCTTTTTCTTTGTGCGTAAGCGGAAGGACCTTGTCTTTCCGTGGATGTTTCAGTTGTTTGGTTTGTTCATCGTTTCGTGTGGCACCACTCACCTGGTTAAGATACTGACGATCTATAAGGCTGCTTACTGGTGGGAAGCCGGTGTTGATCTTTTCACAGGAATCGTTTCAATGGTCACTGCGATTTTGTTGTGGCCGCTGATTCCGAAGGCTCTCAGTTTGCCAAGCCCCTCTCAGCTTGCAAGGGCAAATGCTCAGCTTGTTGACAGCATGAATGAAACTAAAAAGCTCAATGAAGAGCTATCGGCGATCAATGAGCAATTTCGACAAGCTCGCGATCAGGCAATAGAATCCTCTAATCTAAAATCTGGTTTTGTCGCAACCATTAGCCATGAACTGAGAACGCCACTGACGGGCATTCTCGGGTTGAACGAGTTGTTGATGAGCACAAAGTTGGATGACGAACAGAAGGCTCTTTCGAAGAGCATTAACGAAGCCGCTGACTCACTGCTTGCAATCGTAAATGACATTTTGGATCTTTCAAAGCTAGAAGCTGGAAGGCTCCAGGTGGATCTGGTACCGCTGAACTTGCGGCAGTTAATCAACGAATGTTTGGACATCGTTTCCGCGCCTGCTTCCCGAAAAGGATTGTCGCTGAAATCGTCGATGGATGCGGAATTGATGAATGACCAGCTTTTTGGCGATTCTGTTCGCATAAAGCAAATCCTGACAAACCTGCTGGGTAACGCTGTAAAGTTTACCGATAAGGGAGAGATAGAACTGAAAGCCGAGTTCGTTCGCTCTGAACAAGACGTGGTGGTAGCTCGCTTTGTTGTGCGTGATACCGGCATTGGAATTGCGTCCAAAAACATCGAGCGGATTTTTATGCCTTTCACGCAAGCCGATCAATCTACGTCGCGTCGGTATGGTGGAACAGGGTTAGGACTGAGTATCTGTCGCTACTTAAGTGAATTGGTCGGAGGCCAGATTACCGTTGTAAGTGATGAGGGCAAAGGATCGTCCTTCACACTAGAATTGCCATTGTTGAAACACGCCAATGTCCAGGCTGGGCTCACTGCAAGTGGTTCTCTTAAGCCTGTTCTAGTTTCGAATGTGTTAGTTGTTGAAGATGATCCTTTCCTGCAGCAGCTCGCGGCTAAGCAAATGCAACGGCTCGGCGTCACCGCTAAAGTGGCAAGAAATGCGGATGAGGCGCTGAAGTATTTGGCGTCGGAAAAGTTCGATCTGATTTTTATGGATTGCCATATGCCTGGCATCGATGGCTACGCGCTCACAGGTATGATTCGAGACTCTCAAGATTGGCGAACAGTGCCAATTGTGGCAATGACTGCCGGCGCAATGGTCGGTGATTACGAGCGCTGCATCTCATCGGGAATGGATGATTATCTGAGTAAGCCTTATACTCTCAAACAGTTGGAACTGATGCTTCGCAAGTGGACAGGTCAAGTTTCTGTCAGTGATAAACAGGGGGACGCAGCCATCGCACCCTCCGCAAGCCAGGCTGGAGTGTCATCCCGTTCTAGTGAAGCTCAGGCTGTGGATGATGGAAATGGCAAGCCTCTTTCTTCCACTTCGCGCGAATTTGACTCTGCGCCAATCGACTCTACTAAGCAAGTTCTCTCCAGTCATTTTCCACGAAACGGCGATGCTCGCCCTTCTATAGACCTTGAAAAATTGCGCACCGTATATGGTGAAACGGCTTGTGAGGAAATTCTTGATCTCTTCTTCTCATCAAGTAAAGCCTTGTTAGTCGAATTGGCTCAAGCAAATCAGGGGCAAAAGGCGAGCACCGTGAAGGAGCTTGCACACAGACTGAAAGGCTCTTGCTTGATGGCCTGCATGGAGCCCTTAAGCGAAGTAAGCGCACGCATAGAAAAGCAAGCTCGCGAAGACGAACAGGATTGGAATTCGATCGCGCAGGATTTCCAAACGCTTCTTGTCCTGCTGGACGACGTTGCAGATCAATGCTCTCGCCCCAGGATTACCTCCCAGACCGATAAATCGAGTTGAGGACAGCTTTGTGTGAGGCTCTTTTGAGCTTTGCATCCTGATCTTGCTTTCCTTTTGAAGATGGCGCCGGTATACTTGGGTGGGCGCGGCGAAGGGAACTCAATTGGCGGATCTCAGTAGCAATCATAAGTTTGTTTTCTGTCTGCTGCTCATCATTTTTCAGGCGCCATTTCAAGCGGCCTATGCGGCTGTAAATGGATTGGAAGAGATTGGTCACAGCTGGCAAGCTGATATGCGTGGCGGCACGGAAGTTGCTGTTGGTGATACCGCGCTATCTCAAGTTCGTCAACCAGCCAGCGTTGTATTGCATTCAAAAGTGCGCTTCGATAGCAAGCTCACAAATATTTTTCCGGCCAACAAATTCAACAGTGTTCTTGAAGGCGACGTTTATAAAAAGCCAGACAAGCCAAATTTTGCACTGGCACTTGTTGGACCTATTAACGAGAAAAGCGGTTGGGGTGTTTCTGTCTTTAGTAAGACGAGCTGGGATAGTGCTTTTCGTGGGAAGTATTTGCTTCGCAGCAATGTCGAGAGTGCAAGAGGATCTGTACTCAACTATGCAGCGCAAGCTAATGTTGGAACGCGCTTGACCGAGAAGCTATTCGTGGGCGCTGGTGGACGCGTTGAATTAATGAAAGGAAGTTCTTCGTCTGTGTTCGGACCGGCAAAGATGGATCTCGGCGGGCAATGGTCCTGCGGAGGCGGTTTCAATCTGGGGACACTGTATCAAATACGGAAGAACGCGATGCTCGGCTTTGGCTATCGGTCTCCCACATGGTTTGGACAAGCTGGCAAAGGCGTTATTGATTTAACTGACGGCAGAAAATTTCAAGCTCGCATTCCTATATCGCAAAACGTTTTGCCTCAACGTGTGATGCTGGGTGCATCGTGCAAACCTACAGATAAGGTTATGCTGGCGGTTGAAGGAACGTGGGTGAATTATCGGTATAGCTTATTTGGCAATACACGCATACGCTCAGCTCTGCCTCTGGAGTTTCCTGCTCAATTGAACGATATCTTAATTGGCGCTGTCGGATGCGACTACGAGTTGACCAAGAATTGGGGCGTGTCTGCAGGCTATACGTTCAACACAAATCCTGTTCGGCGTTCGGACCTGATGCCGAATTTTTCTTCAAACAATATGAATACACTGAGCTGCGGTGTCAGGTACAAACGTGACCGCTGGTGGGCTGGTGTTGCATACGATCTGGGATTGCCGAATGCGACAAGAAACAATGATCCGCGCCGAATTCCAACTCTGGGAGTCGATTACGGACATGCCACCGTCAAAAACTTGATGCAGAGCGTCACCTATGGTGTCGGCTGCTTCTTGTAATTATTGAGCTTCCAAAAGCCCTTCTATCTCGGCAATAATAATTTTGCGCGCTTCCATGTCGACTGTGGGGACAATGGATTTGACGAAGGGGATTAGTATTGTTTTGCCGGGTGGATCGTTTGGGCGTCTGATCTCCAACAGATCGTTGCCACCATATACGATATCGATGACTTCGCCGATTTCTTCTTGTTTCTCATTGAACACTTTCATGCCGACGAGGTCTTTGATCCAAAATTCTTCCTCTTCCAGTTCGAGGATTTGGTCTTCCCAGGTGAATAGTTCAGCCTCCATAAAATGCTCTACGGAAGTGCGATCCTCAAATCCTTCGAAGCTTATGTATAAAAGTTTTTTGTCAAATTCCAGCGTTGCAATTTCCAGGTCAATCGCTTCGTAGTATTGTGTCTCTTTAGTTCGAACGTTCGCAACCTCCAAAAGGAGCTCTGGATTGTTCGTTGCTGGGCGAACCTTTACGACGCCTTTTAATCCGTGGAATCCCACGACTTTGCCAAATGCAAAGGTCGGCGCGTCTTTGTGCTCTGGCTTATCTGTGTTCATCCTGCTGTATCTAGCGCCTTTATCGGCCGCGCTTCTTCTTTCCATCGTTTGAATAATTTGTGATCGAAGCCGAATTGATCGAGAACGCGTCCGACCACAAAATCAACCATGTCAGAAATACTTTGCGGCTTGTGATAGAAGCCTGGAGACGCGGCACAGACAATCGCGCCAGCTTCGGAGATGGTGAGCATATTTTTTAGCTGTATTTGTCCAAAAGGCATTTCGCGCAGCAGAACAAGAAGCGGGCGGCGTTCCTTGAGCGTAACTGTAGCAGCCCGATGAATAAGGCTCTCAGTCAGACCGGCGGCAACTGCTCCAAGTGTGCCAAGGCTGCAAGGCGCAATAGCCATCCCTCTTGTGCGATAAGATCCGCTGGCTACAGAAGCTCCGTAGTTATCTATTCGGTGCATGTTAAGAGGGGAGTCCGCTGGAAGGCTCAAATAATTCAATACGGATCCCTTGAAGTCCTCTCCAAAGTTCAATCCCATCTCTTCCAGCATCACTTGCTTTGCGCCCTTGGATACAAGTAAGTCTACCGGTTGATTAACTTCCATCAAATACTGCAATAAGCGAAGTCCGTACACGGACCCGCTTGCGCCAGTCATGGCTAATACAAAAGGTAAATCGTCGGACTCAGAATGGCTCATAGTTTTTTAGAAATCAGATGAGGGCGATTTGCCCGAGTTTACGCCCGGTGCTGGACCCTGGACTGGTGCTTGCATCGTACTGGCAGGTGGTGTTCCGGCTGTTGGTGCTGGAAAACTGCTGTCTCCGCCGATTGGAGGTATGTCGGATGCCGTGCTTTTCATGCTGCGTCCGGGCAGAGATTCGTCTGATGCATCTTCCACGTTGCCCAACGGTACGCCGGCGCCAGGGGCGGCTATTCCAAGTTTTAGCGGCGCGCCCGTGCGCACTGTCAGCGGTGACCCCTCGTCGATCCAATAATCATATTTGCGAATTACAAGTGAGCGGATGCGGTTGCCGTCATCGCCTTGACCGCGATCGCCGCCGGTGCCATAGATTTCGTGTGCCATGAATTCGCGCTTGCGAACGTACTCAGGACCTCTTTGTTGTTGTCCGCCACGACCGCCACCATATCGGTTTGATCCGGGAGCAACTGCTTCAAATGCTGCGGCTGTACCAACGTAAGCAACGCTTGAGCCCAGCGTTGGTCCTGTTCTATGTCCGCCTTTTGTATCCTCGACTTCTCCTGCCAGGCTAGCTACTAGTGGATAGCTGGTACCGTCCGGGGTGCGTAGCTGGTTGAGTTGGATGCGCAATTTCCCCCGGCTCGGCGGCATTTTGCGCTTTCGTGGGAATGCTTTGGATGGGATGGCCTCGACTACTTCGCCGATTACTTCAGAACCTGCTGGAATTACAACGTCTGTGCCATTGGCAAGTAGTGGTGACGACAAAATGATCGAGAAGGCTTGCCCAGCGTGACTCTGGGCCGAGCTTATGGATGTACTCATTCTTCCTTCGAAGGTAGTTCCAATCGGTAGAATGATTGTTTTGCCCGACATTGTGTGTGCGGCGCGGTAGTAAGTGTTTGGATCGGAGCGCTTGGTTCTTTGCTGAGCATCAGCTTCTTGCAATAGAGAACCAGTAAAAGAGATTAAGAGGCAGGCAATAACTGCTGGGTGCCAATGAAACTGCGAATACTTTTTTCGAAGCAGGCTGGAAGCCTGCGCTCCCAAGTTAGTATTACTATTAGGGCTTATCATTCTCCCTGAACCTCGTTAAGTGGATTTTGTTTCGCTTGATTCAGCGGCAATCGTGTTCGGCGGCTGCTTATTCCTTTTTATCAAAAACTGTGCGACAAATGCCAGTGCGCTGGATACGACCACAGCAATAATGATGATGGTCGCCAGTCTGGCAAGGCTGAAAGCATAGCCCATAACACCCGGCAGCATAATACAAATTGCCGTGATTACTATGCTTGCGCCCGCTATCGCCTTAAAATTCATCTCTGTCTCGATCTTTTCGTAGCATGTTTTCCATGCGATCGATTACAACTGGTCCTACAATTCTGCGTCCGGCCCACCAGGCAACCAGGAGCGCCACTGGTAATCCGAGTACGCGCATAAGACGTGGGGTCACCGGATAGAAAATGAGAATAACAAGGCAGGTAACTCCGAGGGTGACAATCATCGCGAACTTGATGATCAGGTCCTCTTGCTCTTGCCGGGACATGCGGTTGAAGCTGTCTCTCAATACGTTTTTGTAATTGACCCAAAAACGTTTAGCGCCGCGACTTGAAGATTTCCACGCTTCGGTCTCGGTGATATTGCGAGCCTTGCCCGATGATTCCGGCGGAGGATTCATGCGATCTGTGCCTGATCCTTTTTTCCTCTCAACCATTTTGCTCTCCTTACTCCCTCAGCATCTCTTGCCAGCTTGCAAGCTCCCGATAAACCTTTGTGAGGCGATTTGCGCCTCTCTATATTTACTTCTTCTTTTTCGGTTTGTCCATCTTTTTAAGTTTTGCCATGGTTGTCTCCACGTCAGCTCTTTGCGGGCTTTCTTCTGCCAATTCTAAGAACGCGTTCCCGTAGTTGACTGCCTGATCGACGTCCGGTTTTTTTGTTTTTCCATAAAGGCAAAACAGTCCGTAGTAGGCGTTGCTGTGCTGTGGATCCGCGATCAGCGCTTGCTTGTAATGATCCAGTGCAACCTCCGGAATCGTTCGAGTAGCATCGCCAAGTTTTGTCTGCCTCGAAGCTTCATTCCTTTGCGCGATAATTTTGCTGATGCCTTGCTCGGCTCTCGGTGCAGCATCGGACATTTGTTTGGCATAGTTGAATGCTTCTTCTGCCGAACTCAAATCGCCGTCGTAGAAAGCCTGCTCTCCTAGCGTGAGCAAATCATAGGCATTGTCTTTCTTGTTATTGATGACGGTCTGGAAGTGTTGGCGAGCTTCCTTGAACCGATTCTGCGCCAGTGCCTTTTCGCCCTCCGACAATTCGATACTGTCTTGCAAGTTGCTTGCGCCGCCGCGCACCAATTTTCCTTTGACACCATGCTCGGCAATTACATTTTGCAGTTGATCCATCAACTGTTGCCAACCCGGTGGATACTGTCCTTCCTTGCGAGCCTTCCGGAAATAAACTCTGGAAAGACCAAGTAATGAACCCGGATCGTCCGGTTGCGAGGCTAGAATGGTGCGGTACTCCGACTCGGCGACGTCGAGCTTGTCTTGTCTCAAGGCAAGTTCTGCTAACTGTTGGCGCAGCGTCAAGTCGTTTGGCAGAATTTCCAGCGCGTCATGCAGCGAAGCGATACCGAGCTCGCCGTCGCCTCGCATGGCGTAAAACTCTGCCATGTGTTTGTATGCTTCGGGGCTATGCGGGTCAAGCCTGATCGATTCACGCCATGAGGCAAGGGCTGCCGGACCATCGCCCTGTTTTCTGTAGATATCGCCTTCGACAAGGTACCAATCAAATGAGCGGTATTGATTTGGAATGTTGTGCAATTCCATAAAAGCATCTTCTGGTTTGCCTGCTTGAGCCAAAATGACCGACTTTTGCAAATGGGCGGGATGATAGCCCTTATCCAATTTCAGCGCTTTGTCGACGTAGTTCTCAGCTTCCTTATCCTTAGGATCGATACGTAGTAGTGCCTGTGCAAGTAAAGTCAAGTTTACGGGATTCTCGGCGAGCGAGACAGCTTTCTTAAGTGGCTCGATTGCTTCTTCAAGATCGTCCTGTGCAATTTTAACGAGACCCAGTGTCTGTTGCGCGATCAAAATGTCAGGATTGTTTTGAATTGATTTTTTGCAGAGTGTTTCCGAGGCCTCCAGGTACTGGTCTCTCTTGGCTGGCGATGCCACGGACTTTGAGTGAACGAATGAAACGTAGCCAGCTGCGGCCGTGACGTTTGGATTGTCGGCGAAATTACCTTTTGCTTTGCGCAGAATTTTTTCTGCTTCAAGAATTTTTGATGGCGCTCCTTGCTTTGCAAGTGAGACGGCTAGCCCGGCGTATGAATCGCCACTGCTATCGTCAGGCAACAAGGAACGGTATGCTTCTTCGGCTTGTTTGTATTTGTTTTGCGTTAGGTAAGTATCGGCATCTTCGATTGAGTAGCTTCTAGCCTCTGGTACTGCCTGCGGTGCTGCCGGTGTGGCGGCTGGTGCAGGCGTTGCTGCAAAAACTGATGCCGATGAATAAGGAAGCAGGAATAAACTGCATGCAAGTAGCATCAGTTTTTTCTTTTGCGATCTAATCGTTCTTGGCTGCCTGTACATGCGGTCCTTTACCTATTTCTTTTTCTGTGGCTTGGCCGTCGACATCTCCATACTCGCGGCGCTCATGCCTTCCTCGGCTGGCTTGGCTTCTGCTGTTTTTCCGTCGGCTTTGTTTCCAATCTTCTTTCCGTCGATGTCTGAGCTGCCAGTCTTATTAGGTTCGCCGCGATCGATTCGATCTGCTTCATCGGTTTCCTCTTTGGCGCCTTTCTTGTCGCCAATCTTCAAGAGGCATTCAGCTAGCAATCTATGAACATCGGCTCTTTCTGGACTGATAGCAAGTGCATCTCTAAACGAACTGCAGGCTTCCAAATATTTGCCGTCTTGCTTTAGCTTATTAGCCTCATCAATTTTTGGTTGCACTCTGTTTGCGTCGATCTGATTGACGAAGCGAGAAGCATTAGTATAGCCCAGCGCTGAGGCTGTCCGATAAAATCCTTTCGCCATATCGGCATCGCCTTTCTTCTCGTAGCCGTGGCCGATTAGGAAGGCGGTGCGACCATCTTTGGGATCCTTCGAAAACAATTCTTGCGCTTTCTCAATTGCCTTGTCGTGCTCACCGGCATCAATCATGCCTTCGATATCTGAGTAATCCTTCTCCTTCATCGCTTTGGCCAGCGCTTCCTTTGATTGCTCCGGCGATTTGGTCGGAGTTGTTGTGCTGGCGATTGCCGGTGCGGCGCCCAGCCTGACAAGCGCTGCCTTCAAATCCGGATCTATTAAAGGATTGATTGAGATAGCTTTGTCATAACACTTCTTGGCTTTCTCGAAGTCAACCTGGTGTTCGCGCAAGCGTCCAAGTATGTACCAGAGGCGTGCATCCTCTGGCGCGTCGTCGATAAGCTTTTTGATGGTAGCAACACTTTCTGCAACTTGCGTATCGGACGCAATCGGCGAGCGGGCGACAGCCTGGTGGTAGGCGATGCGCGCCGCGCCTAGCTCGGAACGAGTCGGGCCCAGTTTGAAGCATTCCTTATATTCTTGTTGGGCTTGCGGGAATTTTCCTCCCAGCAAGTAAGCGCCGCCAAGAAGCAGGTGGTTGTCGAAGCTGGGACGGATGGACACGGCGTGCTGAGCAATTTCGATCAATCCCTGGATGGCGGATGCATCCGAGGGATTGAGCATAACCGCCCGCCTGTATTCTATAGCTGAGTTAGCCAGGCGCTGCATGCCCTTGGTGCCTTTGCCCTGGTCCTTCGCTTTCATCGCGAATTCTTTCAAAATGTCACCCAGTTGCCGGTGGCAGGCTGCCAGCTCATTGCGCTGATCGTTTGCCCAGTTTGAGTCTCCTACGGCTGAGCGCAATTCTTTGAAGCCATCAACAGGTTTGCCGGCTTTTAGTAAGCAACGTCCAAGAGCTGCTCTCATCGAAGGTGAGCCGCTCATCTTCAAACACTTTCTGTATTCGACAATTGCAGTATCGTACTGGGCGTTGACGTCAGCGTCGTCTGCAAGTCGCTGTCTGAAATTCAAATTAAGTGGGTCTTGTCCCTGACTCTTGAGTAACTGGTCGAGTTCGGCATCAGCAGCTGCGTTTGCTGGGTCGACGAACATAGCTTTGCGAAATTCGGCTGCAGCCAAATGCTTGTTTTTGGCTCTAAGGTGTTTTCCGTATTCTAAGTGGGCAGCCGATAGGTTCGTTCGCCATGTCGTGTTGTAGGCGTCCATCTCAACGGCGATCTCGTGCTCGCGAATGGCGTCGGCCCAAATGCCCTTGCTTCCGAGCTCGACGCCGCGATTGTTGTGCTCTACAGGAGTCGTTGGATTCGGCGTCTGCAAGAAAACTCCACCGGCTGGTCTACCGCCGCCGCCTCCGCCACCGCGTCGTTTTGCTGCTGCCTCAGAACTTGCAGGTAGCAGCGCCGCCATGGTCACAGAGAGTGAGAGGGCAAGAAGGATAGTATTTCTGGAAAACATTTACCGACACCTGGGGTGATTAGTCAGAATCTCATTTTATATACAACTGCCTTATCGGCGCTTGCCGTAAGGAGCGAGCTTGGGCGGGCATGTCGGCGATCGGCTGACGCCCGCCGTGCCTCTTGCAGCTATGTGCCACGTTGTGCCCCCTGCTATGCGGAGCACAAAGAAATGCAGCATGTAAGAACGCTATTTATTTGGCTGGACTGTTCAAATGGCAGGACGGCTGATAAGTAGTGGTGTAAGTTGCCGTTTTGCTCAAGTCATTCATTCGACCGTGAGGGTCGTCATTTAACCTTCCGATCTTTTTCGTCGCCGGCTTAAAGTGGAGCTCGGATTCGGGCTGAATATTCCGGACGCCCTCTCGATGAGCCTCCGCGCCCATTGCTTCCAAAGTCAAATCGGCAAAGCCTTTGCCTGATCTGCCTTTTGCGCTGATCGGCTGCTTCGCCTTATCTATTCTCGGTTTCTCGGGTTGCTAGCGCTTCTCTCAGAAGAATTTCAACAGAAAGTTGTAGATTTTTTGTGAAATTGATGATGGCTAAATACTGAGTTGCAAACAGGCTTAACCCTAGATTTCATCCGCGTTTTGAATACATTTATAGAGGGCACATTAAATTTGAAGTCTCGACCCGAAAATGCAAACTTTTCAGGCAAAGGCTATATTGACAAGAGGGTGAGAAACAATTAAAAATTAATCACTCCCTTGCCGGGAGCGCCGTACACATGTCGAGGAGTTGAGATGGGCCAACGCCCATAAGGCTCCCGAGCTTCTTTTAACTAATGGAGGTGAAAACGGCTCGTATTGATCGCAGGTAAATGCTGATTTTGCGAGCAGAGGTAAATGAACGACGCATCGCTTGCTCTATTTTCTCGGTAAAGAAACGCGGAAACGCTTTCAAAGGCAAAAGTTCGTGACTCGGAATTGATTACTATCCCTGCTGCGCCTCTTACTTACTAGGAGGGGTTTTTTGATGACAAAAAGAAATAGTCCCATATTATTGAGCTTGCTTGCATTCAGTGTGAGTTTGCCTGCTGCGCTTGCTCAGTTGCCGCCGACCAATATGGGTAAGTTCGTTCACCAGCCCGGTGACAACCAATATTCTGTGAGCACTCAAGGAGAGCGCCATGGTGGTGGCTATTTTGATACTAATGGCGGTCCTCACGTTATGGTGGGTCCTCCAGCCGGCAGTGCACCGCCCCCGCCTCGTTACTCGGTAGCACCTCCGCCTCCTAAAGGACCAGATGTCTCAATTGAGCCGATTCCAGCTGAAGAGCCCATCGCCGCTCCAGGCTTTCCGCCCTTGCCGATGAACTTGGACCTCCCCGTATCGCCGACTGTCATGAGCACCGGCTCCTGGAGAAACAACTCCGGCGGTGGTGGCGGTGGTGGCGGTGGAGGCGGTGGAGCGCCTCAATCCACCGTCATGCACCAACATTACGGAC
>JAKFVQ010000019.1 GCA_021732085.1 Candidatus Obscuribacterales bacterium | reverse complement strand
GAATTTCTACCTCGCCCTCCCGGGTAAAATTTCCGTCGAATTTCTACCTCGCCCGCCTGGGTAAAATTTCCGCCGAATTTCTACCTCTTTCCAGACAGCTGTAATCGCTGTCCGACCATCACAAGATTTGAGAAGCGCCACTCCCTTGACAAAACGCTGGCTGGTACGCCCTTTCACCTGACAACAAAAATCAAGGATCACCTTCCGTTTACCAACCTGCAACCTTTCGTTTACCGGGCCGAAACCTCAAATCCGTAAAGTGTAAGAGTTCAAAGGGACAACGAGGAGAAATCGAGATGTTTAGTCAGAGTATTGGCAATATGAGAGGCGCAAGCGGGCAAGCAGTAGCACTGCCGATGATTATCATCGCTCTCACAATCATCCTCACAATCGGGATGTTCTCGTTCGAAGTCGGCAGAATCGCAATTGCACGTGACCAGCTCCAATCCGCAACCGAAGCAGCAGCTCTGGCAGGGGCCGCGGCGATGGCCGGTTCAGCAAACACAGACATCGCAGTTGCACAGCAGGAAGCGAAAGACGCAGCAAAGCGTGTTTTCAGAGACAATGAAATCTTCGGTGGACTCTTGCTATTCAGTCAAGAAAGCCAAAGCGCACCAATTCTTCCCGGCAGCGCATCCTTGGTTTTCCAATTCCTCGACCCTAACAACAATAATGCACCAGTTCCGGAAGGCGATCCACGAGGCAAAGCATTTGAAGTACGCTCCGACTACGCTCTTGCTTCACTGGCTGGACAAATCATCGGGCTTAAGAACTCCACAACACGTATCCAAGCCAAGTCTTCCGGTGGCGTCGGCGAACTCGACGTTGTACTCTGCTTCGACTGCTCTAACTCAATGCGATTCAACACATTCTCGACGGCAGTAAATAGAAGGTTCAACACCAGCACCGGCAGAGTCGACTACAACATCTTTGCCCAACGCAGCCTTAGCCCCACAGGTGGTATCGCCCCGCAAGACCTTGGAGTCAACGCAGCACTGCGCGGTCAAACAGACAACTCTTTGCCAGGCAACACGCCACCTGGAAGTGCCAACCCAAATGGAGTTACCGATGTGGTCGTCAACTTCGATGAAAGACTCGCATTCGGCGGTTTCAGCGAAGGCGAATTCACCTTCCCAAACCTCGCATCGCTCGTCGAAGCATCGCGCGGCAACCTCGAAAACGAAGCTGTCTTCCAAAGCAGCGGCGCAGCAATGGCGTTGCAAGGAGTTGTAACACCGAAAGCCGGCTACAAAGCAAAATACTTCGAGCTGGCCCGCAAACATACACATCCCTGGGCAGAAGCTGAGAAAGCAGCAACAGACTTTTTCACCTTAATGAACAACAACACCCGCGCTCACTTCGGCTTAGTGACATTCAACTCAATTGTAGGAAACAGCCCGACATTCACTTTCAGCCAACCCAACGTCGGCGACGGCTACCCGGCAGGCGGAATTGGGGTATTCCCGCTACCAGCTATTCCGCTGAGCGCAGCAAACGGACAAACTAATTTCAATGAAGCTAAAAATGCTCTTGCACAAGTAGTTCCCTTCAATAACACAAACATCGGTGGCGCACTTGATCGGGCTCAGCAATTCTTCGCTACGAACACCACGCGCCCGAACGCAAAGAAAGCAATCATCCTTTTCACCGACGGAATTCCAACAGTCGGAAATCCTTCACCAGAGCAGGCAGCCTTTCAAGCAGCTAACCAATGCCGTCAAAAGGGAGTAGCAGTTTTCACAGTCGGACTTAACCTCAATCCCAGCGAACGCCAGGAGCAAGCACAAGTACTGACCCAAATCACGGGCACGGCAGGCAACGGCGGTCGATTCTTCCAAGTGACTGATGCCAGCAAACTCAACGCTGCTTTCTCCAGCATTGCACGCAGCCTGACTCAACTAGTTCAATAAGCTATCTTCCAGCTCATTCCCAGACAACAGCGAAAGGTTGCAGGTCCGTTTACGAATCTGCAACCTTTCGTTTACGAGCGTGCAACCGCGGCTGAATACACTACGTGCATAGGGAACAGGAAACGAGCTGAACCCGCATTCAAAGATGGTATAGAGAAATGAACAATCAAAAAACGAAGCAGCAATCAAAACAAAGAAGCAGCAGAGGCAGCTCGCTCCTTGAAGTCCCTGTAAGTCTGTGGATGGTATTTGTTGTGTTTTTTATGCCTTTTCTGGCAATGGGATCTATAACACTGCGCGCAACATTATTGAGCCTTTCGGTTCACGACGCAATTCAAGCTGCAGCAAAAGCGCGAACATTCAATGCGGATTCGGCAGACGGCAAAAGCGCAAAAACTATAGCAAGGGAAGTCTTCGAAGCCCATACGAAAGCGTTTCCGGGACTAAACTTAAGTGGCTTCGATCTGGACATTATTCAAACGAATTTCACGAACGGACAAATTACGCGCTCAGAAGATACGCTCACCGCCCCGGCCAACACCAGCACGAATGTTTATCAGATCGAAGCAAGCGCCATTGCGACCATCGAACCACTCATCCCGCTTAATAGAAACATCGTTGGTTCGATTCAAGGACTAACTGAGCCAATCAATGTGAACTTCACTTCTCGCCAAATGTTCGAGAACGCCCAAGGCCTAAACCGATAAACAACCAACAATAGAAATCAATATCAATATAAAAGGAATACGACAATGACTCCGTTTAACATACTCAAAGAAGATGGACAGCTCGAAAGACGCAACAAGCAGCTCAACAGACAATCAAGGAAGGGACGTGGTTCAGTGGCATTCGAACTTGCCGCAAGCGCCTTAATAACAATAGCCATCGTCGCGTTCTCTCTCAACATTTGTTTCTCAATGATTGCTTATGGAGTAAATGATCATGCTTGCCGTGACGCAGCCAGAGCTGCAGCACAAGGGACAACACCGGCAGAAGCTTTCCTGATGGCAAATGCGATAGTGAAAAATTACAACAACACTGCCGCCGGCATGACACCGATCTCACTGGTGACAGTACTCTATCTCGACTTCAATGGAACGCCGCCAGCAGGCGTTGCACCGACCGTAACTGTGATTACTCGCAGTTCATCGAAACTTCCTGCACCAATTGCGATATTCGGCAAGCAAGTTTTCGGAACCGAGATGCCGGTGCAAAAGAAATACACATTTCCAATCGTCAGATTGAAAGCACCGACCACATAAGAAACGAGGGCCGTGCATAAAGACCGAATGAAAAATCACCCCTCAAGTTTATAACCCAAGCCATGCAACGTACGAAAAACAGATTCTTGTCCCGGACTATCCAAGCGCTTTCTCAAGCGACTGACGTGAACCTTAATCACATCGGGAGTAGCTTCCGAATCAGATGGCCAAACGCGATTCACAATAGCTTCTGCATTGAAAACTTGACCTGGATGGCGCATGAAAAACTCAAGTACTTGCAATTCCTTTGGCAAAAGATATATCTCTTTCCCATCGAGAAATACTCGCTTCTTATCAGTTTCCATCAGCAGCCTACCAACTTTCAAAGTGTTATCGGCAGCCATCCCCGCAGGTCTGCGCAAAAGTGCTCGAATGCGCGCCGACAACTCACGAGCGACAAAAGGTTTTGCTAAATAATCATCGCAACCAGCATCCAATCCGGTAATGCGATCCTCAACATCCCGTTTGCCCGTCAACATAATCACAGGAGTTTTGCCACCAGAGGCGCGATATTGTTTGCATACATCAACACCCGACACCTTCGGCAACTCCCAGTCGAGAACGATGGCGTCGTATTCATTCATTTTCAAAAAATAGAGGGCTTCACTGCCGTCCACTGCAAGATCGACAGCATAGTTATCAGCTATCAGCCAATCTCTTACGGAAGCTGCAATTTCTGGACTGTCTTCAACCACGAGAATTCGTGCCACGGGAAGGCTCCTCCTTTGACAACGTAAAAGTGTATCATGAGTCCAATTGTGCTTAAGAAAATCACTACACTAAAGCTGTCGACAAAAGGGAAGATCCTGATGGGGATACCCTTGACAGTCCAGATCGTTTCAGTGGTCGTCATGAGCTTGATGCTCTGGTCGGTTGAGCGTGAAAGCGCATCCATCGACCGGTCACGCGATATAGCCAGCGAATCATTGCGCATGGCAAAACTAATCTATGATGCCGAGTTTGAACTATTCTCATTCCTCGAGAGAATGAGGCAAGGCGTTCCATCACCGCCCATTTTGATGATGCGTTACAAGGAAAAGCACAAAGCAATTGAAGTTCATTTGCGCCAATTATGGAATTTAGCAAAAGATAGGCCGAAGGAACGGCCACTCGTCGAAAAGTTTGTAAAAAAGACAAAGTCCTTACTCCGGATGATGGATCAAATTAAAGAGCGCATGGACGGACAAGATCTCGAAGGTGTGTTTACGCTCGGAACGATCATGAGCCAAAGCCATCAATATTTGCCTGAGCTTTCATATATTGTTGAACAGCTCGCCATCATGGGGGAAGCTGAAGAACCACAAGCAAAATTTATTACTTCGCTCAGACAATACATTGTCATTGCACTTCTGGCCAGCGTCGTAATCAATATCGTTGTTGTACTCATTCTATTTATCCAATTCAATCGTGGGACTATTTCGCGATTGGGAATTCTGATGGATAACACAAAGCGTTTGGCTAATCACCAGAAGTTGAATCCTGAATTGGAAGGTGAAGACGAAATCGGTGAGCTAGATCGAGTGTTTCACGAAGCGGCTGATGCACTGGAAGCGGCCCGTCAACGCGAAATAGAACTGATGGAATTGAAGAAGCAAATTATGTCCATGGTTAGCCACGATTTGAGGGCACCGTTGATGTCGCTACAAATTTCACTCGACATGCTCGAAAGCAATATGTTGGGTGAATTACCTGAAGCGGCGCATCAGAAAGTGGTGCAATCAGAGCAAAGCGTCGACCGGCTTGTCCGCATGATAAATGATTTGCTTGATGTTGAAAAACTAGAGGCTGGCATGATGGAGATGGACCTGCGCGATTTGCCGCTACAAGTAATTGTTGATAGAGCAATCGCGGCAGTGGACGAACTTGCCAAAAAGAAAGGCGTCGATATAGTCACAAATGAATCGGAATTAGAAGTTAAGGGAGATGGAGATAGACTTATCCAAGTGCTAGTCAATTTCCTTTCCAATGCAATCAAGTTTTCGCCCGAGAATTCAAAGATAACGATAAACACTCGATTGCTTGGAGATTTTGCCGAGCTGCGCGTGAACGACAGCGGACCGGGCATCCCAGAGGAGGCAAGACTCCAGGTCTTTGAACGCTTCCGGCAGATCAAAGGCGAAAAAGCCAAGGGTGGCACAGGATTGGGCCTGGCAATCTGTAAATTGATAGTTGAGATGCACAGCGGAAAAATTGGAGTGGATGCGGCAGAAGGTGGTGGGGCCTCGTTCTGGTTGACCGTTCCAGCAGTCAAAGAGACCTTTGACGACGACGTCTAATCCTTCCGTTTTACCAAAATTACACCTTTCGTTTACTCGGCTGAAACCCTCCGAAACTAATATGTACGCATAGATGTTTTGGAGGACCGCACGATGTTAGGACTATTCAATATGTTTTTCGGACGCCCAGAGGCTGTGAGCGAAAAAGATGTCGTACTGGGACGATTGCAAAAACAAGCGACTAAGAACTCGGACAACGCAACTAATCGAGACGAAATAAATGACCTCGATGTGCTCAATCACAAGCATAGAGCGGTTCTTTTATCGAAGGACCTGAGCACCGAGCGCGATCGCTGGCCCAAATTGAGAACCCAGACAGCAATGAATAACGCAACAGGCGACGGCTTCTGGGATCGAGCTGTAGGCACCCAAAGTGAAGCACAACGAAATAAAGCTCAGATTCTTAGTTCCATGAAGGTCTCCAGGCTGGTATAGTTTGATTGGTTTTCACTGGTGTACCTTGCGAACATACGTTTCAACCATTGGCAGTGGCTTCGGCGATGTGATCATTTGCCTCCCTGTGATTGACGCTATTGTTGATAGCTGTCCAAACGTATTCCTTGTAACCAGGTCTTTCAGGCAAGCAGGAATTGCAGAAAGAATCACAGGCGTAAAAGGCGAGATAGCTGAATCTCAGCTCGAGTTGGCAGATGGCGACCGCTACATAAATTTGCGCAATCATCCATTGCAGCTGAATCACTTGTGGGGATCCCCCGAGTTCGAAAGCTTCTTTGGTCCTACCGAAATTGAAAAGATAGTAGTTGCAATCTCAAAGGACTTCGGATTTGAAATCGATTACAAGCATTTGCGCAAGCTTGAATACACGAACCGTAGCGAATTGAGCCATTGCGTAGCGCTCGTTCCTGGAACAGATATTTATCACAAACACTGGCCTCACTCATATTGGATGCAAGTGCACGATCATCTAAAGAGGAACGGGCATGAGGTGATTGTTTTAGGAAGACCGTCGGAATCCCCAGCGGTCGAGCGCTTCATTGAATCCGGCATAAAATGGTTTGAAACCCCGACCACAGCAGACTCGATCGATGCAATAAGCAGCTGCAACGCAGTTATTGCAATAGATACAGGACTCATGCATGTTGCGGTCAATCAAGGCACGCCAACAATCGCGTTACTACATCCTTCCAATTACCACATGCGCTCAGCGCCCAATTGCTTTAATCTGACGGGCTCATTCTGCCATCCAGACTGCCGCAGGGACCTGACTCCTTCTCCTGGTTTTAATGCCGCTGTTAAACTTGAGGTAGCCCTCAAATTCGATCACCGGGAATGCACACTGCCATTAGAAAATAACTGCATGGCAAAAATAAAGCCAGAAGCCGTTATAGAATTGATGAAGAAGCAGAACATTCTTTCCTTGTCCGTCTAATTTTTCGAATCTTCTTGTAGATAAGTCAACAAAGAGGATGCTCGCATGGCTACCTTCGACCGGAAGCTTTTCCATCGTAGCGCGCTTGCTATTTCGTTGTGCCTGACCGCGGCATTTACAAGCGCAGGATTGGCAGAACAAGCAACATCAAAAAGCGCATACGATAAATACATTGCCGGACACCGGTTCAATGAGAATGCGCGCTATCTAGACGCGATAAATATTCTCAGTGACGCCATCAAACTGGATCCAAAATTCGCCGATGCTTACATCAGCCGCGGTTTCTCTTACAGCAAATTGGGAAACTATCCAAGTGCTATTCTCGATTATATGAAGGCATTGGAGATACAGCCGCTGAGCGCCTATGCGCACAACAACCTCGGATTTACTTATTTGCGCAATGGCAATTTAGAAAAAGCGATTGAAGAATTCAACACAGCGCTTACTCTGATGAAGGATGGCGGCGGTACAGCGGGCGTCTATGCAAATCGGGCTGAAGCATTCATGCGGCTAGGCGACTACGAGAGCTCAATTGCAGATGCAGACAAGGCTATATCATTGGATCCAACGGATCACGATCCTTACGAAACGAAAGGAGAAGCCTATCTTCACAAAGGGAATCAAGAAAAAGCGTTAGAATGTTTTAGATTGGCGCTTGAGCAGAAGTATAACGAAGCAAACGGATTTCACGAGCAAGGAGAAACTCAATTTCTGCGAGCCAGCGTGTTAGATCAAATTGCAAAACAATTTTATTTGCAATCAAAGAAAAATGGATATCCGGTTGAGTCGGCAAAAATGCTGCAAGACTTAAAACAATCAATAGTATTTGCCGATAACACCGACGAGCTTACCAAAGCAATTGAGCGACAGATTTCAGATAACGGCTACAAAGGTATTTCATCCAAAGTTATAGAGAGCGGCAGCCAGATCCAAATAGATTTTGCTTCTCCTCTAGATGCAAAACTCCTTTGCCGGAACATGGGATGGACACAAGCCTACGCAGTTTCTGGAGATGCTAACCAAAATAGTTGGCGAATTATGGTCGCTGCTAAAAACGAAAGCGCTCAAAAGGACACCGGTGTCAAGAGGCGCATTGCAACGCGTTTTCCTGTTCTCGGAGCCTGGAAGGTACAATGTGCACTGGCCGAAAGACCGCAAGGCGAGTTGCCAGACGCAGTAGCCGGTGCGTCTCCCGCTTATTTCCTGGGCACATATAAGGATGCGGTTAGTTCAATAGCGCTCCGCAAAGATACAAAGTAAAAGAAGTCAGGATTACGGCCGGCGTAAGCGGCGTCGTTTAATCAAACAGAGCTAGTATAATCTGTGAACCCAAGCGGAGATTCTCGAATGCCAAGGGTTCTCGTTGTCGAGGACGATAAAGACCTGTCCTTGATTGTGTGCGACAAGTTGCTCGCTGACAAATTCGAGGTCGAAGCTGTCTACACAGGGACGGATGCACAGGAGCGACTGAAGAAAGATCCTCAATTTGACGTTTTGGTTTTGGACTGGGACTTGCCCGGTGTGAAGGGTCCCGATATTGCCAGGGCTGTTCGGGCGGAAGGCAAACCAGTGGCAATTCTGATGCTAACTGGAAGAACAAATCTGGAAGAAAAAGAACAGGGATTCGACGCTGGCGCCGATGATTACCTAACCAAACCGTTCGCGTTAAAAGAATTGGGAATGCGAATTAAAGCGCTTGCGCGCAGAGCTGAGCAAATGGCTCCACCCAAGCCGGAAAGAAGACCAGGCACCATCGAGCCAGGGCATCTGCTAGAAGGTAAATACCTTGTCGGCGAGCTCATCGGCGAAGGAGGGATGGGGCTAATCTATAAAGCCACTCACACGATTATGGACCGCCCGGTTGTCATCAAAGTGATGAAATCACACTTGATGGAAGATGAGAAATCACTGGCTAGATTTGAACAAGAACAAAAAATTCTAGCGCAGATAGTTCATCCTAATGTCGTCTCGGTTTTTGACGTCGGACTATTGGACAATAAAGTACCGTTCATCGTAATGGAATACATTCATGGCGAATCAGTGTATTCACTTATGGCACGAGAAGGAATTCTTACTATTCAGGCGGCTGCAAGCATCTTGATCAATGTTTGTAATGGACTGCAAGCAGCACACAGCCTGGGCATTGTTCACAGGGATTTGAAGCCGGAGAATATTCTTTTGCTTGCTGACCCGAATAGAACCGATTGGGTGAAAGTGGTCGATTTCGGCACGGCGATTCTCACAAGTGCAACTCATCGGTTGACTGAGCAAAATACAGTCGTTGGAACAGCTGAATACATCTCGCCTGAACAACTAAGAGATCAGCCCGTGGATGGGCGCGCTGATCTTTATGCGCTTGGAGTTATTCTTTTCTACATGCTTACAAAAGATGCACCCTACCAAGCTTCGAAAACCGAGGCACTGCTTCTTAAGATAATAATGGAGGCACCGGATCCAATATCCGCTCGCCGGAAGGATATTCCTGCCGGCTCTCCAGTAGAAATGATCATCGATCGGGCCCTATTGAAGGATCCAAATCAGCGCTATCAGTCTGCCGAAGAGATGCGCTATGCACTAGAGTCGCTACTTTAGTCGTCGCGAGAGGCACTAGCTCTGGTTTCAAATCAGATTAGATTAGAACTGTCAGGAACATGAACTAAAATTGGAAGTCAACTCGTTTAGTGAATAAAGGCTCAGCGGAGGGAACTGCCAGGGAGGCAGCCAGGCGACTCCTGGAGCGAAATAAAAGGAAGCGTTATGCAACAAAGTCATGAATGGAAACAGGCGGTTCTCTTTCCCCGAAGACAAATACTGCTGTCCGCTCTTAGCGTTGCAGCGTTATTAATGACAGGAGGAGCCAAGAGTATGGCTGAAGGCGAATTCAGACAAATTCCGGTGCCCGTGAAAGAGAATGGCTATGCGTCATTTAGCTCACAAGCTATTACAACACAACCTGAATTCGACAAATTCACTAAGTCAGTCGAGGCGGCGCAATTTTTCAATGATAAGGAAACATTTTTATCCAAGCTGCGAAGTGCAAATATCGAGTTTGGAAAAGAAAGCCTCATTCTACTTCGTCACGATGAAGGTTCCGGCTCAACCCAGGTAAAATTCAATCCACCTCAACTCAAAGATAAGCAACTCTTTTGTAAGCTCGAGCGGAAGCCTGCACAAATGGGAACAGCGGACATGGCGTATTATTGCTATGCAGTTGCTGTGAACAAAGCAAGCGTGAAAGACATTGTCTTTGACAATGGAAAACGCACCCAAACAATTTCGACACTCTCTTCAGCAAGGTAGTTGCAGCAAAGAGTTGCTTATTTCATATCGGACATTTCCTTTTGCATAGTCTGAACCTGAGACTGGCAAAAGGAATCGGATGGATTTGTTTTTAGCGCCGCAATCGCAAGTTCATAAGCTTGTTTAGCTTTATCGAATTTGTGAGCATACTTATACATTCTGGCCATTTGACTATACGCATTTGAGATTCCCAGAGCGCTGCTAGGCCCTGCACCCAACAATGAAGCTTGCCTGCGGTAGAGTGCCTCCGCCGTTTGGAAGTGTTTTAGCTGAGCCTGATATTCCGACGCATTGCGCAATGGTTCATATACAGAATAACTGTCCTTTTCATCTGGAATTACTAACTTGTATTCGGCTGTCGCTTGCCCAGCATTGTTCATGATATCGAAGAGAGCTCCAAGTCTCACATGGATATCATTCTTTTCAGCCAAAGATCCTGCTTTCGGCAAGGCTTCCTTCAAATACTTAATTGCATCTGTGTAATTTTCCTGCATCTGCAAGCAGTAGGAAAGGTTTTTCAAGGCATCAAATGATTGACTCTTATCCTCTTTTACAGCCTGCAAGTTATGTGCATACTTTTGCGCAGCTAAGGCAAAGCTGCCACATTCTTGATCCAAATGCGCGCTTACAAGATTGGCATCTGCCAGTGCTTTATCGCTTGCATGTGTATTCACAAGAAGCGCTATTTTACGCGTGGAATATGGAACGGCTTCATTGAAGCGACGATTACTCATAAGAAGTGCAACCAAATCGCCGTAGTCATTGATGAGATCGTTTCTTGCAGATTCACCCTTCTGAATTTTCCAGGCGATCACTCGTTCTAGCAATGCCAGACCATCTACGTTACCCGAATAAATAGTTGGTGAGTTCAGGACCCTTGGCACGAGTCCCATTAACTGAAGCTCGTCGTCCTTATTTCGTTTTTCCTTCATTAGTAGCAGAAGCGCTTTGTCGTAATGCGGATTGAAAATACCTTTGTCCGAGCGCAGCTGGCGATTCATAGCATCATCTAGTCGTGATTTAAGTTCCGTCCTATATTTATCTGCTATCGCTTTATTGCCAATTGCATCGCAGCAAATTACGAGATTCGTCAATTGTTCGCTGCTCAGGTGAAGCTGCCTGGCTCCTCGACCTATCGAATTTACATGCCGCTGTCCAGGGGAAGACTGAGGACGAGGACTTGGACTGTCTGATTCTACGCGTAGACGATTGTCACCCTTTTCAGTTGACCCAACAGGATCATTTCCTGATTCCGGCTGCAGCGATTTCAATTCCTTTGAGTAAATCGAATATGCTTTGTCATAATTACTTTCACCGTCCATAACGCAATTGCCCAATAAACGCACCGCGTCGGGATAGCTCGGAGTAGATTGAACGCACCCGAAATCCTGTACTTTAGTTTCATGCCGGCTTTCCATGTCACTGATGACAATTTGAATTAGCTTGGCAGCTTTTTCATAGGATCCGGACTTTGCAGCGTATACAGCAGCGGCATTAAGTTCTTGGTCATACTGTTGATCATTTTTGGTTGGAAGCAGACTCGCGATTTGCTCATGCCAAAACTGTACTCGAGGCCAGTTGGCAGCCTGCTCGTAGACAGTGATCAAGTCCTGCACCTCCGAGGGGGGACTGTTCGGATTTGCCTGCTCCGCTTTGGCAGCATTCTCAAGATACTCCGCGGCTTTTACAAGATCGCCTTTGGCTCGGGCAATCCGGGCCATATCGAGCAATTCGCTTTTTGTTTCCAGCGCTTTACTTTCAGGCGAGATAGTTTGTTCACCATTCAAAGCTATCTTCCTTTTTAGAAGCAGTTCCTCCTCATCGGGCTTCCTCCAGTTGGAATACAAAGCTCGTGTCATTTCAATCGTATTTAGAAGCTCTCTATTTTCCTTTCCTGGATTTTTCTCAGCATAAGCCAGGGCAGCATTAAAGCACTTCTCGGCGTCAGCGTATTGCTGTGCCGCCATCAGATACGAACCAGCATTCATCTGGAGTTTATACATTCTCAATGGATCTTTATCTGAGGATTTCCCTGCTATCGCTAATGCTTGTTTGAATATTTCAGAGCACTTCTCGTCATCGGCTCTTCCAATGGCACGCGCTCGATTTGCTATGGCGACAGCTCGATTCATAGTATTTTGACTAGGCACATGCTTCACACATTCATCCGTTATAGCGAGCATAACTTCGCGCGAGTCAGCGCTGTTATCAAAATTCAACATCCGTTTCTCGTTACATTGCTCAAGAACGGGAATGAGACTAATCCATAGATTTGATGACGCTCTGGATCTGAGTTCTTTTAAGGAATTACCGGCGGCAGTGCTCTCTCCCCTGCAGAGCTGACACAGGAGAATTCTCGAAAGCGCTTCGGATGCCTGTTCTTTATTCTTTGGGTCTGCCTTAAGGCGATCCCACACAGCCTCATACATCTTTCTTGCTTCATCAATGTTCTGCTGCTGAAACAAGAGATCAGCGATTAGAATTTGAGTAGATGGGATCTCTTGCCCATTCGGAGAAATAGCCTTTGCTTCATCAAGGGCCGCTTCTAAAGTTTTATTTGCTTCCCAACTCTTATCGAACGAAGATTGGACCCGAGCAGAGTCTAACAGTTGACGCCACACCAAAGGATCGCCAAGCGCCGGGAGCAAAATTTTCGGCTTCTTCTCTGCATCCGGTAATACTGCGATCTTGTCTCGGCACTCTTGCAAGCGCCGAGCCATGGAAGCTCGACTGTCATTAGTGCGCTGGTACAAATCAAGGGCGTCGGCATACTTGCCCTCTGCAAAAGCACAATTTGCCAGATTGTAAAAAGCCATGTTCCGATAATCAGTGTCTTTTGTAAATCGAGCAGCTATGATCAGAGCGCGCAAATAGACTTTCTCTGCCTCGGCAAATTTCCGTTGATAGAACAGACTATTGCCATAGTCATTTAGAAGCGCAGCAAGGGAGGCAGCGAACCTACCATGGTATCTTTCACGAAGCGCGACACGTCTTTCAAGCCATTTCGACGAAGACTCCAAGTCGTTTTTCTTGCTGCTAATCAATGCTAACTCATACAGAGATATGATTGCCGCCAGCTCAAAATTATCCTCAGCAGCGGACGCTTCCAGATGCGCTAATGATTCCTTGAAATATTTTTCTGCCTCGTCGTAATTATCGCTCAATCTAGCCACTAATCCTAATCGCGCTTTTGACAGGGCGACGTGAGAACGTGAAGAGGCATCTTTCTCTTTGGCAGCCTCGCCTAAGGACAGCTCAAACATCTTTTTGGCTTCCGGCAAATCCGTCGCATTTAATGCCAGCTCTCCCGCGATGAAATCGTACTTCCAGCTAGTCAGTGGAATGAACTGCGGTGGATCATTGGCAATGAAGTGGTCAATGAGATTTGAACGGCTATTACTTGCTGTGTATAGACTTTGATTTGGCAGATCTTTCGTGGGATTCTTTATCCAATCGTCCTTTGCCGACCCGCCATTATAGTAGTTTTGTTTGGGCGAATACTTACTAACACCAGGTTGATGAGATTGTTCTGCTTTAATCGGACTATCCTCCGAGCCATCTCTTGTTGGCTCACCATTGCTTCCAGTGCAAGAAGAAAGGATAGTCAAGGTTGCAAGCGTGAACAAGATGCGAATGTTGAGATTCATTCTGATACCACTATGTGAGTTTCCATTCTAACCGCTGTTGCCAAAGCCAAGTGGAACGATAAGTCGGCAACGATGTTCCGATCGGTCTATATACCAGTTTACCCTGCCGAGCGCGAAGCTTTTCACTTGGATTGCTCGCAAATCATACTGAAAGCCAAGCAAAGCCGATTAAACCGCTGGGACCATCATCTCATAATCGCGGCAAGGCTTAATAGTCGCAGCTTTTTGGGGTTTTGCTTCCACTCCGACTGGGAATCAAATTAAAGGAGGATGGCATTATATGAGTGGCGACGAGACAGAGTGGATTGCTGAGAGGACGGTCTCCCTGGGCGCTGCTGGTTTCGCGCAAGATTCATCCCAGCTCCAGGCGGCCGTCGCCCACGTCGAAGACGATCTGACCGGCAAGATACTTGCAGACAAGTTTGAATTAACTGCGTTTCTTGGCAGCGGCGGCATGAGCGAGGTCTATAAAGCTCGGCACATTGTCACGGGCAAGGTTGTTGCAGTCAAAATACTCCACCAAAAGCTGGCCAAAGACGAAGTCACGTCGAAACGATTGAAACAAGAGGCGCAGGCGGCTGGCGCCTTAAAGCACAGCAGCATCTTGTCAGTTCACGACTTCGGCGTCGATTCTGCTGGCACACCCTTCTTGGTAATGGACTTCCTTGATGGAGTTTCCTTGTCCGACATATTAAAGAAAGAAGGTCCGCTCCCTCTCGATCGTTTTCTGACAATAATGCAACAAGTCGCCTCAGCTCTGGCACACGCGCAGCAGCAGAACGTAGTTCACCGCGATCTAAAACCAAGCAACATCATGATCCTGAAAGAAGGAAAAGATCGCGCAATGATCGTGGACTTCGGAATTGCAAAATTAGTAGATCCAAACAATGAAGCTTCGCAGCGCTTGACTCAAACCGGAGAACTATTCGGTAGCCCTCTCTACATGAGCCCCGAGCAATGCACAGGCGCTCCAGTCGATCCGCGATCAGACGTTTACGCAATGGGTTGCGTAATGTTCGAAGCTCTTACTGGAAATACCCCGTACATGGGTGAGACTGTCTTTGATACAATTCATCGCCATATAAATGCCTCGCCACCGCCCTTGCTTGCTCCCCACTTAGAGGCTTCCGTCAGAGACAGGATGGAGGGAATTATTCTCAAGTGCCTGGCGAAATCGCCTACCGATCGGTATCAGAGTGCAGCATCGATTGAGGCGGAGTTAAGGAAGATTGAACTCTCCGAAGCCTCAGGACTTGTATCAAGAATTGGAAGTGCTTTCAGCCTAGCTCAGGCGAAATATCTGGCAAAACGCAAGACTAATGTTCCACTTCTTGTAATCAGCCTATTTTCGGTATCAGCACTATCTGTAGTGGCATCCATAGTGCTTCTTTTCAGTCTCATCGATTTCAATGAATCCAACGAGAGACTTATCAACAAGAACAGTATTATCAATGAATATGGAATGGCAACGACTCAACTTGCATGGATGTATCGAGAGTCCGAGCTATTTCTGATGGATCGAAAGGGCTCTCACTTAAGGGCCTATAAAAGATACAATGACGGAACGAAACAAACTTTTAGAAGAATAGCGCGCCTGCTTCGCGGAGACAAAGAGAAGCTGGCTGGATTCAACAAACGCAAAGAACTCTTCGAAGAAGCCATGGATGATGTTTATCAAGAACTAAAATCAATGCCTGCCAGCCAAGGAGGGATTTCCACAGATTTTAGCGAGCTCATGGGTAAGATGACTTCTTTTGCTAAGTTAGCTCAGAAAGTTGAGAAGGAGCAGGTCCTTCTATTCGACCTTCAGAAAGACGAATCGAAAGATCTCAAAGTGGAAAAGGATCGAGTCAGAACCTGCCAACAAAGAGTTTTAATTGCAGGACTGTTCGCAATTCTTTTAAACAGCAGTGTGCTGATCACAATGATTGTGTATTTCGTCCGCAAAACGCCTAAGCGCATTAAGAGTCTCGTTGATTCCGCAACACGGCCTCCAGGGTCGGCGCAACTTGCGCCCACTAAAGAAGATGAAGGAGTTGGAGTGGAGAACCTATTGCAAGAACTTGCAGGTGCGCTCTCCGAAGCAGAACAAAGAGAACAAGCACTACTTGCTAAATTACAAAAGCAAGCAGTAGAGGAATCGGTATCTTCAACAAATGCAAAAATCAGTGACGCAGACCAGAATTAGACTTGACATGCATTAGCTGATTGGTAGAATGAAAGAACGGTTCAAATTTAAGCGAGGTGACATCATGTTCAGGAAATCTCATGCGTAGCAGAAATTCGATTGTGGGCTTCGCCACAGTCACGTGCAAGCATGAGGAACATGATTCAAACCTGAGAACCAGAGAGTGTAAATGTTCCTTGTGACGACGAACCTGCAGATCGGCTTTCTGCAAACTTAGTTTCAATCAGGACAGCTTTGTATAATTCATTTTCTGCATTTGCAGAAGGTGCAATCGCACATTGATTGTCCGTATGAGAAGACGCATGCAAAGCGCAGCAGAGGCTGTTGCTATAGCTCTGATTTCTGTAATTAGATTGATTTGTTGACCCGACGACAGTCAACAAATTACTAACGCACGCGCAAATTAGCGGGCACAGTTCCGCTGATTTCAAATGTGTTAGCGCCAATCTTTTTGCAACTAGCCTCAGGTGTTCAGTTATATCTGACAGCTGACGCTGATAGCTTTGCACGCGCTCCTCAGGGTTCTACACAAAACAAAACAAACGCTAGAGGGTTGAGATAACACTTATGGTTACAAATGTCGAAAGTCAATTTCGAAAGATTGGTGCCAAAGTCAATTTTGTGAAGTTGAGCGACCGCGAATCTCGCGCAGCGGGAACTCCGGTTCGCCTGGATGTGATTACTGAGGGCAAGGAAGAGTTATTCGAAATTGCCGTCAACGAAGGAAGTGACAACTCACTCGATCTCTCTGTTCTCGAAGTAAGAACTCAAGATCGACACCTTGTCCTTCTTGCTCGTTTGCTCGATAGAGATGGTTCGCTGATCTCAAAGAATCATTTTCTTTGTGGTCACGATGAAAGACATCTCTTCGTCGCATCAGTGGCAGGTGTCTCCACGGTTTCAGCAGCAAAAGCTTCATTGAAGCCTGCAGAAATCAGAGCCCGTGAAGCAGGTCAAAGTAATGAAAAGCGCAATCGCCGCAAGACATCTGTTTTCAGACGTCAAGGCGAATGGTTCTTCATTCCAGCTCCTGCAGTAGTTGCTGAAGAGCATCGCATCCGCAAAGATGAACCGCTTGTTCGCCCCGGCGGCGGAAGCAAGGCGCATATCGCGCAATTTGCATACCGTGTTGGTGGCGAATCGGTGATGGTTTGCTCCAAGTATCCACAAGGATTGACACAGAAGCAGTACTCTAAATTAATCAATCGCACGCCACGTGCGAAGAATTTCGGCTGGGTTGAAATGAAGCGCAACCCAACTGTCTATGTACGAGGTAAGATTCGTCATCCGGATCATGCCACAATCGTTCTTGATACATGGCATCGTGTGTTGATGAATACGGAGAACCGCTCCACAGCAGTAGCGTTCCTCGATTGAACGCTGACCGCAGCTCCAATCAACTCCGAACCCACATTTTTAACTTCCCGAAGCGCACTTGGGACAGTTGAAAATGTGGGAAATCGGGCTTCAAGCTGATAAACTGGGACCCTTACGTTGGAGCCACTGTTGGCAAGATGAAGCAGCAGACAGGACCCACTGAAGTCGAAACAGACTCGGCAGCGGAGGTTTGAGCCGGCATGGAAAACGAACAAACATTGCAACAAGCAGGATGCAAACATCCGGAAGTGCAATTGCGTGTCGGCAGCCCCGAGTTTGAATTTTTTGTGGCCAAATCAATTATTGAAGCCAGCGGCGATCTAAGACACGGTGCGAATCATGTCTCGAATTTACTTACATTTGATCCAGGCAATTCCGAATGGATTGCGCTTCTCGAACGCTACTTGAGCGCCGCTCAACCTGATCCAGAAAGTCTATTTCCTAAAGGCGAGGAGCTCTATTTCTCGACCGAAGCCGTTAGAGCCTACATCTGGTTTCGAATGGGCCGGGTGGATGAAGCACTAGATCTCCTTTTCGATGTAGTTCATGCAAAGCCAGATTCAGGTTATCTGAATAACTGGGCCCTTCCATGGTTGGAACAAGCAGGCGTCCTAGAGCAAGTTTCCGATATCATGGGCTGGCGCATTTTCTCTCTCGTGCTGCACACAAATCCTGAAGCGAAGAATTCGACAATGAAGGGATTGAAGCACTTGGAGCGCTGGGCAAGACTCGTCAATAAATTCGATGCGCTTCATCCAACAACAGAGACACGTGCTAACACATTGCGCATAGGCATTCTTCGTAAAGCCGGAATGTTTGATGAAGCACAAGAAGCTGCGCGGAAATACATGGCTCGCGACAAGAGTTGGAACATGGCAGCAGCGCTTGGCTTAGTTTTGAAGGCGAAGGGCGATGTAAACGCAGCTTTGGGAGCCTTTAAGACGGCGATGACAGTGCCAGAAGGCGAGGCTGTAGCCAAAACGGAAATTGGCGATATGTTTTTTGAGCAGCAAGATTACAAAACTGCACTGGCCTGGTACGAAGATATTCTTCAAACCCAGCCCGAACATGAATGGGCTTTGCCTTCTGCATTGTTTTGCAAGTTCAAGCTTTCAATGAATGAAGCATTCCTTGATGAAATGGCAAAATTAGGCGAGCAAAATAACGGACGAGCCCACGAATTGTTTTTCAGAGAGTTCGGTGGATTGCCCCGACCAAGCGACGCAATGGCAGGCATGATTGTTCAGCTTGCTGGACAAGTTATGAAGGATCGCACACAAGCGCCAAAGGGCGTAATTAAGTTTAAGACTAGTTCTATTGAAGCGCCCAGTAATTTTCTAGCTTTCAGTATGGACATGGCGGCTTTGAAACATGATCTCAAAATTGAAGTAACGCCGACAGATATCCCACGTCCGGATCCGCGATTTCCAGTTATTCCAAAGGTCAAATATGTTCTCTGGAAGTACAAGGATAAGACACCGGAAGCAGCGCTGCCGGCGCCGAGTGCGAAGACGTCGAAACTGATTGCGGCAATAACAAATACTTTTTACGAAGAAGATAAGAACTGGGCCTCAGCGACATGGATTGCAGCGGAGCTAGGGCCGAAGATGGTGCCAGAGATATTGGCTTGCATGGTTCATCCGCCACAAATGCCAGAAGGTTGGACTGCATTAGTGTGGGTCCCGCGTGTTCAATTGGCTTGTGCTCAGGTATTGGCAAACATTGATGAAGGTTGGGATGGCTCAGAGAGAAAAGAAGCACTCTTGTCGCTACTTTATGGACCCTCTGATTGGACAACACAAGCAGCTATAAGAGCAATGGCTTACTTAGCGCGCGAGCAGGAACGCTATTCACCAAAAATTGGTGAGGCGTTTGAAAAATTATCTAAGTACAGACCGAATTTTGGCTTCTGTTGCTGGGAGCACACACTTTATGCATGTTGGATCAGACTACCTCATCTCTTCCCAAGCGAACGGACCGCGATGAAAGCTCGTCTTCAAGAGATTGAAGAGCGGCTGCAGTCGTAATTGCCTAAATTGACTGCTCAACATTACTGGTAGTACTCGAACCTTAGCTAGCCAGGATTCTTAAACATATCAGCCTACCCAAAGAGCAACAATAAATAGACAGTCTTAATTCAAGGCAAATTCGGACGGCAGTACGGCGAATCCGGGGGACAATAGGCGGACCCCAACGGGATTGGAACTCTAAGGTGAACAACGCCGCTTCGAAAGCTGGAGGAAAGATGCCTACACAAACGACCACGCGCGCCTTTGAACTAACGGACTACAGCCTGGAAAAGATTACGCCGCGCGATCGCCAGCTGCCTGCATTAGGTTCTCATGATGTTCTCCTCAAGATGAAAGCAGTTTCGCTGAATTTCCGCGACTTTCTCATTGCCAAGGGTCTATACAGCCGAAATCTAAAATTGCCCCTTGTTCCGCTCTCCGATGGAGCCGGCGAGGTTCTGGAAGTTGGCAGCGCCGTCACACGATTTAAGCGCGGAGACAGAGTTACGCCAATCTTCATGCAAAAATGGATCGCTGGTCAACTCGACGCAAATGCAGGAAAAAGTGCTCTTGGTGGTGCAATCGATGGCGTGCTACAAAACGAAGCAATATTCGATGAGAGCGGGCTGCTTAGAATTCCCGATCACTTAACTTACGAAGAAGCAGCTACACTGCCTTGCGCAGCCGTCACGGCATGGAATGCAATGTTCGAAGCGGGAGATATTAGGCCAGGATCAAGAGTCCTTGCCCTTGGAACCGGTGGCGTATCAATTTTTGCGATGCAATTTGCAAAGGCCGCAGGCGCACTTGTTGCGATCACGTCAAGCTCTGATGAGAAGCTAGAACGCGCCAAACAACTGGGCGCCGACGTCTGCATTAATTACAAAACTCATCCAGACTGGGACAAAGAATTGCTGAAACATTTCCCCGAAGGCGTTGATCACGTCATCGAAGTTGGTGGCGCCGGAACACTTGATCGCTCCGTCAAAGCAGTTAAACCAGGCGGTCATATCAGTATGATCGGAAGACTTACAGACGGAGCATTTGATCCAACAAAGCTCCTGATGAAGGGAATACGCCTTCAAGGAATCTTTGTCGGATCACGTGAAATGTTCGAACGCATGAATGCCGCGATCGATGCAAATAAAGTTTCACCGATCATTGATAAGGGATTCAAAGTCGAAGAGATTTCTGATGCGTTGAAAACGATGGAAAGCGGCTCCCACTTCGGAAAAATCGTTCTAGCGTTTTGATTTAAACGCTCCGGACGCTCCCGCCGCATTCTGCGTCTCCGCATCCTCCGCTAAGAACAAACGCTCGGGTTACGTCCGTTGGATTCTGCTTTCGCGCATACTCCGTGAGAACAAACGCGTCCTGTTAGTTCCGGAGCTGCTTCGATAGCTCGTCAAGCGGCTATGCGGGTATCCTTCATTTCGAAATCATGTAATATACGTTCCGTTTTGGCTTCCGAAACTCTGTTGATCAATTTTCTTGCTTCGTGATTATCGCGAAGCGTTTTTGATAAAGTGAAACAGGAACCGACAGTGAACATCAAGCCCATCAACATATACCCTTTTATCCAGAGGTCAGCGGGCATACGATAAATGCCTGCCGCCGTCAGACCTACGGACATTGAAAAAGAAATCCATACACAGGCCATCCAACCGGCGCTGTTTTCGCTAATCGCTGGGCGCTCCATTTTTTTTACTCCTTAAGTCCAAGATACATTGAATATCTTAGGCTCGCCGCACAATTTAGGAGGAGTTAGCCGACAGTTCAAAAACTGTCCTGCGAATGGATACTTTCAGTCGATTCGGATATCAGTTATTGAATTTTTTCTCGGAAACTTTGTTCTCGATATCGTCTGGTAGTTCGGAAAGCAAGTCATATCCTGTGTGTCGTTCGATAGCGTGGACAGTGGTTACATATTTGCGCCAGTCATCGTTCTTGATACCATTTTCGTTGGGCATCTCAATGGCGATTACTTCAGTGTTCGCTTTTACATCAGTGACGCCCATGCCTTTTTCCGGCAAAATAACTATGACTTTCCACCAATTCTTTGGAACGTTGACACCGTCTCCAATAGAACCTTTGCTGCCTTCGTTGCCTGAGATGATGTATAGCTCTTTGCCCTGGCGAGCCATCTCACGAGAATAGCTTTCTAACTTCTCCCATGGTCCCTGATTGTTATCCGGTGCCTGCGGAGCGATATTCGACATAATAAATGTCGATTCGTTGTCTTCTCGCGATGCGGTTCGATCTGCCGACGGAATGTTATGTCCGCGATCATATCCAGAGCGCACATAATCCGATGTTTGCGCTTTATCGAATCCGCTAGGCAGAGAATCATCCGGAATGAAATTGCCTGTTCTCTTCGTGCTTCCTAGCCAGTCTTCATTCAATTGCCATGAAACCCAGTTTGGAATCTTGCGATCGTTGTTATAGGAAAGAACATATTGATCACGAACAACCAAATAATTGTTGCTCATCACAGGATTATCGCTGGCGCCGCTGGGATTACCCATAGCCATATTCGGATTGCGTGTGTCCTTGAGATTGAACTCGCTACGCGTTGATGGAGTCTGCTCGCTTGGCTGAGCTTGTGGTCCGAAAAATAGATCCAGGCTTGGCAAATTCGAAAAAGCAGTTTTCGCTTCTGCCTTGAACGAAGACAAAGCATTCCTAAACAGGTCCTGGACATTTACCGAGAGATTCGCACTTCCGCTCTCGTCGAAGCGCGAACCAGTTGCTTCCTGCAGTTCAATTCCAGCCATAGTAGTCGTCTCCGTTTAAGCACTGACTTAAAGCAAGCAGAGACAGTTCGGAGAGGATGAACCTCGAAAATTGCCCAAAATTTTCAAACGAACGCCAAACTGAATCAACTTAGCAGTTCTATGCTGATCGGAGAAATTCTGGACGCAACAGTTGAGTGGAATTCCCACCCAGTGCGGTTTATGAGTTCGGCTTTAAGAAACTGGAGAGCTGCCAGGCAAGGCTCTTCACTCAGAAATGCTCTCAACAAACGGGAATTGCTGATCTAAAGTTAATAATAGGAGCGTCAAAGACTGACAGGCTGCGGAAGAAAAGCATTCCGCTAAAGCGTACTGTTGGAATTATGGCTTTCTCCTTGAGCGTGCTTTTGGTCCGCCAGACTCTTCACTAGTCTGCCGCAAACTGAGCTCGCCAATGGCTTGTCCCGATTTGCGACCAAGGATGGGTGCGTCTGTCTGCCCATCGTTCATTCCGTTACTGGCTCCGCCAATCGGCAGCCCAATTTTGGTTCCGATGAGGGGTCCGCCTATTATCGATTGCTGAAGCCACATACTGAAACCGTCGTCAGCCGCCTGTTTCTGGCGCGTTACTTCGTCAAATCTTCGCTTGTAAGATTCACCTGCGATCAGGCTCTGCGATGGCGAAGTATCAAGGTCCAATTGCACATCCTCTAAGGTAAATCCGCCCAGAATCGAGTTTGCAGCATCATTCTCTTCGGGTGCTGAAGCGGCTGAAAGACTTGGAGAGGGTTCAGCGTATGCTTCCTTGTTGAACGCACTTGTGGCGCGCTCATAATTACTTGAAGACACTTCTTTTATTGAGTCACTAATGCGATCCATTCCTCATACCTCGAACACTTACTTTCGATGGGATCGTAAGGAAGAAAGATGCGCATTTTGTCCGCGGAATGTCTCTATATTGTCCTTTCAAGAAATTCAATAGCACGCCCAGTGCTAATTCCAGACATGTTGGAGCAGCATGAATTCCTGAGGAAAGAAAAGACCGCGCTTAATTAGAATGGGCAGATGTCGGATTACTAGCAGTTTGGGCTCCACTGGGAGCCGTGGTGCCGGCTGCCTGGATAGGCTTTGTTGCAGTAGCCTGTGCTGCGGCGCCCGTGCCAGTTGCTTTGCTGTAATACTGCTGAAATTTTTCCTTGATGCGCGTCGGTGACATCGCACTAAAATTCGGTTTCATGGCTTGTAGCTTCGGCTTCATAGCATCCAGGCGGGGCTTTATTGCTTCAAGTTTTGGCTTCACAGCAAGTTTCGGCTTGATTGCATCGATCTTCGGCTTGATAGCATCCATCGTCGTTTTTACCGAAAGCTTTGGAGTTAGAGCATCCAGTCTAGGCTTGATGCTAGCAAAGGCGCTCGGCGCGGGTGGAGCAGCAGCCAAAGCTGCAGCTTTAGCTATTTCGTCATCAATTCTCTTATCGAGTTCGGCAAGATCATCTGAAGTAGATTGCAACTCTTCTTCCGCAAGCTGCTTACGCTTCAACGAGGCCCCGGCTGCGGCAATCTCAAGATTAAGCGACCCCACTGCCTTTTGATTCAAGATGCCATCGGATTCGGCTTTGCTTACTTTCTGAAGAAGGACGGCTCGGCGAGCACGCAATCCATCTATATTAGACCGTGATTGCTCTTTAGAAAGCACAGTTTGCTCGAATCGATCATTGAGCGCATTGAGTTGTTTCGCGGCAGAAGCTCTGGCTTCGTAACTCAGCTTCCCATTCTCATCTCGACTTTTTTCTTCGCGGTCAGTAATGGTCTTCAACTCGTTGCAAAAATCTTGGACCTGCGCGGCAGTGAGCCATTTATGGTCGAGCGCATATTGGAAGCGGTTCATGATCTGATTGCGACTGGCGCTAATTCCCAGACCCGGCATCGCAAGCTCGCTTTGGAGAACGTGCTCAATGGGCGACCGTGAATCGCTAACAGTATTGATTATCTGCGTCTGCTGCGCGAAACAAGGACTGGCAACAACCAATCCCACAAACGAAGACAACGATAGGAGAGATGCTTTCATGAACTTTCTGCAATCTCGACGAGTTGAGTGACCCATATCGTACATGACAACGCCATTCGATTTGTTTGACGCAGTTAATATCCTTGTGAAGTCGCCTTTCGTGCTCTGGTATTTCACAACGTGGACGTATACCATATCCCGCGTAACAGCTAAGGAGCTTCAGATGACGGCGAAAACGATGGAAAAGGGTGTAACTCCAGAGAAGATCATGCAGCTGGGCCTCGGTTTCTGGGCATCCAAAGTGTTTCTAAGCGCCGTTGAGTTGCACGTTTTTGATGCGCTGGCGAAAGCTCCTCTGAATGCGGAAGAGCTTTGCAAGCAGCTTTCCATAAGTACTCGCTCCCATTTAGATTTCCTAGATGCCCTGGTAGTACTAGGACTCTTGAATCGAGAGAATGGAAAGTACAGCAATGGCGCTGAGGCAGCAGAATTCCTCGTCAGCGATAAACCAACATACATCGGCGGATTTTTCGAGATGGTTAACAGGCGCTTGTATCCTTCTTGGGGTGGATTAACAGAAGCTCTGCGTAGTGGAACGCCACAGAACGAAGCGAAGGACACCGATAGCAAGGAGCTTTTCTCAAAGCTCTACCAGGATCCAGAAAGATTGCGACTATTTCTCGGCTCGATGACCGGTATTTCACGGGGACCGGCCTCCGCAATTGCAACAAAGTTCCCCTGGAAAAATTACAAAACCTTCGCAGATATCGGCACAGCTCAAGGCGGATTGGCTACCACCATCGCTGCTCAGCATGAACATCTAAAAGGTATTGGATTTGATCTGGCAGAAGTCAAACCGGTGTTTGAAGAGTACGTAATGCAAAATAGGTTGCAAGACAGATTGAAATTTCAGCCGGGAGATTTCTTCAAGGATGAACTTCCGCAGGTAGAAGTAGTCGTGATGGGGCACATTCTTCACGACTGGAATTTGGAAGAGAAAAGAATGCTGGTGAAGAAGGCATTTAATGCTCTGCCTTCCGGCGGAGCATTTGTCGTCTATGACACCATGATTGACAATGACCGGTCGCAAAATCTAACAGGTCTTCTGATGAGCCTGAATATGTTGATTGAGACGCCAGGCGGATTTGATTACACGATTGCAGAATGCGAATCCTGGATGAAAGAAGCAGGCTTCAAGGAAATCCACTTCGAGCCATTGATCGGACCACACACGATGGCTATTGCAATAAAATCATAACCCAACATGAAATTCGAATCCAAGCTTCTGGTTCTAATGATCACAACCGTGCTGGCTATGTCGATACATTCGCATGCAGTGATCGCAAGTGACGGAAGCAAAGTCGAGAATTTCGAACAGCCACCGGAGCGCGCAGCTTTCTTCAAGACCATTCAAGAATCTATGAAGCAAGATTCGAGTCCTTCAGACGAATGTGCAAATGCTATTAAAGGAATGAGGTTAGCGATAAAGCTGACTCGAGATCCCACAGCACGGAAATTTGAAAGAACGCTCAAGCGAGGTTACATTTTAGAGGACTTCGCTTCTTGGGCTTCGAATTTCTTTATCAAAAGCTGCAATGCTGGTGTAATGAAACCACTAGTGGCAGAGCTGGTACAGGCAGAAGAAACAGCATACAAAGCAGACGACGCCTCCTACAAAGCCGAAGAACCTGGACTTTGCTTTCTATATTTAGCTGCAGCTAATTTCTACGCAACACGCTGCCATGATGACGCATTGTCGGAGCAAACATACGACTTAGCAATGAAGAATATTCCAGAAGTCAGATATGGAAAAACGCACAGCATTATTCCGGAAAAATTCGCGGTTGCTTTAGCTGATTACGAACAGATGTTGAAACGAATGCCACAGTTGAAAACTGACAAAATCAAGAAAGTCACAATTCTGCGCGTACAACAGAAAGCGAAATGGCTAAACAACGTGGGAAACAAATATCTCGATGGAGTCTTTCAGCCTGTCTATAAAACAGGCTTACGAGAGTATGAAGTGAAGAAGGCTATCGAGGTATTTACCCAAGCCATTGATCTAATACCAACGTGGTCCGAACCTTACAAAGGTAGAGCTAAAGCTTACGAACTACTGGGCAAGTTCGAATTGTCAAAGAAAGATTCTGAAAAAGCTAAGCAACTGGAAAGCTGACAAAATTTGCGTGAACTCCGAGGGATGGGTTCGAACCACCATTCCAACGTTCAAAGCGTCGTGTCCTACCATTAGACGACCTCGGAATATTTTATGGATGGGAGGTGCTGCCCCTCCGGCCTCCTGCTCCCAAGGCAGGCGCTCTTCTGTTGAGCTACATCCATATATTTGGGGAAGAGAACGGGACTCGAACCCGCGTTTCCGGCTTCACAAACCAGCGTCCTAACCTCTAGACGATCCCTTCCATGTCGCGTCCGCACCATATTCGGTGCGATGATGATGATGATGATGATGATGATGATGATGATGCATACGTGTTCTCCTAGTCTCAGTTGCTGAGATGTGTTGTTATAAGCAGAAATGTTGCCGAATCGGACTGGAATCCCTCGACACGAGCGCGAAGCACGGCCAGTCCCCAGAGAGCGTCGAGACTCATTCTTGTTCGGGCGGCGCTAAGCTTGCGCTCGCACTAGCATCATTCCGAATCAGGCTGGAAGGCTGCGCTCCCGAATTTTCTCTGTCGATCGAGAATTCGCCTGGCAGGATGGAAAAGATGATGTCGCGGTCGGTCAAGGGAAAGGGTGCGGACTGAGTTCGCGAACCGCTTCGATTCCAGAAAGCTGCGGAAAAGCCTCATGTAGCGCAGTGCGTCACACAAGGAATTGGTTTTATCTACAAAAGCCTTGGCGCTATTAGTTAACTCGAAATTGAAAGAAAGGAACTTGAACAACATGATTAATCTCCGGTTGAATTGCGACATCGAACACCAGCTGCGTTTGCGGCTGTTGCGGGTGTTGATGTGGCTGGAGATTAACTGCGAACATGATCTTCGTTCCAAAATTTGTTAGCGACTTATGTATCTCATCCTATCGGTTCAAATAAAACGAGTCAAGATCAAAATTACGAAGTTGAAATGAAAAATTTTGGCTGATTCAAATTATCTCGAACTACACCGCCGTTCAATTCGTTTGAAATAATGCTAGCAAACGGAAGACGCCAATGAGGGCTGACGGTGCGCAATTTATGATTCCCGAATCGATCGCAGCTCAGCCGTAGTGGGGAAGCGCGACACACGGTAGAGCTTGGGATACAAATCCATCTCCACTAGATCGCTCCCGAGAATTTGCGTCACCTCGGCCCACGTACCTACCGCCCTGGTGTGCAGCCCCTCTGTATCTACTTCGCAGAATGTGATCAGATCTGTGCGCGGTATCAAAACAGCATTCATATCTGGAACAGTGCAATTTGATACCATCACGTTTCCGGCAAAGGACTCCTTCTCCAGAAGCTCATATTGCGATACGTGCAGTCCATCAGTCAGCGACACCCACTCGGTAGCTAACATCTTCTTCTGCTGTCCGTAAATATCCTGCAGCCACAAATGACGCAACGCCTCAAACGCGCGAAATGTGCAGTGGTTCTCGGGAATACTGTAGCGGCTAAGGATGCCGTCTCTCCAGACGAAAGGAATTGGCGGTAAGTAACGCGACTCGTTCTGATAGGCAATCGTGTATCTCTCAAGTAAAAGTTCAAGTCCGTGCACTTCTTCCGAGCCAGTCACAACTAGCTCGCCAGCATGCGGCATTGCCACAACAATTTCGCCAAAAACAGGAAAGGAAAGCATCACATCTTCGAGCAAAACTCTCGACGCATCTGATCCATCCTCCCACGATGAAATGTAAGCATAAGGTCGTGACTCGTCCTTATAAACCATAGCATTGCACTTTGGAGCTGTTTTCTGCCGCATCGATTCAACCGCATGATTCATGCCGTCAATGAATGAGACTTCCCACGACTTCAATTTTCCATTGGTGATGAGCGACCGCACATGAGGCATTTCGTAGGACAACATAACCGAGACTTCATCGGAAAGGTTGTAACTTGGCAGAATCATCGATCCATCAGACTTACCTGACGCAACTGCAACTTTTTCTGAGACATTCAATACTTCGACGTACCATCTGTCCTTGATTAGTGGCATCAAGTCCTTCTTTGCTTCCTCGAAAGTTTCTGGTGTCCCAGTTGAGACAATAAGCTTGGAGAAGTCTAAAAGAACCTTTTGCCGCCCTTCATCAGTAGTTGCAGCAAGGTACTTAGTGAACAGCTTATCAAGCCGAACGACCGCCTGACGGGTGCCACGAGCGTCAAGAGCTTCTATAGTGAATTCATCAGAGTCGTAAAGAAAGTTCCACTCGGCGCGGCAAACTCTCATGACCTCTATCAACTGTGAAGCGAAGATTTCTTGTGCGTCCGCGGACATTCTCCACGCCTCGATTCTACAACTCTATTTTAGCAGCAGAGCCTTTGGTTTATCGAGAACGACCGACACGCCATCGTCGATAATATGAATGCACATAAGAACTAAGCTTGCATCGATCGCATCTTGGCATTAACCCTTGGCAAACTTGATTGACAAATTACGACGAAACACGAAAATTATTGAATGGATTTCCTGAACATAATTGCCACACTCCGCAAATTTGGCAATTTCCTTGCTGGGCTTTTTCCTGCACTGGCAGTGCTGGGCAACCGCATTTTTGAGTTTCTCAAACTTAAGGACCTGAATGCATTTCTTCAGAAGCAACGAGACAAGCCGCCATTTTCTGCGATCGCACCAATAATTGATCGATTCTTTTGGAAGGACTATGCAAAAGATCGATTGGAGATCGAAAAGCTTGCACCAGAAATGGTACCGATTCTGAAACTGGTGGCGCTGATTTCAGTTTTCCTGGTGTTCTTAATGCCACTATGCCTGGTGTTTCACGGAAACCCTGTCAAAATCTCACTGGCGAATGGAGCGGCTAGCAGTGCGCCAGCTTGGTCTGTATGGTGCTGGATCTTCGTCTCGGCTTTTGCGTGGGCATGTCTTGCCACCGGCGCCGCAATCTCAAATCGACTAGCGCTCGTGGTCATATCACTTGGCGCAATTTATTCACTCGGCACCTGCGCGCTTTTCTTACCACGCTCTTACTGGAATATTTCACTGAGCTTTAGCATCTTACTCGGAATAATGATTTCAGCAAAAGTCCTACCCATGAATTCGCTGAGGGACAAAATCTGCGCAATAATCGCTAGCGTCATTAGTGGTGCTCCGACTGGGCTTGTAATCACCGCATTATCTCCCGTGCACCACTACGTGAAGCCATTTGTTTTACAGTGGGCTGGGTCAATCGGAAGCCTATTGGGACTATTGTCATTGGGCACTGCGCGTGAGAAAAAATCAGACACGCAGCCACTGCGTCTTTTCATTCTAACAATCACATCAACGTCGCTAATCTATCTCATCAGCCTGATCGTGAGAGGAGGCCTAAGTCCAGTTGGAGACCAGCTACTTGCATCAATCCGGCTTTGCAATGCATACCTCTGGCCTATTTGGTATTACATTGGCGTAGGTATTATCTACAAACTTTTAAAGAATGCACGCATCATTTCCAGAGCAGTTCAAGACTTGATGCCAAAACGAAGCTTCGTTCCGTTAGCTTTAGTGGCGTTGACAGCTGGGCTCGTAATATTCTGGAGTCCTGTTATCGCCATGGCATATTTTCCTCCGCATCCCTTAGCACCTGTCAGCTGGGCTTTCATTCCTGTCTATCAATACTATCGTTCGATGCTGAACGATCCGACGAATATCTATACAAGCGAATGGATGCGTTGGGTCTTCGCCATCGATGTATTCGTTGTTGTTTGGATGATTGGAAAGCGAAAACTTACTAATGAGAATGTAGGTTCATTGGCTTACTTTACTCTTTTAGGCTGGTTTTTTATCGCAGAGTATACTTTTCAGATCTCATCATTTAGCCATGCTCCAAGACACTCCGAAGTGCTGATAACCTTTTTCGCAATATGGCTTCTCTGGCTGTTCCACACATCCATCCTGGAAATCTGCTCCGAGTCATCGCGCTTATGGCCGGCTCAAGGACGACAGCTGCTTTACTCGGGCTTCGTTTGCCTGTGCCTGTTGGAGATCGCTGCCAGAACTACAGTTCACGATTACAATGTTAGCAACGAAGTATTCCTAATGATGTTTCGCGGCATTATTGATGTGGGCATTCCTTATTTCCTGTTTGTGTTTGCAACACGCCGATTGAAGAAGCTACCTATATCGACCTTGCGGCTATTCCAAGCATTCTGCCTCGGTGCAGTATTCACTTTCCCAATGAACATTTTGGACAAATTTGCCCTTAGCGGTGGCACGATGTCTGGATTTCTCAATCTTTGGAAAACAGAAGTCGAACTTTCCAGAACGACCGGAGTGATAAGCGAAAGTATTCCCCACCTTCCGATTGAGTGGCTGCTGCTCAGGGCGGTTTTATTTTCTGCAGCACTGGTTCTGCTAAGTTCTGGAATGCGATACATTAGGAGCCAGCAGTGGCAGTTGCGAAACAAGCCTCCGGCGATCTCAGACTCATCAGGAGAAGAAGAATCCGTTAGCACAACTAGCCAATCGGCAAACGAGAAATCGCCGCCGGGCACATACAGCTCTCTGGTATTTCTATTGATCTCCTTTGCGGGAGGCTTCGCATCATTCAGTAAAACAGCAGTTGATCTTCCATTGCCAAATGATTGGAAGGTATTACTTTCTCCATTCTCAATGAATGTGTATCTCGACTACTACTGGCTCGTCGCCTATTTGTCGTCCTGGTTGTCTGCACTGATTTTTCTGCTCTTGATGCCGCAGAACGCAAATGGATTGAAGAAGAAGTCCCAGTTCATTACTGCGATTATCTGCGCTATTGCCGTTAATTTTGGATGCAATTGGCTATTTCCCGGAAAAGAGTACGAACTGGTTTCAGCGAATGTTCTTACAATAGTGAGCGTTACAGGCATAGGACTTTTCTTGTTTCTGGCACAACTAGTTTGGACCCGACTGAACCGTGACCTTGAAGAATGCGAAACAGACGACACAGCGGTAATTACATCGACATCACACCCAATGGACCAGGAAGCAGAGGCTGACCATGCCATTGAGGTCAGTCCAAGCAATTCAACTCAGGCAGAACAGACAGAAAAATCAAACGCCAAGCCACTATTTTCTAATGGAGAAATCAGCGTAATCGCAACAGCTTTGTTTTTGATTTTTGCCTTTGTGATCACTTCTTCGTTTAATGGAAGCCGGATGATAAAGTATGACATAAGCTCTCTTAAACGCGAATTGAAATTACCGGCGCACTGGCTCCCAATCATCAACAAAGCGAATCCCAAAGACTCGGTAAATCATTTTTACTCGGTCGGAGAAACAGACTTAAAGTCATTTATGGATGTGGGTACTTTGCCCGCCAATGAGGCTTCTCTGCGTGAAACATTCGAGCGCCTCTGTGCAAAAATTTCTAAAGATCAACTACTCAAAGATTTTGCATTGAAGAGAATGGAACAATGGAATGAGCATGGCGACGTGCTCGTCGGATACTTCACTTATTCACAAGACTTCGACAAGTCACCACTGAAAATGACTGGAATCTCCGCTCTCATTCGAGGCAAACAAACAGACGTGATTCGCTTCATCACAATCTATGGTTTCCCAAGCGAGCTGGAAAGAAGAACTGCCGATTTGCGCCGCATTGTAGCAGCAGAGACCGTGAAGCAATAGAGTTCGCGGATCGTTTAATGCGTAGCCTTCTCAGGCTTGTCCTTAGCAGCAGACCTTGAAGCTCCTGGTTGGAGCGCGACACGCAGCTGCGGCAACATTTCCTCAGCCGCTTTTTCCCCGGCATCAATAGCCCTAGTGAGTACGTCTTTGTCGAACGAATAGAGCATAAAATCATCAATGTTCGGTTCTATGAGTAGATCGGCCTTACTCATATTCTTAGACTCAATCTCGGCCATCATAATACTCATTATGCGATCGGAGAACTCCATCATTGTGCGAAAGTCTGTCATCGGCTTGGATTCGAGGCTGGAATGCAACTTCACAGCCACGACCACAGAGGCACCAGAGGCGCGGGCTGCATCAGTTGGAAGATTAGCGCGCATGCCACCATCTACCATTGCTTTCCCCTCGAACAAGGCAGGTTTATAAACAAAGGGGATCGATGCGCTCGCTCTAACCGCCTCGCCGATATCACCTCTGGCAATCCAGGTCGCTCTAGTATCAAGAATATTGGTCGCGATCACGGCAAATGGAATTTTCATATCCTCCATTCTTTTCACATCTGGAGGCATTTGCTTCCTTATAAATTTGGAAAGACTCTTTCCGCTATAGAATCCCACTTGAGGCTTCGCGCCAAGTGTTCGCAGGAACATGTCCCGAGGAATGGACCATGCGGCTTGCAGTTTCAACGGGATTGGCATAAAGGCTTTTCGCACCTTCCCATTGAGCATGAGCCTCTCAATTTCTGCAACAGGAACTCCCGCGCAATACAATGAGCCAATTACGGCACCAATACTACTGCCGGACACAAACGCCGGTCTTAGACCTTCACGTTCGAGAACTTTCAAAACACCAATGTGCGCAGCACCTCTTGCGCCACCACCTGCAAGAGTAAGCGCAAAACTTTTCTTTCCATTCAATGCAGCTGGGACTGAATTCTCAATGATGCCGTCGGCAGCCGGCGCTGCGGGTTGTGGCACATCCACACCGAAGGGGATTGTTCCACTTGGAAGAGACTGAGAAAGATAATGAGATTTTCTCTTGTCCCAATCCTTCTTCTCTGGAACGGAGAACTTAGGCTCGATAACAGGAGAGCTCTCGTCATGCAATTGGCCGCCCACAACTGGATTCTTTATGCTGCTGGAATCTAGAATAGGGCCTACTAAACTGGCGGATAGCGAATCGGTTACCCAGAGACTTGAAGATCCGAGCTTCATTGCTCCTCTATTGAACGCTATCTCGGCAGCACTTAGCCCCTCGGCATCTGCACTCGTCGCAGTCGCGATCAGGAATCCGACGACAAGAGTAGATAACGTGTGCGTCCTATTTATCATTTGCACCTCTTCTCATCGGCTCTGCACAATTTCAGCGATGCGCTTCAATCGCTGCAGATTGCTCGATAGTGATTTCCGTACCATTTGATCAATGCGCCCAATCGTCTTCTCAGGAGCAGCTTCAAACTCAGCGTTATAGCCAAGCAGCTCGATGGGCTCAGCGGCTTCCATCCAGGCAATTCGGTGCCCTTTAGCGGTAGTTTTACCAAAAACAATTTGCTCTAAACGGTCGATTAAGCGCCATGCTTGATCAAGCGAGAACCTTCGTTCGTCAAGAGTACTTGCAATGATTAGGAGTTGCTGCAAAAGGTCCAACTCAGTTTCACATGATTTGCCCTTTTGGAGGCGATCCGCGTTTAGTTTGTCGCAGAAGCCACAACCGTATGTGTGGTCTAGAGAGGCTCGTCCTCGGAGTCCACTCCTCACGCTATACAAAAGATCATGCTCTTCCTCGTTCGGATTGATGTCAATCAATTGTGCATATTGCGCTATTGCGAGGGATGCTCGCCGACAGATATTCTGCAATCGATATTGTAGAGACGAATCCTTCATATCGTGGATTGAATAGTAACTCTCAAGATGCGAAATGACCTCAGCAAGCACTCTGGTGATCCGCGGCTGTAATGCATATTCGCGTGCAACCATTTCAAGCCTGCGCTCCATGCGCGCCAGACAGTTTTGCAGATCAAGAATTGAATCGTCCTGTGCTTCATAGTAGATCGCCACAGGTAAAAGGTGCACCGTGCGCGGTATCTCCAAAGCTGCAAGAATCGATTGCGCTTTAAGGATGTTTCGCAATCCATCAACCTTAAGAGGCAAAATCTCGTCATCCCGACCAGTAACATCGCCCTCTGGAAACATTACCAGTGGATGGCGCCCCTCAACGATAAGAGAGATGGTCTTTTCCTTCGATTCAAAGTCTTCTGGTTGCCCGCGTTTAACTGAATAAGCACCACATCGTTGCATAACCAGTCCGCGCGCGCCTCCATCCATATCAAAGAGTTCGCGAGCCGAAAGAAAGTAAAACGGATGCCCTACGGCTGTGGACAGAGAAAAAGCTGCGGTAGGATCGTTCCGATCGGAATGGTTCAGCATTAAAACCGTGCTATGCCCCAATAGCCGCCGGATGGAGTTCACGCAATTAGCTGAGGGGCGCATAACAAGCTTTTCCTGCGCCAAATGCATTGGCAATAGCATCTTCACAGCGGACAGAACAAGCTTGTTATGTAGAGGTGGAATAAATTCTGGCATGGGGATTGCGCTCATCGCGCCCGGACGGATTCATACTGTTTACGATGTCCGACGGAGTTCGACGGAAGAAGCCTTGAACTGGTTCCCAATACCCCCATCCTAATTTTCCCGAAAGGCGCGTATGTTAGCAATGCGGGGAGTTCAGCCTTTAAAGAAAGCGGTATGTTATGCGCGTCAAGATGTTTAACCGGGAGATGACCGAGGAAGCTCGCTTCGGTTGCGCCGAAGACCTTATTTCCAATGCCAATAGTCACCTTAAGAGTGGACAGCTGGAAGACGGCATTTGGTACCTTCAGAAGGCTGTCGAAGCATGCCCTCAACACGTAAACGGTTGGAGGATGTTGGGTGAGGCGCTCCAACAATCCGGCGCCAGTATTGAAGCGCAGAATGCCTTCAACAGAGCGGTCGAACTCAATCCCCACAGTTCAAGTGCGTGGAACGGCTTGAGTCAATATCAAAGGTTGCATGGTGAAGTTCGCGCGTCAGGCTATAGCGAGTTCCAAGCATCACAATACAAGATGAACGAAAAGCATAACAGCATTCTGCTAATCCTTGCGGCGGTGCCATTTCTGATCATATCTGCGATTCTCTTTCAACACGTAGCTCAGACCGAGTCTAGCCTCTACGCAGAGATTCAACATCTGCCTTCAACTAAGGGCGAGGTAACCTGGTATTCAGCCCCGACATCCCGCAGGCAAGCCAGCGTTGATGTTTCATATAATGTGAATGGCAAGAACTATCGACTCACGCAAAAGCTGCCTTCGGATAATGTTTTGGGGCTGGGCCGCAAACGAATTTATCACAAGAGTGAACAAGTAAAAGTTCGATATTATCCTTCGATGCCGTCCAACGGTTATCTCGATAAAGAGAAATTGGTAGATAGTCCGGAGAAATCTGTTCCTGGCGGACTTGCAACATTCGGATCGATCATGCTCTTCCTTTCAGTAATTGGATTATTGAAGCGCAAATAGCCCCCTTAGACTGGCTCGTTATTCTCCACTAGTGATAGTATGGATTAAAGCGAAAAAGCTGAGGACGCAAAATGCCCAATGAGCAAGATGAACTCGGCTCAATCTTACGCGATGAACAGACAAACTCGCATCTCAAGAACAATAGGACTGCGCGATGGACTCCCTCTCAAATGGTCGATTCAGAGCAAGCGCTAAAGGTGCCAGAATCTTTTTCACCGATTCCGTGTGCTCATGCCGTTAGCAACGTTCTAAGCCTAGCGGTACTGGAGAAAGAATATTCAGGTCTCTTAAAAGTAAATTAAGCCCACATTGCAATTGCTTTGATCAGAGAATCAGGAAAAGTGCACAGGTTAGAAGCAGTCGATCAGCGCTCGGAATTGGAGCGACTGAACATTCTGCTCGGGGTTCATGCAACTCAGATCAATGAGTTCATAGTCATCCAATAGGTTCTTCAAATTTCATGGAATATCGCACAACAATTACATTCCAACCAAGTTGAATTCGAACATGTCGCACTGGCAGTAATTCTCTTTGGCGGTGCAGATTTTGCGTCCGCATTGAAGGCATCTTCGAAAATTGAGCTGCCAAATCTACAACTGAAATTACGCTCAGAGCATCATGCACGGAGCAATTGAATTAGCACATTCGGAGGAAAAAGACTTGGTGGCACCAGAGCATATATTGCAAGCCATCATAAATGAATGCAATGGCTATTCGCAGTTGGGATTGCAAATTTTCGACCTGGATGCGCTGGAACTGAACGAGGTTCTGCGTGAAATAATGAACGACAATCCATAGGGAAAAGTGTTCAACCATTTCGTTCTCTCCAGAGCGAAATAGCTACCCCTAAATTAAGACGAGACAATCCGCCGAAAGACCGATATTGACAAGCTCTAAGCTTCGTAATAGCTGGTTTAGGGCGCCCGCCCCTGGGGTAGGTATCAGGATTGAGGGGTGTGAATGCTAACTAGTTTCATTCCAAGAGTACTGTGCTTATTGCTGATTCTCCAGTTTCCAATCTGGGTGATATCGGACACTTTGTCGCCTTATTTCAGCCAATTCATCTACGAATCCAGCGCCGCAAAAGTGGCAGCTGACCTTACTCAAGACCGCAAAGTCACGCAAAGCGAAGTAACTGAGCTGTCTCACAAATATCACCTTAATTGGATGCGCGTTACAGATAACAACAAGCGCGTGCTGGCTAATACCAGACCCGCGGGGTTGGGGGAAGTAGCCACAAGTCCACAAGCGAGCTCTAAAGTTGTCGACATAAAAGGTGCTCGCTTCATCGAACTGACGCAAGCGATTGAAGGCGGCTCTATGGCAATCGGCTATGCGTGCCCGAGCCTTCTGGACTCTCTATTCAAACAGCAAACGTGGCCCAGTCAATTATCGGCCGGCACCATTCTGCTGGCTGGAATTCTCAATATGATTGCCTTTGGAGTTAGCTACTTCTTCTTTGTTTATAAGCCGCTGGACCGACTGAATTTTAGGCTGAAAGAAGGACAAGATGTTCCGGAAAATTTTCCGATTTTTGTCCCAAGTGAAGTTACGGACAATTTGAAGTTTGTGAGAGATCGCATCAGCAATATCAGACACGAACACGACCGTGCCGTGTCGGCAGCACGTAGCGATTTGACAGGCGCTTTTGAAAGAGAAGTTGAAGACAGGTTTATCGGCCAGCTTGAAAAAGATTTAGTGACCATAGCGCGCACCAATGACGTTGCGAAAGGATTACTGCAAAACTTCCATGACGAGTTTTCCGGAATAGTGAAAGCTTCGTTTGGGCTGGATGCTGACTCACTTCCTGGTCTTAGATTAATGGATCAAATCGGCTTTTCCGAAGAGCAAGGGAAGTTCTTGGTGAACTTAAAAGATGACGGTAGCTTTTCACAATTTATCCGCAAGTACACCAGCGTCACAATAGTCGATGTAGAAGAGATTCAAGATTCAGAGTTCAAACAAGCTGCAAAGGACGTGGCGGCCAACAACTGTATGATCGCGCCCCTCGAGCTCCATGGACAGGTTCTGGCTTTCTTTGTTGTGCTAGCGAGCAGCAAGGATCCACAGCCTTTAAAGAAAATGGAACGAATTCTCAAACGCCTTGTTAAGGACGTCGCTCCGTTGTGGCACTTGGTTTCGCGCTATGAGAACGCCTTCTGGCTGAGCCGCCACGACCCACTAACGTTAGTCCACAATCGCTTGAGTCTTGAAGAAATGCTTGAGTCGATCAAGGGCAACTTTGCATCAGGTAAAATATCGAATGAGAGTTACTTCGTAATCATCGAAGGTGATAACTTCCGCCAACTGATCAATTCTTTCGGTCCACGCACTATCGATAGGCTAATACACGAGCTTTCCAAAACCATAATTTCTGCACTTGATCATTCCCAACGATTCAAGAAATCGAAACTTCAATTCGCCGACATGCTCTACAGAATTGGGGGCTGTCGTTTCTTACTTTTTCTTGAAGGCACAACATTGAAAAAGCTCAGTGAAATTGCTGAGACTGTTTCAGGCGCAGTCTCCGAAAAGAAGGATTGGTCTGGTGGATTGCCATCGTGGTCGGTATCATGTGGTATTGCGCCCGTGCTAGCCGGATCCGAGTACACCCCGCAAGATTACATGGAAGAAGCGATGATTGCGCTGGAGTACGTAAGATCAAAAAGAAACACCAATATGATCGTCATTTCGAAAGACGTGCCAGAAGAATTCATGAATAAGGCGCTGAGCCGCAACCAGTCAGGGGGTATGGTTGACTTCGATCCTGCAGGGCTTTTGCAAACGATTGCGCAAGGTGGCAAGACTGGCATTCTTACCGTAGAATCTAGCCAAGGTCGCGTCTTCTGGGCGTACATTGACGGTGGATTGCCGTCGAAGGCTCGACTTGGTGCGATGTATGGAGACATGGCTGTCATAGAATTCGCCAGTTCATTCACCGATGGCTCACTTCGATTGCAAGATCTTTCAACAATCGACAAGCAAACAGCCGAGGACATGCGCAATCTTGGCGTCGCATACAATATTGAAATGCCACTCATTCCATTACTTGAAATAGCTCATCAATCAAAAGAGACGGCTGCCGACGCCAGAATTCTCCTAAAAACGCCTGAGATGATCATTCATCCATTAGTAGATCGACAAACAAATATGATCGAAAGACTTTACAGCAAAACTGGAAAGCCAGTCAGTCAGGTTCAGATCGATGCCACCAATAAGGTTTGGGATTTGTGCACGGGGCGACTTAGCTTCGAAGAGCTTGTTGCACGCATGACAGATTGTCCTGAGACTCTCGTTTGGTCCGGAGCTGGATTTCTCATGCAAAACAAACTGATCAAATTCTCCCGCCTCAGAGTCTCATCGCATAACGAAACCGCTGCCGAAAAGGAAGCTGTAGGATCGAAAGCAGCACACAATGTCACAACAACCATCTTTGTTGCAGGACCACAGCCCTGCCCCAATTGTCGTGCGGTGGATGCGCTAAGCCAGAAGTTCTGTGTCCATTGCGGAGCAGATATGGTTCAGACCAAGACCTAAAAAAATTATCGAACTAATATTGTTATTTGAACCACTATCCTTCAAATCGGATTGCATCTCTTCGCTTTTATCGTCCAGGGGATTCTGGGGAAGCAATGAGAAACCAGCATTCGCATCTTCATTGCACGCAGACGGAAGAGCCGTGTCCAAGTTAAGCGCAGAGCAATTCTTGTTCAAAGCAAGGAGAAATTCGGAAAGTTCATTTTCTTTCCTCTGATAACGATACAGCGCGCGCAGTCGTTCCAAATCATCCATATCTAGTTGATTACTTGCTTCGATAGCGTCACGTAGCTGTTTAACAGCAAGCGTAGTTAGATAACCGCGAGGTCCGACGAGATAGACAGAGCCCACACATGACAGCGCGAACATACATATGATAAAAGCAACATTAGTTATCGGCTCCTTCGAGGCACGATAATTCCTCCATGTCTGAGCCGAAAGCTCCTTGAGTCTTGTGGACTGGGCAGTTTGCCCCATCTTGTCGAGCAGAACTGAAAACTCAAATCTGGACTCAGCTACATTTGAGCTCTTGTCACCAAAATCCTTTATGCGCATTTCGATCGCTCTTTCATAGTAGGGCACCGCTTCCCGATAACGGCCCTGCTCTCGCAAATTATTGCCGATGCGCGTAAGCAAACTGCCCATTTTTTCGTCTTTAAGCACGACTTCTGAGATCTGCAGCGCACGCAAATAATAAATCCCTGCAGTTGAATAGTTATGTTCTTTGCGATAGAGATCAGCTATGTCTGCAAGAATTGATGCCACCATCTCATGGCTTTCTCCATAGATTTGTTTGCGGACCTGGAACATCAATCCACATAACTCCTTTGCACGCGCATGATGTCCGGCTTCGATGTAGGCACCGGCCATCAGCTCCAGAGAGTAAGCAGGATCAAAGCAGAGAAGAGAGCTTGTTGGTATGTATGTATAAACGAACTGAGCAATCGAATCTTTCCGAAAATAGGCAGCCGTAAAAGCCAACAAGTCGAGCGGAACTAGAACAAGAATCAACGCGACAAGACACAGCTTTCCTTTCTCCGTTAATGTCCGCAAGAAATTCAGTTTCTTGTTGTGTCTTATTAGCTCACCGATCACGGCGGCCTCAGCTCGAGCTTTCTTTGTTCGCGATGCAAGTATTCTACAAGCGAAAACGACAACGAAGGCGACGACCTCCACAACAATCGCGCTAATCAATAAAGGGCTTGGATAAATGCATGCCAAAATAACCATATAGCAAAAAGCGAGAAGCGCTGTTCCAAGCGCTAGCACAATATCTATTCGATTCATACGAACTCCCACAATGCAAGAAACACTTTCTTGCTCCGGATAAATGCCCGATACAAGCAAGTTTTTCAAAGAAGATTGGACGACGAAGGCGTCGATCGGTTTTTAGTAGATTCAGTTATATAGCCATAACTGCCAAATAAAAACAAGTTCACGCAAGCGTATCCATTGTGGGAACTCCCCATCAAAGTAGGCAAAAAAGTATAAAGCCAGACTTTGGCGGGTCTGGCTTTTTGGCTAAACTTCTTTCGTCTATTTGTTACGCGCTAGCAGATTTCTTGGCGTCAGACGAAGATGCTCTGCGCGGAAATTGCCGGAGGGATTCGGCCTTCTCGCCTTGTTGCTGTCGCACGATACGCTCCTTAGTTCTTGCTGCACGGCTGGCAACATAAGGATTATCGTCCTCGCAAAGATTTTCGATTACTTCGACAGGCATGTTGTGATTTTCTGCCATTGCATACCTAACATCGACGCTATCGTCTTGAAGCAATAGATGCAGAATATCCAACGGCAAGGCACCACAATGTTCACTTACTGCAATGCGCACCTCGGATGAAGGGTGCGAAATTAACCATTCCAGCATGTATGGAGGTAGGTTCGAACAGTCGGCCATAGAACACAGCAGCCGCACTGAGTACCTTCCGGACAGTATATTCAATGCGCAGTTAACTGGAATAGCCCTACGTGAGGGTTTCATGCAACGCGCGTGCGATCTGAGCGATCGTGATCTTCGTAGTTGCTCCCGCATATGTTGGATAAACATTCCGGGAACAGAACGTTGGGTCAGCATACGTGATCCTCCTCGATGCTCTTGATAAGAGTCTCCCAGCTATAACCCTAACATTTAAAGTGGAATTGGAAGAAAACTTTAAGTCTGAAAACGCTTAGTGCATCAGCGACTTCAACTAAGGACTTCAAATTTTCGAGCAAAACCTGCAATTTTAATCAGCTGAGAGAAACCGCCAAATCCAAGCTAGTCAATGGAATGCGGACTTATTGCCATAGACTGTAGGAAAAGATCTTCAAGGCGGATCACGGCGAACCCTAGCATTTATGCGGAAACCCATAGATGGTTTTAGGGCATATTCCAATTGAGTTGTTGGGCCCCTGTGAACGACAATGATAGTCGACAGCCAATTCTCCCGGGCGGTGGTGTTATGCATTTGCAGAAGAAACTAGCATTCACAGGAATCCTGGTTCTTTCAGAACTTCTCTCGGTAGCTCCAGCAGTAGCCGAGGAAGTCAACACGGCAACCCTGGTGGAAGCCCGTGGCGACGTCTTCAAGCGCGGATTCGTAGACTGGAACCGGGAGCAATGGGAAGATCCCAGCCCCGCCAAAAAAGGCGATCGCCTATTAGAAGGAATGCAGTTGGGCACGGGCGACAAATCCTGGGCGCAATTGAGCTGGAAGAATGTCACAGCTCGCGCCTGGTCGAATTCAATATATGCTGTTGCTCCGAATCAGCGCCTGGTTTACCTCCTTGGCGGTGAAATGCTTTACCACCTCGACAAACACCGGAAAGACAAAAGTCCGTACTACGTTTGGACAAAGTTAGTCCAAGCTCGCGTCCGCGGTACGACGATCCTCTTCCAAAATACGCAGAATTCGACAAGAATTACGGTCCTTGAAGGATGCGTTGACGTTATGAATAGAACAGACCGCAGCATGGTGCGCATCACACCGGGCGTTGTGTATGAGGTCAAAGATTTGAGCCAAGCGGCCACAACCGGTGCTAAAACTGATGCACTTAGCTCGGCAGGAAGTAGTGTGTCCAGTCTTTCTCTTGCATCGGCAAAACCAGTGACACTATTTCAAACACAAAAGACCATGACGTCCATCTATGCACTGAATCCAAATGCCGCACTAAACCATCCTTTACTTACAAACTTCCAGAGCCCTCTGTCGAGTTTGCCACTAGTGCAAACAACTTTGACTCCGCTCATTTCAAAAATCGATTCCGTAATTGGCGGGCTGCTGAATGGAGAGAAACTTAATGGCGCCCAAATCCTATCGGTTCCGAAGGCTTTAGCATACGAGATCGGCCCGCTTGCAGGTACAGTGTTTTCCGTGCCGCGCGAAGCGTTAGGATTCTTTCCACCAACTGGAATTATCGGCTCAAAAGTACCAGAGCTTCGCGAAGTTGTTGCGCCCTTCGTGCAACCGCGTCTGGTATCACGGCTTATGCCATCGAGCAGCCTTATTGCCAGAGGTCCTTCGAGTTTGACAAAGGGCGAAATCATACCGCCGGATCTCAAAGGAATAACAGCGCTGGCAGGATCGGCTGAAGGGCTGATGTCTGCAGTTAGATCAGGCAGGACCTTAGTAGGCAGTGTATCCGATCAGGAGCGAGTTCCATTGCAGATTTTGCCTGACGGAAGCATACTCAATCCAAATTCGTCCCAACTTAACTTAGCCGCAATGTCGAAGGCGGGTGCATCCGCAATGCACTTCCTTCCGCTGGCGGGCAGTGCATTGCTGCCTAACGGCGGGCAGGCCAACTTTGGTGGGGTCGGAGTACTCAACACATTTGCTGGAAGCTCAGTGGGCTCCGCTGCATTTGGTGGCAGCACCACTGCCAGTATTGGCGGCGCCTTATCTGGCACCGTAAGCGGTGTCACCAGCACCGTAGGTGGCTTGCTCGGTGGAGTCACCGGTGGCGGTGGTACCACAAGCGGCGGCAGCGGCGGCAGCGGCGGCAGCGGCGGCAGCGCCGGCGGAGCGCTTGGCGGTCTCGGCGGTGGACTCGGCGGCGCTTTAGGCGGACTGGGCGGTCTGGTCGGTGGTGGAGGCGGCTTACTCGGCGGTGGAGGACTCTTTGGTCATTGAGGTGCTCTCTTTTTGAAAAGCGAGAACACAATCGCAAAGAAAACATCTGAGGCTCGCCAGTACGCGAGTCTCTTTGTAATCTACCTTGTCGTCGCATTGATTACAGGAGCTGCGCTGGAGTTTTCAGGCGTCCTCAATCGGGCCGATTTGCAAACCATCAACCGCATGTTTGAAGCAAGACGTTGGTTGCTCTGGACACCAGAGTCGTTAAAGCGCCTTGATCCCAAGCTGCTCTATGATTATCACGAGAAGCATGAGATTCCGCGGCGCTGGTATGCCTGGGATTACACTTTAAGTTGGATGATTGAACCCAACCATATTCCAGTGCAGCATAAATGGATAATTTTCAATCACTTGCTTGAAGACGAACCGCCCATTGAAGCTGTTGAAGATCATCCGTGGATGCAGCCCTTAATGCAGTATCCTACCCCACGCGGCACGCTTGCTAAAGTGCTTGAGTTTCTCGCCCGTTCCGGCGTCAAACTAATAATTATGGACAATGACTTCCCACAATACACAGCAGAAGATCATCTTTTGGCAGAAGCAGTACATAAATGCAACACTGGTGAATTCGGACGAAAAGTCCCCGTTTTCATGGTAAGCACCGTTAACCACCGCAGTTTTGCAAATGTATTGCAGCTAGATCTGCCCTCTGCGCCGGTGGGAATTTTCAGAGAATTGCAAAAACTCGAACCCGATGTTGACGTGGCTGAACTCTACAGCGGCTCGACGGGCATGCTGCTGGACGAAGACCAAGTGGTGCGCCGCGCAGCTACATTTTCGCTCGGGCCGGATTCAAAAGTAAGAGAATCCCTAATTATCAAAGCTGCAAAAGCCATCGGTGAAAACATTCCTGCCAATGTCCCTTCAGAAATGGATATTGACTTTGCAGGTCCGCCAAATTCAGAGCTATACCCTGTTCGTCCAATGTCATATTTGCTGGATCCCGAACAAAAGGACCGACTGATTATTCCACCTAAAGATTCAAGTGATGTAACCTTGAAAGATGCGATCGTGGTATTGGGAGATGGTGTCACCGACCTTTACAGCACGCCCTACACAAACCTTGGCGTCAACCTGATGAGCGGTCCAGAAATTCTTGCGCAAGCCTTTGATACAGTGACAAGACGCAGCTGGTTCTACAGGGTGCAAGAGCCATTCAGCATAGTATACCTTGCCATTAGCGCCGCAATAGGTGGTGGATTGCTTTGCCTGTGGAAGCGGATTCATAGCCCCTTTTCACAACGATCGACAAGCCGAGCATTAGGCGTTTGGTTGAACTTGCTTGGATGTTTTTTCATCGTCGCATTTTCCTGTTTGATTTCCTGTTTGATTTTCGCCTATGGAAGAATAATAGTCCCAGTGATGGTGCCGGCAATTGCATTGACCTTTGCAGCTTTAGGAACAGCACTTTGGGAACGTGAAAGTGAACGCTGCAACGCTTTGAAAAAGGAACTGGAACATGCAAAAGAAAACCTCGTATTAGAACGTGAAAAGCACGAGGCTGAACTACGCATCCAAGCTGCCGAAGCGAAGGCGCAGGAATCATTACAAGATGAACACCGTCGTAAAGAATTTGTCCGTCGCATTAATCATGATTTGAAGGGTCCAGTCACTGTTATGAGCTGGACACTGTCTCAATTGAAAAATGGTGGTCTCAAGGCAGAAGTGGTTTCAGAAAAGATACTTCGTCTGGCAAAAACATGCGATCGCCTGGTGGACCTGCTGCACGAACTGGCGCGGAGCTATGAACATGCAGCCAAAGGAATTAAAGCTGACGTGGCGCCATTCCAGTTGAACAAAGTGCTTAACGACTGTTTGAATTTGGCAAAGCCACAAGCTGAGATGAAAGGAAGTACGATCGATCTAACCGTGCCGGAAGAAAAGCTCTGGGTTACAGCCACAGAGCTGAAATTGGCGCGAGTCATAGACAATCTTGTCCGCAACGCAATCTTGCACAATCCGCCAGGCACACGTATCCACCTGGAGGCCCGCTCGCGCGCGCACGTGCACCAGATTCACATCACCGACAACGGCGTTGGTATGACACAAGAACATTTGAATAACTTATTCGACCCTGTATATGCGGCTCAACATCATTCAGAGGGTGGTGAAGGGCTCGGTTTAGCAATTGCAAAATCATTCATTGAATCAATGGGTGGAACGCTATCCGCATCAAGTGAGAAAGGCATCGGCACAACATTTACTTTGTCGTTGCCTTCAACAAACCTTGCAGCGGGCGGCGACCTGAAGGAAGTCTCGAAAGAACCCCTGATACTAGTAGGACCCTTAGTAGGTAATCCCCAAGCAGCTGAATACAAAACAACCAACACAACAATGGACACGAGGGAATAGATATGCCAACTGTTGCGATAATTGAGGACGATACCGACTTTGCAGAAATCCTGAGAGAATGTCTTGAAGAAGACGGACATAACAAAGTTGTGGCAATGCTGGATAACGAGACAGATGCTCTCAATTGGCTCAAGACATTTGATCTTTCTACTCTTGATTGCGCTCTTGTTGATCTGGTAATTCCAAAAGAGCCCGGTGCGCTCGGTGCAACTTCAATGGCTGGGCTAAGAATAGTAGAGCAGTTGCGCCATGCAAACGGCTTTTACGGCACAATACTTGTACTTACAAACTCAAGACTTTTCGAAGATGGACAGCGCGCCCTGGCAGCAGGATGTGATGGCTATTTATGCAAACATGCAAAGATGGAAGACATCCCTGGAATGGTAGCGGAACTGAAACTGGCTCTAAATGGGCAAGTAATGCTTGTTTCGCGCGAAATGCGTCACGTCTTTATCCGAGAAGAACTTTCATCGAAGGAAGCGCGGCTAATGGCACTGCTAAATGAAGGGCACACCTGGGCCGAAATCGCTACTGAACTGGGATATAAAACAGGTAAGGCCGCTGCGACGATCGGATATCGTGTGTTCGACAAAATTTTGACCCCGTACGACTTGCAAAATCTTGGCGGTGAAACCAGCCAGGAAGCAAAACGCATTCGCGCACTGGAAAGGTGGCGCGCACGAATGGGACAGGTACCTGCTAAGCAACCTGCAAGGTAACGGCAATCGAACGGATGTCTTAAACTGAGAAATTCCTCTAAGGGCCTAAAATCGATGGAACTAACGGCCCGGTGCACCGTCCATACCTGCACCTTAGGAGGTTTGAAATATGTTCTCTGGCTTAATCGCGCATATCAAACGACTGAATCCCCTGGCAAAAAAGAAAAACATCCCTGAAAGCATTAGCGATTGGTCCCGTATTGCTAATATGCGATTACAAGCGCTAACCGGTGAACAACCAGAGCAAATAGAAGAGCCTGCGGTACAACGTTACTTCCCGGTTGACTACAGCAAGGCCGATGTCCTTCGCAATGGACGCAAAAGAGCTCTGGCATATTGGACAATCCCTGGACATAACGCTCATGCACCAGAGGATAGCAACCACTACACGCCAGATCGTGTATCGAGACTTGTCAGACTGTGCCGCTTTGAAGAGGGCTTGCCATTTCTTGCTGATGCCGAACTGATGTGGCAACAAGAAAGACCGAAAGAACTTTGGGATGCAAAACACGTGCCCGGAGTTGAATTCCGAGGCGTCTAATTGAATCCACGGCTTGCCAATAAAGTGCGCCGAAAAGGCGTCCATGCTGCCTTATCTAAGGAACCTAACAGCAGAGTTATTGTTGCTGCGGTTTTTCTTCGTAGAGATTTTGCATGTGCAGCTTCCACAAGTTGGGAGCTCTCAGCACTGTGGTTATCACCACTAGTAATGTCATGCATCCGCCAAATATGACAGAGGGAACAAGTCCCATAATTTTTGCAGCCACTCCTGATTCAAAACTGCCGATCTCATTTGACGAGCCGATGAACATATTATTCACTGCGGCAAAGCGCCCTTTCATATTATCCGGAGTTAAAAGCTGATAGATAGTTGATCTGAGCAAGACACTAATTCCATCAAGCGCACCACTAATTGCAAGCAAAGCAAATGACACATAATAATTTTTGGAGAACCCAAAGGCGATCATACACAGGCCGAAGCCAGCTACAGAACAAAGGAAAATCTTTCCGGCATTTAAATTAATCGGACGATGAGTAAAAAGGGCCGCCGTAATCAAGGCGCCTACTGGTGGGGCTGCACGCAGAAATCCAAGAGCCTCGGGACCCATCTTAAACACTTCATCCACAAAGATTGGCAGCAGCGCAACCGCGCCACCAAATAAGACTGCAAAAAGATCCACAGCCATGGATCCCCAAATAATCTGATTGGAGAAAACGAAGCGAAGTCCCTCTTTTATGTTTTCAATAACAGAAACGTTCTTATCGATCTTATGATCACTTTTCGACTTTATAAATAGGAAGCAAGCAATTGAAAGAATCAGGAGTATCGTACATAGAGCATAGGTCGCAACCGGACCAAAACGCAAATAAATGAAACCACCAATAATTGGTCCAAGCACAGCTGAACTTTGCCAATTCGCCGTATTCCAGGCGGCGGCATTTCCGTATAACTCGCGTGGCACGACTTGTGAAATCATTCCAAATATCGCAGCACCGTAAAATCCTCGCCCGAACCCGGACAATGCGACAACACTAAACAATATGCCGACAAGAAGACCAGTATCAGTGGGGGCAAGATAGGAGCCGCCGGAAAGTGCGAACATGCAAAATGCGAGCAGCGCTGAGGCGCCGATGATTATTTTGCGCCGGTCCACTACGTCGGCCACATGTCCGGCGTAAAGCGCCACAGACAGCGCAGGGATAGCTTCCGCCAGTCCCAAAAGTCCGAGGAATAACGGATTTTTAGTCAATTCCCACATTTGCCAGCCGACCGCCAAAATCTGGATCTGAACTGACAGGGTTACTAACAATCGACCCAAAAGTAAGAGGCGAAAATCAGGAATTTTTACAGCGGCGTAGGGGCTGTGCAACATGCATCATCATTCTAACATTTCAGGATCGCAGAGTTAATCTTTCCCGCCGAAACTTTTTGTCTGTTCGGGAGTATTGGAAGACACAATCCCTGAAATGGAGCTCTCAGACATGAAACGCACGGCTATACAGTTGGCTTACGGATTAGCATTGCTTATCTTGCTTTCTCATTTGCAAGTCGCCGAAGCTCGCGGAGGACACGGGGGCGGGGGATTGCATGGCGGAGCGGGCCGCGGTGGCGCAAGGCACAGTGGAGGCGGCTCCCGCGGCGGAGGCGGATTTCATGCCGGAGCCGGATCACACAGCAGCGGCGGATTTCATCACGGAGCAGGACCACACAGCCGCGGCGGATTTCACGGGGGATCCAGACAGAACAGACTCTCACCTGGGGCGAGCGCCCACGGCATAAGCGGGGATTCCAGAATCGGCGGCGGTCAATCTCGAGGAACTGCCCGCCCTGGCAACGGAGAGAACTTAACGCATGGATTTGGCACCGCGCAAACAGGAACTGCGCATAATTTTGCCGCAGGAGAATCCAACGCTACAGCTGCTTTCAGTAACTTCCACAGCTATGTACCAAATAATAAGCTTAGCGCCAACGGCACTCATAACGGCTCCAATAGCAATTTGGCGAATCAGAACTGGACGGCTCCAGCAAGCACCCAGCAGGCTCCAGCAAACACAACTCAGCAGGCTTCACCGAGCACGCCACCAACCTATCCATCAACTACCAATAATTACTCCTATACGGGCGGGTCACCAACGATTTACGCAACCGGAACAGTCCCGCCGGTAACAGCTTATCCATCAGCAGCATATCCTTATGGAGCAGCCGCATCCGCTTTATACCCCTACGCAGCAAATGCCGCGCAAAACTATGCACAGAGATATCAGCAAAGTTATCCATATCCGATACCGGTTACAGTACCAGTGCCAATACCAATTGTGACGACTTCAAATGGTTCGGAAGGGGCAAGTTCCGGGGATAAGGAAAATTGCTTAGAGCAAAATTCAAATCAGTGCGCGCAAAGTCAATATGGAACGCTTCCCACTACACAAATGCAATCAGTACCACCATACTTAAATGGGAGTATGCAAGCGAATTACGCCGAAGCTCCTTCCTATCTGCCCCCGCAATCACCGGCTCAAGATTCAACTCAATATGTCCAGCCAATTTCTCAAGCAACACAGGCAAGCGCATCCGAAAAGAAACAAGGACCGGCTGCAAAACAGTCTGTTGCAAACACACCCAGCTCCGGGGGCATCGCAGCAAAAGGACCATTATTGCGCCGTCTTCAAATGATTGAGAACATTCGTAAATAGAAAAAGTAAAACAAGCCACCAATAATCGAAGTACGAAACTGCCTCCTGCCGCTTGTGGAGAAGAAAAATTAAGATCAAATCGGAAAAATCAGTGGGTACTTTTCGCGCGGCACCGCGTCTCTCATGAGGTATGTCAATTGAGTCATACAAATGCAGAACATCGGCAACAGCAAATACCCAATAGCGGACTTTGTGCCCTGGTGGAGTTCCATTGGAACTGCATGCAGGTACTTCTTCAAGTCCCTCAGCTATGAATCATTCAGGAAAGTTCGCTGGGAGCAATTTAAAGCGTATTGCTACTGGTTTGGACCCCGCTCAATCTATTTAGTCACATTTGGAGCGATGGCTATTTCGCTGGCACTGGCCGTTCAATGTATTACTGAACTACAAAAATTCCAAGCAGAAGATTTCTCCGGTGCCTTAATTTCGATTGGGCTGCTGCGCGAGTTAGGTTCAATCACGATCAGTCTTGCTTGGGGCGCCCGCGCATCTGCGCTAATAGCAGAGGAAGCGCGCAGGTACATAGGCAATGGAACAGAGGATGATTTTGTTGATCGATTCGTCCTTGTTAGATATCTGGCCGCATTGGCAATGGGTATTCCGCTTAGCGCCTACGGGCTGGCGATTGGCTTCCTAACTGGCGCATTATTCTCACCTCTACTGGGGGTCAGCTCGACTGCAGATTTTATCGAGTCAGCAAAACAACAAATTCAGGTTCAAGACCTGGTCGTTTACTTTTTCAAATTGGGTTTGGTCAATCCAACAATTGCCGTGTTTGCCGGCTGCATTTGCGGGCGAGCGGAGCGTTCACCATTTGCTCCCGTCGCCGCGCATGCGGTGACAGCGACTCTGATCACGGGCTACCTGGCCAATCTACTGGTCACCGCACTTGTTTACATTCCATTGAGGTATTAAGCAGCGATGGCCCTTCACAGAGTACATGAAAGAGAATTGACTCCTAGGGATCTAGGAATGATTAGATATTCCGATGCAGGATTAAGTGCATTCACAGCCTTTGCAATCGTAATTCTTTGTTGGGCATTTCTCTGGTACAAGAATTACAATCCACTTGAAGCTGCTCAACACTATAACTTGATTTTTCATGATACGGCAAACCTGAACAATAACGCCGCCGTTTATATGAAAGGAGTTCGCGTGGGCATTGTGGAGAGATTGGAGATCCTGAATCCGGAAGAAGTGCTCGTAAAAGTGAGAGTTATACCGGGGAAAGTCACAATTCCGAAAAACGCAAAATTTCAGATATTAACAAACGGGCTGGTTGGCGCAAGATACATTGATATAGTGCTCCCGCAACAGGGACAAGCAGTAGCCGAAGCATTGCCTAACGAAGCACGCGTCTACGGCGAAGATCCAGTCCGTGTGGAGCTGGCAATGAACAAATTGGCAGCAACTTTAGAAGATGTAGATGTAGAGAAACTAAAAAAATACATTGCGCAAGACCGCCTGCGGATTGCAAAAGCCGCCGACAAACTATCTTTGTTAGCTGACAATACAATCCCCGTTTTAAATAGAACAGTCCCAATTTTGGACGAAGCCAGGCCGTTAACAGCAGATATCAGAGTGCTTACCCGCGAGGTAACTAAGACATCGCGCAGTGTAAACAGGCTAGTTAACAATCCAAAGTTTTCGGACGACATGAAAGAGACTATGCGAGCCGCACGAGATACTGTGGACAGATTGCAAGTCGTCATGGATAAAGTTCAAAACACACTTGGTGACAAGGAACTGCGGACCGACGTGCTCAGCGCATTGGAGACCTTGAACAATTCAACGCAACATGTAGAAAAGATGCTCGCCTCGATTGAAACTATGGCGGGAGATAAGGAGCTGCGCACTGATGTGAAAGAAATTGTGGCACAAGCCAAATCATCCCTGGATAAAGTAGAAAATCTGATCAGCAATCCCGGATTTGGCCAGGACCTGCGAGCCACATTGCGCGATTCTCGGCAGGCGCTTGCTCATATTGATCTGGCTGCTCGGCAGGCAACTCAAATTATGGGCAAAAAGGCACCTCTGCTCCATCTGCTGTTCGGCAGACCTGGCAAGATTAATGAGGCTACTAGAGCCGCAGGCAAACGCCGTGAAGAACAGGCAAGCTTGCCAGCAGATAGCGGTGCAAATGCAAGCAAAGAGAATCGCATATCATCACAAAGTAGTGAAGCACCTGGCGGCCCGATTATAAATCCACTGAGACAAACAAGGCATGAGAATTTGTCTACCGACACCTTGCGCACGAAAGAGGCAACAGTCGGTATCCCACACTGATTTTCAGCTCAAGCACGATGATGCAAGCTCTAATCATTCAAGGGATAACCACACTTTTTACTAACTGAAAATCGCGCATTTGGGCGCTACCATCACTTATAGATGGAAAAATTTGAACTCAACGACTGGCACCAGCCGTCGTATTTTTGCGCGAGGAGATTAACATGAAAGCATTAACGTGGCATGGAAAGAAAGATGTTCGTATCGACAATGTTCCAGATCCAAAAATTCTTGATTCTCGCGATATTATTATTGAAGTGACTCGTTCTGCCGTCTGCGGATCAGATCTCCATATTTACCATGGTCACGTGCAAGAGATGAAGAAGGGAGATATTCTCGGGCACGAATTTGCCGGAAAAATTGTGGAAGTGGGTTCGGCAGTGAAAAATCTTAGTGTTGGCGATCGCGTCGTGGTGCCATTCACCATCTCTTGTGGCGAATGTGATACGTGCAACAAAGGGCTCTATTCACTTTGCACTCAAACAAATCCTGACAAAGAGAAACTTGACAAAGCCTACGGTTATCACACAGCAGGACTGTTTGGATACTCTCACATGTATGGAGGTTACCCAGGCGGGCAATCTCAATATGTGCGAGTTCCATTTGCTGAGGTAGGAGCACTGTCCCTGCCCGATGAGATTTCGGAGGAACAAGCGCTATTTCTATCTGACATTTTCCCAACCGGATTTATGGCTGCAGAAAATTGCAATATCCAAGCAGGACAAACCATCGCCATCTGGGGATGCGGGCCTGTTGGACAGTTTGCAATTAGAAGCGCATTCCTACTTGGAGCAACACGCGTTATTGCAATCGACAGATTCGAAGACAGGTTGAAGATGGCCAAAGAAGGTGGTGCTGACACGCTCGACTATACAAAGGTTGATGTTCTTGAAGCATTAAAAGAAATGACAGCAGGAAAGGGACCTGATGCTTGCATAGATTGCGTTGGGATGGAATCGCATGGACAAACATTCGATGCATTCTATGATGAAATGGCAACGACATTAAAATGGGAAACTGATCGATCCCATGCTCTGCGCCAGGCAATCCAATGCTGTTCAAATGGAGGAACGATTTCAATTCCCGGTGTGTACATAGGGCTTTTAGACAAGTTCCCTTTGGGCGCAGCATTTGGAAAAGGGCTGACTTTCAAAATGGGACAGACTCACTGCCAAAAATACATGACGAAGTTACTCGCCTACATTGAGAAGGGCGCAATTGATCCAACCTTTGTAATCACGCACCGAATGTCGTTGGACGAAGTTCCCGATGGTTACGAGAAATTCTCCAAGAAAGAAGACAACTGCATTAAGATAGTGATCTCACCAAATTCAAACGCGAATGCTGCCTAAAAGAACTTAGTCGGGAATTTGCAATTTGCCTTTTGCAGCCAAAACGAAGGACTGGAAGAGAGGCAGATGCTCGGCCAAGTCAAATTCCGGATGCCAATTCACGCCAATGAGAAAACGATTGCTAATGCTTTCGATAGCTTCAACCACTCCATCGGAAGCAGCTGCTGCTGGTACCAACCCATCCCCAACAAATTTCACGTTCTTATGATGGAGGACTGGCACTTTAATTGTCTTGCGCTGATAAATTTCCGCAAGCCGGCTGCCATTTGCAAATGCAACCTCGGTTGTATTTTCTTTCCCGGCACTGCGGGAGGCGTTTAGCTCAGCGCGGCGACGAATGTGAACTTCAAAGTTGCCACCGAGAACTTCGTTTATAAGTTGGCTGCCAGAGCAAATTCCAAGTACTGGCAACTTAGTTTTACGAACAGCTTCTTTTGCAAGTTCGATCTCAGCCTTTTGTTCTTCTGTCAGCGTTGGGTGATTATCCGCTGAATTTGTCGACTCGCAAGCATCATCATTTCCACTTAAATGCGAATGCTCCCCGCCTAAAAAAATCACACCATCTAATTGAGCCAATAATGTCTTGAATTCGGAATCAGGCAAAGGCGAAAGCACAACGGGCTCACCGCCGGCTTCGGCTACGGCTTTCATACAAGCCAAATCAGCCCTATAGCTGTGGAGAATGTTTTCTGCAGGAAGACTGATTCCAATAACAGGTTTCATGGATTACCCAAACAGCTCAAAGCCCCCGAGGACCATGCCCAATCAATATAAACCAGAATTAAGAATTCTGCAAGCCGGGAAAATTCATATACAAAAGTACGATTTAGCATACAGGAAACAAAACGACTGAAAACCAAAAATCATTAGTAGATAAATGGATTCAGCAGGCGCTATGTTTTGAAAGCAAAATGAAAGGAAGATTTTCCTGACAAAAAGCTCAAATGATGCAGCCGGAAGCTGCACCATTTGAGGTGAGTGGTTGCGGACGGAAGATCTCCGTCACTGCTGGATAAAAGTTACGTACTTACATTGCAGTCCTGTTGATCACAGCAACCGGTGTCGCTTCTTGGAAAAGAAGTGTCATTGGTTGGCTGGAGAGGATCACAGGATCGCCAGGCGAAAGCAGAAGTGCGGTGCGCAAGCCTGCAGTGCCAGCGCGGGTGCCAATTCCGATTGAAGCAGGAACACGTCCGATGATTCCGGGCATGCCATTGGCTTCACCTGCTGGAATTACATATGTGCAAACAGCATGCGGGCTCTCGGATGTTACGAGAAACTCGGAATTGATTGCAACATTGATTGGAACTTCAGTTCCTGCTGGTGTGCGCAGTGATGTGAATCGGATAGCATAGGCACCACTTTCGTCTTTGCTGACATCGCCGATAACGGTGGAGTTGGCTGGAATAACGAATCCACCCATGGGCACGTCTTCAACTACGACTGCTTCGACAAGTTCAACGCTGGCCAGTTGATCAGGATTGAGGTTCTTTGTCAATCTGACTTTCATTGCTAATCCAGCTGGAGCATAGAGCTTACGTTCGATAAGTGCAATATTTGCTCCTACAGGGTTCTTTCCTGTAAGTGTTGCAAGATAGCTACTTGTGCGTGCGCTATCAGAAAGGAAGCCTTTGATCGCTGAGGACCATTCATTAGCTTCACCTTCAGATGCTGCAGTTGCAACCTTGCGTCCATCTAGCGTTACGATCCATGCACCATTCAAGCGATTAACTGATACAGCATCGGGTCCTTTGTTGCTTGCAACAACCAAAGCATTATCGAGTGCGTCTTGTGCCAACCAAGCACGATGTTCAGCACTATATCCGCCATAGGATGTGGAAATCGAGAAGATTGGCGAATTGCCCATTGTTACCGAAGTACCTTGGTGGAATTGAGCCAGTACCGGTGAAACAGCGGACAGAATCACGCCTGCCAAACTGGCAACGATGATCTTTGTCTTGGAATTTTTCATGATTTATACCTCTGGAAATCTTTCAACTACATGCTGCTTCCGGCAACTGCGATAGCGCTGGTTGCGTTCAATTGGAGCATCATGGTTTCGCCTTGGGCGACGTCCAATCCGGATCCTGAACGGAACATGAAGCGAGAAGCTCTATCCATCGAACGATCGAGAGGCATTCCCTTCCAAGCACCGACGATTACACCTTTGGCAGGGCGAACTTTGAAGGTCAAGCCGGCATCGGTGCTGATCTTAGCAACGTTACCGCAGCACTCAGCCTTAACCGGTTGAGAACTGATTTGTCTCCAGTAGTTCAAGCCACCAAATACGTGACCATCGATCGGAATTGATTTACCGTCCGGAGTGCGCAGTTCGTAGAACGAAACTGTCAGCCCATTCTTCGGAAACTCTGTGAACGTGAAATCATGCGCATCAGCGATAGCTCCACGTGCGATCGTTCCCTTCGGAATGTATGTGTCGTAGTCTGGTGCCAGAGGCACATCTTGTGTCACTACGGCTTCAACATTGTCACCCAGCTTGCACAGGCTTGCCGAAAGCGGCGTAGCAAGAGCAATCGGAAAGAGCATGTCTGTTGTGGCAACAGCTACTCGGTCTTTGGTTGTGACAACAGCAGTTTCTTGTTTGACCGGGAATTTACCGGTAAGCATCGACAAGTAGTTATTAATTGCCGAAGCATCTGCTAGACAGAAGGCGATGCTATCTGCCCATTTCTGAGCAAGTGCCATCTGTGTTGTTTGATGCCGTGCAGCGCTATTGCCATCAGCTGTCACAATGTGGAAGCCATCGAGAGTAACAATCGGGTTACGGTTGGAAATCTCGACTTTTACAGCAGCTGGTGTTCTGTTCTTTGCATTTATAAGTGCATTGTCCAGATTCTTTTGTACGATTCGAGCTCTTTCTTCAGCTGACATTCCAGCTGCGTTAGCATCGATCTCGAACAGTTTGCCACATAGGCTGACCACTGCAGTTTTGGCTACAATAGCGTCAGCAGCTAAAGCTATAGGCATAACACTCATGGCCAGCAGTGCGGTCGGTACAAGACTTACATAAAGTTTCTTGTGGTTGATCTTCATCGCAATCACCTTCCTAAAGTTGGAATTTCAATGAACACAACAACCATGTTCTGGTGCGCAACCATGTATGGATGCAAAACCATAAAGTGGTTCATAAACTATTAGATAGAACTGTTTTTTACACGGGGCTCGTGAACTGCGAGAGTCGCTGCACAGCTGACGAACTTAATGGCACCGGATGCGGTATCGTGTAGTTCAAGGTCGAATAAGCTTACTTGTGCTCATGCTCTTATTTTTACTACAAAGCCCGACTTTGGCAAGCGTAGCTACCCCTAGAAAATTCGCCTATCTACTCAACTAGTGCAAAAGCCAATCAGCAAGCGGTCTTCAGACTGCGAATGTAGCACATATTGGTCAGCTCATATGGGGCTAGCATGTATCTAATCGCCTTACATCCCTATTGCAGCAAGGGCTATCGCGTCGCCGATCTCCGGAATTTGCATGGGTAAATCGACCAGCAAAAAAGTGTCACAGGCATGTCACTAGCAATAAAGATACTTCAGTCATGGAAGGGACATTCAACAAGACATTGAGTTCGACAAACTGGAGGAAATTAAAATGGGACTAGAAGGCGAAGCAACCAACAAGAAAGCAAGCACACAAAATACTGGCGATGATGCGGTCCAAGCTGGTATTCACACTGCAGAGGCACTTGAGAATGCCTCACAAAGCAAAGATAAGTTTGCATTTCGCGGAGCGCTGGACGAAGTAGTCGCCTTCCGAGCAAGCCACACAAAAGAAGAATTCGATCAATATATGAATTCAGTTCGTGAAAAGGCAAAAGCAGATGACATGCTTCCTCAGCTCTCAATCTTTGCTACAAAGACTGAATTTGATCTTATCGACAAGAATGGAGACGAGATGATTTCCGAAACAGAACGAAAAGCAGCAAAATTTTCGAATCCCTTGGAATCGGAACTAATCCAAGCATACAAATCGGATAGCTGGTCGGGCACCGAAAACAAGATGAGCCTGGGTGATGACATGAGCAAAGCAAATGAGACCAGAAACGAGCGTGCCTTTTTACGCGATTTCTTGCAACCTGGTCAAAATGGTGAAAGAAGTCTCTACGACCGCATGAAAAATGAAGACGGCTCTGTGAACTTAGAGCAGGTGACCAGCGCCCTGAACGTCTCCGGAATGCTAAACCTGAGCAAGCGCGAAAAGGAAGTTCTTAACTGGTTCAAAGAAAGAACCGATGGCTATCTTCTGTTCAATACAACAAACAAAGATCACCTCAGTAAGATGTGCAAGGACGTCGGTCTCAATATGGACGAACTTCAAAAGCACGCAGCTCAAAAAAAAAGTCCAACTGAGCACGCAATAACTGAAACGGCTTTACCTGCGAAGGGAAATGTACCGAAGGTAGCTGGTTCCCCTGAACAAGCGGGAACCTCTACCGGAGGGAATTCCGAAACCGGAAAGAAGGAAGCATTGGCTCCTCGTGTCATCAAGGTTGAAGATCCACAACTGGCACAACGCCGAGCAGAGAACCAGAAAGTAAGAGAAGAAGTTTTAAATCAAAGGAGTGGCGATCGCACAGCACCGACAACCGCACCGTTCTCACCTGAAGATCCTAATGCACATCGGTTTTTCGATAAGTTGAATCAACCCAATCCAGTCGACAAAGCTATGAATGAAGTTGAAAGAAATGTTCTCCTTGGCGGAGATGCGGGCAAGCAGATGGGAAGCACTGCAGCTCAAAAGGCAGGAACGGAACTTGGTGGGAAGAGCGAAAGGCCGATCGAAGCTACAAGAGTGTCAAGCACAACAAAGGAAGCGACCCAGAGCAATGCCCAAGCAGACGTAGGAAATGCGCTGAAGGCCGAAGCGTCAAAACACACTGAATCGGAAAAGCAAATTAAGGAAGCTCTCACTATCAAAAAGCACGAATCCTATTCACAATGCGCAGAGCGCCTTCTCGCTCTTGCTGGAGAAAAGGATCCAAGTGGTAGAGAGATCCGCGAACTGGCTCATCAGCTATGGGTTGCAGACAATCGCCGCAAAGGTGGAACTCTTAAGACCGGCCAAGTGCTCAACATTGACGAAAGCATTCGCAAGAATCCGAATCTGAAAAAAATCTTCGCAGCCTAAACAATTCTTGCTGCAACTCATGAACAAGTTTACTTGATGAACCCAATGTCCTCTGAACCCCAACAAAGCGCCCTCCCCGCGGGCGCTTTGTTGTTGCTTTATTTTGTTGGCATGGATAGCTCGGCCCATCCTCATCTGAAAGGAAGGATGTGCGCTTAGTCGTTCTTATAAATTTTTCCATCTTTCATAACGAATTTGACCCGCTCTAATTCATCTATGTAGATAAGAGGATCTCGATCGACCGCAATCAAGTCTGCAAACTTCCCAACTTTAATGGACCCAATCTGGCTAGACTTTCCGATGAGATCAGCAGCAGAAATTGTGGCTGATTGAATAGCTTGCATCGGTGTCATACCATAGCGCACCATGTAAGGAAATTGCTTTGCATTAGTGCCATGGGGGAAGACGCCTGCATCAGTTCCAAACGCAACCTTGACGCCAGCCTTAACTGCTTTTTGAAAGTTATCTCGCTGTGCCATTCCCATTCCACTATCATGCTCTAGAAAGTCTTGCGGAATAACCTTTTTGTTAGCATCAGCTTGAATATAATCCTCGTTATAAATATCGGCAACTAAATAAGTTCCCTTTTGCTTCATTAACTCTATGCACTCAGCGTCAAGATAAGTTCCATGTTCAATTGATGCAACCCCCGCAATAATGGCGTCCTTGATACCTGCAGTAGCATGTGCATGCGCAGCGACCTTCAAACCAAAACGCCGAGCCTCCTCAGTGGCGGCCAAAAGTTCGTCGGAGGTAAACTCCACCGAATTGGGATTGCTCCCGTGAGTCAACACAGCCCCGGTCGCAATCACCTTGATGAAGTCAACCCCGCGATGAGCTAATTCTCGAATTCGCTGCCTTACTTCCCATGGACCATCGGCTCTGCCATATCTCAACTCTTCTGGTAATTTGATGTCCGGCGCAAAGCCAGCCATCGCACCGCCGCCTTCAGAGCTAGTAATATATGCCCCCGCAACAAACATGCGAGGACCGTCGACCCAACCTTTTTCAATAGCGTTCTTTAACGAGACATCTATAAGAGCTCTATAAGTGCCGACGTCCCGTATGCTAGTGAACCCAGCCAGTAATGTTCGCTTGGCTGCAGGGATCGCATGCAAAACCTTATCAGCGGCTGTAGTTTGCAATTCAACAATCGGATCAGGCTCATTCTCATCGGTTATATGTGTATGACAGTCAATCAACCCAGGCAGCACAGTCTTTTGAGAAAGGTCAATGATAGTTGCCCCATCCGGTATAGAAATGTCCTTCCCAACCTTTTGGATTTTGTTTCCCTCGACAATGATAATAACGTTTTCTTCCACCTTGCCAGATTCAACATCAAGCAGGTGACCAGCTTTTATTACTGTCGTCGGGCTGGAACTTTCTGCTGGATTGGCATATATAAGAGCAAATACCAATATGAACAGAAAACGGCGAAAGACAAGCATTTCAAGATACCGGAGAGCTGGATCGCTCCGAATCCTAACAAATGCATACAAGCGCAGTCAATGCTCAATCGCCCAGTCCGAGGTCAAACCCAACTGTCACCCAACACTACTAAGCAGCGGAGGAGCTGAGAAGGGCGATAGCCAGGCGAAGCTCCGGAGCGTTTTAAACCAGAGCTGAGAAGGGCGATAGCCAGGCGAAGCTCCGGAGCGTTTCAAACCAGAGCTGAGAAGGGCGACAGCCAGGCGAAGCTCCGGAGCGTTTTAAACAGGAACTTCTCCTGCATCTCACCGTCTGCCTACAAACAAGTCTGAATTTACAACAAGGACCTATAGTAAGTCTAAGCACCGTAGGTGGTATCTTATGATAAATGCAAAAGCTCCAGCAGAAATGTGGTTCTTCTTCTTTTTCTTCGCGTTGCTGATGGCATTGTGTTTTGCAATGTTTCTGCCGGTTAACAACAAGGATGTTCCGGATCGCAGCTACGAAAGCGGCGTACCAGTGCAAGGCGATGCATTGGAACCTCGTGGAATGATGAAGCAAACACAAGAGATTCCTGACGCTCCGGCGCGCCCAGCCAAGAGTATTGCGACCTCTCCGAAGCCGAATAAAGCAGTATCGCAGTAGCGTGTTCTGCTACTCAGGAGAATTATGATCATCCCATGCGATACTTGCGGCTTCCCGAGTTCAGAGCCATTAAAAATAACCTATCATGATAAAGTAGGAAATTATTGCTGCTTCGAATGCGCGATGACGCTTTTAGCTCCTGTATGCCCGAGATGCAATTGCAAAGTAGTAGGGCACGGCACCTATGGTGAACACGGCGAGACCTTTTGCAGCTCCCACTGTGCCCAGCTAGTTCCATCCCCAAATTGACAAAACCTTTTGTTCAAGGACTATAGCAATACTTTCGGCAGGAAATATGTGCGAAGTAGATTCTCACACTATTGTATTGGCGCTATGATAAGCAAGACTACCTGCTTACAGCGAAATGCCAGAAACCCCTACACAGGCTCCGGAAAATCATCAGGCTCAATATGGCGTTCTTTTGTTTAGAGCGCTTATTGTGCTATCGGTCGCTTTATTGATCTCATGGGTTGCACAGATACCACAGGTCTGGCAAAGAGACACAATAGTGTATGCACAAGCGGAGCGCAGGAGGCTAATGGCGCAGCCATCAGGCGCAAATTTTCCAAGCTATGAGCAGTGGCGCGATAACTTAGTCAAAATGAACACAACTCTATTCTATAAGGATGGAATTTGTGCAAATGTTGCAGTGTCAACCGGCGGCAATCCACCAGTTCGCTGCCTCTTTACTAACGGACACCCTGACGCGTCTGATGGTGGTGATGTAGAGAATCAAATTTTGCTGGCTGGATTGCCCTTATTGCTGAAATCAAATGCGAAGAACGTGTGCGTGGTTGGATTTGGCAGCGGTGTGACGGCTGGATACGCTTTGCGCTTTCCGATTACAAAACTAGTTTGCGCCGAGATTGAACCGTCCGTCCTGCAAACATCTCCCCTCTTTGCACATGTGAACTTCTCGCCTGAAACAGATCCTAGAACCCAGATGGTTCCTGCAGATGGCAGAAACTACCTCTTATGTACGGACGAAAAATTCGACGTTATTATTTCCGAGCCTTCTAATCCATGGCAGGCTGGAGTATGCAATCTTTTCACTCGCGAATATTTTCAAATCTGCAAGGAACGCCTTGCTCCGGATGGTGCATTTTGCTTTTGGTCACAGGTGACCGAAATGCCAACCAAAAATCTGAAAGAAATTCTTGCAGCATTGAGGAAAGTGTTTCCCGCTGTTTTCATTTTCGATTCCGGACAGGGTGATATTTGCGCCGTTGCCATGAATGATGACAGCCGCATATCAATAGCAAGTGTTGCCCAAGCACTGGCAAATCCCTACCTAGCGCACAGCTTAGCGCGCGCAGGCATTGGCAGCCCGGAGGATTTAATCAGTCGCATTTATATGTGCCCTGAAGGCGTAACGAACGCAATTGCAACGAGCGAAATAAATAGCGATGATCGGAATCATTTGGAATTTGAGATTGCTCGCTCATATGAAAACAAAATATATCGTCCGCAAAATGTTGAGTGGATGAGTCAGAATCACGGACCGATCTGGAACCATATCGCGTGGCTGCGCTCTGACAGACAAGCTAGAGCTTTTGAATATGCCGCAGTTGCAGAAAAGTGCTTGGAGCGCAATTCAATTCTATCCGAGCTTTGGGCCAATGAATCCTTGAAACTTTTTCCGACCGCCGCAGCTTACGCATGCTTAGTAAGGCGCAAACTAATTGACGAACAAATCGAAGAGGCATCCAAAATTTCAGCACAGTCCGTAAAGGCATTTCCGAAAGAGGCATACTTAGCAGATCTGCAAGGCACGACATATTTGCTTCAACTTGACTGCGCCAAGGCTCAAAAGTGCTTTCAGCAAGCGGCAGAACTCGAGCCAACGAATCCTCTAATTAAGTTTCATTTGGCTCAAACCTATTCAAAAACCTATGTGGGTGAGAAACGATTAGCTCATTGTATTGCCACTTCAAACGAGCCGGACAAGGTAATCACGCTATGCAAGCAGGCAGCTGCCAATCCACATTTTGTGATGGCTTATCCATCGGTATTGTTACTATTAGGATCTGCCTTCATCGACAAGGGGCAACCGAAAGAAGCTCTAAGCGTGCTGGAGAGCGCAGTGCAACAGAATGTGCGCGCATCTCTAGCGTGGAAGCTATTAAAGGAAGCGAACTCAAATCTGGGTGACAGCGACAAAAAGACGATTTGCCAAAAGAAGGAGCGCATTTTCTCCCAATTTGAGATCGAACAGATGAAGAAGGAAGCGCTGGAATTGGTGAAGCGAAATAAATTACGGGATACTGTTGGATTGCTTCAAACAATTCTGGAAACTGATCCGCGCGACGTTGAAAGTCGCAAGCTTTTGACAGAGCTGAGCGAGCAATCATCGCTCGCGAAAAAAATTTTAGAAGATCTCGATAATCAGTAACTGAATCAGAACCCTTATGGGCTTAAGGTTCGAGCCCCCCCCCTGACAACAAGACTTACGGTAAAAACGTCAATAACCGACTAGAATTAGAGCATGGCAAAAACCGGTAACTCACGAGAACGGTCGGATGCGCCCGTGGCGGAATCCGATGCCCTGAGCTGGGCGCATCCCCTGGTCAAGGAATGGTTTCTGGCGCGCTTCGGCAGCCCGACGGAACCGCAAATAGCGGGTTGGCCAGCCATCGCAAAAGGAAGGGCGACACTTATCTCAGCGCCCACCGGCTCTGGAAAAACGTTGACTGCATTTCTGGTCTGTATCGACCGTCTTGTACGCAAAGCGTTGAACAATGAACTCGAAAATAAGACTGAGGTCGTCTACATATCGCCCTTGAAGGCACTCAGCAATGATATCCAGCAGAACCTAGAAGGTCCCCTCACTGAGATCCAGCGGCTGGCCGAAGAAAGGGGGCTTGAGATGGCGCCCATTCGTACGGCTGTGAGGACTGGTGACACCTTAATGCCCGAGCGGCGCGCAATGTTGAAGAATCCGCCGCACATTTTGGTTACGACGCCTGAATCATTTTATATATTGATCACTGCGGACAAAAGCCGGGAGGCTCTGCGTGAAGTTCGCACGATGATCATTGATGAAATCCATGCAGTAGCCGACGATAAGCGCGGAGCACACCTCTCACTGAGCTTAGAGCGCATGGATAGACTGGCTAATCGTGCGCCCCAGCGGATAGGACTCAGCGCTACGCAAAAACCACTGGAAGACATAGCGAGTTTTTTGACGGGCAACGATAGGGCGATGCCGACCATCGTCAATGTCGGGCATAAAAGGAAACTAGATGTTGCAGTTGAGGTGCCGGGCATACCTCTGGGTGCCGTCGCAACCAATGAGCAGTGGGATGAAACTTACGATCGCTTAGCCAAGCTAGTAGACGAGCACCGCTCGACCCTTATTTTTGTCAACACCAGAAAACTTGCAGAGCGCGTAACAATGCACCTGGCAGAAAGAGTCGGCGAGGAGTTTGTTGCTGCCCATCACGGAAGCCTGTCACGCAAATTGCGCCACGCAGCCGAACGCAAACTGAAGAGTGGCCAACTACGTGCTTTGGTTGCGACCGCATCGCTCGAATTAGGCATCGACGTAGGTGCAATTGATTTGGTATGCCAGGTCAGCTCACCGCGCTCAATTGCTGTAGCACTACAACGCATAGGCCGCGCCGGACACTGGCGTGGAGCCATTCCAAAGGGACGCATTTTCCCCACAACCCGCGATGAATTGATTGAATGCGCAGCACTTGTTCGGGCTATCAAGGAAGGCGAACTTGATCGAATCGTAATTCCAACTAAACCAATGGATATTCTTTCACAACAGATTGTAGCCATGTGTGCGTGCGAAGATTGGAATGAAGATGATCTATTTGCAGTAATTACAAAAGCATACCCTTATTCAATTCTAACCCGTGACGAATTCAATCGAGTTCTCGACATGCTTTCAGAAGGTATTTCCGCCCGCAGGGGAAGATACGGTGCATACCTTCTTTGGGATAGGGTGAATCGGGTGCTCAAAGGACGCCGGGGGGCCCGCTTAGCTGCCATCACCAGCGGCGGTGCAATTCCTGAGACAGCTTTGTATACGGTGATCGCCGAGCCGGATCAGGTGACAGTAGGCACGCTTGATGAAGACTTTGCCGTTGAAAGCAATCGGGGGGATATTGTTCTTCTCGGCAACACCTCATGGCGGATCAAACGAATCGAAAGTGGCTCAGGCAGAGTCCTGGTAGAAGACGCGCATGGAGCACCGCCCACGGTTCCCTTTTGGCTAGGAGAAGCTCCGGCACGCAGTATTGAGCTTTCTTATTATGTTAGTTCAATGCGCAAACACATTTCCGACTTAATACCAAGTACTCTCCCTGTCACAGAAACATTTGACGTACGCGCCTTACTCAATTCATTACCACAAGCGAAGGAAACACTCCTTAGCGATTACGGACTGGAAGAATCCGGAGCAGAACAGGCGGTGGAATATGTATTGCAGGGACGCGCTGTTCTCGGAACGGTACCCAGTGATGACACCATTATCGCCGAGCGCTTCTTCGATGAAGGCGGCGGCATGCAGCTGATCATTCACTCACCATTCGGCGGGCGCATCAACAAAGCCTGGGGACTTGCGCTAAGAAAGTGCTTCTGCCGATCATTCAATTTCGAACTGCAAGCAGCAGCAACTGACGACGGACTGAATATTTCACTGGGTGAGCAGCATAGTTTTCCACTGGGCGATGTATTCAACTTTTTACATCCATCATCAGCAGCGCATATATTAGAACAGGCTTCGCTGGCATCGCCTATTTTTGGAACTCGCTTCCGATGGGATGCCACACGCTCGCTTGCTTTATTGCGCTTCCAGGGCGGAAAGAAAGTGCCACCGCATTTAATGCGCCTCAAATCAGACGACTTGTTGGCAGCAGTATTTCCAGATGCAGCAGCATGTCAGGATAATATGCCTGGAGATGTCGAACTTCCCGATCACCCATTGATAAACGAGGTCATGAAGGACGTTCTCACCGAAGCAATGGACGTGGATGGGCTTATAAGCGTCCTCAACAAGATTATCAGTGGCGAAATCAAAACAATATCTGTAGACACGCCAATACCATCAGTTTTCTCCCATGAAATTCTAAATGCGAATCCTTACGCTTATCTAGATGATGCGCCCTTGGAGGAGCGCCGGGCTCGCGCCGTCGAAATGCGCCGCATGTTGCCTGAATCTCTTCAAAGCGTAGGACTTCTAGATCAAGCTGTGATCAAGCAGGTTAGTGAAGAGGCGTGGCCGGATATTCGAGACCATGATGAATTGCACGACTTGATGCAAACACTTGTTGCATTGCCGGTTTCATTCATATTGAATAATCCCATCAATTCGGGCAACAATCTTTCTGAGAAATGGCAAGAATATTTTGTTGAATTGCAAAAGCAAGGACGCGCCACAATTGCACATGTATCAGCAGGTAAGGTTAACGAGGCATTTTGGGTAGCGGCTGAAAAACGTGCGGCATTCGAATTGGTTTATCCTGATGCAAGATATGAAACTGAGCTGAAGTCGGTAGGTCGAATTGAGACAGTCCCAGAGGATGCCTTGAATGCACTGTTAAAGGGCTGGACTCAACATCTGGGACCAACCACGGCAGTTGAGTTAGCATCATTGTTCTGCTTGCCCATTCGCGAAATGGAAACAGCACTCCTACGGCTTGAATCATCGGGGAATGTTCTGCGAGGTCAATTCCGCACAGATGCCAGCGCAACCGACGCGGCGATTGCATCTGTTGCAGCACGAGGGATTGATAAGATCTCAAAGCAAGAATTGATTCGAGCGGAAGAAGTAGCAAAATCTGCAGTCTCAGGAACTGATACAGTTGGTAAAGAACCTAAAGATGCCCTCTTTCTAGAGTGGTGTGATCGGCGCTTGCTTGCTCGTATCCATCGAATGACAGTTTCATCTTTGCGAAAAGGAATCGAACCGGTCACAGCATCTCAATACATGAATTGGCTAATGAACTGGCAACATCTGATGCCTGGTACGCAGCTTGCCGGAGACGAGCGCGGAACACTGGAAATCATCCGCCAGCTTCAAGGCTACGAGATTCCAGCCAATGCATGGGAGCAATACATACTTCCTCGCCGCTTGAAGAATTACAATCCGAAGGTGTTGGATACACTCTGCCTCACTGGAGCGATCGGCTGGGGAAGGCTCTCTCCTCACCCGGCTACGCTCGACGATGGTGACACGCGTAAACGCCGAGTTATGCCTACAAGTGTGGCACCGATCGCATTTTTTGTCCGCGATGATTCTGAATGGATGTCGCCGAAGCACCCCGCTTCCCTTGATGAGAACAAAGGCTTGAGCACACAAGCCATTGAAGTGCGCGATTTGTTAAAGCAACGCGGCGCATCATTTTTTGCTGATATTGTTCGCGGCACAAACAGGCTCAAATCAGAAGTTGAAACAGCTCTTTGGGAGTTAGTGGCAGCAGGTATTGTCACTGCCGATGGTTTCGATAATTTGCGGGCACTTATTGATCCGAAGCGGCGCTCCGGTCAAGGCAATTCCCGTATGCAGCGCCCGCGAAATAGCACCGGTCGCTGGTCACTTCTTTATATCGATGAGGTTGATCGCAACAAAGAACTCGAAGCGATCTGTCACGTCCTACTAAAGAGGTATGGGGTTGTCTTCCGAGATGTCTTAGCAAGAGAAAGCATGGTGCCACGCTGGAGAGATATGCTGATTACGTTTAGAAGAATGGAGGATCGCGGAGAAATAAGGGGTGGGCGTTTTGTAACCGGTTTTCTCGGCGAACAATTTGCACTGCCTGAAGCCGTCGAATCTTTGCGCGCATCACGAAATCGTCAAATGGACGGTCAAGCTATCACATTCTCGGCAACCGATCCGCTTAACTTGATTGGCACGATAATACCAGGCGAAAAGACAACAGCCACATCTGCTAATACCGTTACTTTAATGAACGGAGCCGAATTTATCGCAACGGAGAAGCAGTGGCGACTTGCATAACAAGACCCACCACAGACTCTTAGCTGAAGAGAGACAGCCCTAAACTGGTCCAAGAGGCTTACCGAAACGCATCCTGCTAGCAGCTCCCACGCATCTTACTGCGCGATGAACGCATCAAAGCTCTTAACAGAACAGATGATTACTAACGCCCGCGACGTCCGCCGCCAGCACGTCCACCACCAACACGACCGCCGCCGCCGAATGAACGCCCGCCGCCACCACCGCCGCGGTTTGCAAATCCACCGCCGTCACGATTACCGCGCCCGCCGCCGTCTGCACTTAGCCCACCAGCTTGTCCGCCACTTGCATCGCCTCTGCGATCTCCAAAGCCGCCTTGACCTTGTCCGCCTTGTGCAACGAACGGATTGTTATCAGTTCTCTGAAACCGATTGGGATTCTGCTGCATCTGCTGCTGGTACCACTGATTCTGTTGTTGGAAGTTCTCGTGATGCTGCGCGAAGCGTCCATCCTCGCCGCCAGCATTTGCGGTGGCATTTGATGCTGCGGCTTGCCGGTTGGCCTGGTTAGTCTGCATTGCGCTCTGCCTTGATTGCTGATTTTGATAAGACTGCTGCGCTTGCTGCTGTTGATTAGTTTGATAAGCTGAAACAGCTTTTTGCTGATTCTCGTTCTTTATTTTCTGCTGGTTGTACAGATATGTCTTCTGATTTTGGTTGAGTTCAACTTCGCGATCCCCATCGTAATAATAAGGACGATTGCCCGCTCCATAATAGTATGGCGTACCATAAGGTGCGTTGTAGTAACTGTTCCCGACCATTGATCCAAGCATAGCTCCGGTACCCGCAGCCACTGCGGTAGTTAGTGCGCCAGCTCCAGAACCACCAGATGAAGATCCTGACGAGCTCCCTTGCTGCTGGTCATAATAGTTGTTCGTTGTTTGATAAACCGGTGCATATTGTGGGACCTGAGCTTGTTGTGCTTGTTGTGCTCTGCGAGCTTGCAGTGCAGCAACGCCGGCCGTCAGGTCAACAGTTTGACCGTTTTTATCGACGTACCAGAAGCCACCCTGCGCGCCCATATAGATTTGCACGACATTTCCGTTGACACCAGCACCAGGAAGGGGCGCAAGATCTCCTTTGGGCGTAACGACGTTCTGTCCGCCAGTTTGACCGGGAACAACCTGCAAGTTCACTACGGACACTTGCGGGACTTGAGCTTGGGCCCCCTGTGCCAGCGCATTCGGCGAGACCAGCAGAATCGATGCTGTGATCAAAACTGCAGTAACTTGAGACTTGAACATGATTTCCGTCCTTTTCCAATCCTGGAACTTTGATCGTGCCTGAAGCAAAGGGGTGAGCCCTCACCTACTGCTTGGTTAGGCATCTTCCTCTTGCATAGCAGCACCTTCGCCTTGTCCCACGGAGCATTCTAATCCTTCGGACAGTAGGCTATGCTACCATACCAGGGTTTACGTGCTCCAGGTACGGCTCTCATTTTTTGAGTTTGTTCACAGAGTCCTAGCCTGGGCTTAGAATCTCCTCCTCACAGGTTGCTCTAATGAGTCTAAGCAAAAAATTTGCAATATTTTTGGTTTGTTCCGCTTTAGCCACGGTGGCAGCAGTCGCATACACCAGCGGCGCAAGGGACAGTCTTTTGAAATCTCGCGATCAAGTTGCAGATCAGCGCAGCCAGCTAATGCGCGCTTATAACGAAATCGACAAGCAAATTGCAAATCTACAAAATCAAAAGTACTCAATAAATCGCTACCTCACCGATTGCGATCGAAATCTGCGAGAGATTGATCGGATGTTGAGTGCACAAGATAACGCTTACAGGGGGCGATAAAATGAAAACTCTAATTTCAAAAGCCCTTCTAGTAAGCTGCCTGTTTTCTGCCTGCACATACGCCCCTGATCAGCAATGTTTCGCAGCAAGCGAACCAATTAAAGTAGAAATTGTTGGCGGAGATAACAAGGACAGCGAAAACGAGCAAGTACTCATCGCTTTCAAGAAACTAATGCAAGGTCTTGGACAGCGGGACCTCGGTGCAATTGGCGAGTGCCTTAGCCCAGACGTCATTCTCTTTTATAATCACGATCTTGTTTATGGCAAACAAGCTGTGCTCGACCACATAAGCAAAAGAGTATTGGGCAAAGAACCGGCTGGCACCGTAGATAGTATCACGGTTCATCACCCTTTCATTAAGGTAAAGGGCGAGACTGCCATGGTTTCATTTCGCGCAGTCAAGGAATTCGCAGGGCCTAAACCAACAAAAATGGAATCATGGTGCTGGGAAGTGTTCGAACGAAAGGATAATCAGTGGAAAGTACTGCAGTTCCACAGCAATTGGACTCCACTGAAAGATTCAGACCAATAAATCAAAGTCTAATCGATATAGTCCTGACACCTTGTGTATTTGCCGATTTCAAGATGATAAATTATAGGTCTACTTTAATGTACACGCGCTCGCGTCGAGCGCGTGTTGGAAACTAACACGGCGGTGTATATGACTATCTCAGCTACAGCGGTTCAAAAGGTTACCGAACAGGAAGCCTATGAAATTGGAAAAGAGGCTTATTGGTATTTCTATCCACTCGTCACGATGGATGTGACACGAAAACAGATGACTAATCTGCCTGCAGGAAAGAAACCTGGATTCGGACCTGAGAATACCTTCTCGCATACGCGCGCTTATCCTGACGCCGAGTTCAAAGCGGTTGTTCGTCCAAATTTCGATACTTTATATAGTTCGGCTTGGATTAATGTCTCGAAAGAACCAATGATCGTTTCCATGCCCGATACAAATGGACGTTATTATCTCCTGCCCATTCTTGACATGTGGACCGATGTGATCGCTGCTCCAGGATGGCGCACATCTGGTACCGCTGCGCAGAATTATGCACTCGTAGCGCCTGGCTGGTCAGGCACACTTCCATCGAACGTTGAGCGTATTAATGCCACGACGTCGACCTTGTGGATTATTGGAAGAATTAAGACCGATGGTCCGCAGGATTATGCGTCTGTTCATATGATTCAAGACGCGATGACAATAACTCCACTTTCACAATGGGGTCTCAAGCAAGCTTCCTGCGAAGCTAAAATCGATGAGACGGTAGATATGCTAACGCCGCCACTTGAAACGGTGAACGGGATGTCGGTTGAAGCATTTTTTTCTCACGCAGCGCTTCTGCTAAATACCTACAAGCCACACGCAACTGACTGGTCCATCCTGGCCAGAGCCCAAAGAATGGGAATAGTTGCTGGCGAACCACTCAATCTGAGTAAGCTGGAAGACAAGCTTACAAAAGCATTTATTCTTGGCGCACAAGATGCGCTGAAGACCATGCTCGCTAAGTTGACTTTCATGGGAAGGCAAATCGACGGCTGGTCCATGAATACAGACTCTATGGGAGTCTATGGTAACTATTATCTAAAAAGGTCCATAGTAAGCATGGTAGGCTTGGGCGCCAATCAGGCAGAAGATGCTATCTACCCACTAAATTACGCCGATGCAACTGGCACACCGCTACAGGGCGAAATGAATTATGTCTTGCGCTTTGAAAAAGATAAACTACCACCGGCAAATGCATTTTGGTCACTTACCATGTACGATGCCGCTGGATTTCAAACTGCCAATGAGATCAACAGATTTGCAATCAGTTCGTGGATGCCGCTAAAAACTGATGGAGATGGATCACTCAGTATCTACATTCAGCACAAGAACCCCGGTGCTGAAAAGGAATCTAATTGGCTACCTTCACCAGCATCAGGGGTTCTTGGAATAACAATGCGATTGTATGCGCCGAAAGAACAAGCGCTCTACGGCGACTGGAATCCGCCCCCCATTCGAAAACAGACCTAACCGTTGGACGAAAAACAATGAGGGCACTACATTAATCGCAGCCAGCTAGCGGCGATTAAGACGCTGACGTGCCTTTGCAGCTGGGGGCTTTTCCAACTGCTTTGTTTACCCTTTGACCGATAGCATTTGGATGGATCTCTCCGGGAATCTTTCCTGAACGGTCTGTCGGGAGTTAAAGGGGCGAATATTGTGAACCTAACAGTAAAATACACAAAACAATTTGACGCAACATGGCAGGGCTGGTTGACTGAGAATCTGGAGCGCAAATGCGACCCATTCGAACTCGTAAGCATTTTGCAAAAGAATGGCTTTGCTCTTTCAACCATTAAAGAGCATATGGGTTCGAGTTTTCCAATAGCCCCTCTAAGTGGAAGCTTAATCGACTACAGGGCAATCGCGAACGTTAGATTAACGCGTACGGAAAGTAGTGGCGCAATAAAGGTTCCAACAGAAAAAGTCCAGATTTACACTCTCGAGGACTTCATGACCGAGGAGGAATGTAATCGAATAATAGCCATTTCAAACCAGTATTTACGTCCATCGACTGTTACTACAGGCGAACAAGGTTATAGAACCAGCAGCACAAGCGACCTTTCATTACTACACGATCCCGAAGTTGAATTGATTGACGAAAAAATATCTAAAACACTCGGAATCACCCAAGCATATGCCGAAGGAATTCAGGTGCAGCGTTATGAAATAGGTCAAGAGTTTAGGCAACACACAGATTACTTCAGCCCGAGTACTCCGGAATACACGAAATATGCAGGCAACAGAGGACAGCGTACATGGACTTTCATGGTTTATCTCAATGACGGAATGCTGGGCGGTGGGACAAAATTCTTCGCGCTAAACAAAACATTTACTCCAAAGAAGGGTATGGCTGTGATTTGGAATAACCTCACAATAAACGGCGCACCAAATCCCGCGACCATGCACTCAGGATTGCCAATCGAAGCTGGTCACAAAATCATAATCACGAAATGGTTTAGGGAACGCGGAGAAGGTCCGATGTTCTGCTAAACAGGCAGCCCACATAGAATAATTTCCATTCATGGCAAGCTAGTGAATTGATTTTTTAAGGACTTTCGAATTTTGCTACACCTTGCAAGCAAAACTCGGCGGGTAAAATTTCCGACGAAATTTTACTCACACCCAGAAGGGCAAAGTTTGCAACGAATTTTTACTCACCCCATGGCGGGTAAAGTTTCCGACGAATTTTTACTCTCCCCATGGCGGGTAAAATTTCCGACGAATTTTTACTCTCCCCATGGCGGTAGAGTTTCCGACGAATTTTTACTCTCCCCATGGCGGTAAAGTTTCCGACGAATTTTTACTCTCCCCATGGCGGTAGAGTTTCCGACGAATTTTTACTCTCCCCATGGCGGTAAAGTTTCCGACGAATTTTTACTCATCCCCTGCGGCTGGCAATTCGTCCGAATTTCCCATTGCCCCTAAGATAAATTCCAGAGTCTTCCTTGCCACCGCAGAGCGATTCTGGGGTAACAACTTTTCAAGTGATTAATTCCCACCTTTCTCATTCAAATCATTGAACTTTTTTGCCTCCGAAAACGTTTAAAAGGTAGAGAACGTTTTCTCCTTTAACTACGGAGGATCCTGTATGCCTGCAGTCGGTATAGTAAAAGGACGTATATTAGGCTTCTTTTCCCAATTAGGAGAAGGAATCCCAGTCGCCGTGCGAATGTTGTTTTGTTTCGGAAGAGAATATCAAGTCTACAAAATTGCAAGCGATCTGGCTAAAAAAAAGCTGCTTATTAGAGTAGCGTCTGGGGTATACATGCTCCCCAATCCGGACGGTGCGCTTCCTTCGGCAGCTGAGATTGCATTTGCAAAAGCGCAAGGATTTGGAAAAGACATTTACGAGCTTGATGAAGAAATCAAAGCAAACACTGCAGATCTAAAACTGATGTCTTGTAATCCAATAGCCCTTTTCGCGACGAGCGGCTCCAGTAGCTCGTTTCGATGCAGGGCAGGAACCATCGTGTTCTACAAAATGGCTAACAGAAAAATCGAACTGTTGAAGAAAAAGATTGGAAGAGCGTTTGTATCTTTCTGGAAACTCATGACGCACCACAAGAAAGAAATGGATGAAGCATTCAAGAAATCGCAAATCAGCCCACGAGATCAAAAATTCACACCGAACCTGTTAGAGCTATTGCCACTTTGGCTTAAAACAGATTTGCGCGAAAGCTATTCTGAAATGCCATGGGAGCTGAGCATAACAGAAGGTGTGTCACGTATAAAAGGACGCAACCCGGCCTCGCAAAATGAGAATGTATTATCTTACGTACTCCTGCCTCCATAAAGAAGAGTGTAGAGACAACTGGAGAAATTGTTCCATGTACAGCAACCACGCGCCGTTGACATTTCTTGCTTCGGTAGCGGCTCTTGTCTATTTGCCGGCTCATGCATAAAAGCGATGGCAGACAGCTCAAGCACGCCAATAATTTCATAGAGCAAGGGCTTCTATGAGGTTGCGATTGCTGCCGCAATTGGCCCGGGATTCAAAATTATCTTTGAAGCAGTCAAGCTTGGGCTCGTATTCAAAGATGCGACCTAGAGAGTGATCAATTCCTTTCGTGCGGAAATTGGTTTTGACCTAAATCATTCCTACTGGTCTTATCAAAACCCCGGAAAACTCCCATCGGCGCAGGGCTCCATCGTCACGGTAACATGTTAAATAAGCGCTCTGGCAAAAACTTAGTCAAAAGGAAGCCCGCGACGTACGTTTTTTGCAATATAAATGCAATGAGAAAAGAAGGATATGTCTTATGACGAAGAGCCGCGGTTCTTATCGGCGTAAGCTAGCGTGATCAGACAGATACCAATTCACTGTAAAACCGAACTAAAAGGAAAGCCTTTTAAGAAAACAGTTAGAATGAGCTATTGTCTGACTCAACCTCAGTTACCTGAGCGGCATCCCGGATTACAGATAAGAGCATATCAAACAATTCTTGAGCCAAAAGTGGTGCCACTTCAAACTCAAAATAATCTCTCATTGAAAGAGTCTTGAACTTCTCATTGTTTTGGTTCTTCTCCAAGAAAGATTCTTTCTCTGCGCGGAACCATGCCTCTACCGCCAGCAAAACCCAATGTCCTGTATGAACAGCTCTAGCGCGCCAAGCGGCAGCGCGGGCAGCACCCCAGAGCGCGCAAAACTCGGGGCGAATCAAATCGATATCAGAACGTTGCCCGTCGGGAAGTGCAAGCTTCTTTCTAATTTTGCGAGACAATGCTCTTTCTCGACAATCTGTCTCAAGTTTACGCGCTATTTCACGATCAACAATTTGACCAGGAGCATACAACTCCCCGCAAGCCTGAATAAGAGCCCTGCTCTTCTTTTTCCTGCAATGATTTATCAACGAGGAATTTGACTCAAGCAAGACCCAGTGCAAAATGTTGTTTGCACATCCTGTAAGGTCAGAGCCAGCCTCAACGGTTCCAAGAAATTTCTCTGCTACGTATTGCGATTCATTTATTCGGTAATAAATCACGCTCGTCAAAAGCAGAAGCTCTTCCGGAATTCCTAACCGCAAGGAAACGGTGCGTAATGCCTCGGACGGTTTTGCGCTAGGCGCCAGCCAAGAAATAAAATCAGATTTATTACCTTTCTTTGACTTGTATGCGGCTTTGGCGAAGACCTTGTTTTCACGCGCGCTAATTACCTGATTTAGAAATGCTCTCTTCAGGGATTCGCTACTATGATAGGCTAAGAATTCATCATTGCTCACAGCTAAAACCTATACATCAAGCCCAGTTCTTCGGGGAATTTGTCATCGAAATAAAGTGTCGCAAGATTCGGCAAATCTTCCAAGTCGCGGACTACAAAATTAGGGAAATCAGCGGCTTCCTTTTTTGAAATGATCTTTTTGCTGATAACTTTCAAGGATTCTGAGAACTTAAACAAACGAGGTTTTTTGTCCGCAAACTGCCACCCGACGGTGCTCGGAATTTTCCACGACTTGGATGGTTTAAAGGCTCCTAAATCGGTCCACCTATCAAGCTGCCTCTCATCACTTCTTAGAAACATCGAAATGCAGTTGGATTTTTTGAAATGCTTCGCCATTGAATCGATGCTAGGAGCTTCGTCAAAGAGGGTTTTGCATACAAACACTTGGAGTAAGCCGCTATCTGAAGCAGCACGAACCCACGCACAAACGAAGGTATCGGTTAGCAGACGCACAGCAAAAGCATGTCCCTTCAATTTTGTCTTTAGAACAAGCGGCTCGCCTTGTTTGGACTTGAACCTCTTTGGCTTGTCATTGTGATTTTTCTTTTTCACCTTTACTGACAAGACCTCGCCCCTTGAATTGTAAAGACACTATTTTAGCAGGCAGCGCCTCCTGTCTCACTTCCCATAGCAGATAATCAATTAAGTGCCCTTGTGATAAGGCGCCGGCATATTGCCAGCGCCCCCTAAACTCTTCCCAGAATCTGAAGCCCAATACTAGGGGGCTACGTGATTGTCAACCGCACTAACTGGAGCTTGAGCGTCAACCGATTGATGCATATCGATAATCGGATTTTGCGAATTGGCATCCTGCATCAAAACAGCCATATGATGGTCCTTTTTGTTTTTCATATGCTTGTGATGCTTCCTGCCGATGAAACCTGAAGCGTTCGCGCTGTCAAGCTGGCGCGACATGTCTTGCATCCTTTGGCCGACCATAACGTCATTCAGATTGATGTTGATATTATTAAATCCTTGGGCAGAAGCAGCGATAGGGAAGATAGCTGCAATCGCAATTGCCATTACTAAACTCTGTACTCTCATAGTTTTCACCTCGTTTTTCATGCTCCTAATAAACCAGAAAAACCTGAGGGTTTTGTGAGGTATCAGAAGAAGCTAAAATCGAAGGCAAAAGCTCGTAAAACCAAGCCAGACAAGCCAAAGTCCCCGCCGACAGCAATGTATGAAGGAGCTAAGGTGAGAATTGCAGCGGCTAACAACGAAGGGACGCTCTCTAGCAGCTTATGCGTCTTCCTGCAGTAATCCGTCCTGTCTGCGCCCTAACAGCGAACAGGTCTTAGCCTGAGCTAACTACCGTCCGCGTCGGCGGCGACGTTTACCGCCCTCCTTGCTCCGTACCTGCGCTAAAAACATTTGTAGATCATTCTTCTCAAAAAGAATATCGCTCCAGAGGTCACCAATTTCAGCGACTCTGTCAGGAACGGTGTCCATTGTAAAATCAGTTGGGTAAACCGAGCCGAGCTCCTTCCAATCCAGGGGAGTTGAAACTGTACCCAAAATGGAATTGCGCGGTGAATAGATTGATGCCAAAGTCTTGCCACGAGCATTCATGTTGAAGTCAAAAAACACTTTGTCGGTGCGCTTTTTTACCGCCCAATCTATTGTCACATCACCAGGTCTTTGTTCAAAGCAATGTTTTGCTAGCGTTGCGGCAAATGAACGCAACTCCTCGTTATCCGCATTGCGCACAACAGGAACGTAGATATGCATGCCTGTCTTGCCTGAGGTCTTAATAAAGCCCCTCAATTTCAAACTATCCAAAATCTCCTTCAGCATAAGAGCTAGTTCGGAGACTTTTTTGAATCCCTTTTTGTTTAGTTCGGGCTCTTCATTGGCCGCCTCCCTTCCACTGTATAGATATGGGTCGAGATCGAGCACCATGAAATCGGGATAATTCAGCAAAGACTTGTTTATGTTTTCGAGTGATCCGGTGAATTTCCGGGACATGTCCTGCGCATCGGGCTCCGGATTAATACGAGTGTGCACAGTATGCAATTCGAGATCAGCAATTTGGGCCAACCACATTAAGGTTGGCAGGTTGTTGCAAAGCAAAAACTCGTCATCCTGATTTTCCTTCTCAGAAAAACAGGTCACTGTCTCCACGAAGTCCGGGACCTTGTGCTCCCAGTGCTTCTGAAAAAAACGTTTCCCTTCAACCCCATTTGGATAACGAATCAGTGTAAGGGGGCGATCTTTCAAGTGAGGCAGTATCAAAGGCGCCATCTTACATAGATAGATTGCATAATCTCGTTTGCTAACCGGTTTGTACTTCCGCCCCAGACCCGGCCACAAGATCTTATTCAAACTGCTGAAGGAAATTTTGTGTCCCTCAACTTCGACTGCAAGATTTTCACTCTTTCCCTGAAGCGCGTCTAGCAGTTCGCTGATCGAGTTCTTATCCACGGAAGACTGCGATGAGGTATTATTTGCTGCCAATCGGCCCTTGCTTACTGTTCTTGACGCATGCAGACCCGAGTCCGCCCTCACCCTGACCTGCCGACTTGCTTCGTCCTTACTTGACGAAGTATTTGCTGTTGCTTTCAATCGAGCAATAACTTGACCTGTAGCCGAATTGGATTCTGAGCCGCCCCCCTCAGTGGAACTTGCGCCAGGCTGAACTATCGGGTTCGGTCCAGTTTGCTTTGGATCAATATCGGAGCGCAAATGCTGGAAAACAGGCACGCGCAAAATCATGTCTCGCGTGAATTCAGCATACTTCACTTGTGCGACCACAACTGGCTTAAGCCAGGTTGCCTTAGTTTTGCATGCGGACTTTTCTCTAAATGGACAAGTCATCACCTCAAGACCTTTGAGAGTTTTCAAAATCGATTGCATCGATTTTTCAGTGAACCCAGTACCAACAGACCCCGCGTACTTAAGCTCATCGCCCTTGTAATAACCAAGTACAAGGGCGCCAAACATATTAGCCCTTGATCCATTTCCTGCAGTGTAGCCGCAAATAACAAAGTCATCACTCTTTGTTGCTTTTACTTTCAGCCAAGTTTTGCTGCGCTTGCCCACCTCATAAAGACTATCGGCACGTTTTGCAAGTATGCCCTCGAGCCCATTTTCAACGCAAGCTTTAAAAGCGTCTTGCCCGGGTCCCTCAATTTTATCGACAAGTCTTATGCTATCGTTCTGTTGTAAAACCTTCTTCAGCTCATCTTTGCGCTCGGTCAAAGGTTTATTGACCATGAGGGTTCCGTTCTTGTATAGAATGTCGAATGCATAAAATTGAATTGGTATAGTTCCTTCAGCATGGCGCACATCTGTGCTTCGCGATAAACCCGACCGTTGCTGCAACAGTTGAAAGGAAGGACGCCCCTGCGGATCGAAGGCAACAATTTCTCCATCCAGAACAAGATCTCCCTTCTGCAAAGCTAGAGCGTCCGCAAGAACTGGGTAGCGACCAGTTAAATCCAACCCGCGTCTTGAAAGTAAGCGAACGTCGCCTTTGTGAATGTATGCAATTGCTCTTATTCCATCGAATTTTGGCTCATAAATCCAGCCTTCTTTAGAAAAAGGTTCAGGCGCTAGACTGGCCAACATTGGCTGTATCACCGGAGGATAAGCTGACTTAATACGAGGCTTAGCATTGCTTGCCCTTTTGCTGCCAGCGATTTTTTTCTCTGATTTTGTACCGTACTTTTCTTGCAAGTCCTCAATTGTCTTTCCACTGACGACCGATTCATCCTCATCAACGACCTCTCGATCCGCTGTGGAAAAATCGTCACTGTGTTTTATCAACAACCATTCTTTTTCTTTGTTCTTCAATTTAACAAGAGCCCAAGAGCCATGTAGTTTGTCACCTTCAAGCACGAATTTTAAGCTACCGCGCCTCATGCCGTCTGAAATAACCTTTTCGGCTTCATCGATATCCTCAACAGGCTCCCCATCACGCTCTGGATAGAATGTGCCTTTATCCCAAATGATCACTTCACCGCCACCATATTCACCTTTCGGAATCAATCCCTCAAACTTTCTATATTCAAATGGATGATCCTCGGTCTGAACCGCAAGTCGTTTATCTGCGGGATTTAACGAGGGACCTTTGGGCACGGCCCAGGAAAGCAGTACTCCGTTATGCTCGAGCCTAAAGTCATAATGCAGCCTGGTCGCATTATGCTTTTGAATCACAAATTGCAGCTTGCGCGATTTAGTGCGCTTTGCCTTGCCCGAGGGCTCAGGCGTTTTTGCGAAATCGCGCATCTTATTATACTTTTCTAGTGCCATAGCGGTTCTCCGATGTACTGCATGCAGTCCAATGCGCTGCATAGGTTCTAGTTTCTGCCTATTCTGGAGCTTAGACGGAAGCTCCAGAGCTCGGTTCCTCAGAGCAGTCTACCAGCGGTTCTCGCCGCCATAACGCCACAACAGAATTCGAGTCGGAACTTAGTGTGCCACTGACTGCGTCTTAGCTGCAAACGGTGTGATCTGAGACAACATAGAAGGTATTAGTTATGCCAAGAGCAATGTGGAGCGGCGCAGTAGGATTCGGGATGGTGAACATTCCGGTTAAGTTATATACAGCGACGGAAAACAAAAATATTTCCTTTCATCTTCTGCATGAGGAATGCAAATCGAGAATAAAAGAAGTACGCTGGTGCCCTAACTGTGACAGGCAAATCGAGTGGGGCGAGGTTGAGCGAGGATATGAATACGCAAAAGGACGTTACGTTCCGCTTAATGATGACGACTTCGACCAACTACCACTGCCTAGCAAAAACATTGTGCAAGTAACTGGGTTCGTAAAATTGGAAGAAATGGATCCTATATATTTCGAGAAGTCCTACTACCTTGAGCCAGAAAAGACCGGAGCGCATCCCTACAATTTATTTGTCAATGCTCTGCGAGAGAAGGAAATGATTGGACTTGGCACGGTTGCGATTAGAACCAAAGAAAGATTATGTGCGCTAAGACCAGTTGGCGAAACACTCCTTTTATCCACACTGCTCTTTCCCGATGAAATTAGAATTGACCTTAATGCAAAACCGCGAGAGGCAAAAATCTCAAAGCAAGAAATGACGATGGCATCGAACTTGATTGACATGCTCGCCGAAGACTTCGAACCCGAGAAATACACGGATAACTACAGAGAGGCGCTCAACAAGCTAATTGAATCTAAGCTGGAAGGCGAAGAAATTGTCGAGGAAGAGCCACGACGTGCAGGGCGCGGAGACGTTCTGAATTTAATGGAAGCCCTGAACGCTAGCCTGAACAACTTGAAGGAAGGCAAGAAAGCCAATGAGCGACCTACGGCGGAAGATGCTGACGCAAATGAAGCTGAGGACGACGGGAAGAAAAACATCTCTAAAAGCCGAAAGCGTCGTCCATCGACTAGAAGTTCAGCCGGCGCCTCTAAAAGATCGGAAAGCGAAGATAAAACAAGCGAAACGAAGAAGCGGACGCGCAAGCCCGCCACATCTACGAGTAAGACTCATCCTAAAAAGACAAGCACTCGGAAGCGCGGCGCAGCATAGCTTCCTAAAGAAGCGCGGTCAAATTGAAACGAACGTCGATAATCGTAAAAATACTCCGCCAGAGTTCGTAAGCAGACCCGCTTTCGCTCGCTTGCAAGTGCCGGGATAGCCCACACGCGCCTATGATCATTGGCGTGAGCGAGTCTGGATTGTTTGAGGAAGCAAACACTCCAAGCCGCACTTAAAAGTCTATTACGTTAGCTCCCGCCGTATGGTTTGCCGAATTTATCCAAACTTATTAGATCATCGAGATCGAAGCGGCCACCAAACGGTCTGTCAGCTTTCCCGGACTTGCCGAGAGCCAAAAGCGCCAATACGATCAAATCTTCGGGAATATCGAATTCTTTTTTCACTTGGTCTTCGAAGAATCCTTCCATCGGAGCTGTATCCAATCCTAAGGTTTCAGCTAAGAGCATCATTTGCGTATATGCGATCATAGTTTGTTTAGTAGCCCACAGTCTTGTGTCAGTGGAGCTAAGATACTTCGTGGCGTTACTGCGAATAAACTCCGCAGTTTGCTCATCCTCAATCTGTCCCGCCTCCTGTCCCAACCTAATCACGCGGTCAATATCCTTCCGCCAAGAATTGGGATCAGCGCAAGCAATCACCACCACGGGTGCCTCTTCTACCTTTGCTTGATTCATAGCAGCTTTGCGCAACCGTTTGCGTGCCTCCTCCTCCTTAACTACTACGAAACGCCACGGTTGCAAGTTGTATCCGGATGGTGCCAGGAGAGCTGACTCAAGAATTTCATTTAGCAGCACATCCGGAATCGGATCTGGCTTAAATCCCTGCGTTGCTCTTCGTTTGCGTATAGCCACGTTGAGCGGCGTCACTTGCTGATTTGCGCTAGTCCTCAACTCCAACATCATCTACCTCCTCGCTTCCTGAGCAGAAGCCGCTACGTGCTAGGGATGGCGGCAAATAAGTCGCTATTCGGCTGATTGTTTCACGCTTTCCATAGCTTCACTTTCATCCACCAATTGTTCCTCTTTCATATTTTCGACCTTGGCTATAGCCTCCTCTTTTGGCAGCGGTAGCGATGTGCAATTAATCAGAGGATCTGTCTCGCCAGTTCCTTGAGCTGATTCACAGAATTCTTTGTTTAATTCGCTGCGTAGCTTTTGTGCCAACTCTCGAACAGCGTCTTCATCGGCTTTTTTCATCCTCGAAAGCAAATCACTCATCTCAGGCGAAGAAGCTCCATCGGCTCCGGAATTGTAAGCGCACAAGCTCTGTGATTTCTTGTGAATTAAAGATATGAGCTTACATACGGTATCGTTCAGAGGATAGCCCGTGTTTTGCCCTTGTGACCCGGCAGTGTGTTCTGACATAACCATTCCTCCATGCGGCAGCATGCAGCTGCCTTTCGCTGCATGCGTTAAAACTGTTCATTGCTAAAACTAACCGCCGTGAAAATCTTCAGAAGTATACATATTGTCCTCTGCCTGATTGTTTTTCATATAGATAGGAACGAGTTCCGACCTTTTCCTATTTCCACAGTTCGGACACATAAGGTCGCCTTTATTAAACGCGAACTGCTTGTTGCATTGCATACACATGTACCGAGCTGTTTCCGGCGGTTTATTCGACATTTTTGCCTTCATCGAAATTCTCCTTTTAGCCGAAAAAGAGCAGACTACTTTCAGACTCCTGTTTTCCTCTACTCTCAATCCTAGCTATACGGACAGGAGAAAGTGGAATTAAGTGCCACCATCATTGGAGACATCTGCGCTGCATTTTCCAACAGAAATGTTAGGGATAAAGATCCGCCAAGCTCAGCTCATCGTTTGGTCTTCGGATTTCAAATTTAATAGTATGAAGCAAACTTTCTTTTTTCAACGTCCACAGCAGAGGATACATTTACTTATACTGAAGCCGGTTTTGCCTACAACTTGCCGCTTTCGGTCGATAGGGATCTCCTATTAAACGCTGGGGTTTTCCGTACTCTTGTAGTGGGAAACGGGAACCCACAATAAAGTTAACGCTGAAGAAGCTTGATACAGCCCCGCCTTCCGACTTTATTCTATAGTCATCTATTAGAAAAATCTTCATTAATCAGTCCCAAAAATTCTTGAAATCATCCATGATAGAGACAGGAAGAAAGCCGGTTCCTAACGGATATCTCTCACTCCCGACTAGCAAAGACTCAAATTCTCTTTCTAGATGGAACTTTGGAGACGGTAGGGCTAAGGACAAGGTAGGATGGCAAACGCAAGTTCTAAGAATCATAAAATTGTTAGAGCTGTAACTCCGGAGAAGAGAGTTATCTCTTTAGGACTGCTCTTGTCACTTTCGATCACTTTGCTCGGAAGTCTCGCTTATGCAGACAATACCTTTACGCCCCAAAACAACTCGCCGCTTGGTGGTATCTTCGGCGGTGTCGGCAGTCTTGTTCAGTCAACAGTTTCGACAGGCAATCAGGCACTCGGGGGCCTTAGTGGACCAGCACAAGGAGTACTCAGCCCTGTTACCGGTGCAGTCAATGGTCTTGGCGCAGGAGTCAGTGGCGCTGTAAGCGGACTCGGCACAGGCGTAACGGGCGCCGTCAATGGACTCGGCGTTGGTGGAACTATTAATGGTTTAACAGGCGGAGTCAACGGCATTGCCGGTGGTGCACTTGGCAGCACTCAGACGTTATTGAATAATGTGAATCAATCCAATGCTGGGCAAATATTAAACGGAAGTACTGGTATTAACATCAACGGTGCCCTGAATGGAACTACAAACCTGCATCCAGGCGCACTAATGCCCAACGCTACAGCACAACCTCAACAGATCTTGCCAGTTTTCAGCAGTCCCACCGTTCAATCTGTTCGTGGTCTAAATGTACTCAATACTAAATTAATTGGTTCAGCATTGCAGTCCGCAAATGCGCGCCAGTTTGCCATCTCATCAGGCCAAGCTCATTTAAACGATCTTGGCGCCGGCAAAATGCAGCTCACAAGCGGTAGCGTTTTGTTATCTCTACCGTCGTCAAAAAATTCCGTGCTACTAGAGACGGCTCTGGGCAACATATGGATTGGAAGACAATCGAATGTTCTAGTCAATCTCACAAACGGACTCTTACAAATACAAAATCTAGACAGCGCTGGTCAAAATGTGCGCTTTCAGATGGCGGGTTCCCAGAATGTTATTGCTATCCGCCCTGGTTTTGAACTTCTAGCATCAGCCCGACCCATGCAGCCCTCCTCCATTCGCCCTTTAGATGGAGTAGCTCGCCGCCATCAAATAATGATGGACAACAATAGAATGGCGGTCAGCGAGATCAATTTAGCAAGTCTCATCAAAAACCAACCTTTACTAAGTTCTCTGCAATCGTCCCCCAATTCGTCTGAAAGGCGAGTTTTCGATCGTCTAGTCAAAACAGCCGCAATTTTGGATATGACCAGAGGTCGAGCCGGCTTCGTGATCGCAGGCAACAGCAATCCTGTCACAGAAATTGCAGAACGGGGATTAGGCACGGCAACCCGCGTGGTCGGTACGGTTGTTTCCACAGCCGGTCAAACCGCAAGTTCAGTTCTTGCTGCCCTGTCTGAAGGTCAGCTTCCACCGGTGCCCAATCCCCCAGGATTACCTGGTGGCGGCAACGGTGGTGGCGGCAACGGTGGCGGCGGCAATGGTGTTGGCAGCTCCGGCGGCTCAGGTGGGACCGGAGGAGGCGCAGCTAGCGGAAGCTCCGGGACCACCACGGCACTATCACAAGCCGTTCTCATGGCTCACTCCAACATTAATACGAACGGCACCGCTGTTTCGCAATTAGCACCGGCCGCTTCCGCCCAAAGCATAGTTCCAACCGACCAGACTCGTGTGAATGCGCTAAGACAAATTGATCGCATCCAGCGCTCCACTAGTGCGTCCGATCAAACAAGAAACCAAAAGTCCAACTCTATATCTGTCAAGCCGCCGGCTACCGTCACCCAAGAATCGCGGACAGACGAAGAGGAGAAGTCCAGCAAGACCCCAGTTTATGGTCCCTTCCCGCTGGAATTCGAGCCGGCTGTCAAGCAGGCACAATACATTCTAAACACTCAACAAAGCCCGCAAACAGTCTCATTTGATCAGAAAGCAAGCCAGAAGGAATCCAGCAATCCAGTAGGACGGGCTATTACATCGGCAAAGGAAACTGTCCGGCGCTTTCCCGATCTTTTTCTGGCATTAGGTTTAGTGATCGCCGGTTTAATGGTGTTATCGCTTGCACTTGCCCGAGCAGCTTTTTTACGAGCCCGGGAGCTGGAAGCTAGCAACGTTCGATTAGCAGCTGAGATCTCCGATCGCAAGCAGCTGGAGGTTCATACAGTCCGGCTGAATGAAGATCTCGAATTACGATTAGCCGAATTGGCTCAACTGAATCAGGATCTTGAGAGCGCCCGTGATCAAGCTGTTGAAGGTTCGCGTTTGAAATCGGAATTCGTAGCAAATATCTCCCATGAAATCCGCACACCAATAAGCGCGGTCATCGGTATGAATCAGCTTTTACTTAACACCCATCTAGACGATAAGCAAAAGGATTATGCCCGTCTGGTCAACGAATCTGCACAATCACTTCTTACTGTCATCAACGATATTCTAGACTTCTCGAAGATAGAAGCTGGAAAGCTCGAAGTCAATTCAGTGGCATTCTCGCTTGATACGGTGATGAAAGAGGTGTCAGACATTCTTGCATCTTCAGCTCAGGCAAAAGGACTCAAGCTCTTCACTTTTATCGATCCAGAGGTCAACAACAATTTCCGTGGAGACCCTGCGCGGCTGAGGCAGGTGCTCATCAATCTGGCCGGCAATGCAGTCAAATTTACTGCGATGGGCGAAGTCGTAATCAACGTCACAAGGGTAGCAGGCGATGATGCCGAACGTGTCAAATTTACGGTTCAGGACTCTGGCATCGGGATCTCTCCCGAGGCTCAAACTCGCTTATTCCAGCCATTTGTACAAGCTGATGGATCCACAACACGTCGCTATGGTGGCACAGGTTTGGGACTTTCCATCAGCAAGAGATTGGTGCAGCTAATGGGCGGAGAGATTCACATCCACAGCGAAGAAGGCAAAGGTTCGACATTCTGGTTTGAGCTGCCGGCATGGGCTGGAGTCGCAGGGGAAGCAACTCGAATTGAGGGAACGTATCCACCAAACAAACGAGTCTTAATTCTCTCGCCGCAAACATATTTTCCAGAAATATTGAGCAGGCATTTGGAAACGGTGGGATTGAATGCTGAAATACTGCGCTCCGGAGAAGAGGCGGCAATCGAGGCAGCTCTCAACTCAAGCTCATTCAGCGCTATATTAGTAGATAGCTTATACGCCACAGCGCTCTCAAAAGTTATTGAGGCAAATCCTGAATTAGCGAAGATCTCGATCGCGTTTTTGCGTGATTCTGATTCAATTAAGCCTCCACGAAATTTGCAAGCATCACCACTGACGACACCACTAACCCAACACGACTTGGTGCGGTGGATGGTTTCACTTTCACGCGGTGAGACGGACAAGCCGACACCACTCAGCACAAAACCCGACAAAGATATGCAATTGTATGAGGGCTCATTTTCCAATACCCGAATTCTTGTAGCCGAAGACAGCGTGGTGCTGCAACGCATGGTCAAGTCACTCTTAGAGAAACTGGGTTGCACAGTCGAGATAGTCGCTAATGGCAAAGAGGCTGTTGAAGCAGCACACAGTAAGAAGTACAACTTGATATTTATGGATTGGCAGATGCCAGAGATGGATGGATTAGAAGCTACCAAGACAATCCGCGACTTAGAGACCGCCTCAGGCAAGCACATCCCAATCATTGCGATGACCGCCAATGCAATGCAGGGCGATAAGGATACTTGCCTTGCAGCCGGCATGGATGGATATATGAGCAAACCGTTCAAGTTAGACGATCTTCGAAACATCATCAGCCAGTACGCTTCTACTAACAATCCTGCTGCATAGATCCAGATTGTCAGTTTTCGCGCGCAATTTTCGCGCGCCGAACTCTTCAATACACCTTTAGCGTCGTAGACAATGCTCTGAGCGGAACCAAAGACATGAGAAGCCCGTCGAAGCCCTCACAGACGAAGTGAGGAAGCGGGAGGTTACTATGTTCGCACCGAATGCGAAAAAATTTGATCTATCGAGATCAGCAAATTATACGGCAGGCACATTACTAGCCCTGACTTTGCTTATGCCGCCGGTGTGCGCTGCTGACACTAGCGAACCGGCACCAGGAGGCCAGTCGTTCATCTCTCAGCAGACAATCGTTCCGCCTACGCCGCCGATGCCGCCAGTCCCTCCAGTGGCAGGGACAAACGATAGCAAAGCAGTCGAGGACGCACACAAGCAAACGGTCAAACAAACCGACAAGTTGGCAGCAAGCCAAGCAAAAATAGTTAATAAGGTTCCTGGCGCAAAGGTACATCCGCAAGACCTTAAACAAGAACCTGTCGAAAAGGGACCTGGTCTTAATCCTTTAGGTTGGTTGTTCCGTCCGGTGACGAAGCTTCAAGCTCAAACGGTGCGCTTGGAACAGCAAATCGTAAAGCTGACCGGACCTATTTCCGCTCTGCAACCATCTATGGAAAGTCTCGAAAATAAAATGGGCGAAGTAAACGGTTCCATGAATAACGTTGGAAAACAGATGGGTGTTGTCGGCGAAAAGATGGGCGGCGTTACCAAAGAAATGTCGGACGTCCAGGTAAAGATGACTTCCATGCAGAGCAGTATGTCCAATGTGCAAGGAAGTATAAATAACATCACGGGACAAATGGGTAATGTCGAGACTGCCATCAATTCTATGCGCTCTGACATTTCAGGGATGCGCAAACAGATGGGCAGATTAGAAAAACCGATGAAGGATTTGCGCCCACCTATCGTTCAATTGCAAAAGCCATTGAACGACCTATCCGAGCCAATTTCCACCATGGGCAAGAGGATAGGTGTACTGGATAAGAACCTGGCGGAATTGAAGAATATGATAGCCATGGTTCTCACATCTATTTATATCGCCGCAGCCTTAATTGCTATCGGTACACCGGTTGCAGCAGTACTGATCTGGCATCACAGACGAACGCTATTTCCGCAAGCCTCAAAAGAGCTTCCGGCAACACCAAAGGAAAAGACCGCGAAGACGACTACTAGACCCGCTACCGCATAAGTCAATTGTAATCGCGTGACTTGTAAGGACCGAACGGACCTGTTTGGTCCTTAATTCTTTGTTGCTCGATTTGCGCCGCGCAAATTCTTAAGAGAAATTCTATTCCCAAGAAAAGAACTCAATCTCTACATGAGCGAGGAGCGAGTTCTTTTGGTCCTAATTGAGCGTTATATAAGCTAACTATTCGGTGCCGCCATAGCGACCCTCAATAGCGAATTTCACAGCTTTCAAGCTATCTTCAGCGGTCATTGAACTTTGTGTTTCAATGCCCGCCACCACGTTAGCAAGTTCGTCATCTTTTATAGAGCCACGCAGCCAACGAGAATAGTCTTGCCGGCGCAGGTGAAACTGCCAGGTGTCTTCGTCCACGCCTTCTGCCATTTGCAGAAAGATAACTAAATTCTGAGCTCGCAATTTGAGCTTAGAGTCTGGACCACGGAATACGAAGCTGCGCTCGTAACCAACGTCTCCTTGTGCGTATTTTCGGCGATGGCGCTTTCGTTCGGCCTTGCTTGGTTCTATGTGCAAAGAGAAAGGCTTCCGATCAGTACCTCTAAACCAGGCGATCACATTGCCGTTATGTGATTCAGGAATATCGGATTCTGGCAAGGATGAAACTCCAACAGCAGTACAGAAAGAGCGAACAGTTTGGTGAGGATAACGTCCAACAGTGATCAGCGAATCGATAGTCGAAAGCGCGGCTTGCGAAACGTGCTCAGGATGCACAGTGACAAGCATCGTGCTTCCAGCAATGTTGTTTAAGCTGGCACTGCCGCCTTTACTGCGATCTGATGGCAGGATGTGATGAGCTTCATCGACGATCAGCCAGTGAGGTCGGCCTGTCTTTGCATATAGTTCGTGCAAATGTGGCGTCAACATAGCAAAGAAGTTGGGGCGATCCGGAATTGGAACTGCCAGCAAGTTAACGACAGCATTCTCCGAAGGATTCTGCAACAAGTGCATAATCTCATCAAGAGTAGGGGCGCGCTGAGCATTTCCCAGAACAACGGCTTTATCCAATTCTTGAAGATCACCTTCAGGATCAATCAAGCAAAACTGATAGCGACTATCAACTAGTCGCTCGATCAAAGCATGTGCGACACCAGACTTGCCACTTCCGGATGGACCGGCAACAAGAATAGCGCTGCGATATGGCTTCAAGACCACAAGCTTGCCATCCTCTTCGGACCCTATTTTGAGGTCGTGCCTAACGAGCTTTGTCTCAAGCTCCGAAAGATCTGTACTAATCATCCGCTCAATTAACTGAGTTACACCTGAGCCAGCGCGTTCAGTTGTGACCAAGTCGGCCCGCTCCTGCAGAGTAGGCAAGGCGTTGGCTACAGCGGCACCACATTCGCACAAGCTCAAAAGCGCGTGGTCATTTTCGGCATCGCCTACGCCGACCACATTGTGCGGCGAAAGTCCCAATTCTTTCAAAGCAGCCTTCAAACCAGTGGCTTTATTGATACCGGTGGGCAGAATCATGACTGCACCCTTGTTAAATATTAGCTGCCATTCCAAACCGAGCTCACGAATAATTTCGACCATCGCACCTTCATGCGGCACTCGTGTATCAACAATTGCATGGCCAACATTCAAAGGTTCAATTCCGCGAGCACGTGCAAGCTGGATCATGCGCGCCGGCGGTGCCTCACCCAAAACTTTGATCTCACCTGTCGACGGTTTATACAACGCGGCTCCGTTTTCACCGACAACGATGTCGAACATTGAGACCTCCGGAAAGACCTGAAGTAAGTCCTCCAAGAGTCGTCCGGTAACAAGTATCAACTTCCTTCCAGATGCGGCCAGCCTTTTTAATGACTGAACCTCCTGGGGGGCTACGATTCCATGACCGGCAATAGTGCCGTCATAATCGCAAGCCAATGCCATGTATCGCATAACAAGTGATCCTAATACTACTCCGCAACTATTGTGATCCGCGTACTGCAATTGGTACTGCGTTATCCGATCGCTTAATCCGTTCATTACTCTATAAAAAACGCCGATCAAACGAAGCTACAAAATACTGCATTCCGTCTGCGTAGCCAGGTTGAGCAATCAACAGTCTAACTTGCTTTATCCTTGTGGAATTTACCAATCGCTTGATCTAAACTTTCTTTGAAATCCAAAAATGTCGATGACATTTCATTATAGGCTTTATCGAGCCCACCTTTCAATTCTTCCCAAGCTTCGCCGGACGATTCTTTAAAGCTGCCGAAATCTTTCTTGAATTGGTCTGCTCTTGCTTGCATCCCTTCGAGTTTATTATAGTATTCAATCCGGGCTTCAGCGCTTGCTAATTGAGCCTTCGCCTTCATCTTTTCAAAATCAGCATCCCACTCCTTGATTTGTGCCTCAACGCGGTCAAGGTACGCTTCCTTCAATCCCATTACGTCCTCTCCTCCAGCCAGCAGTGACAAATGTGGTATATGGTATGCGAAGAGCTTCGCATACATCACCAGTTCTAGACACGACTATCGGCGATTGGTTCCCGAAATGGAGCTTGTTCAATGATAGAATTTAGGCTACAAAGCTGGAGAGCAGAAACTTGCATCTTCACATGCAAGTGCTTTTGAGGAGTTAATAGTGCTTTTTCAACGTTCATTTTTGTCCGTCGTACTTTTGAGCATGTTAAGCACACAGTTATGTTTTAGCGAAGACGGCGGCCGCAAAACTTCGCAAGATGCGCGCTTTCAAGCAGAAGCAAGAGCAAAAGAGAATAGCCCGCCACCTAATGAAGAGAAGCCGGCGCTGGCAGAAAGCAGACTCGTAATAAAGCACGGCAAACACTTCTTAGTCTTGGACACTCAAGGCATGATCTCCGGAAATGGAGCAGGTGGTTTTGGGCTTTATGCGGACGACACGCGATATCTAAGTAACTGGCAAGTCAAAATTGATGGCAAGACTCCTAAGATGCTGAGCGCTAACACGAAGGAAGGATTTGCCGGGAAATTCCTCTACTCAAATTTAAAAGGACCAGCGGCCGCTGAAGGAACAGTGTTGCTTCAAAGAGAACTCACTCTTCGAAATGGCTTACATGAGCGAGTATCACTCACCAACTACAGCACCGACAAACAAACTGTCGAACTAGCTGTTGAGTATGGCGCAGACTTTGCAGATATGTTCGAAGTACGAGGTTCGGTACGAAAGAAGCGCGGCACTTTTTCTCCAACGGAAGTTCATGCTCATTCAATCAACCTAAAATACACGGGACTTGACGGCCTGCCTATTAATAGCCGCATATCAGGTGGCGGCACTCATGCGCTGCGCTGGGAGAAATCAAAAGCTATCGCACACATAGAATTAGAAGCGGGAAAGACATCCAGCATAGAATTCTCCGTGCAAACCCAGCTGGGCGACGAAAAACTTCTGCAAGCATCAGACATGGCGCCCTTTGCAGAGCAGCTGCGCGATAACCGCGCAGATTTCGATTCTTGGCGAAAAAAAACAGCATCAATCAGCAGCGCCAATCATACATTGAACGCTTTATATGATCAGGCAATTCGTGATCTCTACATCCTCCGCCAACCCACGCCCAGAGGCTGGTGTATTGCGGCAGGACTGCCATGGTTTGCAGTTGCGTTCGGGAGGGACGAGCTGATTACTTCATTGCAAACACTGCCAGTGGCGCCTGATATCGCCCGCGATGTTCTCAACGTCCTTGCCAGCTATCAAGGAAAAAAGGATGACACATTTACCGAAGAACGAAAAGGAAAAATAATGCATGAATTGCGCCTCGGAGAAATGGCGCGATGCAAGGAAATACCCTTCATTCCTTATTATGGAACCGTGGATGCCACTCCACTTTTCTTGGTGCTGATGGGCAGATATGTTAGATGGACAGGAGACGAAGAGCTAGCAAAGAAACTTTGGCCTAACATCAAAGATGCGCTGGCATTTTTAGAGCAATCACGTGCCGGCGGTTATCTGCGTTACGGTGGCAACGGTGCATTGAGCAACCAGGGGTGGAAGGACTCTGGAGACTCTATAATGTACAGCAACGGTGAGCTAGTTAAAGGCACAGTAGCATTATGCGAAGTCCAAGCTTACCTGTATGAAAGCTGGAAGTCCGCAGCTGAACTAGCAAATAGGTTTGGAGAAAAACAGCTCTCAAACGACCTACACAAGAGAGCTGATTTATTCCGGGAGCAATTTCAAAAAGATTTTTGGATGCCAGATAAGAATACAGTCGCTCTTGCTTTAGATGGTTCAGGAAAAGCATGCGATGTGGTGGCATCCAATGCGGGTCATTTATTGGGTACCGGAATTCTGAGTGCTGAGCAAGAGAAACTCGTCGCAGATCGCCTGGTTGAATCTGATATGTTCTGTGGTTGGGGAATCAGAACGCTCTCGTCAAAAGAGCGCAGATACAACCCGATGAGTTATCACGACGGCTCTGTCTGGCCGCACGACAATGGAATGATTGTCTCAGGCATGGCAGATCTAGGAAAGGGTGAGCCAGCCAGGCGAGTAATGCAAGGCATGCTCGATGCGGCAGCTTACCAAACTAACGACAGGCTGCCAGAATTGTTTTGTGGATTTTCAAAACAACAATTTTCAGAGCCAGTTCCTTATCCCGTATCATGCAGTCCCCAAGCATGGGCAGCCGGAAGCGTTATTCAGATGCTGTTGGCAAATCTGCACCTGAATATGGATAAATCTGGAACTATGCACGTCGGTGCAGTGACACTACCAGAATCTTTTGGCGAACTTACAGTGCAAGGACTTCATGTAAGAAACGGAAAGGCAAGCTTGCGTTTTCCGGCTGCCAACGATGGCTCAAGAAAAGTTGAAATAATTGATCGCGGAAATGGCGTGCCAATCGTTCTAGATTAAGAAGCTGCGCACTGGAGCATTTTTCTCTGATAGTGCGCCACCACTAAAATAAAACCAGCAAGTACCAAGTGAAAGAGAATCGGCAGGGTTCCATCGAACCAGCGAGCTTCCGGAATAAGTGCCATGCGAATGATGTAACGAAGAACCATAGCAGCAAAATAGATGCAACCAAAAGCAGTGAAAGACTTCGCCAACTTTTTGTTCGGCTTTACAAAGAATCCACTTCCTGTCCTAAACTCGTAGCAGATGCGTGCGTAAAGCCCGATAATGAGCACTTGGAAAAATACCAGCAGTGGATAGGGCAAGAGACCCGATTGCCATTGTTGCATTGGAGGCAAAAATGCAACGTCGAAATTCGCAACGATAAGCTGCCCTAGTACGCGAAGAATGAAAAGCACTAGCAGGAGCAAAAGCCACGGAAAGTAATCGGCGCTAGTTTGACGAAAGCTCACTTCTTCCCCCCAAGCCACGTGAGTATATTAGCGGGTAAGGACAGGTAAGGATAGGCGTGCCGCACATTTCAGCAACTGTTTTGTAATGCTCGCAGTCGACAATACTTCGCCCAAAGCAAACAGCAATGACAGAAGTTCGGATGAACAAAAAAGAACGGATCCTGGACAGATCCGTTTTCTAATAGACTTCAGTGCCGCTTGGAATTCACAACTAAATTGAATTAGGAATCAACATCGAGTTTCACTATGGGGAACGTGTAGGTTTTTCTCATCGGAAAGTTACCGGCAAGCACATCGCGTCCAAAAAAACTTAAAGGTGCCAGAACTCGGGCATTTGCTGAGGTTGTCACAGTCACAAAGGGGCTTGAACCATCTGGCGGATGCCCTCCGAAATCGGTATAAGTTACGTTCTCTATGCGCGGGGAGGAAAGAATCCCCGATGAACTTGCATAAGTGCCAATGACAGAATTGGCCAATTGACGTGCTTCGCTGGGGCTGCTGCCTTGGGCCGCGGCACGGGCAGCATCTCGGCAGGCGCGGTCAGTTATGCCGAATGCCATTATGGCGCCACCGCAATCAAGAGCAAGTACGGCGAAGGCAATTACGATAATGCAAGCAACGGATAAGTCGACTAGCAAAGTTCCTTGTTGTTTTCTATTGCCTCTAAATTTCGAAGTATACATTTTTCTGTCTCTCTCTAATTGGTTATTTGTCTTAACTCAGTCTCTGGGCTGCTTGCGCTCACATCTATTCAACGCTGAAGTTCATTGATTTAGACCGGATGGATTCTCAAAAATTTCTCTAGCTGAATAACTCATCGGAACAGGAGTAGTTATTCCAGGAATTGCACCAAATATGCTAGACAACATGAAAAGTGGGTCAATATGTGCCTGCACATTAGTTTCGATCTGGTAGATGAATCTGGAGGAATCAGGAGGAGTGGTCAATTTTCCTGATTGTTTAGTAAGCTCGCCACTTGCAACATTGGTGGTCACAATAGCGGTTTGAATGCTATCAACATGAAGACCGCTGAAACGGCTGGCGGCAGCATTTACTAATTCATTTGCCAAGATCATCGCCGCTGGCTTCTCGGTCGTACCGACTTCGTACGAATGCGCTTTCGAGGCGGTATGTGCGCCTTCGGTCACAGCCATTCCCATGAGGGAGCAGCGTAAAGTGGTGGTCGCCAAATTCAACATCGGCATCATTAACATAATCAAGAAAACAAACAAGGTGCAGGGGAGCTCAAGCAAGGATGAACCTTTTCTCGTTCTTATTTTCTTTTGAGTATTCATTTGAAATTTCCTATTGCTTGAATTGCGATTTTGAAGAAGACGGTTCACAGAATTCATAACTAGTCTCCTTACTGTACGAGTTGGCTAAGATGTCTGGCGATGTTTGCAAATGCGCCTCGCAAACCGGAGGAGCTGGTAACCGGAAAGAACTTGCTTCCGTTACCGGCGATGAACGCCATCCCGGTCGGCACATCGTCACCTAAGACAGCGCGCTGACCTGACATTTGAGAAGGATTCTGGGCAAGACCGACTGTGTAAACAGCGATGCCCTTCGCCTTAGCGCGCTGAGCTGCCATGCGGCAATTATTTTCAGGATTGGGGCTGAGCGGTCCACCAACTGTCGGCTCACCATCGGTGAATACAATGATCGCCTTGCGGGAGTTGCGGCGAGCACCGCTTTCAAACATGCGCACGGCCCGCTCTGTCGCTCCACCGATGTTGGTGCCTTGGAAAGCAACCAGACCGCTTACATTACTCAAACAAGATTCAAAGTTCGTAGTCGCCTCCGCAGGATTCAACGAGACTGCAGGAACGGGGAAACGTCCGACGCCACCAGCTGCAAATGTAGAAGCGATATTATTCTCACTGAATGCGCTGGTGGTATCTTCACCTACAATGTTGTCGAACGCTACAAGACCGAAGTGTGTATTTGCGTTCTTATTCATTAGCCGATAAAAGTCTTCAGCAGCTGCCTTAGCTTCGGCGATCGGATGGGTATGTTTGGCTGCCAACTCGAAGTACTTGGCCTGGTAGCCAGCTCTTGGGGAAACGACAGCTGCCGCTCCAGTATTAGCTTTACTGTCTGCAAAAACTGTGGCGTTCTCAAGATTGCCGCGAGAGGCTTCGACCATTACAGCCACATTCGGAAAACTGAAACCCTCTTCTGAGAATCCTGCGAAACTATCATTTTCGTCAAGATTAACGACTGCGTCCGTCATCCCCGTTTCCGGAATTGCAGCCGAATAATTGCCAGGAGGTGTGCCGGCTTCATTTGGACCGCGCAGGTCAGCATTGAGACCGGCATATTCCAGCGCTTGCGGACGAACAGCTCCAGCTCCTGTAGCAAGTCGTCCTTGACTTACAACGTCGTAAACGATTCGGCTGCTGCCCGCGTCCCATCGGCGGCGGACATGAGTCATCTTTGTTTGGTCATCCATTGAACCCGACACATCAAAACAAAGCACAACGTCTAGGTCGCCGACACCTCCACGAGCCTCAGCTTCCAAGGGCAGGACAGTGCCTTGCATTCCAACAAACGCAGCCGCTAAAGGGGACATGCCAAATTTAGCCTTGATTTCCAAAACCTTCCCGTTAGGGTCACCAATATCGACCGGTGCATTTCCGGCTTTAGGATTCAAAAAACGCATCTGCAGCTTTACATGATTAGCATCAGGGCTGGCACCGAAATCCGTTTCTACATTGCTGAGCATCTGACCTAACACGTCGTTCTTTTCAAACACCATCCGCGCCGCAGAGAGTGCTTGTCTTTGTGATGTAGCCGGATCTAACAAGCTAGAACCAGACAGGGCTGCTATGCCAGCTAATGCTGCCGACTCGGCGGCAGTGCGCAGTTGGTTTCTCACTATAGTCGTTCTGGCGACTTCCACTGCGAAAAATCCTAACATTGCCACCACAAATAGTGCGATGAATATCAGAGGCAAACAGGCTTGTCCTGCGGCCTTTCTTTGTGCTTGCTCACGACGACTCTCGAACATTTCTCTTCCCTCAACCAATTTGCCCGTTTTTTGGGTACCTGAGAATCAACAAAAACAATCGTGCAATTAGGTCGGAAATTCATAAGTAAGTTCTAATTTAACAACCCGAAACCCTTTTACAGCCTAGAGTCTGAGGATCGCAACTAGTAAACAACTTGGATACAATTTTCTGACATAATGGGGACATTTTGAGGACAAATCACAGACATCATTCCGACACTGCAGAGTTAGACAACATGCATTTATCCATGCAAGACGATGCAAATTGATATAGGATAGAAAAACTACCTGGAGGTGATCCTGTGGCTCGATATCAAATTGCAGCTATTTCGTCGATTCAGCCAAAGAACGCATTTTTTCGTTCGATGTTTTGCGCCGTTCTGTTCATCTCTTCAGCGTCTGTGGCAGTTTATGCCGATGAAAGCTCGTCTAGAAAACAAAGTCCAGCAAAATCAAGCAAGACTGTTGGCAAAACAGCTGTTGCAGACGAGAACGGCACGGAAAATGCATACTTTGCAGCAGGCTGCTTCTGGAAAGTTCAATACATCTTCAGCAAAGTCCCCGGTGTAATCGCGACAAGGGCTGGCTACACCGGTGGCAGCACGGACCATCCGACCTATAGAGATGTTTGTAGTCACAACACAGGTCATGCTGAGGCTGTACAAGTAGAATTTGATCCGAAGAGAATCAGCTACAAAAAGTTGTTAGAGGTGTTCTGGTCTCACCATGATCCAACCACTCTAAACAGACAGGGACCTGATATCGGTGATCAATATCGCTCTGAAGTCTTCTATGCAAACAAGGCACAAAAGGATACCGCATTGGCTTATCTTGCCGAACTTCAAAAATCGAAAAGGTTCTCTTCGCCGATCGTCACTAAGTTAGAGCCCATTACAACGTTTTACGAGGCCGAAGAATACCATCAGGATTATTTTAAGAAACACGGACAGTCTTGCGAGTAAAGCTTCGAATACTGCAGTTCTTGAGCTAGCCCTGACTGGAAGGCGGTGGTCCCATGGCTCTGTCGTTCACACTCAACCAATCATGTATTCCAGCCAATGTCATTCCAGCATGCTTCAAGAACTGAACGAGCACCTCTTTGTCTAACTCCGTTATGACAACAGCTTCGCCCTCTTCCTGGTCATCGCACATTTTGGCGATGGTATCAAAATACTTACTGAGCAGACGCAACATTGTGAATTCATCCGCGGAGAATTCATGCGGTTTACTCATGGCGAAAGCTAGCTCTTTCTTGCTGATGCCATTGCCATTTGTGTCAATTCGCTTAAAATTCTTGGTTAGCAGATCGGCGAAAAGGACATTGTCCAGCTCTTCGATCTTAGCGTTTTTCTCTTTTGCTGGAATTCCACGCCCAGAGTTTAAGCTAAGCATCTCCGCCAGTAAGCGCCCGGCGGCAGTCTCTCTCAGTTTTTTATCGATGAAACCCATGACTAGTTTGCTGCCCGCAATCAACTTAGCCTATTTTCTCAATAAACCAGGTTGACTTCAAGCAGAGACTTTCATCCCATGGTCAATGTTTGCAGCTTTGCCACTATATATGGTTACGTCTGCGGGAACTGGACATGCTTGTGCCACGTCTCTTGCGAAGCAGCGAAGAATTGATTGATAGAAATCAATGAGGATAAAATTTATGGACAAGGAAACCGACAAACCAGATATGCAGGAAGATAAAGAGACTGAAACAGAAATGAAACAGTCGAAACGCGACTCCGGTGAAAACAAAGGTGCAGATGAAGAAAACATGTCTGAAGCCTCTGGAGCAAGTTCTGAGAGCGGCAAAGAAAAGAAGTCGGAAAACGGAAGCGAAAAAGCTAAAGGCGATCAATGCTGTTCGTCTGAAGACAAGAAGTAATCCGGCGAACTAGCTCTATTGTATTCAAAGAATCTTACGACGCGAGGCACGCTGAGTAAGAAGTTCGGCAAAGGGGCACTATCTACGCCAGTGGTGCAGATAGTGAACAGGGTGGGCTCATCCCACCCTGTTTTTTTTTGATGTATTAGTCGATCAACTCGTAAGCTGGAAGCGTCAAGAAATCTATGAACTCATCGGACAAAACGAGCTTATCCAATAGCTCGGCAGCTTGAGACAGACGCGGGCTGCCCATAACTTTTAATTGGTCGACCTCGGAATTGCGAATCTGTGTGTATAACTCAGATGTGATCTTTCTGCCATCGTCCAAAGTGGATCCACGTTTGACCCATAGCCACAGCTGAGCTCTGGCTATTTCAGCGGTGGCAGCATCTTCCATCAAATTGTGGATAGCGGCGGCGCCAGTTCCGCGCAACCAACTGTCTATATATTGAATGGCGACGTTAATGTTGTTCGTAAGACCAGCTTCTGTAATTTTTCCGCCATCGACTGTCGCATCCAAAAGTTCCTCGGGCTTTACATGTACATCCTTTCGCAGAATGTTTTTCTGGTGAGGATTTGAACCGAGTACATGATCGAATTCCTTGCGCGCAACGGGCACGAGATCCGGATGCGCTACCCAAGTACCGTCGAAGCCCTGACTGGTTTCACGCTGCTTATCCTCGGTCACTTTGGCCATTGCACGAGCATTCAACTCCTGATCCTTCCGACTCGGGATGAACGCAGCCATGCCGCCCATCGCGTGTGCACCGCGGCGGTGACAAGTCTTTACGAGCAGATCGCAGTAAGCGCGAAGAAAAGGCACATTCATTGTTACCTGGATGCGATCAGGCAAATTAAAATCAGCTTTCTTATTGAGCTTTTTTATCATGCTGAACATGTAATCCCAGCGTCCGGCGTTCAATCCAGCGATGTAATCACGTAGCTCATAAAGGATCTCGTCCATTTCGAACGAAGCAAGAATGGTTTCAATCAGAACTGTTACGCGTATGCTTCCTTGTGGGATGTTCAAGCGTTTTTCGGCAAACTTGAAGACATCGCTCCAGAGCCTTGCTTCTAAATGACTCTCCAACTTTGGAATGTAGAAATAGGGTCCAGATTTGCGTGAAAGAAGCTCGGCTGCATTGTGGAAGAAATACAAACCGAAATCGAACAAGCTACCTGAAATCGTTTCACCTTCGAAAGTCACATGTTTTTCAGGAAGATGCCAACCTCGCGGTCGCACAACGAGCGTCGCTATTTTGTCGTTGAGTTTGTAGGATTTCCCTTCTGGAGTTTGCAAGGAAAGCGTTCGACGAACCGCATCTTTCAAATTGATCTGACCTTCAATCAGATTTGTCCAGTTTGGAGTGGTGGCGTCCTCGAAGTCGGCCATAAAAACATTGGCACCACAATTGAGTGCATTAATAACCATTTTGCGATCGACTGGTCCTGTGATTTCTACTCTTCGATCTTGCAAATCGGCCGGTACTTCAGCGACCTTCCAATCAGACTTACGAACTTCCTCTGTCTCCGGCAAGAAACAAGGCATTTTGCCGGCATCCAACTCTTTCTGGCGAGCGGCCCTTGCTTCCAACAAATTCTTGCGTCGAGGATTGAACTCCCTATGAAGCTCAAGAATGAAAGCCAAAGCCTCATCACTCAAAATCTCGGCGAATTCCTTGCTGACCTTCGCTTCGACCTTTAGCTGATTGGTTGTCGTCGTCATCTTTTCGCTCCTCCGCACTTTGTAAGTGCTAACTCCGCCAGCCGCCTACCAGGCACACCAGCACGGGCGCCTCACACGGCTATGTTAGACTACAGGGCGACATTGTAGTACGTGAGAAGGTAAAAGTCATGAGCGCGGAGGAAGCACGAACGCGGATAAAAACTGCGCCTCTCAGCGAAGAAGCCTATGCAAAATTCGGAAACGTCATTGCTGCAAGCGATAGCAAGCCCTGGCGTCCGGCAAACATGGGTACTTCGAAACGTTTCAATCATCTTTGCAAGCTTGAGAATCTCAGGCCGGATGTAGCAAAGCTTAACGTTTGCATCTTCCGGTGCTCTGCACTGAACACGGTTGCGCTTGAGATGAAGCTTCTGGAAAAGCATGAGCATTCCACGCAAGTATTTCTACCCATGGATAAAAACGCTCGCTACCTGGCTATCGTCTGCCTCGGAGAAGATCGGCCTGATTTGAATACATTGAAAGCATTCATAGTAACCGGAGCCCAGGGCATCAGCTATTTCCCAGGGGTTTGGCATTATCCTATGACAGCTCTTGAGAGCGAGATTGACTTTACATGCCTCGTCTATGAAGATGACACAAAGGAAGATTGCACAGTGGTCCAGCTAGACAGCCCGTTGTTAATCGAACTCTAGTTATCACTGAATTTACAAATCAGCCCAAGATCCTTATACGAGGGCAATTTGTGTTAATCTATTCAATCGCCCCAGACATGGACTGAGGTGTGCGCTCTCGTCACTTCATTTTGAAGAAGGTCACCATGAACATCGTATTTCTGTCTCCCCACTTCCCGCCAAACTTTTACAACTTTTGCGTCAGGTTGAGAGAACAAGGAGCTAAAGTTCATGGCATCGCAGACCAGCCAAAAGAGCAGCTGCGTCCGGAGCTACGCGATTGCTTGGACGAATTTTTCCAAGTGCGCGACATGCACAATTACGAGGAGTTGGTGAAAGCACTTGGCTATTTCACTTATAAGTCCGGCAAAATCGATCGCATCGATTCGCAAAACGAATATTGGTTGGAGACGGAGGCGCAGTTGCGCACCGATTTCAATATTCCTGGCATTCGCATGGACAACATCAACAAGATCAAGCGTAAATCCATGATGAAGCAAGTTTTCATCGATGCAGGTCTCAATCCTGGTCGCGGCAAAGTTTGCCACGATGAAAAAGAAATTCGCGCTTATGTCAAAGAAGTAGGCTTGCCCGTTGTTGCCAAGCCGGATATTGGCGTCGGTGCAGCAAAAACTTACAAGATAACTAACGAAGATGAACTGGCTGCGTACATCGCCGACAAGCCCCCCATCGATTACATCATCGAAGAGTTCATCTCGGCGCAGATCGTGACCTTTGACGGTCTTACAGATCGCGACGGCAATATCGTCTTCTCAGCATCGCATTACTACGATAAAGGCGTAATGGATGCGGTAAACAAAGACATCGACATCTACTATTACGGCACACGCGAAATTGAGAAAAGCGTTGAGGCTGCAGGTCTAGCCACATTGAAAGCATTCGACGTTCGCGAGCGTTTCTTCCATTTCGAATTTTTCCGAATGGATGATGGTGAAATAAAACCACTTGAAGTAAACATGCGTCCACCAGGCGGATTCACTTTAGATATGTTCAACTTTGCCAATGACTTCGATGCTTACAAAGCATGGGCAGAGATCATGGTCAATGGAAAAACGACGCAAGTCTCCAAACGCCCGTACTTCATCATTTATGTCGGACGCAAAGACAGATTGCATTATTCGCTCTCTCACGAGGATGTACTAAACGACTTCCGCGAAATGATCGTGCATAGCGAAAGAATGAACGATGCATTCTCTCGCGCGATTGGCAATCATGGATACTTGCTGCGACATAAAGATCTGCCGCCTCTACTTGAGGCAGCAGATAAGATTATGCAAAAAGCTTAGTCTCATCGACGCGCTAACGAATCATGTCGGCAGCCGTTGAGGCAAGTGCAAACAGCTGAAGACTGAAATCCGCAAGATAATCGTGCGCCGCTACGCCGCGGACTTTAATTTACTTGCTGAGTTTGACTACTCATATCACTTACTGAATCATACCCGGCGTTGCCGGCCAGTCCTGCGATTGTGCCGCCAATCGCCAAACCTACGGCAAGCGAAATCGCCATTTTTAAGAAGTCGTCGCGTTTTCTTTCGACCTGGAATTCAGAGGAACGATCGTATTGAGTTCTGGTGAAAGTTTCGTCGTATCTGGGCTCTGCCATAATTCTCTCCTCCGTGAAGTTTAAACCGCAGCAAGGGACGGAAAAAGCCTGCTCTTCGTTCCTGTAAACATAAGGCAGCAATGCGATATTCATCACTGCTGGATTTTGGAAAAAGTAAACTAGATGGATGCAATTAGTCCTGAATGTTTCACCTGAACACCAGGGAAGATTAGCTCTACCGGAGCTTTTCTCCAGGCAAGTATTTCTGCAAGTACAGAACGGTAATCAGTGGTTATCTGCATCCCTCCAGGTCCAAGCTCATATTGATCGTCCTGCAATCCCGGATAATGCCCATGTATCTTTCCACCGCGGACTCCAGCCCCCATAGCGAAGAAGGCAAAAGCTCTGCCGTGATCTGTTCCCAGAGATCCGTTCTCGTAAATCCGTCTACCAAATTCAGTGATAGCAATTGTAGTTACCCTGTGATTGTATGCGTGAAGGTCTTTATAGAATGCTGCTAGTCCTTTGGCGAGTTGATCGTTCAACGCGGCATGTATTCCGTCCGCCCCGCCTTGGAAGAAATGTGTGTCCCAGCCATCTAAATCGAGGCAAGCTACCTCAAGCCCGACTTCGGCTTTTATCAAGCGCGCAATCTCCTTGAGCCCCTGAGCAAAGCGCTCATCGCCATATACAGCACCCTTCTCTGGAATATAAGTTTTGCTCTTAAACTTCTCGACGCGCTTTAAGAGCTGAATGGTCGAACTGCCAGGCTCCTTGAGAATTCCAGCATCCGCTGAATACATCCTAGAAAGTGCTGAACATACAGCATCGTTATCGGCGGGCGGCAGATCCATGTGAATTTCTTCAATTCGCCGTATCGCGGTCGTTACCGGCGAGCCTCGAAATGATTCGGGAATGACTTCACCAATCGCCACAGCAGAAAGTGGCGTCAGCTGCTCGTTTATCCTTGTGCGCAAATAACGTCCTAGCCAGCCACCATTGACCGGTGTACCATAAGCACAGCCATGCTCCATTTGATCTTGCGCGTCAAAATGCGATCCTGTCGGATTATCCGTCCCGACGCCCTGCACAATGCCGAGTTCACCACCGTGGAATATAGGCAAAAGCGGAGCTAACTTTGGATGAAATGCATAAAAGTCATCCAGCTTCAGGCCAGAATTCGGCTTCTTGCCGGGAGCAGGTATTGCGATAGTTGGTCGGACCTTATAATAATTCGGATCAGCATAGGGAGCCACCATATTCAGTGTATCTGCGCCTCCCCGGAGGAAAACGCAAACGAGGGTCTGTCCTCCGGGATTAAGGACCACATTTTCGGCCCCAAGGACAAGTTTATTTAAGAAGGCTCTTCGAGATTGCTCCTCTCCCATTACTAGAACCTCTGAAAAGCAGGCAGGCAAAGAATCAGCCCAAGCAGCTCCGCCTTATGTTCTGGTGAAGTACTGGGACAACTTTTGCAAAACTCTTCCAGTGTGGACATCTCCAAATCAGAGGGACTGCGACCGAGAAAATATGAAATCAATTTGCTGCTTTCAAACTTGTTCTCGCCGCAGATGGACTTTGCCAGAGAGTCAATCTCTACTTTTACACTGGGTACTAATCCTCGAGTAAGAGCAAGGGCAAACTTCCATCTCCAAAGCAAGGTACCAAGCCATGGTCCTGGTTCCTCAGGGAAACCATCCGGTGTTGGATATTGAAACGGAGCCTGCCCCAATCGCTGCAGATACTCGATCAATTCATCATGTGCATGCGTCTCAGCTCCCAATGTACGCAGTGAGCTGACAACGAAATGAAATGGACGTTTAAGCTTTCCTCCCTTAGACTCTTGAAACTCCACGGAATTGAACAAAACGCGCAGAACGGATTTGATATCACCATCGGTGCGCGTAAATTCGGCTGCGCAAAGATCAGCTAATGATGTTGGGGGATCATTCGCCACGAATTTCTGAACAAGCTTTGCCGAAATGTATTTTGCGCACGAAGGATGACGCGTCAAAATATCCAGAACGCGGTCAAGATCCTTCTCACCGCCTCCTGCTGGAATGGTTTTGGAAAGAATATACTTCTCACCATTGTCATGGAATGCCGGATCGAAATAAACAATCCCTCGTTCCCATTCCCCCTTCAAACGCCACCCAGTCAGACATCTGGCTACTTCAAAAACATCCTTTTGCGAATAACCGCCATGAACTCCAAGAGTATGTAGCTCAAGTAACTCTCTTGCATAATTTTCGTTCGGCACATCATGCGGACCAGATTTGCGATTGTCTTTCCCATCTAGATAGACGAGCATCGCCGGCGAAACAGCGGAAGCTCGAATTAAGTCTCGAAATTTGCCAAGTGCATTCTTGCGGATAACAAGGCGATCGTCGGATGGCTTCAGGTAAATGCAATCACCTTTATCCAAATTGATGTTGATATGATCAGTCCAGAAGGAAACCATCACTTCAAAGAGCTGGCGCTTGCTGTAGGTGGCGCGCAATACAGTATGCCGGACGATGTCGCGGCGCAAGACTTCTTTCTTGAATTCAAAACATGCTCCAGGCTCCATATGTATCGTTTCAAAGCGTCGAGCCCGAACGTCGCAAGCGCGGTCATCAATTTTCTCTGGAGCTAACTGTTGCTCAATCCATTGCTTTATGCCAATCTTTTTGACCTCATCTATGTCACCTGGCCACGGACCGTAAGCCACTCTCGATAAGAGATGATGAACAGGATCTATGTTGATATCGCAAAGCAAACCAATGTTTGCAGGAATTTCCTGCTTCAACCAGTCACGCGAAACGCCGCTGTAGAAATCTTCGCAAGCAGTAAGTGGTGCCGTCCCGCACACAAGGGCAGCGGCCTTCAGCAGCGATCTACGCTTCATAAAGCAGCTCCACTGCTTTCCTCTCGCTCGGCGGTATTCGGAAGCAATACGACAGGCGTTGACTCATTCGACAAAGGACTTTCAGCGGCATGGCTCAATGCCGGATTAGCCACATCATCGACGATCCCGCCCGGTGCTGAATCGACGCTTAACAGCGTTTGTGCTCCTCTACTTTTCTTTGCGCCTTTTTTCTTCGGAAATAAGGACCTTGTTGTCGCGCCCGCTCCATGAATCACAGAAACCGGAATAATCAAGAACCATCCCACGAGAGGCAATAACCAGCTCAATGCCAGTATGATCGATCCGCGAAGAGTTGGTCTCCAGGCTTTATCTTTGTCTGCTGGCGAAGGCAAGCGATTACCGATCTGCGTTGCCAGACCAGATACACCAATTTGCGCGTAAAGAAAGAGGGCAGAAAATGTCAACACCCCACCGATCTGTCCGAAGGACGCCGGCAATTTTCCTACAACAATCACTATTACAACGGCAATTGCAGTAATCGGAATTCCGATGAAGAATGACTTTAAGCCGACCATCTCACTTGAGCGCATCACTTGCTCGGTCCAAAGAGCTCGACACAATAACCATAGCGAGGGGAAGGCTAGCAAGAGACCTAGAATTACAAAAAAGATTGCCATTGTATCGGCAAAAAGCATGTGCGATCTCCTTGCAAGCGTTCTTCCTCCAGTTTATCTAAACTAGCTGAATTGGCAAATAGCTTGAATGAGTTCAGCTTTTTGGTTTTGGACCATGCCAGAGATACTTCGTGAGATCGACTACTCCATCAAGATCAAATAAGACGCCCTCGCCTTCCAACATCACACGCTGCTGATCTGACGGCATATCGGGTCTTTTGCTTGTACTTGTATGTCCCTTGGCATTAATAACCCGGTGCCACGGCACATTACCTGAATGAAACTCGGGCTTATCTTTAGCGCTCTGCTTCGGTTTTTCAGGCAAAGCATTGAGAGCCCATCCGACGCCTTGTGCCGTCAGTCTTCCACTGATGAGTTTTGAGATCGCTCCGTAAGTAAATACCTTACCCTCCGGAATTTGATTCACGATCTTGTAGACACTGAAAAAGACGGAGTTATTTTTCTGAGCAGTCATTTTTTTGAATTCGGCAACTAAGCTAAAGTATAATACCGCAGCCAACGGTAAATACTTGAGTGCCAAAACGCGTTACACAAATGACTTATTCGCTCCCATCCCATCACAGCTCGCTGGAGAGTCGGCTAATAGAGATAATCGAAGGATCAGATTGGTACCGGACTCTTAGTGATATTCGAGACTTGAACTTGCCAGACTGGTGGATTGCAGGCGGAGCTGTGCGCAGTACCACTTGGAAGTATTTATTCAAAAATGATTGCCACCTCAAAATCAAAGACATAGACTTGATTTTCTTTGACCCTAAAACAGCAAGGCAGACCGAACTGGCAGCAAAAGAAAAGCTGAGCACTATCCACCCGGACTGGGTGTTCGACGTAAAGAATCAATCAAGCTTCGGTAACTGGCGAAAATGGCCATGGAAATTTTCCGATACCGTAGATGGTATCGCCCATTTTCTCCACACGGCAACTGCAGTCGGTGTAAGACTCGATGAGTGCGGGGTGCTCCGCATCGCGCAGCCATATGGCTTAGAAGATCTCTTTAACGGCTGCATTCGCCGCACACCGTTCCGACAAGAAGACGGAGCTGCAGAGCGAAAGCAGCGTGAATACCTGGACGGATGCAGCAAATTATTTTCAGCGAAAGACTAGCTAATAGCCACCAGAACGTCGTTTGTTCCAATGCAGAACGCTGCCCTTGACTGAGGTATTTGTATTCAACAGCGATCCGCCAGCGGGGGGCGAGCCCGCCGAAGGTGCCGAACCATAAGTCTCATACTGTTTATATGATTTGGCCACCGTCGGTCCTTTTGCAACAGATGGAGTGGACTTCATTTTCAATTTACCGGCATTGGCTTTCAACCCGGTCCGCTCAGGAGCAGACGGCAGCTTTGGAGGCACGCCGTTCACAACTTGCGGCAAACCAGATCTAGCATTGCCACCATTGTATGCACCCATGTAACTATTGAAGCTAGCTCTGGGCAACGGCTGCGGTGCTGCAACTGCCGGCGCTCCACCAGCTTGACCAGCACCGGGATTAGTGCGCATGTCATTGACCTGTGGAGCATCATCCATTATTTGGATTTGCTGGCGTGCCATATAGAAGTTTCGGATATTCGGATTATCGTTGCGGTACTGGGCCGTAGCGGGAGCAGTCGACACCGACACTAAAGCAGTTAGTGCCATCGCAAAAACCATTTCGTATTTCATCGACTTCATTCCTTTGAACACCCGATAGAACTAGTTATTACATTCCCAGCCCCAACAAGGGAGCATCTATTAACCCAATTTAAGCCACAAAGGGCAATTCATGTCAAGGACCATTACACTGACATCGTCTCCCCAAGGGCTCAAATAGCCCGGGGCTCAAGGAAATGACTTGAGGAATCGTCCATTCTGGATTAGAAACAGGGACGGGAAACTCCAGCAGCCCAGTGCTAAACTTGGCATCTGGTTTAAAAGAACTCGATTTGGACCCCAACCTGGATTGATAATCGTGACAAGTGCAAGTACTACAATAAAACGTAAATCGGCAGAAGCCGGTAATGGTGAAATCTTAGGACTGGTTGCCGGAGACGGCAAGCTGCCAGGGATACTAGCGCGCAACGCTCACGAGAAGGGCTATAAAGTCGTGGCGCTCTGCTTGAGCGAAGAAGCTCACGCACGAGTTGAATCACACTGCCATAAAGCTTATTTAGTGGCTCCAGGTCAGATTGGACGCAACCTCAAGTTATTGCAAGATGAGTTCGTAAAACAGATCGTATTTGTTGGGAAGGTGCCGAAACTGGACCTTCTGAAGAATATTGCCAAACTAGATTGGACTGCCGTTCGTGAACTCAGCAAGCTGAGCGACTTCAGCGATGACAGCATCCAGAGAGCAACAGGCGAACTGCTGGAAAGCAAAGGTATAACCGTCCGCACCCAAGCCGAGTTTCTCACAGAACTATTTCCGGACATTGGCGTGCTCACAAAGCGCCAACCGACAGCCCAGGAGTATGCAGATATCGCGTATGGAAAGCGCATCGCCAAAGAAATAGCCAGACTAGACATCGGTCAGACTGTTGTCGTTCGCGAAGAAATGATTCTGGCAATTGAAGCAATCGAAGGGACAGACGAGGCTATCCGCCGCGCCGTTGAACTGGCAAGAAATCCGGTCGTCGTAGTCAAAGTCGCAAAACCAGGACAAGATCAGCGTTTCGACATCCCAACTGTTGGCTTGAACACACTCAATTCTATGTGTGGACCGCGCCCAGGCGGCGTTCTCGCTGTCGAAGCCAACGAAACCATGGTCGTCGAGCGCGATGAAATGATCGAATTCGCCGAAAAGCACAATATGTGCATTGTTTCGGTCTAGCCATTCTCATAAGCACAGAATCAAATGAGAGCGGCTCTAACTGACTCTTGGGAACTGTGACATTTTGTTCAGCCCCGAGAAATGGGCAATCCCTCGGTGGCTGCTGCCTCTTCAGGTCAACTAGGGAAAAACCTGAACAAACTGCCGCGAAAATGCTTTAGACCTGAAACAAGGTTAATGGCATAATTTATTTGTAGGCAACCTGAGAGGGATTTGCATGTCGGCAAGTCGCTGTATTTCCAATCAATTCATTTCGAAAGCTATTCCGTTAGCCGTTTCGCTGAGCCTGTTCCTGGCTCCACTTTCTTTTGCTGCGCCGCAAAGTGATGAAGGCAGCTCTACTGCCAGCCAATCGAAAGTAAGTGCTGGTCAACCGGCAGCACAAGCGGACAGAAGCCCAGCGGCAACGGGTTCGAACCCAGCCCAAACTGCAGACAGCAAAACCGCTAGCCAGCAAACTTCCCAAGCCACAGAAACGGCGCAGTCTAATTCGACCGATCTAGCAGCAGCAGAGGGGACAGCGCCAGCCAAAGAAGGCTCTGTTTTTGAAAGTCTCGATGAGCTAACTGGCGGTGAGAATCCTGAGCTAGCAAGAGAAAGAGCTATTCAACATTGGAACCTCGCCCGTGTCTACATGGGTCAAATGGACTGGGATCTGGCACAGACAGAGCTTGACCTGGCGCTTCTCGCCTCCCCAGAACTGCAAATTGCACACAGAGACCAGTGCCTGGTTTCACTGATGAAGCTGAATCTAGCTCGATCGGTGGCAGAATTCATGATGACTGTAGGTCTTGGTGAGCCAATACCTTTAAGCAATGAAGAAGCAAATAATCTCATCGAGAATGGCATGGTACAGCACTACAAAAAGGGCTTGAGCTATTGCCGGCAGCAAAAATGGAAGGACGCGGCCGTGGAGCTTGAGTGGGCAGCTAACCTGGCACCTGAAGATTGCGCAATTCAACGTTCATTAGCGTACGCCTACTCGAACATGGGCGATTTCAACCGGGCCGAATCTCACTACCGAAAGACTTTCGAGCTTGCACCGCATGACGGTTCAGCAAGAGCCGACTTAGCTTACTTCCTAGCCGCCAACGGCAAAATGAGCGAAGCGGAATCAGCATTGGAAGAGGCTATCAAATCTCAGCCTAAAGCTGCCGCATATCATGTCGACCTGGGCTGGATGGCAGAAAAACGTGGCGACCTGGATACAGCCAGCCGCGAATTAAAGGTAGCCGTGACCTTAAGCCCAAGCCACGCCAACCTTTGGCAGCATTTGGGACGCGTTTTAGAACAAAAGGGTGAAAAGGCTGAAGCGAAAGAGGCTTTCAGACAGGCCCTGGCACTTGATCCAAGCATCACGCAGAGCAGCACCCGCTAGCTCGTAGTTTCCCCAAAGACACCAGCCTGCGGGTATCTTAGGATATTCGAGTGCTTGGAGCGATTTGAGGGTCATGGCAGACGGGAGAGATTTTCCCTCAGGAATAGAAAAGGCGAACTCTTCGGAGAATCGCCTGTCTTTGCTTTCTGTGTCCGAGAATCAGAATAACGCAGACCTGCTCGATAGCAATCTGCAAAGAGAGGGTGTTCTCAATCGTCTTGGAAAAGTCTATGCAGACACGCTGAGCCAAGTGCCCGGTAAAGTGGTAAGCACTTTGGCGGACGACATTGAAAATAACATAGCAGGAACGGCGCTGAAGGTTGGTACCGCAGGTGGTATCGGGATAGTATCAGCGATTGCACTGGCTCGGTCACCAGTGGCAGCAAAAACTATCCTTTCGGGAGTAGGCATTGCCTCTACATTCGTTGCGGCCGAGTCTACCTTGAAATTCTCGCGCGATGCGCTTTCTGCCGAAACGGTATTTGCACAAAAAGCGTTAGCCGAGCAGGGCAGTGACTCCCTAGCCCGGCTTGGCGCTGACCTTTTTGAGACGGCACCGGCAATGGTGGCAGGAATAAAATTAGGACTGCGCGTTTCTCCGAAATTCGAGAGGCTCAATTCGATTGCAAATTCCGTTCAAGCGAAGCTGGAATTCCCCCTCAGGAAGGTGGTTCCGGAGAAACTTCACTTCGTAGGACCGGACGTAAAATCCCTTCCGTTAGCCAATAGCGAGCGAGGGCTGAATCTTTTTCATGCCGCCGATGATTTGACAAGATCAACGCCCTGGCGTGGCATTGAAGATGCACGAATATTGAAGCTTGACGGTGCTAAGCTCAAAGTCAGTTCACGACTGCCTGGAACGTCACAAGAAACCTTTATTGGCGGACGAAAAGACTACGCTTTCCATACACACGAATCTGAAATCCTTCCGACTAGCGGCGATTTCTTATCCGTTCGCAAAGCCGGAATTGTTTCGCTGCCAAAGGACGGAGTCCTTGTATTTCACGAAGGACGGGCAGTGCAAGCAGAGGAAATCCTGAAGCTTCGCAAAACAGGCAATGCAGCAGCAGCAGCAGCATTGCAAACTGAACTGGAATCAAACACCATGGCAACTTTGGTATTGGATCCCAAACGGGAGCTTGCAGTAGGAGTTAATCTTCGCTGGTCAGGAGCGGAAAACAGGCTTATTGCAACAAATGCCAAGCCGGTGAATTACAACGATGCTGTAAATAATCTATCAAGATTTACGGACAGACTTAACATTGAGTCCATGCAGTCGCCTACAAATCTCCTCACTAAGCCCGGAATGTCCAAGCTTCTAGAGCGAATTCGCGGTTATTAGCAGATTTGAAGCGTTCAGCAACAAATAAATGTAGTTTCTAGATTAAAGCGCTAAACTGTCTGGGTGCTCATTCTTAGCCGGACTTCTTTTCAAGCCGATCTCGCATCGCTGACATAGAAGCCGTTAACGCCATTAAAATCATGGCGGGATTGAGAATTGAGAGACTTTCGGGGGATCGATGAAGGTTTCAGACGGGCTCAAAACATATACAAAATACCTCTGGTTCAATACCAAGAAGACACGCGAATACATTCGAATCACTGACGACATTGCTGAATTCGTGCAGGAAAGCGGTATTAAGGAAGGCTTTGTTCTCGTCTCCGCTATGCATATCACCGCCGGTGTTTACGTCAACGACTGGGAAAATGGTCTGATTGAGGATATCGATCAATGGCTCGAGCAACTTGCGCCGGAGAATCCGGATTACAAACATCATCGTACCGGTGAAACAAATGGCGATGCGCACCTCAAGCGTATTCTCATAAACCACCAGGTTACGATTCCGATAACAGAAGGAAAGCTTGATCTTGGACCTTGGGAGCAGATTTTCTACGCTGAGTTCGATGGAAAGCGTAAGAAGCGAGTGATTCTCAAGGCTATGGGAGCCTGATTTTCAATAAAAGTTTGCATGATCAAAATACTAATAGAGGGGGAAAGCAAATCGAATGGTCAACTCAATCATTAATAGGGCATCTTCGAGAATGAGTTCTAGTAACGGCTCCGGCGACAAAAGACAAAACGCTATTCAAACTGTCCAGGAGAGACAGCCGGTAAAAGCTTCTTTCGATTACACAAAGACTCCGATCGCGGAAGTGTTCGGCACAAATGTTTTCAATCGTGCCACAATGCGAACCTTGCTTCCAAAGACCGTATACAAAGCAGTCGTCCGCTGCCTCGATTACGGCGAACGGCTCGATCCATCGTTGGCAGACGTCGTTGCCAACGCGATGAAGGATTGGGCCATCAGCCGCGGTGCCTCGCACTTCACTCACTGGTTCATGCCGATGACTGGATTGACTGCAGAGAAGCACGATTCATTCCTTACCTCCAGTGAAGACGAAGGCGCTATTCTCGAGTTCTCGGGACGCAACTTGATTCAAGGTGAGCCTGACGCATCAAGCTTTCCCTCAGGTGGAATTCGCTCAACGTTCGAAGCTCGTGGTTATACAGGTTGGGACCCGACCAGCCCGGCCTTTATCATGGAGAGCATCAACGGAAAAACGCTTTGTATTCCGACCGTATTCTGCTCTTACAGCGGACATGCTCTCGACAAGAAGACACCATTGCTGCGTTCGCTCGATGCGGTCAATCGCGAAGGACAACGCCTTCTTAGAGTGCTCGGTAACTCACAAGTTAAGAGAGTCATCTGCACCGTTGGACCGGAGCAAGAGTACTTCCTTATAGATGAGGCCTTCCACGTTCTGCGTCCCGATTTGATCAACTGCGGGCGCGCGCTTTTCGGCGCCAAGCCGCCTAAAGGTCAGGAAATGGAAGACCATTATTGGGGCTCAATCAAAGAAAGAGTTCTCTCTTTCATGATGGATTCGGAAGCAGAACTCTACAAACTAGGTGTTCCAGTTAAGACGCGACACAACGAAGTTGCACCGGCGCAATTTGAAGTTGCACCAGTTTTTGAATCAAGCAACATCGCCACCGATCACAACATGGTGCTGATGGAAGTATTCAAAAAAACAGCGCAGAAGCATGGCTTCCGCTGCCTGTTCCACGAGAAGCCCTTTACCGGCATCAACGGTAGCGGCAAACACAACAACTGGTCTATGGCAGATGATCAAGGAAACAATCTTCTTGAACCCGGCAGCACACCATATGAGAATAAACAGTTTCTGGTCGTATTAACAGCCGTCATCCGGGCGGTCAACAAGTATGGCGCCTTGTTGAGAGCTAGCATTGCGACAGCTGCCAACGATCATCGCCTCGGCGCGAACGAAGCGCCACCTGCAATCATGAGCATCTATCTCGGCGACAAACTAAAAGAGATTGTCGAAGTGATCGTCTCTGGAAAAGCAGCATCAGGAGATGCCGGTCCAAGAACTCTTGCAATTGGCATCGGCACATTGCCGGAATTACCGCGTGATGATTCGGACCGTAACCGCACATCACCATTTGCGTTCACTGGTAACAAGTTCGAGTTCCGCGCCGTGGGCTCAAGCCAATCAATCGGTTGGCCAAACACAGTTCTGAACACGATGGTCGCCGATTCACTCGATTACATGTCCACAAAAATTGAAGAAGCTTTGAAAGGCGGAGCCGAACTCAGAGAGGCCGTACAAAAAATAGTCAAAGAAGTCCTTACTGAAAATCAGCGAGTAATCTTCAATGGCGACAACTATTCGAAAGAATGGCACGAAGAGGCAGCCCGCCGTGGACTGCCGAACTTGCACAACACCGTTGAAGCACTTCCTGTTCTTGTCAGTGCTGAAACTAAGGATCTGTTTAAGCGCTTCAATGTTCTCAGTGAAGACGAATTGACCAGCCGCTATAGCATCATGCTTGAGGGATACTGCAAAACAATCAATATCGAAGCGCTGATCACCATTCAAATTGGAACAACAATGATCCTCCCAGCGGCCATGGAGTACCAATCCAGATTGGCGACAGCCGTTCTGCAAACCAAGAATGCAGTACAAGGGCTGGAGCTAGGACCGCAAGAGAAGATGATTCGCGAAGTCACTGAGCGCATCAATAAATTGAAGCTGAACCTTGAGCATCTAGATGCGATCAGCCATGAAGTCGATGAAGGCGATTCGGACCTTCTCTCTCATGCCCGCTTTTATCAAGAAAAAGTGATCCCAGCAATGAACGCAGTCCGCAGTGTCGCAGACGAGCTTGAAGGACTCGTTGACGATTCCCTGTGGCCGCTCCCTAAGTTCCGCGAAATGCTCTACATCTACTAAAGCTCGAGCAGCAAAGAAATGCTGTCGAAGGTTTAGAGTAACGGAAGAGAATCGCCGAGAGGTGCCATATCGGCACCTCTTTTGCGTTAGCCATCTAAAGCGAGCTCTGACCTTGCAGCATCGCAATGAGCTGCTCGGCATTGACCTCTTTGGAGTTTTTCTCAGCACGCTCTTTCATCTCGAAGATACCTTCGCCAGCTTTTTTTCCGACTGTGATTCGTACGGGAATCCCGATTAGATCCGCATCGTTGAATTTTACACCGGCTCGTTCATCTCGATCATCTAAAAGGACTTCGATGCCTTCTGCGCGCAGTTTATCGTAGAGCCCCTGGGCAGCTGATTGCATCTGCTCGTTTTGCCAATTAATAGGCACGATGATTACCCTGAACGGGGCGACAGAGCTTGGCCAAATTATTCCGAAATCATCGTTGTGCTGCTCGACTATAGCAGCCATCAAGCGCTCGACTCCAATTCCATAAGAGCCCATGAGGATCGGCTTACGGCTCCCGTCAGCATGGAGAATATTGGCGTTCATTGTGCTCGAATAACGTGTGCCGAGCTTGAAGATGTGCCCAAGCTCAAGAGCATTTGCAATTTTGAATGCAGCTCCACATCGAACGCAATTATCATTTTGCCCGACACGATGCAAATCAACGAACTCATCTACTTTGATATGGCGCTCGACGCTGACACCCTTTATGTGAAAGTCATTCTCGTTAGCTCCGGTCACCATGTTCTTTCGCTTCTGCAATCGCCTATCAGCAATAATGGTGGACACCTTAGCCCCGCCGCCAGATTCCACGCCGCATGCGCCTAAAGAACCCGGTGAAGCTTGGAGTGTGTCCACTATTTCAGCCTCAGTTGCCTGGCGCAAAGAGGCCGCGCCCAGAATGCTTTGCAATTTCGCCTCGTTTAATTCTTGATCGCCTTGCACAAGAGCAATGACAATTCGTCCGTCTGCAACATAGACAAGCGTTTTGATTTGCGTATGGGCAGGAAAGCCCTCACCAAATTCTTCAAGCTGTTTTATGGTTCGCACACCAGGCGTGTGAATTTTTTCGAATTCGCCGTCGCTATGCTCTGGATGATCAACAATTTTCGCCTCGGCTTTTTCAATGTTGGCTGCATAGTCACATTCGGTACAAGTCACAATCAAATCTTCACCAGAGGCGGAGAAAATCATGAATTCTGTTGAGCCGGCACCACCCATCGCACCCGAGCTTGCATCAACACATATGGCGTTGAGACCACAACGAGAGAAGATCCTTTTATACGCGTCACGATGTGCTTGAAAAGACTCATCGAGACCCGATTCATCAACATCAAAGGAATACGAATCTTTCATCGTGAATTCGCGAACGCGCAAAAGCCCGCCCTTCGGTCGTAATTCGTCCCGAAATTTAGTTTGCATCTGGTACCAGATCTGCGGCAGCTGTCTATAAGAAGTCAGATTCGTTCTGGCAATTGATGTGAATACTTCCTCATGAGTCAATCCGAGCGCGATATCAGAGCCTTTTCGATCCTTCAACCTGAACATCACATCGGCAACTGCATTTGTTCTTCCGGACTCATCCCAAAGTTCTAGCGGTTGAAGTGCTGAAAGAAAGAATTCTTGTGCTCCGATTGAACTCATCTCGTCGCGAATGATGTCCATAATTCTGCGCCTGACTAACTGAGCAAGTGGCAACAAACTATAAGCACCGGCCATTAGCTGTTGAATATAGCCTGCCCGTGCTAAAAGCCCATGGCTGACGGCTTGAACACCTGCCGGATCGTGGCGCATTGTCGGAATGAAGAGTTTTGTCCAACGCATATTTGATATCCTCTCTGAACGCTTCGGATTCTTCCAACGCATTCTGCGCCTACGCATCCTCAGCTAAAAACTAAACGCGAAAAAAAAGAGCCCAACCTTCGCGGCGGCTCTTGAATCATGCGTCTACTTCCAGCAAAAGCAATAACTCGTCAGCCCACCGGGATGGTTGGGTTGCTTGGTGCTGGTGGTGTTGAATTTCTGAACATGAGGTTCATTATGTCCTCAGAAAAATTTTTGTCAATCAGATACGTAGAAAAATAAAGCGGGCTGAAGCGGGCTGAAAACATAAGTGTTTAAGTCAGAAAGAAATTAGAGTTCGATGGATTCAGTGAATCTCCTGACAGAGAACTCGACGCGCATCCCTCCTCATCATGGCGAACCGAAGGTATTGCAGATCTCTATTTACGATCCCAGTGAAAAGCTTTCTTCAAATCATCAAAGATCTTTTCAGCCCGTTTCTTTTCTTCGTCAGAAGGCTGTTTTCTATTTTCCGGCTTCACTTCCAAAGACTTGCCTTCGAATCGGGCGCGAGGCTCCTTCCCCTGCATTCGTCCCATTGCCGGCGCTGTTCCTTCATCAGGCTCGCGACCAGCGCCACGTTGTAAACCTTGTGGGAGGCGCGATTGGTCCTTTTCTGGGAAGCCTTTGCGATTAGGATCTCCTAGCGGTCGAACTTCAGCCGGATCTTCCTCAGTACCATCTGGTTTAAGCTTAACTACACAAGCATTCACATCAGGTGGACCTTCTTCAGGTCGAGCAACGCAAGCTTGGACTTCGCGTGGAGAGTTAATATCAAAGGGCTTGCCTTTGCCGCCACCACCAGGTTTATTGATATCATTTCCGATACCATGGGAGTCCTCAGATATGGAGTCATCCGGTTTTACACGATCAAGTCGATCGCCTTTTCCGCCAGTACCTCCGCCAGCACCACGTTCCGGTCTCTCAAGAGGATTCTTATCGAAAGAGATGGATCCATCCTTATCTATCTTGGCACCTTCCTCAGAGCTAGGCTTAGTCTTAAAATGCTCCGAGCTGCCGCTTTTGCCTGCAGTTCCGAGATTTGAGTCTTCTTGGAGTCTGCCCAGGGCAGCTCGCACATCGCTGGGGTTCAGGTCTTGAATCTGCTGTTCACCGGGGTTTAATTCGTCATCGAGTGGCTTAACCGACTGCTTGTTCTCGCCTTCCGATGAATCGATGTCTCTGCTGCCCATTAGATTAAATCCTCGTCCTGACTATATCTATTTACCCAAGGGTCTACTTTTTCTCTCGTTCCGGAAACGACTTATAGACAAGCAGTTCCGGTACCGCCTTAGTATCTTTGTTCAATCAATAAGGACGCAAAGGAGCTCATTGAGCCATATTCTGCACGCGAAATAATCCTTTTTCCATAAAATTGCCACATTCTTCCAATGGAAATGTTGGAATACTACAGTTCAAAATACATTTAAGTGGTGTGGAGGTGTCTTCATGTATTTGACGAATGAGTGTTCAATCGGCGGACGGCAACTCGATGGGATGCCGGAAGACCTGTCCTTTATCGTCAAGTATGGCTGGGAAACCCCAAAACATATGAAAGAGGCAATCCGTATTTTGCTGGCAGCCAGAATGGCTGAGACAGAGCAACAAAATTTCCATCAAGTGGAAACGGAAGCCGAGCATGAGCGCAGTTCTGCTGAACTACGTCTGGCTGCAAATCCATTTTGCAGTTCGTACGTGCTCGACTATTTGAGCAAAACATCCAGTGCTCGCGTATGCGAATTAATCGCCAACAATCCGCGATGCTCGGAAGAAACAATGGAGCGTTTAGCTGGTCACAGCCATCAAGATGTTCGTGCGGCGCTAACAGAAAACGCTTATTGCTCGATTACAATCCTCTACCGCCTGACCAAGGACGAACACCCCGATGTTCGCTACAGGCTGGCCGAAAATTCAAATTTACCAGATTCTATTCTTGAAGAACTGAGCGAAGATGAAAATCCTTTCGTGGCTGCAAGAGCCCAAGAGACTCTTCAAAAACTGAAATCAGGCAGCATTATCGAAGGGAAGTTTCCCAGATTCCATACAAATCGTCGCTTAAACGTGTGCTAAGCGATCTAATGACGGCAGCGTAAGCTGCGATTCTTAAACGAACCAGACACAGGTAAGGCCGCTTCTCCGTTAAGGAGGGGCGGCTTAGCTTTTAACGTTGTGCCCGAATTCGTGTTCTAAGGCAAATTGAACATAGCGGCTTAAGCGCCGGAAGGACCACTTCAATCCTTCGCACAGAATCTTGACCTGCGCCCAGTTATTCTGAGCCGCCATTTCTTCCAACTTCGTACTCAAGCGCTGCATCTCTGCGGCACCAATTGCAGCGGACGACCCCTGTAGCTGGTGAGCCAAAGATTCAACGGCGCGCGCATCACGTTTGGTGCGCTCAACATCAATGCTATCCAGCAAGGTCTCCGCAGCTGAAACATAGACTTCGAGAATTTCTCTTGCAACGTCGTCTCCACAAGTGCGCTGCAATCGAGCAATATTCAAAGGGTCCTCACTAATTGTGTGCGTAGGAATTTCGTCCTCGACTTCCTTACTTTGCACAGGAAGCGGTGCACGCTCCGGCTCGGCACCTTTTTTCATCCACTTCACCAAAACCTTTTGCAGTTTCTTTGCATCGACTGGTTTGGATATGTAATCGTCCATTCCAGCGGAAATGCAACGCTCACGATCGCCATCCATAGCGTGAGCGGTCATTGCAATGATCGGAATGCGTCCGCCAGAATGTGTCTCGCCCATACGAATGGTTTTGGTTGCCTGAAACCCATCCATTTCCGGCATTTGGCAATCCATCAAAACGAGGTCATACTTGCCGCTCAAAATGGCTTCAACAGCTTCTTTTCCGTTTGCAACAGCATGCCCGTTGAAGCCCAGCGTAGTTAACTGCAGCAAAGCAACTTTTTGGTTTACTGGATTGTCTTCTGCAATCAAAATCAAACGTCCTTCTCCGGAAGGAATGTTGGTGATTTGCTGAGTGACCGTCAGATCCAATTCACGTGGTCCGGCTTCGGAAAGAATTCCATACAGGCAATCCATAAGCTGGAAATGCTTTAGTGGCTTGGTCAAATAGGCATCGAACTTTAGCTCATGTGGTTTGTCTGAATTACTGCGCGGGGTGAGTGAAAGAACAATTACTTTTGTTCCAATACAAAGTGGATCCTGCGCGATAGCATCAGCGAACTGCACCGCTTCTGCTTCAAGCCCAGAGCTGTCTATCAACACGCAATGGATCTGATCTCCTGCCACATTCTCTTGGCGGATCACTGACATCGCTTCATAGGAAGTTCTTACTGACTCGACTTTAAGACCAAAAGACCTAGCGTAAGAAAAGAGAATCTTATCCACAGTCTCAGACTTGCACACAATCAACATGCGCTTATCTCTCAGGTCCTGCTCGGGGAGCGGCGGATTTTCGCTACTCAATGAGGATTGCTCACAAGGAATCGTGAACCAGAACTCGGAACCCTTTTTCGGTTCGCTGTCGGCGCTTATCATACCGCCCATGAGCTCGACTAAGCCTTTGCAAATGGATAGGCCAAGTCCGGTGCCACCATATTTTCTCGTGATTGATCCGTCTGCTTGCGTAAAAGGAGAAAACAACTTCGCCAATGTGGACTTACTGATACCAATGCCGGTGTCATATACTGAAAAACGCAAAACGATTTGCTGCTCGTTGTCTATTCTCCTATTTCCGTCCTCTTCGGTCACTTGCTCCTTGCAAGCTTCAACCTTGACAATTACTTCACCCTGGTCTGTGAACTTGATCGCGTTATTTGCCAGGTTCAAAAGCACCTGACGTATATGCCCTGGATCTCCGCGAAGCAATTTCGGAATATCAGGATCGACATACGTCATCAGAGAGATCTTCTTTTTTCTTGCTTTATCAGCCAGCAATTCAGCAGTGGCTTCAACAATCGCCTGCAATTCAAAATCGAGAATTTCCAGTTCGACTTTTCCAGCTTCAATTTTCGAGAAGTCAAGAATATCGTTGATTATGTCAAGAAGTACCTTTGCTGATTCGTGAATGATATTTACGTGATCGCGCTGCTCGGGCTCCAGCTTGGCTCTCAGCAAAAGATCGCTCATTCCGATTACGCCATTTAACGGCGTTCGAATTTCGTGGCTCATGTTGGCCAAAAATTCAGATTTAAGGCGTGACGCTTCCAGCGCCTGGTCGCGAGCCTGAGATAACTTGGCTGTCAAAGACTCCTGGGCGCGCGTCTGCTCTTCAGACTGCCGCTGCTGCGTCTCCAATTGCTCTTCTAAGAAAGCAATCTTCTTCTGAAGGTCACGAATTTTCCGCTTAGCATTCTCGTCCATTGCTTGCTTTCTACTGACAAATCCATGTCGTAAGCGAGTTTAATGACTGAAGAAATACTTTGCCGCCAATATCTCTTTTGTCTGGTCTCAAACCTTATATAATCCCTTACGGATGAAGAACGAAACTCCTCTATCTTTCTTATAACTAATGTTGAAATGGACCGCTGCCGCTCTGAGCGATCAGGGAGTCAAAAGAGCAGACAATCAAGACAATTACTTCATCAGTGAAGACAACCGCGTCTTCGTTGTAGCTGATGGCATGGGAGGCGCTCTAGGTGGCTCTACCGCCTCGCGTCTAACGGTTACTTCGATCGAGAATTTTTGGAAGGACAGTGCCCCTGAGGCAGATGACAAGGACGGCATTGATGAGTGGCTCGGCGAAGCTGTAAACAAAGCCAACGACACGGTTTACGGCTTTTCAGAAGAGAATCCAGCAGTTAAGGGAATGGGCACGACGGTTGTCATTGCTGTCCAAGATGCTAATGGTTGCGTACATATTGGACATGTCGGCGACTCGCGAGCCTACCTGGTAAGAAACGGCGAAATCCAGGTCCTGACACAAGATCATTCACTAGTCATGGAGCTCTATCGGGGTGGACACATCACCGAAGAGCAAATGAAAGAGTCACCTTTCAAGCACTTTATTACTCGGTGCGTCGGACATAAAGACCGAGTCGATTTGGAAAAGAATCCTCGTGAAATAGCTGATGGCGACTGGCTATTGCTCTGTACGGATGGGCTGACTGCAGTCATGCAGGACGAAGAGATTGCAAGCGTCCTTCACGAGTCAGAAAATCCGGAAGCTGCATGCAAGAAGCTGGTAGAAATCACCCTGGAAGGCGGAGCGCCTGACAACGTGACAGTAATAGCCGTCAAATATTTTGAGGAAGATTAAGCTTTCCAATTCACTTGTTGGAAAACAAGCATTTAATATTTTCTAAGAACCGGACCGGCAGGCCGCTGCTTGGAATCGGTTCTGCTCGGAGGAAGATACGCTCGTCCCTGAGAGACTGAACAGGTAAACCGCCTGAAAGTATCGCCAATACATTCGCGGTTTGAGTAATGAATAGCAAAATGCGAAGCTGAGCTTGGCAGTTTTGCAGCACACGGTTTTACGCGTTGAATGCTCGCGCATTCGGCGCTGCTGCATTGTCCGCTTTCAACCGTGGGATGCGCCGCGGCATCTTCGCAACTGTACGCAGCAAGATCAGCCTTCTGCGTTACTTATGCTGCTCAGCAGATGGTGATCTTGTGGCGTTAGATAGATTAGCTCGCCATCTATCAAAGGTACTTTGCTCTAATAACAATTGAGATTTATTCTCTTCGATCGCTTCAACAAATCCAGCCGCAGTGGCGGTCCGTAACCATTTTTCCGCGGACGGAAATAGGACAATAATCCTGTCGGCCGGATAACTGGCACAGACATAGCCGAGGGAATTATCGACCACATTAGTTCCTTGAATCGAAAGCCGATCGCTGATTACACCGCCCTGAACGTCGTTCCGATTCAAGGTCATCCGCAGCATACTTTGAAAATCCCAGGTGCCATCGAAAACCGGTGCCCACATTAGGTACCGATGAATATGGGCGAGGATTATGCTGTCTCCAGCTTTGATCTGGTCAGCGTGCTTTTGAATCAGGAAACGCGTATTTTTTTGCACTTCCCAGGAGCAAATCCAAAAAGCAGACAAGCCCAAATCAGCTAGAGCGAAGAATATTACAAAGGGAAGCGTTAGAGCTACCAACTTCCAATTCGTTGCTGCCAGGGGCGACTTCGCATTCAACAGAGAGCAAACCAGAGCGGCAAAAATGATCGACATAGCAACTGAGCCGCCGATGTTCACGCGATTGAGCATGGTATCAAGGACGGGCGTGTAACCCTGCGCAACTGCAAATGTCAGGTAAGAGCAAACGAAAACCAGAGCACCAGAAACGATGTAGGGCAGCGATCTAAAGCCCTCCTGAATGACGGATGATGATTGCTCAAGTGAGGAATCTTTTGAGGTTTTTTCGGAGATCAGCAAGGCAGCAATAGCAGCAATTACAGTGCCCACAGCCTGAAAGGCAGACAGAGGCGAAATTGAAATAAGGGCGTCGCGAGCCCGTTCAAAGCAGAAATTGAAGAAGCCAGGTCCGAAGGACACATTGGCTGCTGCCGGGAAAACGGAAAGGAAATAATTCAAATCGAATGTTGATGGAGATAGAAAAGTCTTACTAATCCGAGGTAGCAAAACCCTTTGATAGACCGGCTCGCATAAGGCGACCAGCACAAAAGGTAGCAGGTATAAAAGAGAGGAAATTGTGCGTTTCAATAATGATGGTGGGCTTTTCCCATCGCTGGGTGGGTAGCTGAGCGTAAGCGCACAAAAGCTCAAGGAAAGCATGGGCAAGAATGATTCATAGCAGAATGCAGACAATGCAAACACAACTAAAGAGCCAAAATACCAAGCTAGACGCCTGTTAAGCAGTTCGGCTTTTGCCGATTCGATCAGCAAATAAAAGCTTGCCAAATATAGTGACAGACCAAAGCCCGGACCAAGACCGGCTCCAATCCAATAGTGCGTAGCATCATGATTGGGGTAGAGAATGAAAAACAGCGCTCCAAGGGTGGCAAAAATGCGCTGTCCACTAAGTCGCAAGAGACCTAAATACAAACAAGCGACACCAAGAAACTCAAGTGCGCAACGCAGCAGGTGATAGGGCAAAGGTCTATCAGCAAAGAAAAAATAGCTTATCCCGTAGTAAAGACATTGCACAGGGCGAGTCACCATGCGGGGATCGCTGAAGCTTGCTTTGATCAAATCAATAGGATTGTGCGGCGCGAAATGCAAATTCCAAAATGTCAGCCAGTCGTCGAGGTAGAACCCAACCTGAAAACAAATGGGCAAGAAGCACGCAATTTGAACAAATAGCAGAGAGACAAGAACACACCAATCAGGGTGTTTTTGTAGATAGCCCAAGTCCTTATTATGCGAAGCAGGCTTAGCGCCACCCTCAAGCTCGGGCTGAGTTGAGTTCAAAGCCTCAACGTCTTGCCGGCTGTCAGTTTTGGAGTTTCTGAGCAAGATCGCACCAAGATCGACAGGCAAAGAATAGCATGCTGAGCCAGCGAAGCCCTGATTCAGGCTTAAGGTTCACTATTCAGCTTCAACAGCCCAGTTCTGTGTCAAATACCTTGCCAGGTCGCCCATTCGAGCCTCCCACCCTTGAATCCATAGGTGTTGCGCTGCCAAGGAATGATCAGCTAGCAACAAGTCTTTCAGCGGCGAATCAGTGTCACCATACAGAGCGGCTTGGATCAGGGTTTCTTGATAGCGTGCCAGCTCCTCATCCTCAATCATGCTGTCTTACCTGTGTGTTTCCTTGAATGGACTGGCGATTAGAGACTAATGGCGGGATGACGTCTGTATAACTTTCGGCACAAAAAAGTTGAATCAGTTTTTTCATGTGCAAGTAGTCGGAACGGAAACGTGCGGCTTCATCTTGAGAGCGAATTGTATTTCCTAGCCGCTCAAGTATTACAGCCTTGAGATTGGGGCAACGCCACAATACTTGCAGGAGCAGCTCAAAAACCTCATCAGGCACTTCGTGATCGTGCGTATCTCGACGTATTGAGTTTCCATCCTTATCCGGAGACCAGGAGCCGCCTGATATGTGGATTTCTCGAACTCGTTCCATTGGATAAAGTGCGAAATAATCCTCTGCGTCCACTTTGAAATTAGCAATTTGGCAGTAGGCATTATGCAGATCAAGAAGCAAAAACCCATCAGTTTTTTCCAGCAATTGGCTTATGAAATCTGCCTGCTCCTTTACGCAGTCCAGCGAGAATGCAAATCCAAGATTCTCTAGACCGATCGGTACCTTCGCAATCTCGGACATAAGCTTCAGCCGCTCAACACCCAGTGCTAAAGCGCCCTTCGAAAAAGGAACAGGGAGCGGACTAGTTTGAATTACATTTCCGGCTCTAGAGAAGCCAAAATGTTCCGAGACATGCATAAACGAATGCTTTGAGCATTCCTGTCGAAAGTGCTCGATCCATTCCTGTTGGGCTTCTGACCATTTCCCGGAAAGAACGGAGAAATTGACACCATGTCCAATCAATTTGTTCTCAATGCTGTAGAAACTCACAAGCTCTGAAGCCCAGTCTTCTAGCTTGTTCTCCCAGCTCACATCGAAGCTCCACTCCAGAACTTCAACCTCCCCGTCATCAAATAGGGGCAGGCTGGCCGCAAGAAAATCAGGCGAATTCATCAGTGAGAGTCCGCAAAGAACGTCTTTTTTGGACGATGAAAGCATGCTAGCCCCTGCCGCACTCCACACATTCACGAGCTTTGATCGCTTCGGATGTTTGCACTGATTTAGACTCGAGGGAGCTGCTTTTCTTTGGGGCACCATTGACAGTTTCACGGCGCAAATTTGGATTCTTGCGCATCTTCTCGAAGCGTTCTCGAAGGGCACGCCTGCGGTCATCAGCGTTCACAGCCGGAGCACGATTTGTCGAGCCGTTCGCAGTGTTTTGTGTAGCCGGAGCCCCAGCCTTACTAGCGCGGCTTGCCGAATTAGTCGAACTGCTGGAAGACGAATTCAGTTCTGGCTCTGCATCAACGGCAAGCTGGCAAAAAGCGCCCAGAGCCATTGCCAAATACATTTTTTCCTTGAGTGAGTGCGGAATCTTCATTTCAAATCTCCAATTAAATAAGGCTCTCATCTCTAACGTAATTTCTTCTATCCGCGACCACAGCCGTAGCAGGGGTCTTTTAATTTTGGAATTCGCTGGTCAGATTGTTCCAGAGCGTTTTGCAATCCGGGTAGCGGTGTTTTTCCCGCGTTTTGAGAAACAACTCCTTTAGTTCCAGCTGCAGTAGTCCCATCTCCGCTGGAAATCGGAGCACCGGTTTTTGCAGTTTTTCGACCGACAGGTGTCGCCTGCTGACCGGTTCTGTTGCTATGCTGGGCGGACCACGCTGAATCCGAACTGTCGGCAGTGGGACCGTTAGCGGCTGCTCTGCGCTCCAGCATTCGCTTCAACTCTCGAAATCTTGCCTCTGGGCGCTCATAAGAAGATCTCAGTCCGCGCGGAATTGGACGATTCGCGTATTCTGAATTTGACGAGGAATCAGGGCTTGCTGCACTTTGCGCTTCGGCCTGCGTCGGAGACAGAGCTCCAAGCGCTACAACCACATACATTTTTTGTTTGAGCGAAGCCGGAATTTTCATGGTATCGGCACCTGTGGGTCACTTATTTGAGTTGTACCCGTCCGACACAATTTAGCTGCAGTCTTAGACTAGGACCTCGATTTCCTCATTTACTATGCGGATCTCGAAGACCGGCACAGCTTCTTTAGCCGGGGCAGAGAGCGCCTCGCCAGTTTTCAAATCGAAGCAAGCCCCGTGCCACTCGCAGGCGATGCTGTCCTTCGCCACAAAACCGAGCGAAAGCGGCGCACCCAGGTGAGAGCAAGAGTCTTCCAGCGCATAGATATTGCCGCCGGCGTTGACCAGCACAATCTTGTTGCCGCCGGCTTCAACTGCAAGGCATTTACCGGGTGCGATATCTTTTACGCTGGCTACTCTGACATATCCGAGCATCCATCGCCCCCCTTAGCGGCGAGAAAGCTGGCGTTTGCGCATTCTTATGGTTTGAGGAGTTACTTCGACCAATTCGTCGTCGTGAATCCACTCCAAACATTTCTCAAGAACCATTTCACGTGGAGCTTGCAGTGTGACGAGAGTGTCGCTTCCAGCTGCCCGCATGTTCGTAAGTTTCTTGGTCTTGCAAACGTTGATGTCCAGGTCTTGAGAGCGGGTGTATTCGCCGACAATCATGCCACCGTAAACACGGACGCCAGGAGAAATGAAGAATACGCCGCGATCTTCGGCGCCCGCTAAAGCATAACCGGTTGCAACGCCTTCTTCCCAAGCAATAAGGGCTCCATTGCGCTGGCGCGCAATATCGCCTGACCAGTCTTTGAACTCATGGAAGGCATGATTCATGACACCGTTGCCTTTGGTGAGTCGCAGGAACTCGCTGCGGAAGCCCAACAATCCGCGGGTTGGCACCACGAATTCCAGGAGACCCTGACCGCGATCGACATGCATATTCTGCAGCTCAGCACGGCGCGGTCCAAGTTCTTGAATCACTGAACCCATGAACTCTTCAGGAACATCAATAATCAATTTTTCGTAAGGCTCGAGCACTTTGTCATCGACATTTTTGACGATAACTTCAGGACGGGAGACCTGGAATTCATAGCCTTCACGACGCATTGTTTCAATTAAGATGCCCAGGTGAAGCTCGCCGCGACCGCTGACGAGGAAGGTATCGGTGCTGTCTGTTTCTTCAACACGCAAGGACACGTTAGTTTCTAGTTCTCTTATAAGGCGATCTCGCAAATGGCGAGAAGTGACGAACTTCCCTTCTTGACCGGCAAATGGGCTGTCATTCACAAGGAAGGACATTTTCATAGTCGGCTCATCAACTTCAATGCGTGGTAGCGCTGATGGTGCATCTGAATTGCTGATAGTGTCACCGACATTCGCGTTAGCGAACCCTGCGATTGCCACGATTTCACCGGCAGATGCGTTGCTTGCTTCATAGCGCTTCAAGCCCTGGAATTTGAGAAGCTTGCTAATTCTTCCCCTGGTCATTTGATCGCCATCCTTAATAAGCACGACTTGCTGACCGTCATTCATTACGCCGTTGTAGATACGTCCAATGGCTATACGACCGAGATATTCACTGTAGTCCAGAATGCTGACTTGCATTTGCAAGGGTGCCTCTGAATCGCCCGAGGGAGGCGGACAGTGCTTGATGATAAGGTCCAGCAGGGGGCGAAGATCGACATCTTCGTCTTCCATTTTGTGTTTGGCGAAACCTTTGACCCCGGAGGCGAATACATAAGGGAAATCCAATTGCTTATTATTGGCACCAAGCTCTACGAACAGATCGAAAACTTTGTCCACTGCGACGTGCGGATCAATGTTCGGACGGTCAATTTTGTTGATCACAACGATTGGACAAAGACCTTTTTCCAGCGCCTTGCGTAAAACGAATCTCGTTTGAGGCATCGGACCTTCGGCTGCGTCGACGATGAGGAGGGCTGAATCAACCATCCCCAAAATACGCTCGACCTCGCCACCGAAATCAGCGTGCCCAGGGGTATCGACGATGTTCAAAAGGTGCTTCTGATATTCGATGGCTGTATTCTTTGCCAGAATTGTGATACCGCGCTCACGCTCCAGTTCGTTGGAGTCCATGACGCAGGTGTCCACTTCTTGGTTCTCGCGGAAAACTCCCGTCTGATGAAGGAATCCATCAACCAAGGTCGTTTTACCGTGGTCGACGTGGGCAATAATCGCAATATTGCGAATGTGATCGACAGCAGAGTTCTTCTGCTTACTTGTGGTGGATTCCATGTTTTTTTCCATTAGCTGGGTCGCCATTACGTTTTACTCGCTTTAGTATTGTATGCTGTTAGTGCCTTGATGGCATCAGTAACTCGTCGTTGTCGGTCTTATATTGATTTTCGGATTGGGAATCGGAGATAGAGTTGATCTCAGGAAGGGTTCTTAGAAGGCACGCTGGTGGATATCTTGTGCATTCGGATGAGCTGAATGCCATATTCCAGTGTCCGGTCCGGGCTCGTTTGAAGAAGGAAGGCGTAGCCATCTTCGCTGGCGACCTCGTTGATCTCGACGAAGTCGAGCCCGCCTTATCCGAAACTGAACGCGGTACTGCAGTTATTAGTGCAAGGCTTCCACGCAAGAATCTGCTGACCAGACCATTCATCGCCAATCTGGATCAGGTCTTCATTGTACAGGCCATCCATCAGCCGGAATGGAACTCATTATTATGTGATCGTTATCTAGTCCAATTGCAGCTAGAGCTAGAGCACTTCAGGAGTTTCATCTGTTTGAATAAGTGCGATCTCGCCGAAAAGGACGAGATGACGGCTTTACGAAACATTTATGAACCGTTGGGATACAAAATTCTTTTTCTTTCAGCAAAAACCGGACAAGGAATAGAGGAGCTCAAAAACCGTGTGACGGCAAAGACTTCGGCACTTATTGGACCATCAGGTGTAGGTAAGTCGAGCATCATAAATCTACTCATTCCAGAGCTCGAACTTAAGGTAGATATAAACGAAGACTTGCTCGTAGGTCGTCATACAACTACATATAGCGAACTTTACAAAGTGCCGTTGTTTGAGAAAAATCATCCGCCACATCTGCAATCGGGATGGATTATTGATACGCCAGGCTTCAATATAGGAGAACTGGAATACCCTGAGCCAGCTGATGTTGCCTGGCAGTTTCCAGAGATTATTGAACTGGCACCAAAGTGCAAATTCTCCAACTGCCAGCATTTGGTCGAGGATGGCTGCAAGGTTCTTGAGACTCTGGAAAGTGAACATAGCAAGATTGCAGAGTCCCGCTACGTTAGTTATTGTGCCATCATGGCTGATGCCCAGACTGCGAAAAACATAAAAAAAGAAACCAGTTCAAAAGTCGATGCTGCAACAAAAAAAATTGTGGGCGGACATGCCAAAGCTCGCGTGCTTCCTCGCTTGAACGAGCGCTTTCGCTCCAGTTCAAAGAGAAAGGGCAGGCAGGATCTGACGGAGTTCCGTAAGTCTGGCAATGATGAATTGGAAGATGACGACCAAGACCTTGCAGAATCGGACGAGGAAGAAGACTCAACCGAGGATTAGCGGCGCTATTCCTGGCTGCCATGCATTGTGTAGTTGCCGTGCCCTTGGGTAACGATGGTTAGGCAGACAGCAGCTTTGGCTATGCGACCAGCAATGGCGCGATCCTCATCACCTGTACTACGGATTAGGTGAGCCAATACGGGCGAGTTCTGGAGCAGAGAAGTAAGGGACACTTCAGAGGAATAGCAAGAATGTCCCGTTGGCAGGTCAATATTTCGCATACGACGGCGACCAACAGGATCGGCGCTGAGCGCGCGATACAGAGGCAACCCTTTGGGTCCGACGATCAATTCCTGACCAATCTGTACTCCCACATTTTTCTTTCCTGCAACTGATGCAGAAATGCTTGTGCGCTTCTTCTCGAACAGATTGCGCACCGTGACCATTCCATCACGAGAAGCAATGGTCGCCATCGAACCAGCTTTCACTTCAATATGGCTGGCGCCAGCTTTCACGACAGTCGTCTTTTGTGCGTGAACTAGAATTTCGCCGTCCTGCAGATGCAGCAGACCTGGGCTTGCAAGCGAAACCTTGCATTTCCCGACGTATTTAACCAGCGCTCCGCCGACATTGATGCTGGCGAGGCCGAATCCAGGATCTTCGACAGCGGCTCCAGTCTCAAAACTAATTGGTCTTAGCTTGCTGATAGCCTCAGGCAACTCGCTTTCAATGAGCTGCTTGCCTTTGCCTTGGTTGCCCATCGTTTTAAGAATGGTTTCATCGGTCTTCATGCTTTGGAGAAGTTGCTCAATGCGCCGATTTTGAATTTGATTGACGCAACGATTGCTGCAATTCAAAAGAGGCTCAGCAAGCGCCATTTGATTACGATCGAATTTCAGTTTTTGACCGCGCAATCCAGACATTTCGATCTGCCAGGCTGCGACCTTTTCGTATGAAACATTAGGTACATTCAGCTGTGAGAAGGCAGTGTCAATAACGCCGGACTCACCGAGTATGAGCTGCTCTCCGGGAGCTGCAGAAAGAATAAAGGTCTCGTCGTTTCTGCAAATCGTGACGGAAGTCTTGCCACCGGCAAGGTCTGCGATTCGGACCAGATTAGTTTTGGGATCAACCTCGACGACAGTGGCTGTGTTAACCGGAATCGTGATATTGCAGAGCGGCGTGCGCACCACGTGAATGCGATCCACTGTTACTACAAGAATCTTTCCTTCCTTAAGTAGCAAGGTGCGATCAGATGCCGGAGCCAATTTTGCAGGTCCAGAGCCAACAATCAACGAACCGTCATGCTCTTCGAAGGTAAACGGTTCGCAGCTGCCTGATGCGATAATCCAGCTGTCATCATCAACTTCGTCATTGGGTTTCAAGACCTGAAGGCGTGAACAGAACAATGACTGCCTCATGCTGGGCTGAGTTGTATCATCATCCAGAGTGTCCGTTCCAAGCGGCGAATTACCGTTGAAACTGATTCCCAGTGTTGATTGCTGCTGCTGGGACGATGTGTTTGCTGTGCGAGCAGTAGTGTCGTTAGGATTTACTACGCTTGTGGGAACTCCAAGGACGGTACTACCAATTGTGGTGCCGCCGCCCGGCAATACCGGAATCGTGCCGGTTGTCCCGCCACCGGTTGTGCCGCCACCGGTTGTGCCGCCTGTGGTTCCACCTGTAGCACCGCCGGTCGTGCCTCCTGGAACGACAACAACAGGAGGATTGACGACGCCGCCGACATTACCTGTATTACCACCGACGCCACCAGGCGCAGCTGTAATTGTAGGACCGAATACATTAATGGAAGTACCGGAAATAGTTACGGTATGGGGAATGGTCGGATCAGGTGGCGGATCGAGGAATAGCACCCCGCCACTCAACACAATGTTATTTGAGGTCAGAGTTTTGAGATCTTTGTCATCGAAAACCAATTCGATTGCCGAACCGCCGGTGCTGTTTATTGTATTGCCAGTCAAGTCATAGCCAGCAGTTTGCGTGTTTGCTGAGCTTCTGTTTGAGGCAATAGTGCCGAGCACCTCAGCGACTTTCATATCAGGAAGACCAGCCACAATCGCCATGCGACCACCGACATAGGATCCGCCAGCAGTTTGATTATCCGTAGCCGCAGAGACCAGCGTACTTCCGTCTATTTCAATACTGCCCCAGGCACCGAGCGAGAGGTCACCACCGAAGGCACCAATTTTAGTGTTATCTTCGACATTAAGATCGCCGCCACTGAGCAAGGTAAGGTTTCCGCCCTTGCTTCCATTGCCCGCCGCAACGATTGTTGTGTTCTTCCCGACGTTTAGGTCGCCGGAACCCGAGCCGTCCATATATCCATTAATAGTGATGTTGCCTGCCGAGACGGCATCACCGGAAGCGAATGTTCCTGTGCGTCCGAATGGATCAATACCGGAGCTTAAGCCGCCAGCTGATATGGCAACGCCGGATCCGCCTGATGAACCAAGCTCGATATCACCCATCGCGCGAAGCGAAACATCTGTTCTGGCAGAGACACTGGAATTATCCAAAAGGTTCAGCGCGCCGCCGGAATACATTGCGATTTCTGCATTCAATGATTTCAAATTGGCACCGCTTGTCAGATCGCCACCAATTGAGGTTACAGAAATGGATAAGCCCGTGATGTTAATGCCGGGAGCAAAAGTTACTGGAGCGCCAGAATTGCTAAGATCGCCGTTCAAAACAATTGGACCGCGAGTCGTGAAGATATCACCAGTGACGGAAAGCTCTTGCTGCGAATTCATTACGACTGCAGCTCCGCCTGTAACAGCGCCACTGTAAATATTGCCTGCGTTTACGACATAAGATGTATTGTCGCCGAGCTGAATGCTGGCGCCCGATGTGTTGTAGTCTCCACCGAGATTGACATTGACAGCGCCTTGGATTCCGGTCAAATTGGTTTGCCCTTGCAAGCTAACCGATTGCGATGCTTGACCGTTACCAATATTCAATACGCTTGCTGAAATGTTACCGACTTGATTGCCGTTAATAGTGGTAGACTCAATCGGCAAAAGCGAAACGGTCCCACCAGCGGCATTAATGGGAGCGGATATGTCAAAACCGCTGCCAGACAGTTGAACGTTACCATTAGGCATGTTGATAGCACCGTCAACCGTGATGGTGCCCGAGCCTACAAAGCTAACGGATTGTCCGCCATTCACGGTACCGGTACTAATGTTTCCGCCTGCATTTACATGGAAAGACTGATTCGAGTCAAGCGTCAACGTGGTGCCGCTGGCAATATAGTCTCCTTGCGTATTAATCGTGACGCTGGAGACATTGCTAAAACATTGGTTGCAATCGGTCTTAATGACGATATCGTTCTTAAAGCCTTCGGCGCCACCAACGACCACATTGGCTTCACCGTATTTGGTGAGGTCAGAAAGATTGATAACGATAGGGGTATCGTTCTTTCCATTAGGATTGATTTGGATACTGCCGGAACCGACATCAATATCGCCAACATTGTAGTCACTGCTGTTTAGAGTGACGGTTCCGTTAATTGCTGTGATGGTTCCGCTGACATTGATTGTTCCAGGCGTTGTGATTGTGACGGTTCCCCCACCGAACAGTCCATTATCAGTGATGCCGCTCACCGTGACATTTCCATGCCCGCTGGTTCCAGCAGTTATTTCGATATCGCCAGGGCGGCCCAATACACCGCCGGAGGCATTCACGTCACCTGTGGTAATACCAGTTCCGGAGGAAAGGGTTACATCTCCGCCATCGCCGAAGCCACTGCCGATACTATTAATGTTGGCTGCTTTAATTGTCGTTCCGGCTTTTAGGCTAATATCTCCGCCATCACCATTGATACCAGCGCCGTTTGTGCTGATACTGCCTGTTTGCAAAGAACTGCCGCTGCTAAGCGTTATTTGACCGCCGTCACCAGAGAACAGTTGTCCGGATCCGTTAGCAATTATGTTGCCAGTGCGCAGTGTCGACCCAGCCTCGATGTGGACGTCGCCACCGTCAGCCACGCCGGTCGAACCTGTATTAATTACACCCGTACGTAATGTGCCGCCGGCAGCCAGGAAAAGCGAACCGGAGCCATCGTCTCCTGACCCAACCGTCGTGATTGCGCCCAAGCGCATATTGCCGCCAGCCGCGCCGAATATGTCACCGCCGGCTCCATCTCCTGCACCGGAACTGTTGACGGCGCCAGTCTTCATGTTGCCACCGGATACGACAAGGATTGCACCGCCAGCGCCATCACCAGCACCACGTGCTGTCAATGTCCCAGTCGAAAGATTACCGCCGGTTACAAGTGAAATATCACCGGCATCGCCATTGCTTCTGGCGCTTGTATTAAGGGACTTGAGAGAGAGATTGCCGCCGGCTTCCAAAAGAATCGAGCCAGCATCGCCACTTCCAACAGGTGTCGTGACGATGTTGCCGGTGACGTTGATAGCGCCACTGGTGATGATGTTTACGTCGTTACCACGAGTCCTGAAGCCAGTTGTTTTTACGTCGCCGCTTCCAAAATAGCTAAGTTCGACCGAGCGGGATTTGTTCAACCCGCTCAGGTTCAACCCACCTGTGCCTTCGGCAACATTCAAAATTACGTTGCGTGCAGTGAAACTAACATTGGAAGAAATATCGGAAACATCGACGGATACGAGACCACGGCGGTCAGTAAAGGAAATCCGTTCTGCATCGAGGATACCGCCCTCAAGCAAAATTTTGGAAGCAGTCGAGCGGCTTGAACTGAGAAAATCGAGTGAATCTTGGGCTCGGATCACACCGCCGACATTGTTTATGTCGAGTACGTTTGTAATTAGATTACTGACGCTGATGTCACCTTTTGCTGAATTCAGCAAGCCGGAGTTCATCAAATTGGTCGTCATTACATTGATATTTGCCAGTGCCGACGCAATCTGACCTGAATTAGTGATGTTGGCTGCAATCATGTTCACGTCGCGAACAGCACTTATGTTCGCCAAGACCGAGTTGTTCAAGCTGGAGTTGATGATTTGATTGCCCGCTACCATGTTCAATGAACCGGCGCTCGAAATAGTGCCGGTATTGACGATATTGTTGATTGCGTTGAGCGTGAAGCTGAAGTTTGAAACCAGCCCATTGAGCCCGAGACTTTGGGGAACGATAGAGCTTATCAGTGAGGTGTTGGTGATGTTGAAAGCACTCAAAACACCGGAGGTGACGCTCTGGTTTGAAGAAACTAGATAAAGATTACCGCCGTTGGTCAGACTTCCGGCAAGGTTGATGTTTTGCATGGAGCCGAAGTCCAAAATGCCACTGACACCGGTGGGAACAAGAATATTGCCGAGGCTACCGTTGCCGGTCAGGTTCACGACTCCACCGGAAGCGGCTCCATTTTGGCCAATAGTCAGCGTTTGACCACCATTGAAGAACTGTATGGCCGCAAGGTATTGCGCAGGAGTCAACATCGAGTTATGGTCGAAAGTGGTGGCAGCGCCTCCTACGGTGACTTGAGCTGCGCCGGGAAGCAGAGCCCCTGAAATAGTTGCTGCAGTAGAAGAGAGGTCTAGTTCGCCAACATGAGAAGCCGTCGTTCCAGTCAGACCGCTAGTATTGTTCAGTGTCGGGGTGGTGTTGGAGTTTGAGCCGGACCCCTCGGCAAATGCCTGGGTCACCGAAGCTGTATAACCCCAAACTCCGACTAGAAGCTGGGCGGAAAGAAGTAATTGAAGATAGCCTCGAATTTTAAACAAAAGCAGCCCCCTCCGACTTGAGTTCTGTGAAACTCAAACGCGCGTCGTTAAGAGGACTGTGTATCGCCAAAGACTCCATACCCAAATACTTGACATCCATATCACTACAGGCTCAGCACTTGATTAGTACCCGCCGCAGCGCCCGACCCCAACGGGAAAATGCCAACATTAATTTTTGAAATCAAAAAAGAGGCTGATTAGAAGCCAATCGTAGACGAGCTCTCAGTACATAGTCGGAAGAACCAGGTCAACTCGGGCATAGACAAGTCGCCGGATGGCTCCAAGTGTCAGTTCGGCGCTCCGTCGGTCGGCAGTCGGTAAAATTTCGCTGGAATCTTTACCCGGCTCCCAGTCGGTAAAATTTCGCTGGAATCTTTACCCGGCTCCCAGTCGGTAAAATTTCGCTGGAATCTTTACCCCGCTCCCAGTCGGTAAAATTTCGCTGGAATCTTACCCCGCTCCCAGTCGGTAAAATTTCGCTGGAATCTTACCCGCTCCCAGTCAGTAAAATTTCGCTGGAATCTTACCCCGCTC
>JAKFVQ010000003.1 GCA_021732085.1 Candidatus Obscuribacterales bacterium | reverse complement strand
GTAGCCCTGAAGGCGGGATTTCGGCAAAATCGCATCGTGATTTTGTCGAAAGCCTGGTTTCAGGGTCAAGATGGTAATGAGCCTAAATTCATGCATGATTCTGTCTCAAAATCATTGACAGGTTCCGAGGACCGATTAATCAAGATCGTCTACCCCGGGTCAGGAGATTTCACAGAGTTCGCCTACGACTCGCTTGGTCGCCAGGTCAAAATTGTTGAAACACAAAGTAGTTCAATCACTGCAACCCGACAGTTTGTTTGGTGTGGCGCGCAAAGATGCGAGGAACGAGACGGCTCAGGAAGCCTTTCGAACGGCAAGCAGTTCTTCCCATTAGGACAGGTGAACTTCGCTTCTGGCAGTCCTACTAATTACTTTTACACGACCGATCACCTTGGCTCTACCAGGGAGATGACCAAGACCGTAAGCGGAACTACGACCATTGAAGCCCAGTATGCTTATGATCCGTATGGCATAGCTACAAAGCTACAGGGCAGTCAGGATGCAGACTTCCAGTACGGGGGCTACTACGTGCACGCTCCGTCTGGGTTGAATCTGACCATGTTTAGAGCCTACAACCCGGTACTCGGCCGATGGTTGAGCCGGGATCCGATTGGTGAGGCACTTGGACCGAATCTTTATGGCTATGTTGGCGGGAATCCAATGAGCCTAAGAGATCCGCTCGGACTTCAAGCTGTTGATGGCGGGGGGAATTATGGACCGTCAACTCTAATCGGTGGGGAGGGATATGCTGGATCTCGATCAGAAGCCGAACAGTTAGCTGATTTCTACATGAGAACGGGAGAGCCTGCACTGCTCCTTCTTGGTCTTGGCGAACTTGGCGAAGGAGCAGCCGGATCTGGGGCTAGCATAAGAGGTATAAACGGCTTAAGAAGCTGCTCCGGCGCAGTACGCTTTCCATTCGGCTGGGGACCACGCGCAAAGCCGCTGGGCTCCCTGAATCCGCAGAAATCGGCAGAGATTTATAAAGCATATAACACATACCTTGATAAATTCTATGCAGCCGTGAAAGACTACAAGTTTAACAAGGAGGTCTTTGAGAGCATTAATATGAAAACTGATGTTCTGAAAAATGACCTCGCAGAAGCCATCGGAAAGGCGTCCGCAGAACTTGACCAAGCGCTCGCCGCAATAAGTAAGCGATACAAGTAAGGCACGAATGTAATGAATAACGTGTTATCAATCGGCGAAGCCCAAATCAAGTTGGACTCAGGCTGGACAAAGCTGGAAGAGAAGGTCATGCCTTCAACGCGCGCAGTCCTAGCCAAACCAGACTCGGCTGAATATCCCGTTATCCATTACGAACTCCACCGGATAGAGCTCGACGATTTGAATACGTTTCAGGCGTTGCTCAACTGCAAAGCTGTGGGAGACTTACTTCTGCCAACCGAAGTAAGCTCGCTCGCCTTCATTTTGAAGGAACGTAGCCAACCAAAGTTTCGAGCCTCTTTGCAAAGAGATACACTCGCTGGAAGAGATGGGATTGTTGCTTGGATTGCCAATGAAGAAAAACACACTTATTCTTGGTCCTTCCTCTATGTTACGGCAGCGATGGGCACCAAGCTGATCGAAGAAATCGGCTGCGAAGGAACGCCAGTAGATAAGCTTCTTTGGAAACAGGGGTTGCAAGCCATCCAAGAACTGAAGTGGAAGCCCTCTCTGTAATCACTGATATCAGTACGCCCTTGCCAATTTACTTATGATCCGTTGGGACGTTGCGTAAAGATCGTCGAGACTGTTGCAAGCAGTGTCACTTCAACCAAGCAGTTTGTTTGGTGTGGTTCGCAAAGATGCGAGGAACGAGACGGCTCTGGAAGCCTATCGAACGGTAAGCAGTTCTTCCCTCTTGGGCAAGTGAACTTCGCTTCAGGGACGCCTACGAACTACTTCTACACGACTGACCATCCGGGTTCTATTCGTGAAATGACTAAGACCGTAAGCGGAACTACGACCATAGAAGCTCAGTACGCTTATGATCCATATGGCATAGCAACAAAACTACAGGGCAGTCAGGATGCAGACTTCCAGTACGGGGGCTACTACATGCACGCTCCGTCTGGGTTGAATCTGCCGGTGTACAGGGCTTATTCAAGTAGCCTGGGGCGGTTTATTAACAGGGATCCTATTGAAGAGGATGGCGGAGTCAATCTCTATGCTTACGTTGCCGGGAATCCTGTTAGTTTCACCGATCCTTTTGGATTCGCTCCTCCAGGTATGGGACCGCCGGTTCCACCGTTCCGTCCCGGCGCGCAAAACAATCCAAACGAAGACAATGACAAGCGTCCTGGAGAAGACTTCGACGATAGAAATCGCACTAAGAAATGTCCTGGTAAGGTTGTGTCTCCGAGAGGACCAGGCGCGAGCGAAGGGCCAATGCCCCCAGGTTACAAGATGGTGTCCCGTTGGATCTCACGCGAAGAAGCGGATGAATGGATTCGGAATCGTGGAACGACTATTCCCGGGGGAATCGGCGCTGGCAATCGAGTCTACGTTACCGATATAGGTGCTCCGAAGCCTGGAGGAACGAGTCCAATACGAGTAGATTTCGGCGTACCATCCTCCGCAGTCCAATCAGCAGGAAATGAGGGCTGGGGGCAGATATTTCAACCAATGCAGAACACGCCAGTATACAATGTAAGAATCCATTATCCGAATTGAGCAAATGAAAAACGTCAGGATTACAGGCGAATATGGGTTGATTATTCGGCGGGCCGCATTGGGAGAACGCTCAGTAACGATGCAATCTCTACTGGCGGCACTGGAAACCGAAGCCCCTTTAGATATGGATGAAAGCCTTTTGTCGTTTGGACCGTTTTTCGGTGCGGAAGCCTTGAATTCGCTAACCGCAAGGCTCAGCCAGCTGGGGCTGGTATTCTTCGATGATTTCTTCGATGTCGTGTTTGATGCACCACCATGGTGTAAGTTCAAGGCTGAGATTGCCGAGCACGCCCCAACAGGAAGCGCTGACTGATATCAGGACGCCCTCAGATCCTTAATCGCACTGCCACCAAGTCTTTGCTAGATTGGATACACGAGCAGCGGATGGAACTGGCTAACTCCTTACTATATAAGGAATATGCGGGATCTGCCGTTAGCTTGTGATGCCTACCGAATTAAACTGCTTTCAGGCTGAAATCTGATCCGTTTTTCGAACGAATTAACTGCATCGTACACAGAGAAGTTGGGATGGTTACTTGAGCCTTCCCGGCGTTCTCTTTCACATTCAGCTGGCTACCTCTGGGATGAGGGATCGGTGCTACAGCCTTGCGACAAAATTGGCAGCGGCGACACGGAATTTTTTTTCTGCCAAAAGAGCGTACACAGCAACCACAAGGAGTAATAGATGTATGCCAAGACTCACCAAGAAATTCATAGAAAGCTTGCCCAGCTTGGAAAAAGGGCAGACCATCTATCGAGATGATCAGCTGTCTGGATTTGGATTGAGGGTGACAGCCAACTGCAAGAGCTTTGTCGTCGAACGTCAAGTAAAAGGAGTCCGCCGCAGGGTAACAATTGGGCATACTGCGACCATGAGTTTGGAAACAGCCAGAAAAGAAGCAGAGAGAATTCTTGCTGAAATGGCTCAGGGTATTCATCCAAACGATAGGCGAGATGATCCCACCCTCCGGGAAGTTATGCATAAATTCCTGGAAGTCAGAACGCTGTCTCCGAAATCACAGGATCTCTATAGAAGAATTATTTCCAGAAGCTTGCCGGATTGGTTGGACTTGCCGATCACGTCAATTACAAAGAAGATGATTCAGGAGCGGCATCATGCACTGGTAAAGCCAACTCACAAAGGAACTGAAAATAAGAGCGATGCTGATAGAACTTTCCATACGCTCCGGGTGATGATGAACTTTGCCAGGTCTGAATACGAAGTGAACGGCAAATCAATTTTGGAAGTAAATCCAATCAGAGATGCATTGCATTGGCGCTGGCATGGAAACAATGTAAGAACTGGCGTTATCCCTGACCACAAGTTGGCTGAGTTCTACAGTGCGGTCATGGCTCAACCGAATAAAGCGGCAAGAGATTTCATTTTCCTGCTTTTGTTCACGAGCTTAAGAAGAAATGAAGTAAGCTCACTCCGCTGGGGTAACATTGATTTCGAACAAAGAACGATGACCATTCCTGCTGGCTACAACAAAAGCAAGCGGGACCATATTTTGCCGCTGACCGAAATGGTGACGGCAATACTCGAATCGAGAAAGGCTCTCAGGTTGGAGAGTGAATTTGTCCTTCCGGCAAGTGAGGACACTCATTACAAAACCGGTCATCTCTGTGAGCCAAGAGCCGTTCTTTTGAGAATCCGCAAGCAGATTGGCATCGAGTGGATTTGGCATGATTTGAGGCGGACGGCTCTCAGTGCTTGTGAAAAGTCCGGGATTCCTTACCTCGCGATTCAGAGGATTGCTAATCACAAAATCCGGCGTGACATAACCGACCGTTACCTTGTAATTGACGAAAACTACGTTCGTCCTTATTTGGAAGAAATGAATGATCGCCTGCTATCGCTGATGGGCACTTCTGTCCAAGAATGGAAGCTGGCTGATTTGCAGGCAGGAGTAAAAGAGCCCAACTATTTTGCCAGAAAACATTCGACCCGAGTTATCGAACTTGCAGCGCAAGAAAAGGAAGAAGAGGAGTTCTACTGGTAGCTTATCTCTTGTCCTATTTTAAAACAGCAAATATGCAGCGTTTATATGCCCCAAGGTGAAGAGATTTTTGTTGCTTCCTTGGAAGCAAGCATACCTGGCAAAATATGAGTAATCAAAAATAGTCCTATTACTCGGCAATAAGATGTGGACTAAATCTATGCCACCATATGCGGCACTAATTTCATTTGACAACCCTCGGTTGACAATGAGATAATTGTTCTCATCAGAATCGCCTGTGCTCCGTGCTGGACGAGGCTTATTTAAATTACCAATCCAAGCAAGATTTGCGGTTTGGTTGAAGACTTTGGCAGAAAAATAGAATTAACAGTGTGGAATCAAAAGGTACAAAAGATTGCTAATCGACCAACTGAATAATTCACTATCTACCGCTCAAATTGCAGACTTATTGGGAATCTCTAGATCAACTGTACGTAACTTACTAAGAATTTGGGCAAACTTCCGATATCGCCGGTTTTCATTCTCTCCATCATAGCGTAATAGCATTGGTGCAATCGAAGTGAAGGCGTCTATACCGGGTTATGAATTGGTGTTTGTAATCGAAGATAAGTTCAACCTGAGCCAATGCGGACTGGTCGTAGTAAGCAAACCTGATTGCGGCTGGGATCCGCGAATGAAGCAAACCGTGACAGACATAACACAACTACGCTCTGAAGGCAGGCACAGCCTACTGATTCGGCTGATACGCTTCGCTATTCTTTTTTATCAATGACAGTGCTGCCGCAGTTTTTAAAATCCGCTCAGCGTTCTTGCGATCCTCCGAATCACCAGAGCGCATCATTTTTCGCAAACCGGCGAAATTGGAGAACGCAGAGGCGTGTGAGAATTCAGAAGAGAAAGTATCTTTGGAATTCAGCTTTCCTGAATTGACATTTCGCAGTGCGATCGACTCGGGTGCAATGTCCTTCACCTGCTTGCCCTGTTTGTCTGTTACCGACAACTGAGTGCCGACTGCCAATTCCTGCGTCTGGTCCCCTATTTGAACGGCTACATCGCCGACGTTATTGTCATAGAGATTGAACACACTAAGGCCGGATTCAGATTGAAAGATCATAACTGCTGAGCCCTGAGCGATGCTGACCTTTGCTTGCGGCGTTTCGACCACGATGTCGTGATCAGGTAAGAAGAACGCATTGCCGCTCGGAAGGGAAACAGAATTTCCTGTTGGGTTCGGCAAAATATTGTTGTTGAAACGGGAAAATGCGTTTGCCAAGCTTCCTGTTCCGGGTGCCGCCGACGGGGAGCCCAAGTCACCTGTATCGGATTGCGAGCCGGGCACAATTTCAGGATTAACATCAGTTGGAATAATTGTGGTGTTATTAACGTTACTAGAAGATGCCAGAAAGCTATTCAATCCGGGCACAACTAAAGGACCTGAATTAACAGCAACAGGGCTGAGAGTAGGTGAACTAGCTGCCACTGAAGATGGTGGTGTGTAAATGCTGGTCAAATTACTTGCAGATACAGTAAACTTTTGACTGGTTGAAGTTAATTGGAAGACCGATCCGGTAGAAAGATTTGAACCAGTTGCCGTGAACAAGCCGAAGAATGGCTCTTGCGGAGTCCCGGCGACCACCGACTCGCCGGCATTATGTGCATTCACGAGTGAACCAGGAAAGTTAGTCGAAGTAATTGGAAGATTGTTTGTGCCGGGATTTGGATTGAAATAATTTTGGACTTCCATGGTGTTGCCATTTGGATTAATCACCACACTCATCGGAGTAAGCGTCGGTGTGTAGAATATCGCCCCATTCGACACAGGCAATGTCGTTGATCCAGCATTAACATTAGAACCGACTGTAACAGCCGTTCCATTAGGGACTTTACCGATTATGCCCTTCCACGGTTCATCGTAGGACGCAAAATAATCGGCAATAATGACTCCAGCGGTTCCTGTCTGGGGATTGACATAAGTGGAAGACCAATTTTGCATCGCTGGATAGTACCATTGAGCCCAGGTTGTATTTTGCTGTGGCAGTCCAACACCCTGGTATCCTGTAAGCGGATTGGCAGCAACCGATGTCATTGGTGTCGCCCAACCGGTTTCGCCAACACGGATCTTAGTATTGACTCCGGCAGTATTGAAGTTCGATGCGTTGACGCTAAACTGCGTGCTCATATAATTTTGAACGAGCGTTGTAAAAGCAGACTGCGAAATCCCCGGATTACTGGTCAACGTAGACACCACTCCACCGTTACTTTCGTCGAAGAATGGATAGTAGTTGCCGTAGACATACCCATCAACTGCATTCATCAATGCAATCATGCCATTCTTATTGTTGGCGAGAGGATCGTTTATGAGGTTCAAAACTCCATTCTGCTGCCTGGTCACAACTGGCAATGTAGTGGAAGTGAAATTAGTGCCCGTCAGCGGATTGGTAGCAGCATTTCGCTGAGGTTGGGCTCCTGGAGCGGTTGACGTTCCTACGAATTGAATAGTTATATTGCCGCCTTGAATCAAGTTTTGCAGTGTAGTCATGGATGCAGATGCATCCGATGACACCCCGTTTGCAACTATATCTTCGTTACCAACCACAATATCCAACACGTTGCCATAGAGACTGGCAGCATTGACGGACTGCTGAGTGTCATAGATGGCTGTGTTGTAAGCGCTTTGTGTCATAGATCCATCGCCGTTGATGTCGGCGAATACACCAGCTGATGCAAGTAATCCAAGCTGCCTTGCAGCAGGGATCACATAACTTGTAGAAGAGACTTGTGTGTAACCAGACACATATTGAAATTGCGGACTAACGACACCAGTAGAGCTATCCACGGTCGCCATAGCATTTGCAATCATTGCTATCACGGTTTGATAAGGATACGCTGCATATTGAACGAAGTTGGGATTTGTATTACTAATTCGCCCGCCCACATAAGGCTGAAATTCGAACCCTTGAACATTGCCCGAAGGATTGTTGCTGGAATAAAATGTGCCCGAACCTTGGTAGGTAGGACCATTATTCTGCAGCTGCCCACCATTTGACAGCTGGAAAAGGACTGGTTTGTTTGAGCTAATTGAACCTGTTCCATTGAGAATCAGATTTTGTCCTAAATACGGAGTAAACGCAGATGGCGCTCCAGTGAGACCCAGGCTTCCTCCCCCCATGGTGATGGTCAACGGATTTGCACTTATTCCAGAGCTAAATAGGTAGGCGCCACCACTAGCATTAAGCGCTGCAGTGGAAGCGACGTTCAAATTGGGGGTATTGATGCTCACAACTGGTGCACCATTGAAAGTCAAACTACCAGCCAACCCAATCGCCCCCCCTGTAAGTTGAGCATTCAATAAAACGGCAGATGTAGGTCCGGTCGAAAAGGTCGGCGTTCCCGAAACAGAAAGCGTACTGGTATCACCAGCAGCAAGTTCTATAACGCTGCCACCAGGCACGGTGTAGGTGCCTGAACCAGATATAGTTAAATTACCGGTTGATTGAACATTCACCATCATGTTGCTTCCGGCGGCAGATCCAATCGTTCCATTATTAGTTAGATTCTGCGAAAAGATGTTGGTCGTACTGGGGCAGTAGTTACAGCCTGCGACTCCCGATGACAATGTGGCACCGGAGGCAACGGTCACAGTAGGAGCACTTACATTCACCACAGGCAGCCTGAAGAAATTGAGCGGAGTCGGTGTCGCTGTGGTTGGATTCACCGTGAGGCTGGTTGCACCATTAACTTGAACGCTGCCATTTGTCGCAACTGTAATTGCGCTAGTACCTGTAATCGTCCCGATAGTAACGGTTCCATTTGACAAACTATTAAGGTTCGGAGCGAAGATCTGTCCGTTATTTATTACCGGAATAGTAGGCGGAGCACCAGCGCCGGCGTTTACAATCGTCGTCATCCCAGCTTGATTAGGACGTATGTACACCGTCTCGCTGGCATAATGGTAATTTTTCAAACCTGTTGTAAGAGTAATCTGATTGGCTCCAGCATTCACAGAAGACACTGTCACTTGCTCATAACTTGCTCCCTGTGGATCCAATACTAGAACTTGACCAGCGCTAATTCCGGTAGTGCCATTAGGAGCTGACAATGTTAGTACCGTTTGGCCTGGCAGAGCGGCAGTATTCACGACGCCTCCCATTACTGAGGGTGCCGCTAAAGTGCTCATAGTCACATTTGCAAGCCATGCATTGCTTGGGATTGGCAGCTGGAGCATGTCTATGTCCGCTGATGCCACCATCACGTTGCCGGAATAAAGAACAGTATTTAGGAAGTTTCCACTGGTATCAATGGTTGCTACACTGACATTGCCCTGTCCGACTACGGTAACGTTGCCGTTCACACCGCCAACATCATTGGTAAGCAGATTTTGCTGCCCGGTCTTAATTGTGCCTACAGAGATATTACCGCTGCCGGCATTACCATACGCTAGGACTGTCACCTGACCCGAACGCGATGAGCCAGGCGGACTGTTCAGACCATCTCCGGCACGGGTATCTATGGTGACGTTCGGCAAAACAACACTTCCGCCGCCCGCGCTGGCTCCAGAAATCGTCAGCACAGCAGTGCTGTCCCCAGGAGGAGCGGCTGATGCTGAGCTGTTATCTGGTGCTGCCGTAAATTGAGCACCGGCAATAATCAAGATATCTCCGGTGAAAGCTGCTCCAGGCCAATTAGGAGTTACATTGTTGTAAGCAGCTGTCGAAATCAAATTGACACCGTTCGATGCAGTGATGTCACCCGCGGCAACAATTGCCAAACTAACGGTTGAAGAAACGAATTGCACTGGAGCAAAGTTCAAATTCTGAGTGATATTGACACTGCCGCCGGTATTATAGAAAGTCGGGTCGCCGCTTATGTTCATCTGACCGAGACTGAGCACATCAGTAGCAGCAGTGATGTGAGCCCCACAAGCGTTGATGTTCACAACACCGTCAAGTGTATTTGTATTCACATCGACAATTCCGTTAACGGCATTAAAGTTGAGCTCGCGGGCTACCAGGTTTCCGCCGTCCAAATTTATATTCAATTTTTCCAGAGTTTGGCTAGTCGCGGCAGTCGAAAAATTCGCATTGCCTAACACCGACTGAAGCATTCCGTTGATGTTGTTTATGACAAGATTCTGTGCTGCTAGACTGGAGATATTGAGATTGCCCGCATTCGCTGAAATAACGCCGCTATTTACAAGAGTGCCGAGTTGCGATGTGATATTCAAATTCTGAGCTGCGTTTATCACGCCTGTATTGATGATGTTGGCAGCGCTCATTGAAAGATTACCTGCGGAACTAATCGTACCCGCGTTGACGATTTGATTGCTGGCATTCAGCGCCAGGTTTAGATTCCCAATATTTCCAAAGCCCGTATAAGAGGATGGCAGGACGCTGGAAAACACAGCGCCTTGATTATTGAAAATGTTGAATGCATTAAAAGTCGCCGTGCCGAAATTCGAATTTGTCGAAATGGCAAATATATTGCCGGAGTTCGAGATGTTACCGTTGAAAGTCAGCGTACCGGTGCCGGTAATATCAATAATGGCAGTCGCGCCTGGGGCTACCTGCAGAGCATTCGACGCACTTAACTGCGCCGCGCTAAGAACCGAAGTTCCGTTTTCGACCTTGAAGAGGGAACTAGAATCCGGACTAGTCCCAGTTCCGGCGCCACTTGTAGGCGCTGTTTGAGCAAAACTCTCAGTCGACGCAACGATACCTAAGCCGAGCGATAACGCCAAGCACAAAATGGTCCTTCGAACCATGCCAGTTTCCACCTTAATCCCCACTTGCATATTAAACCATACACCCAGCGCCTAGGCTTCCTCCAGACTACGGATACAAGAACTTTCCCTTAAGTAAGTGGGCCCACTTCAAACGACGTAAGATCATGAAAAAAGACCGCCGTTGTAACAACGACGGTCTCTGCTCAGGGTTGACTGATTACCTTGTTCCGGAGTAATCGTCTAGTTTGTTGGCTACTTTATCAAAGGCGGTGTAAATCTCTTTTGCTTCTTTCGGGGTCAGATGACCATCTGTTCTCCAGGCATCTTCAGCGCTGGCGATGTTTGAAAGGTCAGCGCGCAGTTCAGTAGCTTGCCCTGTGCTGATAGCTCCGGCGTACAAGCGGTCTGTGATTTTGCTTTCTAGTCCGACCCGGCGAACAGCCAGATCATCAAGTTGAACGATGCGACCGTTGAAGATCGTAAAATGGGATCCTTCGATGATTGGCACGTAGGCTATCTGCGCCGGTTGGAAAGTACCAAGCCGCACGGCTAGAAGGTCAATATCCTTCGCCAGAGAGAGAGCGCGCGAAAGGCTTGGGGTCGATGAGCCTTTGAGCACTACATACTCTTTATTGATTCTGTCCAGGTCAGCTGCATACACCGCTATTTGGGCATCGGTCAAAGTTGTGCTTGGGCGCAGTACTGTGATTCGTTTTTCGATATCACCGCGGCGAACGTCAATGGTTTGCAAAATAAGCGACGTATCTGCCGGAGCGATGGGAACTGCAGTCGTGGTGGTTACGACAGCCGTAGTGCCCGGTACGACAACGGCAGGAACAACTGGGACAGTCGGCTCTACAGTCACCGAACGAGTCTCTGTCGTAGTGGTTTGAGCTGTCGGACCATCAATTGTGGTTGTTCTTCTGTACTCTACTACTTCATCTGCAACTGCAAACTGGGCGCTTGAACCAATGCTCCCAACCATTAAAGTGGCTATGACGAGCTTGGAAAAATTGTCATGCATGTGAGTCCATCCTCTTTAGTATGCTGATACCGACTATTGCATGAGGGGTGACTGGGGCTTTGAGAAAAAAGTTCCAACTATGAAGTCGCCTTTACGCACCATCGTCTAAGGTATGAAAGCCGACATACGCCGCCCTCGGAGTCCTTTTAGCGGTTTTTCCATGTACAAATGAATAGCTTGTGCTTTTCTAATGAGATTCTTTGTTGCAGAAAGAACAGGGGCAAACGACTAAAAGCCTTATCAGCACATGTTTCAAGAAGGAAATACCTAGTTGCCAGCACTGTTATGCTATTTACCTATCTCCTGCATATGTACCATTAATAGGATGGCGAAATGAATACAAGCTACGCTGTTTTTCCAGGCTCGAAAAACGAAGAATTGCGAGAAGTCGGTGGCAAAGCTAAATCCCTAATCGAAATGACAGGTCAGTCTATGCCTGTACCACCAGGGGTGGTGCTCAAAGTTGCTTTCTTCCAAACCTGGTTCGAGCAGCTTCGAACGACACCAGCCTGGAAGAAATTCGAGTCTGGTAGCGGCGAAAACATGGAGTCCATTTGCGGCGATTTAAAGCGAGAGGCTCTTGCCACGCTGCGCCTCGATCAAAATCAACTTAGCTTGCTCGGCACCGCCCTGGGGCAAATTCCAAATGCGGAGCTGTACGCGGTTAGATCATCATCGCCAGAAGAAGATCTGGAAGGGCGCTCCTTCGCCGGTGCATATCAAACAGTTTTAGGTGTAAAGCGCGAATCCTTAGAAGCGGCTATTAGAACCTGTTTTGCTTCCTGCCTCGATTTTGCAATTTTTGCGTACAAACAAAAACATGGAATGAACCCTTACGATCCAAAAATTGCCGTCGTCATTCAAAAACAACTAAACAGCGACGTGGCTGGGGTCGGATTTTCCGTAAACCCACTAACGAACGATTTTGATGAAGCTGTCATCACCGCAAACTTCGGGCTCGGCGAATCAGTGGTAGCAGGAACAGCGACACCAGACACATTTGTTGTGGACAAGGAAAAACGTTCAATCAAATCGAAGCTTATTGGCAAGAAGGAGATGGCGGTTCGACTTGCCGAGCATGGCGGCACCCATGAGGAAGCGATCGCTGAAAACAAGGCAGCAAGTCAAGGAACTAATGGAGCCAGAGCAGCACTCAACAATCGGCAAATCCGGATGGTATCCGACCTCATTAAGAAGGTTGAGCAAACTATTGAAAAGCCAGTAGACATAGAGTGGGCTTTTGAAAAGGAACGCCTATATCTTTTGCAAGCTCGACCGATAACTGCTTATCAGCCTCTGCCACCAGATATGATGACCGAGTCTTCCGCTAAGAGACGGCTCTATATAGACGTTACAAAATGCGTGCAAGGAATATTTGATCCACTTTCCGTGATGGCGTCATCGTTTTTAAAAACATTGATTCGAAAGCTCGGAAAAAAATTCTATGGAGTCGATACTAACCAGATCAACTCTACGATGGCATATATCTCAGGCGGACACCTATACCTCAATGTATCAACAGCTTTCATGTTGTTTGGAAAGAAAAAAATGGTGCATCTACTGAACATCCTCGATCCTCTAACTGGACAAGCGCTTGATTCAGTGAATGAAAAGGAGTATTCCTCCCGGAACCTGAAACTGTTCTTGGCTCCACTGAATCTAGCTGGAGTCTTAGCTAAGATCGGTCCAAAAATGATCGGCTCTGCACATAACCCAGAACAAGCTTACGAAGATCTATCTGTCCACCTTGAAAAATATATGCAGGAACTACAGGAACTGGAAGAGAAAAATCTCTCCGCACCAGACTTGTATGAAAAGATCGTATCGAAACTGGAAGGATTCATGATCGATCAGTTGATCCCACGCTTCCTCTTATCGCGCATAGTGATCGAGCAAATCAAGAAACTTGTGGGACCAGAATTTAAAGACGAAGCAAATTTACTGAATCAATCTCTTCCTCATAACGTCACGGTGGAGATGGGTCTAGATCTGTATGATTTGGCTCGCTTACTTCCTTCCGAAGGCATGGCAGCATCCGAGCTGGCTAACGGGATTGTGCACCGCAGCCTGCCTGAGAACTTCCTGGAAGCATGGGACAGATTCCTTCTGCGCTACGGACACAGAGGTCCAAAGGAACTGGATATCGCCTCACCTCGATACGGAACAGATCCTTCGTTCCTGGTTACCCAATTACTTTCGCTTCAAGCACTATCGCCAGAAAACAGCCCGAGAGCCCGTCACGAACGCTCGGTTAAAGAGCGCACTGCGGCATACGAAAAAATCAAAGCAGCTTTGTCTAATACCGACAAAGGCAAAGCGAAGAAGTTCGAAGAACAATACAAGATTATCCTCAATCTTGGTGGATTAAGAGAAACACCTAAGTTTTCCGTGATCTACGCAATGAATGTTCTGAGAAAAGCGCTAATAAAACAAGCAGAGCAATGGGTTAAGGAAGACCGACTTGATTTCAGCATCCAGATTTTTGATATGACACTGGACGACGTGCGTCGTGGTATCAAGGATTCAAAAGCTGATTTGAGGAAGATGGCGAAGGACCACATCGATCTTCGGGAGAAATACAAAGTTGCCACCTTGCCACTGGTTTTTGATTCACGGGGACGAGTAATCAAAGCACCGCCGGCACCGGCGACTGAGAATCAATTGAGTGGAATAGCAATCTCGACGGGCAGCGTTCGCGGGAAAGTCAAAGTCTTGCATACACCTCATGAAAAGCCGCTGATGCCAGGTGAAATCCTTGTCGCGCGAGCAACAGATCCGGGCTGGACACCCTTATTTGCAATTGCGAGCGGCATCATCCTTGAAGTCGGCGGAGTACTGCAACACGGAGCGTTGGTGGCAAGAGAATATGGTCTGCCGGGTGTGTCTGGCATAGAGAACGCCACTGAAATTCTCAAAGACGGGATGATGGTAGAGGTCAATGGCACCGACGGCATAATTACGCTCAATGTTAAAGAGGAAGTAGCAGTCGGATAACTACGAAACGAAGCCCAAATCAATCAGTGTCTAGCAAAGGGTGGGACGCCAGTTGCCGCTCCGGACCTCGAAGCACGCAGGATGCTTGCACTCCTATTGGCCGTCCGAAGGATGCTGTGGACACACTCGACGATTTTCACAGGACAGTGAATGATATCACCTGCGATGGTCCTTGATCGTTGACTTCGGCAACTGCAGACTGCATTTTTAAGAGAACTTTTGCCAGTCTACTCGCGTCTCTTTCAAAATCAAAATGAAGTGATGTGGAGGCAATTGTATGAGCGAAGCAGACCAAGAAAGTACAGGTTTGGAACGCGGAGGGAAAGAACCCGCCGGACAGTCAGGAAATCCACGTTCGCAGGGTGGAGAAGCGTTCAATCCAGGAACAGAAGTTGTGAATATCAATGAGCCCGAGCTGGAATCATCAGAAGAAAAGCTGCTGGCGACAGCTCAACACCACAACATTCACTTGCCGCAAAATGTAGAGCTAAGAAGAGATATCGAAAAACTGTTCGTCAATAATCTGCCGAAAGAGGCAGATGAAGCGAAGCTGGAGAAGCTCTTCTCCAAATATGGACAGGTCATTTCGGTGGTGATTCCGGAAACGGTAAGTAAACGACGAGCTGAATACGCCATTGTCGAAATGGAGAATTATCGCTCAGCTGAAGAAGCGGTAAGGTTTCTGAGCGGATCAGAGCTCGGAGGAAAGAGAATAACCGTCACTCCCGCTATGACAAATGACGAGTTCAGGAAACCCTCTTAGGTAAATCCCTGCAAATAAGATCCATCAACTGAGAGCAGAATTGGATTAAAGATCAAATTGCTGCAAATAACTCCAATAGATATAACAGAGTACAATAGGCTTACATAGCGGATGCATAGGCTGGATAACCGGCGCCAATGCTGCTGATATTTTTCGATACTTCTTGTGGCTATTTAAGATTACGCAACAAGATCCTATAATTCAGTGTTGATGGACGTTTTAACACTAACAATGGGGCAAGTATTGAGTTCGGTCCAGTCACCACTTTCCATGGCTATGGATGAGCCCGTACTTCACAGATTCATTGCGTATCTAACTGAAAAGAAGTCAGAACTGGAGCGCAATCCTGGACAGCATATAAAACTTGAACTTCAGCATGAGCTGGTGGCAAGTGTCAGACATTCTTTCCGTCAAAATATTCTTGCCGGCGAGAAGCATCTCCACATCTTGGCCCACATGCTTGCGTCGCATTTTTTCGACGGAGAATTTGAACTCCATAGCAATGTTATCGGCACACTGCCAGACGGCAACCGACCGTTTCTCATCAGGGAAAGAATCACAAGGGAGATTCTCTTCTCCCAGCCGGACCTTGATTTGGGTAATCATCTGCTGGATAACTTTCGCTACCAAAAAGATCGGGCCTGGCTACCGCTTGAGCTTTCAGCAAATTTTGTTGAATATATTCCAAGAACAACTGCTCCACTCACAAATACTTCTGGGGTTAACAGGCTTACAAGCCGGGTTAAGGCGGAAGAAGAGCTTTGGAATAAAGTAACCGACGAACTTTTTAGGGTTGATGAGCTGGTCTCGCGCGACAAACATTTTCGGCAATATAGCAAATACGTCAAGGATATTTTCGGAGTAAAGATCGTTTGCGATGACGAGCCAACTTGTCTTAGAGTTCACGAACGGCTCAAAGCTATTAAGGCCGATGATCCATTATGCAGAAGTTGGCTGCCTGCAAGTTCAGTTGAGCAAAAGCCGCACGCAATACCTCCTAATAAGTTGCTTGGGTATGTCGAAGTCAAAGATTATTTGACCTGCGCGAAAGAGCAAATGAAGAAAACCGGGTGGCGTGCACTTAAAAGTGTCGTTAAGTGGAACGACGGCTTATTCGAGTTGCAAGTTCAACCATTGGCGAATTACTATCTGGAACTAGATCACATGGCGGGTCCATCGCATAGCTCATTCAAGAGTGCACGCGACCGCATGAGGGAAGACTTAGCCCAACAATACCCGCTGTATGGTTTTTACAGGCAGCTTCTAAAGATGCTCTTCCTTGGCAACGAATCATACTTCGAATGCGAAAACGCCTCAGTCGCTATCGTATAGCTCTCGACCTTCCGCTGTAATAACCGGACACAACTCTTCGTGAGCTATCTAAAGCTTCAAATTAATCACAGCAGGATTACGTTGAACTCTTTTCAACGTTTTGGCGTCTTTAAAGAAAGAATGACCTGTAAGGACATTAAGATGCCTGACCACGACGATTTGTTCAAGAAATTGATTCGCCAGCATTTCTATGACTTTGCTGATCTATTTTTGCCGGCAGATTTTGTCAGCGAACTCGATAGAGCTAGCAGTCCTGCATTCCTTGAGCAAGAGCTTCCAACATCCTTGGGTAAACGTAGAAACAGATTCGCAGATCTCATAGTCCAAACACAGTACGCTGGAGCGAATAAATCCGCACTCGTACATTTTGAATTTGAATCAACCTGCAGGCGAGATTTTGCTGAAAGAATGTTTTCTACAACTCATGGCTGTGCGTGAAACACCAGGAGCAAGTGCTGCCGGTCGCTATCTTCTCATTCAAACATCCCACTCACCGTCAACCCGACTATTACGAACGTTATTTCCATAGTAAGAAGATCGTGCACTTCGACTTCGTGCTCCTGCAATTGAACCAATTGAAATGGCAGAATTTTGCCCGCAAAGCTAATCCAGTTGCCGCAGCGCTGTTACCCTGTATGCGCTATGCACAAGATGAGCGGGTTGATGTAAAATTGACTAGTCTACGCCTATTGGCTCAATTAGGTTTATCGGCCGATCCGTCGGGAATAGTTGATGAATTCATTGGGACCTATCTTGTGCTCTCCTCAGAGGAAGAACAATCCTTTAGAACGGCATTGAAACTGTTGGCGCCACAGGAACAGGAGATTATTATGACTCATATCGGCAGCTATCGAGAACAAGGACGAGCAGAAGGCAAGGCAGAAGGCAAGGCTGAGGGCAAGGCTGAGGGCAGAGTTGAGGAAGCACGAGTGCTTGTTCTCCGGCAGTTAACTCGTCGCTTCGGTACGTTAAATGTGCATACGACACGCAGCATCGAATCCCTTTCGCAAGAGCAACTTGAGACTCTAGCAGAAGATCTGCTAGATTTCATCAAAATTGAAGAACTCGGTGATTGGTTGGACGAAGTGAAACCCACCTGATGATTAAAGCATAGGTGGATGCAATTCGCGGACCACTTACTTGTCTTTCTCTTCGATTGTGATTGTAGCTTGTGCAGCTGCCAAACGAGCTGGCGGTACACGATATGGGGAACAGCTAACATACGCCAGTCCCAGTTGATGTGCAAATGCAATAGATGATGGCTCACCGCCATGTTCGCCGCAAATGCCAAGCTTCAAATCCGGACGAGTTTGTAATCCATATTCCACGGCAATCTTCATCAGTTTGCCGACACCATTTTGATCGAGTGTTTCAAATGGATTGCTCTGCAAAATCTTGTGATACTGGCCCGACCATTCGATTCCTTCAAGATAGCGTTGAAGGAATTTGCCTTCGGCATCATCTCTGCTATATCCGAAAGTCATTTGTGTAAGATCGTTTGTACCGAAGCTGAAGAATTCAGCATACTCTGCAATTTCATTTGCTGTAACGCAGGCACGAGGAATTTCTATCATAGTGCCGAACTTGTACTCGATCGTTGTATTTTCACGTTCCATCACCTCTTTGGCGGTTTGCTCAAGCATTGTTCTAGCCAACTTCAATTCGTTGACATGGCCAATAAGCGGAATCATGATTTCGGGAAACACAGCAATTCCCTGTTTCTTCACAGCAATCGCGGCTTCAAAAATAGCCTGCACTTGCATGCGGTTGATTTCTGGATACGTTAGTCCCAGACGGCAGCCACGCAAGCCCATCATCGGATTGGATTCATGGAGACCTTGAACCTTTTGAAGTAGCTGGTCCTTCTCACGAAGATCGGCAGGCTTGGCTCCCTTTGCTTTCAAAGTTGCGATTTCGACAAGAAGCTCCTCCAGCTTTGGCAAGAATTCATGCAACGGTGGATCCAACAATCGGATAGTGACAGGAAGCCCATTCATCACCTGAAATATGCCGATGAAATCTTCTCTCTGCATTGGAAGAATTTTCGCAAGTGCGGTTTCCCTTTCGTTAGGAGTGCTTGCCATGATCATTTCCTGAACAGCAGGCAAGCGATCCTGGCTCATAAACATGTGCTCGGTTCTGCACAAACCGATTCCCTCAGCACCGAACTCACGAGCGCGTTTTGCGTCTTCCGGCGTGTCGGCATTTGTGCGGATCTTCAGAGTTCTGGTTTCATCAGCCCAGTTCAGCAAGGTCAAACACTCAGCACTGAGATCCGGATCGTTTGTGAGAATTGAACCTTGAAATATTTCACCTGTGGACCCATCGATAGAGATCAGATCGCCCTTGCGCAGAATGAGATCTTTAACTGAAACTTCTGCTTTTTCTAGATCAACCTTGAACGATTCGCAACCAGCTACGCAAGGCTTGCCCATGCCCCGAGCGACGACTGCAGCGTGGCTGGTCATACCACCGCGACTGGTGACGATGCCTTGTGCCGGAACGATACCGTGAATATCATCAGGACAGGTTTCAACACGAACGAGAATAACTTTTTTGGCGTGCTCGCTAGCCATGCGTTCAGCTTCATCCGGATCGAACACGATTTGACCGATGGCGGCCCCGGGAGAAGCATTCAAGCCTGTCGCCAATAACCGCCCTTCCTTTTTCGCCTTGTCTTTGTCAGCCTGAACAAAGCTCGGAAGTAGCAACTGGTTGAGCTGGGTTGGCTCCACGCGAGTCAGCGCTTGTGATTTGCTGATTATGCCTGCATTAGCCATATCAACGGCGACCTTAATGGCCGCTGCTGCAGTTCGTTTGCCAGTGCGTGTTTGAAGTAGAAATAACTTGCCTTGCTGAATCGTAAATTCAATGTCTTGCATATCGCGATAATGCGCTTCAAGCTTCTTGGCAGTTTCTTCCAATTGCTTGAAGACCTCGGGCATCTCTTTCGCCATCTCAGCAATCTTCTTAGGTGTGCGCACTCCGGCAACAACATCTTCGCCCTGAGCATTTACAAGATACTCACCATAAAGTAGATGCTCTCCGGTGCTGGGATTTCTTGTAAAACAAACGCCGGTTGCAGAATCATTGTCATAGTTACCAAAAACCATCGCCTGGACATTCACAGCAGTACCGATGTTATGGTCAATCTTATTGAGGTTGCGATAATAAATTGCACGGCTGTTGTTCCATGACTTGAATACAGCCTCGATTGCACCAGCTAACTGTTCATCAGTATTCTGAGGGAAGTTAATTTTACGCTCGCGCTGAACAAATGTTTTGTACTCAGTCACAAGTTCTTTGAGATTTTCAGCGGTCAAGTCAGTGTCTTGCGTGACCTTCAAGCGGTCTTTCATATCTTCCAAAATGTCTTCGAATCTGTCTTTGCTCAAATCGAAAACAACATTGCTGTACATTTGGATGAAGCGTCGGTAGCTATCCCACACGAAACGCGGATTATTCGTAAGTTTGCTTAAGGACTGAACTGTCTCGTCGTTGAGTCCGAGGTTCAAAACCGTATCCATCATCCCCGGCATGGAGAATTTGGCACCGGAGCGAACCGACAGGAGAAGGGGCTTTTCCTTATCTCCGAGTCCACGCCCGAGTCGTTCCTCGACTTTCTTGAGCTGCTCTTTCACTTCCTCAAGCAAGCCAGCAGGCATCTTACGATTGTTAGCATAATAGTCTTTGCAGAGCGAAGTTAGAATAGTCAGACCCGGAGGAACGTTCACTCCAGCCGAAGTCATTTCAGCTAGTCCTGCGCCTTTTCCGCCCAGGAGTTCACGCATCTCGTTTCGGTTGCCCCCGAAGAATTCAAACCCTTCGCAGAAGAGTAAAACTCGTTTTGACCCAACTTTGGAGTTTGTCGGGTCAACCTCTCTTGTAAGCATCGAATTTTTCTCCTTAGCAAAGTGTTTTATTGAAGTGATACCAATTTTAGTGCCTGAGATACAGGAAGATTTCGCTCGACGTTTCTTCAATTGCTTTTGATGAAACGTCAATTACGTGGCACTTCAATTCTCTGAAGATGCGCTTGGCATATTGCACTTCTGCCTTGATTTCTTCCAAATCGGAATACTGAGTGTCAGTTGACATACCGATCACTTGAGCTCGCGATGTTCGCAGATTGTGCAGCAAATGAGGATCAATGGTTAAGCCAATTATTTTTCTTGCTTGAACATTGAACAGCGCTTTTGGCGGATCAACGCCTGGCACGATTGGGCAATTTCCGGCTTTCAGTGCGTAATGCTGAGCCAAGTACATGCAGTTTGGAGTCTTACTTGTTCGCGAAAGTCCAACCAGAATGACGTCTGACTGCGATATTCCATCAGGGTTTTTGCCGTCATCAAAACGCACAGCAAAGTTAACCGCCTCCATGCGACGGAAATAAGTTTCGTCGAGCTGGTGTAGTCGTCCCGGTTGGGAAAGTGGGTGCGAATCAGTCAGTCCAGAGATCTTGTTAATTAGTGGACCAAGAAGATCGAGCGTTGGCACATTGGCTTTACGTGCTTCCTCTTCCAAGGCTTCTCTATACTCAGGCAAAACTAGCGTATAAGCGATCAGCGATCTGCCAGTGGCAATTTCCCGAACAAGTGTTGAGATTTGCTGGCAGCTGCGAACCTGAGGCAAGCGATAAATGCTTGCAAAACCAGGCGGAAACTGAACGAGTGCAGCTTGAGCTACATGCGCAGCGGTTTCTCCGCTTGAGTCCGATAGCGTAAAGATAATCAGCTCACGTTGGCTGACGGGTAGTTTCGATTCCACTGCTTCTGTTTTGCTCAACTGGGTCGAGCCTCCTGAATAAACGAACCAAGCGACACTTGATGGCTTAAATTTTTTCAGATCTGGCGGCTATTAGGGCGTTTTTCTGACATAAGAAGATATACACAATTGCTGCCCTGCTGGGCGCTGCGGATATAGGCCGAAGCTATCTGGCATATCCAGCGCCAGGAAGTCAAGGATCGAGTAGTCCGCGGATGCCCCTGCCTGGGCATAATGTATGGACAAAGTGTCCGCTAGATAAGGGATTGGACGATCAAGGGTAGCGTCCTCAACCTGAACCTGGGTCCTTTCAGGAATTTCTCAGATTCTTAGGCTAACCTTCTAGCTTACGACCTAGAGACCTGGCACGAACCCAAGGCCAGACAGGCGACCGAACGCAGATGAAAACAGAGGACGGCATAAATGCCTAGAGGCGGATCCGGAAATAACCATGATGACATTCCAAAGCCGGAGTCCAAAGAAGTCTCCGACAGGTCACATGAACAAGTTGAGAAGTCTAGCTCACAATTACAGCAGAATATCAGCAGTACGGACAGACAAGACCACAATGATCAAGAGAAGAGAGTCAAGGAAATCCGAGCCAACATGATGGCTGCGACCACTGCAGGCCGGGTAATCGGCGGGACACCTGAAATAGGACATAAGTTTGGCGACCAAAAGGTCTTTCTGGAAAAGAATAAAGTAAGCGCTATTGAGTATCCTCGACTCGATCAGGTATGGCAAGCGACCCCTGATGGGAAAGTCCAGATTAGCAGAATGGATTCGCATACCGGCGAGAAAGTCGAACATGTTTTTGACGGCACAATGAGCGTCGAAAAAACTGGCGACAAAATATCCGCGATTAATGCTCGACTCGAATTCGAAAATGGACGTGAGGTCGTTTATCGCAACGGCTCGCCGACACAGATCAGACATCCAGATGGCGAAATTTGGACGCGAGACGCGAAGGACGCAAATGTATGGCATGTTGCCGCACATGACACCCATCATTCCGGCAAGATAGCTCACTTTGATATTCACGACGTTCAAGTGGATGCCGCGACAGGGGATATCCACTGGCAGGTGGATCATGAAGGACAGAACCATCTTCGTCGAATTGATAGAAATGGACAGTATGCTGATTTTGCTCCTGGTCAACCTTACACATTTGTGGGAGATAAACCCCATACAGATAAGCAGCAGCAGAGTTCAAACAACCCAGTAGAAGCACATTCAATTTCAACACCGGAACAAAGTATTTCGCTTTCAAAACTGGATAAGCCACCAACTCCGATTATAGAGAGCGTCCAGCAGCCCAGAGACTATAAAGTTGTCAGAGTCCCCTCAGATAATGTGAGACCACCAGCGGATCGCGGAGATGGTGCAAAACCGTTTGAGCATATGCGAGGAAACCCTGCTCATCTTAGAAGCATGGAAGCGTTTAAGGAAGCCATCAAATCTGACTTAGGTTCGATTCCGCTTCGCCCCAAAGATCAAGCGATGCGAAAACCAGCAGACGAAATTCAACCACTTTCATACAAGAAACCTGAGCAGGCAACCAGACAAAACATCGAGCAAACAAATCAGCAGAGAGGTCCGGTACCATTTGCGCCACCACCTCCAATTGAAGGAAAATCACAGCAGAAGGATCAACCTCAACGCTCCGCAGCTAATGCAGAGCGAAGCCAGCAGAAGGAACCAGTCGAACAAGCTCGCAAAATAGAAGACAAGCCAGCAGCGGTTCATAATTCCGCAGCAGATCAGCAACTGAGGAAATCCATCCAGATTTCCGAACCTCCGCGTTCATCCGGGTTGCAAGCAGACGGTCCAGCCCACACTAACCCACTTCTCAAAGTAGGTGCGCCACCATCATCTTCAGAATCACAATCGGACACTTCATCCAACAAGGAAGCGCAGAAGGATTCAAACGATTCCATTCTTGCTGATGCACAGATGGCGAAATCACAACAACTAATTGATCCTGAAACCGGCGAAATACATATTGGTAAACATACATACTCGCCCGAGCAGATCGTTGCACAAGCTCCAGGGGTAGTCAGCGATGCAACTCCGCAAAGGCAAGAGCCCAAGATGATAGTTCGCGAAAACGAAGAGGGAGTGAAAATGGGTTCGCGCGCTTACATCAGTAGAGCCGACGGATCCGTAGACCAATTTGACCTCAAAACGAAGAAATATCTTGGCACCGCAGTTGATGCGTCTGGTCAAACTTTCCATAGCAGAGGCTCCTACACCTTCGAATTCATCAATCAAGCTGGGGATGTGAACAAACTTGGAACAACTCCAGTTAAATTCGTCAATTTATACAAGGCATCGCAGGAAACAGGATCAAAGTTAGAGAACCAATCTTCAGCGCCTGCTAAAGCGGCATTAACAAAGATGGAGCCAATCTCAGCACCAACAAACGAAGTCCAGAATTTAGATAAAGGAACCAAACCACCAGTTGAAATGCAAAAGCTTCCAATGCCAACGGATCAAAGTCTTTCTGATTCGGCAGCATTGGCAGGACAACTAATTCGGTCTCAGCATATTCAGGATGGAGTCTCCGAAATCAACAAGCATCTTATGGATATCGAATACTCGGGTGGGTCTTCAGAGCAAAAGTCCAACATGCAATGGAAGTACATTCAAGAAGCTATGTCTGCCGGTAATATACAGGGCACGATCAGTGGAAGTTTTTGGATAGGACCTAAAAATACACCAGGTCACACCATCAAGCTGGAAAACACCTCCATCGGAGACCAATTGGCGGGAAGACCTGCTCAAGATAGGAGCAAACTGATACCAATAACAGAAACACCAGAGATGTCTAAAATGCCTGCCAGCTCGGGAACCTTCCTTCGAGGGAGTGCACAAAAAGCAGATGAAGTTATCCCCCAGAAACTTGACCCATCGAATCAGGCATACTATGACGAATACGCAAGAAAAATAAAATTAGCTGCAGACGCGTCAAAACAGGGGGGGGAGAACGTCGGCTACGAAAAAGACAAAATTGAATGGGACAAGTGGAATCACGGAATCCAGGAATATCTGCAAAGCGCGCTAACTCCGAACATCAAACGATTCCTGCAAGGAAGCGCCGGTACAATCAGCTTCAATTTTGACGTATCCAGAGATGGTCGTATATACGGCATATCAGTCGTAGGAAACCCACGTGTCCCCGGACTAGAACAGCTAAGCCATAATGTGATCAATAGAATGGCAGGCAGCGATTTGCTTAAATTTCCACAGAGCAGTCAAAAAAGAATGCAACACTTCAGTTGGTCGTTAGCATACGGAGGCAACGTTCGTGACGGAGTAAATTATCAAGACGGACAAGATGAAATCATTACGCGTAAGAAGAGATATTAATGGTTCTCGACCGGTGAAATTCGCTTTGCTTAAAACAGTCAAGTTTCCGATGGCAATGCTTTTGCTGAATTGCCATGTAGCATTTGCACAAGTCCCCCCCACTAAAGTGGTTACGAACAGTTTAGGCAAAGATGAATCGGCAAAGACCTCCCAGGCTGATCGCTCGAAGAAAAAAACTCTAAAGATGGGTAGTTGCGAACGTACAAAAGATAAAGAAGTAAAATACCGAACCTCACGCCTCGATGCGAGAATCCTTTTTGATAAAGGTGATTTCATCACAGCGGCCAAGATTTATCATTCGCTTGTTGAGCATTACAAACGCGCTAGGAATTGGTACCCTGCCGCGGACAATGCTTTGGAAGAAGGCAGATCTTTAATGAGACTCAGAGACTATAAAGCGGCCGAAAAACGGCTTCGCCTTGGTTTCGACTATTTGGGCAAGTCGGAATGCCGTGAAGAGTCAGTGCGGGCAAAATACACAGGACTGATTGGCTCATGCCTATTGCAGCAGGATAAGTATGCAGAGTCCACTGAAATGCTTAAATCAGCGTTATATGCACTTTCCCTAACCGATGATTCAAACACGCTTCAAAAAGCTGAATCTTCTGAAAACCTTCATTTGTGCATGGCGATGCAAGGCAATATGCTGGAATCAGAGAAACCACTTCGGGACTCGATTGAGTATTACAAACAACTGAGCTCGCCGGAACGAAGAAAAGTAATCCGTCCTTTACTTAGATTGGCTATTTTTCTGAATTCAAGAGATCGCTTCGCAGAGGCGGAGAAGGTGTGCCTGGAAGCGCTTGAATCCGAAGATGATTGGGGACCGAACAATCCAGAGGAACACGCCAGGTTTAAATGCCAGCTTGCCATAGCCTTGTCGGAACAACCTGAGAAACACGACATGATGATGAAAAGCATAAATGATGCTTTGGAAATTTGCGATAGAGCAGAAGGAGACAATCTTAAGTGGGCATTCTCAGTTTACAAAAATTGGACCAGTTCATTGATTCAAGAAAAGAAATATGAGATTGCGCATCAATTCATAAGACGGGGTCTCGAACTTGCAGGTAAGCGATCATTCTTCAATGAACCGGTCTGCAAGCTCATTAGTGATAAAGCAATATGTGAAATCAAACTAGGAAAACTAAGTGATGCATCGGACACCGTCGATTCAGCCTTTTCAAAGAACCTGGCGGGCGATAATCCTTCAGAATGCATTTTGGAAATCGAATCTATTCGTGCTGTTATTTTTCACAGACAAAAGAACTTCAAATCCGAAGTAGAGGCTCTCACGATTCTCTACAAGGACCAAAAGGATAAATACAAAACCGAACCAGACCATCCACTAATCGTTACTACCCTCAGGCGTTTCGGCGTTGCGTTCTTCGAGATGGGTAATCTCGAAGAAGCAGATAAATACTTTCAAGAGGCGCTAGTCCTGGACGAAAAAAAATATGGCAAAGACCATCTGACCCTCGCACACCCCATTCAAGAAATCGGATCCACTTACTGCGTGACGGGTAGATACATAAAAGCCATTCCTTACCTTCTTCGCGCGCTCGCAATCCGCGATAAGAATGGGGACGTGAGCTTGGGTGACTACGGGTTTGAGGGAAATTTAACTGAACTAGCCGTGGTATATATGGCAATGAACGATCCAGACAAAGCCCGTCCATTTGTTGAGCGCCTTTTCGAATTCCAGGATAAAGGAAAGGGACCTAGTCCCAGCCTGGATGCAGTGACCACAATGCAGTCATTAGCTAGCGCATATTTTCGAAACGGAAAAGTCGAAGAAGGTAATAAACTGCTCGCTCGTGCATTGGCACTTCGTGAAACAGAAAAATGGCGAGCAAAGCCAGTTGAAGACCCAATAAAGAATCTGAACTTGTTTATGGTCAAATAGACGGTATCAAGAACCACAGTGAATGCTAGTCCTGGCGCCGACAACCAGTCAAATCACCTTGAGTGGTTGCGAAAAAACTCCCAGCAAAGGTCGCTCGCGCTGATATCGTAGGTGGTGACACCGAGTACGTCTTGAGCTACAGCGCCAGAGCCTCCCGGCCAATTGTGTCCGCCACCATGAATGGTGTACACCATGACCTCACTACCACCGCTTCCTCCGCCATATGTTTCGCGCGTAATTTGGCAGCCGTCGCGCGTGTTGCGATCCGGCATACGCTCCTCGCGTGGATGCGATCCGCAATTATTGATCTTCGCCCAAAACTCAGCCGTATCATTGGCTGAATAGATTCCGCCCACTTTAGCCATTCCAGAACTAATTGCCGCACCCGCTACGCCCGGAATCCCGAGCGCCTCGCCCAGCTTTCCTAATTCCTTACTTTCACCTTCTCTTGGAACCAATGGATCTTCTGTACCAAGAAACAAAACAACCGGCATGCTTCGACGAGGATGGCAGGATGCGCACACAGGTGCCGTGACCGTTGCAGAAATCACACCAATCGAAGCAATTCGGTCCGCCATCTCACAGCCAAGTCGCTGCGTGAAATATCCACCGTTGGAAATTCCGCAGGCGTGAATGTGCCGCGGATCTATTTTGTAAGCTCGTTGAAGATGATTCAAAAGATCAGAAACAAAGCCAACGTCATCCATACCATTGCTTCCGCGAGCACTGCCATCATTCCACCGCGCGCCCACTCCATCAGGATAAACAACTATGAATCCATTGCGCTCAGCGGTGAGATCCATCAGCGTCAAACCTTCCATTGCAACGCCGTTCATGCCGAGTCCGTGAAAGGCTAAGACTAGCGGAACGGGTCTGGCGCCGTCGTATGATTTCGGAACATGAACAGTAAACGACCTCCTCATGCCACCACTTACAATGGCATCCTTGTAATTTTTCGTGCGGGGAGCTGCAGCGGCCGGCTGACTGACAGCAGAAGCTTGTGGACTCCTTTGAGCAGCCGATCCATATGCTGACTTCCCTTGTGGATAGCCCGCGGGGTAAGCTTGCGTCCGAGAATACCCTTGTGGATAGCCTTGCGATCTTGTGTATCCTCGGGGATACCCTTGTCTATATTGCGCTGGATAACCTGGACTGCGACCTGCCGGGTAGGCGGCTCCAGCTTGATTGGATGCGGCTGCGGCTCGGTTATCCGAACCCGATCCATTTGAGGACGAAGCATCCCAAACGCCACTTCTGCTTGATTGCGCTTCTGCTGCCGGGTTGAGCAAAAAGCCAAAGCACGCCAAAAGCATCAATCCGTGCCCTAAAGGCTTTGTCCCAATTCTATTCAATTTTGACCCCGACCCCGTAACACCGCCAAGATCCAACATGCTTGCCCTCCACTTCAAGCACTATACCCGCCGGCTCGAGCCCGGGTGCAATTTTCACAGATAATAAAGAGGTCGCCCGGGTTAAGGCGACCTCTATGCTTTCTCCGCTAGTACACATTTTATGAATGTGACCGTTAGTCACGCCCGAGGCTCGCTGTGCACTCAGCGACCAGGCATCTACAAATTCGATTAGCTGAACAGGTTAGCGTCACGGGCTGATGCAACGAGCCAGTTGATACAACCTGGTGTTGCCAAACCGCCAGTTACGCCGGCTGCGCCCCAGAGTACGCGCTTCATAGCATCTTGGGTGCCGGCAGCCATGTGCATAAAGCCCATGATCATTGTCGGTCCACCCCAGGCGATGCCGAGGATTTCCATTCCGTTAGCGATGATGTTGAGCAAAGCTTCCAAGTTAGCCAAGTTGTTAACACGCACAGTGCCGGCTGTATTAACGCCCTGGATGACCGTGGCGTCACCGCCTTGTGGTCCGATGGTGCCGTTGGTAGCGCCCTGCAGCATTGGCGCCGATGCCATTCCACCTTGCTGCGACTGAGCTCCGGTGTAGTTGCCGGTATTGTTGGTTTGATTGCCGGTTGCAGCTGTGGAGTCGAATGCATCTTGCGCAAATGCCGGTAGAGACAGTGCCGTCATAGTTGTGGCAGCAATCAGTGAGTTAGTCATCAACTTAGTAAAGCGCATAATTCGTACTCCTTGGTGGTGGTGGTTCATTGCGAATGTAGTCATATTAGTCGGCAGTTCTGAAAATCTCTTGAGAGTTTTTGGAGTTGTTTGAAATCCCGTTTATCTCGCGGATTTTTATATAGCCCAGAACTTCACTTCGCTTCGGATGCCCCGCGTCTTTGCGTCACCGCATCCATCGCTAATAATCAAATATTAGCCGCGTCAGATGACCTGCTTGGTTCGTGTTTGGGTCAAAATGGGGTCTCTTATTAAACTCCGAGTAAAGATTGTCTTTATCGAAGAAAATACGTCCCTTGCGAACGCCCGTTGCGGTTGTCCAGCAGGTCGGCTACCAGAGCTGAATCGTTTGGTCCTGTGAACTTGGTTACAAATTTGAACGGCGCACCGATTTTCAGAAATTCGAAATTGATTCTATTTAGCACTTCGCAAGTTGCGTAGGGACCTTGCTGCCGGAAAACGCTTTCGATATAGGGACCGAACTTCTCGCTTCTATGAGACGCCAGATCGTAGGCAACTTGCCTCAGGTTGCTTTGACCTTCGACAATCTCGAGGTTTGAGGGAAAGCCCGCTTGCTGGGCAGTATCTCGGAACGCTTCGTTTGCATTTCGGCTTGGTATAGGTCTATGAATCTGATTGCGGAGGATTTGCGGAACTTGAGGAACGCCCCTTTCTCCTACCTGATCTTGAGGGTTCAATTGCTTTAGCTGATTACGCTGCTGTTCGATTCTTTGTTGATTGAATTGCTGTAGTTGCTCACGTTGTTCTGCGTACTGACGTGCTTGATCGATTTGATCGCGTTGCGCCCATCCGTAGGCATGAGACCGATCGTAGGGATCCCGCCCAGCCTGCAACTCCTGCAGAAGGCGCAACTGCGCTTCCACAGCTGGTCTCGAGCGTGTATTCCATTCTGATGCGTGCCATCCTTTAGTTTCGCCGCTCATTTGCGCACCTCGTCATATCAACCCGATGTGCACAGTCTATGAAACGAAGTTGAGATATTTCTGAGAAGCAATGTGCGGAATAAAAAAATCACCTTTTAGTTGGATGCTTTGCTTTCCTGCTGTTGATCGAATTGCAAACCCAATAAATAGAAGCGCCCATGCCATTGAGTCACAACAAAAGTCGGTAGCTTGCAACCCTGCTTAAGTGAACCGTCAGTTTGAATAGCATAGGTGGACAGAGGAATCACGCAATCACCTTCAGTCCAGGGATTTTTAAGATCCTCCTTAGCAATAAGTTTAGCGCTCTTGAAACTGGTTCCTTTCAAACAATCGGTCTGAGACACTTCATCAAAGTCTTTTTTGAGCCGATTCTCTTGTTCGTCTCTGACACTTGAACCCACGTAACCCATTTTTCGCTTAAACGGTGACACTTTGTCATGAGAGAGAGCGATTTCGGCAAGTGTAATCATTCGTTCCTTATAACGCACCCAGTTTTTTTCCTTCAAAGCATCAAAAGCATTGCGAACGATGCCCTCGCTCGGATCTTGAGACCCACACGAACACAAAAATACGCAAACCAACGAAACTGTAAGAGACTTACACGCTCCGGAGAAATTTATCTGCATAGAAACCTTTCATTCTAACCCTACTGGATACTTCCCAAAAATGACATCTCAATATATTGTTCGCCGAAAAGTAACGCGTTATTGCTAGAAGCACTCATGTCCGAAAATTGTTAGAGCGAGCGGTGTATAAACCACAAAGAAGCATGGTTTCGATTTGGGAGATCGTCCTGGACGTATCGAACCTATTGAGGACCACCATGAAAAATTCCTTTGTATCAACAGAAACCTTCAGCAAAGTCAGCTTGGCGAAGTCGCTCGAGCAGAGACCGGAACTGACCATCCATCCATCCATCCATCCATCCATACCGCTAGCGGCGCCGCCTGGTCTGCCAACAGGTTCAGCCCGGTTCTATGGCAGTCCGCTTTTTCTCACCATGGCAACCATAGTTTCATTTCGATTGAATGCCGTATTAACGGCATTTTCAGCTCTTAAACCAGGTTGGCGAGCGGTTGTCATGGTGAGGAAAAACTCCAAATTTCAATGGGACGGAATTTACTCCCCGCAACCAATTTATCCATTTGCCATCGAGTCGGAGAAAAAACGCAAAAAAAACGAGGTCACCGGATTGGCGACCTCATCTTTCTTTTTCACCACTACTTGCGGTTAAGTCTTTGTCTTAGCTGAAGAGGTTAGCGTCACGGGCTGAAGCAACGAGCCAGTTGATGCAACCGGGTGTTGCCAAACCGCCAGTTACACCGGCAGCGCCCCAGAGGACTCTCTTCATAGCATCTTGCGTACCGGCAGCCATGTGCATGAAGCCCATGATCATTGTAGGACCGCCCCAGGCAATACCGAGGATTTCCATACCGTTAGCGATAATGTTGAGCAAGGCTTCCAAGTTAGCCAAGTTGTTTACGCGGACCGTACCTGCGGTGTTGACACCTTGGATAACTGTAGCGTCACCGCCTTGTGGTCCGATTGTACCGTTGGTAGCGCCTTGGAGCATCGGAGCCGATGCATAGCCACCTTGTTGGGATTGAGCGCCAGTGTAATTGCCGGTGTTGTTAGTTTGGTTACCGGTTGCGGCGGTCGAATCAAAAGCGTCTTGTGCGAATGCTGGCATCGAGAGAGTTACGAGAGCACCAGCTGCGAGAGTTGAGCGAACGATTGATTTAGTAAAAGACATAACAGTGCCCTCCGAAGAGCATTCATAGTAAAGAGGAGTAAGTGGTAAGACCGTTTGAAGATTTCGATGTCTTGCATTCGATGACACTATCCTATGTGGACCCCTCCCCAAAGTAAATATGACTTAGGTCATGCCCGGGTCATGATCAAAACCATGCCTCCAGTCACCCATGGTCTGGAGAACGTTGGTGCACAGTGCCTCATGGCTATGACGGCAGGGTCATGAGCAGGTCGGGAGGGCAACCGCCGGCACACCTTGAGCAGCCAATACCTTGCTACAGGACGGACCCAGTGGCTGCAGGGCACGGACTGGCTCTAATAGGGCTGGGGCACTGCAAGAAGGTGTTGGGGAGGCATACTCCCGATCCAGGCATGAGAGGAGCCGCAGGAATGTCACGGTCCAGGATGCATCGTAGCGTCACAGGGAATTGACCATAAGCTCCTTCATAATCCACCAGTCAAGCACTGGTGTTTTGCGGCTATACATCCGCCAAAACCTATAAGAAGATTGAATCGAACAATCATCTACGGGGTTCACACCTTTGGAACGAAATCAGATCACAGAGAAAGACGAGAAGAACCAAGCATCGACGGAAGCTGATCTTTCAACCGACAAGTTTTTACGTGAAACAACATCGAAATGCGCTAGCAACTTAAACATCTCCGTTATCGATACAGGAATCGACAACAAATTCGCCGAGAAGGAGCCCGACATGACAGGAAACGGAACACATGTAGCAGGCATTGGCGATATTAGCAAGCCAAGCTGCACAATTGAAAACAAAGCGGCCGGAAGCAGTCACATAATCGATAACGCGGCCGAGATGCTGAGCGCCAAATCAATAGTGGACCACGAACTGAGACATGGACTTATTATCGGAGAACAAAGCTACGGAAAAGGCGTTGGACAAAAGGACCTTTTTTCTATTGATGTCACGCCGCTCGTAGATCTATTCAGCGGGAAATTCGATCGATTTGAAAAGTGATACCAGCAATAGACGCGCAAAACCACCCGCTTGCGAGGCAAGCGGGTGGTAGCCTTTCCGCGCTAGTAAAACTGAACACCTGATATTTCCGCGCGATAATCGATCCGAGAATTCACCTCCTTTGTGCGCATACCAATTGGCATAAGTGAAGCAATCATCGGGGCACTGAGAATCCCAACATGGCATCAGATTTTTGAATTGACCAGAAGTCGTGTACTCGATCTCCGTTACTACATCCAAGAATAAATGAGTACATCTCTGGCAAAGTGCTCGCTGACTATGCAAAGAGATTCGCATCGCGAGCAGATGCAACGAGCCAGTTTATACAACCTGGTGTTGCCAGACCACCAGTAACACCTCCCATGCCCCAGAGAACGCGCTTCATCGCGTCTTGAGTGCCGGCGGCCATGTGCATAAAGCCCATGATCATTGTCGGTCCACCCCAAGCTATCCCAAGAATCTCCATTCCATTGGCGATAATATTTAGCAGTGCTTCAAGGTTTGCCAGGTTGTTTACGCGAACGGTACCACCGGTATTCAGCCCCATAATTACAGTAGCATCGTTTCCTTGTGGGCCAATTGTTCCTAATGCTGCACCTTGTAACATAGGCGCAGATGCATAACCGCCTTGCTGGGTCTGAGAGCCAGTGTAGAAGCCGGTATTATTGGTTTGATTGCCCGTAGCGGCCGTTGAATCAAACGCATCCACAATTTGAGCATTTGACGGCAAAGACAAAAATGCGGTTGCAGCAAGAGCTGCAAGTGTGGTGCGTGAAAGCAAAGTAGAAATAGAACGCATGGCAGGTGCCTCCGTAAGCGTCAATGAATAGTAATTTGTTAGTAAGAAGAAACGAAACCTGAAGAAAAGTCTTCAGGAGCCAGACCTAATGCGTTTCTGCATCAGCTGTTCATGAAATAAGAATACTTCGAAGCAACGCACAAGTAAATTTGCCTGCAGTCATCTCGACCTATATCTAAGGTCATGCCGCGACTATGCAATTTGATTAGCGGGAGCCTTTAAGTGTGTGAAAAAGAAACCGAGCGCTGCAAAAGAAGCTAATGCCATTAGGACTTGACTAACACATAGCGATAAAGCAATCCCACTAATGCCCCAGTGGAATGAAATGGCACACATAAAGGACACACCGCACCTTAGACCTATAAGAATGAGTAAGTTCAAATACATCGGCAGACTTGTCGAGCCCGCCCCTTCCAGTGCATTCGTCATGGTTGTGGAGAATGCGCATGCAGGAAAATACAAAATGCTCAAAATCAAATAATTGAAAATACCGGTCTGCGTGACTGCATCCTGAGAAAAACAGGACGCAATGTCTTTTGCAAACAACGATGTAAAAGCACCGATCACAAGCATGATCAGGGAGCCTAGTTTCGCGATCGATAGAGCACTGGCACACGCAAGTTTGTCCTTACCAGCACCAACATGATGACCAATCACCACCGAGCCAGACATGCCTAACGCCATTATTGGTATCAGGGCTATCGTTTCTTCGACTTTGAGCTTGACCGTCAAAGCTGCCTGCGCCGAAGCCGAATCACTGAGAGCCGACGAAACACCGTAAAGAATAAAGTTTCCACCAATTAGTGAACTTTCGGCAATTACAGCAGGAAGCGCAAGGCAACACAATTCCAGAGCAGCCGGACATACTTGCTGTAAGTTAACAGATAGAACTGGGGAAGAGCCTAGAATGTCGCGCAAGATGTAGAAGGTTCCGGCGGCAGCTCCAAGAAATGATGCGACAACCCAGGCTAGGGACAGTGCCTTTAAAGAATGAGATCCATCGAATTCTGAAAAGAACAATAATAGGGACAGAACATGACAAACACCAACCGTTAATAGCTGCACATTCAGTGCCAAATCCGGTCGGGACAAGGAGCGAAATATCGCGGACTGCGTGAGTACTATTATGAAAGGCGCATTTGCCAGAGAGCACCATACTGTATATGGTATCGCCAGTGATTCCACACTGGAATTGCAGTGCAACACCTTCATAAGTGGTGAGCAGAATAATACGGCAGCAATCGTGGACAAAATACCGGCCACGGCTGCAATCAATACAGACGTCACTGCGGCTGTATTGCACAAAGAACGATTCTCAGCGCCGGCACTGCGCGAGATCAAGGACGAGCTGGCGCAACTCAAACCAGTGCCTGCCACTATTACAGCAAAGATGAATTGATCTCCGATGCCGACGGCAGCCTGCGCAGCGGGACCTATCATTCCGGCTAAATACATATCAACAATCCCAATTGTAGAGCTGAGCACCATGGAAAAGGCCAATGGATAAAACAGCTTCCAACAAGACTGAATTGGTGACTGGGCATAGTCGAGATTAGTTAAAGCTTGCATGACATCCTCACATTAACAGGTCCTTTCACAAGCAAAGCGCTTCTCGGGGCGCTCAATGCGACGAAGGACTGTTACCACAGCATTTCGTGGTAACAGTACCACGCCCAAGCGTGGTAGTCAATGCTATACTTTTAAGCTAAGGGTTTCGGCAATAGAATCATCCATATATATGAATTTGCAGGCAGAAGAAAAAGACCGAGAAGCTCTTTCGTGGATAAACGCCTTAAACGATCAGAGCGAGTGGAAGAATTCCATCCAGCCTCAGCAATGGTTGGAAAAAATTGCTCAAAGCTTTTGCAGCAACACTTCTGAGATCGTTTCGTCCTCAGAGAAGGACGTGAGCTTCCTTCTCAGCCTTCTATCCAAGATGCGCAACTTGATTTATCAAATCCACTTTGCCGATAGCAATTCTTCTGCAAAGTCCACTACCAAGAAGAGCGAAATGGCTGCTCATAAAGATAGTTTCCTACCTTCATTCTTGAGCCACTTGGTTCTATCATTCGATCCAGATCGCACACCTTCATTGAGAGCCAGCCTGGAGCTATCTGAACTTGGGCAGTCCCACTATCGGGAAATCTTCGGAACGCTTGTATTAAATTTCGCGACGGACCTTTCCCGGATGATCGAAACAGACGAAGTTATTTTGCTTCATCGGTGCCAAGGGTTGTTTCGCGATCAAAAAGCGGAGCGACTAAGTATTATCAATAATGTAAGTGATTCGACCGAAGAGCTATGGCGAAAAGAGATTCCTCTGATCGTTGAACAATCTTTGGAGAAAGCACCGGAAATACAAAGGTGCGCAGACCTCTTCCTGAGCAGATCACGTTCTAAGTACTGCTCTGACGCCTGCCGCTTCACCACTTTCCAGATAGCAAAGCAATTGAAGGATCCAAATTATCTAGCAGAGAAACAGAGACGCTATCGACAGAAAAAATCGGATGCGAAGTAACAAGGAAACAACTAAGTCCCGAGGGGAAGCAGCACGAAGCGAAGCAGGGATTCAGCACGAAGCGAAGCGGGAAATCAGCACGAAGCGCGGCATGAGCCTGAAGCGCTTCTCGTACTGGGGCTCCATTATCCGGTTCGAGTCTTATGGACTGTTTTTGAATTAGGCAAGAAGCTTTTGAGCTTCGGTCCGAGCACGCAAAACAAGCGGGCTCTCAGCACCGAGTAATCCGGCACGAATAGCCAGCTCCTCTTCAAGAAGCGCCAGAGCTTCCTGCTTTCTGTTGAGCTTGACCAAGCAAACTGCAAGTTCATGATCGGAGTCTGCGACACTCAAATGGTTTGGTCCGAAGACTTCTTTGCGCTTCACCAGTGCCATACGCAGAAGTGGTTCAGCTTGAGCAGTACTTCCCATCGCGTTGAACATTGCACCCATTGTGTGCAGCGATTCAAGAGTTTCAGGATGCTGGTCGCCGAGAATCTTCTTCCTGATACTGAGGGACTTCTCAATCAATGGGGTGCCTTCTTTCAAGAAGCTCGGATCTTCAGCCAAGCTGCGAACTAAGCACATCTTACCGAAATGGTGCATGGAACCGGCAGTATACTGATGACTCTCGCCAAACGTTGTCTTGCGGATGTACAGTGATTGGTTGAGATTGCGTTTGGCTTCATCGAATTTGCCCATGTTGAGGAACATCAAGCCAAGTTGCGCGAACGCTTCGGCCGTTTCCGGATGACGTTCACCTAAACTCTTCTTACGCACATTCAGAGCATTTTCGAGAAGGCGCTGAGCTTCGGGATACTTACCTAGCTTATTGAAGTAGTCACCGCAGTACAATAAGGTCTGAGCAAAGTCTGGATGCTCCTCTCCGAATTTCTCTTTGCGATAGACAAAAGCCTGTGATAGCAAAGCTTCTGCTTGTGGGAGTTTATCTCGCATATAAGCAAGACGCCCCATTTCATTCTTGCTCTGGATGACATCGACGTGATCCTCGCCGAATATCTTCTTGCGGATCTCACAAGCACGTTCCATCATGATGCCGGCATCGCCCATTGCTCCCTGCATCATATATAGAACACCGAGATTGTGGCAGGTTTCAGCAGTTGCGCGATGGTCGTTGCCATGCAGGTTCCGTCTAAATTCCAAAGCCTCTGTTAAAACACGCTTTGCTTCCTCATAATTTCCTTTGGCTGTGTACAAGATACCCATGTCGTTCATCGTCGTGACCGAGTCAGGGTGGTTTGCTCCTAGCGCTGCGGTTCTGCGAACTAAAGCTTGCTGATAGGCTTCTTCAGCATCACCGAACCTGCCGCGCTTAAATGCTATAACAGCAAGCTTATGAAGAATCTCGACCACAGCCAGGTGATCGCGACCAATAACCTCTTCGAGTGTCGGCAAGCCTGCTCTATAGTGTTTTTCTGCTTCAGCGTATTTGCCTTCACCAAATAATCGATTGCCATCTTGCGTGAAGACCTCAGAGAAGGGTTGTTCTACAGTCGAATGAGCTTGCTGATAAGCAATAAGTCTCTCTGTAGCCTCATCGAGCTTTTCAGCCGGGCGAGCAGCTTCGGCTGCCTCAAGGAGCTTGATCGCTTCTTCATCTCTATCTTGCTCAAACTTGTTTAGCTCTTCTGCCGAGACTAATGGAGCTGATGCATCGGGCGGCAGGGTTGGCTCGGGCGGCAGAGCTGGCTCGGGCGTTATGCTTGCAGTACTGATGGCGAATGGGTCAGCCGCTGCTACAGGCATAGCAGGCGTTGGGCTAGCGAATAGGTCTGGAGCCGATGCAAATGGATCCGATGACTGCGAAACCGTTTGCACGGCCGGTGCCAGAGTTGCAAACGGATCTGCGGCGGGAGTTGCTGTGGGAGTTGAATCTACAGAGGGAACAGGAGCCAGCGAATTTGCCGAAGCCGGCTCTTGAAGCGGTGTGGACGCTGGCAGCTCGGCGGCGGGAGTGCCTGGCGCAGTAGGTGGTGCGTCGGTCGGCGCGGCGGGTGCGGCAGCTTCACTTGGGACAGCGAGCACGCCTGTAACTGGATTCACCACTGAGGCGATCGCCTTCAGAGCATCAATTGCACTGGCTCCAGTGGCTTGAGCGAAGGGATCAACTACTGCGTTTGAAGCGCCACCTTTTGCTGCGGCAGCTGCGAAAGGATCGAATGCAGCCAGGGCGGCAGCAGCCGCAGAAAATGGGTCCAGAGCAGCAGGAGCTGATGCCGGTGGCGCTGATGCTGATGGGGCCGCCGGTGCAGCCTCAGCTGCAGCTTGGGCATTGGACGCGGGAGAAGGAGCGGACTGAGCCGGGGACCCGAATAGCGAGGGAGAGTCAAATAGCGAGTCTGAAATCGCTGCTGCTGGCACAGAAGGCGTGACTGAAAGATCACTGAAAGTAGAAGGAGCTGGACTCAGCGCGGAGGGAGAGGACACAGGATCGCTGGCTGAGCTGTCAGTGCTGCTCGTTGCCACTGGTAGTGGTGGCGGCACGGCATGGGCGGGAGCATCAGAAGAGAGTAGATTTATTTCCTTGGTTTCGGAAGGCTTTACCTGGAGTCCAGCAGCAAGTCGCGCCTCCTCAGCAAGTTTGCGCTGTTGCTCTTCGATTGCATGTTTCTGCTGTTGTGCTTCATCTTGCAACTTTTTCTGCGCTGCTTTAATCTCATCTTGCTTCTTCTGGGCTTCTTCAAGCAATAGCTTTTGTTCTTCTTCAAGAGCTAATCGTTTTTGCTCTGCTTCAGCTACTAGTTTTTTCTCTTCTGCTTCACTTTGGGCTTTCGCTCGGTCTGTTTCAAGCGCTAATCGTTGCTTTTCGCCTTCTTCTTCCAGGCGTTTTTGCTCGGCCGAGACAGCCATTTGGCGGAATTCAGTTTCGAGCGAGAGCCGCTTTTGCTCAGCTTCGTTAGCTAAGCGTTTTTGTTCGGCTTCACGATCCAAGCGTTTGCGTTCGGCTTCTTCATTGGCAAGAAGATCTTCAATACCCTTGCTGCGGTCAGCATCAGCGACTGGTGCTTGAACAGCTGCTGCCGCCGAAGCATTGGCACCCCCAAGGCTCGGGTCATTGATTAAATCGAGAATTCCTTTGAAGGTATCTTTATCACGAATGACGGAGAGGACTTGCTGAAACTTCTGTTCAGCCTGCGGGTTTGACCCCGCCAGCGGTATCAATTGTGCTGCAACTTGCAATTCGGCAAACTTATTGTTTTGCTCCATCAGCTGCTTCATCGCAACAAGCTGCTGAAGAACCTCCACTTGCAAATTCTTTAACGCAAGATATTGCTCTGCAATTTCCTTTTGCAAGTTCATCAGGCTGGTCTTGCCGTCGCCATTCTCCGACACCAACGCAGCTTCTTTCTGCTGACTCTCGATCAAAATCTGAGACATCTATAAATCCCTCTGCCCCCCGCTTGGCTATATAAGCTCCAACAATTAGGAGCCGCCAGATCTATTGTGCCCAGCTGCAACCCAGTCAATCCCATTCAAAAGCTGTGATTTCCTGAATATGAACGAGTTTTCTCAATTTTGTAGGCGATAAATTACGGCGAAATCAGCTTGAAATGTTCGTGAAAGAAATGACTTCCATTTGCCCAAGCACGCGATTTATCAGCCAGTTTTTACATACTCTGACCAAGACAACAGCGCTCTCAGCAGTCGGAGCCCGAACGTAACCTTCACCCAGAATTACTGGAAGCAGCAATTGAAGCCGACAGCATGCCTGCGCTTGCGTCTGCGAGCAACGTGCAGACAGGATTCGGTGCTCCTTAAACAGGCTCAGCAGAAAAATCAGTTCCCTAGAGTCGGGGATGTATTAGTGCTCTGGGCCTTGCCCAAAGCGACTTTCTTTTCTTCCAATTGCTGATGCATCACATCGACAGCTTTCTTCAACTGAAGATCTTTCATATCCTCTGGCTTACGAACAGCGGAAGGACCATCGGGATCAAGCCACCATGGACCCTTCCCTTCCTCGTAGTCCTTCGAACTTAAATCGACAAGTACGTCGGGAGAAATTCCCTTGTTGTGTATGTCGGTGTCGCTGGGAGTGAGATATCGAGCAATCGTATAATTGACACCGCTTCCATCTTCCAGGCGCGTAATGCCCTGTACCAATCCTTTTCCGAAGCTCTTCTGCCCAATCAGTGTGGCACGACCATTATCTTTGAGGGCACCGCTGGCAATTTCCGATGCACTGGCGCTGCCTCTGTTGATCAAAACGATGAGAGCTTGATGGGTAACCGGTTTGCCATCTGACATTGCCGGTGTTTTGTATCCATCTTTATCAACAGTGGAAACGATGTTACTACGCGAATCGAGGAACATATTTGAAATCTCGATAGCGTTAGTGAGCAAACCGCCAGGATTATCGCGTAAGTCGAGAATAATGCCTTTGGCACCGGAAAGATTGTTCAGCGCTTGCTGCATTTCTTTGTTAGCATCGTGAGAAATGAAGCTGGTCAACCTAATGTATCCGATATCAGAATCGAGCATTTTTGCGGTCGGAATCGAATTGATGTGAATCTCGTCACGCACCATTTTCAATTTGACTTTCTCTGTTTTGCGGACCAAGGTCAACTCTACTTCGGTGGCTTTCGGCCCTTTGATAATTTTGGCCGCCTCGTCAACGGACATGCCTTTTGTACTCTTGCCGTCAACCTCTGCGATTTCATCGCCGGGCAAAACTCCTGCATGCGAAGCTGGTGTATCATCGATCGGAGCAATAACAATAATTCGCTGGCTCTTGTCCATACCGATCTGGATACCGACACCGCATAAACGAGCATCAATCTGGGCTTTCTCGTCGTCAAACGCGTCGCGATCGAGGAAACGGGTGTAACGATCTCCCAGACTAGCGAGCATCGTCTCGACAGCTTTGTGGGAGTCATCGAGCGTTTTCAACTTACCGTCGTAACGTTTTTTCCAACGATCCCAATCCTGGTGGTTGTAATCCTGGTCGTAATACTCTTCTTTGATAATCTCCCAAACTCTGTTGTAGATTCGCTGTGGATTAACTGTTGAAGCTGAATGCTGTGCAAGATAACGTCCTGAAACAACGCCATGCCCTTGGGCAATCGTTGTTTCTCTCGCGTTTGTTAGTAAGGTGGCCCCGCCCAAAGTGAATGATAGTAGTATCGGCAGGCTTAAAATTGCTTTCCAGCAAAGGTTTTTCGACATATTCGCGTTTGTCCCGGACAGTTACTGTAGGCTTTTCAAGACATCTGATCAGGATAAGAACTTTCTTCGCCTGACTTCCCGACGGCGAAAAGCCACATTCTATGTACCCACTGAGCACCCGGTTTAGACAGAGCCTAGATTTTCTCAGGTTTTCAGGGTGTTACTATAGCTTAGCCCCGCTCAGATCACTGTGTAGTAGGGTTTTTACTGGAATATCCATGGAGTTAGAACAGGTGGAGAAAGCAGCTGCAGATATTGGCGTTTTTGGTGGCTCGGGCTTTTACAAATTGCTCGAGAAAGCAGAAGAGCGGGTCGTCGAAACTCCGTATGGAGCGCCTAGCGATAAACTTATGCTCGGAGAACTCGGAGGAAAGAGAGTCGCATTCCTTCCAAGACATGGTGCTCATCACCAATATCCGCCGCACAAGATCAACTTCAGAGCAAACGTGTGGGCGATGAAATCTTTAGGTGTCAAACAAATCATTTCGCCATGCGCTGCCGGCAGTCTGCAAAAGCATGTTGCTCCGGGCGACTTCGTTGTTTGCGACCAATACGTCGATAGAACAAGTGGACGCATTGACACGTTTTATGACGGACCTATTTCGACTCACGTATCGGCAGCCGATCCTTACTGCGCAAAACTTAGAGAGTTTGCCATCAAAGCGGCTAAGGATTGCGGCATCAAGGTCCACGAGAAGGGAACTGTTGTAGTTATCCAGGGTCCGAGATTCTCATCAAAAGCCGAATCCAGATGGTTTACTTCAATGGGCTGGGAAGTGATCAACATGACCCAATATCCCGAAGCGCACCTTTGCCGCGAACTAAATATGGGCGTCGTCAATATCGCTTTGATTACAGACTATGATTCCGGCTTAGTTGGAGACGTTGAGCCAGTTTCCCATGCCGAAGTTGTTAAAGTGTTCGGAGACAACCTCACAAAACTGCAGAAAATGTTAGTTCGCATGTTCGAATTGATGCCAGATCCGGCAACAATTGATTGCGGTGATGCCCTTGCAGGAGCCCGTTTCACATAAATACTGACTCTTCGCAGCAGCTACTGGTGGACCCTTAAGCGGTCCCTAGAAATACGATCGAAAAACGTACGTCTTGACATCCACGACGATATGACATAACTTGGGCGTTTCCGGGATTTTCTTTGTCATTTTGAGGGGTTGCAAAGGCGCAAAAAAGATCCTTTTTCGAGGTCTCGTAAAAACATTGTGTACCTACTCCGCCACCACATACAGCACTAAATACAGCACTAAATAAGAAGCGAGTCAAAAATCTGACTCGCTTCTTTGATTAACTGATTTCTTGTTATTGATGCTTAGTAGTCAGACTCGTCTTCATCCGCCAGGTTGACCGATGTCCAAAAAATCGACACAACAAGCACTGAAAGAATGGCAGCACCGAAAGCAATCTTCTGGGGCATTCCATATTTGGTCATCAGCACGAAAACTGAAAGAGCAAGCACGAGTCCGAGAAATGCAACCGCGTGGTTGAGAGTTATTTTCGGTACGGGAATTCCGTTCAAGACAGTTGACCCTCGTTAAATTCCATCTGCGGCAAGACGATTTTCTGGTGTCAGCAATGAACCAAGAACTTTAGCCGCTTCGTCTATTAGACCTTCACCCACCTTGTCGGCATGCGTCGGTTTGCTTGGCGGCGCGAAATTCATAGCTGAGGGATCCCACTTCTCGCCAGGATTAGATTCTTCGCTGGCTTTCCACATCTTTGTGCTTGTGAACGGAACCGCGTCGACTGCAGCCTTTTCCTCAATCTTCTCTTCGCCGAAAGTATTGATTTCGGCTTTGCCTGGTGCAAATCTGCTGGCTGACAGGAACAACTCAGTGGTTGTTTTCAGCTGCGCTTTTGTCATCGGCTCATTCAACTTACTATCAGTTAAATAAGATGCCGGAGCTTCCTGATCTGCGGCAATAAAGGCGACAGGCGCGTGTGCACCAGTGTTAGAAACCATCTTCTTGAGCTGAGCATTTTCCTTCATCAGGCTCAAATATTCTTCTGTGTAATTGCCTGTTGCATAGCCTGCGTCCGTTTCATAACTGAGAGAAGTATTGTCTATTTCAGCGACATAACCTCTGGTCTTGCGCATGGTGCTTATCTTGTGCGCCTTTTCAATTTCAGCGACACGCTCGCTCTGAAGCAGTTCAGAACCAGCAAACCAGTGCAGACGTGCGCGAATTTGGTGCTGTTTATTGTTATCGAAAGCACCACCTACAAACTCGCGAATCCGCTCTAAGATCGTCTTCCTGAAGGGGTCTTTGGCTTTCTCTCGCTCGTTGCGCCCTTCCTTCATTTTCTTCAAGCGCTTCAATACAACGTCTTGCGAATGGAATTCTTCAAAAACATGCATTGCATTTGCAGTAGTTTCATCTAGCGTAAAAATAATGGATACCTCTTAGATGCCCAGCACCGCGCTTGGTGCTCGTTTTAGTCTATCTAAACCGACTGGAATGTAAACAGCACAATCATCCGCCGAACGCCTGATTTGCTTCGGCAAACTCATAAAATGTCAGTCATACCCGTCGTCGCCCCTGGGAATCGTCCCAGTGAAGTCATAATAAAGGCGCACTTGACTACCGTCAACGGAATTTCACGCGTTTTGATACGGTAATTACGGTGCTCGTCTGGGCCGATGTGGCCAGAAAACCTTTCAGCCCAAGCAGTCCTCTTAAGCGGAAGCCTCACCCTGAGCCAAACAATCGCCCTGGACTCTGTCCAAGAGCTGTCAGGAGAATCCCTGACAGCAAAAGAGGATCTTTCCAGACTAAGACTGAAGCGCCGATTAAACCAAGACGCCTAAACGAGAATAGCCGGACCCAATCCATCATATATAGATGGACTAGGACTAGCATCTGACGGTTTTGAAGCATCCGCTCGAACAAGCAGGGAATTAAGGGCTCCGACCTGCTAATCAGAAGGAACGGATCGCCTATACAGGCAGAACGCCTTGCTTCTTCTTGAGCATGCTGATCTTCTTGTCGGCAAGCGACGAGAAGCGATTAATCAGCTCATCTCGCAAATGACTGCCCGTAACCATGCCATCAATGATAAGTTCAGAAGCCAGACGCGAAATGTCCACGTCTTCTCTGTACTCGTTTCGGAGCTGCTCAATGTAAGCAGGTCTTTCAGCCTCTGGCTTTTCCATGATCTTGTTGTAGAAAACGGCGTTTACAGCGGCTTCCGGACCCATTACGGCGATACAGGCTGTTGGCAGAGCCAGGCATGCATCCGGTTCAAACGCCGGTCCGCACATAGCGTACAAACCAGCACCGTAGGCTTTGCGGATTACTACCGAAATCTTTGGAACGTCGGCTGAGGAAACAGCCGAAATCATTTTGGCTCCGGAGCGAATAATTCCGGCGCGCTCGACCTTAGTTCCAATCATGAATCCGGGCACATCAGCAAGGAACAGCAATGGAATGTTGAAGGCGTTGCACAACCACATGAAGCGCGCACCCTTATCGGCCGAATCGCCGAAGAGAACGCCACCTTTGACCTTTGGCTGATTAGCCAAAATGCCAACCACGCGACCGCCGATGCGGGAAAGTCCAGTAATCAACTCAGGGGCAAACAGTTTCTTAATCTCGAAGAAGCTGCCTTCGTCGATGATTTGGTCGATCACCTTGTACATATCGAATGGAACATTTTCCTTTTCAGGAACGATTTGTTCGATTGTTTTATCGCTTGCGACAGGCTTTTTAGCTGGAACGATAGGAGCTTGTTGCTCGCAATTTTCGGGCATCAAAGCGAGGTAATCGCGGCAAAGCTTGATCGCATCTTCTTCGGTATTGACGAGAATGTCACCACATCCACTGACTGAACAGTGCATGCGAGCACCACCCATCTCTTCCAAGGTGACCTTTTCACCAATGACCATTTCAGCCATCCGCGGAGAGCCCAGGTACATTGAGGCTCTTCCTTCGTTCATGACGACGATGTCGCAAAATGCAGGGATGTAGGCACCGCCAGCGGCAGATGGTCCGAACAGTAAGCAAATCTGTGGGACGAATCCGGACATTTGAACCTGGTTGTAGAAGATTTTACCGGCGCCACGGCGTCCCGGAAACATCTCAATCTGGTCAGTGATGCGTGCACCTGCTGAGTCCACGAGATAGACCAGCGGCACTCGCATCTTCATAGCCGTTTCTTGAATGCGGATAATCTTTTCTACAGTCCGCCAGCCCCAGGAGCCAGCTTTAACAGTTGAGTCGTTTGCCATAAAGCAAATCGTGCGCCCATTAACCTTGCCGACACCGGTGACAACGCCATCTGCAGGCAGATCGGCTTCACGGCAGTTTGCGTGCAAACCATCTTCAATTTCGACACCTGCATCAAGCAAAAGGCGTAGGCGCTCACGAGCGAACAACTTGCCGTCTTCGGCGTTCTTCTTGTGATACTTCTCCGCTCCGCCCTTCTTTATTTCGCTTTCTTTCTTGAGTAATTTCTCAGTCTTGTCATCAACCATTTTCAACTCAGTAACCATCCTGTGCACCTTTAATGAAACGCTCCAGATGCTCCCGCCGCAATCTGCGTCTCCGCATCCTCCGCTAAGCCGGTCAGCCAGAGCATTTTACCGCCCGGTTTCCAGCTTAGAATTCCATCCACCAATAATAATTAGAATGTCCTGTATGATCTTCCGATCATCGCCTTCAAGGCGAGCGAAGACCGGGATGCAAAGTTGATCTAGGAGGGATAATGCAAGACCAGGACAGCAAATCGAGACGAGAGTTCTTGAAGAAACTGGGCTTAATACTCGGTTGTCAATACTTCTTAGATGAGCAAGTTCTGGCGGCGCCTGTTAAAAAGCCAGGAGCTAAGAAGAATCCCGTGGCTCCTAAAGCCCCGGTTAAAGCACCAGGACAAGCAAGCAGCTACAAACTAAAGCCCTGGACAGGTGACAATTTCACAATCGGCCACAGGCTTCGGCTTAATGACTTGCCGAAATTTCCAGCAAAGGCAGAAAAGACAATCGACTTTGTGATTGTTGGCGGCGGCGTCTCCGGGCTGACGGCTGCTTATCAGCTTAAGGACCACCACTTTTTACTCCTGGAACAATACGCTGATCTCGGAGGGCATGCGCGCGGAAGCTCCTATCACGGCATAGACTACTCTTATGGTGCGGCTTATTGCGGACCCATTGATGATATTTACGGCGAACTCTATTCAGCCATCGGCATAGAGCCGGTTCCTCTAACTGCTGATCGAAACTCGTTCCGCTGGAATAACGAATGGTTGGTGGGCACCGAAGGTGATGGCAGCAAATCCTTGCACAAAGAATTCAAAAAGCTCTTAGATGAGTGTAAGCCAGTTTGGGATGCGCTCCCGCCTGAGATGGAACCGGAGAAACTGAATACGGAAGCACTGAACAAGCTGGATCAAACACTGATGGCGCAATGCTTGCAGGGCTATAGCAAAGAATTCATCCAGCTCATCGATTCATTCTGCAAATCATCGCTCAATGGAAACTTGCAGCAACTCTCCGGTCTTGCTGGATACGGATTATTGGCTGACCTCGTTCATACAACCCACGTCTTCAAAGGCGGCAACCCTGCCATCGCACGCGGATTAGCGAAGAAGGTCGAGGCAGCAGGTACAAATAGATGTATCAAGAATTGTTTTGTCTGGAACATTGAAATGAAAGACGGTGGGGCATCAATTTTGTATACAACCGCCGATGGTACCGCTCACAGGGTGGATTGCAAGCACGTAATCGTGGCGACATCCCCTTTGGTAGCGTCGCGCCAACTGAAACACATACCGGATGAAACTAAAGCAAAACTGATGTCATTCCGATTCGGTTCCTATCTAGTCGCTAACGTCTGCATGAAAGAGAAGCTCTTTAACGGAAGCTACGATTGCTTTGCAGGACCGCCCTATAGCTTCGCAGACATAACCGTGGCTGAAACGCCTTATATGAAAACGAACACTTACAATCCTTCTATGGGGTCAGTTCTGACCATCTACCAACCATATTCAGCTGGATCTGAAGGCAGAATGATCTTGATGCAAGGCGACGCTCCCAAAATTGCGTCATCCATCACAACGCAATTAGACAAGCTCATCCCCGGTGCGCTCACACAAATAGAAGAGGTGACCCTTACTCGATGGGGGCATGCCCTAGCGATCATCGGACCAGGATATTTTGCTCGCCTGGCTGGATTACAAAACTTGCCAGACGCACCATACTCACTAGCACACAGCTCCGTCTGGGGCTGGCCCGCAGTCGAATCGGCAATCCGCGGAGGCAGACTCTCAGCACAACGCGCATTGAGTAAAACCAAATCAATTTCGATGATCGTGCCATGAGGAAAACAGTGAAGCACGTGGCGAATGGAATAGTTGCTGTTAAGAGGACTCACAAATTGTCGAAAAGCGTGGCGCTGGTCGCGCTCCTTTTCAGCCTGTTGAACAGTTCCATACAGCTTTCTGATGCGAGCACCAAAACCAGTATCGAATCCCAAGTGGAGAGCATTCAGAAAAAATACAGTGCTGAAAATGAAGCCTGGATCCGAAAGATGCGAGCATGTAAGTCAAAAGCAGAAGAAAGCAAACTACTTCCGCTGTCTCCAACAATGACGAAGTACGTTCCGCGAATGACTACGCTGATGAAGAGCGCTCCAAAGGATCCTGGTGCTGGCACGGCTGCCCTCTGGCTTGTCACAGCAGCCGAGAATCCTGCGCAAGCGCATGACGCCATCGGCATACTAAAGAAATACCACCTCCGTTCAAAGACAATGGATGATGCAATCACATTTTTGTGGTTCACACGAATTCCAGAAGTTAAAGACCTGCTCAAGGCATACATTGCCCAGCAGCCGAACAAGACGCTGAAAACCACTGCGACGTTCTCACTTGCAAAAATGTTTGCTGAAGAAAATGCATCAGTCGAAGCAATTAGATTATTTGAGGAAGTAGCACGCAACGGCAAAGATATCCCCGAGCGCAAGAATAGCGTGAGAACTCTGGAAGAGGCGGCCAACTCGCATTTATTCGAACTTCGGAACCTGCTTGTCGGAAAGAAGGCTCCTGATATTCAGGGCACGGATGTAATTGGTAAACAGTTCAAACTCAGTGACTTTGCAGGCAAGGTCATCATGCTCGATTTCTTCGGCTTCTGGTGAGGGCCTTGCAGGGAGATGCTCCCACATGAGCGGTCGCTCGTGAATGAACTGAAGAACAAACCATTTGCAATTGTTGGAGTCAATTCGGATCCACAAGACAAGCTCCGAACTCTTATTAATAACAAGAGGGTCACCTGGCCATGCTTCTTCGACGGCGGTGATCCTCAAGGTCCTATCGCCAGCAAGTGGAACGTCTCAAGTTGGCCGACGATTTATTTGATCGACAAGAAAGGAATAATTCGTTTCAAGGATCACTATCTGGATGAGAAACTACTGAGGCAATTGTTAGAAGACGGCACGGCCTCGGCTTCACGCCCCGCAATTGACGACGGCGTTATTAAGTCCAAAGGAACCCAATCCGGGAAATGACAATCAAATAGAGCGTCAGGCGAATGACGAACGCAGCTGCTAAGCAGCAGCAATTAATTGCTGTTACCGTAAGGATACCACCAGGATTTTCCTTTAGTTGAGAATTCCCAATGGACGTGCTTTGTTTCGCGGAACTCATCCAATCCTTCCTGACCGAGTTCGCGCGCGCCGCCAGAGTATTTCATGCCACCAAACGGTCCTGCATAGTTATCCGTGAGCGGATCGTTGATCCAGATCGTCCCGGCTTTAACTTCCTCGAAGAACATTTTCGCTTTGTACGAATCCGTGGTCAACAAGCAGGCACCAAGCCCGAATTCGCAATCATTCGTGTATTGGATAGCTTGTTCAAAGCTGTCATATTCCATTAGTGGAAGAACGGGTCCGAAAGTCTCTTCTCGCATCACGACCATATTATGTGTGACGTTTCCGAGGATTGTAGGTTCATAGAAGAAGCCTTTGGATAGGTGCCCTGGGCGCTTGCCACCGGATAAGACTTTGGCACCGGCAGCAACGGCATCCGCGACATGCGCTTCCGTCTTCGCTCGGTAGGAATCGCCGATCATCGGACCTATATCCGTATTAGTTTCTAATCCATCACCGATGCGAAGCGACTTGACGTGCGCTACAAGTGCTTCGGTGAATTCGGATGCGCGCTTGCGCGGCAAATAAATCCGCTCAGTTGAGGTGCACACCTGACCGCAATTCGTCAGCCCCGCATACGCCAGAGCGCGCGCAGCCAGTTCAGGATCCGCATCATCAGCGATGACGAATGCATCCTTGCCGCCAAGCTCAAGGTGCAATTTTTTCATCATCGGTGCAGCAAGACTTGCAATTCGTTGTCCAGTGCCCAGACTTCCAGTGAACGCAATCACCGGAACATCCTTGTCTAGAACCAACGGTTCAGCAACTTCCTTCCCAAATCCATTGACGATGTTTATGACACCCGGAGGAAAATGATCCCAACAATGCTCAGCCAAATACATCGTCGAAAGCGGCGTCAATTCACTTGGCTTGATTACGATAGTATTGCCCGCAGCAAGTGCCGGAGCCATCTTCCAAGCGAGCAAGAGTAGCGGATAATTCCACGGCACGATACATCCAACAACACCATATGGTTCCTTGATCACCATATTAAGTTGCGAATATTCACCTGACGGAAGTACTCGTCCTCTCTCATGGCGGCCCAACTCCGCGTAGTAATCAAACGTAGTGCAGAGCCATTCGAACTCTTCCTCATTTTCCGGAACAGGCTTGCCTTCTTCCAGTGTCAGCAACTTTACGATGTGTTCCTGATGCGCTCGCATTTTGGCAGCAGCTTCATGCAACATCGTTGCGCGAACATTTGCCGATGTTTTACGCCACACATCAAAAGCCTTTTTAGCGGCCTCAACCGCGAGGCGAGAATCCTCCGCTGTACCGCGAAGAACTGTGTCAATTACTGATTCATTCGCCGGATTTCTTACTTCGATTTCTTCGGATGATTTTCCCCGTAAAAATTCACCGTTGATAAAATGCGATCGCATAGCTCTCCTCCTATGGCTCCCACTTATAGCCGACGCCATGTACTGTTTTAATCACGTCACCATCGCGATCCACCTTCTTGCGAAGGCGCATTAGGCACTGCCTCACAACCTGGTCTGACGCATCGGCTTCACTCTTCCAAACTTGATTCATCAATTGCTCGCTCGAAAACACATGCAATGGATTGCGCATAAAAAATTCCAACAGAGCGAATTCCTTCGGCAATAACTTCACTTCTTCGCCTCCGACATAGGCTTTATGCCGAGTGGGATCAATTGAAATATTTCCGGAACTGATCACACTGCTCTTGGTCTCAATGACACGCCTGCGTAAAAGGGCGCGAACGCGCGCCGCCAATTCTCGCATTTCAAATGGCTTGGTGACATAGTCATCAGCGCCAGAATCAAGACCTAGTTCCTTGTCGTTGACATCGCCCTTTCCGGTCATCATTAAGACCGGCGTTTTGCCCCCGTTCTTTCGAAATTCGGCGCACAGCTCGATGCCAGTTTTGCCTGGTAAATTCCAATCTAGAATCATTAAATCGAAGCTGTCTTCGGCTATGCACTTTTCACCCTCAATCCCATCGTGAACAGTTTTCAGGATGTGATTCTCCGACTTCATCAGCTCATCAATGACTTGCGCCAAATCTTTGTCGTCCTCGACTAGGAGAACTCTTGCCATGTTATCTATCCCTCGGTCGAACAGGTGTTAGGATATCAGCAGCGGGGAAAACTTGGAAGAACTGCAGGGTAGGCAACATGAATGAACCGGCAACCCTGCAGAAGGATCAATTATTCGCGGATGTTTATAAGGTCGTAAGGCAAATCGGACAGGGAGCCAAAGGAACCGTTTACGAGGCCGAACACCTCGTCTTGTCAAAGCAAGTAGCGCTCAAGATCTTTCCGAAGGACGTTTTGGGCGACCCTGACTCTGCACGTCGATTTCAGAATGAAGCAAAAGCAATCGCTAGCTTGGACCACCAGAACATTGTCAAGGCGCTCGCTGCAGGAGTGTGTGACGGCAACATTCCTTTTATAGCGACCGAATTAGTTGAAGGAAAAACGCTGGAAGAACTTTTAGCCGAGTCACCAGGTTATTTGGGCAAGGAGCAGCTTTTATCGATTTTCAATCAAGTTTTCGACGCGCTTGCTTATGCCCACGAACAAGGGATAGTGCATCGCGATCTGAAGCCATCAAATATCATGATCACCAATGCGGGCACGGTAAAGATTTTGGACTTTGGTATAGCCAAGTTTATCTCCGCCAGCCCGCAGGATAAAACCGCGACTCGGATGATTGTTGGAAGCCCCGCCTATATGAGTCCCGAGCAAGCAAGCAACAAACCAGTTGATTCTCGATCTGATATCTACACTCTCGGAATCCTATTGTTCCTTTGCGCAAGCGGGAAGTTGCCCTTTGATGCCGAGAGCGACCTGGCGGTTATGTATCATCATCAAAATACGGCGCCACCGAATTTGGTGCTGCCTGCAGACTCGCATTTCAATTTAAAGCATTTGGATGGAGTTATCCGGAGGTGCTTGGAAAAGGAACCCAGTCACCGATATCAAACCGTACTTGAGTTTCAGCATGCGCTCAACGAACGAGTCCCAGGTCCCTTAACCATTCCCGGAACAGAAGAAAACCATTACGTTGCAAAAATCCTAACGGCCTTGGTTGCAGCAGGAGCGATGGCCACCATCATTGCACTTACCGGGCTCTATAATTGGCCACAGTTCCAAGACAAAGTGCGGCTAGTTTTGGTCGGGTCCAGACGCTCTCATTTGGATGCACCTGGAAATTCAAATCCAAGAGAAAGACTTACAAAGGGACAAGCGGACGAGAGAGAAAATGAACACCGCCCAAACCAGGGAAAAATATCCCTCTTGCAGAACAACAACATCGAAGATTTGATCTGGCGCGCGCGCAATTTCTACCATAGCTCTGAGCATAAGGACACATCCAGAGAAAAGCTCGAAACGAGCTCTCAAGCCATTACTACTTATGATCGTGTTCTGGGTTTACTTGCTAAGAAGCCGGACAAATATCTCTACTACCTAACCTACGTTGGCAAAGCGCGCGCTCTCGAACGCCGCTTGCAAGCGGAGCAATTGCAGGGTCCTGTATCTCCTGAACGTATCCATGACATACACCGCAAGCGAATTGAATTGCTGATGAACGCAAGGAAACAGGTGCCTGATGAGACATATGAGGCAAGCGTCATCGCCCGAGAATTGGGATGCTCTTTTTGGATGATCGGTTATGAGAAAGTAGCCGTCGATAAGTGGTATGAGGCTCTAGCACTTAGAGAAAGGGACGTTGAGTGGTCACCTGATTCATTGAAATACGTACATAAGGCGGACTTCAAGGAGGACGACAACCCTGTCGCGCTGCTTCTGACCTATCAGGCATTGACGAAATATGAAAGAGAGCGGAAAAACGAAGCGGCTCAATTCAACATCCTAAAACGTTATTTTGAGATGGCAAAGGACACCGAGGAAGTCTGTGAACCTAGTTATTTCAATGACCTGGATGACTATCCAGTCTTACTCTATTTCCGCGGAAAGAAACAAGACGCATACTCTGCCATGGACACTTTGCACAGAATTGCAAATACAGCCAAGATGCCAGAGCTGGGAGCCGAAGACAAGCTCGTTCTTGCAGAAACCTATCGGAGAATGAAGGATAATCAGCGTGCTGAAAAGATGCTAGATGAAGCAGAAAAGGTTATTTCTCAGTTAAAAGCAAGCGACCGTCGCAATGATCTAACAAAGCGGCACGCTCAGCTTCGGACCAGACTTATTTAAGAGTCTCGTTGCTCAGGATCATATAGGTCCCATCTTTTTCCGGAATAGCGTTGCCGTTCATGTCGGTACCAACTATCACGTAGGACTTATTGTTATTGAACACGCTATAGCCAATTTGCCCGGCCTTGCCAGTTGTATATTGCGGTGGCAACTTGATCATCTTAGCGATCTGAGCAGAACTGTTAATGGGGGCTGTAAACGGAATCTCGTTTGCCACGCCTGTGACCGGGTTCGTCGGAAAGAGTCCGGGCTTACCGCCGATCTTGTTTGATCCACCCGGCAGATATGGACTGGCATCCTTGACGCTTTTCGGATAAACCATCGGCGAATCCGTTGCATAAGACTCTACGGCAATTTGCACAGTACGCATATTCGCGCGCATCTGAGCATGAAATGCTTTCATCTGCGCGAATTGCCTAAATTGCTCTCTATCGGCATCGGTGATTGAAGGCGCTTGCACATCTTCCTCCGCATAGATCGCAGATCCAAAAAACAAAGAGCAAAGCAGAGATGAAAAAGTAGCCGCCAGCAATGATTTACGGGTCATTATTCCTCCAGGAAATTGAAAGATCAAACACTCCGGGCAGTAACGCATTGCCCAAGGGAAAGCTATTTCACGAAAGAGTCCTTGTAGCCCAATTGATCGGCATGTTGACGATCCTTAGCCGAGAGATCCCAACGCCCCATTTTTTCATGCACTTTGCTGCGCGAGACATACGCTTGCGCAAAGCTCGGGTTAGATTGGATGAACTTGCTGAAGTCCTTAACTGCTTGCTCGAATTGTTTGATGCCATCGTAGGCTTCGGCTCTTGTGGCGTATGCAACTGTGCAGGCGGGATCGAGCTTGAGTGCCTGGTTGCAATCAGCGATAGCCAGATCAGATTTGCCCATTTTGTTATAAACGTCGGCTCGATTGTTGTAAGCCATCGCATTGTTTGGCTCAGCTTTCACAACGTCATTCATGTCGACTAAAGCTTCTTTGTAGTTCTTCAGCGCAATAAGTGCCGCAGCTCGGTTCCAGCGTGCAGCATTTATGTTGGCTTTCAACTGGATGGCTTTAGTGCTATCGTCGGCAGCTTGCTGATTGTTGCCGAGTGCCAGATTTGTACAGCCTCGAGCGTGATATAGATCTCCTCGCTGCGAGTCGATCTTCAACGCGTGGTCGAAATCATTCAACGCCTTCTTGTATTCGCCTTGCTCGTAATAGACTTTTGCGCGACTTGCATATGGCTCACATTTGTGCGAATCCATCTGAATCGATCGCGAAAAGTCAGCTAAACTTGCCTTGCTATTCTTCAGCTTATACTGGGCGCTGCCCCGGTTGTAATAGCTGATCGCAGCACTCGGTTCAAGCTTGATCGCCTCGTCGAAATCAGCGACTGCCAGATCGAATTTCTTCAACTCGAAGTAGGCTGATCCGCGCTTATTGTAGAGTTCAGCTCGCTTTCCGTTAATCGCAATCGCCCTTGCATAGTCATCAATTGCTTTGGTATTCTCGCCGCGACGCAGATAAAGATCGGCGCGAGCTTCGAACATGAGTTCGTTTGATTGCTCTAACTGGCAGGCTTTATTGAAGTCGGAAAGTGCGTTGGCAAAATCGGAATTACTTCTGTAAGCACAAGCACGATTGTAGTAGTAACTCGCCTTGTCAGGAGATAGGGCTATAGCTTTATTGAAATCTTTCAAAGCTAAGTCGATTTTTCCCTGGCGATAGAAAATATTAGCCCGATTCGCATATGCACTTGCCATCTTTGGATCGAGGGATATGCACTTGTTATAGTCTTCTATAGCTTTTTGATCATCACGCAAACGCGCATGCCAGAGAGCCCGGTTGTAATACGGTTCTGGGTCATCCGGATTGATCAGAATTTTATGGCGGCATTGCTCGAGCGGATCTTCGGCTCCTTGCGCAAAAGCCGCAGGAGACGTGGCAATTAACAAGATTACAAGAGCCCAACCGAGCCTTCTCTTGACCACTCCCACTCCTGATATCAAGCCCCAACCTGAGCATAATAACCAAGCAGACCAAAATTTACAGCCCCGCCTTTTTAATGGACGGGGCTGTAATCACATATCAGTTTGCGGGATTTGGGAAACCTGCCATCACTTTTCAGTGGGAGGGAAGGTTTATGCAGAACTTATTGGTTGTTCAAAGAAATGCGGCTTGCCCGTGTCGGTTGTTTGAGTGAGGCGATTTTTTCTTTGAGGTAGGAAAGAGCAACGTTGTCTTGTTGATCCTTGTCGCTAACCAGGATGTCTGGCTGAACTCCAACTTTGTTGATGTCTTGTCCGCTTGGTGTGAGGTAGCGGGAGACTGTGATGTGTACTGCAGCGCCGCCGGGAAGGTGATTGATTTCTTGGACCAAACCTTTTCCGTAGGTGTGTGTGCCGATGAGAACTGCTCTTTGGTTATCTTTGAGTGCACCGGCGAGAATTTCGCTTGCGCTTGCACTTTCATCATCAACGAGAACTGCGATTGGTTGATGCGTAACCGGGTTGCCGGATGCTGTGTCTACGGCTCTGCCGTTGCGGCCGACTGTGCTGACGATGACGCCGCTGTCGAGGAGCATGTCTGCGATTTCCAGTGAATTGGAGAGCAATCCGCCCGGATTATCGCGAAGGTCAACGATTAATCCATCGGTTCTGGACAATTTTTCAAGGGCTGTCTTGAACTCGCGAGCTGCATCATTAGAGATGAATGTTTGGAGTTGGATGTAGCCGATGTTCGGTTCCATCACTTTGTAGGTCACAGCGTGGAGGATGATCTCTGCTCGTGTGATGTCGAAAGCTTTTTGGCTGTCGCCACGTTTGACAGCGATTTGAACTGAGGTGCCGGCTTTGCCGCGGATCTTTTCTGCAGCTTGCTCGGGAGTAAATCCGATAGCGTTATGTCCATCGATGGTGATGATTTCATCGTGCTGCTTGAGTCCGGCATTTTGCGCTGGGCTGTTGTCGATGGTTTTGGTTACGACGAGGCGATCGCCTTTTTGTACCAGGTTGATGCCGATGCCAACGATCTTGGCGTTGATTGCATCGTTCTCGTCTCTAAAAGATTGCGGATCGAGAAAGCGTGTGTAAGGATCCTTCAGGCTTTCGAGCATGACTTTGATATCTTTGTGAGCATCAGCCACGGTTTTGATATCGTTGTCGAACTTATGCTCCCAAGCGGACCAATTCTGTCCATTGAAGCTTGGCTCGTAATAAGTGTCGCGGACAAGTTCCCACGCACGGTGATAGATTTCTTTCGGATGAAGCTTATAGCCTTGAGCCGGTTGGTAAACAAGGCAAAATAAAGACACGAGGGCAAGCAGGCATGCCCCAGAACGTTTCATGCTCGTCATATTGGTTATAGTCTTCAGAGGGAACTTAAGCAGCCGAACGTATGAATCTCGTCGGTTCAAGCATTCTGCTGTACCAGTGATATTCCCGATTTTGAGCGAAGTTTCAACGCGCTAACATTAAAAGATATCTCTTGGCATCCTGGAAATTGAGGGGTTTTACACATTATCAAGGGGCATTTTCTATGGAAAACCCCGAAGTTACCGTCGCTGTTGGGCTGCGAGTTTATGTGCCTGTAGAGCATGTGCAGCAAAACCGTATTCAGACCAGCGCCGGGTGACCATTTCCTCTACTTCATCTGTCATTACAATTTCTCGAGGCCAGCCTCTGCTGTGCCCTTCAGACTTCCATTTGGCGGTTGCATCGATACCGACTTTTGACCCGTAGCCGAACATTGGTGCGGAATGATCCAGGATATCGAGAGGACCATCGGCGAACATCATGTCTCGACGAGGGTCGACATTTCCAAACACGTGAAGCGCTACTTCTGACATATCATGCACGTTTACGTGCTTGTCGACGACAATGACGAACTTGGTGAACATGATTTGACCAAGTCCCCATATTGCGCTCATCACCTTTTTGGCATGCCCGGGGTAGCGTTTGTCTATGGCGATTATGGCGCAATTGTGGAAGACGCCCTCCCAGGGAAGGTTCATATCCACAATCTCTGAGACCAGGGTCTGGAGCATTGGCAGGAAGATGCGCTCGGTCGCCTTGCCCAGATAGCAGTCCTCTTGAGGGGGCTTCCCGACAATCGTGGTCTGGTAAATAGGGTCCTTGCGGTGGGTGATGGCGGTGATGTGGTAGACCGGGAACATGCCGGCAGGACTATAGAAGCCTGTGTGGTCGCCGAAAGGCCCCTCGACGCGGAGCTCTGACTGATCCACGTAGCCTTCGATGACGATCTCGGCGGTAGCCGGCACCTCCAGATCCACCGACACGCACTTCACCAAGCGCACAGGACTCTTGCGCAAAAATCCGGCAAACACATATTCGTCAATTTCAGGCGGAAGCGGTGCAGTGGCAGCGTATGTGATCGTGGGGTCACAGCCGAGGGCGATAGCTACTTCAAGACGCTTGCCGGGCTTCTCGGTTGGAGCCTTGTCCAGGAAGGTGCCATAGTTGGGTGGCTCGGACTGTTCAAGGTCGCTGCTGTCTGACCCCAGAATTTCCAGGCGCCGAATCTCCTCGAAGTTACGCGCTCCGTCGTGATGCTTGTGCCAGTGCATGCCCGTTGTGCAGTTGTCGTACTTCTGAAGCCGGTACACGCCCAGGTTGCGAATGCCTGTGCGCGGGTCACGCGTGACGACCACCGGCAAAGTGATGAAGGGGGCAGGATCCTCGGGCCAACATCTAATGATGGGCAGCTTGTCCAACATCGCCTCGCTGGGCTTGCGGATTATGACCTCCTGGCACGGCGCCGCCTGCTGCGTCAGCTTGGGCGGGAAGCTGCCGACCTCTAGCAGCGTGGGCACCATGGATAGCTTGTCCACAAGCGTCTCGGGGACTTTGGGTTTGATCAGATGGCGGATACGATCGGCAACGTCGTCCAGGGTGTCAGTCTCAAGCGCCATGCACATCCGTTTCATCGAACCGAAAGCATTAATCAGGACAGGCATCTGGTAGCCGGTCACGTTGGTGAAGAGAAGCGCCTTGTTGGCACCCTCCTTGGACTTGCTGACACGGTCAGTGATTGCAGCTATTTCCAGTTCGCAAGAAACAGGCACGTCGATCTTCATCAACTCACCGGCGTCTTCAAGCGCTTTCAGAAAAGCCCGCAAGTCGTTGTATGCCATTTTGCCCCCGCTCAGACCAGAATGCTCAAAATTGTCGCATCAACAATCGGAATCTGTGCGCAAGCTGCTACTTCTTGCGATAAAACTTAAGCGGGATGAGCTTGACTATGGGGCATCGTGTGCTGATGCGGTGTAACGTTCAACGTCGTGAAATTCAATATTTTTGAAGCCGCCATGCTTGGTAGTAAACAATTGCAGAGATATCGAGATTTGTTTTCGTTTGCTTCCAGCAGGAAATTTCAAAAACTTCTTTTTGTTCACGGACTCAGCACTTCTCCTGACTATGTCATCAAACTTGGCGATACCGGAAGAGCTTGTGATCTTGGCCTCGACTACATTCATGTCACTGTCCACAGTAACGGAGTAGGTTGCCCGAGTATTGTCTGGAAAATTGAGGGCCGGATTAGTGCCATATTTCCAATACAGGTTTCCGATCATAATCGTGTCCCCGCCCTGGAGATAATTGCAGAATTTGGACCAAATGGATTTGCTTACTTTATTTCGCCAACGATCCCACTCGATACTAATCTCTTCCTCAGAAGCATCCGCTGAGATCTGTCCGTCAAGGGATGACGTACTGGGGCTGGCCATTTTACTCTCCATAGCATTGAGCTTGTGGCGATCGGCACGTTTTCCGGATTTCTGCACCGCGCCTTTGAGCGTTGGTGAATTCGGTTCATGAGCCCTGTTTGATGGCACTATGGGTAGTACCACATCGGAAAAATCGGAATTATCAAAAATGGGCTCTAAAGAACCCGGAGATTTCGAATCTTTTGCCTGAAGAAACAGCGAGGCAGAGGAACTAAAATTGGGTTCAAAAATTAGCTTCGGTGAACCATTTGAACTATCGATTTTAATGCAATCATTGTGCGGCTCTTTCGCAGCGACGGGCTGAGCCAGCGAATTATGTAGAGGCAACGCAATGAGGGTAATAGCCAGACTCAGCTCTTTTTTGAAGTTTTTTTCCATGGCTTGAATCTTCCACCATAGTCGGCACTCATCTCATTATGGCGGTAATCCGTCCGGCTCGCCACAACTTGGCTCGGACAAACCCAAAAGCTGGCCGGCACTGAATTATCGGTCTTAATTACGAATTGTAAGCGGCCACGTCTTGAAATTTGAACTTTTTGTCGTCCATTTACGTACTTGTTCTTAGGAAACGAGAGGACATTGCCCCCATGTTCGAAGCATTTTCAAAACTATTTCCCCAGGACGAGAGAGCTAGTGCTGAGGCGGCCGCAAATCTTATGCCATTAGGTAAGGCGGGGAAGCGGCCGCTATACACCACAGAGCACGCAGCAAACCAGAGCAAGACAAATTGCCGTCAGAAGCACGGGCCTGAAGCAAATCAGCAAGGCTACTTTATGGATCCCAATTGGAAGAAAGACCCATCAAATGCCTTATCCAATCTGAAAACACTATCTCAGAAACAAGGGCAGGAAAGAAAATTCCTCCGCCCACTAAACCGCAACGGCAGCATAAGCCCCAGTAGTGCAGCTCAATTAAGCCTGGTGGAGTGCAAAAATGATAAGGCGCCAGCTGTGGATACAGAACGACAGAAGAAAGCCATTCTCGACCTTCTAAACATCAATGGCGATCATCATACTTTTATCGTTGAAGGTTGCTAAATAATATCTGCTAGCAGCCGAAAATAGCTCTCAAGATCCTGACGCGAAACTCCGTTGGACGGAGCGCCTTCCTCATGAACCATTTCTTCAATCTGTTGAAGGTTGTTTAGAAGAAAAAGTACGAATGACTTTTCTCGATTTCCGAGCGCATCATTTTCCAACGCATCTTCCAATTCGTGCAACTCAATAAACCCATTGCCGTCTCGATCCAATTGATCGAAATAGGTATATGCGTAATCCTTCACGGCCTGAAGGCTTCTGATATTTGTAATGTTTACTTCCGTCGTCGATTCATGCATCCAGCGGCGGTCGAAGTTTTTATCGTTCGGTAATAGAGCCATCATGATCCCCCCATTGTGACAATAATTCCCAAACACAGGGGGATCTAACCAAAGGTCCATCCCTCTATGGGAGATGGACCTTAGCAGTTCAATTTGTCAGTCCTAGGCGGATTTCTTTCTTCCGCGACCAGAACTAGCTTTGGCTACCTTTTTGGCTGCTTTATTCACGGTTTTTCTTGCAGCAGTACTGGTCTTCTTTGCTGCTGATTTTGCACTGCGCCCTGCTTTGGCTGCCGAGCTTTTGACAGTCTTCACTGCTGTATTTACCTTCCTAGTTGTAGCAGCCTTCTTCCCAGCTTCAGATCTCTTTTTGCTAACTGTCTTTGAACCAGCGGCGGATTTCTTGGTGCTTGAAGCTCCTTTAGCCTTAGAGCTGCTAGCTCCCTTTGCCCGGCTGCTGGTAGCTTTCTTAGCAGCGCTGCTGGTAGATTTCTTAGCAGCACTGCTCGTTTTCTTGGTGCCACCGGAAGTCGAACTCTTACGTCCGCTTGCGCCAGTATTGGCTGATTTGCCACCGCTTCGTCCGCTTGAACTTTTTGCTGACTTGGCGCCGCTGGATTTTGCACTAGCTGTGGCCTTTTTAGTGGCAGTCGATTTGCGGCTTGTCGAGCTGCCTCCTTTCGACGACTTCGATGATTTACTGCTCGGTGCTGAACTCCTTTTACTGGCGCCGGCACCTTTAGCTTTAGCACTTCGTCCCTTCGCTCCGGTCTTAGCCGAAGCAGCTTTTGATTTACCACTGCTCGATTTTCTGCCCGACCGTTTTGCAGCTTCTTTCTTAGGAGCAACGATAGCCACAAGTTCTTCGTTTCGTTCTTGTTGCCCAGCGGGAGTCATTGCATCTACTATTTTGGAAGCTTGCTCTTTCATATTGTCCGGCGACAATTGCTCGACCAATTTCTTGGCATCAGCAGAAAGCTTTTCGGGATCCAACTTCTCGCTCAACTGCTTAGCCGTCTCACCGATATTATCGGGGCTCAGTTTATTTACGAGGTTCTTTGCACTTTCTTTGAGACTTTCGGGGCTCAACTTGTCTGCCAAATCTTTGGTTTGAGCAGCAACCGTATTTGTCAGGTCTTTTAGCCCTCTGGCAATTAAATCTGTTTCTGCGTCAACTGATTCAGCTACAAGGTCAACAATTTTTTCCACATCGCCCATAGTTCATCTCCTGATCTTTTCCAACTAGATGTTCTTTGCATTTGACAGAGATTAGCCTCATCCGGTTCCAGATCCGAATGCATATTAATGTTCATCCAATTTCAAAACGAAACCAGATGCAAGAAAAAAGCAGCCGGTTTGGGCCGCCGATTAAACTTCAAATTGCAATGAAACGACAGAGTTTAGCCCTTTTCAGAGGAGCTTGCAGCATCCTGCTTGGCACGTTCCTTCAATATCTTTTCAGCTTCAAGATCCAATCCATTGCGTCTGATCACACGCGAATACCAGTAAGCACTTTCTTTAGGGCTACGCTTGAGTGAATCGTAGTCAACGTGAACCAATCCAAAGCGTTTTTCCAAGCCGCTTGCCCACTCGAAATTATCCATGAGAGACCAAACGAAATAGCCATTTACATTGACGCCATCCTGAATTGCTCGATACAAATGCTCCAAATGATCATGCAAATATTGGATGCGTCTTTCGTCATGCATTTTTCCATCAGCAGAAAAATCATCGCTGAAGGCTGCACCGTTCTCAGTAATATAAAGCGGTGGCAGACGGTATTCGGAATTTATGCGCGCGAGCAGATCGTAAAGCGATTGAGCCCGAACCTCCCATCCCATATCCGTCAGTTCAGCATTGGGAACGGGGTCAATGCGTCCTTCCGTCTTACTGAGCAAGAAGCGAAAGTAAAAATTCACACCAAGATAATCGAGCTGCTGGCAAATTAAAGACATATCGCCGGCATGAACGTCGGGAGCCAAGTCACCGAGTCCAGCCCAGACATCTTCAGGGTAGCATCCTTTCAAAAGTGGATCTAAATACCAGGCACATTCACTGCGCCACACTTCTCTGGCAAAGTCCTTATCGTCAGTACTGTCCGTTAGAGGATCGCTGGGGAAAAGAAGAAGGACGATGCCGACCTGCGCATCAGGATCAACAGCCTTAATTGCTTGTCGACTCATCCCGTGCGCCAACAACATGTTGTGCACCACTTGGTAGTAAAGCTTTTCATCTTTCAAGCCCGGAGCAAATTCACCGGTTCTATGTCCAAGACGAGCGATTACCCACGGCTCGTTGAATGTCGTCCAATACTTGACCCGATCGCCGAGTCGCTTGACCATCAAAGCGCAGTAGTCTGCAAAATACTTGCAGACTTCACGATTGTTCCAGCCGCCCATATCCTGCAAAGCCTGAGGCAAATCCCAATGATAAAGAGTGGCAAATGGCTCAATTCCAGCTTCCAAGAGCTCATCGACGAGACGATCGTAAAAATCGATACCCTTCTCATTGGCCGGGCCTTTGCCGTTTGGCAGAACACGAGGCCAAGATATAGAGAAGCGGTAGTTACGCAAGCCAAGCCCCTTCATCAACCTGACATCTTCTTTCCAAAGATGATAATGATCGCAAGTGCGATCACCATTGCTGTTGTCTTTTATATTGCCTGGCTGATGAGCAAACACATCCCAAATGGACTCACCCTTCCCATCCTCATTCCATGCACCCTCGATCTGGAATGCTGCTGTCGCTACACCCCATCGGAAGTTCCTGGGAAACAGGATTTTCGATCTTGAGATTGTCATGTGCTGTCCTGAAAAGAAGTGATTTGGCGCGCCTGAAAATTGTAAGTTCGCTGGATAGTTTTTATCTCGCTGTGTTTCGTCATCAGAAGCTGATGTTACATGAATGCAATTTTCAGTGGAGAAAGCCTTAGCTTGAATCCTGCTCACGCTTCAAGAATTTCAGGAGTCTATAATTTCTTGTGATCTACCTGGAGGCTTTTAGATGATTGGTTCGCTCAAGAAAGCTCTTAGCATCGGGCTAATGGCAACTTTCCTTTGTCCTGCCATTCTGCCGGCACCGGCTGCTGCAGAGACTGAAGCAGCCTCAAAGACAGAGGACAGTAGTAAACCTGCTCCGGTATCAAATACGGCGACCACAACGACAAGCAGCTCCAGCAGCACAAGCAGCTCGACCGCCTCCGCTTCAGACAAAGCAAGCACAACGACAACGACAACAACTACAACTACCGTTCAAACCCCGGGGGCAACGACAAGCACAACGGTGGTGGAGAAAACTCCTTTTGCAGAACTGAATGAGAGAATGAACAACGTTGAAAGACGCATTCTTGATGCTATTTCCTCCGGGCGCTTGAGTTCTCAGCAAGGAGGAGATCTCAAGAGGCAGTTTGAATCGATACTCGATATTGAGGCTCAATTCAGAGCAGAACCTGACCGATTTACGCATTGGCAAATTATCAAAATTCATTCCTTGCTCGACAGATTAAGTGGGCAAGTGGAAGCTAGCATGGGCGATAGAGATCTTGCTGCGGTCGATTTAGAATTTGCAAGACAAGACTTATTGAAGCGAATTGACCTGGCCGCCCAGCACGGACGGCTGACACCAGCCGAGGTGACATCAGTCAAGCAGCGATTCAACCGCATTCTGGCCCTGGAGACTGCTTTACGTCGGCAAAACGGACGCTTAACCTACGCTGACAAGCTGATGCTAAGCATCGACTTTGATCATCTGGCTCAAGAAATTCGACGCCAGATGGGAGACCGTTCGATAACACTTCCGGAAATAGCAAAAGCATCAACTAACCTGGATCTAAAAATTCAAGAAGGTGTAAAAGCGGGCAAAATTTCCGAAACTCAGGCAGCTGAGTTTCGCTTACAACTGAAGGAATTACAGGCCGCCGAGGAGGAAATGCAAAAGAGCGGCAGAGCCGACAGGGAGGCACTCATCGCCCTTGGTGTAAGCGCCGAACAAATCGCCAACACAGTGGCGCGACTCTTAGAGCCGCCTATGAGCGTCGACGCAAGACTGGCCAAAATTGATCATCGCCTTGGCATGGCACTTGATGGTGGCGAGTTGACACCGATGGAAACAATGCAACTGAAAGAGGATTTGGATGCACTAATAGCGGCTCGGGCCGCATCTGGCACTGCATCTAATACCAGCGAGGTTTTGCCCGCCTTGAAACTTGACCTTGCAAGACTTGAAAGCCGATTGGACAGGCAACTCCATAGCCCTGGTCGAGTCTGGACAGGTATGACAGCCATCCTCACCAACATTGGTGCCCGAGACAAAGCTGCTGCTGCTGCAAAGCGCCTGACTGAAGAAGAAGCAAAATCAATTAGCGATGATTTACAGAAGCTGTCTACACGCAAACAACAATTAGAATCATCCCCCGGCGGTATAAATAGCGCTCAGGCTCTTGAGCTGGCTGAAGACATCGAACGCCTGTCCGCTCGTTTAGAAAAGACGATGAAAGACCGCGATATGGCAGTGCCGGAAATCGATGCACTTACAAAAGCTATTAACAACCGCATCGCCGAAGCCACCATGGCCGGTGACATCAGCAGCGGCGAAGCGCGGTCGGCGGTTTTGAATCTTGGCGAAATCAATAGCTTAAAAGAACGGCATAAAATCAGTGATAACAGCCTGAGCAATAGAGAGATATTTAACATCGCATTTGAACTGGAGCGGCTTTCCACCAACATGGAAGAAGAGATGCATGGACATGCACCATTTTTTCCGGGCGTGGATAACAGACGTGGTCAAATCGAAGCCCTTATCGAAGAAGGGATATCCTCAGGACGTTTGAACACAGCTGAGGCCATGTTGCTAAAAACAAGCCTTGCCGAAACGGCGACGCTCGAAAAACAATACCGGTCGGATAGCATGGGGCTGACGGCAGAAAAAGCTCTTGAGATTGTCGGCAATCTTGAAAGAGAGTGGCAGGACCTCGACCGCCAATTGCGCGAACAAGCAGTAATGACAAGTGACCTAGTTTCACTGCAAGGCAACGTAGAGAAAAAGCTGCGTCAAGGTTTTTCGTACGGCTTGCTCACAGTTGCTGAGGTAGAAACACTGCGCAGCTCCTACGATAATGTCGTTGACGCATTCAACCATTGGAGAGCCAACGATGGCGGTCTCAGTTACGGCGAACGACTGGCATTTGCTTATGGTTTTCAACGACTCAATGCAGCTACCGAAAGACAAATGCGGGTCGTACCGCTGATGACACCGTCGGTTGACGAACAAAGATTGCAAGCAGAACAACGGCTGGGAGCAGTACTGGCATCAGGAAAACTGCCGGTAAAAGAGGCTCAGGATCTAAAATCTCTTCTTGACGAGATCGTAATGAGTGCGCACCAAAAGCGCAGAAGCGGCGGCGGTATGAGCTATCAGGAATCAATCGTAATCAGCCTGGACCTGGATCGATTGAATTCTAGAATCGAACAACGAATAGCTGCGGTGAAAAATCCCCTACCTGACATAGATGCACGTCAGTCAGAACTCGACAAGCTGATTACCGAGAATCAAAACAAAGGCACTTTGAGTCCGGAAGATGCTCATTCACTGAAGTCCGAATTAGAGCGAGTTGCTCTGGCTGAGGCAGCCTTCAGAATCTCAGAAGAATCGCTTAGTTACGCTGAAGCGATCAACTTGGTTCTTGATCTGGAGCGCATCAAATCGCGAGTAAATACCCTCAGCAATCGGAAGATGTCTGCAGCACCTGTGAAAACCGATCCGAAGAAGATGCATCCGAAGAAATAAGACCTGATTCGCCTACATCAAAATCGAAAATCAAAATAGATCTATCTCAACTCATGTGTCCTAGCTCAAGCTAGACAGAAAGCGCATCTGCACGAGTTCAATTAGAAGAAGAAAATTGGTATCTTAAATAGGACAACAATATACTATATTGATGCGAAGACCAAGAACCCTTGCGCAGCAATAATTTTCGAAGGCGCACAAAGTCTGGTCACTCCAAGTCTGTTGACTGCGATTCGCAATTTTCGCTACAAATGTCGATGGAGTCCAAATTCCGTGGGTGGGAGATTGTAAGTTGAAGGAAAAGGGAAAGCCAGATCCATTTTTGGCTGCGGTATGTGATGCAGTTCACAAGCGTCGGGGACAACTAGGAATTTCGCAAGAAGAGCTCGCTCAAAGAGCAGGGTTGCATAGAACCTATATAAGTGATATTGAACGTGGGGCCCGAAATCCTACGCTCAAAACACTCAGCCGATTGGCAGTTGCTTTGGAAATATCAGCATCAAAATTGATCAAAATGGCAGAAGCTAATTGCCCTGAGCTGTGCTACAGCGAACAGAACGGCGGAAATTAGTATTCACTTACCAATTAACAAAGAACACATCCGGGAAGGGTGTGTTCTTTGTTTTAGCATCAACGTTTCGCGAAAGTATCAATGTCCGCTAGCGGACATTGCTCCGTAAAAGAAGTCAATCTGATATCAACGAAAAGAGGGCTTCAGTTCGATCCGTTCAATTGCGGATTTGAACGCAAAAACTTCATCACTTGCTGCCATGCCTGGGCTCGATGAGATATGCGATTCTTCTCTTCCAAATCAAGCTCAGCAGCGCTCATATTTCGTTTCGGCAAGTAGAATATAGGATCATAGCCAAAACCATTTTCGCCCTTCTCTTTCGTGCCTATCATGCCTTCCCAGCAGCGAATTGTGCTGAAGGCGACGCGTCCATCTGGCAGCGCTATCACCATTGCGCAGAAGAAAGCAGCGTGCCTTTGATCGTCCGGCACCTTCTCCATTTCTTGCAGAACTTTGTTTCGACGATCAGCATCAGTGCCTTCGCAATAACGCGCTGATTGAATTCCAGGACGACCTTTGAGCGCCTCGATTACCAGACCAGAGTCATCTGCTACAGCTGGAATTCCAGTCATCTGTGCAGCGACAATTGCCTTGATCTTGGCATTCTCGAAGAAGGTAGCGCCTGTCTCGGCCGGACCGAAACTATCAGGTGCCAGCTCTAACTTCAGCCATTCATCACCTTCGGCGAGAGACTGAAACTCACGCAGCTTTCCGGGGTTCTTCGTTGCAATTACTAATTTCATTCGCCTGACTTTGCTATTCGGGATCGGCTATTTGATTTTAGATCAGCTACGTTCGGTTTTGTGCCTTTTACGCCACTTTTCTTGCGTCTTTGAACGTGCAAAACGTCGGCAATTTGCCCGACACTTGTCGAGATGTGCTGCAACTGTGCAATGTCGCGAATCTCCAGCATCAAGTGGATAGTAGCGGTTTTCTTTTGTGGATGCGTTTCAACTCGCAAATCACTCAAGTTGATCTTATTGTCGGATATTTTTTGCAAGATATCACGGGCGATACCGACTCTATCAATGCATTCGACAACCAGATAGGCAGGATACTTGGTCTCCTCATTATCAGACCAGGTTAACTCCATTTGGCGACCCTTCTCAACTTTAGAGAGGTTCTCGCAATCCTGGCGATGCACCGTTATGCCATTGCCACTAGTGACAACTCCGGCGATGTTTTCACCAGGCACCGGATTGCAGCAAAGTGCAAGATGGTGCATCAAACCGCTGAGACTTGAAACATTGCTCTTGTTTGGCTTGCTTGGTAGGTCGGCTTGTGGAAGTAATTCTTTATTTTTGGCTTTGTCTTGCTGTTCTTGTTCGCGAATACGATTAACAACTTGGGATATAGATAAATCGCCGTAACCAAGAGCGGCCAAAATATCTTCCGGTTCATTGCAGTTGAGCCGGCGACCAATTTCTCTCATTTTCTCAGACTTAAGCAAGTCTTCAAAGTTAGCTCTGCCAAGTTCAGCTTCCAGCATCTGCCTGCCTTGCTGAATGTGCTCTTCTCTGTGGTGCTTCTTGAACCATTGGCGGATTCTGCTTTTTGCACTGTGCGTGACAGCAATATTGAGCCAATCCATACGTGGATGGGCACTCTTGCTTGTAATAATTTCCACAATGTCGCCGTTGCGCATTGGTGTCGCCAACGGTACCATGCGTTCATTGATGCGAGCACCAGTCACGTGGTTTCCGACCTCAGTATGGACGCGATAGGCAAAATCGATTGGTGTCGACCCCTTTGGCAAATCGAACACATCGCCACGCGGACTGAAGACAAAAACCTCATCGGCAAAGAGGTCCATCTTTACCGTGTCCATATATTCGCGGGCATCTTTGAGATCTTGCTGCCAGTCAATCAGCTGACGCAACCAGGCAAGTTTCTTATCAGCCTGGGAGTCGGCGGAGACGGAACCCGATTCTTTGTACTTCCAGTGCGCAGCGATACCATATTCAGCTACGTGGTGCATGCGCCGAGTGCGAATTTGAATTTCAACAGGTCTACCGTTAGCGCCCATTACCGCAGTGTGTAACGACTGATAGCCGTTTGGCTTAGGCATGGCGATATAGTCTTTAAAGCGTCCAGGAATTGGACGGAACAGGTTATGCACGAGTCCCATGACCTCGTAGCACTTCTGCGTATCGGGGTCCCCTGGCAGCTCGCAATAATTTTTGTCGGTTTCGCTTTCGATAATAACTCGAATAGCAAACACATCGTAGAGCTCTTCGAACTCTTTGTTTTGCTTTCGCATCTTCTTCCAAATACCAAAAAGATGCTTCGGTCTGCCGTAAACTTCTGCGCCGGTGATGTTCTTCGCTTTGACGAGCTCGGTCTTGAGCTTGTCGACGATCTCATTGACGTATCCTTCCCGGTCGGTCGCACTAGCTGCCACCAAAGCCTCGATGCTAGCGTACTCATCGGGGTGCAAGTATTTGAGGCTGAGGTCTTCGAGCTCCCATTTCACCCGCCCCAAACCGAAACGATTTGCTAAAGGCGCATAAATTTCCAGAGTTTCCTGAGCAATTTCCGCTTGTTTGGACGGCTTCATATGATCGAGCGTCAACATATTGTGACGTCGATCGGCAAGCTTCACCAATACGACACGAACATCTTCGGCAATAGCTACGAGCAACTTGCGGAAATTTTCGGCCTGACGCTCTTCCTTAGAGCTGAAACTGAATTTGCCTAGTTTTGTGACACCTTCGACAATTTTCCTGACATCAACTCCGAAGCGACCTTCGATTTCCGCGGGCTTGACCTCACAGTCTTCGATAACGTCATGAAGTAAGCCGGAGCAAATAGTGTCGGCATCGGCGTTTAAGTGCGCCAGTGAAATAGCTACTTCAACTGGATGAATAATGTATGGTTCGTCGGACTTACGGACCTGTCCATGGTGGCTCTTGAAGGCAAACTCGTATGCTTTGCGGATCTTAGCTTTATCATCCTGGCTGCGCTCGTACTTCTCGAGCACGGCATTGAGCGGCTTGCCGATCTCTTCCATGCTATAGGGATGCGGAGGCAATGGGATTGGAGGCAGCTCTTTGCTTGTAGGCACGGGAGACGATGCTTTTCCAGAGGCATCTTTTGAGCTTGGGGTCAGCTTGCCGTTCTTGTCGTCGGGCTTTTGCATGTTGGTGTCAGCAGGTTTGGGCAGCTCCTGAGGCTTGCTGCCATTTTTTCCTGGCTCGGAAGAATCCTTGAGTTCCGGACTTGCAATGACAACATTTTCGACTTGACTCTCCACATCTTGACGCACAGGCTTGGGAGCGGGATTCTCTCCGCCCTTCTTCTTCCTGCTGCTTGGTCGCGATGATTCAGTCATAAGCCATCCACTAAGGTCTAAAAACGAGTACTGACGACGATTTCGCCGCATGTGCTCGAAGGAGAATTAATCCTTCAAAGCGCACAACCAGGTTTTTAAGACCGCAATTTAATGAAGATTATACATTTCAATGATTAGTTCTCCTAGGCTCGTTCTTGTCTTCGCATCATCAATTTACGCAGAAAGCTAAGTTCGAGCTAAGACTTGCAGATTAAGAGGCAGGTTAGCTCCTACTTGCTCTTCTTCTGGAACGGGTTGCCATCAGGTCCCCAATAGTCCTTTGGAGTGGAATTATTGATCACGGGTGTTTGCCAAGGCGCTCCGGATGAGTAATAGGAGCCTGAACCCGAGCCGCTTGGCGTTGACGGTTGATAGTAGTTACCAGATGAAGGACTTGGCCCGGTCTGGATTACAGTGGGTCCGGCAAATCCTGGTGCGAATCCACGACCAGGTCCGCCGCGTAGTCCATATAGGCCACCGAGGCGATCAACGGCACCAGGCGCGATGAAGACTTCATTTCGCTGGGGAGTTGCCGCCGGTGGGTTCCAGTTTGGGACGGTCATGGTACTGCTGGGTTCAACAGTTTGAGCGCCCGGGCGACTTGCCGGATCGGTCAAAACCGACGGAGCCCCGCTCGGGTAATCTATCTTGCTGGTCTTTGCTTTGGATGTTTTAGCGGACTTCGCCTGAGCCCCCTCATCAAGCCGGAGCCAATCATCTTGCGCGTTTTGTGCAAAGACCCCACCGGCGCCGCCCAACAGCAGAGCAAATGTTAGCGGGAATTTGAGTATAGTCTTTGCTTCTTTCATCACAACCTCGTCGTTAGATACTCATAGGCTCTGCGCAGATTCTGCGTTTTGGCACCAATAGTCCCAAAAGTATTATCGCAGTTTGTCCGTCCCCTTAGCTTCGACTTCTGAACGCTCCCAATTAGAGGGGGTGGGGGAACTGGAATCGAACTTATGTCCAGTCGCAATGAGAATCGGGGGCTACATAGCGGCAAATAGAAGCCGGGCAGTGGTCTCAAGAGGTAGCGGCGTCAGAAGGCGGCGGTCCCAGCAATGCTGCATTCACAAGGGGCAGGATTTCGCTTTCCCAGCGGACAGCAGGAATGCTGGCGCTGGGAGTGCGCAAGAATTTAGAATAATTCGATCTCGGCTCTGTTTAGCCCAGTGGGCTGCCGGAGGGCTTGGCGCTCATGTTGCCGAAGGCGGCAGGGTTGTAGCATGGCGTGAGCCACTTGTTGTATTTCGGCACCTCGCCTCTGCAGATTGATATATAAAGATCGCGAATCTTTGCAGAGATTGGGCCAACTTTTCCGTCAGCGACTGGTCTCTTATCGATTGAACGGATCGGAGCAATTTGGGCTCCGGTGCCGCAGAAGAACATTTCGTCGGCACAATAAAGTTCGCTTCTATCGATTGGCCGGCACTCGGTCTTTAAGCCGAGCTCGTTTTCTGCCATCTCGATGATGGTACCGCGTGTGATGCCTTCCAAGATATTCTCTGTTGTTGGCGTCGTGATCAGCCGGCCTTTCTTGACCATGAAAACGTTCATGGCACTGCCTTCCGACACGTGTCCGTTTTCGGAAAGAACGACGCACTCATCGAAGCCCGCATTCAGCGCGTCAGTCTTAGCCAGTGCAGTATTGGCGTAGGCGCCTACAATCTTTGCACGTGCCGGAATCGCATTATCTTCTACACGCCTCCAGCTAGATATCTGCACTTGCAATCCGTCTGCCCCATGGAAATAATCACCGAAAGGAACGGTGAACATGCAGAATTCGGTCGGGTTATTCTCCAAGCTCGGACCGATGCGGGGAGCTGCTTTATAAGCGGTCGGGCGAATATAAGTATCGCCGCGTGGTTGATTGCGTTGAACCAACTCAACAGTCAGCTTGCACAATTCATCCACAGAATATTTGATCTGCATGTGCATGATCTTGGAGCTGTCCATCATGCGCTCATAGTGCTCACGCAGACGGAAGATATAAACTTCCTGATTCTTTTCGCTCCAATAGGCGCGCAGCCCCTCGAAGATGGCGGTTCCGTATAGGAAAGCCGAGGTCATGATGCTGATTTTGGCATCTTCAATCGGTACGAACTTTCCTTCGAATAATGCGTATTGTTTTTTGTCCACAGGCCAACCCTCTATCGAGATTCCGACAACCTTTTATTCGGCGTTTGAGACGCTGTCTTCGTCGCAAACTCCTTCCCTTATCCTCCGTTCTGCATGCAATCCTTTATTCGTTCTTCGACCGATGAATTGCGGCTGGACACAGGCGCCAACTGCATATATCGCTCAAAACTTTTTCTAGCTTCCGCGTAGTCTTTGTCATTTTGAAGCATGGCGCCCAGCTCGTAATAAGCTTCGGCATAACCTGGCTCAACTTCAGTTGCTCTGCGGAAGGACGCCTTCGCTTCAGCCAACTTTCCTTTTCTCTTCAACGCCATTCCGACAGCCGTGCGCACTGCACCAGACTCTGGATGCTTGTCCAATTCGCTTTGGAACATTGCAAGCGCTTTGTCATAGTCGTTTCGCTGCATCCAGTCGTAGCCTTTGGCTAGTTTCTTATCCCAATCGATTTGGGCTTTGGCGAAAGTAACCTGAAACGAAGCGGCGACCGTCATCGCAATAACCGTCGCCGCCAAAATATTTTTCTGTGACTTTCTAATCATGTCGCTTCCATTTGTTATCAGTAAGAGAAAAGCGGATCCGCCGAAGCGGACCGCGATAGTAGATTATTTGGTCACTGGCTTTTTAGCCGGGGTAGCAACCGATGTGGCAGCTGATGAATTCAACGGAGTGAGAACAACCGCAGAGACGTCAGTGGTTACTTTCTTGACGTTATCACCGACGGAAACATTGCCGGTTGACTTAACGACCTCACCAGTAGAATTGTCCTTATCGACCTGGCTCAGCTTGATTACAGCAACTGCACCGGTTACTTCTTTGATAATTCGTCCGCTGACAGGATCCTTGATGGTTTTGATCACTCTTTCGACTTGCAAGGAATCACCAACAGTCAAACCGTTGATTTTGCCGACGTTGATGATGACCTGATTGCCGGTTACATCCGCAATCTTGCCTTGCACATCAGCATTGGCGATGGATTGATTGTCTGGGATTTTCGTTGAAAGACCATTGACCTGAGCAGCTAACTGCTCAACTGCCTGGTGAGTTGCTTCACCGGCGATGCTTGAAGCGAAGCCGCTTGTGTCGAAATCAACAAGACCGAGTGATGTGCCACCACGCGATGACATTCCTTGACCTTCTGCGACTCCCAGAATTTCACCAGTAGCAGTATCGATGATACGTGCACTGATAGAAACTTTTACTTTGCTCTTCTTTGACCCGAGCCCGCCGAAGGGAAGGCTACCGACATATGGGATGTAACCGCTAGCCATGCTGGCAGCTCCACCAATATTGGTCGACTTGCTTTCAAAACCGAAGTTCGTGACGGTTCCAACGATCATGGCATCGCAAGCCAAAAGCTTACCGATTTTGATCGCCGTATTTGGGTCAGCTCTATCACTAACAGAAAGGTTTTGTTCTTTGAGGATTTGATCAAGCATTTGTCGATCAACGACTCTGAAGGTGCCGTCGTTGACGAGCTTGTTGATCATCAATTCAGTGATGCCTTTACCAACGTCGTAAGTGCCGACCTGTGATGTCACAGCACCATACTCGAATGGCATGACCGCGATTCTGCGTTTTGCATCTGCATGAGCCGGAACTTGGCATAGAGACACTGCCATCAAAGATAGTGTCATCAGCAGGGCACCAATTTTGCGCAATCTCATTGAAATATTTCTCCGTAATGTTCAGTTTCTGCATTTCTTATGACACGGTGTAGAAGCCGGAACCATGCAGGCTGACGCCTCGTAATGGTAGATCTAAGTAGGCTTCTGCTCCTGAAATAATAATCATTTAGGCACTCGGCGCGCTCGTTTTTATGCGGGTCTGCGTTACTTTGCGCACCAAATTCCTAAGAACAATGTCATTTCTTCGATTTAATCGCCGCCTCCTGTGCTTCTACGGCCTTCTTTTGAGCGTCCAAAGCTTTCTTCTGGGCTTCAAGAGCCTTTAGCTCGGCAGATGTGCCCGCGCCACCGGCTGCAGGACTTGCCGCTTTCCTTGCTGGAGCGCGACGCGTCATTGCTGCTCTGTATTTAGCGGCCAGCGCCTTAGCCACAGGGAAGCGCTTGGATTTTGGATCCACAGCTTTTAGAGCCTGTATAGCCTTTGCATATTGACCCTGCTTAGCAAGATCTTTTGCGTGCTGCACAAACTCCAGCGCGTCCTTTTCCATGTTGAACTGGCTGATCATCTTGCGTGCACTGGCAAAATGAGGGGAGTCAGCCGGGATATTCATCAGGATTTGCAGACCTTCATCGTAACGATCTTCATCTCCAAGATTTTGGGCGGTCAACAATTTCTGGCGAACCTCCATCTCCAAACTGATAGCATCAGCCAGCGGCTGTCGAGCACGGTCCACTAAACTGCCTATAACTTCACGAGCGCCGCGGTCCTGCAACGCTTTGTTTACAGGCATTCCCGGGGTCAAAGAAAAATCTTGTTTGTTGGTTTGAATTGAGACGGTATTCAGAACATGTCCAGCCGTCGTTTTCACAACCACGGTGCCGTTCACTCTGACGCTGCCACCGACGGTATCCGTTTTGTCCATGATATTGCACTGAACAAACCAGTCCGGATTGACTGTAGAGACGCTGCAGGCGGGGTTGTTCTGAAGCTCAGATGTGATGCGATCGACCACGTCTTGCTCCATCCCACTGCCGCCACCGGCGACCACAGCAATGCGAACAGGAGGCGGGCCGGCCAGGTTCTTGGAGAAAGTCTGTTGGTCCTGAGCCCGACCCTCAAATGCAAAAACGAAACTGCTGCAAAGCATCCCCGAGCCCAGCAGTAGTGAAACAAGCAGCTTTTTACGATTCAAAATTTCCCCTCCCCGTCAGGTCTGTGCTCTCCGCGTCGCCGTGTCCATAGCTTGATTGGCAAGCTGATCAGCTTTCTTGTTGTACTCTCGCCTAACATGAATAATTCGAAAATTAGGAAATCGAGAGGAAAGCATTTTCGCTTTCTCATATAAAGGAATGAGTCCGGGATTTCTTACCCTGTATTGGCCGAGCATCTGCTTGACTACCAACTCGGAGTCCATCCTCACTTCCAGGTCCTTGATTCCGAGCTCTGCAGCCTTTTCAAGAACTTTTACCAGACCTGTGTATTCGGCGACATTATTGGTGGTGATGCCCAGGTAATCACTCAACGTGACTTCGCTTGCATCCTGCTCCAGTACTGCTCCATAAGCTGCCGGTCCAGGATTGCCGCGCGATCCGCCATCGGCAAAAGCCATCACAGTCTTAGTAGTGTCGAATTCGGGCAAGTGCAATCACCAGAGCAGTCTTTTAGTCAGGAGATTCCTGAGCAAAAACGCAACGCCTATCCAAGGCATATCTTTCAGCGCCTAGAGCATTCAGCTTATCTTTTTTACGCAACTGCGATCCAGCATGATCCGCTAAGGATTGCGGAACTGGCTAAGGCAAGCTCACACTCGGCTTAAAGGAAGCCGAATGCGCAAATAGTTTTAAGGTCTGACCTGCTGCTGCCCAGCTCTATTTAGCAGTGCTCGAGCAGGTCGCTTTCATTTGCTCGCGAATGGCTGCCAGGGCGGCGTCGATCTTTGAGGGGTCCTTGCCGCCAGCTTGAGCAAGCTCCGGCTTGCCACCGCCACTGCCACCACAAATTGAGGCGGCTTCTTTCACGAGTTTACCAGCATTGACACCAGATTTCACGGCAGCATCGGAGACACCGGCGACCAAGGTCAACTTCTCTGGTCCCTGTATGCAAGCCAGCACGGTGACGATTCTCTCGCCTTGCTTTCGCAAGTGATCAGCTAACGCTTTCAACGCATCAGGACTAACATCCTTTACCTGACCAAGCACAAGCTTGCATTCGCCAAATGATTCGGCGCGTGCGAGCAATTCGCCTGCCTGAGCAATGGCCAATTTCTCTTCAAGCAACTGGGTTGCCTTTTCTTTGGCTTTCAACTGTTCTTGCAAGCGGTCAATCTGCGAAAGCAATTCCTGCGGTTTAATCCGCAATTTCGAGGACGCATTTTGAAGGATGTTCATGTTATCGCTGATGTAGTGCCATGCTTTCGAGCCGGCCAAAGCCTCCACACGGCGAACGCCTGATGCGATGCTGCCTTCGGTGACAATCTTGATTGGTCCGATTTGCCCAGTGTTGGAAACGTGAGTACCACCGCAAAACTCAAGACTGATATCACCCATCGAGATCACGCGGACCACGTCGCCATATTTTTCGCCAAACATGGCAATAGCACCAGTTCGTTTGGCTTCATCCAAAGGCATTTCTGTGCATTTAACAGGCAGATTTTGACGAACCCAATCGTTCATCAATTCCTCAACTTGCTGAATTTCTTGCGGTGTGAGTTGACGATCATAGGAAAAGTCAAAACGCATTGCATCGGGTCCAACTTGTGAGCCCGCTTGTTGAACACTCTTACCTAACAGCGCGCGCACCGCAGCATGAAACAAGTGAGCCGTACTGTGATGGCGAACTGTTGCATCGCGACGTTTCTTATCTACCTCAGCGTGAACATGCTGGCCTGGCTCAAGTACGCCTGATACTAAACGAGCCTTATGCACAATCAATCCATCATGTTTTTTAGTATCGAGGATTTCCATGCGCGCATCGTTGTTGAGGATCAATCCACGGTCGCCTAGCTGCCCGCCCGATTCTGCATAGAATGGAGTGTGATCGAGAATCAACTCGAACTCTTCGCCCTCTTCTGCATGCTCGACAAGCTTTCCTTTTTCCATCATTGCCAGGACAATGGAATCATCTTCAGTATTGTCGTGACCCGTGAATTGCGTGCTGCCATGCTTACTTTGCACGCCCGAAAGTGCTTCATCACCGGTAATGATGACATTGAATTTGTTGACTGATGAAACCTTCTCATGCTCTTCTCGGGCTTTCGTGAATGCTTCCATATCAATCGTTTTATTCTTCTCTTCGGCGATTTCTTTGGTTAGCTCAATCGGAAAACCATAGGTGGCATAGAGATTAAATGCTTCATCACCAGGCAATTGCTCGCCTGGTTTTTCCATCAAATCATTGAGATAAATCATGCCGCGATCCAGCGTTTTTGCAAAGCGATCTTCTTCTTTGCGAATCGTCTCTTCAGTCAAGTCGGCGGTCGGCGCCAGTTCCGTATAGTTCACGCCATAGATCTCGACTATTTTTGACACTAGCTTATAGATGAACGGATCGCTCAATCCAAGCAGACGTCCGAAGCGGGCGGCACGGCGAATAATAAAGCGCAGAACGTAACCACGTCCAATATTACTTGTGCGAACTCCATCAGTTACGAGGAAAGTAACACAACGAGCGTGGTCTGTAATGATCTTGAGATAGGTGTCGCTTTCAGGGTTGGCTCCGTATTTGACACCGGAGAGCCGGCTCACTTCTTCCAGAATCGGGAAGAGCAAGTCTGTTTCAAAAGTATTGTTCTTCTTTTGAATAACCGTCGCCAGGCGATCGAGTCCAGCACCGGTATCGACGTTTTTAGCGGCCAGTGGGCTATATTTGCCTTCTTCGTCTTTGAATAGTTCCATAAAGACGAGGTTCCAAATTTCGATGAAACGGTCGCCACGAGCTTCGGCACCGGGATCATTCTTTATATCCGGTCCGCGATCGTAGTAGAGCTCAGAGCACGGTCCGCAAGGTCCGGTTGGTCCGGGCGGTCCCCAGAAATTGTCGGCGCGACCGAGCCTGGAAATGCGTTCTTTAGGCATTCCGACTTTGTTGTGCCAGATTTCATAGGCTTCTTCGTCAGCAGCTACGCTTCCTTCGCCTTCAAAAACAGTGACGCTGATTCTGTCCGGATCAAGCCCAAGCTCCTTGGTGACCAGTTCGAAGGACCAGGGAATGATTTCCTTCTTGAAATAATCGCCGAAGCTGAAATTGCCCAGCATTTCAAAGAAGCTGTGGTGGCGGGAGGTACGACCGATATTTTCGATGTCGGAATCTTTCCCGCCAGCGCGGGCGGACTTTTGACAGGTGACAATCCTTGACTTAGGAGGCGGCGCCTGGCCGAGGAAATAGGGCACAAACGGCACCATGCCCGCTGATGTCAGCAGAAGCGTCGGGTTGTCTGGAATCAGACTGGCGCTAGGCAAATGGAGATGCTCGCGCTTGTCTTTGAAATAATCTATGAATTTCTTGCGAATTTCTGCCCCGGAAAGTGACATTTCCCTGCTCCTCGAAACCTGTAGGCGCATCTTATCCAGAATCGGTTAAGTAGCGTGAACCTTCCAGTATAGCAGTCCCCCGCCTCAGACTGGAAAGCGACTCACTGATCTGATACCCTTAGGCAACCTTTGGCGCCCCCACTTTTCATTGCTCTGGCAGGGTTTTCAGTTGGATCTGAAGAAAGTCCTCGTTGTTTTCAAAAAATCAACATTGCAGCTTCAGGCACTTGAATTCAAAGAGCCTCGATTTTTGAAGCTGTTGGAAGAAGGGCATGCCTCGGTAGCGAAAGTAAAAACCGCTCATGAGCAACATGTCGAAACGCTCGAGCTGATTGAGAAAGAGTTGACGGCGCGCAATGTTGAATTTGTGTCGTTGCATAGAGCTGAAATCGACGAAGAGACTCAACACTACGACCTGGTGATTTCTGTCGGAGGCGACGGCACATTTCTTGACGCGTCTCATTCACTGCACAGAGTTCCGTTGCTCGGCGTCAACTCAGCCCCAGGTTCGAGTTTCGGACACTTTTGCCTTGCCAATCGCAGCAATTTCGTCAAAGTGCTCGATGGCATTTTGGCTGGTCAAATATCGCCTTCCCGCCTTTTACGCCTTCAGCTTGAATTGAATGGCGAATTATTGCCCGAGCTGGTTTTAAACGAAGTGCTCATAGCGCACTGCAATCCAGCTGGCACCAGTCGATATTTGCTCACCATTGATGACCTTGAAGAAGAGCAGCGCTCCTCTGGAATTTGGGTGGGACCGCCGCCTGGCTCAACTGGCGCCATAAAATCAGCCGGTGGTTCAGTGCTGCCAATCTGCGAGCAGCAATATCAATATGTGATTCGCGAAGGATGGACCAAGCCCGGACAGACGTTCAAATTCATGAAAGGCACTCTCGGCCGTACTCAGAAGATGGTGATCATTTCCCAGATGAGAACCGGTGCCCTGTATATAGATGGGCAGCACATCGAATATCAATTCCCGCTTGGTGAAGAATTAGTTGTTCGAGCCAGCGAACATGATTTAATTGCTTTTGTAGATCCGCAAGTAAACGATATCTTTTCGACTTAAACGTGAGCGACACCTTAGCAGTAATTGCCGGAAAATTATCGGCCCAAGCGATCCGCATCATGGGCTTGGGGTTGGGCTCGAATTTGCCTGGGCGCGTTTCCTTGAAGATCGCGCCTACCGTGCTTTCACATCTTTCAGCGCAGGCGCGCAAAGGAGTGGTGGCTGTCAGTGGCACAAATGGAAAAAGCACCACGTCCGGCTTGATTGCCTCGATCTTTGCAGCTGCTAACCAGAAGATAGTTCACAACAGACAAGGGGCGAATTTGCTAACTGGAATCGCGGCTACCGTAGTCGATGCGTCGAACTGGACAGGAACTCTTGATGCTGATTACTGCCTGTTTGAAATCGACGAGGCAGCACTGCCACTGGTGGCTAAGCAAGTGAAGATTGGCAATGTAGTGGTGACAAATCTTTTTCGCGATCAGTTAGATCGATTCGGAGAATTGGATACTACAGCAAAGTTGATAAGATCCGGAATTGCAGTCAATTCTTCGCCAGCTATCCTGAATGCCGACGATCCCAACGTAGCCCAGATGGTGCCAAATGTAGAGCGTCTGTTTTATGGAATAAAGAATCTGGCAAGCGAAACTTGCGGAGAATCGCAAAGTCGTGAGCACATTGGTGAGGCCAATACATCAGAGCTTTCCTATTGTCCGGCTTGCGGAAATGAATATGTGTATGATTTGCTCGTTTATGGACAACTCGGACATTACCGCTGTGCGTGCGGTCATAAGCGCCCAGAACCAAATGTCTTCGCCGAGAATGTGAAGGTTCTTGCAACTGGATCGCAGTTCACTCTCCATTACGAGAATCAAAAAATAGAAATTGAGTTGAATCTGCCCGGTACCTTCAATGTTTACAACGCACTGGCAGCAGCAGCTCTTGCTTTCAAACTCGGGCTGCCGGCAGAAGCGATAAAGAAAGGCTTGTGCACTTACTCCACTTTATTCGGACGTTCAGAGCGCGTTATGCTTGATGGAAAGCAAATCCTAATTCAGCTGATCAAGAATCCAGCTGGAGCATCACAAGCCTTACAGGCAGCGGCACGCGATCCCCAAGGAAAGTTTTTGATTGCTCTCAACGATAATTACGCCGATGGGCGTGATGTGTCGTGGATCTGGGACGCTGACTTCGAGCAGCTAGCCGGGTGTGCAGGACCATTTGTAGTCAGCGGCACGCGCTGCCACGATCTTGCAGTGAGACTGAAGTACGCCGGGGTTCCTGCAGACAAAATCACAGTTGAACCTTCCCTCGACCGCGCTCTGGATAGCGCCAAAGAGTCATGTGGAAGCGAGCAAATGATCTGGTTGCTTCCGACCTATACTTGCTTGCTTGAACTTCAGAAGATCTTCAAAGCGCGCGGCACACCGCTTGCAGGTACATAAAATGTCGATTGAGTAATTACTTTGGTGTATCTGCCTGCTTAATTGATTCGTCAGTCGTCATTTTCATTTTTTCGAAATACTCGCGTGCCCGCTTATTAATCTCATCAGGCGCAACATCTTCGATATGACTCGACATCGACCATCTCTGACCAAATGGATCTATAAGTTCTCCATAGCGGTCTCCCCAGAACATGTTTTGAAGCGGCATTTCTGCCTTTGCTCCGGCGCTGATAGCTTGCTCGAAGGCTTTATCGACATCAGGCACGGACATATGCAAAGTTGTTTGGACCTGATCAGGATGTTCTTTATTGGAGAAATCATCATTCAACATCAAGATCGAATCGCCAATCTTTAGTTCGGCGTGTACTACCTTCTTACCATCAGAGGTTGTATACAACTCAAGCTGCTTTGCACCAAATGCTTTCTTGTAGTATTCGATCGCAGAAAATGCATTCTTCAATTGAAGCGACGCGGTCAAAGTGTGAAACCCTTTAGGAACTGGATCGACCTTCTTTTTTGCGGATTCGGCGGCGCTTGCAGATGTAGCCGAACCGAGCATGAAAGCACATAACGCAATCAGCAATTTAGCTGGAATCGCCACCCGATTTTTAGAGCAAATTGTTGGACGAAGACTTCTTACAGTGCCCATGGTCTAAAACCACCTCATAGCGAGTTCTATTTTCTTGATCTCATCCTGCACTTGTTTTAGCGCAGCTTGCTTTGCTGCAATTCTTTGATTGTATTTTTCAATTTCTTGGTTGCACGTATTAATATCAGAAACCAGCATGTTTTCTGCCGATTGGAGATCCCCAAGACGCCGATTTGCCTCGGCGCGGACCGTAGCAAGGTCGTCCGCCGCCGAGGCTAAATCAATACCACTGATAAAACAGGCAACTAAAAGTGATATGGAGAGCAGGTACGAGACAAATGGAATGCGCATACCTACAGTCCTTTTCACTACCTGTTTTCTATTTTGACATTGTTGATGACTACGTCAGTTTTCGGACGATCACCGGGACCGCAAGGTGTGGTGCCGATCTTTTTAACCACATCCATTCCTTCGACAACTTCACCAAAAACAGAATGTCTGTTATCCAGGTGAGGCGTCGGTCCTAGAGTGACGAAGAACTGGCTGCCGTTGGTGTTCGGTCCAGCATTCGCCATAGAGAGAATACCTTCCTTGGTATGTTTCAAGTTCGGATTGAATTCATCGGCGAATCTGTAGCCGGGGCCACCTCTGCCGCTGCCTTCAGGACATCCGCCCTGAATCATGAAACCGTTGATGACGCGATGGAAAATCAATCCGTTATAAAACGGCTTTTTGACCTTTCCACCAGATTTTGGATCTGTCCATTCCTTGTCACCAGTGGCTAAACCCACAAAGTTACCGACGGTATTTGGACATTCCTTCTCGAACAAACGAATTGTAAATGAACCAAGTGTTGTGTCGAATACGGCGTATGTTCCGGATCCATTAGCTCCACTCATTGAAGCCTCCTCTTACTGATTGAATATTAGAGATCAAAGATTCCTGAGAGATGAATTGAAGGCGCCTTATTTGACTACTTCGATTTTTACTTCTTTCATGACGACATCTTTGATTGGTCGATCTTGCGCGCCGGTCGGTGTCGCACCAATTTTCTTGACCACGTCCATGCCACTGACCACTTCGCCGAATACGGAGTGCCTGTCATCAAGGTGAGGTGTAGGTCCAAGAGTTACGAAGAACTGGCTGCCATTGGTGCCCGGTCCCGAATTGGCCATTGATAGAATCCCCTCTTTGCTATGACGCAATTTCGGGCTGAATTCATCGGCAAACTTATAGCCTGGTCCGCCGATTCCCTGTCCCAGCGGGCATCCGCCCTGGAGCATGAACCCATTTATTACTCGGTGGAATATGAGTCCGTTGTAGAAGGGCTTTTTGACCTTTGCTCCAGTTTTGGGATCGGTCCACTCTTTGGTTCCGCTTGCCAGTCCAACGAAGTTGGCTACAGTTTTCGGAGCATCTTTATCGAAAAGCTTGGCTGTGAAAGTGCCCATGTTGGTGTTGAAAACAGCATAGGTACCAGGACCCTTCTTGGCAGCAGGTGCATCAGCGGCATAGGCGCTTAAAGAAGCAGAGGCAGCTGCAACACTAATCATCCCAATAAGTATCGAACGTCGATTCAAACGCATTTTTCGCTCCTTAATTCTTGAACCTTTGTGCGTGAAAGAAATGCTATCACATCCAGATATGCAATTTCCTGTCAGCTGTAGTCTTCAGCATATACAACAGCCGCCCAGGCTTGACATCCGAGCTTTCTGAATTACAAAGTTCGGGCTACACTTACGCATTCGGAAACAATAATTCGCGTGCGGAACGTTTATGGGAGCGCGGCTTCCAAGCTGCCTCGCAAGAAAGTACTGCCTACCGACTCCATCACATTGCCAGGTGAACCATGCAACAAAAAACCGCGCTAATAATGAAAAATGATCAGTGGATTTACAGTAAGCGCCCGAGTGAGAGAGTCTCCGAACAAAATTACGAGAGACGAGTAACTGAGCTATCGACCGCACTCTCGCAAAATGAAGTACTGATTAAAGCAGCGTACATCAGCGTCGATCCTTACATGCGGATCCAGCAGCACGAAATCAGAACATATGATGTGCCGCATCCACTCGGCATTGTGCAAAGAGCCGGAGTCGTCGGCCAAGTTGTTGCCAGTGAAAACGAGAACTTTGTTGAAGGAGACTGGGTCCTTGCGTACTCCGGATGGCAAAAATTTGCCAAGTGTCATGCCAGCGAACTGCGCAAACTTAATCCAAACGACGCGCCCGTCTCAACTGCACTGGGTGTTCTTGGAATGCCGGGAAGGACAGCCTGGTTTGGTCTAATGGAAGCCGGCAAACCTCGCCCCGGCGAAACTCTACTTGTTTCAGGAGCTGCCGGTGCGGTCGGCTCGTTGGTTGCCCAATTTGGAAAGAAAGCCGGCTGCAAAGTTTTTGGCATTGCCGGCGGAGCAGAGAAGTGCCGCTTTTTGACAGATAAACTCAACCTTGACGGTGCTATCGATTATCGCGAATTCAAGACGACCGAATGCTTAGCCGAAGAAATCCAACGCACTACAGGCGGTGTGGACATCTATTTTGACAATGTCGGAGGCATGATCACAGACGCGGTCATTCCACTAATCAAATTGCGGGCGCGCATAGTAATCTGCGGTGCAATCAGCCAGTATGATGGAAAGTTGGACAAGCCAGAACTCGGTCCTCGCTTGCTACAGCACATGCTATATCAGAGAGCTACGATTCAGGGGATTCTCGCCCGCGATTACACAAGCCGAATGGACGAGATGCTTGCGATAGTCGCGCCATGGGTCAAGAACAAGCAGATAGTCTTCGAAGAGACAATCGTCGAGGGTTTCGACAAACTCCCAGACGCCCTGAACAGCCTGTTTGAAGGAAAGAATCTAGGGAAACTGCTAGTGAAAGTTTAGGCGTACGGACTTAATATACTCGGCAGCGCCATTGCTCATATTTCTTTGCCAGCTAGCCTGTGAGGGCCCGCCATGGTTTAAGAGACTACTCTGGCGGGTTTATTAACTCCAGTCGGTTCTTAAACAAAGCATATGGATTCACAGGGCGATTCAGACGCAAAAACGATAGTCGTCCAGCGCTCATTGCAGCATGGCCTAATTACCGCTGCAGCAAATCTTCGCTCCAAACCTACGATCACGAAAGCCATTTATTCGCTTTGCGCACTGGGGATATTGGCCGAACCATTTCTATGGGCCAGTGGCGCCATACACATGAACCAATTTTCCCAGGTTTATCCATACTATACGCTTTTTCTGTGGTTCACCATATTTGGTATCACAGTCATGCACCAGTTAAACTCCACGTGGATGAGCCAACTCACACCTGCAATAAACTCCCTCACAAGACTATGCCGTCACGCTTTCAACATTCGCCCCCAAGATGCTCTTGCTGAGTCAACGGAAGAAGATCTCAGCATACTCAAGACATTCTTACAATCAATAACAAGCAGTAGGTTCACCATGCGCGTGCTTGCATTTTCAGCAAGCACCTGGCTTATTGCATCAATGGAACGTTCCATTATAAGTACCTATCGTCATCCATACATCCTCTGGTCGCTGCTTGCTTGCATTCTCATTTCGTTGCTATTTCCGGCTGCGTCCGTCATCGCGCTTTCATTTAACAGGAGCATTCAACGAAGGAAAGCACTCACAAGTGGAGGGCAGCCGTCATCAGCGCTTACCAGAAGCGTGAACTCATTCTTGACTAGCAGGGCAGCCTATCTCGGTGCATATGTGGGGATACTAAGCCTGATCGTCTCTATTTGCTTTAGCCAGCTCGGAATGGGGACGGCATTCTGGCTTTACGCTTCACTGCTAGATGCGAACATCGCCTCAGGAGGCGGTCCTTCCGAAAGCTACATTTACTTCACCTCTGCAATTCTATCGCTTGTGATTTTTGTTGCGCTCAGTCCACTTGCGATCCGTCTGAGTTCCAGCTTTCAAATTTTCGCCAATCGAGTTTTCGTTGCCGGAGACAATTTCTTAGACGCATTGATCGACACAGCAAACATCCGCAGTAAAACAGTACACCTTCCTGAACATTATCTCGCCCTTAAAAACATAAGCGACACACTCTTATGGCTGAGCACTTGTTACGCATCCTTATTCTTCTTAGTCGCATTCTGTCCGGACCCTCTCGGGCTCACAATTCTTAATTGGCTCCAAGCATCTGTGCGAGATGCAAACATGGGCCTCGATGTGTTCCAGCATAGCAACTTCAGACTTTTTCTTGCGTCAATAGTCGCTGGCTACGGAGCGGTTCCCGTAGCAGTCATGGGTTGCGCATTCCTGCCAAGCAGAAAAGAGAAAACACTGATCATAAGTCAACAAGGAATCCTGTCTCCTAATAGGGCTGGAAATCTATTTGGATTCTCTCCACTAAAAACATGGAACAGCCTCAGGTCCGTGGACTTATCAGAACCCGGACCTTCGCAGGCACTCAAACTCAAATTTGGATGCTTGGATGCTATTGAGCTGAAAGTTGCAGAAATAGATCGCGCTGAATTGGCTGAACTCATAGCGGCAGCAGACGAATATGCACCGCGCTGCAAGTTTGACTCACGTGCAGTTGCCTTGAGACTTCAACTTATGCAAGAAATCAAAACAAGTGCTCTTATTGCAAGCGACAAGTTTTCTTCCACGATTTTCTCGCCAAAAAGTAGCGGCGATTTCTTAAACGATAACAAATATAGAATTATACGGAAGCTGGCAGCTAAAGCGCTTTCCACAGTTTACCTTGCACGAGCCAATGACAGCCATGAGCGTGTCGTTATAAAAGAATACGTGCTACCAAGCAGTGCGCTTCAGCGTGAACGCATGCTCGAAACATTCCAACGTGAGTTTCAAATCCTCAGTTCACTTCAGCACCCCGGCATAGCGCAAGTTAGGGAAATGTTCGAGGAAACTGATACTCGTTATCTTACGATCGAATTTGTCGATGGACAGGACTTGAGATCGATAGTACAACGGAAAGGTCCAAGGAGCGAAAAAACGGTCGAACGATGGGCTTCGGAAATCTGCGAAATATTGCTGTTTCTTCATTTGCAGAATCCGCCCGTCGTTCACCGTGACTTAACACCCGACAATCTCATGGAGAACAATGAAGGCATAATCAAATTGATTGACTTTGGCGCAGCGCATCAATTCATGGAAGGCGTAACGGGCACACTTATCGGCAAACAGTGTTACATCGCGCCTGAACAACTGAGAGGAAAGCCAACGATCAAAAGTGATATTTATAGTTTTGGATGCACGCTCTACTACCTGTTAACAGCTCATGATCCTGTAGCACTAACACAATGCGTAATCGACCATCCATCCATTTCAGAAAGAATTAGGAGCCTGGTTTCAGACTGTACAGAATTCGAGGAGGAGAAACGACCGGAATCTTTTGTTTCCATTAAGCATCGACTACAAGGGTTAGCCGGTACAAGTATTGATAGCTTATCCAATGATGATGCGCCGGCCATCGGAAGTGATGAGGCAACGAATCAATGAAGCCAGAAGCTGGAAGCAGCCTCATCAGCGATATAGCGATTGCGCAACCCTCCACACAAGGACACACGCTGCGCGAGGTGGTTTTACGACAACCGTCCGGGCGACTGCTCTATGCACTGGGTGACGAATTTTCCTCAATGCCTTTTGCTTGGCGTTTTGCAAGCGGCTTTCACATGCTCGCGATCCTGGGCATCATAGGTTACTTCAACGAAGAAGCACCTCTCAACCTAGAGCAAGTTCTGCGTGACGGGCAAAACGAACATGGCACTCCTCTCCTTGATGCACCTCACGGAATGGAAGCACTCCGCAAGTATTTTCATGCTGGTAAGAAGCTAAATCCGCTCTATGTTCTGCCACCAATCTTCTTTGTAACGGCTCTCATTGTTCTCGATAAATTATCGAAACCACTAATCAAAAGCAAAACAATGTCAGCATTTTGGGCGCATTCTTACGCATCAGTTGCGAAGAACTTTTCGGACCACCGTTGGATACGGGACTTCACGCTTGATGTCCGCCCGCTTCTTCTGACATGGGCATGTTTACTTCCGCCAGTCGGAATAACTTTGATGCTGCTCAATACAGCATACACAATCTTCCGCTCAATTGCGGGCGACCGAAAAAATTTGTCGTTATCAAAGGAAGCGAACCTTGAAGAGTGCATAAGGTTCCGGCAACAAATTGACGATAGCAGCAGGAAACCACGCGAGTTCTATAACTCGACATGGTTCAATCCTGTGATAGCATTGCCGTACATTTGCGCGCTCCCAACAGTTATAACCCTGTGCATCTATTTCAATCTAGGCGTTGACGAACTTCTCGGGTTCCCTTCTATGGCTCCCCAATTTCACACCGTCTTTGTAATAATCTGTCTCTACATCTATGGATTGTCAACCTGCCTTACCGTTCTCTTCATGCGCTCCTATTTCGCATTTTGCTGGAACTTCACAAGTACGGAATACGACCTGGAAGTGTACTCCGACCGCATAAAGAAACTGCCCATAAAAGGATGGTTTACAGATTTTCTCCGCCTGGCCGCTAGAGATCCTGGAACGCAGATTCTCTGGAAAGATGTTGCTTCAATCAAGTTCCGGTCAGGAAAACTCAAAATAGACAACACAAAGCGCGATATAGAAATACTGCAAGTCCTACGAAAGGTGGCTTATTTCTATGAGTCATTAGCAAATAAAATGGACATTCATAACGACTATTTGGAGATTACAAACTCATTCGGGCGGACAATCGAAATAAGGCTATGGGAACTTAGCGCAGCGGAAAAACTTAAACTGTTCCAAGCGATAAGAAAACATTGCCCAGCGGTTTATCTGGATGATAAGGTGCAGCAGGCTTTGGTCGGATCAGCGGTAATGCGGGAACCGCAATATACACAGATCTGGTTTGAGGTCCTGGCCGGGCGCGAAGAAAGCGCCTCAAAAGAAGGTCAATTAATCACTGGGCAAATATTGAAGGTGGGAAGATACACGGTTTCATCCACGATCGCTTCCGGTGGGCAAGCCGTGCTTTACCTGGCAAAAGACGCTGATTCACGAACAGTAGTATTGAAAGAGTTCCAACTAACCCCCGGTGAATCATTTGGCGCAAAAATAGAGTCAGCTAAGGACTTCGAAAATGAAAGCGCCATTTTGGGTCAGCTTTCTCACGAATCAATTGTGGAAATGCTGGATATGTTTTACGAGGACGGAAGAGTCTACATTGTTCTTGAGCACGTTGAAGGAAGAACTCTTCGCCAAGTGGTCGCAGAAGATGGTGTTCTCACTGAGGAGCAAATCCTAAACCTATGCAAACAGATGTGCTCCATCTTGCAATATTTGCACGAACAGAATCCGCCTGTCGTTCATCGCGATTTCACACCGGACAATATCATCCTACAACCTAACGGCAAAATCAAACTGATCGATTTTAGCGTCGCAGAAAGAAGGAGGAAGAAAACATCCGATTGCGCGGGCAAACACGCTTACACACCGCCTGAGCAGTTTGCAGGAAACGCCACTATTCAAAGTGATATTTATGCCTTAGGGGCGACCATGTATTTTCTGGCAGTCGGTGCGGATCCCACACCGATCTCGACATCACTTCTTCCCAATCCGTTATCCAGTTCCATGCCGGACCTCTCACATGTGATTCAGAAATGCACGCAATTAGACTTGATTGATCGATATGAATCGATTGAATGGGTTAAAAATGATTTGCCATCAGAGGAAGAAATGCGTGAAGTAAAAGAAGAAGCTTCGGAATTGAAACATTGCGAAAAAGAAGAAAAAGAAGAAGAAACGGTAGGTCTTGCAACAATGGATCAGGCTGGTTGATCCTAGTTGAGCTTCTTGCTGGTTAGTTTTCTGCCAAGCATCTTTTTGAGCGATTGAGAATCTTCTTCCGAAATAATCAAAAGAGTTACCGGTTTCAGGTCTCTTAGACTTCGAGGAAATTTGCTGAACCACGCGACTTTTTCGTCAGACAAATTTTCGCGCAAGACCTCTCCTTTTCTATAAAGGTCTTTGTACCACTTAAAATTCCTTTTGACATAATCTAAGTCTTTTGCGCTCAAAGTGGCAATGTCTGCTCTTGCAGATTCGGTATCATAAACTGTTCCTGCAGGGTTGACACCATAAACAATCGTGCTATCTCCGGAGGGAGTTTTGATTATTGGCGGTGGCGGTTCATCTTTTAGAGCCGGCGCCTCTCTTGAATCCCGAATTATCGGACGCAAATCAATGATGGATGCGCGCTCACCGAAATTCGCCGACGTGTTCGAGTTATCGCAAATGGACTTTTGAACTGCCGGAACCCATTGAAAATGCGGATCAGACATGTATGATTTGTCCGCGGAACGGTCCATAATGGCCTTCAGCCTCGCATCGGCGACTACAGTTATCACCTCTAAATGCTTGGGCTGTTCAATAGAGTAAGTTATCGCTTCGAATTGTTCAAAGAGTTTCCCAGCTTCTTTCTTGTCTCCATGCCGGGCCAAAAACTCGGCATAAGCACCAAGATTACGAATGTTCGACGGCGTTTTCTCAGACGCTTCTCGATAATACTTTTGAGCCGCTGGATAATCCTTTTGCAGTTCGTACAATTCAGCGAGCATTATTGACCTGTCGTGTGCATACCCAAAACCAAAAGCAGCTTTGTTGAACCTTTTCATTTCCACAATTTCAACCAACTTCGCCTGAAGCTGCTTAATTTCATCTGTATGGCTAGTTCTCGGAAGTTCTCCAAAGGCATAAATGAGTTCCTGAACGACGTCATAAGAGTTATGTGAAGATATCCAATTTTTGTAAGGATCGAGAAAGTTCAGCAAGTTTCGCGAGATTGTTAGCCCCTCGCTAAGATTACCTAAGAGGAAAGCATTGTGTGCGGTTTTAGCCATGCATAGCAGGTAAGAACGAACTGAAGAGTCGCTAGGTAAGGACTTCTCTTGCCGATTTGACTCAACCCACATGTTGCTTTGAGCACCGACGGAAAGCGCCTTTTTGTAATAAGCATCTGCCGTAGCATAATCCTTACCGGAAGAATAATCGTCCGCCACTTTCTCCATAAATTGAAAGACCCGCCTTGGATTATCTCCATAGCAGCGCACAACCCACGAAACGTACGCTGAATCCAACTCTTTCAATCTTTTGTGCATTAGAGGATCCGACGACCTTGAAGCAGCCAGGCTTCGTCGAATATTGCCCATAAAATTCAAAAAGCCATTTGCAGCATTGGAATTTTTCCATTCCGTTTCAGGGATTAAGACCCTACCGAATAATGTAATATTGGGATGCTGCCATGAGGGAAATGTTGGCTTTACTTCTGACAGCTGCTTTAAGATAGCGAAGCTCTTCTCGCCTTCTTGAAGGGACTTACCATATTCCTTGTTGTATAAAAAGTACTGTGCATATCCCACCAGCGCTTCGGCTAGCGGCAAACTTTTTTCACCGTGCACGCGCTTTTCCTGGGCAAGTAATGCATCCCATCTAGCTTCAATTTGAGACCTGGCATTTTGCATTTTTGAGATATCTAAAAGTAGCTGGCGATCCCAGACAGCAGCCGTCTGCTCCAGCGGGGCATTGGCTGAATCGCACTCTAAAGCAGCTTTAGCATGCAAGTCCGCCTCCTGAAACTTCAGGTTACTTAAGTAGACCTGCGCAAGGCGGCGCTCCAAATCACCGAATAAGAAATTGTGCTTGCCCACCTGCTCAACTGCAATATTTTTTGCTTTTTCAAAATACACCGGGCTGTCCGGTGTGAATGCATCCCTTATTAGCTCTCGCTGCGAAAGTCCCAGTCCGTAGTATGTGAAAAGCTGCAGCGCCCGGATATCAGTTCCATCTTTTTGCATTGCCTGAAGCTTGGACAATTCGTTTAGTGCTACGGTGAAATTCAGTTCGTATGGCAGCCGGAAAGCTTCATCCAAAAACTGAAGATATCTGACTTTGCGTGCAGGCACTCCGGCGCTAATGCCAACCCCATATTTCAACCAGCCATAAGCGGCATTTTCAGCTGCCTTGAAATATGTTTTTCGAGAAAGCTCAGAACCATCGAACAGTGGATCCGCTAATCCCTTAACTGGAAATGCGATGTATGGTTGTTTTTTTAACTCAGCATCGGCTGCATCTACAATTTGCCGCCCGAACAGAAATATAGTCGAACACAGAATGATTACCAGCACTACAAAAGTAGTCGCAAAAATAGCGACAGCTTTCAAGATAACTTTTGAAGAATAGCTCAGGAGTCGTGCAAGTAACTCAAAACCATTTGGCAGACTTGCCTTTTGCTCGAATGCAGCAGAGGAGCTTAGTGGCGGCTCCGGTTCAGACAAAAGCTGGCCAGCTAGAGGGGGACGCTCACTACATTCACCAAGAGGCTCAACAGTCGGCGTCTCTAAAACTGGCGCCGGCAAAAGGGCATCGTTATCAGCGCTTGCCGATATTGAAATTCCCGGTTCGTCGGTGGGCTCCTTTATCATGACCGGAGGCTCACCGGACGATCTGGCCCCCCCGCCGGGAGTAACTTCCTTCAGCAGGACGCCATCGGACAGGGAAATTGATTCAGAGTCTTTTTCCTGCTCCGACAATTATGGCACTCCGCCTATGGTCACCCATCATTTATATTCCAATTCATGGGGACAAGCAAATCGGTTTTCCCTAGAATTTCCGAGGAATAGAAGCTGGCAAAGAAACTAAGACCCGAATCAGGCGAAGAGCTCTTGGAAGAAGTTCTTCATCGCTATCCAGGAACGGCGGTCGGCCGAAGCGTTGTATAAAATTCCATGTTCAGGCATATCCGCGGTGGGCGATGTAAAAGCGTGAACCGTGTGACTATACGCGTGCAATTGCCAATCGGCACCAGCCTTGTTCAATTCATCAGCGACTTCCAATACGCTATCAGGCTTCGCCATTGGATCATCGTAACCGTGAAGTATCAAAATGCTTGCGGAAATTTTTCCTTGCGCGCCTATATTCGGAGGAGTAAATAAGCCATGGAAGCTCACCGCCCCTTTAACATCTGGATCGCAACAACGGGCAAGGTCCAATGCACAAAGTCCACCGAAACAATATCCCATTACCGCAATTCGATTGGCATCGACCAGAGGATGGTTCTTTGCTGCTGCAAGAGCGCCACGTAAGCGGCTAAGTAATAGCTTACGGTCGTCGATAAACGGTTGCATCAGCTTGGCATTTTCATCCATATTGGTGCCGCGCTTGCCTTTGCCATAAACGTCTACGGCAAATCCGACATAGCCCAACTCAGCAAGTTTTTCTGCCTTTTCTTGCTCGAACTCGCTCTGTCCGCCCCATGCATGACAAATCAGAACGCACGGTCGTTTATCTGTGCTCTTGTCGTCATAAGCCACGAATGCTTGGCAAGTAACATCACCTGCGGAATAATCGAGAAAATCACTTTTCATTCTTAAATCTCACTTTCACTTGCATAGCAGCTGGCTAGCCAGAACAATGGCAACCGTATTGCTCATATATCTTAAGCGCGTACATGTTAGCAAATGTTCGGGTCTTACGCTCAGCAAAGTGAATCGATATTTTCAAACTCAATAGAGCTTGAAATCTGCTAGGATCACGCTGCTGGCAATGTAATTTTGCGGACCGACGAAGACCTGCCAATAACTGCAATCAATGAAAATCTACAGAAAAAGACTGAACTATTTTTCTTCAGCATTAGCATGCTTGCTGACTTTATTTTTTTTGATACCATGCGCGAAGGCACAAGACCAATGGTGGTTGCCCGAGAAATTTTCACCCGTTGCCCGAGAGATGTGCAACATTTCCGGCGTCACTCCGGTGTTGCTGGAATTGAAGAATGCACAGCAAAGTATCTCATCAGATCAAGCAAACCAGGCGGAAAAGAAACAGCGAATCATTTACATCAGAGAGAAATTGAATTCGCTTATCCAAGCTACAAATTTGCAGATTAATGCAACTAGAGGAAAAGTTGATAAAGCCATTGCCAGCGCCGATGAATCGCGCGCACTACTGACAGAACGTCGCAATCGCCTCACACATAGAAACAGCCAGGTCAACTTACTTAGCGGTGGTGTCACGAAGATTGTCGGTTACTCGCTTGCGCTTTCACCAATCACGGACATTCCAACAAATGTTCTGGAGGTTTTTGACGGATCTGTGCAGACGTCGCTTTCTGCGCTCGCCTTGCGACAAGAGAGGCAAGAGGCAAAGTTGGAACACGGATTGCCGCCTATTTTGGATGCCTTTTTAACAGCAAACAAATCGAGCTTCTATTTCCCTAACAGCGTTTGGCATTATTTTGCTGATACTGCACCCGGTGACTCATCGGTGAATTCAGTTATGGATAAAACACCAAATTCGGCACCGGCAACTGGGTCCCGACGTCAGCGATTAATTGCCGACTGGCAGCGCACAGGAGTGATCGCCAAAGCGCGCGTGAATAATCCTGATGCAAGGACCAAACGCAACATCACAATTGAACTTTTGGATCAACGCATGGCGATGCTTTCCGATGTCAAATCGTTGATTGAAGAAATGCACTTTGGATTGATGGAAGTTTCCAACGCAGTTGTACAATCATATGCATCAGATCCAGCGATGTAGAAATGCCGATCAGTACCTTTTGGAAGACTAGTTCATCACTTGCTCTTTGCTTGCTTGTCAGCGCGCAGGCACGACTTGAAGCTCAGCAAGACGATACCGGAATGTCCTTCGGCATACCCAATAGTAGCCCGGGCGCATTCTGGCCACGAGCTATGAGTGCAGCGCAACTCAGCCCGGACAAGCTTTACCCGAATGGCGCTGGATTCGGTTTGGGAAACACCTCAGGCGGCTTTGGGGTGTCAGGCACCGGTCCATTGTCAGGAGTCGGTTTGACCGAACGCAGTATCAACCCTCTGGCCGCGCGCGAGATGTCAACCCCCTCAATGACTAGACGAATGGGTGAAGTGTTCGCACAGGAATCCGCTTTGAGTGGTTCAATTTTCAGCTCTGTGTTGGCAGGACAGGCGCGAAGGCAGATGCAATCACCGTTCGTGCCCACTGGTCCACAAGTAAAGATGCTGATGAGCGATCCTTTGCCAAGTGTTGATTCGGTCCTCCGCGATAATCCTGCAAGTGTGGATTCGATTCTCAACCGCTAAAGGCGCGCCATATAGAGCGATGAGGTCATCAAGAACGAACTTGATGGCTGCAATATATCAATCCGCCATACGAACTAGATAAACGCTGAACACTAGACAGGTTGACTGATTCAGGCGAAAATACGAGGCTTCTGATCTGCCGATCAGATGGAAGAAACCGCTTGCAATGAACTGCGCATGAACCTAAAACAGAAAACTCGAAATACGCAAGATATGAAAGCTTCGCGCAAAAGGCAGGCAAGATGAACGTCGATCAAATCGTACGCGTTCTATATCCGCCAGGGACAGTTGAGCGGCCAACTACGAAAACCTCACCACATCAACGCCTTCTTCAAATGATTTTTGAAGATCGGCAAGACGTGTTTTTGATTCTAGTCTATACATTCTTCACCGGACTGCTTTCGCTTTCAGTACCGCTTGCAACGCAAGTAATGGTAAATACGATTGCCGCCGGCGTGTTCATGCAACCGCTAACATTGCTGGCAGTCGCCGTGCTTCTGGCACTGGCTTTCGTGGCGCTGCTGCGTTTGTTGATTTTATGGATCGTCGAGCGGATCAGGCAACGAACATTTGCTCGCGTCGCTTTGCGCCTTGCTTACCGCGTGCCACGCATTAAACACTCAACTTTAACTAGCGAATATTTGCCCGAGTTGGTGAATCGTTTCTTCGACACCATCACAGTTCAATCGGCCTGGTTTAGCCTGCTGCTGGACGCACCAGCTGCGATACTGCAGGTCGTGGTCGGTCTAACCCTGCTTGGATTTTACAGTCCATGGCTTCTTCTTTATGATGCTTTTGTGATCAGTTTCCTTTTACTGGAAATGTTTGTTTTCGGATTTGGCGGCTACCACACGCGCTCAGAAGAGACGACACAACGATATAAGATTGCCGAATGGCTCGAAGAATTGGCACGCTGCGAAGCCGGCGTAAAAACGAACTCAATTCCTGCCTATTTGATTCAACACACGGACAAGCTCTTAGTTGAGTACATAAAGCGTCGCCGCGTTCACTTCAATGTACTCTTCCGCCAAAATGGTGCTTTATTCTTTTTCCAGGCGATGTCCAGTGCAGGAGTGCTGGGCATCGGTGGTTACATGGTAGTGAACAGGCATCTGACAATGGGTCAACTCGTCGCCTCATTGCTTATCGTCAATCTAGTCGTGCCTGCCGTAGAGCGCATAGTCCGCAATATGCAAAATGTTTTTGAACTCCTATCGGCTCTCGGCAAAATCGGATATGTGGAGGATTTGCAGCTAGAGCGCAAGGGCGGAGAAGCTCTACCGAAAACAGGTAAGGGCGCAAGCATCGATATCAAAGCTCTCACCTTCGTTTACCCGGAAGGCGACAAGGTATTGAATGGTTTGGATTTGAACTTATCTGCAGGCGAGCGCATCAGCCTGTTTGGACACAACGCATCTGGCAAAACGACGCTTGCAAAAATCCTCTGCGGGCTAGTCGATCCAAGCGAAGGGATAGCCCAAATAAATGGAATCGATGTAAGGGATATTGAGCTCAATAGCTTGCGCCAGTCGGTTGCGCTTGTCAGCGATGCCAACGAGATTTTCCCGGGAACAATCATTGAAAACGTTAGCCTTGGCCGGCCGGAGGTTAGCTATTCAGATGTGATGTGGGCGCTCGATATGGTGCATTTTGACGAATTCAGTCACTTACCACACGGCTTACAAACCGAAGTTGGTGCAGCGGGCAAGAGCCTTTCTCGCGGGCAAATTCAAAAACTGCTAATTGCACGAGCCATAGTGAAACGACCGGAATTGCTCATTCTTGACGAAGCCTTTACCGCAATTGAAGAGAAAAGCAAGCTGAACATTTTGGACAAGATATACGCACCCGATCAGACCTGGACAATTATCGACATTTCGCAGGATGCTGACAGCATCACGCGTTCTGATCGAATTGTTGTCTTGACCAAGGGCAAGGTTGTTGAATCCGGGACACCGCAGGAATTGATCAAGCGCGTTGATGGAGAACTTCAGGAACTCTTCCCGAATCTAGTAATGCTGCTTCGCCAGCTCGACAATACGCAATATGGATCCAGGGGTTAGCATGCAGTCGCCAAATACGATACCACCTGGATCTGGACAGAGTGCAGCACAGCAATCGATGGCAGCGCCTGAGGTGCTGGCAAAGCGGAAGCGGGGACGAGAAGATAGGCTCGCGTCTCTAGACATGGTAAAGATAGGCTGGGGTCCGACCATATTCGGTGCGGCCCTACTAGTCGCTTTTATTGCCACTACCGTGTTTTTCATGTTTGTCCCCTGGCGGCAATCAGTTGCGGGCACAGGTGAAATTATCGTATTTTCGCCGATGCATAGACCGCAAACAATAGAAGCGCAAATTTCAGGACGTCTGGTCAAATGGTACGTGAAGGACGGACAAGACGTAACGGCGGGAGAGAAGATCGCCGAAATATCGGACATTGACCCGCGGTTTCTGAGTGAAACGCAGCTCAAAATGCTGGAAGATCAAAAGGCAGCTCTGGAAAACAAAAGGGACCTAGCAAAAGAAAGAGTTTCTTCGCTGGGCAGCCAATTGGAGGATCAGTCAGCTTCAAGGAATGCTGCCGTGCCAGCCGCGCAGGAGCGCATCGAGCAAGCTAAAGCACGCTTATTTGCAGCGCAGCAAAGCGTCGATGTCGCAGAGCAAGGCGTCAAAACTACACAATGGCAGTTGGATCGAATCACAGCTCTTTATGAGAAAGGGCTGCGCTCTCAAAGGGAGCAGCAGCTTGCTTTACTGGACAATACGCGAGCAAAAACCGAGTTACAGAGAGCAAAAGCCGCTTATGATGTTGTCGCAAAAGATAAAAGTATAGCCGGATTAGATCTAAAGAAAATTTCGGCGGATACAAATGCGTCAATAAACGCAATACGAGCATCCCAGGCCGATGCCAATCAGGTGATTGCAAGCACCACCGCTGACATTGCAAAGATCGATATCGAAATTCAGAATCTCAGCCAGCGACGTGGTCAGAGAATCATTATTGCTCCGACTTCAGGCCGGGTGGTCAGATTGAATCGAGTGGGCGCAGGTGAAATGGTAAATGCAGGCGTCCCCCTTGCCACCATAGCTCCAAAGACAGATGACCGGGCCGCGGCTCTCCTCATTCGCGATTATGATGCCCCACTTGTGCGCCTTGGAGATCCTGTCCGCGTGTCAATCTCCGGTTGGCCGTCCCTTCAATTCGTAGGCTGGCCGTCAGTTGCAGTCGGTACATTTGCTGGACGAGTTGCAGTGATTGATGCTGTCGATGACGGCACGCATCACTACCGCATCATAGTCGAGCAGGATCACGAACAAATTCACAACAAAAAAGAAGAACACTGGCCCGATCCGGCAGTTTTGCGGCCAGGCGCTCAAGCTAGCGGATGGGTACTTCTCAGAGACGTTCCACTATGGTTTGAACTGTGGCGACAATTCAACGGATTCCAGCCGACAGTACCAAGACCAGAAACCAATCATTTGGATAGAAGCAACAGGTCTAAATAGTGCGCGCGGGAATCTGGATACTACTGTTGATCATTCTTGCATTGACGGCGCTTGAATCGCGCGCAGCAGATCCAGCCCCGAATTCGACCGCTGATGGTAAGCCGCCGGATATCTCTAATCCGGTCCTGATTAATCCAATCAATATGGCTCAAAGCAGCGCCAACCCCGCTACCGATGCGGACATGGCACGTAAGGTAATTCAAGCGAAAGGGAAGTTGACACTCGATATTTATTTACGAGCAGTGGACTCAAATTTCCCGGGATTAAAAGGCGCCCTCGATCAACAGCGGATCGCGACGGCGCTTAGAATAGAAAAGCAAGGCGTTTTCGATCCACTCTTATCAAACGAGAGTGGATACACCAGAATGCAAAACACATCCAAAATTGGGGAGGCAAAATATGTTCTCTTCAATTATCCAAAAATCGAATTACCATTTCGATCCGGGATAAGAACGTTCCTCCAATACCGATACAACCCCTTAAGCTCACAATCGCCTTACATCGAAACTGGCAAGCATGGTGAAATTTCCGGTGGTGTATTCGTACCTGTTATGCGTGGGCTTTTCTACAATGAACAATCAGTAGCAGAAAAAGAAGCGAAACTCGGAGAGAACCTTGCCATACAAACTTTCTCTTTGACGCGCCTGGATACGCTTCTAAAATCGGGGGCTGTCTACTGGAGCTGGGCAGGAGCGCATCAGAAGATAAAAGTAGCTGCACATATTTTAGACTTAGCAAAATTGGTAGTTGGGATAAGCAGACAGCAAGAAGCCAATGGTGATCTTGCAAAAATCTACGTGACTGAAGCAGAAGAAGATGTGGAACGTCGCGACGCAGATCTCACACAAGCAAAACGTGATTTTCAGCGCTTCTCCTTCAGGCTCTCAGCTGTACTATTCGACCTCGGTGGAGCTCCACTGCCGTTGCCGGATGAGATAAATTGCCCTGATGAAATGCCTCGCCCGCAGGAATACTCAACAGAGGATTCAGAACGATCCGTGATACTGGCATTGACACGTCGACCTGAACTAAAAGCAATTGACGTTCAATTACAAATAGCCGAGTTGCAGCGGAAGTTAGCAGAGAATCAACTTTTGCCCGCACTTAACGCTGTGATTACAGCAGGACATGACGGTGGCTTAAAAGGAATTGGACGCACTTATCGTGGTCAACTGACCTTTAGCCAACCAGTGCTCATGCGCACAGCGCGAGGGAAGTTGCAGGCAGCCAAGTTACGCATCGACAAACTACGAAAAGATCGCGCCGCCGAAGAGCAACGCATCCGCAATGAGGTTTACGACGCAATCTCCGCGATAAATTTGGCATATCTGCGATTTGCCGCACTGGAAAGACAAGTCGAGAAAGCAAATCTAGTTTATCTCGGAGAACGCGAACGCCTTCAAGCAGGGGACAGCACCGTATTCCTAGTAACAGAACGCGAACGCCAACTGAACGAAGCCCGCATGAGAACAATAGACGCACAAGTCGAATACCATAACGGCCAGCTCGCACTGCGCGCAATCACAGCACAAATGTAATCACCGGGAGCGCCGGCCTCGAGCCTGCATGGCGAATACTTCAAAGTATTCTGTCCAGCGTAGACGATTGGACTGCCATTGAACAAGTGGGCTAGGCAATCGGATAGCTAACCTTGTCAGAAAGCACAGTCTCGCCTTTTTCACTCACGATTTTCAGCGCCAGATTAGCCGTCTTCTTCTGCCAATCAATTTCGATCAACCCAAAATGAGGGGTCTTGTCATAGAGGCTAATCCTGTAGCGATTTGGATATTGACTGCCATTTTCAACCAAATTCATTCCGCTTGCAGTCAGATCGTAGATCTTAAATCCTTTCGGTGAGTCCTCTGCGGAAAGCTCAGCATAATGCATGTCGCCAGAAATGAAGATTGCATTTTTGATCTCATTCTTGTCGATGAGTTCGATCATGCGTTTCTTATCATTCGGGAAATTTGCCCATTTTTCCCATTTGTGATCCGGCGAAACGAACTGCGTGCTGCTCACAATGATTCGCAAATCAGCAGGCTTTTTCAATTCTTCTTCAACCCACTGCCATTGCTGATCTCCGAGAATCGTCGCCTTCGGACTTGGATCCGGGAAATAGCCATCAGTAGCCTTATCGTAATTCAAAGCGGTGCGGAACCAGCGCAAATCCAACAGAATTAATTGCAGCTTCTTTCCTTTGGGCCCAACACTATAAGATGTGTAGATCCCGGGACGTTGCCTGCGTTCTGATTTAGCTGGCTCTCCGAAAAAGTCGAGCATGATTTTTTTGCTCTCCTCCTTCTTCGGATATTCGACACCACCATCATTGATGCCGTAATCATGGTCATCCCAGGTTGCCAGCACCGGTGTAGAAGTGCGGAATTTAGCGTAGCCAGGCTTGCTTCCGAGCATCTGATACTTCTCTGCCATGACAGCCATATCTTCTGTATCGGCGTATATGTTATCGCCAATAAATAGAAAAACATCTGGCTTATTTGCAGCAATCACATCCCAGATAGGCTGTGGCCCGTCATGTATGCAGCAAGATCCAAAAGCAATTTTTGTAAGTGGACCTTTGAGATCATCGGCTGTTTTGGCTCGCGCCGCTTTAAAACCAGAAAGCGCGAAAGCAATTGTACCGGCAAGAATTGTAAGGAAATTTCGTCGTCTCATGTCGAAGATTTTAGCACAGTATAATAGAGGCGACTTCAGGTGCTCTCATCTGCTTGTCTCGGAAACCCGGAAGAGTTTCAATAGGAGATTTCTCGTGCGTTTATTCAAACCAGCCAAAGCAGTGCTTTGCTCATCATTATCTGTGGGGATGCTTCTATCACAAGCGTTTTCTTGCCCGGCGACATTCGCACAAGATTGGGCAAAAGCCAATATTGAGAAATCACCTCGACATCTTGAATTTGTCGACATAACAAGTGGAAAAAGAAAACTCAAATGCTTCGTGGCCTATCCTGAAGTTAAAGGCAAGGCGCCAGCCGTTCTGGTTATTCATGAGATTTTCGGGTTAACCGATTGGGTCCGCAGCGTAGCAGATCAACTTGCGGCACGCGGCTACATTGCAATTGCACCTGATCTGCTCTCTGGAGTTGCCCCTGGTGGTGGTGGCACAGCAGAATTAGGCGGCGACGATAATGCACGAAGGGAGATCGGTAAGTTGACACCGGAAGGAATTGGCGCCGATCTAGATGCTGCGGCCAAGTATGTCACCACATTACCTGCGTGCAATGGAAAGCTGGCTGTGAGCGGATTCTGCTGGGGCGGCAAGCAGACTTTTGATTATGCTAACAAGAATAAAAATCTGAAAGCCGCTTTCTCATTTTACGGAACATGTCCTAACACAAAAGAGCAAGTAGCTAACATTTCCTGTCCTGTTTATGGCTTTTATGCCGAGCGCGATTCACGAGTTGGAGCGACAATTCCTGATGGCATAAAAGTAATGAAGGAAGCTAAGAAAACTTTCGAGCCGGTGACATACCCAGCATCATCTCATGGTTTCATGCGAGTTGGCGATTATCCAAAAGCAGATGCAGGAAACAAGAGCGCACGCGACGCTGCATGGAAGCGATGGGAATCGCTACTCAAGAAACTTTAAGCAGATTTATTGCCCGCAGAAGCGGTATCGACATCATCCATCGAAACCGTTTTTATCGTGTAGCCTAATTCTTGCAGAGCCTGATCGAATGGGCATCCAGTTCGTTGACTGTAATGCAACGCGATAATTGCTTGTTCGCGTTTTATGAAACCTTCGCGCAGCAAAAATTGACATCGAAGAGAGCTGTACAACATTCCCTCATCGATAAAGCCGAAGGCGACCAGCATTTTACCGAGCAAGTTGGAATTCTTACTTGCTAGTTCTACGGCCTCATTAATCTCAGCTTCAGTGATCCATCCGCAAAGTTTAAGCAACTCGCCCAACTTTACTTGCTCTTGCGCTTCAGGCTTGAGCAGCCCCAATTCGGCAACAGCACGGTTCAGTGTCTTATTGTGAGTGTGCACAGTGCGAAGAACATCAACTGCCTGCAAGGGCGACAGAGTTTTATTATCAGTCATCTCCTGCAGTTTTAACGCATCAGCTAAGCGTTCTCTACTGATCAAATTCATCTGGACAAGAACCTGACCCAGAGCCTTTTCGCGAACTACGCTTTCTTCGACAGCGCCGAGAATATCCTCCTCGCCAACGACAGTGGAGAGCACCAACAATTCTCCGAGCTTAATCCTGTGCTCTGGAACCAGCTTCTCCAGACCCTGCTCTCGCAAGCCCTGCTCGAAACTAGTCTGCCTTTCGTGAACGGCTTTCACCGCGTTAACTGCTTGTTTTCTAGTGATCCGTTTTTCGCGCAGAAACATTTGAGCATTCAAAGCGCACCAGACTACTGACCCTTTGGCTTTACCAGTCAAAACAATGACTCTTCCAAGAGGCAGTCCCATTGTGTTTACATGCTCGAGCGCCTCTTTCAAATCGGTCGCCGACATTGCTCCAGCATCAACAAGTAATTGTCCAATCTTGTTGACTGCACTGTCCGAAAGCGGTTTCCAACCCAATTCCATCAAACAGTCTTCGACAGGTCGGCTCTCGTGGTCTGCCATAACCAAAGCTTTTACGGCAATTTCCCGTTCGATTAAGCCATCTTTGAGCATGGACTGAACAAACACGGCTGCCCGAACGGTTCTTTCTTTGAGAACGCCGGACATGACCATAGTTTTTCCTATGGGTAACCCCAAGGTCGCCGCCATTTCCATTCCTTCCTGAAGTTCGGTTTTCGTCAGAAGACCCGCCTCCAGCAGGAGATTACCGACTTTACTCGGACTGCTGTTAGAACCAGTTGACATCCTTCTCCTCAGTGCTTAAACTCTAGGTGTATCTTAACGTTACTATCCACAAAATGTTACTAACTATGGCTTCAGCGGGTATCTCACTCTTAGTGAAATACCCAGTCCCGGTTAACATAACGCTGAGCAGCAACCGTGAAGAATCAAAATCAGCCTCGATACATGGCGATAGTTTTGTCATTCTCTGTTTTTCAGAGTATGTCCTACTTGTCGCCTGCAAGTGCTGACCCTATCAAAGATGTTTCTACTGCTCAGGCAGCTTATCAAAAAAATTCCAGCGACAAAAAATCTGCCGAGGATTTGGCGAAAGCATATTTAGCTACTGACAAACCAGCTGAGGCAGCAAAAGTTTTGGAGGGGGCAAGCGAGGCTGCTCCTGCTGATGCAAACTTACATTATCTACTGGGCGAGTCTCTATTTCGCAGTAACAAATTTGCTGAAGGCGCCTTCGAGTTAAAACGTGCTTTTAACCTTGATTCGTCAAAGGGCATCTATGCAGTTCGAGCAGGCGAAGCCCTGCTTGCAGCCAAACGATTCGACGAACTTACCGAATGGTGCAGTCAATCTCTTTCAAAAGTGACAGACGATACTAGCAAGTCGGCAATGCAGTGGTTGTCTACTGCCGCTTTAACAGGCCGCAGCAAAGCGACGCACAAAAAACCTCGCCCCGTTCCAAGGGGCTTCGAAGAATCGGGAGGTGCTAAGTGAGAAGCATCTACCGAAGACCTAAGGGTAATTCGATTGTTGAACTGCCTTTTGTATTATGGACGATATTGCTGGTACTTTTTTACCCCCTGGTAAATTATGCCACGATTGCAATACGAAGCGGGTTCGTTTTCCATGCCGCACAAACTGCAGCATTAACTGCCTCAAAAGCTCGTTCCTACTCGACTTCAACTAGTGCGGACCCCTCAGCCCAACAGCTGGCACTAGATACAGCCCATCTTGCTTTGGATACTTGCGACGGTATCAAGCTCAACAATGTTGAAACTGAAATCGTCATCACAAAAATTTCCGATAAAACAAAGAGCACAACGAAAACTAAATTAACGACTCCGCCAAACTTGGCAGCAAATACGTATCAATTGCAAGTAAACATCGATACATCTGTAGATCCGCTAATGAAGGTTGACTCCCAGGTTTTCGGTTCAATTCCAGGAATCACGACTGCTTATAATCTCAAGGTAAGCCAACGACATTTCGTCGAAAACTCTCAAGGGTTAATGCGCTAATGAAGATGGTCAAGCCGCAATCGAAGCAACGCACCGAGCGTGGTGCATCTGTAATTATGTTACTAACACTCTTGGGTTTGTTAGTCTTGCCAATTTTAGCAATGTTTGCCTTTGAAGTATCGCGCACAGTGCTAGCATCGCAAATGTTGAAAAACTCTACTGATGCCGCGGCACTGGCTGCAGTTGCAACTTTAGCTAGTGCAGACATCAAAGATCCGGTCGCGGCGCACGCAAACGCGAAGAAGGTTGCGCTCAATTTATATAAACAGAATACGGTACTCGGACAACTACTGACTGATTCCTCGATAGTTACAAGCAAAGGCGGCAGTCCAAGCGCATTGCAATCAGAGCTATTTTTTGAGTTTCTAGATCCAGTTACTAAACAGCCATTGCCCGAAGGTGATGCCAATGGCCGCGTCGTCAGACTTACGGCAGCATATGGAATGGTTCCAGCGTTTGGAAAGTTCCTGGGACTCAATAAGCAGGTTATTACAGCAGCATCGCACGGAGCTGTGCCCCAGCTTGATGTCGTCGTTTGTTTCGACGTATCCGGCTCAATTGATGACGAGACAAAAATCACTTTGGTGAAACGCCAATGGGATGACACACTGCAAAAGATTGTTTATAAGACCCCCACTAATACCAGCACTAATCATGGCACTATTCGCGACATCGCAAGACCGCCAGCTACTGGTACTAGCTTCAACGCCGCCTTCCCGATGGCACTAAGTTCCGTCGGCAGAGGAATGGAGTTCTCAGAAGAAGTTGCCGATGATGCAAATGCGAAGGGCATGCGATCCAATAATGTGTTTCCTGAACAAGGTCAGGCACCGGGCAACTTTTATGGTGCTCCAACATTCGATGGTAGCCATACAGGTTCCTTCACAGATCTTGTCGTAAACCTCGATGGCAATGACACATTTGGCGGGTTCACAACGAAAAGCGGATTCAGCTTCCCCGATATTGCCACCATGGTCGAGGCCTCACGAGGAAATCTAGAAACCGAAGCATTAAGAACATCTAGCAAAGCAGATACAGTTACAGTCGCCGCTAAGAGTGGCTACCAGGCTGAATATTTCAAAGAAGCGATGTTGCACCTGCAGCCTATCCAGGACGCAAAAGATGCAGTCGGTATTTTTTGTCAGATCATTAACAACAATGCTGACGCACACTTCGGCTTAGTAGCCTTCGACCACATGGTAGGTACATCGGCAACAAGCGGGGAGAATCGAAGGACACTCGACGATAACACCCCTTATGGTGCCACCGTTAGTATTCCAGTTCCATTGATTACGCTGGACAAAGCAGACAACGCAACTAAGTACAACGATGTCCTGAATGCGATGCCACCACTTGTGGCAAAAGGAAGCACAAACATTGGACTGGCTGTCAAAACCGCAGTAGACCAATTAAAAGCGAATGGGCGGATAAATGCGGTAAAAGCAGTTATCCTGTTTACAGATGGACAGCCTACCGCAGGCGGGCCACTCGACAACGACGTTTGGGCAAACGCTAGAAAAGCAGCTGTCGAAGCACAAAAAGCCGGCGTAGCAGTCTACACAATCGGTCTGGCGACAAATTCGGCATTGATTCCAAATCAAACGGCAATCCTTAATGACACGAATTCCAATCCAACCAGTGGTGGCATTGCTGCTATTTCTGGACAAGGAGCGACGTTCCACCAGGTAACAGACAGCAAAAAATTACGCGAGGCTTTCCAAAAGGTTGCACGCCACTTAGTACAACTCGTACAGGAACAATACAATGATCCGCCCCCACCGGCGCCTTAAGGTAGTCCAGCAAATTCATGGGGTGCTCATAAATTAGGGTGATGATGTTGCGTAAAAGTGAATCGAGAAGCAATCGGGCTAGTGTCATCGTCGAGATGGCATGCAGTTCTATTTTTCTGGTAATATTTGCAATCTTCGGAGTCTACCTAGCGACGCTGATCCTCTGCGCACAAATAAATGATACTGCTTGCAGAGACGCTGCGCGGGCGGCCGCTGAAACGCAAGATGCCACACAAGCTACTGCTGCTGCGAAGACTGTATTGACTTCGTTCGAAAGCAACTCTACATTCATGACGGCTCCGGCACTGAAGAATCTTGTTTATCAAGACTACAATGGCACGCCACCGGCGGAAACAAGCCCTTATGTCACAGTCACCACGGTATCCGATGCAAAGATTCCATTTGCACCAATGAGTCTTTTTGGCGGCACCTACGGCAATGAACAATATACATTTACGCAAACCTACACCTTTCCGATAGTCAACACGAAATAACGATATAAGCCGCACTTGCAGACATGAACTTAAACACTCTTACATCCGGACTGATTACTGACAAATACGGCTTGCGTCCTGCATTACTCTGTGCAACTCGAAGAGACCTAGCCAAGCACTCCGTCATTCGGGTACTTAGCAAAGACGGCTCTGGCTGGGTTGGCATCTCCTATGGCAAAGTGATCACCGGTGCAAAATATCAGCAAGGTGCCAACACACTCAACGGTGTAGATGCTCTGTGCAAACTACTACAGCTAACCGACGGACATTTCGATCTCATTCAAATGTCCAGCAGGCTTGTAGGTGACGAGTTATCGCAAGACATCGGAGTAAGCATTGATCAACTGCTCGATGAACTGAAATTACAGCAAAGCGATCCTCTGCACGAAATCGTGCAGCGCTGCAAAAAGAACTGGGAGTCACTCTACTTACTAGAAGGAATGACATCGGGCGATGATCTGCCTGCCGACGGCAATTCTCATGCAACAAGCATGGGCGGTGCCACAAGCGATGCCGATGACGATGACGATGAAGAATACGACGACACAGACCAGTGGGCTGTAGACGAAACAGAAGAGAGCCAATGGCAAGTCACGCGTTCCGACTGCGAACCCGAATTCGATGCTCACCCAGCCGCGCAAGGACAAGCTGCTAAAATCGAGGAAGCACTCCTCCCAGATGACCTACGATTAGAGCCTGTTGATGGCGTGGATATCTTGCAGAAAAATGACATGGCTTTCTCCTCTCCAAATCTGGCAATGAGTTTGGCTCAGCAAGCCGAACGAGTCGAAGCAAGCTTACAGGAGACTGATAGCACCATCTATTTATCGGGACCTCGAGATGAACAGTTCGGTCAAAATGCTCCCATTTATTTATCAGGTCCTAGATCCACGGATTCTGCAGAAAATTCATCAAATTATTTGTCAGGCCAAACACAAGTTGATGGGGCTCCGGAACCTGGAAGCTTCGGGGATCCACACAAGATGCTTCCGGCCGAGATTCCGAAATCAAATGACCGTCCGCCTCGACTGCGGATCACAAAAGAGCATCAGACTCCAGGTCGAAACGAACTTAGCAGCTTGCGGGAAGAAATGCATTTCGAATTGACAGAGTTCGTGCAAGCGAAACTTAGCAGCAGCAGCAGGTTCTTCCAACAAGTGGATATCCAGGAGATGACCGACTACCAGTCCTCGGTTGTACTGCGCGACTTAGAGAATGCTCTTGTTCAAGCTCGCAAAGAAGAAACCGGTCCGCAAGTGATCACACAATCAGTTGATCGCATTCCTGATCGCAAACGCAAAATGCGTAAAGAGCGAATCCAAGTAGAGCTGGAAGAATCGCGGGCAGAACTTGCGGCACTGAATGCCGAACTTGATCAAGCTGCTTCGGGTTCATTTGAAACCCTGGCTGACGGCAAAGCTGGGCTTGCCGACAAGCTGGCTGACAAAATTGAAGTAGCAAAACCAAAGAGCCGTAAGACAGTCGGTGGAACAATTTCGGAACTTGCTCAAAGTGGTATCAACTTTAAGCCTGACGAGATTCCGGAAGCTAGCCGAGAACTGTTTGCTGAGCAGGTTCAAAAGAAAGTCGAAGTCGATCCCAAAGCATTTCTCAGCGATCAGGTAGCAGTCAAAGATGAGGACCTAAAACTAAAGATCCTAAAACAAAGGCAACTGCGGCAATCCATAATTCTAGGCTCAACAACTTGCTTAATAGCAGTATCACTGATGACCCTTATCGGGAATGTGACAAAGCAAGCAACGCTTGGGCAAGCAAGTGAAAAAATCACCAAAGGCGATCTCAAAGGCGCGCGCCTGGAATACGAGAAGATCATCAAAGAGCAGCCAAGCAATTGGCAAGCTTACATGGGTCATGCCATCTCAATGCCGGATGATCCCCAAAAGCGTATCGAAGACTACGAAAAAGTGCTTTCCCTTAAGTCAGACGAAATGCTGGCCGCAATGGGAATTGCAAAAGCGTATTTAGATTTGAACCAGTACGACAAAGCCAATGCTGCAGCTGACAAGGCAGCGTCAATAGACAAAGCGAATCCTGAGCCCCACAAGCTCAAAGCACAAAGCGCCTTAAAGTTAGGACGCTATGATGCGGCAATTACAGAACTCAAGCTGGCCCTTTCAAGACAGCCCCAAAAAACGGATGAAATTTATTATTTACTCTCAACGGCATATCGCGATCTAAAACAACCAAAGAACCAAGTTGTTTATTTGAGTAAAGCAATTGAGACCTCACCAAATAATGCGATCTATTTAAGAGAGCGGGCAATTTTGCGATTTCAATCTGGCGATTATAAGGGGACGAAGGCGGACATCAACGCCTCTCTATCATCCAATCCCGGACAAGGCGAGCTGCATTACATTCTTGCGCAAATGCTTATAAAAGATGGCAAATCAGACAAAGCTCTCGGCGAACTGACCAAAGCAATAAATCTGGGCTATGCGACAGCGGATAGTTTTGGGCAACGCGGAATTCTCTACGCAGCAAAACGAATGTACGGGGAAGCAAACGTCGACCTGGAGAATGCCACTAAGGCAAATCCGAACAATCGCACCTATCAACGCGCATTAGCCAGAGTAGACGCAGCCATCGAAGCTGTTAAAGCTCGAGCGGGAACGCGACGGCTTGCTGATGCATCGGCCGATACAATCAGTTTGAAGGACATCAAAGGAGACCCCGTTCAACTTGGATACGAACTCATTCGTCAAGGCAAGTACAACTCAGCAGCTACCGTTTTAGCGCTTGCCGTCAGGCAGAATCCTAACGACCCGAGACCGCGTTCTCTGCTTGCGCACGCATTCTATCTCGGTGGGGATTATGCAAAAGCCTCGACGGAGTTTGCTCATACTTACAAACTTCAGGGGCTAAGTGTTGACGATCACATGTTATACGGCCGATCGCTCGTAAAGGCTGGACGACTGGAACAAGCAATCGATGTGCTTACAAATCTCGTAGAACAGAATCCCGATTTTCACAAGGCCCGGGTTGAACTCATCAAGGCATACTCGCTGTCCGGTTTTAATGATCACGCAAGAGAGCAGTGCCAGGTTGGCATGCGTCAAGCGAAAACTGATGCCGAATACAAACAATTTAAATCTCTGTTGCCGTAATTGGGCGATGATTCGGCTTGCTTCCAAGCACATATAACTAGAACGTCACAACACTCATTGCCGGAAACGACTGCGCACTTTCATTTCTCGCAATGAAATTACACCAAACGGGTTGAAGTTAAACTCTAACAGGAGTCCGAACTTTGTCGATCGCTTCGAGAACCGATGCTACCGAAATAGATTCCATGCATCGTTTCCCCGAGCTAAGGCAATTCAGCGTGGACCAGTAATTGACTGAACTCTCCTCATCCCAGCTTGAATAGAAGATTGAACCGTTCGGCTGTCGATTGAACTCTTGTTCCACACATTCTCTTTCGCAAGGCGCGGCGAACAAGTTTCGAACGTGTGGGAAATTGCGAGCGAAGAATGCATCAGCACGAAACAACGCGATTGTCGGTGTCCCTTGATGCACAGCCAGATGCATAAGACCAGTGTCCACGGAAACCACTCTTGCAGCCGAACTGATAATGTTTATAGCGTCTGTTAGTGTTGGCGTGGGCTTCCATGGGATGCCTGCGTCAATCAGTTCTTGCACTTGATCATACTTTTCGGGCTCGCCAATGAGGATGCAGCTTTCTCCTCGAGAAGAGAGTGTTCTGTATGTTCGCAACCATGAAGCTGTCGACCACGATTTGATCGGACTGGCCGTGCCAGGGATAAGAACAGTCTTCGCATGCATTCCTTTTATAGACGCGGATTTTAGCGGACGCAGGACTAATGGATCATAATGCACACCGAACGACGTGCTAACCTCGGAAATGACTTTCGAAATACGATATCCAGGGTACTTCAACTCATAGGCCGCCGAACCCCAAACGAAGTCTGTTTGCAGTGGGTGGTCGCGTAGATTTAGAACCTTGCTGTCAGTAGTGCCTGTTGATAAAGTTTTGCGCTCGAGACAGGGGTCAGCCGAAGAATTATCCAACAAGAGTTTCTTGAACGATGTCACTGATTTTTCAGTGTTGTATCTTTCCAGAAATGCCGGCTCAAGAATATGTCCGGCTAGACCGGGAATACACTCAGCCAAACCCAGCTGAGATTGCGACCTTACCACTAAGTGAACTTCCTCACCCGAGGCAATCAGTTCCTGCAAAGGCTGCAAGCAAACGACCAGGTCACCTAATAATCGTGCAATTGGAGCAAAGAAAACTGTCATACAAGCTATTTACCCAGCCAGAGCAAGAATACGACTCACTGGCAGTGCCTGGCATCCACCACTGAGAGCACGTAGCCTTGACTCTGTGGAGGAGCGGACTCTTTTGTCACGACTCTGGGTGGGAAAATGCGCAACCGGTGCTAGCAAATAGTCGTGCATCAACACAAAACTAATCGATCAATTAAACAGATTCTGGCCGAACCGGCTTCTCGATAATAGCCTGATAACTCTTGGTTTTCTTTCTGATTGCGCGCAGCTTTGTGCGGATTTTATCGGCCTCTGCTTTTCGTCCAGTGACGCTCAATAATTTCTCATAGCCACCCATGATCGATAGTTGATCGCTTTGACGAACGCCAGCTGCATCCTCAATCATAGCTAAAGCTTGAACATAGATATCCTCGGCTTCGCGATGCCTCTCTTGGAACATATATAGATCGGCAAGAACTGCATAAGTTGTTAGTACCGCGCGATGCTGCATACGCTGGAAGATCTTCAGCGCTTGCAACAAGAGCATTTCTGCTTTGTCGTAGCGTTCAACAGATCGATGCAATTCAGCCAACTTTGTCAATATTTCCGCAAGACGAAAATGGTCTGTTCCAAGATTCCGCTCGACCTTAGCAAGTGCTTTATGATAGAACTCTTCCGCCTCTTTGTAGGCGCCCTGACTGTGATACAAAACCGCTCTGTCGTATGGATCAAAGTCATCAACAGTCAGTTGCATGTGCTGCACCTGACAGGTCATTGCTTGATCCTTCATCAAGTTAGCTTCGTTGAAGCGCCCTTGAGACATATACACGCCTGCCAGCTTCGACAAAGTTGATGCAACTTCCTTATTATATGGACCGAGAAGATCCATCTGAATTTGCAACGTAAAATTTAGACTCTGCTCAGCTTCTTTGTATCGCTTCAAAGCACAATGCAATTTGCCTAGCCCAGAAAGCGTATCGGCAACCTCGAGACAATGAGAGCCTATCAAGCGCTTGCGAATAGCAAGTGCCTTTTTGAAATAGAGTTCCGAGGGTTGGTAGTTGCATTCGACGTAATATACTTCTGCCAACTGATGATAGAGATAGCCGTACTCTTCATCTTGAGTTCGCTTCAGTGTCTTCTTAATCGCCAGTGCTTTTTTCAGCAGTGGTTTTGCTAAGGTGTGATCATGACGATCGCAATGCAATGAAGCCAACTTACGCAGAACACGGGCAACTCCGTCACTTTGAGATCCGTATAGTCCCTCCTGAATGGACAGCGCACGTTTGTATTGTGCTGATGCCGCATCATATTTACGATTCGACTGATTGATCGTGCCCAGCAACTCAAGCGTGTCAGAGACTTCGGCATGCCTGCTACCGAATACTGTTTCTTGTGTTTTTAGAAGTTTTTCGGCAAGATTCTTGGCTTGTGTGAATTTGCCCAGGCGAAAGGATACTCTGGAAAGGTTGCGCATAATGAACATGCTTTCAGCGTCTTCTTTCGAAAGCCACTCTTCTGCGATGGTGTTCGCCCTTTCAAGAAGTGGTGCAGCTTGAACCAATTTGTTGACCGCCAGATAAAGCTCCGCCAATTCGTTCAAAGCTTTGCACAGCAATTTGTTTGCGGGCTCCACGGATTGTTCGAGAGTTTCAATGGCCTTGAAATAGAGCGTTTCTGCTTTGTCAGTCTTTTCCCAACGGGTGTAAGCAGTAGCGAGCAGTATCAGAAGATAAGCAAATTCAGGACACAGTAGCTCAGCCTCAGGATCCTGGGAGAAAAGCGCAATCGCCTTTTTCAGATCCCGCTCTGCATCGGGAATTCTATTTTCCTGAATGGCGTTAATCGAGTCTTGGATTAATTGCTCAATTTCGCCCGAGTATGTCATCTTTTAGTTGCCTCGCCAAGCCCAAGCAAACAGGCCAAACCGCTTCTAAAAGATATTCCTCAAGAAGCCGTTCCGATAACGTAAAAATCTGAAATTATGACAGCCTCGCAGGACTATCCGGCGCAAGCAGAGCAGGCGGACGATTTGCAGTCTAAGAGAGCCCCACATTTGGAGCAGTTAGTCGTTTCCGGAGCGCTGGAGCTGATGGGTACGCCAAATGCGGCGAAAATATCGGCTGTGTTTGAGCCGAGATTTAAGACATCGGATCCCCCGAAAAATCCTTGCCCAAAGGCACTTTCGCCTTGCCCACTGATGTCGGCTGCGGAGCTACTACTACTACTAGTGCCTGTCATCAGGGAGGGAGTGTCAGAATTCAAAGAACTGCCTGAAAGTCCTGGTCCCAAGATGCTACTGCCAGCGCTCATAACAGTTTGAAGAGGATCTGAGTAAGCAGCGCCGGATAAGACATTGGAAAGTAAGGAGGTGCTTGGACCACCGGTGGAGCTCAGTAACTGGTCCGTTGTGCTTGTAACTAGCTGCTCCGAACCCGATTTACTAAGACTGGCTGTAGCCAGGGAGGAATTCTCGATCAGATTTGTACTGGATGTATTCTTAAGCAAGCCGTCGGTAGCTGACTTCACGGAAGCTGTTGATTCCCCGGACGAACTTGAGACTGCTCGATGGGAAAGTAGGCTCGCGTTGCTCGACTCATTCAGCAAAGTTGCGCTGGATGGCTGCACTAAGTTGGCAGTGCTCGACTCGGTAAGGGAAATGGCTGACGAAACGGCGTTGACACTTGCTATGTTTGGATCGATGCGGCTAGAAGAAGCAGGCTGGAAGCCTGCGCTCCCATCAGAAGTAGACTGGAGACCCTGGCTTGCAGAACCGCTTGAAAAAGATGGTTCGATATCCGTTCTTCCAACAGAAGCACCTGAAACAGAAACTAGCTCACGCTCCGCTCTCTCACTGGAGCGACCGGTTTGATACGGTTTGTAGTCGGTCTCCGAGTCGGACTTTATTTTCACGTGGGCAGAATCATTGTGAGCTAAACCACCGCGTTCTGAGAGTTCGACGCCCTGGACATCAGCGGAAGAAACCGCGGGCAAATCCGGCTGAACTAATTTTGGCGTTCCTTCAGGTACAGTCCCCGTAGGTTTTCGAGCTGCCTGCACAGGATCAGCCGAATACGAAGGCAGCGGCGGCGGTTTGAGTTTGGAATCAGAACGAGCCTTCGTCGAATCCTTAGCGTAAACATGAAGCGGCTCGTTCTTCTCACTCTTAGCCTTTGGTATAGTCACATAATCTGAGTAACCTGCAGGCAATTCACTGCCATATTGCTCCCTCGAATCCTGAGCTACCGCGTCCCTTGCTGAAATCTTCGGCACTTCTGGCTGAGCTTCAAGATGATCAGAATCTCTATCGTCCCACTCGAATTCTTCGTCAGATAGCCGATCTCCGGCTTGCATTTCAAACTCACGCGATTTCTTCTTATGAGCAACAAGTTCAGCATTGAAATCGCGCTTCTCCAACTCTCTCAATTTTTGATTAAAGTTGGACGACGCATAGGAATTTTCTTCAGTCTCTAAAGTACGAGTTATTGGTTCTGATTTCTGTGGGTACGCATTGCGGATGCGAGAATTCGTAACTGATTCAGGTGGATACAGTTCAGTTAAAGCCTTTACTGCCATCAAGACTGCCCAGCCAAATGTTATGGCATGATTCCCTCCGGTCCAAGCCCAAAAACAAAAGAGAAAAAGAACGCAGTTACCGAAAGACCTTCCGATAACAACTATATTGCCCAATCCTGGTATGAAGAAATTGATTAGCAATACCAGAAGGAACTTTGCAGTAGGTGATAATCGATCTATGGATTTCACTTATTTATAATCTCTTTGATCTGGTCAGTAATAGTCATTGGATCAAACGGTTTTACTATCCAGCCAGCGGCCCCTAGACTCTTCATTCTCGCAAAATCTAGGCTTAAAGTTCTGGTTGTAAGGAAAATTACAGGAATTGAGGCTGTCTCAGGATTCTTCTTTAATGCAGTAATTGTGGCAGCACCATCCATGTCCGGCATGATCATGTCCAGAAGGATGGCGTCGGGCTTTTCTGACGCGGCAAGATTAATTCCCTGATGGCCGCCATCAGCTTCGAAGACGTCAACGCCGCCGATTAATTCCAGGCTGCTTCCGCAAACGTAGCGAATGTCTTCCTCATCATCAATGATTAGAATCTTCATGCCATCACAGCCTCACCTTGAGGAGCTTTCGGAAGACGGAACCAGAAAGTGCTGCCTTTCCCTTCTTCACTTTCAACGCCTATAGAACCTTTATGCTGCTCAATAATTCCTTTGCAGATTGCAAGACCCAGGCCTGTGCCACCCTTTCGCTTCGCATCCGAGACTTCGACTTGTTGAAAGCGTTCAAAAACAAGAGCCTTATATTTTTCCGGAATACCGCGCCCGCGATCGATAACTTGCAGCTCCACCCACTCGGTCTCTTCTTTTATGTTAAGAGTTACGGTGCTATCTTTGGGCGAGAATTTCACTGCGTTCGACAAAAGGTTGATCACGACTTGAATTATTCGATCGCCGTCAGCATAGACGCGAGTGAGCGGTCGCAGATCACCCACTTCAAGTTTGACTGAGTGCTGATCCGCAAATGAACGCACGGATTCGACAGAACGTTCGATGATGCTGGAAACTTCTGTATTATCAAATTGCATTTCCACTCTACCTGAAGCCAAACGCTCAACATCCAAGATGTCGTTGATTAAGTTGATCAAGCGAATTGTATTGCGTTCAGCGATACTCACCATCCGCTCACCCTTCTCATTGAGATTGCCCAGCATGCCGGTATTTAACAATGTCAAAGAGCCACGAATTGAAGTAAGAGGCGTTCGCAATTCATGGCTCACGGTCGAGACGAATTCGCGCTTTAACTTTTCGAACTCTTGTCTTTCGGAAACATCGAGAATGTTTGCAATGAAACGGGTTCCCTCGTTAGTCTCGAGTTGGGAAAGCGAAAATTCAACAGGAAACAGTTCTCCATCGGCTCGCATCATTTCTAAATCAGCTATCCGGCCTGAGGCTTGCGCGAACAATTCTTCAATGAAGTTATCCTCGGCCGACATGAATTGCGGAAACAAGATACCGATGTTTTGATCAAGGACAGCCTCGGCTGGATAGCCAAATGATTTTTCCGTTTGCGGATTGACTAATTCAATCATGCCGAAACGATCAATCACAATCAAAGACACAAGAGTGTTTTCAATTATGGACCTGACTCGCCGCTCGCTCTCCTTCAATGCCTCTTCAATCAATTTGCGCTCAGTAATATCGTGCGCGACACAGAACATAGAATTCTCTGTCGGTGACCAGAATGCGGACCAGAGAACAGTTACGATTGACCTATCTTTTCGATAGGTTCTGGTTTCGAACGAAGCGGTGTGCTGCCCTTTTCTGAGAGCACGTGTTGCAATTGCAGTCTCTTCTACATCATCGCTTATCACCAGGTTCAAATAGCGCGTACCGATTAACTCAGAAGGTTCATATCCCCAAAGTTTCTTACATGCAGGAGAAATTTTAGTGAATTTATTGTCGGCATCGATTGAGCAAATAACATCGGCAGCATTCTCGACGATTGCTCTTTCTTTCCGGCTTGCTTCAGCCAAAGCATCAGCCATGTTATGAAATACGGCATCGAGATGAGCTATTTCGTCAGTGCCTTTAATTGGATCTGAAAGCTGCTCGGCGCGTGCCAGGCGATTTGCATTATCCGTAAGAATGAAAAGTCTTTTCGTAATTCCATTACTAAAGAAGTACGAAAGAACGAAGGCTAGACCTATATTGAACAGAACACCAATTGCAAGAAAGACACGAACCATCTGGTCGGACTGTTTTCTCGCATTCGGACCATCTTCCTCGATTTTCCTGCTTTCGGCGGTCAGATTGTCGAGCTCAGTGCTGATGTTCTTCGAAACACCTTTCATCTCGCTGTAGAGGCTGCGAACACGCGAAACACCTTCTCCGCCGATTTCGATAGCATCGCGAGCAGTAGACAAGAGATGCAATCCAGAGTTTGTATAAGTCTCAAGACGCTTTAAGCTGCCTTTCTGAGAGGAATTACGTCCCACCAATTTTTGAAGATGCTTAAATTCCCTGGGAATTGAAGAGACTATGGAATCGAAACGCTCGCGAAATAAGGGGCTCTTTGTCAGAGCGTAGCCACCCATCGCGATGCCGGCATCATGGAAGAGTCTAGACAAAGCGCTGGATTCGTACACAACAGTCTTCGAATGCATCTCTTGCCAGGTTTTATAATCGGCCTGCCTGAGAAGCCCCGAAAGAACTGCCAGGAAAACGAGTTCGAACAAAAGCGGGACCGCAACCAGAATCAGCCCTTTGTGTTTGATTTTCAGTTCTACTTGCATTGCTTGCAGTACGACCAAATGTCACTCACGGATCAGCCAGCTTTATCCGACACAAAACAGCTATCTGACCCGAATATTATGCCCACTTTTCGCATTCCCGCCCCTGAGCCCAAGAGTCGCAGACCCCAGAGCTGTACCTTATGGTCCCCATACACCCAGACACGGCTTTATCAGATTCTGACGTTCCGAACTTATTAGGGTGACAGACATCCAGGAGACACTTAGTGCTACGAAAAATGCGTCGCTAAAAAAGATATCCGACACTCACACATCGGATATAAGCAAACTTTTTCCAGAGGAGGGCACCATTTGAGGTGGCATGTCAGAGACCACTACATATGATACCAATAGTATATCTGTTCGCTACCGTCAGATTAGAATTATCCGAATGGGCACCAGATCTTCGAGGACAGGCGTTCATCAAGGAACAATGAAGGTTAATATAGTGCATGATTACTTGCGATTTCTTGTCAAGTGAGTCTGGTAAATCAGGATCGGAGAACTTGTTCGAATGGCTGAAATTGGTGAATCCAACCTTAGCGCTGGTAACACACAAGAAGCGTTTCTCGGATTGAGCGAACGCACGGAATCCGTACAAAAGAGGATTCGTGATGCCAAACTTGCAATTGATGAAAGCCTCCTTTCAAAAATACTTTTCTCCAAGACGCGAGAAGAACTCGACGCAGAGTGGGTGCAAAAGCGCGCTCAATATCCAGCTTCCGAAAACGACATCGTGCAGTCCCTTCTCGATTGCCCGAATCTAACCGACGAAGATCTGATAATTTTGCTTGCGGCTGGTCCGGAGAATTTTCTACCAGCTGAGCAGCTTTTGAAGAAAGCGGCACAGTTCGGCACCATTTGTTTCGGCAAAAGGGGAAAGAAGTCCGCGCAGGGCAGACTGGTCAAGTTCGATCCGGAGGCTGTAAATCCGTTTCTTTCCTTATCACGCACCCAAATTTATGACGAAATAGACAGCCGAATCGAGGGTTTTGCAAGGTGCGGAATTGAAGCGATCGACAATCTTGCCGACACTTATCGTTTAGAACGGGTAATGCCACTGGAGCGATGCCTGGTATTGCTATCGGTGCCCAAAGAACTCTGGGTAAGGCTACCAAAACAGCAGTACGTAACCGAAATTCTAAAGTTCGGCGAACGCAGCATCATGGCCACTATAAACCAGGGTCCGCTGGTTTGTCTTCGCATATCACGCAATTCAGGCACCCTTGATCTCACGGAACTCTCCAGCGCAAAACATCATGCGCAAGAAATTCTCGAACATTTGTTGGCGCCTAGCAGCTCCGACTTCGAAGTCGATCCAGTCTTACTTAGCACCGTCCCAATGCTTGAGCGACGAATTCGAAATCTCGTTCAAAAGAGCACAACATTCAAAAGAGATACAGGCAAGCATGGTTTGTTTCTGGGCTTCCCATTTATCGTAATGAGGACTCGCGGTAACGACGATACAAAAACGAAACTGCGTGTGGCGCCGGTACTACTTTTTCCAGCCAGAGTGGAAGCACCGCTCGGAAGCAAAGCTAAAGTAACACTGGCAAGCTGCGACAGTGATGAAGTTCGTTTGAATCCGGCATTGCCAGGAATCCTCGGACTGAGCCCAGCTGATGAGGAAAAATGGAATGAAGCGCTCACTCAAATCACAAGTAAGGAAGAAGTTTCTGCCATCGAAATAGTCGATACATTCAACAAATTTTGCAAATGCTATGACGAAGAGCTTGTTCAAGTACCAGGAAAAGAATATGTATCCGAACTTGAAAAACCAGTCTTGTCATACTCAGCAGCACTCTTCCATTGTGACTTCTCAGGCAAAGCAGTTGCAGATGACTTGCGCAATATCTCCGGTTTGCCAATGGCAGGTACAGCACTTGAAATTGCCTTGCGCGTCGCAGACCAAAATGATGCTGATGGCGAAGACAACGAAGTAGCAGCCGAAGAATTAGCCGTTGGCGCAGCTTTTGATATGGACGATTTCGGTGTGATTACAGCAGATCCAAGCCAGGAAGCAGCGGTCCAACAGTCACGCAAATCAAAGGGGCTTCATATAGAAGGTCCACCCGGAACTGGTAAGAGCCAGACAATCGTCAATATCATCGCTGATTGTGTTGCACGCAATGAAACAGTACTGGTGGTCTGCCAAAAGCAAGCCGCTCTCAGTGTGGTCGAGCGACGTTTGAAAGCAGAAGGTCTTGGTCGCAGGCTATTTTTCATAACCGACATTACAAAAGATCGGCAATCCGTAGTAAGGGCACTACGAGAACAACTAGACGAGAGAAATGCAGGACAAAGCGCTCCTGTTACGTTGCTGCGAAAGGAACGTGCGAATTTAATCTCGCGTATTCAAACTTTAGAAATGGAGTTGAACAAGTATCACAATACACTGCATCATGTTGATGAAACGATCGGGCTCAGCTATCGCAGCATACTTTCCGAACTCATAGAGATCGAATCAGCCGAATCATTCGTAATCAAGATTCCGAGCCTAAGAGCCAATCTTAGAGAATATGATCACGCAAGCTCATTAGCACTTGTTGAAGAATGCGTTTCGATCGCACATCTTTGGTTGGAATCGAAATACGAAATTTCGCCGTTGCAGGATCTCAAGGTTTTCGCCCCCGATCATGCCGACGCGCAGATGATCACTACTGAATTCACGCGCTTCATGAAAGCTGAGGAGCAGCGATTCAAGACGCTGGCGGAATTCCCACGCTCTGCCGATGTGGATGATGTGTCTGTTTATGTAGCTTGGCTCAAAGAGAATGAAGAATACATTCGCGAAATTCCAAAGGAAGTACGCTTGAATTTATCTCGCTGGGCTGGACACTTCTTCCCCGATGCGGAAACGAAGAGCTCCGTGGGCGGCGAAGCGATCAACTCTTTGACCCAAGCTTCAGAGGCTTTGAGCAAACTCAACAAGTTCGATCATTCACATCAGCTGTTCGACACTCTGGCAACTTTGCCGAATGCTGTGATCAGAAAATATATATGGATCACAAGTTCGGCACTTTCAGAAGGTGGGCTTCTTAATCAAATTAATCCGTTGCGCGCCTTGAATCGGTATCGTCTCGGCAACATTTTGCGTTCCTATAAATTACGGAACAATGAGAAAACGATGCACGAATTTTTGCGCGCCGCTATATTGGAACGTGAGCTTCGCCCGCATAGACAACTAGTTGAGAAGATCAACAACACACTTGGACTGGAAACATCCGCTCAACCACTTGATCTTTATCATCTTCAGAATGCAATCTCGATACTTCTCAATCAGCTAGCTCCTGTAGCAGACCTTTCGCAAAAACTTCGTTCGTGTCCGCTGCCATACCAGGCACGTGAATTTGCGAAGCGATCCGAATCAACCGCTTTTGATGAATTCAGCACAGTTTTGAAAGGTGTGATAAAACGTCACGCTGTTAAAACCGAAAGTCTAAATTGCCTAAATCGCCTTGGACAGTGGTTTGATGATGAGTGGCTGCAAGCCCAGAAGAAAGTGATTTCGTCCGGCAAAGGTAACATCGAAGCATCGCGTCACATGCATCGTTTCCTTGGAACCATAATTCCATTCCAAGAATTCAGACTGCGTGCGCAGTCTTTGAGCCGCGATGCGCTTGAAGTTTTTGCTGCGCTTCGCGAGCATGAAGCGCAGCTGACCTCAGCCCAGGGTTTTGCCCGAGGCGATGCGCTTAAAGTTGCGCTCGATGCATCAGTTTGGGGAACTCTCGGCGGTGAAGCATCACAGAATCCAACCATGCAGTTCGAGCCGAAAGCTGGCGGAATCGATCTATTAAAGAGAGTACGCAGAGTTATTCGCAGAGAAGCTTGCCTTGCATGGAAGAGCACGCTCGAAACCAACGAACCAGTGCTCACAATCTCAAAGGAAGAGATCAACTATAAGGTGAAATCTCTTGCTGAGGCCGAGGAGCAACTTCGAAACCTAAACCGACGCATATTAGCTGAGCCCAGCCCCGAAGCTTCCGTTGCCGCTCCCAAGAAATGGGAAGATATTACCAGACTTAGCGGTGCTAGGGCGCGGCGCTTACGAGAGCTGGTTGCCACTGGCACCAAGCTCGGCTTGATGAGCTTACGCCCAATCTGGTTGATGAATCCGGAAACAGCAAGTCGCTTACTTCCACTAACAGCTGGTTTATTCGACGCAGTAATTTTCGACGAAGCTTCGCAGCTATTAGTTGAATACGCTTTGCCGACATTGTTCCGCGCAAAACGTGCAATCGTTAGCGGTGACGAAAAGCAGATGCCTCCACCGAATTTCTTCGCTTCACGCGCTGAAAACGACGATGCTTACAATGATGAGGAAGAGATCGATGACACGCTTCCGCAAGCCGAGCGCGACCGCATAGAGGAATCACTCAACCGTCGCGAAATCAAAGATTGCCCGGACCTGTTAAATTTGGCAAGCTCTGTACTGCCATCACGCTCCTTGCAGATTCACTACCGCTCTGAGTTCCGCGAGCTTATCGCATTTTCAAACTCGGCATTTTATTCGGGCACATTGAGCATCCCGAGTAAGCATCCCGCCAATGTCGTGAAGACGGTTCGCCCTATCGAAGTGATCAACGTCAATTCGGTTTACGACAAGCAAGTAAACCGTGGCGAAGCATTGAAAGTAGCTGAGGTGCTTAAAGGTCTCTGGCTAATGTCACCAGGCAAGCGACCGACGGTTGGCGTAGTAACGTTCAATCTAAAACAAGCAGCGCTAATCGAAGAAGTACTTGAGGATCTGGCTGCAAGAGATGATTATTTCAAGCGCGTGTTCGAAGAAGAGTCCAAACGAACAGAGGATGGAGAAGACCTCGGTTTCTTCGTAAAGAACCTTGAGAATGTTCAAGGCGACGAGCGCGACATCATCATCTTCTCCACTACATTTGGCTATGACCCGACAGGAAGTTTCCGTCGCAACTTCGGAAAACTAGGCCAAGATGGAGGAGAACGACGCCTCAATGTTGCCATCACAAGAGCGAAGCGAAAAGTAATTCTGGTCACTTCACTGCCGACCGAAAAGATCTCCGAATATCTCAGACACAATGGCAACCCAAACATTCCGCGAGATTATGTACAAGCCTACATGGATTATGCACAGAAGGTCAGCAACGGCTCCTTAGTTGAGGCAGAAAGAAGCCTCGGCCGATTAGCAGCCAGCGACGACGCTCGAGCACGTTTGGAAGCTAAAGTTGAAGATCCCTTTATCGCTGACGTGGCATCCTACATTTCCGGGCTCGGATACGAATTAGTGATGCGCGAAAAAGAAGCGAATGATGCATTCGACATCGACATAGCGGTCGAGAACCCCAAGACCGGACTTTTCGGAATCGGCATAGAATGCGACGGTCCGCAGCACAGGTTGCTTGCCAGCGCGAAGCATCGAGAACTGTGGCGACAAACCGTACTTAGCAGATCGATCCCGAGAATACATAGAATCAGCTCGCGCGAGTGGTATCAAAAGAACGAGCGTGAAAAGCAACTTTTACGCGAAGCCATAAGTCAGGCATTTGCTAAAGGAGAATCTTAGAATGCAGACCTGGAATCAGAACTCCAACTTCGTAAATGATGACAGAGCGCAGAACATCACGCAGCTCCTGGAACAAGCATCAGATTTGCCGCCAGGCACCGCAAACGTCGCGGTGAAACGTGCTGAACTTCTCCCCTTATTGCGCAAGATCGAAAAGACCATAAGCGAGCACGATGTTCTGCGCAATCAATCCGTATTGATTTATTGGTCGGCAGACGATGCTTCTTGGATTCTCCCACCGCGTTCAATGATGAACATATTGAATCAATCGGCCCTTGCTTGCTCAAATTTCTCAGAGCACCGAAAAGGTCCGCTCGACGAATTTTGTTTCATGGCAATGAGCAAGGAATTGTCGGTGATTATTTACGGGCACACATCTGAAGCTGGCGCAGCCGATGCTAAGTATGACTGCTGCATCTCATTCAATCCAACTTCAATAAAACGCGTTTATCAGATGCTCTCACTTTACTGGGAGTTTGCAGATCCGCATGAGGCAGATAAGTTGAGTGAAGCAATCAGCAAGCTGAACACGATCCAAACGCTGGCTCATTTCAAGAATTCGCTATCGAATGACTGGGCAGGATTGAATGCTCCTGCGGCTTCGGCTTCGGCTCCAGCAGCCGGCGCAACTAGCGAAACGCAGCCCAAAGCAAGAAGAATAATTAAGCATTCAGGCGCGGAACTTATCCAGGCTCCTGTTCCTGATTTTCAACAGCGTTTGGCGACGGAATATCCCTATCCGATTGCAAATCCTTACCGCACACTTGAGTGCATCACCGACGCATCAGAGAAGTACAAAGAGCAGCTGCGTCTAGTGGAGAATCTGCTAGCCTTAATCGCGGGTTTATCGCTCTCCATCACAGCCCCAAATGATCCTTCAATTGTATTAGCTCTGAAGAATTCAATCATGACAGGAGTGTCCGTTGGACACTGGCGGGAATTGATTCGTAAGTGTTCTGCAATTTGGAAAGACACATCGACGAAAGACATTCCGCTAGCAAAATCCATTCTTGAATTAAAGGTCGAATTGGTAGAGCGCGGCTTTGGCAAAGCTATCGAACAGCTAGTGAGGGCGCGCAACGACTTCGCGCACCACCGTGGTCCGACAGCTGAATCTCAAATCGAGAAAGAAACTGTCAGACTGGCAGAGTTGTTGAAAACGGCTATCGAACACACAGCATTCCTGTGCGACTATCCAATAAGAGTCGTGCGCGCAATCGACGTGTTACCTACAGGTACGATCAAAATGATCTGCTTGAAAGTGACAGGTGACCATCCTGCATTGCGGCAAGATGAACTTCGGTTGAATCGCGGCTTTCCGAAGGGTCAGCTGATCCTCAATGCAGGAAATAACAACTGGATTTCCTTATATCCGTTCTTATCGCAGGACATTTGTCCGAAGTGCGGCAGCATGGAGATATACTTACTGGACAGGTGGAAGTTCGATAAGAACATCATCTACATGCGCAGCTTCGAGCGCGGACACACGCAAGAATCCACGGCGATCTCCGATTCGCTGAAGGCGTTGTGCCGGTAGGGAATCAGATAGGCAGTCTGCTTGTGCTCGAGCTCAACAGCCGCATTAGTAGGCCGGATGCTTGCGCTCCCACTAAGTTTACTTGGCGAACGAGTTATTGATCGGCAGTGCGTTCAAGCTTGTCTCGGGAGTGCGTCCAAAAATATCAGGCACTACTTCAGGACCTGCCATTTGTTGAACAACAGCTTCGGCTGCGGCCATCAAAACCGCATTGCGAGTCAGTTTGCCTATTTGATAATTTTCCATCGCCAGTTGAATTTCTGAGTTAAGCACATTTGACCGGCTGTCGAGTCTTTCTCCTAAATACAACTCTTTCATGATCTTGTCTTGCTCAGGCCCGCCTGTTGCGCCAACGAATACCGAAAGCGCAATCTTTCCGCCAGCTCCGACAAAGTCAGGACCAAGCGCAATAGTAGCGAGCGTTGTTTGCACGACTCGGCTCGAAACCCGAGCGAATTTGCTCTTGTGATTGTATTTATGGATGCGGCTCAGAACATCAGCAACAACAGGATCGCTATTCAACGCGGTGGTCATAATGGTCAGCTTCTTGTCGCGCTGCTCATTTACATCCCACACGTCCTTGTTAAATGCGCTTTCCTGTTCTTTGATCTGCGGATGTGTGCTCCACTGCAACATTGAATTCATCGTGCTGTTAGCTTGCTCTTCACCGACCAGCTCGCGCAGTCGAATATACTCATCGTTAACCTTCTGCTGTCCTTTCACACGATCGGCCATTCCCATTCCCATAGCCATCTGCATGATGCTAGCAACGACTTTAACGTGGGTTTCGTCGACCTGCTTTTGACGAGCCAATTCTGCCGCAGCTAAACTCTTCACTTTGGTGGCTTCATTGGTTACAACATTGCCGGCTTCAATTGATGGTTCAAAACCACGATTGGGAACGGCAAAATTTATTTGGTTGCCGACCGAAGCAATAATCTTTGAGTGAAGCTTGCTGTATTTATCAACAGCTTTGTTCAGTGGCACAGTGCGCCCATCTTTAGCCAGCGCAGCATCAACCAAAGTATTAATTGACTGGCTCACCACCGTGTGAGGCTGATAAGTTGAGACTTCACCTTGCAAGATTGGAAAGTCACGTCCAACTGATCTATGTTTGCGCGGTGATACTTGTGCCGGTGCATCCTGCGCAGCAATTGCTGGAGCCAGCTGCGCAGTAGAGACTTGCCCTGCACCACTCTTCATCATGCTTGCAGTTTCAACACCGTCGGCATCATCATCTTGAAACTTTGACTTAGCAGTCTTGGGGACTTTGTTTGTTTTGCCGGATTTGTTTCCACCGAGCACGGCTTCGGCAACACCACCGCCGACATCAAGGACGCCGCCAACAACTTTGGCGGGACCTTCAACTACTCCACCAGCGCCTTCAAGCACACCACCGACAAGCTTGGCTGGTCCTTTTAGAATTCCGAATACTGGTGCAAGTGCACCACCGTCTGATGCAAATGAACTCGGGCAAGAAATTAGAAAAGAAAATGACAAAAGCAAAGAAGACGCAGCGACAATCCGTCGCTCAGTGGAGCGTTGCATGAATTAATTTCCCGTGGTGAAAGGACACGAAATTTAAACGTAGCATGACACTTACTAATCCGCCACGATTTAGGCAGGGAAAATTAGGAGCGATACATTCCTTATTTCATTTTTTGAAATTACGGAAACTATCTGCAGTCAAGCTTTCATCAAGCTTTCTGGCGCTGAGGAATCCGGAACCAAAATGTGCTGCCCTTACCAAGCTCACTATCCACGCCAATCTCGCCGCCATGGCATTCGACGATGGTCTTGCAAATTGCCAGTCCTAATCCGCTTCCGCCCTTCTCTGTCGCATCTGCTTTCGAAACCTGCTTGAACTTCTCGAAGACGGACTTGCACATTGCCTCGGGTATGCCTCTTCCAAAGTCCTGCACGCTGAACTTGATCATGTGATCAGAATCAGGGGTTGCCCAGCATATGACCTGGCTACCCTTGGGAGAAAATTTCACCGAGTTACCGATAAGATTAACGAGTACTTGCACAACTCGATCGCCATCGCAATCGAGATTCACGTCTTCTGCATTATTAACAAGTTTAATTCCGACCTTACCAGCAAAGCCCACCACAGCATCAATAGAACGCTGCGAGAGATCAATTGCACTGCATTCGGAGATCTTCAGATCCATCTGCCCTGAACTCAACTTATCGAGATTCAATAGATCATTCACCAGCTCAAGTAAGCGCTTGTTATTTCTCATGGACTTCCGTGCTTGATCGCTGCCATCCTTGTTTAGATCGCCGAAACCACCTTCAGTCAATTTGCCGAGAAAAGAATCCAGGTGGGAAAGCGGTGTTCGCAGGTCAGAACTAACCATATTAACGAATTCCTGGCGCATTCTCTCCAAACGCTTTCGCTCCGTGATATCTCGGGCCAGGCAAAATACCTTTCCTTGCTCCTGGTTCCATTTCACAGACCAGAGCATGGGTATTCTTGCACCATTGCTAACAATCAATTCATTCTCAAAGTTGATCGGATTAGAGTTAAATTTCGCCTCTGCTAGACATACCCTTGTCGCATTCCAATCAGACTCCGAAAGAAACTGTTCAAGCCGCTTACCACGAAGCTCCTCAGGCGCAAAACCGATGACTCTCTGCGCGGCAGGATTGGCATCCACGAAACTCCAATCGGCATCAAGAGAGCATAAGACCTCGGATGCATTCTGGATAATTGCCTGTTCTTTGCGACGAGATGTTTCCAGACGCACCGCCATATCGTGAAATGACTTATCCAATAAGGCAAGCTCATCACTGCCAGCCAGCGTGGGGTTGAGTTCGGTACCTTCCGTCAATCGCTTTGTGTTGTCCATCAAGAACAAAAGGCGACCGGAAGCGACTTTGCTAAATACAATTGCCAGCATGACCGCCAGAATTATATTGATCAGAACACCAGCCACCAGCACAATCGTCACTTGTTGAGAAACTGCTTGCAATCGAGACTCATCCTGACCCAATGCGTCCTCGCGTATCTGCTTGTCCTGGGCAGAAAGTTTGGTCAACTCACTATTCACGTCAACGTACAGTTTTGCCAGCGTTTTATACGCCTCTGCTGATGCCTGGCTCGCTTGTGCTAAGCGTCCTGCGCCAGCGGCATACTGAGCTTTCAAAACTAACGCCTGGAATTCATCAAAGCGCTTCTTATAATTGTTCGGTTGGCTCGTCGCAGCGGCGCTGCTTGTCGCCTTGCCATAATCAGCGAGATGCTCTTGCGTTGAATCTGTCCATAGCTTATATTTTTTCAGCGGAATGGCAAGGAATGCACGCGGCTCAGCATTGAAAGCATCGTTTATCATCACATCCGCACGCTTTTCAAATGCATCGAAGCTCATTCCAGCGGGACGCTCAACAAAATCATGGATACCGTAGATTCGGCTGCGCATGCCATTAAGCAGTGCAGCATTAACAATGTTCATATCGTTAGCCAATTGTTTTAAAGCATTTGTTTTGCTGACGTATTGCGATGATTGCTGCAGGGCATTTTGCATAGGAAACAGAATGGCGAGCAATGTTCCTACCAGGATTATTTCAAAGGCAATCGGCACTGCAAGAAGCAGCAGTCCTTTTTGAGAGATTGTCAGACGATTCAGCATCTAATAATCCTCATGCCGTCACCGGAATTTTAATAGCGACTGATTGCGCCGGTGATTTACGGGTCACAGGCACAACCATGCACAAGATGAATACGGGCTTGCCTTGCTCCAATTTTCTCTCAGCCTGAACCGCTCCACCATGCCGATGTACTATCGCCATCGATAGCGGCAAGCCAAGCCGCGTACCACCAGTTCCTGAGGGATTCTTCAAGCGGTTCTTTTTATACTTTTCAAAAACTCCATCATCAAAATCCACAGATGGATCTTCTGGCATAAACGAAATCTTGAAATGGATCAAATCGTCAATATTAGTGGCGTCAATTTTTATCTGGCTACCACTGATAGCTAAATTCACGGCGTTGGCTAATTGCGAAATGAATGCTTGTGTCAAGCGATCCTGATCGCCAACCAATCCATCTTCGCCGTAGTTCTTCTCCACCTTCAAATTTTTGCTCTTTATGTGCGGTTTCAGTGTGTCCACCGCATCATCAACAATGTCCTCAACAGAAACGGCGCTGAATTCAAAATCAATCTTGCCGGATTCGAGCCTTTCAATATCGAGAAGGTCTTTAATCAGCGCGATCAGTTCCTGAACTTCTTTCGTGCATGACACCAGCGATTGGCTTCCTTGCTCGGAAAGTTCGCCGTAAACACCAACCTCTAGGAGTTCCAAGAACATGGTCGACGCAGTTAATGGCGTCCGCAGATCATGGCTCACCATCGCGATAAATTCTTGTTTGAGGCGCTCGATCTGTTTTTTCTCTGTTATGTCCTGGACCACACAAAAATACTGCTGCTCTGGTTCAGACCATTGCACGGACCAGAGCATATCCAGTACTTGTCCGTCTGGAGTGTCAATTCGATTCTCGAACGAACTTATCCCATTTTCCTTTCGAGCAAGCTCGATTTTCTCAGTCGTGATTTTGCGATCCGTTGATTGCACAAACTCTGAGAGCGCGTGACCGATCAATGCATCTTCAGTGCGAGCCCATGTGGAAGTGCAGGCCGGATTCACAAGTGCAATTTTCAAGTCCGCCTCAAGAGAGCAGATTACATCTCCGGCATTATCGATCGCTGAGCGTTCCTTCTTTATCGTCTCCAACAATAGGTCCGACATTTGGTGGAACGTATTGTCCAGTCTGGCGAATTCATCCTCGCCCTTCAACTCTGGGAGTAATGGCTTTCGCTCAGCCAATCGTCCTATATTTGACGTGATCACATCAAGCCGTTTCGAAGTAGATTTGTTGAAGTACGAATTCAACAATAGTGCCAATGCCAAATTGAACAATATTGAAAGAGCAAGACCAATTTCCATGTTCCTGCTTACTTCAATCTCGTGCTTTAGTGCTTCCTGCCTGCCCTGTACAAGTTTTTGCTGACCTATCTCGGGCTTTGAATACTGAGCATAAATTGCAGCCCGCGTAAGATCGGTGACAAATATCTGTTGTAGTCGCGCCTGTTCATCAGCATTTTTCTTTTCAGCCGCGTCCTGGAATTGTGGATAGAATGCGTACACCGATTTAAGCGCTTTTTCAATTTCATCCAGCGCCGCGACCTGCTGCGGACGATTTTCTGTTCGAAGGCGCAGAGTTTCTATTATGTCGGTGATTCGCTGACGCTTGGACTCCGACGGAGCAACGGCCCCATTCATCTCGATCAGCTCATCAACCAGCGTCTTCGTGTTTTTATCTAAGAAGAACCACTTTTGACCGCTAATCAATTCAGCATTATTGTGATAGAACATACTTGCCAGAACGGCAATAAAGATCAATTCGAACAAAATCGGGGTCCAAACAAGCATCAAACATTTCTGGAAGAAACTGGTGTTATCGTTTAGATCCTTGAGTAGTTTTTGCGGTCCCCACTGCAAGAAACAAGCTGCAAGAAGAGCAATCGCTGTATTGAACGCCAACAGTCCAATTAGCAAATCATCAAGTCGTTCATTGCTTCGTTGCCATTCCTGCACATATTCGGCCGGGAAGAAGAAGCGATCCGCAACGCCTGATCTCTTGTCGTACAAAACATTTTCGAGCCGAGCCGTCTCGTTGTTATAACGTCGCCAAAGCTGACCGATTTCGCCGTCGGAAAGTACTTTTGATTTCTTGTCGGCAGTCCATTCAAGCGATTCCAGCCTTCCGAATATGCCGTCGGTTACGCCCATCCACTTTGCAAACGCCTGCTCAAGATCTTTGACATAATCGCTAGTAGACGGATCGGTTTTCAGAACATCCTTGTAAATCTGCAAATCCGTATTAATCCACGTATGGATTCGTTCGCGCACTGCTGGATCTTGCGGCAACTTCTGTTGTAACGCTGCCCAGAGTGACGGATTAACAAATTGCCTGACGTCCCGCAGCCCTATTATCTCGCGCTGCCTGACAATATCCTGAAGCACCTTACACCTTGCATCCAGGCTTTTGCTTTTTTCATAGGACTGAAAAATGAACCAGCCAAAGGTCAGCTCACCCAGCACAGCCACTAAAACAAATACAAGAAGCAGCAGTCGCAAAGCGTGTCCCCCCACCACATTATGCCAGAACCCCACCGAATTATTGAAGCACCTTCTGCTGGCGAATTTGGGTTTCTGGGTTAAAATGCTGAGGACTCTTCCTGGGGCCTCTTCTCTAGTTTTGTGGCACACCTTGCTGGATCACAGGACTATCTCTGCAATGTGGTGGCGCCGAGGCCGATTAGCGCGTTGATTGCTAATGAAGAGCCTGTCGAGACGTCTGGTTCGACCCAAACTGGGGCGGTCCACATTCGCTCGGGAACTGCAGATCCAGCTCCGAGTCTTTGGATTTCGAGGAAGTATGCGCTCTTTGCGCCGATGGTGTGTTGAACTGTGTCAAAGCTGACTGTGTTACCGGCAGCTTTTAGTTCGGTTCCAGAAAGTACTTTGGATTGTACGATTTCTGCAAGATTCTTATCGCCGATTTTGGCATCGCCCCACAAATTGACAGTGTATTTCGCCTCTGGTGTCACTTTGCCACCGACATGCGCTTTGACATTTACATCATGATGCCTTTGTTGATCGAGGATAGACCCCATATGCTGATCGTTAGCCGTCATGCGACCGCTGAGCAGCTCTTTATTAGTTGTTGCAATCGTGCGGCGCTCACGTAGAGCATCCATCAAGGATGGCTTATCTAGCTGCTTGACGAGAATGCCGGTTGCAGCATTCGTACCGCCAGGATCGCCATAGTGGAAATCGCGTCCGAATGTCGGACTTAAATGTAGTCCCTTATCAATGTATCCGGCAAAATCATCGGCATGAATGTGACGGCTTTCCACAGCCGATTTCTTCGGACTTATAGCGTCGCCATTAATAATCTCAATCTGCGATGCGTACTTGCCAAAACGTTCACGCCATTCCTTCTGGCTCTTAAATGATTTCTGTCCATAATCGCGACCGCGCACCGACGGATCCAAATTCGGGCTTTCGTCAGCGCCGTAGCGTGGGTGGTTTAGTTGAATAACTGGACGACCACCGGTCGAGTCCTTCATTCCATCGAGGTGAGTGACTATGGCTTTCATGTCGCCATCGGCAACTTTGATGACATTCGGCGGTGCAAATCCTTGTTTTGGTGAACGAACGCTTTCAAAAAAGTCTGGTACTTCTAATATATTGACGTGGTTGGTGCCACCTTTTGACGTACTGCCAACTTTGCCGATGGTGCCCACCTCCACGCCACTAATACCAACGAATTCGCCGGGCTTGGTTGCCTGGTTGGCCGCCCAAATAGTCTCCGTGTATGCTTCCGGAGCGTCGGCGACAGTTGGGTTCTTCTGATGCCCAGGATATCTTGGATCGCCGGGTTGAACGCCGCCGCGCGCTGCCTTGTGATTGTGGTCAGTGATTGCTGTGAACTGTAAACCTTGCTCTCGTGCCTTCGCATAAATCTCGGCTGGTTTGCCCATGCCATCGGAATAAACCGAGTGCCCGTGGAGCGAGCCATAAACCATTTCCATTTCTTTTGCAGATGGACCGGCTGGTGGCTGTCCTTCTGGCGAAGCTGCCATCATCCGATCTATGTCTCGTGTGTTAGCGGCGCCGCTCCTTTTTACGGCTGAATCAAGATCCCTTATTTCGAGCCTGCCGCTTGCCGGTGTGCCTGTTTCCGCAGCAAGTTGTGGACTGCGTGCAAACATAGAAGATACGGTGTCATAAGCCTTATTCTCGGCTTTCAAGACAAATCGTTGAACTGACTGACCAAACTCACCAACTGGTGTTCGGCTCATTGCGATTCCGCGTCCGATCTCGGAACCGACCAAACCGCCGGCTGTACCGAGTGCAAAGTTTCCTGTTTCAACAAGAGCATCTTTTGCAAAAGCCTTAGCTATAGCATTGACGTCTGCATTGCTGTTTTGCGCCGCCTGATATGCGTGGTTGAAATGCTTGTATGTGTTAACTACAGCTGGAATCGTAAAAGCGGTACCGATGATCGCAGCGACCGTTCCGCGTCCCGGAATCAGATACCCCAGGGCTGCGCCCATGACTGCGCCTGTTCCAACCGTTTTCCCTACACTTATAGCTGTGTCTACAGGATTCTGCCAGGCTTCGTATGCCAGCTCTTTGGCGGCGTTTGGCAGTTCTTTCACTGCCTGAACAAGCATGTCTCGACCACCGTCCGGATTCTGGTAATCCGATAACAGCTCCGCGCTGGTGTAATTAGTGCGCCCTTCGCCCATGGGTGCGACCTTCTTTGCCTGTAAGGTCATTGTAGCGATCACTTGTCAGGATGTGTGAAGTATTTTTGACTATGAGGGGTGTAACCACGTATCCGAAAGGGTCTCGCGGATTGCAACAGATGAAACCCAGTTCACATTAGACAACGTTTAGCTTATTGTTTCGCCACCAGCATTGGTATCACTCTCAAATATGTCTTTTTTCGAAGCAGGCAGGCTGCGTGCGCTCCCACTCGCACTCTCCCTCTCGGCGCCATTCACACTCGGCTGCTGGAAATGGTTGTACTTATCCTACCTGCGCTGTCACCACAATGTCACTCAAGAGCGTGTATAACTAATCCCATGAACGCGAAGATGGAAAGCGGGGAATGGTCCTGGGGAATATGAAACTACTAACTCATACCAGACCTATGAACTGGCTGTGGCAGCAAATCTGTACCAACCATTTGATGATAGTTTCGATCCTTTTAGTTGCTCTGATGGCGGTTTCATTTTGCTGGTCTGTGGATGCTATCGAAACAGACAAAATGCAATCCCTCAGAAAAAGTATTTTCGATTCGCAAATCAAACTCTACACAAGATATTTCGAGAAGGAGTTAGAATCGCAGTGGCAGCCCGTTCAGGGGTTGAAAGATAAGGCTATTATTTTAGTCACAGTGAATAGCGATGGATCACTTGCTTCAGTTATTCCATCTGTGGATGATAAGAACAGCGATGAAATCCAAAATCAAGTAAGTGAATCAATTGCTACCTTAAATGCCTTGCAACCGAGCAATCTAGGCAGGGCGCTCTTATTCGAGGCAAGACTTGCGAACAATAGTTCCGACGTCCAATTAACACACAAAGTGCTGCACTTAGAACCCTATGTTGCACGAATAGTGAAAGACGTTAAACGGCGATGGACGCCTCCGGCTGAGCAAGCAGAGTCCAGAGTCAGACTTTATGTTCGTGTCTACAAAGACGGCACTGTCAAACGAACCGTCGTCGAGAAGAGCTCAGGCATTGCATCATTCGACAGCTCTGCGGTGAAGGCGCTCGCAGAAAGCAGCCCTCTGGAAGCACTGCCGCCTGGTTCGCCGAATTATATAGATGTATTGCTAACGTTTGATGCGAAGGCTAAGAAGTTCAAAGATGATAGTGCAAATACAAACGGAAAGGCTCCGCAGAGTGAAGCACAGCCAAATGATGAGCAGCCGACCATTTATTACGATCCCTCCATATCTAGCTAGTTCTGCGATCCTTCTGATTCAATACTTGCTTCGTTCAAGCATCCAGATCGTCAGATCTTTTCTTTATCGATGACCCATATGCAAATACAGGACGCAGTCCATTTAGCGCCGCAAGAATAACAGACCCATTGTTGAGCACAGTTGCTTTGGCTGGACCAATAACGTTGGTTAGCGACAACACCAAACCGAGCCAATTGGGAATCGTCACCAGCAAGAGATTTTGTCTCATGAAAGAACGAGCGTCCTTCGCCATTGACAGTGCCCGTGGCAAGTGAGTCAGGTCATCATCCGTAATAATAATGTCTGCGCGATACTGAGCCACATCTGTACTTTCATTGAAAGCTATTGAGAGGTCGCTTTGAGCCATCGCTAGTGCATCGGATACGTCGTCCCCAACCATTGCGACCTTCTGTCCACGCAATTGAAAATCGCGCACCAAATCTGACTTCTCTTCAGGAGTGAGTTGCGCAAAGACTCTATCAATCCCAATCTCTTTCCCCGTAGCGTCCACAGATTCACCAACCTCACCAGAGGTCAAAACAATGTCCTTCATTCCGAGCGCGCGTAGCTCAGCAAGTGCCTCATGTGCTTCCGGTCTGGTGCGATCCTTGTAAGCGATAAGACCGATCACTTCGTTATTACATGAAACGTACGCAACAGATTCCCCGCGTGCTCTTATGCGTTTATCATCTTCCTTCGAGCGATCGACAGAGATATTTTGGCTTTTCATCAAACGACGGCTGCCGACGATAATACGTTGCCCATCAACATCCGCCGCCACTCCCATACCGGGATAAAGTTGTGAATTCTGCCGCTCGACAATCGCGATATCATGACGCTTCGCGTATCTGTAAATCGCCCGGGCCGCTGGATGGTGGTAGCGGTACTCTACAGCTGCAGCCTTTTTCATCACATCGGCCAATTCACGAGATTTTCCGTCATCCGAAGCGCTGAGCGAAACGACCTCCATTACTTCTGATTCGCCGGATGTAATTACACCCGTGCGTGCAAATATAAATACGTCAATCTCAGAAAGGGTTTCCAGAGCCACGCCGGTTTTGATCAAGACACCTGTTTGTCCGGCGCCATACATATAAGAAAGGATGGCGGTCGGCAACGCAATTCTTATCCCAGTAACGACGTCAAAGCAAACAATGCTCAATGCCTGATTTATATTTCGCGATAACAAAAATGCGATCGCGGCAAAAAACATGATCGGTGCAACTATACGATATCCTTGTTTCAGCGCGCTTCGCTGATAATGGGTGCGATAAAGTAAACGGCGCCTCTCGCGCTCCATAATGCGATCCATTACAAGCTGCATTCTTTGTGCCGTGCAACGCAGATAAACTTTCCCTTCCAGCAAAATACTCTCCGCCTGGATGGTATCACCGGCTTGCACTTCAATTGGCAGAGAATCCGCGGCGGTATCTGATCTGATTATCGTCGCGCTGCCTTTGATGACAGTCCCGGTTACAGGCACTTTCTCCCCGGTATAAACGACGACTTCATCACCGACGCGAACTTTAGCGACAGTGACTTTGACACGCTGCTCATTCTTAATCAACCAAGCAGAACTGCGTGACAAACTTAAAAGCTCGTCTATCATCGCCTCACTTCGCGAAGCCGCCACATCGCGAATGTATTCACCAAATGCAATCAATGTCGACATGAACGCAGCGGGAAGGAATGCGCCTTCAAAAGCCAGTAGCACCACCGCCGGCCCATCAAGAAATTCCACAGGTGGGCGACGCTCTTCAATAGCGGTCCGAATTCCACGACCAAATATTGGAATGCTCGATAAAACAAGCAAGCCGCGAGTGATTGCGGCGGGCAATGAAAATGCGCTTGCAACAAACGAGAGAGCGCCCAAAAAGAGTTGCAGTTTCGGAGGCGCCTCCAAGACGTTAGCAAGGCGGTAAATCTCATTGCGCTCGAGCTGCCGACTCTCCTTACCTAAGGGCGAGTCACAAAGGAGGATGTCCTTTTCATCGAGCTGCGCGAACGTATCTTCTGGAGAAAAGAAAGCCTCATCAAAGTTCAGGGTTAAAGATGCGCAGTCCCTACTGAGGCGAATGGAACTAATGCCGGACAATCCATATAAATAGGATTGAAAACGCTCGGCAAAAACATCGTCAGTCCTCAAGCGCGGCATCCGCAAGCGGATGCGCCCCGGGAGGCTGTGCACAATCTCGTAATCCAAGCCAGCCACGGACTAGTCGACTGTTTTGGGTTCTTTGTCTTTCTTCTTGGATTTCTTGGGCTCAGGATTGATGCCAGCATGGGTCTGGGACTCGTTCTTTTCCGCCTTCGCTTCGGCGATGAGGTCGCTGGTCTGCTCCTTGAGCTCTGCCACGTATTCCCTTGTACTATCGGACACTGCAAGCCCGGCTTTGATAACACCTTTGGCAGCTTTGCGCACGGCTTTCTTGCCGCCGCCGCTCACAAGGAGCAGAGCGCCCAGACCAATTAGCCCCCATTTGCTTCCGAGAACTTCCGCCAATTCCTTCAACATGCATTTATCCTCTGGATTTTGTATTTACGGGCGCCCAAAGCACCGTCAATGTTTCGCCTTGCCCAAAACTAACTGGGTGCTCCGCCCGCTATTATATCGGAGCGGCAACCCAGGAAGTTGTCATAGCAATTTCTGATTTCACGAAAATTCCACATCCGTGTCATGCGTTTGGCAAGTCGGGGACATACTATGACATCATCAGGTCCCGCTCCTGGAAGAGACGTAATCAATACGCCCCGCTCCACGAATCCGGTACCGCCTGAGTGACTCCTAGGTTGGTTGGCACCACTACGTTAGTTAAATGGCAAAAATGGCAATACGATGAGCAGGCGCGACTACCGCAGGTAGCCGAGTCGTAGATGGAATGAACCCATCGCAGACCTGCAAACCTTTTATTGAAGCGGAAAGAACGAGAGGAGTTTACCCTGAATAAACTGCTCTCGTTCTATTTTTAAAGGTCATATATAATGGTGCGTTCTGCAAGCTTCAGCCTTGGTGAGAGGCTTCTAAACTAACGCAAGGGGTAAGTCATGAGCTCTGAGATCGCCAAATATATTGATCACACCAATCTCAACCCGGCAGCCACAGTCAAAGACATCGAACAGCTTTGCCAGGAAGCCGCAGAAAATGGATTTTTTGCAGTCTGCGTCAATCCTTATTATGTGCGCCACGCTGTTAAAGCGCTGTCCTCGACCAAGGTCGCAGTCGCGAGCGTTATCGGCTTTCCTCTGGGACAGAATCTAACCGACCTCAAAATTGCCGAGGCGCAGCGAGCGATCTCCGAAGGCGCGGAAGAAATCGACATGGTCATCAATATTGGCGCTCTCAAAGACAAGCAGATTGAGTATGTGCGCGACGAAATCAGAGCAATTGTAAAAGTAGCTCGCGATCAAATCGTCAAAGTGATCATCGAATGCGATTTGCTGACCAATCAGGAGAAAGTGGCAGCGACCCGCGCAACAGCAGATGCAGGCGCAGCGTTCGTGAAGACCTCCACCGGTTTTGTCAAAGATGGAATCGGCGCGACCGTTGAGGATGTACGTCTGATGAAAGAAACACTCGGCAGCGACAAAGTAGCAATTAAAGCAAGCGCCGGAATTCGCGACTATGCAAAAGCGAAATCATTGATTGATGCCGGTGCTACACGACTTGGAACATCAGCTGGTGTTGCCATCGTTCAAGGCGCAACTGCCAAAGCCGGCGGCTACTAAGCACGCAGCTTGCACGTCTATTCTCCTAGTATGACTTGAAACGCCCGGAACCCTGAGTTTCACGGCGGCTGCATATTACCACAGTAGCGAAGGGCGAATTACCCGTTCTCGCATCGCGTCTTTTGGTATTTAATGCGGTACAGGAGAGATCTGGTTTACAGATCGAGGGATCCGATTATGGATCGGGAGGACGTGTCATGGCTGACGGAAACTTGGAATCAAACGCTGCACCGAAAGAGTTCGCCGCAGAAGGCGCCGAAGCAGTAGGAAAATCCGCGATGGAGCATGCCTTAAACGACGTGCGTTCGGAGAGCACTGTAAGTGGTGCAAAGTCGGGAACTGATACCAAGCCTCCCGGCGGATTACCAACAATCGACATCGCCATGCATGAAAAAGCACATGCGGAATTAGATCCATCCACCGGTGCCAAAACCGATTCGACCACAGCAGCACATGAAGCTGCACATGGGGCGATAGAAGGAGCAGGCAAAGGTGGTGCAGGCGCGGCGAAAGCCGGAGAAGCAGCCGCTGCAGCCGGCGCCGGAATAGGTGAAGCAGCAGGCAAGCTGGGCGAAAAGACCAATGAGTCTGAAAAAACGAAGCAAGAAGAAATAGAGAATGATATACCAGAAAATCGTCTCGATGTTCTCAATGACTTAGAGAAATGGATCAATGATCAGGGCGCAAATTTGAATCAGAAGGAACTAGCTGACAAGTTTGTAGAATTCGCCAAGACCAGTGAACATCAGTGGAACGCAATGCGCGACGCAGGCTACGGAGAAATAGCAGATCCGGATCAGACAGCCACCTATTCTAAGTTCACCAATCTGCTTTTTGATAAACTAACGGATCAAGGTGAGCGCGATCGTATTAAGCATCAGATCCCTTGGGTATTGAGACCCGGCGAATAGTATCTTCTCTTCTTAACGGTTTAAGCGCCGAACTTCTTCTCAGGTTAGTGCAGTAAAGCGTATAGCACCTGGAGCTAAGGCCACTCTCACCGGCCCCCCAAAATCATAAGAACGCTGGCCTATATACTTCAGAGGGGAATAAGGACGACCAGCACAGAAATCCGGCTTGCATAGGATTTTCTCTAAATTGATGCCCTGCTGAGGGCATCTTTGATCTCAGTCTGGGATCGTTAGAATATAACGCCCAAGTTTTATCAGCTCTTCGTTATAGAGCTTTGATAGAAACTTCGGAGCAGTAAATGCTTCGATAGTTCCAGCGATGTTGGACGGCGCTTCGTAGGAGGTGGAAATAGTCACGAGCGTACCTTGTTGGTGCGGCTCAAGACGAAAGTCGGTTTCGATCCCCGTGGCAAGATCTTTCTCGCGCAGTAAGCGATCCTTTTCTATTTCCAGAACTTCCACACGAAACTCGCGCGTGATACCACCGACCTTAAGAGCAAAGGAAACGATTCCCTCACTCTCAGATTCGTATCGCACAAATGCATCTGGCAGAATGCGCTTGTGATGCGTCGGATCGAGCAGAACACGATACACCTTTTCAGGCTCTGCACCGACGAGCAATGATTCTTTGGCTGATACCTTTGGCATTTTACCGAAGGACAGGGCGGACCTGGCTCTCTAGTTGCGCGATCTTCTGATGGTATTCCTGCAAGCTGTTGACTCCGAGGTTTCCTTGTTGCAATGCTGCGATGGCAGCTGCTGTCGCTTTTGCTCCCGAGAGTGTGGTGACGACCGGTACGTTGTAGTTGATTGCTGCGCGGCGAATTAATTGGTCGTCGCGGTGGGCAGAGCGTCCGGACGGAATGTTGATTACCAGATTAATCTCGCGGTTCTTGATCCTGTCCACAAGATTCGGACGTCCTTCCGAAACCTTGTTTACGACCGAGGCAGGTATGCCACCAGCGTGAACGGTGGCAGCAGTTCCTCGAGTAGCCACAATTTCAAATCCGAGCTGATAAAGGCTCTGAGCAACCGGTACAACGTCTGACTTGTATGCATCTGAGACGCTCAAGAACACACGTCCCTTTACCGGAAGATCGTGTCCGGCAGCGATTTGGGCTTTGGCAAATGCCAGTCCGAATTGCGATGCAATTCCCATAACTTCGCCGGTTGAGCGCATCTCAGGTCCGAGCGAGATTTCCGAGCCAGGAAATTTCTTGAATGGTATCACTACCGATTTCACAGATATATGAGGAGGCAATAAACGATCACCGACCTTCAATTCGGCGAGCGTTTTACCGAGCATCACTTTTGCGGCGACCTGTGCCCATGCAACACCAGTTGCCTTAGACACAAATGGCACCGTACGACTTGCGCGCGGATTGACTTCAAGCACATAGACTAGATTATCTTTCAAGGCGAATTGAATATTCATCAACCCGATTACTTTCAATTCCTCAGCAAGCTTGCGTGTGGCAACACGGATCTCTTCAATGATTTGCAGAGGTATCGATTGCGACGGCAGCACGCAAGTGCTATCACCCGAGTGGATACCAGCCTGCTCGATGTGCTCCATGATTCCTGCGATAACTGTTTGCTGTCCATCGCACACAGCATCCACATCAACTTCAACCGCGTTCTCCAGGAATTGATCGATCAAGACAGGATGATCAGGCTGCACGGAGAATCCTGTGGTCAACCATTGCTCCAACTCTTCGGTGGTGAAGATGATTCGCATGGCGCTTCCCCCAAGTACATAACTGGGGCGCACCAACACTGGGAAGCCGATCGATTCGGCAATCTTCATCGCTTCCGGGGCCGTGGTCGCCGTTCCGCCTTGAGGTTGGCGCAAATTCAATTTTTCAAGTACAGCGCCGAATCGAGATCTGTCTTCTGCAAGATCGATTGAGTCGGGCGAAGTGCCCAGGATTTTGATTCCGCGTTTTTCCAATCCCGCTGCAAGCTTCAACGGCGTTTGTCCACCAAGCTGAACGATAACACCTTCGGGTTTTTCAACCGCGCAAATATTGCAGACGTCTTCCAATGTGAGTGGTTCGAAATACAAGCGGTCCGACACATCGTAATCGGTAGAAACAGTTTCAGGATTCGAATTGACCATGATTGCGTCGAAGCCCAGTTCGCGGATTGCCATCGTGGTCTGCACGCAACAATAGTCGAATTCAATTCCCTGACCGATGCGATTAGGTCCGCCGCCCAGAATCATTACCTTCTTCTTGTCGCTGGGTGGAACCTCCGACTCATCCTCATAAGTGGAATACATATAAGGAGTGTGAGCTTGGAACTCAGCAGAGCAGGTATCAACTGTCTTATAGACGGGGAAAACTTTGTGCTGCTGACGGGCAGCATATATATCGTCTTCACTAGCGGAGTTTCCTGTGCGCTCTGATATCAGACGAGCGATTTGCTTGTCACTGAATCCGGTGCGTTTGAGCTTGCGCAGATATCTTTCGTCCAGCTCCTGCACCGAGTGCACGGCTGAGGAGAGCGCGCGGCTTTCTTGCCAGATCTCCAACAAGTTATCCAGGAACCACATATCGATGTGAGAGAGCTCGTGAATTTCTTCGATCAAGACTCCTGCATCAAGCGCGCCGAAGATATCGGTCGCTCTGTGATTGCTTGGCACGGCGAGACGGCGGCGCCATTCTGCGCGATCAGCCTTTTGTCGGGTCTGCACGGACGTGAATCCCGGCAAGCCCAGTTCAAGCCCGCGCAATGCTTTCTGGAAAGATTCCTGGAAGGACCTTCCGATTGCCATTACCTCACCAACCGACTTCATTTGCGTCGTAAGGGTATTATCTGAACCTCTGAACTTTTCGAAGTTGAAGCGAGGAACCTTGGTGACAACGTAATCGATAACCGGTTCAAATGAAGCTGGGGTGATTTCAGTAATGTCGTTTGGAATCTCATCAAGCGTCATACCGACGGCGAGCTTGGCAGCAATCTTGGCAATCGGATAGCCAGTGGCTTTGCTGGCCAGTGCGGAGGAACGCGAGACGCGCGGGTTCATTTCGATCACGCAAACCTGGCCGTTTTCCGGGCTGATACCGAATTGAATGTTAGAACCGCCGGTATCAACTCCTACGGCACGAATTACTTTGATCGCCGCATCGCGCAATTCCTGATACTCGCGATCGGTCAAGGTCTGAACAGGAGCCACTGTTATGGAGTCGCCGGTGTGGATTCCCATTGGATCGAAGTTCTCGATCGAACAAATAATGACGACGTTATCCATGCAGTCGCGCATTACTTCCAGCTCGATTTCTTTCCATCCAAGCACGCTTTGTTCGAGCAAGATTTCGTGCACTGGGCTGGCATTCAATCCTTCAAGGGCAATTGGCTCTAGCTCTTCTTGATTGTAGGCAATACCACCGCCGGTGCCACCGAGGGTAAACGCTGGTCTTATGATAATTGGGAAACCAATTTCGGCTGCAATGTCGCGGACCTCGCTAAGGTGCCGGGCGATTCCGGACTTAGGTACATAAAGTCCAATTTCGATCATCTTGTCTTTGAAGAGTTCTCGATCCTCAGCCAATTTAATCGCATCGACCTTAGCGCCGATAAGCTCTACATTGTATTCAGCTAGAATGCCTTGTTCGTGCAGTTGAACGGCTACATTAAGTGCGGTCTGCCCACCCATGGTTGGAAGCAAGGCATCCGGTCGTTCGCGAATAATCACTTCTCTGGCAAACTCAGCGGTCACCGGTTCAAGATATGTCCGATCAGCAAGGTTGGGGTCGGTCATGATTGTCGCCGGATTGGAGTTGATGAGAATGACTTCGTAGCCCTCATCCTTTAATGCCTTACAAGATTGTGTGCCTGAATAATCAAACTCACACGCCTGCCCGATCGTTATCGGTCCGGCCCCTAATACCAGAATCTTTTTAATATCAGTCCGTTTAGGCATTCGATTGTTCTTCCGTCACCAGGATAGGCTTCGGCTCCTCTACGTGATTATTCGAACGTTTCGCTACGGTCACTCACCGATGCTCGCCGCTCTTTCTTTTGAGATTAATCCGTTTGGCCGGGAACCAATCCCAAAATTGAACATTCTAAGTTTACACGTCCTGAAGAGCAAAAACGGCAGCTGGTGAATCTTTACAAAGGTCTGTCGCTAAATTGCTGTTCAGTATTTCGTCGAATCCTCGCTAAACACGTTTAGAACCCTCGCCAAGGTTGGTAAGAGACTGTTACGGGCTTCCTAAGATTGCCCGCTGAGAATGCCGGCCTAAGCTTCGAAAGGGGGTCAAGCTTATGGTTACTTTGGAGTTCCGCCGTGCTTTGTCGCGGTGCGCTCTGGCATTGTCTTTGTTAGCGTCGACGCTTCCAGCGACCGCTACAGAGATAGAGTGTCAGTACCACACGGATCTCGAATATCTAATGAATATGCCTATCTATCACTGGGCACCTACGGGGCCGGCGAAGGGCGTTATTCTAGCCTTACACGGTCTTGTAATGCACGGGCAATCATATGACGAGCTTGGCAAGACTCTGGCTGAAAAAGGATTTCTAGTATACGCAACCGATATGCGCGGTTATGGCCGACTTACTAAAGACTATCCGCATGAGTTCTGCTCTGCAAAAGATTGCAAGCAAAAGATCCACTACGGCAAGACGTCAGAGGATCTCGTCAAGCTGGCAGATAGACTGAAAGAAGATCACCCAGGCATGCCGCTATACATTGTAGGTGAAAGCATGGGAGCGGACATGGCGATTAGAATTGCCAGTGCTCGTCCAAACCTTGCCGATGGCTTGGTTCTATCTTCACCAGCCATTCGTGCGCACCACTTTGTTGATTCGAACACCGTCAAGAACGTGCCGGCGATTGTGGCAAATTTCCGCAAGCAGCTTGATTTGATGCCATACGTCAAAAAGTATGCCAGCGAAGATCCGGAGATCGTAAATGAGCTAACGCATGATCCAATGCTGCGCCGCAAGATGAGCGCTACCGAGCTAATCGCTAGCCGCAACAGCATTAATCAAACTTTGGCATACGTTCCGAACATTCGTCCGAACAATCCAGTTTTGGTACTGCAAGCAAAAGATGATCGCTGCGTTCGCGCCGATGCCGTCGTGCTTTTGATGTCTCGCTTGAAGTCGCAAGATCAGCAAGTACGCTGGTTTGAAAACCGCGGTCACATCTTGATCGAAACATCGCACATCAGACCGGACACGATGGAAACAATCGTTGGATGGTTGGATAATCACAATATCTCTAAGACCGCAGCTGAACTGGAATCTGGCAAAGAACTGTTGACCAGTGGCAGCTCGCAAGAGACTAACGTTTCTCGCAGCGAATAGCGTCACAGCGAACTAGCGTCGTAGCCAATTGCGTATCGACGATAACATCGCAGCAATTGCGTCACGTGTTGGTCCGTGTTATGTGCTTGGACGCGCTGGCGTCTGGGCTCGAAGCCTTGAACATTCGAAATTCAGATTTCGGTGGAACAGATGCCTTTGCCTTCTACCTCATGTGAACGAGATGGTTCATGCTGCCAAGAATACCAAAACAAGGGTCATTAATACTTCATTCCAAAAGTAGTGCTCACTCGATAGTGAGCCTTAGGTACGTGTTGCCTCACTGAAAAATGACACCATGACAAGACCGTTGCCTCATCCATAAAAGACACCATTACAACGTAACATGCGGCTCACTGTTTTTTCCTAAAGTTAAGGAGTTTTCTGGTGGCGTTTTG